>NZ_JACHJJ010000009.1 GCF_014203605.1 Thiemannella venezuelensis | reverse complement strand
TTCGCGCCGGAGGCCAGCATGCGGCGGGTGTGCTTGGTGCCCTCCCCGCCGGTCATGCCCTGCACAATGATCTTGCTGTTCTCGGTCAGCCAGATAGCCATTACACACCTACCGCAGCGAGCTCGGCGGCGCGCTTGGCCGCATCGTCCATCGTGTCGACCAGCTCGACGCCGGGGAGCTTGGCGTCGGCCAGGATCTGCCGCCCGAGCTGGGCGTTGTTGCCGTCCAGCCGGACGACGAGCGGACGGGTGATCGCCTCGCCGCGGCTCTCCAGGAGCTGGAAGGCCGAGACGATGCCGTTGGCCACCGCGTCGCAGGCGGTGATGCCGCCGAAGACGTTGACGAAGATCGACTTCACCGAGGGGTCGGACAGGATGATCTCCAGGCCGGCCGCCATGACCTCGGCCGAGGCGCCGCCGCCGATGTCGAGGAAGTTGGCGGGCTTGGGCTGCCCGGGGAAGGCCTCGCCCGCGTAGGCGACGACGTCGAGGGTGGACATGACCAGGCCCGCGCCGTTGCCGATGATGCCGACGTTGCCGTCGAGCTTGACGTAGTTGAGGTCCTTGGCCTTGGCGGCGGCCTCCAGCGGGTCCTCGGCCGCCTTGTCCGCGTAGGCCTCGTGCTCGGGCTGGCGGAAGGAGGCGTTGTCGTCGAGGGTGACCTTGCCGTCGAGGGCCTTCACCTGGCCGTCGGCGGACAGGATCATCGGGTTGACCTCGACCAGGGAGGCGTCCTCGTCGACGAAGGCGGCCCAGAGCTTCTCGATGAGCTCGGCGGCGCCGTCCAGCGACCGCTCCGGCAGGCCGCCGGCCTCGGCGATCTCACGGGCTTTGGCGCGGTCGACGCCGGTGAGCGGCGAGACGGGGACCTTGGCGACCTTCTCCGGGGTGCTGTGCGCGACCTCTTCGATGTCCATGCCGCCCGCGGCGGAGCAGATCGCGAGGAACGTACGGTTCGCACGGTCGAGCAGGAAGGAGAAGTAGTACTCCTCCGCGATCGCGCTGGCCTCCTCGATCAGGACCTTGTGGACCGTGTGGCCCTTGATGTCCATGCCGAGGATGTCGGTGGCCTTGCGCTCGGCGTCGGCGGCGTCGTCGGCGACCTTCACGCCACCCGCCTTGCCACGGCCACCGGTCTTGACCTGGGCCTTGACGACGACACGGCCGGTCAGCTCCTCGGCTGCCGCCCGTGCCTCCTCCACGGTGTGCGCGACGACGCCGCGCGGCACCGGGATGCCGTACTCCGCGAAGAGCTCCTTCGCCTGATGTTCGAACAGGTCCACGAGGGTCCGTCCTTGCTTGTCCGGCTGGTGTACAGATGTCGGCGGACCGGCTCCACGATCTCCGCGGGAGCCCGGATTTTTGCGCCAATGAAGCCTAGCCTCCCGGACGAGCGAAGGGGGTCACCGGGGGCCAGGTCGCACAGGCGGGAACGGGTTTCGCGCGAGCGGGGAAGATCTACACCCGCGCGGGAACGGCGCTCCGCACCCACTCGACGATCTCCTGCGTGGTCGCCCCCGGTGTGAACACGCGGGCGACGCCCATCGCCTCCAGCTCCGGCATGTCGGCCTCCGGGATGATCCCGCCGCCGAACACCGTGATGTCGTCCGCGTCGTTCTCCTTCAGCAGCTCGATCACCTTGGCGAAGAGCGTCATGTGCGCCCCCGACAGGATCGAGAGGCCGATCGCGGCGGCGTCCTCCTGGATGGCGGTGCGCACGATCTGCTCGGGGGTCTGGTGCAGGCCGGTGTAGACGACCTCCATCCCGGCGTCCCGCAGCGCCCTCGCCACGATCTTCACACCCCGGTCGTGCCCGTCCAGCCCGGGCTTGGCGATGACGACGCGGATTCTCGACACGGCATCCATCATTCTCCTAGCGAGGGGACTGCTGGGGTCGCCAGCAGGGGAATCGCTTCCCTGTCACAGTTCTTCTGTTCGAAACGGTCAGGGTTCGGCCGTGGTCCACCTCGCTCCGAAGGAGACGAGGACCACTCCTTCCACGGAGCGGAGACATCACCTGCGGACCTCCTCGGCCACGGCCA
Source organism: Thiemannella venezuelensis (assembly GCF_014203605.1). Classification (GTDB taxonomy): domain Bacteria; phylum Actinomycetota; class Actinomycetes; order Streptosporangiales; family Streptosporangiaceae; genus Planomonospora_A; species Planomonospora_A venezuelensis. Next base: position 252,297 of record NZ_JACHJJ010000009.1, on the reverse strand, counting down.
CTGCAAAGCGGCGGTTCCCGCAGCGTAGCCGCCTTCGGCCGGTTCCAGGCCACCGGTCACCGGGAAATCCCCCACAAGGAAGATCCGGTGGCCGGACGTCCCCATCCGCCTCCCGGCCCGCTCGCCCGGCCGTACCGGCTCACGCACGCGCAAAGCGGGGCTCGGACTTGTTGGCCCGCGGCGTAGTCCCGCGGGCCGGGGTGGCCTAGGTTGGCTGATCTTGACCCCTGGTGAGGGAGAACCCCATGAGACGGTGGGCCACTCTGGTCGCGGCGGCGGCGCTGGTCGGTTCGGTGCTGCCGGTGGGGGCGGCGCAGGCGGCGCAGGCGCCGCCGTCCCCCGTGACGAAGCTGAGGCAGCAGTTCGCCGAGCACAAGGGGCTGCGCATCTCCGACCTCGGCCGGGTCTTCAAGGACGGCAAGGCGGTCGTCACCATCTGGCGCAAGGGCCGGGTGGAGTTCGACGCCTCCGGGGTGTACGCCACCGACACCACCGGGCGCACCGAGGCGGGGCGCGGGGCGGTCAAGGAGTTCGAGAACCTGACCGGGCTGAACGCCGGCTCGACCCGGGTGATCTGCTTCCCGAACGAGGCGTACCTGTCCGGCCCCGGCTACGAGACGTGGCTGCCCGAGGGCAAGCACTGGCTCGGCCTGATCGGCCCGGAGAACATCAAGCAGACCGAGACGTTCCCGCAGATCGTGAACGTCTTCGAGCCCGCCACCCTCGGCACGCTGCTCTCCCACGCCTCGGTGAAGCGCAGGCTCGGCTCGGGGACCTACCTGCAGGGCGCCGTCACGCTGCGCACCCTCTACAAGGTCTCCCCCTCGTTCCGCGACCGGCTGGCCGGGCCGCCCAAGGGCCGGAGCGCGAAGATCCCGGTCGGCTTCCGCCTCTGGCTGGACCGCTCGAACCTGGTCAGGCGCCTGACCACCACCTGGCGGCAGCCCGCAGGCAAGACCCCCACCACCACGGTCGCCGACACCCGTTACACCGCCTGGGGCTCCGACGTCACCCTCACGCCGCCTCCGCCGGAGGACACCGCCGACGCCGGCCGGGTCGGCGGCGACTTCTCCCCGCCCGCGACGCTGCCGATCGGCTGACCCGCCTGCCGTACGCCCACCGCCCGGTGACCACGGAGGTCACTGGGCGGCTTTGTCATGGAGGGACTCCCGTGTCCGGCTCTCCCATGGCCGTCGGCGGGTTCCCCCAGGCCGCAGAGAACAGTTGTGCACAGGATGTCCACAACTAATTCGCGATTTACGACCTTTCACGAGACTTTATTGTGATCTTGGAAGATGAGAATACGCGGGCCCTCCCGCACGGGGTACATGAAACGACTCGGGAGAATCCGCATGAAGCGACTCATCCTCGGCCTGGCCTGCGTCTCAGCCGCAGCCCTGGCCGTCCCTGCCCTCACCTCCGCGGCCCACGCCCAGGCCGCTGATCCCCTCACCGCGCTGAAGAGCCAGTTCGGCACCGGCCGGGGCGTGAGCTTCTCCGAAACGACCAAGGCGGCCTTGGACGGCGAGCGCCGGGTCACGGCCAGCCGGACAGGCGTCCTGCAGTTCGGCCGCTCCGGGATCACCGCCTACGACCACACCGCGAAGACGCGGATCAAGCGGAGCGACGTCGAGGCACTCACCGAGGACTCGGAGAGCGTGCTCGCCAAGATGCTGCGCGGGCTCTCCAGGCCCGAGCGGGTCGTCCGGGTGAACAACGCCTACTACCTCTCCGGTGGCGCCTTCGGCGAGTTCCTGCCCGCGGACAAGACCTGGCTCCGCTTCCCCGAGGCCACCAACGGCGTCACCGGCTCGATGAGCCAGCTGGTGAACGTCGCCGAGCCCACGACGCTCAAGGCGCTGCTCGCACGCGCCACCAAGCAGGCGGGCGGCTACACCGGCAAGACGACCTTCGGCGAGCTGTACAAGGTCTCGCCCTGGTTCCGGGCGTCGGTGATGGACAGGCCGTCCGCCAAGGAGGCGAAGACCGTGGTGACCTGGAAGCTGTCCCTCGGTTCCGACCAACTCGCCACCCGGCTGACGACCTCCTACACGGAGAGGTCCGGAAGCGACAAGATGGTCGTCACCGTCGAGACCCGCTACACCGGCTGGGGCTCGAAGGTCACGGTGAAGGCACCTGCCGCCGGGGAGACCGCCACCATCGACGAGCTCGAAGGGCTCGACGAGGAGACCGCCACCGAACTGCCGACCCAGATCAACTGAGCGCCCACCGCCACCGCTGCGGCCGGAAAACCGTGACGGTGGTGGCGGACGACGGTGGGGGCGGACGACGGTGGTGGACACTGCACCACCGCCGTCCGGTCCCGGCGGGGAACCTCGCCGGGACCGCCCGTACACCACCGATGACCGTGATCACCTCGTGAAATGACGTGCCTCCCCATTGATTCCCGGCAAATCCCTGTTTCCGATATTCAGTCGTGATCTTCGATCACGAGAATTCCCGGGCCCCTCTCACACGGGGTGGAGGGCGTCACTCGGGAGGATCCCCATGAAGCGACTCATCGCCGGTCTGACCTGCGCCGTGTCCGCCACCGCGGTCCTGGCGGCCCCCGCGTCCGCCTCGGCGGCGCACGTCCAGGCCCCCGACCCGCTCGCCGCCCTGAAGGGGCAGCTCGCCACCGGCCGGGGCGTCGCCTTCAGCGACGTCACGAAGACCACGAGCGGCGGCAAGAGCCGGGTCTTCTCCCGCCTCAAGGGCTCGCTGGGGTTCAGCCGTTCCGGAATCGCCTCCGCCGACATGACCGGGCGGCTGCACGTACCCGAGAAGGACAAGGAGGTGTTGCCGGGCCTCGGGAAGCTGGACAGGCCCGAGCGGGTCATCTGGGTCAAGAACATCTCCTACGTCTCCGGGGGACTTTTCGGCGAAGTCCTGCCCGAGGGCAAGAAATGGCTCCGGACGCCCGGCATGGCGTTCGGCATCGTCGGGGTGTCCAGCCATTCGGTCAACGCCGCCGAACCGGCGACGCTCAAGGCGCTCCTCGCCCGTGCCACGGTCAAGCACCCGTCCGCCTACTCCGGGAAGATCACCTTCAGCGAGCTGTACAAGGTCTCCCCCTGGTTCCGGGCCTCCTTCGGAGGGAAGCCGACCGCGAAGGAGGCCAAGACCGTGATCACCTGGAAGCTGGCCCTGGGCGCCGGGCGGCTCCCGGCCCGGCTGACCGCCGCCTACCGGGGGACCGAGGGCACCACGAAGGGCTCGACCGTCACGATGGACACCCGCTACACCGGGTGGGGTTCCAAGGTCACGGTGAAGGCGCCCCCGGCCGACCAGGTCGCCCGTCCCGACGAGCTGGAGAACGGCGGCGAGTAGCGCCGGGCGTTTTCCCGTGAACCATCAGGAATTGAGGAAGAATCTCCTCACTTCTCCGCGACGGCGCGGAGATCGCAGACCTTCCATGGGAGGACCCCCTCGATGAGGCGGATGATCGCCACTCTGACCGGTGCCGCCGCGGCGGCGCTGGCCGTTCCCGCGCTGGTGGCCCCGGCGAACGCCGCTCCGGCGAGCACCGCCCCGGCGGGCGCGCAGGCCGCACCGGCGGATCCGGTGTCCGCGCTGAGAAAGCAGTTCAGACCGGGCCGCGGCGTGAAGCTCACCGAGCAGGCCAAGCTCATCGGCGAGGGCAGGACCCAGCGGGTCATCTTCGGCCGGCGCGGCGGCGTGCTGGAGTTCGGCCGCAAGGGGGTGACCGCCTCCGACCTGACCAGCACCTTCAGCCTGCCCGGCGCGAACAAGGAGCTCGTCGAGGAGTTCAAGGACATGTTCGCCCCCTCCCGCACGATCACGGTGAAGGGCGTCTCCTACACCTCCAGCGCGTTCTACGCCGGCGCCATGCCCGAGGGCAAGAAGTGGCTGCGCACCCCGGCCCAGCCGGTCTCCCCCGGCAATCCCGCCCAGCAGCTGGTCAACCCCCTCGAACCCGCCACCCTGAAGGCGGCCCTGGCGCACACGACGTCCAGACGCCCCGGCGGGACCTGGGACGGCGCCCGGACGGTCGTGCACTCCGGCACGATCACCCTGGGCGAGCTCTACCGGGTCTCCCCCACCGTCCGCGGGCTGCTGGGGGCCGAGCCCTCGGCCAAGTCCGCGCCCCTGCGGGTGAGCTGGCAGCTCTACATCGGCCCCGACCAGCTCGTACGGCGCGCCGTCTCGTCCTGGACCCAGTCCATGCGCGGCCTGACCAGTGTGGACCTCACCTACCTCAACGACAGCCGCTACACCGGCTGGGGCGTGAAGTCCGCCATCAAGGCCCCGCCCGCCGCCCAGGTGGCCGAGTTCGAGGAACTGGACCTGGAGGGGAAGGCGGAGGACCCCTTCACCCGCATCATCGAGACCGCGGGCTGATCGATCCACGGGGCCCCGCACGGCGGGAGGAAGGGCCCGCGGGACCGGAGCATGGTCCCCGGGCCCTTCCGGCCGCCGGACACATGACACCAAGCGCCACGAAGAACATCATGTGTCCATGAACACGACGAACCCGGCCCAGGGCGCGAAACGGTGGACCGCCGACCTCATCCCGGACCAGACCGGCAGGACGTTCATCGTGACCGGGGCCAACAGCGGCCTCGGCTACGCGACGACGCGCGAGCTGGCCCGGCGCGGCGCGCACGTGGTGATGGCGGTGCGCGACGAGGCGAAGGGCCGCAGGGCGCTGGAGGAGATCCAGGCGGGCGCCGGCCGCCCCGTCAGCCTCGAACTGCGCCGGGTGGACCTCGCCGACCTCGACTCCGTCAGGAGGTTCGCCGAAGGACTCCTCGCCGACGGGACGGACGTCGACGTGCTGGTCAACAACGCCGGGATCATGATGCCGCCCCGGTCGCTGAGCCCCCAGGGGCACGAGAGCCAGTTCGCCGCCAACCACCTCGGCCATTTCGCGCTCACCGGCCTGCTGCTCGACGTGATCGCCGCGGGCCGGGACCCCCGGGTGGTCACGGTCAGCTCGACCCTGCACAGGCAGGGCAGGATCCGCTACGACGACCTGACCGGGGCGCGTTCCTACTCGCCGATCTCCTTCTACGCGCAGTCGAAGTTCGCCAACGTGCTCTTCGGGCTGGAGCTGGACCGCAGGCTGAAGGCCGCCGGCTCACCGGTGCGCAGCCTGCTGGCGCACCCCGGCTACTCCGACACCAATCTGCAGACCACCGGCCCGACCGGGCTGATGAGGTCGATCATGCGCATCGGCAACCGGTTCTACGCCCAGCACGCCGACGTCGGCGCGCTCAGCCAGCTCTACGCCGCGACCGACCCCGGGGCCCGCGGCGGCGAGTTCATCGGCCCGGACGGCTGGGCCGAGAACCGGGGCCACCCGACGGTCGTGCGGCCGGTCAGGCCGGCGACCGACCCCGCCGACGCGCGCCGGCTGTGGGGGCTCTCCGAGGAGCTGACCGGCGTCCGGTACGGCCTGCCGCCGGCCTCCTGACGGAGGCCGGACTCCCCTCCCCGGGACCGGAGGCTGCCGGGGTCAGAGCTTCTCCAGCGGGGCGTAGGCCAGCACCAGGGTCTTCTCCCCGCCGCTGCCGAAGTCGACCTTCGCCTTGTCGCCGTCGCACGAGACGACCGTGCCCAGGCCGTACTGGTCGTGGGTGACCCGGTCGCCGGGCTTCAGGCTGGGGATCTGGCGGCCCCCCTTCCTGCCCGCGGGAGCCGTACGGGAGGGCTCGCGGCGGGTGGCGGCGGTCCAGGCGTTCTTCTTCGGGTCGCTGCGCCAGTCGACCAGGTCGGAGGGGATCTCGGCGACGAAGCGGGAGGCGGGGTTGAACGACGGCGAGCCCCACGAGCTGCGCACCGCCGCCCGGGAGACGTACAGGCGGCGCTCGGCGCGGGTGATGCCCACGTAGGCCAGGCGGCGCTCCTCCTCCAGCTCCTTCGGCTCGCCCATGGAGCGCATGTGCGGGAAGACGCCGTCCTCCATGCCGGTGAGGAAGACCACCGGGAACTCCAGCCCCTTGGCCGTGTGCAGGGTCATCAGCGTGACGACGCCCTGCCCGCCGTCGCCCACCGGGATCTGGTCGGCGTCGGCCACCAGCGAGACCTGCTCCAGGAACTCCACGAGCGTGCCCTCGGGGTTGGCCTCCTCGAACTCGGAGGCCACCGAGACCATCTCGTCCAGGTTCTCCAGGCGGCTCTCGTCCTGCGGGTCCCCGGAGCCCGCCAGCTCGGCCCGGTAGCCGGTGCTGACCAGCACCTCCTGGGCCAGCTCCGACGGGGACATGCTCTCGGCCTTGAGCGTCAGCTCGTCCAGGAGCGCGACGAACTCCTTGATCGCGTTGACCGATCGGGTGGCCATGCCCGGCGCCTCGCCGGCCCGGCGCAGCCCCTCGGCGAACGGGACGCGCTCCCGGGCCGCGAACGCCTCCACCATCGCCTCGGCCCGGTCGCCGATGCCCCGCTTGGGCACGTTGAGGATGCGGCGCAGCGAGACCACGTCGTTGGGGTTGGCCAGCACCCGCAGGTAGGCCAGCAGGTCGCGGACCTCCTTGCGCTCGTAGAAGCGCACCCCGCCCACGACCTTGTACGGCAGGCCGGTGCGGATGAAGGTCTCCTCGAACACCCGCGACGCCGCGTTGGTCCGGTAGAACACCGCCACCTGGCCGGGGACCACGCCCTCGTCGTCGGCGAGCTTGTCGACCTCCTGGGCGACGAACATGGCCTCGTCGTGCTCGTCGTCGGCGACGTAGCCCACGATCTTCGGCCCGGCGCCCTGGTCCGACCAGAGGTTCTTGGGCTTGCGGCTCTCGTTGCGGGAGATCACCGCGTTGGCGGCCGACAGGATGGTCTGGGTCGAGCGGTAGTTCTGCTCCAGCAGGATCGTCCGCGCGTCCGGGTAGTCGCGCTCGAACTCCAGGATGTTGCGGATCGTCGCACCGCGGAAGGCGTAGATCGACTGGTCGGCGTCACCCACCACGCACAGCTCCGCCGGGGCGATCCCGGACGAGCCCTCCCGGACCAGGTCGCCGTCGGCGGTGCGCAGCTCGGGGGTGCCGACGAGCTCCCGGATCAGGGTGTACTGGGCGTGGTTGGTGTCCTGGTACTCGTCGACCATGACGTGCCGCCAGCGGCGGCGGTAGTGCTCGGCCACGTCGGGGAAGATCTGCAGCAGCGTGACCGTGAGCATGATGAGGTCGTCGAAGTCCATCGCGCCGGCCTCGGTCAGCCGCCGCTGGTAGTTCTTGTAGGCCTCGGCGAGCGTGCGCTCCATGTGCGTGGACGCCCGGTCGGCGGCCGTCTCGTAGTCGACCAGCTCGTTCTTGAAGTTGCTGACCTGCGCGGAGAAGGAGCGGGGCGGGTAGCGCTTGGGGTCGAGGTCCATCTCCCGGCAGACCATGGCCATCAGGCGCTGGGAGTCGGCCTGGTCGTAGATGGAGAAGCCCGACGGGAAGCCCAGCCGCGCGGCCTCGCGGCGCAGGATCCGCACGCACGCGCTGTGGAACGTCATCACCCACATCGCCGCCGAGCGCGGCCCGATGAGCTTGTCGACCCGCTCCTTCATCTCCTTGGCGGCCTTGTTGGTGAAGGTGATCGCCAGGATCTCCTGCGGCCGCACGTCCCGCTCGGCCAGCAGGTAGGCGATGCGGTGGGTCAGCACCCTCGTCTTGCCCGACCCCGCTCCCGCCACGATGAGCAGGGGGCTGCCGTGGTGCACGACGGCCTCGCGCTGCTGGGGGTTGAGCCCGTCGAGCAACGGGTGGGTCAGGGAATCGGCTGGGATCGACACGCCCCCTAGGTTAGGGCGGGTCACCGACAACCGGGTCCAGGCGCGGGAAGGAATGCGGACGGACTTTCCGGCGGTTGCACCCGGTGATCAGGTGTGGAAAGACCGGAAGGGCCTCGCATGCTGTCCGAGAACGAGATCAACCGGGTGCTCGTGGTGACCGCGCACCCGGACGACGCCGAATTCGCCGCCGCGGGGACCGTCGCCCGCCTCACCGACCGGGGCGCCGAGGTGGTCTACTGCGTCGTCACCGACGGCGACGCCGGCGGCTTCGACCGCGCGCTGGACGGCGGCGGGATGGCCGAGCTCCGCCGCGCCGAGCAGACGGCCGCGGCCAAGGTCGTGGGCGTGCACGACCTGCGCTTCCTCGGCTACCGGGACGGGAGCGTGGAGCCGGGCCTGGGCCTGCGGCGCGACATCGCCCGGGTCGTCCGCCAGGTCCGCCCCGACCTGGTGATCACCCACACCCCCGAGCGCAACTACACCTTCATCGCGCCCAGCCACCCCGACCACCGCGCGGTCGGCGGCGCGGCCCTCGACGCCGTCTACCCCGACGCCCGCAACCCCTACGCCTTCCCCGAACTGCTGGCGGACGAGGGCCTGGAGGCGTGGGCGGTCCCCGAGGTCTGGCTGAACGGAGACGAGAGCCCGAACCACCACGTGGACGTCACCGGCACCTTCGACCGCAAGCTCGCCGCGCTGCGCGCCCACGTGAGCCAGACGAGCCACATCGAGGGGTTCGAGGACTTCATCCGGGAGCGCTTCGCCTTCCTGGCGAAGAACGGCGGCCTCGGCGAGGGCCGCTACGCCGAGGCCTTCAGGCGGGTCCCCACCGTCTGACGCGTGCGGCCTCCGCGCGGCACCCCGGGGCGTAGGACATGCTCTTGTCCCGTGAGCACCATCGCCGTCTCTCCCGTCACCGCCGCCGTCGTCGTCCTCCTCGCCCTCGCGGGGGCCGCCGTCTCCCTGCTCGGCCGCCTCGGGCACGCCCGCGCCGTCCTCACCGCCTGCCTGCGCGCCGCCGTCCAGCTCGGCGCGGTCTCGCTGATCATCGTCTGGGCCGTCGAGCGGGCATTCGCGGCGGCGGCGTTCGTGCTGGTCATGTACGGCGTGGCGAGTCTGACCGCGGGCCGAAGGATCGCCTCGGGCCGGGCCGCCTGGTGGGCCGCCGTCCCCGTCGGCGCGGGCACGTGGCCGATCTTCCTGGTCCTGGCTGGGACCGGGACCGTCCCCCCGCAGGGCATCACCCTGATCCCGGTCGCCGGCATCCTGCTCGGCGGCTGCCTGACGGCCACGGCGCTCGCGGGACGGCGGGCACTGGACGAGCTGGCCCAGCGGCGCGGCGAGGTCGAGGCCGCGCTCGCGCTGGGCTTCTCCGGCCGGGACGCGGCCCTGGAGATCTGCCGCCCGGCGGCGGCCCAGGCGCTGGTGCCCGCACTGGACCAGACGCGGACCGTGGGCCTGGTCACCCTGCCGGGGGCGTTCGTGGGCATGCTCCTGGGCGGCGCCGACCCGGTCCACGCGGGCGTGGTGCAGCTCGTCGTGCTGGTCGCGCTGCTGGCGGCCGAGGCGATCGCCGTCCTCCTCACGGTCGAACTGGTCGCCCGCGGCCACCTGAAGCAGGCCGCCCGCCCCTCGTGACGTCGGGCCCTCCGGCCGGAGGGCCCCGCCTTCCGGCCGCCCGGCGCCGCACGCGCGGATCGTGCGGTGCCGCGCCGGGCGGCCGCGAAGGACCTCAGGCGCCCTCGGGCGCCGTCGCGGGCCGGCTCAGCAGGAGCCCGCCTTCTGGCTGGTGACGTACGCGTCGGCGTGGTCTTCGACCTTGACGTACCGGTTGCCCTGCCCGACCTGGTTGAAGGTGAGCGTCCACTCCTTGAACGGGATGACGAACTTGATCTTGTAGCACCAGCCGGCGTCGACCTGGACGACGTCCCAGTCCTCGGTGAGAGGGGTCTTGTCGTAGGCGGCGACGGTCCTGCTCGCCCCGCCGACGCATCCGGTGCTGGAGCTGCCGGTGGTGCCCGTGCTGCACGTCCAGTCCTTCCTGGCCGTGATCGCGATGTTGGTCCGGTTGTGGATCCTGGACAGGGGCGCCGCCGAGGTGCCGGCGGCGTCGGTGACGGCGGTGCCGGTGGCGGCGGCGGCCGCATTCATCGGCACCGGCGAGAGCACGCCGAAGGCCAGGGTCATCACGGTTCCGGTGATGACGGTCGAGCGAGAGCGCATGGTCTTCCTTCCACGGGGGACGGCACCCCGATCATGGCCGCACAGGACTTGACCTGCGGAGATCGGGGACCGGTAAGATCGCGTGCCCGAACTTACAACAGTTGACCTTGCTGACTCAATAGTGTTGAGGCGCCCCGAACGGGTCAGGGGCGCAGATGTGCTCACCGACCTGGGCATTCCAGCGGAGACCGGATACCGGCGAAATGCGCCGCGCAACCGGTGAAGACTCCGGGAGCCCCTGACGGACCGGCCTCCGCCGCGGTCCGGTCTCCCGCCGCGCACCGGCGTCGTCTCGCAGGAGAGGCGGCCGCCCCTCAGGCGGGGGGCTCCGCCGGGGCGAGGCGGGCGAACAGGTAGCCGAGGGAGTTGGTGGCGGTGTGCAGGAGGGCGGGGGCGGCCAGGCCGCCGTGACGGCGCAGCACGCAGAAGAGCACCCCGGCCAGCCCGGTGGAGAGCACCGACCCGGCCACCACCCGGGCCGTCTCCGCCGGGGACGGCCCGGCCGGCGGGCCGTCCTCCGGGGCCTCCCCCGCGGCGAGGGCGCTCAGCGCGGGGTTGGCGGCGGCCATGTCGATCGCCGGCAGGACGTGCCAGAGGCCGAACAGGGCCGAGGAGACGACGGTGGCCGCGGCCTCCCCGTGCGAGCGGGCGAGCAGGCCGTACAGCGCGCCGCGGAAACCGGCCTCCTCCAGCAGGACCGTGCCGACCGGCACCTGGAGCAGCGCCTCCTCCAGCACGCGGGCGCGCGAGAGGGAGAGCGCCCGCTCGTCGCGGAAGAACCGGCGGGTGGCGGGGATCGCGATGCCCGCGCCGTAGGCCGCGGCGACCGCCGCGGCGAGCGCCCCGCCGATGCGCAGACCGCGCGGGCCGTCCCGCAATCCCAGCTCCGACCAGGAGAGACCGTCCCCGCGGGCCAGCGCGACCAGGGCGCCGGTGGCCGCGGCCGAGGTCAGCGGGGCCAGGCGGGGCGCGAGGCGGTTGTTGATCACGTTGGCCGCCGCCAGCACGGCCACCGCGCCGGCGAGCGTCGCCGGCGCCGTACGCGGGCGGGCCGGTCCGTTTCCCTTCATAGGACGATCATCCCGCGGCCCGCTGCCGCCACCCCGCCGGGAAGCGCAGGCCGCGGCGCTCCTTCACCGTGAGCCCGCCCCAGATCCCCTCCGGCTCCGCCGCCCGTACGGCATAGGCCCGGCAGTCGTCCAGCACGGGGCAGCCGGCGCAGACCGCCTTGGCCCGCGACTCCTGCTCGACCGACGGCGCCGGCGGGAAGAACAGCTCGGGGTCGCTGCCACGGCAGGCTCCCCGTACGGCCCAGCCGATCTCACGGACCGTCCTCCGCATGAGACATCACCCCCTGATGGATCACCGGCCCTCAGACTAGGCGGGCCGCAACGCCGCGGCATCAGCCTTCCGGCGGATTCCCGAATCACCCAGCGGCGTACCCCCAGTTCGCGACAGGTGACGGCAGCGCGGCCACCGGACCCGGTGGCAGCACCGCGAGCACCGGGCCCGGGCGCCGCGGGGAGGCGTCCGCGCCGCCCGGGTTCAGGGCGCCGGCCAGGTGTGGACGGGCTCGTTGCCGTGCATGTGCTCCATGTAGAGCAGGGTCATGCGGCGCAGCGCCTCGTGCCGGTCGAGGTTCCCCAGCGCCTCCACCGCCTCGGTCTGCCAGCGTGCCCCGGTCATCCCGGTCACGCACCGCCGCTCGATGATGCCGAGCAGCCGGTCCCTGGGGCCGGGATCGACCCCCCACAGGTCCAGCCCCTCGTAGGCGAGCGGGAGCAGGTGGCGCAGGACCAGCTCGGCGGCGGGCACCTCGCCCAGCCCCGGCCAGTAGAGGCGGGCCTCCATCCCGCGGCGGGCGGCGGTGGTCAGGTTCTCCCCGGCCGTCCCGAAGGTCATGCGCGTCCACACCGGGCGCTCGGCGTGCGGCAGCACGCGCATGAGCCCGTAGTAGAAGGCGGCGTTGGCCGCGATGTCGGCGACCGTCGGGCCCGCGGGGAGCACCCGGTTCTCCACCCGCAGGTGCGGGACGCCCTCCACGGTCGCGTAGACCGGCCGGTTCCACCGGTAGACGGTCCCGTTGTGCAGGGTGAGCTCGTCCAGTCCCGGGGTCGCCCCGCGGGCGAGTTCCTCGGCCGGGTCTGCCTCCTCGCACAGCGGCAGCAGTGCGGAGAAGTACCGTACGTTCTCCTCGAACAGGTCGAAGACCGAGGTGATCCACTGCTCGCCGAACCACACCCTCGGCCGCACGCCCTGGGCCTTCAGCTCGGCGGTGCGGGTGTCGACGGCCTGCTGGAACAGCGGGATCCTGGTCTCCTGCCAGAGCCGCCGGCCGAACACGAACGGCGAGTTGGCCGCCACCGCCACCTGCACGCCCGCGACGGCCTGCGCCGCGTTCCAGTGCGCGGCGAACTCCTCGGGACCGACCTGGAGGTGGAGCTGGGTGCTGGTGCAGGAGGCGGGGGCGATGCTGTCGGCGTAGGTGTCGAGGACCTCGTCCCCCTCGATGAGCAGGTGCAGGTCCTCGCCCAGGGCCGCGAAGATCTGCTCGTTGAGCAGCCGGTAGCGGGGGTTGGCCGAGAGCGTGCCCTCGTTGAGGTCCTCCTCCCGCAGCGTGGGCAGGACGCCGATCAGCAGGGTGCGCCCGCCGACCGTGCGCGCCCGCTCCTCCGCGTGGTTGAGCCGGTCCCTGACCCCGTTCTCCAGCCGCACGGCGCCGTCCCCCGCGAGGGACTCGGGCATGACGTTGATCTCGACGTTGAACTGCCCCAGTTCGGTGGCCCAGTCGGGCTCGGCGATGGCCGCCAGCACCTCGGCGTTGCGCATCGCAGGCCCGCCGCGCTCGTCCACGAGGTTGAGCTCGATCTCCAGCCCGGCCTTGGGCTGGTCGAAGTCGAACCGGGAGTCGCACAGCATCTGGGCGAGGACGTCCAGACACCTGCGGATCTTGTCCCGGTACCGTCGCCGGTCCTCCCGGCTGAACACCATGGCGGGAACGTCGCGACCCATATCTCGCAGAGTCGCACAGAAGGCGCAAGCCGTACAGAACCTAGACCAGACGGCGGGCGGTGGCCCAGCGGGAGAGCTCGTGGCGGTTGGAGAGCTGGAGCTTGCGCAGCACGGACGAGACGTGCGTCTCGACCGTCTTGACCGAGATGAACAGCTCCTTGGCGATCTCCTTGTAGGCGTAGCCCCGGGCGATCAGGCGCAGCACCTCGCGCTCGCGCTGGGTCAGCGAGTCGAGCTCGGGGTCGATCGGCGGGGCCTCGGTGGAGGCGAAGGCGTCCAGCACGAACCCGGCCAGCCTCGGGGAGAAGACCGCGTCGCCCTCGGCCACCCGGCGGATCGCGTCGGTGAGCTCCCGGCCGCTGATCGTCTTGGTGACGTAGCCCCGGGCGCCGCCGCGGATCACGCCGATGACGTCCTCGGCCGCGTCGGAGACCGACAGGGCGAGGAAACGCACCTGCGAGCCGGCCCCCAGGACCCGGCGGAGCACCTCCTGCCCGCCGCCGCCGGGCATGTGCACGTCGAGCAGGACGACGTCGGGCTGGAGCTCGGCGATCGTCCGCACCGCGGACTCCACGTCCTCGGCCTCGCCGATCACCTCGATGGAGTCGCCCAGCTCGGCGCGGACCCCCGAGCGGAACAGCCGGTGGTCGTCGACGATCAGAACCCTGATGTTGCCCATGCGCTTCCTCACCGATCCTCGTTCGTTCCCCCGGCGGCCCCGCCGCCCCGCCGACCGTCCTGCGGCCCGCGCACCCGTCCGGCACCCCGCCCGTACGGCCCGCACGCGCGGCACCGCGCCGGGTCCCGGATCACGAGCTCTCCAGCTTCATGGTCAACATCACTTCCGTACCCTCGCCGAGCTCGGTCCGCACCCGGGCGCTGCCGCCGTTCCGCTCCATCCTGCCGATGATCGACTGGCGGATGCCCATCCGGTCCTCGGGCACCTCGCTCATGTCGAAGCCGACACCCCGGTCCCGGACGAAGACGGTGACCTCGCCCGGCTCCACCTCCGCGTAGACGGAGACGACCGGCGACTCGGAGTACTTCGCGGCGTTGACCATGGCCTGACGCGCGGCCTGCATCATGGCGGACAGTTCGGGCGTCAGCGGGCAGTCTCCCACGCAGACCACCTCGATGGGCACCCCGTGGGCGTCCTCCTCCTCGGCCGCGGCCCGCCGCACGGCCGCGGCGACCGAGGCGTCGGCGTCCTGCTTCGGCTGGTAGAGCCAGTTGCGGAGCTCGCGCTCCTGGGAGCGGGCGAGCCGCATCACCTCGCGGGAGTCGTGCGCGTTGCGCTGGATCAGCGTCAGCGTGTGCAGCACGGAGTCGTGCACGTGCGCGGCGAACTCGGCCCGCTCCTCCTGCCGGATGCGCTCGCGCCGCTCGCGCTGCAGCTCCTTCCACAGGCCCGCCAGCCAGGGGGCGGCGATGAGCGCGACGCCGCCCACGACCACGAGCGTGAACACGATGCCGGGGCGGGCCTGGTCCAGCTCGTCGTTGGCGGCGAGGAACCCGATCGCGCCGACGACCACGAGCACCAGGCCGGCGAACGTGCGGACCCTGCTCTTGCGCGCCTGCCCGACGGTGGAGTCCATCCAGCGCTGCCGCCGGTCCGGGTCGGCCTGCTGCCAGAGGATCAGCGAGCCGATCCCGCCGATCGCGATCGGCCACGCCCCGATCCCGCCCGTCGAGGCGCCGGTGAGCCAGCGCAGGGCGAGCAGCGCCAGGCCGATCGCGCCGTAGGCGGCGACCTGGCTCCAGTCCCGCCCGGGATCCCGGCCCTCGTACGGCGCGCGCGGGGTGAACATCCACAGCGCCGCGTAGACCACGGCGCCGATCCCGTCCAGCACGGTGAGCAGCACGAAGGCCAGCCGCAGCACGACCGGGTCGAGCCGGAGCTGGGCCGCGACGCCCTGGGCGACCCCCGCCACCAGCCGTCCCTCCACCAGCCGCAGGAGGCGGGGGAAGCCCGCCTCGCCGACGGCCGCGGGCGCCGCGTCGTGAGGTGTCGTGTCCGCGGCGGCGGGTCCGCGCGACGTCTGTCGATCAGTCATAGCCATGTCATCGTCACACGGCGGCGGGACCGGGCGCATCGGGACTTCCCCTGGCCCGTCCCTGAGAAGGCGCCCCCTCCTCCGGGACGGCTCAGGGGTGTCCCCGATGCGCCGGGGCCGCGGCAGGGGCCACGATGGGACCATGAACGACACCGGGAACGCCCAGGACCCGGCGAGCCCCCTGCCCGACTCGCCGCCCGCCACCGCCGCCGGTGAGCCGCGCAGGCTCCGCCGCAGCGACGAGGGCCGCATGCTGACCGGGGTCTGCGCCGGCCTGGGCCGTCACACCGGGATCGACCCGGTGCTGTTCCGGGTCGGCTTCGCGATGCTGGTGCTCGCCTCGGGTGTCGGCGTCATGCTCTACATCGCGGCGTTCCTGCTGATGCGGGAGACGAACGGCGCCCCGGGCCACATCGAGCAGTGGACCCGGCGCGACTTCGACGGCGAGACCGTCATGGCCCTGCTGACCGGCGTCTTCGGCTTCGGCCTGGCCATCAACGTGAGCTCCGGCGGCATCGGGGCCGCCAGCATCGTGGTGGGCACCACGTTCGCCGTCGCCCTGCTCGCCGCGCACGCGCGCGGCGTCGACATCCTGGCGCTGGCCCGGACGCTGCCCGAGCGGCTCCGGAGCGGGCGCCGCGCCGGCCCGAAGGCCGCTCCCGGGCCGGAGCACCGGCCCGGCGCGTTCGCCCCGCCCGCCTCGCCGCCCGTCCCCTCCGGCGTCCCCTCGGCCGTCGCGGACCCGTATGCCGGGACCCGTCCTCCGGCCGAGCCGTACCCGCCGGTGCCCGTCTCCGCCGAGCCGTACCCTCCGGCCGGCACCCCTGCCACCGCACCCACGGCCGCACCCGCAGCCGCAGCCGCCACCGCACCCACGGCCGAGCCCGCACCCGCAGCCGCGGCCGGGCCCGTCCAGGATCCCGCCGAGCGGACCCGCATCGTCGAGGAGGCGATCGCCGCGGCGCACGCCCGGATGGCCGCGACCCGCGCCCGCCTGACCGGCGAGACGGCCTCCGGGACGGACGCGCCCCCGTCCGAGGGCACCTCGCGCGAGGGGGCCGCCCCGTGGGGGCCTGGTCCGTCCCGGCCGCCCTACGCCCCCCACGGGACGCCGGGCCCCTACGCCAGGACGGCGCCCTCGTTCGACTCCTCCGGCGAGCCCTTCGCCCCCTACGGCCCCTACCGGCCGCTGGACCCGCGCAGGGGTCCGGTCTCGCAGTCTCCCTACGACCTCGCCGCATACGGCGCGCGGGCGCAGCCGGCGCCCCGGCCGAGGGCGCCCCGGTCGTTCGTCGGGTCGATCACGATACTCATGGCCCTGATCGTTGGAGGGATCATCATGGCGGTCCAGTCCGCTTCGGGATCGGTGAACATGACGGTCGTCGGGAGTGCGGCGCTCATCACCATCGGCGGCGGGCTCCTGGTCGCCGCCTGGTTCGGCCGGGGAGCCGCCCTGGTGGCCGCCGGCACCGTCGTCGCGCTCGCCCTGGTCACGGGGTCCGCCCTGAGTGACATGCCCAAGCGGTTCGGCAGCTACGACTGGGTCCCAGCCTCGCTCTCCGAGCTCTCCGGGAACTACGCGGTGGGGGTCGGCGAGGGCACCCTGGACCTGAGCGACCTGACGTTCGCACCGGGTTCGCGGACCGTCGTCGAGGCGTCCGTCTCGGTCGGCGAGATCACCGTGATCCTGCCGCCGACCGTCCGGGCCGAGGTCACCGGGCACGCGAAGTTCGGTGATGTCCAGATCGACCATTCGGTGCAGGGAGGTGCCGACATCCGGTACGAGAAGGTCCTGGAGCCCGAGGTGACCCCGGAGGGCGAGGTCGCGACCGTCGTGCTGACCGTCAAGGCCGGCGTCGGGGACGTGGAGGTGCGCCGTGCGGCCTGACCCGCGGCACGAGAGCAGCCCGGCGGTGCGGAGCCGCTGGCACCGCACGGACTGGATGGCCCTGCTCAGCGGCGCGCTCTTCGTCACCGCCGGGATCCTGTTCATCACCGTTCCGGAGCTGGGCCCGGCCATCATGCTCCCGATCGTCCTGGGCGGCCTGGCCTTCGCCGGCTTCGTCGCCATCATCGCCCGCTCCATCCGCCGCTAACCCGTTCTCACGGCTGTAGGCGTTAGAATCGGGGGATGCTAGCCCTGGAGTTCGTCAGCACCGTCCGCGCCACCCGGAGCGGGCCGGTGGACGCGCTCGCGGACGTCGCGGGGATGACCGCGTGGGCCCGGGAGAACGCCGGCGGGCTGGCTCTCGGCGACGGCTTCACCGCCACCGAGGAGCTGCGGCGCGAGGTGGTCGAGCTGCGGCAGGCCGTACGGGCGCTGTTCGCCCGGGCGGTGGCGCCCGGCCCGGCGAGCGCCGCCGACGCTCACCGCCTGCCCGGGTTCGCCGGCTCCCTCGACCTGGTCAACGCCGCGGCGCTGGCCGTGCCCACGGCCTCCCGGCTGGAGTGGCCCGACGGCGGCCCGCCCGCGGCGAGGAGCGTCCCGGCGGGCGGCGCGGACGAGTCCGCCCGGATCCGCGCCGTGCTCGCCTCCTCGGCGATCGCCCTGCTGGCCGGGGCGGAGCGCGAGCTGCTCCGGGCCTGCCCGGCCCCGCGCTGCGTGCTCTATTTCGTGAAGGAGCACGCCCGCCAGGAGTGGTGCTCGACCGGATGCGGCAACCGCGCCCGCGCCGCCCGCCACTACCGCCAGCACAAGGCCCGCTGACCCGCCCGTCCCGCAGCCCGCGGCCTCGCAGCAGACCTCGTGATCTCGGGAGCCTCGGCTCTCGTGGCCCCGTGACCGCAGCTCCCGCCGCCTCACGTTCTGCGGTCGGGGGACTCCCGTCCCCAGCGGAGCAGGTGGTCGTGGACGGCGGCGACGGCCCGCCGGGTCATCGCACCCTCCCGGACGGCGAGGAACAGCGTGTTGATCGGCGGCAGCTCCGGCTCGGCGAGCGGGACGAGCGTCCCCGCGGCCAGCTCCTCCTCGCACAGGTAACGCGGGAGCACCGACATCCCCGCGCCCGCCGCGACGGCGCCGAGCACCCCGCGCAGGTCGGGCATGACGAGTGCGGCCGACATGACGGGCCGGGCCCCGAACACGGTCCGCCAGTACCGCCGGATGACCGGGAGGTCCTCGGCGTAGGCAAGCACCGGGATCCCGGTCAGCCGGGCCGGATCCGGGAGCCACGGGGCGACCGTCCCGGCGCCCGCTCCCCCGCCCGGCGCCGTGTCCGGTCCCGGGCCCGGCGGCTCGTCCACCGGCTCTCCCACCGGACCGCCGGACGAGTCGCCGGGCGGGCGGATCCCGGCGCGCTCCGCCCGTTCCGGTGCCGCCACCAGGACGAACTCCTCATCCAGCAGGGGCGTCGCGTGCACGCCGCGCCGCCGGGGCCGTACCGAGGAGACGACGAGGTCGAGGGTGCCGGCGGCGAGCCTGTCGAGCAGGTCGTCGGCGAGGCCGAGTTCGACGCGGAGCTTCAGGCCCCGGGCGAGCAGCGGGACGAGCGCGCGCACGACGCGGGTGGAGAGCAGCTCGGCGGGACCGCCCAGGTGCACCACGCCTCCGGTCCCGGCCCGGCGCCGACCGCCTCCTCCAACGCGTCGAGCGGCGCCGCGAGCCTCCGGGCCAGCTCGTCGGCGGCGGGCGTGGGGGCGACCCCGCGCGGGAGCCGGTCGAACAGCCTGCGCTCCAACGCCGTTTCCAGCGCTCTCACCTGCGCGCTCACCGCGGGCTGGGAGAGTCCGAGAGTGTGCGCGGCGGCCGTGACGGAGCCCGTCCTGTGCACGGCGAGGAAGGTGCGGAACAGGTCCAGCGAGATGGCCATTCCTGATTTTCCCATCAGTTTCCTGATATCTGCCGACAGGCTCGGTTATTTGTTTCGATGGCATGCCACAGGTGATGCTCGATCCATGACGAAACGCATCCTCACTGTCCTGACCAGCCACGACCGGCTCGGCGAGACCGGCCGCACGACCGGCTTCTACGTCTCCGAGGCCGCCCACCCCTGGGAGGTCTTCCACGCCGCCGGATTCGAGATGGATCTCGCGAGCGTCGCGGGCGGCCGGCCGCCCCAGGACGGCTACGACCCCGAAGACCCCGTCCAGGCGAAGTTCCTCCAGGAGTACGGCGAGCGGCTGCGCTCCACCCCGCGCGTCGCGGACGTCGACCCGGCCCGGTACGACGCGGTCTTCTTCGCCGGGGGCCACGGCACCATGTGGGACTTCCCCGGCGGCGAGGGCATCGCGGAGCTGGCCCGCTCCGTCTACGAGAACGGCGGGGTGGTGGCCGCGGTCTGCCACGGCCCGTCGGCGCTGGTGAACGTCACCCTCTCCGACGGCTCCCACCTGGTCGCGGGCAAGCGGGTCGCCGCCTTCACCGACTCCGAGGAGGCGGCGGTCGGCCTGGCCGGGGAGGTGCCGTTCCTGCTGGCGAGCACCCTCGCCGAGCGCGGCGCCCTGCACTCCGGGGCACCCGACTTCACCGAGCACGTCGTGCGCGACGGGCGGCTGGTGACCGGCCAGAACCCGGCGAGCGCCGCCACAGCGGCAAAGGAGGTCGTCGCCGCCCTGAGCTGAGGCACGCCGCGCCTCCCGGCGGCACGACGCACCGGAACGAGCGATCGCACGTCTGAAGCGGCACCCCGTGCGGTGACCTGATTCCCGGCCGCGCGGGAAAGCCGCGGTTCAGCGGGGTACGGCGCACACCCATCCGCGGTCGTCGTCGAGGAATCCGGAGAGCGTCAGTCCGGCCCGGCCGAGCTCGCGGCCGAGGCGGTCGTCGTCGAGACGGCGGCTGAGGAAGGTGTGGGTCCA
Source organism: Thiemannella venezuelensis (assembly GCF_014203605.1). Classification (GTDB taxonomy): domain Bacteria; phylum Actinomycetota; class Actinomycetes; order Streptosporangiales; family Streptosporangiaceae; genus Planomonospora_A; species Planomonospora_A venezuelensis. The sequence continues at coordinate 232,479 of NZ_JACHJJ010000009.1, read as the reverse complement.
GCGCCGCTCGCCGATGACGTACTCCATGGTGGCCTTCAGCAGGCCGGGTCCGGGGCGGCTGATGTCCGTCATGCGGACGGTACGGCCGTCGCCGGCATCGTGCTCGGACGGCTGGACGGTGTCGTACCACTCGGGGGGCTTGCGCTGCAGGATCACGCAGCCGTCGGGGACGACGTGACGGCGGCAGGTGCGCAGGAACGCGGCACGCAGGTCGTCGTCGGCGGTCTCGACGACGAACGACATCAGCAGCACCAGATCGAAGGTCCGGGGCAGGGCCAGGGTCTGGATCGGGGAGCAGACGGTCTCGGCTCCGGTGATGTGGGCGAGCATCTCGGGGGATTCGTCGACGGCGACGACCTCGTGGCCGAGCTCCAGCAGGGGGCGGGTGACGCGTCCGGTGCCGGCGCCGAGTTCGAGGATGCTCGCCCCGGGCGGGACCGCGGCGTGGACGCGTTCGGGTTCGCCGTTCGCGGTGAGGGTGGCGTAGTAGTCGACCGCGCAGCCGTCCGGAGTGATCGGTCCCGGACCCGTGCCGTGATAGATCCGCGGTGAGGTCACACTTCCCATTCTGGGGCGCGGTGGGCAGTCGAAGCGAGGGAGAGTGCCGTATCACGTCCAGCCCCGTCATCCCGTGACGACCGGGTTCTGTGCCTGTCGGCGGCGGCTGGCAGCATGACGACATGACCATGCAGCCCCTCGACATCTCTTGGCTCTGCGGCGAATACGCCGAGGAGTGCTACAGCTTCATCTACGTCCGTGCCACGCCTGAACAGGTGGTCGCCCGCCTCGGCGGTCGATGGGAGGACTTCACGCCGGGCCCCTTCCCCGACGACCCGGATGACCACCCAGGCCCTGGGGAGCCTCTCGGCGTCACCTCCATCGGCGACTGGACGTTCGTTTTCGACCCTGACTGGCTCGGCACCAGCGAAGACGTGATCACTGCGCTCTCCGCGGGCACCCGCCTCGTCTCCCAGGCCGCACTGGCCATCAAGGGCCTGGACTACTTCCACTGGTGCGAGGACGGCGAGATCAGATTCGCCTGGGGAGTCGATGACGAACATCTGGCGGAGACCCCGGACGAACTCGTGGACACGATGGCGGAGATCAACAGGCTCTATCCATCGTCTCCCCACTTCTATGAAGGGCCGGCTTTCCTGCTCGTCGAGCACCTGACCGGGATCAGGCCGACGGAGCAGCTGCTGAAGGGCTCCACGTTGATGTGGGGCGTCGTCCCAGAACCGGCCACGTCGTGACGTCGGCCAACAACGCATACGGCCGTGCGCGCGACGGCCCTGCGCGGTTTCTCCACCGCCGGCCGCTCGGCTACCGCCGTCAGTAGCCGGTCGGTCCGGTCCCCTCGGCCATCCGTCAGCCGAGGGCGGATCTCACCGATCACCGTTGAGACCAATCCGGCGAGTTTCTTCGCGATGCCGGGCAGAGGGGGATGGGACGCCACGGTGTACCTCCGGTCTGTCAACGTAATCGACTGGGCCTGGCCCGCGTACGGTGCCGGATGGGATCGGTCCCGCATGCCTCGTCCTGCGGCTGATGGCGGGTGGGCACACCGCCGAGAAGGTCGCCGTCGGCACCACGGCGCCGGCCGTACCCGCCGCCGCCGCCCCCTCCGGGGCCGCGCCTTTCCCGTGGCCGGGTGTCTTCCGGAGGCTGTGCACGTTTCGTGGAGATCCTGTGCACTCCGCGATCACGGCGCCGCGGTGCTGTCATGATCTCGGTGGCGCCTCACCGATGGGATCCGCGATGCCTCCCCGCTCACTCGTGCTGTCGGCCGCCTCGCTCTGTGCGGGCGGCCTCGCGGTCCTGGTGTACTTCCACGACTCCGACCTGGTGCTCCTGAGGGAGCATCTGAACCATCCGTTCGCGCTCGGTGCGCTGGCCTGCCTCCTGATGGCGCTGGCCGCCGCCGGGCTCCGGTGGATGTGGCTGCGTGTCGTGATCGTCCTCCTTTCCGGGCTGGGCATGAGCGTCGCGCTGTTCGGGGGGTGGATGGCCCTCGCGTTCTCCTCGACCGCGGAGGTCGGCTTCGTCGACGGACCGGATCCGTACCGGATCCGGCTCCAGCGGTCGCTGGCGGGACTCGGGCCGGACACGGTGATGTGGCTCAGCGTCCGCAGGGACGCCGGGTTGCTCAGCAGGGAGTGGGATCTCGGCTGCTTCAACGACGACGTCCCCGACGACGCCCTCGACTCGGTCACGTGGACGGGGCCGGGTTCGGTCGAGATCCGGGTGGTCGACGGGCGGACGTTCCCCATAGCCCTGGACCCCGCCTCAGGCCGGCCCCTGACCACCGCCGCCCTCAACTGCTGACCTCGGGCCCACGTCGGAGCAGCGGCTGGATACCAGGGAGTGCCATCCGCGTTCGACCGGCGACGTCGTTCGGGGTCATCGCCCACGCCGGAGACCGTCCACTGCGGCACCGGGGCGGAGGCGACCCGGTGTCGCTCTGGGTCAATGCGGCGCCCACACATCAACAGTGACGCACATCACAGTTTTCTAACGGAAAATTAGCGATAAATCCATTAGATTGTTCTCACGTCACTAACGGATCCAGCCGTTAGAAACGATGATGGGAGTACGCGGATGACCTTCAAGACCGGCCACATCGGGCTCAACGTCTCCGACCTCGACGCGTCCAAGGACTTCTACCGGAAGGTCTTCGGCTTCGAGGTCATGGGCGAGTCGGGCGAGGATGGCCGCCGCTACGCCTTCCTCGGCCTCGGCGGCACGCTCGTGCTGACCCTCTGGCAGCAGAGTGAAGGACGGTTCGCCACCGGCCTGCCCGGCCTGCACCACCTGTCCTTCGAGGTCCCGGACATCGAGACGGTACGGCGGGCGGAGCAGGTCGTCCGGGAGCTCGGCGCGACACTCCACCACGACGGCGCCGTCGCGCACGGCGAGGGGGCCTCCTCCGGGGGCGTGTTCTTCGAGGACCCGGACGGCATCCGGCTGGAGATCTACGCGCCCACCGGCGCCGGAGAGCTCCCCGCCCCCTCCGCGACCGCTCCCACCTGCGGGTTCTTCTAGACCGGCAGACCCCGGACGGAGGAGTCATGATCCAGGAGGGAAAGGTCCACCCGGGGGAGGCCGCGGTCCAGCGGCGGGCCGGGGTGCGGCGGGCCGGAGAGCTGGGATCGGTGCGGACCCGGCCGGAGATCCCCGAGGTGGCGGGCGAGTTCCTCCGCGCGCAGCGGATGCTCGTCATCGGGGCCGCCGACGCCTCCGGCCGGGTCTGGGCGAGCGCGCTGACCGGCCCCGCCGGGTTCGCCCGGCCGTACGGCGAGCGGGCCGTCGTGGTCGACGCGCTGCCCGGCGCGCACGACCCGCTGGCGGCGGTGCTCGGCGGCGGGGCGGGCGGGAGCGGCGGCGCGGACCGCCCCGACGCCGCCCACGGGACCGGCGGGGACGGGCACGACATCGGGACGCTCGCCATCGAGCCGGCCACCCGGCGGCGGATGCGGCTCAACGGCCGGGTGCGCCGGGACGGGGAGCGCCTGGTGATCCGCACCGAGCAGGTCTACGCCAACTGCCCCAAGTACATCCAGGCCAGGACGATCGCCGACGGCCCGGCCCCGCATCCCGGAGGCGTGCGGGGCAGGAGCCCGGAGAGCGGGAACCCGGACACCGCCCGGCGGGCCGCCGGGATCCCGGCGGCGGCGCCCGCAGGGACGCCCGCGGAGACGCTCACGGGGGCGCTCACGGGGGCGCAGCGCGCATGGATCGGGCGCGCGGACACGTTCTTCGTCGCCACCCGCGTCACCGGCCTCGGCGCCGACGTGTCCCACCGGGGCGGCGGCCCCGGATTCGTCAGGGTGCTCGGCGGGCGGCGGCTGGCCTGGCCGGAGTACGCCGGGAACATGATGTACATGACGCTCGGCAACCTGGAGCTGGACGAGCGCTGCGGCCTGCTCTTCCTCGACTGGGACAGCGGTGACGCGCTCCACCTGACCGGCCGGGCCCGGGTGGACGAGGACCCCCGCGGCGTCCCGGGGGCGGAGCGGCTGGTCGAGTTCGACGTCGACCGGGTCGTCCACGCCGCCGCCGCGATCCCGTTCCGCTGGACCTTCGGGGACTATTCCCGCCACAACCCACCGGTCGAGGGGGTGACCAGCCTTCCCGCGATGGGGGCTTGACCGGCGTCAACAGGGGCGTACGTTCGCATTTATCAGCCGGCTCCCACTTCTCCTCAATCCCCCCGTAATCCCCCACGGGTGCACCTGGAGGACGTATGCCCCGAATCACCGTCACCGTCGACGGAGTCCGATACGAGGAGGAGGTCGAGCCCCGCCTCCTCCTCGTCCACCTGCTGCGAGACCGGCTGGGCAAGACCGGCACCCCGGTCGGCTGCGACACCGGCAACTGCGGCGCCTGCACCGTCATGCTCGACGGCCGCAGCGCCAAGAGCTGCTCGGTGCTGGCCGTGCAGGCCGACGAGTGCGACGTCGTCACGATCGAGGGCCTGGGCCGGGCCGCCGAGCTGCACCCCATGCAGAAGGCCTTCCACACCGAGCACGCGCTGCAGTGCGGGTACTGCACCCCCGGCATGATCATGGCCGCGATCGACCTGCTGCGCGACGACCCCGACCCCTCGGACGAGGCCATCAGGGCGGGACTCGAAGGCAACCTCTGCCGGTGCACCGGCTACTGCAACATCGTCCGCGCGGTACGGCGCGGCGCCCGGGAGATGTCCGGCGAGGAGGTGCGGACGTCATGACCGAGCAGCTCGACGCCGGCCTGGTCGCCCGGCAGATCGCCGAGAGCGACCAGCTCAGCGACCCCTCCGGCGTCCGCGAGGTCGGCCGGGCGCGCAGGCGCAAGGAGGACGCCCGCCTGGTCACCGGCCGGACCATGTGGACCGACAACATCCAGCTCCCGGGCATGCTGTACGTCGCGTTCCTGCGCAGCCCGATGGCGCACGCCCGGATCACCCGGGTCGACGTCTCCGCCGCGCGCGTGCAGCCCGGCGTGGTCGCCGCCTACGCCGGGCAGGACCTCGCCGACGAGCAGGGCTCGCTCCCGTGCGCCTGGCCGGTCAGCGAGGACGTCGTCATCCCCGACCACCCGCCCATGGCGGTGGACACCGTCCGCTACGTCGGCGAGGCCGTGGCCTGCGTGGTCGCCACCGACCGCTACAAGGCCGCCGACGCGCTGGAGGCGATCGAGGTCGACTACGAGCCGCTGGAGGCCGTACTCGACATGACCGAGGCCCTCGCCGAGGGCGGCCCGAGAGTCCACGAGGCGGGCAACCAGGCCTTCACCTGGAAGTTCGCCGGCGGCGACATCGAGGCGGCGTTCCGCGACGCCCCCGTGGTGATCGACCGGACCTACGTCCAGCAGCGGCTCATCCCCACCGCGATGGAGCCGCGCGCGGTCGTGGCCACCACCGACGGCGACGCCTTCACCCTCTACTCCGCGACGCAGATCCCGCACGTGCTGCGCGTCATGCTGGCGCTGACCACCGGCATCCCCGAGCACAGGCTCCGCGTGGTCGCCCCCGACGTGGGCGGCGGCTTCGGATCGAAGCTCCAGGTCACCGCCGAGGAGGTGCTCTGCCTGCTGCTGACCCGCCGCCTCGGCAAGCCGGTGAAGTGGACCGAGTCCCGCTCCGAGGGCAACCTGACCGTGCACCACGGCCGCGACCAGCTCCAGCGGATCTCCGTCGCCGCCGAGCGGGACGGCCGGATCCGGGGCGTGCGGGTGGACCTGCTCGCCGACATGGGCGCCTACCTGATGCTGGTCACACCGGGCGTGCCGCTGCTCGGCGCGTTCATGTACAACGGCATCTACAAGATGGACGCCTACGACTTCACCTGCACGGGCGTCTTCACCACCAAGATGCCGACCGACGCCTACCGGGGCGCGGGGCGCCCCGAGGCCACGTTCGCCATCGAGCGCGCCGTCGACGAGCTCGCGCACGAACTGGGCCTCGACCCGATCGAGGTACGGCGCCGCAACTGGATCACCCACCAGGAGTTCCCCTACACCACGATCGCCGGGCTGACCTACGACTCCGGCAACTACGAGGCCGCCACCGACCGGGCGCTGGCCCTGTTCGGCTACGACAAGCTCCGCGCCGAGCAGGCCGACCGGCGCGACCGGCGCGATCCGGTCCAGCTCGGCATCGGCGTCTCGACCTACACCGAGATGTGCGGCCTGGCCCCGTCCCGGGTGCTCGGCTCGCTCAGCTACGGGGCGGGCGGCTGGGAGCACGCCGCGGTCCGCCTGCTCCCCACCGGCAAGGTCGAGGTCGTCACCGGCACCTCCCCGCACGGCCAGGGGCACGAGACCGCGTGGAGCCAGATCGTGGCCGACGCGCTGGGCGTGCCCTTCGACGACGTCTCCGTCCTGCACGGCGACACCGCGGTCGCGCCCCGGGGCATGGACACCTACGGCTCGCGCTCGCTCGTCGTGGGCGGCGTCGCGGTGCTGCGGGCCTGCGAGAAGGTGAAGGACAAGGCCAGGGACCTGGCCGCGCACCTGCTGGAGGCCGCACCCGGCGACGTCGAGTTCACCGCCGGGGAGTTCAGGGTCCGGGGCACCTCCGAGGGGAGGACCATCCAGGAGCTCGCGCTGGCCGCCTTCGCCGCGCACGACCTCCCGGACGGCTTCGAGCCCCGGCTGGACGCCGACGCCACCTTCGATCCGGAGAACTTCTCCTTCCCGCACGGCACCCACCTGTGCGCGGTCGAGGTGGACACCGAGACGGGCACCGCGAAGATCCGCTCCTACGTGGCCGTGGACGACGTGGGCTCCGTGGTGAACCCGCTGATCGTCGAGGGCCAGGTGCACGGCGGCATCGCGCAGGGCATCGCCCAGGCCCTGTTCGAGGAGGCGGTCTACGACTCCGAGGGCAACCTGCTCACCACGACGATGGCCGACTACCTGATCCCGTCCGCGGCCGACCTGCCGGAGTTCGTCACCGACCGGACCGAGACCCCCGCGACCAGCAACCCGCTCGGCGTCAAGGGCGTCGGCGAGGCCGGGACGATCGCCTCCACCCCGGCCGTGGTCAACGCGGTCGTCGACGCGCTGCGCCCGTACGGCGTGCACGACGTCCCGATGCCCTGCACGCCCGAACGGATCTGGCGGGTGCTCGGCGGCGGAGGCGGGACCGGCGGGAGCGCGACGGGATGGGCGGGCCCGACCGAGTCCGAAGGAGGCGCACGGTGATCCCCGCGGCGTTCGACTACATCCGGCCCGCCTCCCTGGACGAGGCCTGCCGCGTGCTCGGCGACGCCGGGGACGAGGCCAAGATCCTGGCCGGCGGCCAGTCCCTGCTGCCGCTGCTCCGGCTCCGGCTGGCCTACCCGGCGGCACTCGTGGACCTCGGGCGGGTGCCCGGGCTGCGCGGCGTGGAGGACCGCGGCGACCACGTGTTCATCGGCGCGCTCACCACGCACGACGAGGTGCTGCGCTCGGCGGTGGTCCGCGAGCACGTCCCGCTGGTCGCGCTGGCCACCGCCACGGTCGCCGACCCCGCGGTGCGGCACCGCGGCACCTTCGGCGGCTCCCTCGCCCACGCCGACCCGGCCGGGGACCTGCCCGCCGTCGCCCTCGCCCTGGACTGCGTGTTCGTCGCCCGGTCGGGCGAGGGCGAGCGGGAGATCCCGGCGGCCGAGTTCTTCGTCGACTACCTGGAGCCGGCGCTGCACCCGGGCGAGGTACTGCTCGGCGTCCGGGTGCCCAAGCTCGGCGCGGGCTGGGGCTTCCACTACGAGAAGTTCCACCGGACCGCGCAGGCGTGGGCGGTGGTCGGGGTGGCGGCCGCCGTACGGGTCGAGGGCGGGAGCCTCGAGGAGGCCCGGATCGGCCTGACCAACATGGGCCCGGCGCCGGTGCGGGCCCGGGCGGTGGAGACGGCGCTGCGCGGGGTGGCGCCCGCGCCCGGCGGGAACGGCGGCGCAGGCGGCTCCCGCGACCCGCTCAGGGACGCCTGCGGCGAGGCCGCCGAGGGCACCGCCCCGCCGGCGGACCTGCACGCGGGGCAGGATTACCGCCGCCACCTGGCCCGGGTGCTGACCTACCGGGCGGTACGGGCGGCGAGCGCCTGAGAGCGGCCGCACCGGCCGGGGTTCCGTCCCCCGGCCGGTGCGGGTCCTCGCTCTGGCGATGCCGCCGTCCGTAGTCGTAGTGTCACAACTATCGGGGTGACGCAGGAACGGCCTGCTGTCCGACCAACCGACAAGGAGCGGACCAGTGACTCCTCCGCTCCCTTCGCTAGGAGAATGATGGCGATGCGGTTCGAGCACGAGTTCACGGTTCCGGTGCCGGTCGAGCAGGCCTGGGCGGTGCTCCTCGACGTGGAGCGGGTCGCGCCCTGCCTGCCGGGGGCCGCGCTCGACACCGTCGACGGCGACTCCTTCACCGGCCGGATGAAGGTGAAGGTCGGCCCGATCACGGTCACCTACCGGGGCGACGCCAGGTTCGAGGACGTGGACAAGGACGCGCACACCCTGACCATCAAGGCCTCCGGCAAGGAGGCCCGGGGCTCCGGCACGGCCGGCGCCACGGTCACCGCCCGCCTCCACCCGGAGGGCGACGGCACCCGGGTCACCGTCGACACCTCCTTCAAGGTGACCGGCCGCCCCGCGCAGTTCGGCCGGGGCGTGATGGCGGAGGTCGGCGCGAGGCTGATCGACAGGTTCGCCGCCAACCTCTCCGGCCTGCTGGCGGAGGGCCCCGGCACGGCGGCCGAGACCTCCCCTCCCGCGGCCGGCGCCGGGACGGCGGTGGAGCCCGCCGAACCCGTGGAGCCCTCCTCGGGCGCCCCGGGCGTCTCGGCGGAGCCCACCTCCCCGGCCTCCCTCACCGTGGTCCCCCCGCCCCGCGAGGTCGCCTCGGTCGAGGAGATCCGCGGCCAGGACGCCCACCCGGCCGGCACCGCCCGCACCTCCCGCACCCCCGACGAGGAGGCCCTCGACCTCCTGGAGGTGGCGGGCGTCCCGCTGCTCAGGCGGGCCGCCCTGCCGGCCGCCGCGGTGCTGGGCCTCGTCCTGCTCGCCTGGCTGCTCCGCCGCGCCCTGCGCCGCTGACGGAGTCCTCGCGGCCTGCGGGGAGCCGCGCCCCTCCCGCAGGCCGGGAACCGCCGGACCCCGGAGCTCCCGGTCACGTTTCCTCCCGGGCCGTCCTCCGCGTCCCGGCCACGGGGAGGGTGAGGGTGAAGGTGGAGCCGTGGCCGGGGGTGCTGGCGGCGGTGAGGGCGCCGCCGTGGGCTTCGGCGATGGACCTGGCGATGGTCAGGCCCAGGCCGATGCCCTGGACGGCCTGGTCGGTGGCCGAGCGGGTGCGGTAGAAGTGCTCGAAGACGTGGGGCAGCTCGTCGGCGGGGATGCCGGCGCCGGTGTCGGTGACCTCGATCGTCACCGTCTCGGCGGCGCCGGAGGCGCGCACGGTGACCGGCGCGCCGGGCGGGGAGAACTTGATCGCGTTGGAGAGCAGGGCGCTCAGCGCCCGCACCAGGTGGTCGAGGTCGGCCTCGACGCGCTGCCCGTCGGGATCGACGCTCACCTCGACGGCGGAGCCGCGGGCGCGGGCCTCCTCACCGACGCTCCGGACGGCCCGGTCGACGATCTCCCGCACCGCGACCGGGGCGGAGTCGACGGTCAGGTCGCCGGTGTTCATGGCGTTGACGGTGAGCAGGTCGTCGACCAGGTGCTGCAGCCGGGCGGCGTTGTCCGCCATCACGTGCAGCATCCGCTCGTAGCGACCGGGGAGCGGGCCCTCCTCGTCGGTGAGCATCTCCAGGTAGCCGATGATGGTGGTCAGCGGGGTGCGCAGCTCGTGCGAGACGGTGGCGACGAAGTCGCCCTTGGCCTCGTCGAGCTCCCTGAGCCGGGCGACGGTGGCCTGTTCCTGCTCGTAGGCGACGCGCAGCGCGTCCTCGGCGCGGCGGCGGTCGGTGATGTCGTGCAGGAAGCTGTTGAACAGCCACGTGCCCGCGTCGCGCACGGCCCAGATCACCAGCTCGACCGGGAACTCCTCGCCCTCGTCGAGCCGCCAGGCGGTGATCTCGAACCGCTGGTTGAGCACCTTCGGCCGCCCGGTGTCCAGGAACCGGGCCAGGCCCCGCAGGTGGGCCTCCCGGTGGCGGGGCGGCACGATCGTGTCGGCCAGCAGCCGGCCGAGCGCCTGCTCGCGCGGGAGGCGGAACATGCGCTCGGCCGCGGCGTTCCAGTCGGCGATGCGCCCGGTGGCGTCCATCGCCACGAACGCCTCCATCGACGTCTCGATCATCTGCTCCAGCCGGTGCCGCTCCGCGTCGGCGGCCTGCCGGGCCCGCTGCCGGTCGACCACCTGGCCGAGCTGGTGACCGAGATTCGCCATCACCCGCATCAGCGGTCTGTCCCGCGGTATCACCTGGTGGGCGAAGAACTCCAGCACCGCCACCACCCCGTCGACGGCGACGACCGGGAAGGCGAACGCGGCTCCCACCCCGAGCTCGGCGCCCCCGCCGGTCCGGACGAAAGCCGGGTCGCGGGTGACGTCGTAGGACCACACCGGCTCGCCGGTGGCCGCGACCTGGCCGATGGTGCCCACTCCGGGCGTGAACCGCGAGCGGGCGGTCACCTCGCGCAGCACCGGGAACTCCTCGACCGCGCCCACCCACAGCCCGGAGGAGACGAAGCCCTCACCGGTGTCGTCCGCCACGTACAGGTGGCCCAGCGACCAGCCGGTCAGCTCGCAGACCGCAGCCAGGATCACCCGGGCCGCCGGTTCGAGCTCGTCGGCGGCGCTCATCACCGGCGTGATGCTGTCGAGCAGCGACACCAGCGCCGCCTCCCGCTCCGTTCGCGGCATCCGCCCTCCCCCTCCCGGAGCTCGCCGCCCGGAGTCCGGCCGGCGAGATGAATATTACAGACAGCGACCGGAGATGAGCGGAGAGCACGAGTGAAGGGAGGATCGCCGCCCGACCGCGAAAGTAAATAGTGGTGCACTGATTAATAAAGCGGACAATTCTCCACTTAATCACGGGAACAGTGCAGATCGTGATCAATGCACCCGAATGCAGCGTGATCGTCATTACGTACAACGACGCCTCCCGTGTGGCCAGGGCCGTGCGGTCGGTGCTGGACCAGTCGCTGCGGAACCTCGAAGTGATCGTCGTGGACGACGCGAGCAGCGACGGCACCGAGCGGGTGGTCCGCGCGCTCCAGGAGGGCGACCCCCGGGTCCGCTACCTGCGCAGGGAGAGCAACAGCGGCGGCTGCGGGGCACCGCGCAACGCCGGGGTCGCCGCCGCCCGCGCGCCGTACGCCATGTTCCTCGACAGCGACGACCGGCTCGCCAAGCACGCGTGCAAGAGCATGATCGGCGAGATCGAGCGGACCGGCGCCGACTTCGTCACCGGCCAGATCATCCGGTTCTACGAGACGAGCCGCAAGAGCAACCGCTACTACCCCGAGCTGTTCGCCCGGCGCAGGACGGTCGAGGGGATCGCCGACGATCCCCGGATGTTCCTCGACTCCTTCGCCACCAACAAGCTCTACCGGACCGGCCTGCTGCGCCGGATCCCGTTCCGGGAGGACATGCACTTCGAGGACCACGTCTTCACCACCGAGCTGTACTGCGCCGCCCGCCGGTTCGCGGTGGTCCCGTGGACCGTCTACGTCTGGCACCGGGCCCGCGACACGGGCGACGGCCACCTGTCGATCTCGCTCCGCTTCCGTGAGATGGGCAACGCCCGGCAGCGCGTCAGGGCGGCCCTCCTGAGCGACGAGATCCTGCGGGAACGCGGCTGCGGCCACCTGGTGCCCGAGCGCCAGCACCGGTTCCTCCGCCAGGACCTGCGGGTCTACCTCAACCCGCTGCCCTCCCGGGACCGGGCCTGGGCCGCGGAGTTCGCCTCCGTCGTCCGGCCGTACCTGGCCGGGATCGACCCGGCCGTCTTCGAGCGGATCGACCCCGTCGCCCGGGTCTGCTGCACGCTGATCCTCGACGGCCGGATCGACGACCTGATCGTCGCCGCCCGCTCCCTCAACGGGCCGCGGGCCGCGCCGCGCTCCGCCGTACGGGACGGCGGGCGGACCTACTGGGGCACCGTCCCGGACCGGAGGATGGAGATCACCTCGCTCCGCCTGGCCGAGCTGCCCTACACCGCGACCAGGCTCCGGCACGAGGCCGCCTTCACCGGCGACGGGACGCGGCTCGCCCTGTCGATCAGGACCTACGACCCGTTCGGGGTCCTCGCCGCCCACCCGGGCTGGACCGCGTTCCTGCAGCTCTGGTCCCACCGGGTACGGCTGGCGCCCCGCGAGCAGCCCGACGGCAGCCTGCTCAGCGAGGCCGTGGTCGACCTCGCCGGGCTCAGGCACGGCCGCCTCGGCTTCGACGGCCGCTACGACCCGAAGATCGTGATCGTCCGCCCCGACGGCCGGGCCACCTCCGACCTGGTCCTGGTGGACCCGGCCGCCGCGCCGGTCACCGCGGCCGTCCCCTGGCACACCGTCACGGTGCGGGCCGAGGGCACGGCCGCGGTCCTGCGGGTGTGCTGGCGGCGGGAGGGCCTGCTCCGCAGGGCGTCCCGGCTGGCGCGGACCCGGACGAAGCTCGTCAGGAAGCTGAGCACCGCCGAGCTGAAGCTCCGCGTCTACAAGGGATTGATCAAGGTCGTGCCGCCCCGCCGGGACCTCGCCCTGTTCGAGTCCGACGTCGGCGCCGGGTACACCGGCAGCCCCCGCTACATCTACGAGGAGCTGAAGCGGCGCGGCGCCCCGCTCCGCATGGTCTGGTCGGTCGCGAGGAGGCGCCGGAACTTCCCCGCCGACGCCCCGCTCGTGCGCCGGATGAGCTGGCGGTACATCTGGACGATGGCCCGGGCGGGCTACTGGGTGGACAGCCACGGGCTGCCGCTGGACTACCCCAAGCCGCGCGGAACCCGCTACCTGCAGACCTGGCACGGTCAGGGCATCAAGTCGATCGGCTTCAACTCGCCCGACCTGCGCGCCGACTTCTCCGGCCCGCGGGCGCAGTGGCGGGCGGCGGTGGCGCGCTGGGACGCGCTGGTCGCGCCGAGCGCCGAGTTCGAGCGGATCTTCGTCCCGTCGAACGAGTACGCCGGCCCGGTGCTCCGGTACGGCTCGCCCCGGTGCGACGTGCTCGTCCACGGCGACCCGGCCGCCGTCGCGCGGGCGAGGGACCGCCTGGAGATCCCGCCGGACCGCAGGGTGCTGCTCTACGCGCCGACCTACCGGGACCAGGCCAAGTCCTCCGGCCGGTCCGTCCGCGCCGACCTGGAGCTGATGGCGGGGGCCCTCGCCGGGGAGTGGGTGGTCGTGCTGCGCCCGCACCCGGTCGAGCGCTACCGGGTGCCCCAGCACCTGCGCCACTTCGTCCGCCCGGCCGGGTCGTATCCGGAGATCAACGACCTGATGCTCGTCTCGGACGCGCTGCTGACCGACTACTCGTCGGTGATGTGCGACTACGCGGTCACCGGCAAGCCGATGCTCTTCCTGATCGACGACTGGGACGAGTACCGCCGCGTGGAGCGGGGCGTCTACCACGACCTGCCCGCGATCGCCCCGGGCCCCTGCCTGACCACCACCGAGGAGCTGATCTACGCGCTGCGCGACCTCGACGGCCTGGCCTCGTCGTTCGCCGCCACGTACGCGGCGTTCCGGGAGATGTGGTGCGCCGACGAGCAGGGGCACGCGAGCGCCCGGGTGGTGGACGCCTTCTTCGGACCGGCGCGGGCGCGGGTCCCGGAGCGGCACGACCTGCCCGCGGTCGCACGCGCGGCCCGGCTGGCCGTACCGGGCTGGTTGCGGTGAGCCGGAGGGCGAGGCCTTCCGCGAAGTGAGTGAGGAGTGGTGAGCGACCCATGAACCGGAGCGAACCCGACGCAGCGAACACAGCGGCAGGCCGAGGGACGAGGCCTTCCGCGAAGTGAGTGAGGAGTGGTGAGCGACCCATGAACCGGAGCGAACCCGACGCAGCGAACACAGCGGCAGGCCGAGGGACGAGGCCTTCCGCGAAGTGAGTGAGGAGTGGTGAGCGACCCATGAACACGGTCCTGTTCGCCTGTATGGACGCCGACACCCTGGGCGGGATCCAGCGGGTCACGCACACCGTGGCCCAGGGCCTGGCCGGGCGGGGGCACGAGGTGCACGTGGTCGGGCTGCACCGGGCGGAGCGCCCGTTCCGCTACGTGGAGCGGCCCGCCTACCACCACCACGTGATCCACGGCACGCTCGTGGGGAAGGTCTCCCGGGCGGCCGTGCGGCGCGAGCACCGGCGGCTCGCCGGGTTGTTCGGCCGGCTGGCCCCGGGCTTCGCGGTGATGACCTCGCCGGGCGTGGTGACCCGGCTCAAGAGCCTGCTCCCGGGGCACCTGCTCCCGATCGGCCAGTACCACGGCTCCTACCAGCACGCCCGGGGCTCCTGGCATCTGAGGTCGGTCCGCGGGCACTACGGCGGGCTGGAGAAGGCGGTGTTCGTCAGCGAGGACGACGCGTGGCTGTTCTCCGAGCACGCGCTGCTGCCCAACACCTGGTCCCTGCCGAACCCGCTGCCCGCCTGGCCGTCTCGGGCCTCCGGGCTGACCGGCCGCCGGGTGCTCGGGGTGGGCAGGCTGGAGGGCGTCAAACGCTTCGACCGGCTGATCTCGGCCTTCGCCCTGGCCTGCCGGGGTGCGGCGGGCTCCCCGGAGCGGCGGGCCGCGGCCGGCGGCCCGGGCGCGGTGGACGGCCGGGCCGCGATGGACGGCTGGGAGCTGCATCTGATCGGCGAGGGCGCCGAGCGGGAGCGGCTGCACGCGCACGCGCTGGCGTGCGGGGTGGCCGACCGGGTGGTGTTCCGGGGGGCGGTGCCCGCGGCGGACATGGGGCTCGAATATCTCGGCGGGGCGGTGCTGGGCCTGTCCAGCGAGCACGAGGGGCTCCCGCTGGTGGTCGGGGAGGCCGCCTCGTACGGCGTGCCGTCGGTGGCGTTCGACGTGTCGGGCGGGGTGCGCTCGCTGGTCCTCGACGCGGAGACCGGGCTGCTGGTCCCGCCGGCCGACGTGGACGCGTTCGCGGCGGCGCTGGTCCGGCTGGCGGGCTCGGCGGACGAGCGGCGGCGGCTGGGCGCCGCCGCCCGCGCGCACGTCGGGCAGTTCCGGCTGGATCGGGTCCTGGACCGCTGGGAGGAGCTCTTCGAGCACGTCACCCGCTGACGGGGACCCACGGCTCGCGGCGGGGGACCGGGATCCCGGCCAGCCTGCGCTCCTCGGTGGTGAGCCTGGCGGCCAGCGGGTTCGGCTCGCGGAGCCGTACCAGCCGGTCGAAGGCGATGCGCTTGGCCCGGGCCAGCCTCCGCTTGGCCGCGGTGTGCTCGTAGGCGAGGACGTGCGACCGCTCGGCCTTCGGAGCCCCGCTGAGCTCGTAGCCGCACTCCTCCAGGCGGTCGGCGAGCACGGTCTCGCACAGCGAGACCTCCTGCGGGGTGAGCCGCTCCTTCCACGAGCCGGACCGGGCGGTCGTCACCTTGCCGTGGGTGCGCTCGTGCCAGGTCTTGCGGGCGGGTACGGCGATGCGCGCCATCCGGTCCGGCTCGCTCATCGCCGGGTCGTACTCCTCGCCGAGGAACGCGCACAGCCCGCGCAGCTCGGCCTCGGGGTCGCGGGTCAGGTCCTCGTAACGGAGCTGGTGGTAGCTGCCCTCGGGGAGCCTGGGCGCGCCGTACCGGGCGAAGTCGATCGCCTCGGCCCAGACGGAGACGGCGCTGTGGATGCCTCCCCGGTGCCAGGGCATCTCCTTGAGCGAGGCCACGCAGTCGCGGCCGTCCCTGATGAGGTGCACGAACTGGGCGTCGGGGAAGAGCCGGAGCAGGGCGTCCACGCTCTGGAAGTAGCCCGGCCGCTTGTCGCCCCAGCGCGGCTTGCCGAACCGGGCCGCGTAGGCGCGCAGCACGGCGCCCAGGGCCGAACCGAGCGTCGGCGGGCCGGTGGCGATCTCCCTGGCCACCTCGGCGGCGTCCAGTCCCAGGTCGTGGAAGCGGTGCTGCCGCCGGCCGACGACCCACTCGGCGAGCTCGCGCCGGCAGATCGGGTCGGCCAGGTCGCCGAAGCGCAGCCGCCGCTGGTAGGCCGCCATCATGAACCGGGTCTCCGGCGGGATGGCGATGCGGGGATGGGCGTGCGTCATGAGCTGGAGCATCGTCGTCCCCGAGCGGGGGCAGCCCACGATGAAGATCGGCCGGTCGGACTGCATGGTCAGGCCTTCACCAGCTCGCCCAGCTGCCGGGTGGTGAGCTGCGCCGCCACCGGGCCGGGCTCGCGCAGCCGGTTGATCCGGTCCCTGAGGTCCTTGCGCCGGCGGGCCGCCCGCCGCTTGGCCGCGACCCTGGACACCTCCGCCACCTGGCCCTTCTCCGCCGCGGGCGCGCCGGTCAGCTCGTAGCCGTTGGCGGTCAGCCGCTCGGCCAGCACGGTCTCGCAGAGGGAGACCTCCCACGGCTTCAGCCGCGCCTTCCACGAGCCGGAGCGGGCGGTCGTCACCTCGCCGTGGGTGTTGCTGTGCCAGATCTTGTGCTGCGGGATCGCCTCCCGCGCCGCGTGGCACGGCTCGCTCATCGCCGGGTCGTACTCCTCGCCGAGGAACGCGCACAACGTAGTGAGCTCGGTCTCCGGGGAGGCGGTGAGGTCCTCGTAACGCAGCTCGTAGTAGCTGTCGGCCGGGAGCCTGCGGGCGTGGCGGCGGCCGAAGTCGATGGCCTCGGCCCAGTTGTTCACCGCGTGGAAGACGTCCTTGCCGTACCAGGGCATCTCCTTGAGCGAGGCCACGCAGTCCCGGCCGTCCCTGATCAGGTGCACGAACTGGGCGTCGGGGAACAGGCGCAGGATCAGGTCCACGTAGTGGTAGTAGCTCGGCCGCTTGTCACCCCATCGGGCCTTGCCGTACCGCTCGGCGTAGGACCTGAAGGCGATGCCGATCGCCGAGCCGAGCGTGGGCGGCCCGGCCACGACCTCCTCGACGAACCGGTCGCCGTCGAGCTTGAGCTCCTTGAACTTGGTGTCCTTGTCGCTCGCGATCCACTGGCCCAGCCGGCGCCGGTTGGCCTCCTCGCGCAGGTCCCCGAAACCGAACCTGCGGTAGTAGCCGGGGACCAGGAAGCGGGTCTCCGGGGCCACCGCGATCCGCGGGTGCGAGTGCAGCATCAGCTGCAGCATGGTGGTGCCGGAGCGCGGGCAGCCGATGACGAAGATCGGCCGGTCGGACTGCATTACAACGAACCCCCGTGGAGAGTCGGTCGGACAGGTGTGCCGGTCGGGCGGGCCGCTCGGCCGGGCGCCGGTCAGGCGGGCAGGTGCCGGGCGCCGGCCGGGACCGGCGCGGCGGGCGCCGCCGTCCGGGTGAACAGCCAGAGCAGGTAGATCAGGAAGGCCTCGTTCAGCAGGAGCAGCGCGCCCGCCGCGATCGAGACGGGCAGCAGCGCCCCGGCGCCGAGCAGCGGCGCGACCACGAACACCGCGGCGTGGAACTCGATGCCGCTCATCAGGTGGGGCCGGACCCGGTGGCGGCCGAGGACCCGGCCGAGCCGGCGGTATCTCCGCAGCACCCGGCGGACGCCCCAGGGCGGCTGGACGGAGGGGTCCCCGGCCGGCACCTCGATGGAGTCGTCCGGCGGCGCCTGCGCCGGCGCCCCGTCCGGTGCGGCGGCGTTCCGCCCGTCGCGCGGGGCCCGGTTCTCCCTGACCACCTCGCGCACCCGCTTCATCTGCGGGGCGTTCACGTAGCGGAACAGGTCCAGCACGGTCACTCCTGCGCCGAGCAGGATGTAGGCGACCTCACCGGTCGCCGCGTACTGCCCGAACGCCAGCCCGGCCGCGCAGCAGATCTCCCGGATCCGGTCGCCCACGAAGTCGACCCAGAGGCCGAACGCGGTCCCGGTCCCCTTGAGCCGGGCGATCTTGCCGTCCATGCAGTCGACCATGAAGCTCAGGTAGAACAGCGCGGCCCCCGCCGCGAGCTGCCCCGCCGCGAACCAGACCGCCGCCCCCAGGCCGAGCGCCAGCGAGAGGCAGGTGAGGCCGTTGGGCGTGACGGCCGTGTGGTTGGCGACGAACACCGTGAGCCGGCACGCCACCGGGTCGACCAGGAAAACGGTCCACCACGAGTCCCGCTGCTTGCGCGCCGCGTGAACGTCGTCCAACGAGTAGGCCCTCATGCAGGTCAGCATGGCGACACCGAGTTCATCGACATTGACTTTCTGTAACTAACGGAAGGTCTCCATGCCAGTTCTTGACCCACCCGGGCTGGTACTCCGAGACCGCTCCGGGGATGTCAGCGTGTTCCGGCGAGGACGGACTCGTCCCGGCGGACCGGGATCCCGGCCAGTCGCAGCTCCTCGGTGGTGAGCCTGGCGGCCGGGGGGTTCGGCTCGCGGAGCCGTACCAGCCGGTCGAGGGTGGCCCGCTTGGTCCGGGACAGCTTCCGCCTGGCCGCGGTGTGCTCGTAGGCCAGGACGTGCGACCGCTCGGCCTTCGGGGTCCCGCCGAGCTCGTAGCCGAGGGACTCCAGGCGGCCGGCGAGCACGGTCTCGCACAGCGAGGCCTCCCACGGTTCCAGCCGTGCCTTCCACGAGCCGGAGCGGGCGGTCGTCACCTCGCGGTGGGTGTTGACGTGCCAGGTCTTGTGCTCCGGTACGGCGACGCCCGCCACCCGGCTCGGCTCGCACATCGCCGGGTCGTACTCCTCGCCGAGGAAGGCGCACAGCCGGGCGAGCTCCGCCTCCGGGTGGGCCGTGAGGTTCTCGTAGCGCAGCTCGTGGTAGCTGCCCGCCGGGAGCTTGGGGGCGCGGCGGCGGGCGAAGTCGATCGCCTCGGCCCAGACGGAGATCGCGTGGTAGATCTCCTTGTTGTACCAGGGCATCTCCTTGAGCGAGGCCACGCAGTCCCGGCCGTCCCTGATGAGGTGCACGAACTGGGCGTCGGGGAAGAGCCGGAGCAGGACGTCCACGCTCTTGAAGTACGACGGCCGCTTGTCGCCCCAGCGCGGCTTGCCGAACCGGGCCGCGTAGGCGCGCAGCACGATGCCCAGCGCGGAGCCGAGCGTCGGCGGACCGGTGACGATCTGCTCGGTCACCTCGGCGGCGTCCAGCCCGAGGTCCTCGAAGCGGTTCTGCCTGCGGTTGACGATCCAGTCGGCGAACTGCTCGCGGCGGGCCGGGCTGGTCAGGTCGCCGAAGCGCAGCCGCCGCTGGTAGGCCGCCATCATGAACCGGGTCTCCGGCGGGATGGCGATGCGCGGATGCGCGTGCAGCATCAGCTGCAGCATGGTGGTGCCGGAGCGCGGGCAGCCGATGACGAAGATCGGCCGGTCGGACTG
This sequence comes from Thiemannella venezuelensis, assembly GCF_014203605.1. Lineage (GTDB taxonomy): Bacteria > Actinomycetota > Actinomycetes > Streptosporangiales > Streptosporangiaceae > Planomonospora_A > Planomonospora_A venezuelensis. The sequence goes on along the minus strand of NZ_JACHJJ010000009.1, from coordinate 213,163 downwards.
CATCACAACGAACCCCCGTGGAGAATCGGTCGGGCAGAAGTACGGATCGGGTGGGCGCGTGCGCCGCGCGCCGTGCGGAACGGGCCGGATCGGGGCGGGCGGGCACGCGCCGCCGCGCGGATCAGGCGGGCACGCGCCGCACGGATCAGGCGGGCACGCGCTGCGCGCCGTGCGGAACCGGCGCGGCGGACTCGGGCAGGACGGGCGCCGGCATCCGGGTGAACCGCCAGAGCCGGAAGACCAGGTAGACCTCGTTCAGCAGGAGCAGCGCGCCCGCCCCGGTCACGACGGGCAGCAGCGCCCCGGCGCCGAGCAGCGGCGCGACCACGAACACCGCGGCGTGGAACTCGATGCCGCTCACCAGGTGGGTGCGGATCCGGTAGCGGGCGAGGAAGGGGCCGATCAGGCGGTAGGTTCCCAGCATCCGCCGGACGCGCCGAGCCGGTGACGGCCGGCGGCCCCTCCGCGGACCGGCCGTCGAGGAGCCCTCCGGGCCCGCCGAGGCCTCGATCAGCGAGGCCGCCTCCTGCAGCACCGCGGAGACCTCCGCCCGCGTCACGGAGACCTCGCCGGAGACCCCGCCGTGCTCCTCGCCGTGGGCCTCCACCGCGCCGGGGACGGGCCAGTTCTCCCTGACCGCGTCGCGCACCCGCTTCATCTGCGGGGCGTTCACGTAGCGGAACAGGTCCAGCACCGCGACCCCCGTGCCGAGCAGGATGTAGGCGAGCTCCCCGGTCGCCGCGTACTGCCCGGACGCCAGCCCGATCGCGCAGCAGACCACCCGGATCCGGTCGCCCACGTAGTCGACCCAGAGACCGAAGACGGTCCCGGTCCCCTTGAGCCGGGCGATCTTGCCGTCCATGCAGTCGACCATGAAGCTCAGGTAGAACAGCGCGGCCCCCGCCGCGAGCCGCCCCGCCGCGAAGCAGACCGCGGCGGCCGTACCGAGGATGAGCGAGAAACGGGAGAGCCCGTTGGGTGTGACGGCCGTGTGGTTGGCGACGAGCAACGTGAGCCGGCACGCCACCGGATCGACCAGGAAAACGGTCCACCAGGAGTCCTTGGGTTTGCACGTGGCACGGACGTCGTCCAACGAGTAGGGCCTCATAGCTGCCAGCATGGCCACGACGGAGTCGTCGGCAATGACGCTCTGTAACTACCGGGAGGTCTCCTTTCCAGTTCTTGACCAATCCGGGCCGGTGAGGCCGCCGACTTTGTCAACGGGACGGATTCACCGGGAGGGCTCCTGCCCTTTTCCGGGAAGCCCGTCCGGTGGATCCACGCCCTCTCCGCGCGGATCCGGGCGGACCCGTTCCGGTGATCCGGCGCGGGGCACGACGACGACAGCCCGGAGCCCTGTCGGGCTCCGGGCTGTCGTCCGGACGGCGGCGGGGACGGGTCGTTCAGGTGAAGACCCGGTCGACGACCCTGGCCGCGGCGCCTCCGTCGTCGAGGGGGCGGTGCCTGGCGGCGAAGGCGGCATAGCGCTCCGCGTACTCCGCGGCGACCGCGTCGAGCGACCTGAGCGCCTCGACGACCTCGTCGGTGCCGCGCAGCACCGGGCCGGGCGCCTCCGTCTCCAGGTCGAGGTGGAGGGCCCGGCCCTCCCTCCGGTAGCGCTCCAGGTCGTAGGCGTACAGGAGGATCGGGCGGCCGGTCAGCGCGAAGTCGGCCATCGCCGAGGAGTAGTCGGTGACGAGGACGTCGGCGACCAGGTACAGCTCCTGGACGTCCGGATAGGCCGACACGTCGAAGACGAACTCCCCGTCGGCCCGGGGCACCGCGTCCACCATGTCGGGATGCCGGCGGACCAGCAGCACGTGGTCGGATCCGAGTCGCTCGCGCATCCGCTCCACGTCCAGCCGGAGGTCGAGCCGGGGGCGCCCCCTGCCGTCGACCACGTCCTCGCGCGAGGTCGGGGCGTACAGCACCGCCTTCCTCCCGTACGGCAGGCCGATCCGCCGCCTGACCCGCTCGGCCAGCTCCTCCCGGCCCTGCCGTACCAGCACGTCGTTGCCCGGCTGCCCGGTCTCCAGCACCGTCCCGGCGAACCGGAGGGCGTCTTTGAGGATCGCCGTGCACCAGGGGCCGGGCGAGACCAGGTAGTCCCACTGCGCGGCCCTCTTCTCCAGCCGCCTGCGGACCTCCGGCGCGGCGAGCGAGACCGCCTCGGTGCCGAACCCGATCCGTTTCACCCCGGAGCCGTGCCAGGTCTGCAGGACCGTCTGCCCCTGCCTGCGCTCGAACCAGGACGGCAGGTGGGTGTTGGCGACGACGTACCGGCAGCGCGCGAGCGCCTCGTAGTGCTCCCTGCCGTGGAAGCGGACCGGGAGAACGCCGGGAGGCAGTTCCACCTGCCCGTCCCTGACGACCCACAGGAACTCCAGGGCGGAGTCCCTGCGCCGCAGTTCCTCGTAGACGGCCCGGGGGCCGTCGGAGAACCGCCTGCCGGAGTAGCTGTCGAACAGCACGGCCTGCCGGAGCGGCTCCGCCCGCCACGCGGGGTAGCGGACCGTCCGCAGCTCCTGCTGGCCGGCGGCGCCGCGCTCCTCGTCCGTCAGATCGTCGCCCACCGTGAGCAGGGCGTTCCCCGTCCCGTCCGCCTCCAGCACGAACGACCGCGCGGCGGTGCCGTGCCGTACGGCCTCGCAGCCCTCCAGGGGGAGGTCCCGGGCGGGGGTCCGGAGCGTCAGCCTGTACTCCCCCGCGGGCAGCGGAAGCGTCCCGGCCAGGGAGGGGATCGCGCCGGGGGTGAGGACGGCCTCGAAGCGGGCGCCGTCGCAGCGGACGGGGAACGACCGCTCGTCACGGCGGTCGGTGGCGGACGCGACGAGGAGCACCGCGCCGGAGCCGGGATCCGGGCCTGAGCCGGGGCCGGTGAACCCTCCGGCGAGCAGCAGCCGCCCGTCCTGCGACCACTCCGCGCGCTCCAGCGCGGCCGCCGGGGGCCGCACCCGCACCACCGGCTCCCCGGCCGGTGACGCGGTCACGATGACCTCGCGGTCGCCCTCCGTGTGGCGGAGCGCCGGGAGGCCGTCGGCGATCGGCACCGCCTCGTCGCCGGCGGCGAGGCGGATCCGCCACTCCGTCCCGGTGTCCAGGGCCGAGGCCTCCGGTCCGGCGGGGTCGAGCCGGGGAACCCGCCGGGGCAGCACGTCCCGGAGATCGATCTCGGCGCGGAAGGAGCCGTTCCGGCCGCTGACCGGATAGGACAGCACGGATCCGTCGGGCTCGCGGACCAGCTGGAGGACCGGCGAGGCCGGGCCGGCCGGGGCGTCCCCGGTCAGCAGGAGCCGCCCGTCCGCCACCGCCCGGCCGGTGAGCCGCAGCCGCCCGGGCTCCGCCCGCAGGACGAAGTCGCCGCCGTCCCGCCCGGTGACCAGGCGCAGGCCCGGCCGTACCTCGCGGGCGCTCTCGGCGCCGCCCGCGCGCAGCCGCTCGCGCCGCACCATGCCGCGGTGGATCACCATCAGCTCGACGTGCCAGGCCGACGCCTTCCCGGCGCCGAGCTTCGCCGGGTCGACGACGATGCGGAAGCCTCCCCAGTCGCGGCGTTTGCGGCTGGTGCGGGAGTATCCGATCGATCCCGCCTGCACGGCGGTGACCGGGAGGCGGATCTGCCGCCCGGTGCCGGACTGCACCAGCGAGGCGAAGACCTGCTGGTGCACCCGCTGGGACGGGCGGAGGTAGCGGAGGGTGGCCCGCCCTTCGACCACCAGGCGGTCGCCCTCCCAGCGCACCTCGTCCACCCGCTGCCGCAGGGTGAGGTCGCCGCGCAGGCGCGTCGCCTCCGCGGGCAGGTCGCCTACCGGCGTGTCGAGGTGGTAGCGGGTCCCCCTGCGCACGGCCTGCGGCTCGGCGGCCTGCTCCCAGGCGAGGTGCTCCAGCGCGTCGGCCATCCTGCCGTGCCGTACCAGGTGCCACAGGATGCGGCGCCTGGCGGAGACGGCGGGCAGGACGCCGGGTCCGACCTCGTCGAGGTAGGCCGCGGCGAGGTCGGCGAACCGCCGCCGGAAGGCGTCGTCGCCGTGCTGGAGGGCCGCGAAGAAGACGGGGAGGTCGTGGTCGAGGACGGTGCGGTCCCAGGCGGGGACGTGCTCGGCGAAGCCTCCGCCGAGGAGGAAGTCCCGGACCGACCGCACGGCGGTGAAGCGGTCCTCGATGCCTCTGACCTGCGCGCGGTCCTGGGTGATGGAGAGCCGCTCGCCCTCCCGCTCGCGCCACAGGTAGACGGGCGCGGACAGCACGTCCACCGACTTGGCGCGGAAGTGCGCCGGGAGGGCGACCGCGATGTCCTCGTACAGCACGCCCTCGGGGAAGCTCATCGCGTGCTCGTCCCAGAACGCGCGGCGCCAGAGCTTGTTGGTGACCAGCCGGTCCCTGAGCAGGAGGTCGTGCTCGGTGACGTGGGTGCGCCGGAGCGGGTGGGCCGCGATCTCCCGGTACATCGGCGCCTGCCGTACGCCCCGCGCGCCGAACCGCTGCACGTTCCCCGCGACCAGGTCGGAGCCGGTCTCCAGGAGGCTGCCCGCCATGGTCTCCAGGGCGTGCAGCGGCAGCATGTCGTCGCTGTCGAGGAAGGCGACGAACTCGCCCGAGGCCCGGCGCAGCCCGGCGTTGCGTGCCGCGCCCAGGCCGCGGTTGGGCTGGCGGACGAGCAGGAAGCGGGGGTCGTCCGCCGCGTACTCCCGGGCGATGCCGGCGCTGCCGTCGGGCGAGCCGTCGTCGACCATGACGACCTCGATGTCGCTCCAGGTCTGGCTCGCGAGGGACTCCAGGCACGCCCGGAGGTAGGGCTCGACGTTGTAGATCGGCACGATGACGCTGATCAGCGGCATGGGTTCACCCTCCGGATCGCTGGCGGCGGGTCCCGGTCATCCCGACCATGCGCAGCCCCTTGCCGACGGCGCGGCGCAGGCTCCGGGCGGGGACCGGGTCGAGCCGCTCCAGGTGCCGGCCGCGGGCCCTCTCCTTCCACCGCTGCGCCCTGCGCTCCCATTTCTCCGCCCTGCGCCGCCACTGCTCCGCCTGGACCGCCAGCGCGGTCCCCGCCGTGGAGCATTCGTCGCCGGCGGGCAGGATCCCCCAGCTGCGGCCGTCCTCCCAGACCATGCCGGAGATCTGGTGGACGGCCTCGTCCAGGTCCGCGCCCGGCCCGGTGAGCAGCCGGGCGCGGGAGACGGCGGCGGTCCGCTCCAGCCGGGCCGTCACCAGTTCCCCGCGTTCGTCCAGGATCACGGCCACCAGGCCGAGGGTCCGCTCGTCGGCGAACTTCACGAGCCGGCCCAGCGTCTCCGGCTCGGGGACCCACCCGGCCGGGCACTCGAACCGGAAGGGCGCCGGGAACGCCGTCCCGGCGGCCTCCTCCACGAACCTGACGCGGGACTCCCCCCGGTACGACTCCCGGACCAGCCGGAGGTCCAGCAGCGGGTCGTCCAGCGGGGAGCGGCGCTCGTCGGTGAGCAGGCCCCAGGGGCCGACGAGCGTGACGGAGAGGTCCGACATCCAGCTCCCCAGCAGGCCGTCGACCGTGGCCCGCACGGCCTCCAGGGAGCGGCCCTCCGCCCCCACCACGGTCTCCACCCTGGGCACGAGGTACTGCCGGCCCGGCCCCCTGGACGACCGGTACTGGCGGTGGGGGACCCGCTCCGCCATGAACGGCTTGGTGTAGCGCTGGACCTCGTCCTGGCGGCGCATCACCGTGGAGACGCCGAGGTGGCGGCAGGACGACTCCCGGTCGGCGACGAAGACGGCACCGGCCTGCGCCAGGCGGTAGCCGATCTCGGTGTCCGAGCCGCGCGGCAGCGAGGTGTCCATCCCTCCCGCGCGCAGGTACATCTCCCGGGGCAGGGACGCCGTGGCGCCGACGTGGAGCCGGAAGACGTCCGGGCCCGCCCGCCGGAGGTCGCCGGTCCCGTCCCACACCGCCTCGGTCCACTGGGCCGTGCCCTCGTCGCCGCCGAAGAGCCCGCCCACGGCCCCCGCGGCGACGGCGGCGTGCACCTCCCGCGCGCTCAGGCTCCCCGGCTCCCACTCGTTGAACCGCAGGTGGCCCAGGATCACGAGGTAGTCGGCCAGGTGGTGCCAGCGCATCTGCGCCTCGACGTGCTCCCTGGACAGCACCAGGTCCGAGTCGATCCGGTGCACGACCTCGCCCTGCGCGGCCAGCACCCCGCTGTGGTAGGCGTTGGCGATGCCCCAGCCGTCGGGCAGGGGCCGGATGATCCGGGTGTTCTCCGGCACCAGGTCGGGGAGGCGGAGCGACGCCTCCTCCCCGTCGTCGACGACCACGACCTCCATCAGGTCGCTCGGATAGCTCTGGGCGGCGAGGCTCGCGAGAGTGAGGGGCAGGGTGTCCGCACACCGGTACGCCGGGATGACGACGCTCACGGTGCGCCTGGGGGTCCAGCCGCCCAGCGCCGGAGGGGTCAGGCAGCCGAAGTCGTTCCCCCGGATCAGCGGTCCGGAAGTCTCGGCCGCATCCGGGTCCGCGGTACACGTGTGCATCACTGCTGTCCTTTGCTTGCGATGGCCTGGCCGTTCACGGCGTGCGGCGCTCCCTGCGGCGGACGCACCTCCGTTTCCATCAGCGCGTTCGGATGGAAACCCCGCCACTGCCGGCGGTAGTTCGACAGGAAGGAGTTGAGCGGTTCCTGCCAGGTGTGCCCTGACACGCGCCGCCGGCCGATGAGGTAGTTGAAACCGTGCGTGCGGTAGATGCGGCCGCCCCCCGCGGCGACGGCCTCCAGCAACTGGCCGTCCACCGTCCGGGGGATGGGCCGGAACCCTCCCACCCCGTCGAAGACGGCCCGCGAGACCAGGATGGAGCTGCCGGCGACGTGTCCGGTGTAGATCTCCGAGTCGACGCAGCGGCGGACGGTGACGTCGAGGGGCTCCAGGTAGTAGAACTCCCCCGCGGCGCCCACCAGGTCGGCGCAGGAGTACCTCTGGGCGAGCAGCAGGTCCGACAGGTGGTCCGGGCCGTACCAGTCGTCGTCGTCCATCTTGGTGAGATACGCGCCGGACGCGCGGCGGGCCGCCCCGTTGAGCACCTCGCCGAACACGCGGTCCGCGTCCTCCTCCAGCACGGTGATCTCACCCGGATGGGCGGCCACCGCCTCCGCCACCTCCGGAAGGCCCGCGGGGATCCCGTGCAGGGTGAGGACCACCTCCGCCTCCACCCCGCGCTGCCGGGCCACCTGGCCCAGTGCCGCCCTCACCAGCTCCGGCCGCCGGGTGCACAGCAGGACGGAGACGGTCGGCGGGTCCGGCGGCCGGACGCCCCTCTGCTCCGCGATCTGCCGCCAGCGGGCCGCCACCCCGTGCGCCGCCAGCGCCGAGCGCCGCAACCGGATGCTGTACTGCTCGCGGGCCATCGGGTCGGCGAGGTCCTCCGGGTCGAACCCGTCCAGGAGCGCCGCCAGCTCCGTGCCGAGGACCCCGCTCCAGCGGGCGCCCGGCCGGGCCACGACGGGGACCCCCGCCGCCGCCAGGCCGCAGACGGCACGCGCGACCCCCGCCGGGTCGAGCCACTCCCCGGCGAGGTCCACCGACACGCCCGCGAGCCCCCGCACCCGGGCGACGTCCACCTCGGTGAGCGCCCCCGACAGCGGGATCCGCGTGACGACCTCCCCCTGCCGGGCGACCTCGTACACCCCCCGCTCGTCCCGGAGCTCGCCGACCGGACCGTCCACCGTGGGGAGGAACCCGACCGGGCAGACCGACAGCTCGTCGACCGGCGGGATGTCGAGGGGGGAGCCCGCCGGACCGGGACCGCCGCCGGTGAGGGGCTCGGCCCGGTCGACCGGCCGCGCGTCGTCCTCCGGCCACGGCGGCGCCTGGGCCCCCGTCGTCCGCAACGGCACGTCGCATCCCGGCGCCCCCCGCCGGGCGGGGACCGGTCCGGACACGGGGGCGAGCACGACGTTGGGGTCTCCCGGCCGCCAGTGGCAGGAGCCCACCCCCGCCAGGGCCACCACCGGCGCGTTCGGCGCCTCCCGCGGCAGGCCGCCGGTCAGCCCGCGGGCCAGTGCCTTCAGGACCTCTCCGGCCGGCGTCCGCGCGGTGAAACTCGTGTCGATCCGCCACGAGCCGTCCTGGCGGCGGGAGACGCGGAGGTCGAGCAGCCGGTCCCAGTGCGGCGCGCCGCCGGTGACCGGGACGGGCACCGGCCGCCAGTCGGGAGAACCGGCGATGATCACGGTGATCTCGCGCGCCTTCGGCATGAGGCCGGCGAGGGGGACCGCGCGCCTCAGATCGGCGGTCGTCCTGGCCGCGAGGAGGAAGCGGGCCACCTTCTCCTCCGTGAGCGGCCGGTCCGTGGACGCGCCGTCCAGGTCCGTCCAGGCCGTGCCGTCGCCGTCGCACATCCGGGTCAGCAGGCCGGGGTACCCCTCGAACCCGATATGGCACCCTCGGACGGCGGGCGTGGCCTTCAGGAAACTCCGCACGTGCATCCCCCATGAAAATGCTCCGCGTTTCCGGTTCGGCGACCGACTTCCGGCGGGCGGAGGTGAAGAAATGTATGTCCGCGACCGGGACGGGAAGCGGCCCTGTCGACCGGTGGCGAAATGAAGCTATCCATGACCTCGCGGGACCGGCCGTGGTTTTACTCCGAGTTTGCCGGTCGCCGGGCGGACGTGCGGCCGGGAACCCTTCGGGCCCGCCGGCGGCGCGAAATGCGCCGCCGGTTCATCCCCGCCCGCCCTCCGACAGGACTCCGGGGGCCTCGGGGCGCCTGTCACCGTTGTTCACCCGGACGTACCAGTCCCGTGAGGACAGGCTGTATTTCGGCCAGCCCGACAGGTAGGAGGCGTTCCGGTCCGTCGTTCCCTGGTAGACCACCATTACGGAATAACCGCTCTTGACTTTGTCCTCGATGTAGTACGAAGACGCACGGAGAAGTTTCTCCCCGGACACCCCTATCGATTCGCAGCCCAGGCTGTGCGCGATCTGCGGTGCGTTCAGCCCGTACACGAGGCAGGGTCGCCCGTAGCCGATCGCCCTGAGGTCCTCCGCCAGGAGTGTGCTGCGTTCGCGGCTGCTCTCCGTCGGGACGAGATTCGCCATCAGGTACCGGTGCTGCACGTACACGTGAGCCGCCAGGACGAGGGCGCAGCACGCCACCGCGGAGGCGACCCGGGTCCGCGGCCGGACGGCCGCAGCGGACCGCAGCACTCCCTCCGCGACGACGAGCGCCCACAGTCCGTAGGCGGGCAGCAGGTACCGGGGGGCGGTGAAGCCCGGATGGTACAGGTAGGCGCCCGCGATGCCCGCCCCGACGACGGCCGGGGCGACGGCGGTGAGCCAGTCCCCCCGCTTCCAGGCCGCCACCAGGCCGATCGCCGCCAGCAGCGCGGCGCCCGCCAGCCATCCGAGCGCGCTCGGGGGAACGGGGCCGCATGCGGCCGGAGTGGCGCAGAACATCGGCCCGTCCAGCGCTCTCACGTGATTGTCGACGAGCCACTTGGTGGTTCCGAAACTGTAGGTGGCCAGTTCGAGCCGGGGGACGACCCCCCCGTACTTCAGCACCGACTCCAGCACCCACTGCCCGAACCCCACCGCGGAGCCCGCGGCCAGCGCCCCCATCGCGAGCGCCGCCGTCCGCCGCCACCGCCGGGACAGCATCATGACCGCCGTCACCCCGGCGATGGACACGACGACGGCCATGGCGTCCGACGGGCGGAACAGCGGCAGGACCGCCGCGACGACGGCCACCGCGGCCAGAGTCGTCCGTCCGACCGGTTCCCGCGCGGCAGCGGCCCGCAGAACCAGCCCGGTGAGCGCCACGGTGCCGAACGCGGTGTAGAGGTTGGGCATGACCTCGTTGCCGTAGAACACCGTCGTCCAGCAGCCGGCGAACAGCGCCGCCGCCAGCGGGACCGCGTAGCCGGGCCGTACCGCCAGCCAGACGCGGAAGGAGAGGAACAGCAGCAGAGAGGAGACCAGCGTCAGGTAGATTCGCAGGGCCTCGACCGAATCCGTGAGCATGACCACGGGAGCGACGAGGAGCGGCGTCCCCCAGCCGCGGGATGCGTGGTAGGCGGCCGGGTTTCCGTGGCGGGAGAACTGACTGGCGTACACCGCCTCGTCGTATCCGAGCCCCATCCCCGGAGCGATCAGGAAGAGCTGGGCGACCGCGTAGCCGATCGCCACGATCGCCAGCAGCGATTCCGGCCCCATCCTGGTCCGGCCTCTCCGGGACGCCGGCCCCTCCTTCCTCCCGGGGCGCGCCCGGTCGAGGAGGCGGGTGGGCGTCCGAGCTTCCCTCTGGTTCGGATCCTGCATCGGCTGGAAGCCTCTCTGAGAAATGGATGCGATGCCCGGAACGGCTTTCGGCACGCGCCGCAGGTCCGCCCGCCGGGCCGGGCGACGGTGACCGCGGTGTCTTCAGAGGCCGGGTTCGTATCCCACCGGACCCGGAGGGGCGGCAGGGCCGGCCGCTCCGTCGCTGATCCGGGCGTACCAGTCGTTGGAGGTCAGCCGGTGCCTCGGCCATGCGGCCAGGTCTGACGCGGCCCTGTCGGCGTCACCGCGGTAGACCACGATGACGGAGTATCCGTTCGCCGCCTTGAGCGGCACATGTCTCGGAGTGGCGGGCAGCGCCTTGCCCCCGGACGCGCCGGCGGCCTCGCAGCCCAGGTGGTGACCGATCTGGGGAGCGTGCCAGCCGTACACCAGGCAGGGGCGGCGGTAGCCGATCTTCTTCACCTTCGCCGCCACCACGACGTCCTGAGCGCGTCCCGGCGTGAGCCGCCCGACGTTGTCGAGCAGGTAGACGGCCTGTGAGCCCAGGTGCCCCACGGCGAGAAGACCGCAGAACGCCACCGCGTACGCGGCCCGGGTCCGCTGTCGCAGGGCGGCTCCCACGACGAGGACGCCGTCCGCCGCGGCGATCGACAGGAGCCCGTAGGCGGGCAGCAGGTAGCGCGGATGCGGGAGGAGGGGGTGGTACAGGTAGGCGCCGGCGATCCCCAGGGCGACGGCGGCGGGCGCGGCGGACACGAGCCGGTGCCCCCGTTTCCAGAGCGTCACCGAACCGATCGCCGAGAGCAGCAGGAGAGCCGTCGCCCATGCGACGCCACCGGCGCTGACCGGGCCGCAGGTATCCGGTGTCGAGCAGACCACCGGTCCGTCCAGTGCGCGCAGGTAGTGCTCGGCGAGCCACCGGTAGGGGCCGAAGTACTCGGTCGCCAGTTCCATGCGCTCGGCGACGCCGCCGTACCTGCGCACCGCGTCCGCGGTCCACAGACCCCAGGCCGCCAGCAGGCCGGCGCCGAGCGCGGCGATCACACCGACGGCGCGGCGCCGGTGCCCCGGGGAGAGCAGGGTGCAGGCCGTCACCCCTGCCAGGATCAGGACGATGACCGTCGTGTCGGTCGGGCGGAACAACGAGACGAGGACCACCAGGCCCGCCGTCACCGCGAGGGCCGCCCGGCCGGAAGGGACGCCCGGGATGACCGCTCTCAGGACCAGGCCGGTGAGCGCGACGGCGCCGAGTGCGGTGAAGATGTTCGGCATGGCCTCGCTGCCGTAGAACACCGTCGGCCAGCAGGCGGCGAAAAGGGCGGCGGCCATGGGGACGGTGTACCCCGGCCGGATCGGGAGCCAGATGCGGAACGCGCCGAACAGCAGCAGTGAGGACAGAACCATCAGATAAGCGCGCAGAACCGCTATCGAGTCCGTGAACACGACCACGGGAGCGACCACGAGCGGTGTCCCCCAGCCGCGGGAGGCGTGGAACGCGATGGGCGCTCCTTTCCCGGAGAACTGGCTGATGTACACCGCCTCGTCCCACTCGATGCCGAATGCCGTGGTGACCAGGGAGAACTGGACGGCGGCGTAGCACAGGGCGACGATCGACAGCAGGAGCCCGGGGCTGACCCGCCGCCGGCCCGGCACCAGGACGGTCAACGAGTGGCCCCTTTCAGGGGGCGCCACCAGTTCTCGTTGCCGCGGTACCACGCCACGGTCTCGGCCAGTCCTTCGGCGAAGTCGACCCGGGGCTCGTACCCGATCGCCCGGGCCTTGCCGCTGTCCACCGAGTAGCGCAGATCGTGCCCGAGCCGGTCGGGAACGCGCACGACCATGTCCCAGCCCGCGCCGAAGGCGGCCAGCAGCCGCTCGGTCAGCTCCAGGTTGGTGAGCTCGACACCGCCGCCGATGTTGTAGATCTCACCCGGGGACCCCTTCTCCAGCACGAGCTGGATTCCCCGGCAGTGGTCGTCGACGTGCAGCCACTCCCGGACGTTGCGGCCGTCCCCGTAGAGAGGGACCCGGCGGCCGTCGGCCAGGTTGGTGACGAAGAGCGGGATGACCTTCTCCGGGTACTGGTGGGGGCCGTAGTTGTTGGAGCAGCGGGTGATGCGGACGTCGAGGCCGTGTGTCCTGGCGTACGCGCGGCAGAAAAGGTCGGCGGAGGCCTTGGCCGCCGAGTAGGGCGAGTTGGGCAGCAGGGGCTGCGACTCGTCCCACGAGCCCTCGGCGATCGACCCGTACACCTCGTCGGTGGAGACCTGGACGAACGTGCCGACCCCGCCGTCCAGCGCCGCCTGGAGCAGCCGCTGCGTGCCCAGCACATTGGTCGTCGCGAAGTCGCCGGCCCCGGTGATGGACCGGTCGACGTGCGACTCCGCCGCGAAGTTCACGACGACGTCGTGGCCGGGGACGATGTCCGCGAGCAGGCGCGCGTCGGCGATGTCCCCGCGGACGAAGCGGTAGTCGCGGTGCTCGGCCACGGCGGCGAGGTTGGCGAGATTGCCGGCGTAGGTCAGTTTGTCGAGGACCGTGACGCGGGCGTCCTCGAACCCCGGGTACGCACCCCGCAGCAGCGACCTCACGTAGTGGGAGCCGATGAATCCGGCGCCTCCTGTGACCAGGACTCTCATGCGCGCACCTGGATCCTGCTGTGGTCGCCGACCATGAGGCCGTACGTGTTCGGGGCGCCCTCCGCGCGGCTCACCTCGACGTTGCGTCCGATGAGGGAGTGGGCCAGCCGGGAGACCCCGTGCACGGAGGAGTCGTCGAGCACGATCGAGTACTCGACCTCGGCGTCCTGCACGACACAGCGCGGCCCGATCGAGGTGAAGGGCCCGACGTACGAGGACTGGATCTTCGCGTCGGCTCCCACCACGATCGGACCGCGGAGCACCGAGTTCTCCACCACGGCCCCCGGCTCGATGACGACCCGTCCGGTGATCTCGCTCAGCCCGTCGACCGTGCCCCTGTTGTCCGGTGCGATCGTTTCCAGGATCATGCGGTTGCACTCCAGCAGATCCTGCAGCCGGCCGGTGTCCTTCCAGTAGCCGCTCACCATGTGGGAGTGGACCGAGTAGCCGTTCCCGATGAGCCACTGGATGGCGTCGGTGATCTCCAGCTCGCCGCGCGCGGACGGCGCGATCGCCCGGACCGCCTCGTGGATGGCCGGCGAGAACGAGTACACCCCCACGATGGCCATGTCACTGCGCGGATGGACCGGCTTCTCCTGCAGCCCGATGATCTCACCGGTGGGTCCCAGTTCGGCGACTCCGTAGAACTGGGGCTCGGTGACCCTCGTGAGGAGGACCTGGGCGTCGTATCCGCCGTGGCAGAACGCGTCGACGAGGTCGGATATCCCGCCGAGGAGGAAGTTGTCGCCGAGATACATGACGAACGGATCGCCTGCGAGGAACTCCTGCGCGATCAGGACGCAGTGCGCCAGGCCGAGAGGGGCTTCCTGGGGGATGTAGGTGACGTCGAGTCCGAACTTCGAGCCGTCCCCGACGGCCTCCCGTACCTCGGCGCCCGTGTCGCCGGTGATGATTCCGACGCAGGTGATGCCCGCATCGCGTATCGCCTCGAGCCCGTAGTAGAGCACCGGCTTGTTCGCCACCGGAACCAGCTGCTTGGCGGAAGTGTGCGTCAGCGGCCGCAGCCTCGTTCCCCTGCCGCCCGCCAGAACAAGCGCTTTCACCCTTGTGGACTCCCTGTTCTCCGTCTGCAGCCGACCGCGGTGGCCGCTGTTCTCAGATTCTGGGAGAGAACAGGCCCGGACCACTCTCCGCTTTGCGTTCCGGCACCCCGGGCATTACCGATGCTTTGCTTCCGGTTTTTTCACGGAAGGCCCAGGACCGGTTGACCAGGTAAGCGAGGACGGTGCTCGCCGGGACCACGAACACCTGCGCCGCCAGGACGGGGAGCCCCACGATCTCCACCAGGACCGGGAGAACGACCGCAGAGGTGGCGAGAAAGCTCAGTCCGACCAGATAGAACCGGGCGAACCCGGTGATCCACGAACCGGTCGAGACGCGGAACACCACCAGCCGGTACCACGGGTAGACGAGCATGACGGCGAGGAGATGGCTTCCCGCCACCAGGAAAAGGTAGGGAACCACCCGTTCAAGAAGCAGCAAAGCGAGGGCAAGAAGACTGAAATAGGCGACGACCGTCATGCCTCCCCCCAGCAAATATGTGGTGCGCTGTCCACGAAGGGCCGACGTCGAGGAACGAGCCCGGATATCCGATCCGACGTGGGGGGCGACCCGTACATCCAGCTCAGTCATCCGCTGGCACCTCCGAATTCTCGATAATTGCCGCCAGGAATTCTGAAGGATCGTACAGGACCACATGAAGATTCACAGTCGATAGTCGGGAGAATAATGTGTCCGTTTCGGTGGTCATCCCGTGTTACCGCTCGGAGATAACTCTTCCACCGCTGGTCTCCAGGCTCGTCTCGGTGCTGTGCGACCTGGCCGTCCGGCATGAGGTGATCCTCGTCGTCGACGGGAGCCCGGACCGCACCTGGGACGTGGCCGAGTCCCTCGCCCGCCAGTTCGACGCCGTCCGCGCCATCCGCCTGTCCCGCAACTACGGCCAGCACAACGCGCTGGTCGCCGGCATCAGGGAGGCGCGGTTCGACGTGGTCGTCACGATGGACGACGACCTGCAGCACCCTCCCGAGCAGATCCCGCTGCTGCTGGCCGCCCTTGAGGGCGACCGGCTGGATCTCGTCTACGGCGTGCCGCACAGCGAGGAACACGGGTTCCTGCGCAGTCTCGCGTCACGATCGGTGAAAACGGGGATGTCCCGTGCGCTGGGCATCCGCAACGCACAGAAGATCGGCGCCTTCCGCGCCTTCCGCACCTGCCTGCGCGACGGGTTCGAGAGCCTGTCCGGACCCCACGCCTCCGTCGACGTCGCCCTCTCCTGGGGCACCACCCAGATCGGCTCGGTCGGGGTGCACATGAACGACCGCGAGTTCGGGGAGTCCAACTACAACCTGCGCATGCTGGTACGGCACGCGGCGAACCTGCTCCTGGGATACAGCACGGCCCCCCTGCGGGTGGCGAGCTACCTGGGCTTCCTCACCGGGATCATCGGGCTCTTCCTGGGCGGCGTGGTCCTGTGGCGCTTCGCCTCGGGCGACACCACGGTCGCCGGGTTCACCACGATCACCTCGATGGTCGCGATCTTCTCGTCCGCCCAGCTGATATCCATCGGGGTGCTCGGCGAGTACATCGGCCGCATCCACGGAGGAGGGCTGGGACGGCCGACCTACGTCGTCCGGGAGCGGGTGGGCCTGTCGGCCGCCAGAGACGTCCCGGTCCGGCCGAACGGATCCCGCTGAACGACGGAACTCCCGGCAGGCCGCGTCCGCGAGGACCCGCCTGCCGGGAGTTCCGCCGTCCGGTCCCGTCGATCACTCCGGGATCAGTTCGAGGAAGAGGCGCACGGTTCCACCGGGTGTGCGGAGCCGTACGCAGTCGTCCCGGTTGAAACAGCGGGCGCGGATGATGTCGATCATCTGTCCCACCGTCATCGTCCGATCCGGATCCAGGTGGGCGAGCTCCTCGAACTCGGTGATCGCGTGGCCGGTCGCCCTGTCGTGGTCCTGTTCCACCGGCACGAGCGTGTTCTCGCACAACGCCGGCCACGAGCGCTGGAAAAGCTCGACGGCGGCGTCCTCCAGCCTCCGGTAGAGCGAGCTGCCGGTGTCGTGCGGGCGGACCGCCACCTCCTGCTGCGCGAGGACCGCGCCGGTGTCGATCCCCTCGTCGATCATGTGGAAGGTCACACCCGCGGGCGTGCCGTCGATGATGGACCAGACGGCCGGCTGTCGTCCTCTGTTGTACGGCAGCAGCGACGGGTGGAGGTTGACGATCCCCCGGGGGAAGGCCTTCATCAGGTCGGCGGTGAAGATGTGCGCGAAGAACAGGGATATCCCCAGTTCGGCGCCGATTCCCTCAAGTCGTTCCAGCGTCTCCTCACTCCTGAGGGTGTCGCCGGTGAACACCAGGCCCCGCCTGTCCAGGTCGGGGAACAGGCTCCTGATCTCATCCGCCCGGCGGGGCCGGCGGGTGGGGGCGTTGAGCACGACCGCGGCGATGTCGGCGTCGGGCCGGCCGCGGAGCCAGGCGGCGATCTCCAGACCGCTCCGGTCGTTGCAGAAGAGGACGACGCGCATGCTAACTCCTTCTTGACTTCTGGCGGGCCCCGCGGGCAGGGCCGCCCGGTTCCGGCCCTTCGGGTCTCCGCCGGGTCCGGGTCTCAGATCACCTCGTATGACAGGACCGCCTCGATCACACGTGCCGTGTCGGTCTCGCTCAGCCCGGCGAACAGCGGCAGGCGCACCAGGCGGTCGGCGACCTTCTCCGTGGTCGGGCAGCCTGCCGCCGCCGGACGCCCGTACCGGAGCCCGGCCGGGGCCGTGTGCAGCGGCTGGTAGTGGAACGTCGCCTGGACGCCGTGCTCCGCCAGGTGGGCGATCAGGGCCTGCTGGTTCCGCAGGTCGGGAAGGAGCAGGTAGTACAGGTGCGCGGGGTGCGCGCAGTCGTCCGGGACCACCGGCTGGGAGACCTCGTTCGAAGCCGCCCAGTCCGCCAGCCCTTTGTGGTACGCGTTCCACACCGCGTGGCGCCGGAGCTGGATGGTGTCGAACTCCTCCAGCTGGGCGGTCAGCTGGGCGGCCAGTATGTCCGACGGCAGATAGCTCGACCCGATGTCGAGCCATCGGTACTTGTCCGTCTGCCCCCGGAAGAACTGGCTGCGGTTGGTGCCCTTCTCCCGGATGATCTCCGCTCGCGCGGCGAGGTCGGGATCGTTCAGGACCAGCGCGCCGCCCTCGCCGCACTGCACGTTCTTCGTCGCGTGGAAACTCTGGGTGGCCATCCGCCCGAACGACCCGAGCGGTCTGCCCCGGTACGATCCGCCCAGGCCGTGGGCGTTGTCCTCGACGACCGCGACGCCGTGCCGACCGGCTATCTCCGTGATCGCGTCCATCCGGCAGGAGACGCCGGCGTAGTGGACGACCACGATCGCCTTGGTCCGCGGCGTGATCTCGGCTTCGATCAGTCTCTCGTCCACGTTCAGGGTGTCGGGCCTGCAGTCGGCGAACACCGGCACCGCACCCCGCAGGGCGAAGGCGTTCGCCGTGGAGACGAAGGTGAACGACGGCATGATCACTTCGTCCCCCGGCTGGAGGTCGAGCAGAATGGCCGTCATCTCGAGGGCGTGGGTGCAGGAGGTCGTCAGCAGGGCCGTGCCCGCGCCGAGCATCTCCCGCAGGATTCCGCTCGCCCTGCGCGTGAACGGACCGTCCCCCGAGGTGAACCCCTGGCTCAGCGCCTCAGCGAGATATCCCATCTCGTTTTGTGAAGAATAAGGACGATTGAAAGGGATCGTCGCTAAATCTTTTGCTCTCACGCGTGAATTGAACAGCCGGACCCGGGGAACCGCTGGAGATCTGTGCTTCTTTGACCTTCCGCTGCCGATCCGTTGCCCTCGCCCCAGGCGTTCCGCGGCCCCGGAGGGAAAGCGGTCAGAGAGCCGGGCCGGCGCGTTCCGGTATCAGGTAGAGGGAGTAGCTCCCCCGGCGGGTCATCAGCTTCGCGAAGTCCGCCATCTGGTATTTCGGCTTCATCTGGCTCTCGTCGACGAAGAGCCAGCGCACCCCGTAACGCTGCTGGAGGCGGCCCACACTGAGCGGGGACGGCTCTTCGAAGGTCCGCTTGTTCGCTTCGAAGAGCCGTCGGTCCCAGAACGGCCTCTTCACGGGCTCACCCGGCTGCCAGCTCCGCAGGTTCGTCGGTGTGTACGTCCACCCTTCGAGCAGCACGCGCCGCTCGCTGAAGGCGGTCACCCAGAAGTGGACATGCCTGCACTCCTCCCGCTCGCCCCAGCGGCAGTGCGCGTTCGTGGCGACCAGCTCGTCCGTCTCCGAGTGCGCCCGCAGCCACCGCAGAACCGCCATGGCGTCCTGGAGCGCCCACGCGTTCACCAGCGGGCCGGTCCGGTTGTAGACGAGGCGGTCCCGTACGTTGCCGGGCAGGCTGAACGCGGTCAGCGCGACGGCCGTGAGCGCGCAGGCCCGCAGTCCCCCCACGGCGGCGGCCAGGACGGCGGTCAGCGCGACGACCGCGATCGTGAAGGCGATGTACGGCGGGTACAGGACGGCGTCCGACCGGCCCGGCCCCAGCGGGAGCGCGATCCCGAAGAGGGCGGGGACCGCCAAGGCCGCGGCGGCGCCGGCGGCGGCGGCCAGCACCGTCGCCCGGGCCGATGTCCCGGCCTGCCGTACCACCGCGATGAGCCCGCAGGCGGCGACGGCCGACAGGTACGGCAGCGCCGCCATCAGGAAGAAGAGCTGACTGAACCCGGGGTGGCCGAACAGCAGCGCCACCCCGAGGCCGGCGGCGCCGATGCCGAGCATGAGGGGCACGCCGGGGCGGGCCGGCAGCCGCGGCCGGCTCAGCAGGCCGAACACCCCCGCCCACGCGACCGCCCAGCACATCAGGTACAGCCCCGCCAGGCCGAGCACCGTGGTCTCCGCGGGCGCGCCCATGCCGCCTATCCGGTTCCAGCCCATGCGCATGAGGGAGAACGGGTCGAGGGCCATCCCCAGCTTCCCCCCGCCGAACAGCACGAGCTGCGCGAACGCCAGGCACACCGCCGTCGCCCCCAGCACCGCCACCGCCACCCGGGGAACCCGCCGCCGCCGGACCACCTCGACCGCGACCACCGCCACCAGCCCGGCACCCAGCAACGGCAGGTAGACCGACTTGGCCCCCATCACCGCCACCAGGAAGACCCCCAGCAGCACCCACCGGCCCCACCCGCCCCGCCCCCGCCCGAGCAGATCCAGCAGAAGCAGCACCACCGGCGCGAACAGCAACGCCCCGAACGTCTGCGTAGGACTCGTCCAGCCGATGTCCTGGATACCGCCGTAGGTGAGCAGCCAGTTGGGGCCCTGGTGCAGGTTCGGCGGCTTCAGGAAGACCGTGCCGACCACGGTCAGCACCCCGCCCAGCCACGACCCGGTGAGCCGCCGCCCGGTCACCCCCACCAGCACCAGCAACCCGGCCAGCATCGGCACCATGCCCAACCGGAACAGCAGCACCATCGGCTCGATCCCGGTCACCCAGCTCGCCGCGGCCAGATGCGCGTACACGAACCAGTGGTAGAGCAGCGGCTCACCGGCCACCGCCGGAACCGTCGGAGGCATGTGATGCCGCAGCTCACCGACCAGCGACAGGTGGTAGGGCATGTCTGCGCCGTTGGCCCAGAGGCCCGGCTGCGTGATGTCGTACCGGACGAAGACGTTCAGGGCGGGTCCGGCGATCAGGTAGGCCATGACCGCGGCGACGGACCACGACCACCACACCGGCGGGCGGGGACACGCACCGCGCCCCCTCCAGTGCCCGCGCAACCGCGGAACGGCCAGGAAGACCCCGTACGTCACCACCGGCCACGCCACCACCAGCAACGGCACCCCGGCCGCCCGGCCCCCGATGTAGACGAAGACCTCCACGGCGTACCCCAGCGCCGTCCCCGCCGCCAGCTCCTCCGCCAGCGTCCTGCGCCCGCCGAGCAGCGCCCGCAGGACCAGCACCCCGGGAACCGTCACCCCCACCACCAGATACCCGGCGAAGGAGGCCAGGTCCCGGACGGAGACGTCGTGGGAGACCAGAGCCGCCCCGATCAGGACCGTGACGAGCCCCGCCGGCAGCCACGCCCCCACCCGGAGCCGGCGCCGCCTCCGGTCCCGGGCGGAGTGCCTCGCGGTTCTCGGAGCGGGGTCCGCCCGGTGGACCGTCACGGATTCCGGCAGGCTCGCCGTCGAACCGGCGGCGGGAGGGGCTGCGTCCATGTGCGCAAGTCTGGTGACGCGCCCGTCTCGGCCAGGGACGGATGCCCATGCTTGACGGACGCTTTACCGGCGCCTTCCCTAAGGCTCCCGCTGCCCGGGCACGTCGGCGTCCGGCACCCTGTAGAGGGAGTAGTCACCCGACCGGAACCGGAGCCGCGCGGCCGTCTCCAGCCCCCGGCCCGGTCCCATCCGGCTCTCGTCGACGAAGAGCCAGCGCACCCCGTAGCGCTCCCGCAGGTCCCCCACCGTGCCGGGTGAGGGCTGGGTGAACACCCGCTTGTTCGCGAGGAACCGGTCATGGTCCCAGAACGGGTAGCTGTTCGGGCCGCCCGGCCGCCACTGCCTCAGATTGGCCGCGGTGTAGGCCCACCCCTCGAACAGGACCCGCCTCTCGGCGAAGGCGGAGACCCAGAAGCGCTTGGGGGGGCACGGGTCGGGAAGGTCCCAGGCGCAGTGGACGTTCGTGGCGACCAGCTCGTCCGGCCGTGAGTGCATGCGCAGCCACCGCAGGGCGTTCAGCGCCTTCGGCGGCATCACCTGGTCCTCCACCGGCCGGGAGTTCTGCTGGAAACCGGTCTTGGCGATGCGGTCGGCCATGACGAGGACCCGCTCGTTCACGTTGCCGGGCAGGCTGAGGGCGGTCAGCGCGACGGCCGTGAGCGCGCAGGCCCGCAGTCCCCCCACGGCGGCGGCCAGGACGGCGGTCAGCGCGACGACCGCGATCCCCAGGACGATGTACGGCCGGAAGAGGGCGGGGACCGCATGATCGGGATCGATGGGGACCTCCGCTCCGAAGAGGGCGGGGACCACGAAGGCCGCGGCGGCGCCGGCGGCGGCGGCCAGCACCGTCGCCCGGGCCGATGTCCCGGCCTGCCGTACCACCGCGATGAGCCCGCAGGCGGCGACGGCCGACAGGTACGGCAGCGCCGCCATCAGGAAGAAGAGCTGGCTCAGCCCGGGGTGGCCGAACAGCAGCGCCACCCCGAGGCCGGCGGCGCCGATGCCGAGCATGAGGGGCACGCCGGGGCGGGCCGGCAGCCGCGGCCGGCTCAGCAGGCCGAACACCCCCGCCCACGCGACCGCCCAGCACATCAGGTACAGCCCCGCGAACGCGGGTTCCAGCCCCGGCGGGAGAGCCGCCCCGCCTGCCGGGTCGACCAGTTTCACCCAGACCCACTGCATGAGCGAGAGCGGATCGACGTGCATCCCGAGCCGCGCGCCGCCGAACAGCACGAGCTGCGCGAACGCCAGGCACACCGCCGTCGCCCCCAGCACCGCCACCGCCACCCGGGGAACCCGCCGCCGCCGGACCACCTCGACCGCGACCACCGCCACCAGCCCGGCACCCAGCAACGGCAGGTAGACCGACTTGGCCCCCATCACCGCCACCAGGAAGACCCCCAGCAGCACCCACCGGCCCCACCCGCCCCGCCCCCGCCCGAGCAGATCCAGCAGAAGCAGCACCACCGGCGCGAACAGCAACGCCCCGAACGTCTGCGTAGGACTCGTCCAGGTGACGTCCTGGATACCGCCGTAGGTGAACGTCCAGTTGGGGCCCTGGTGCAGGTTCGGCGGCTTCAGGAAGACCGTGCCGACCACGGTCAGCACCCCGCCCAGCCACGACCCGGTGAGCCGCCGCCCGGTCACCCCCACCAGCACCAGCAACCCGGCCAGCATCGGCACCATGCCCAGCCGCAGCAGCAGCACCATCGGCTCGATCCCGGTCACCCAGCTCGCCGCGGCCAGATGCGCGTACACGAACCAGTGGTAGAGCAGCGGCTCACCGGCCACCGCCGGAACCGTCGGAGGCATGTGATGCCGCAGCTCACCGACCAGCGACAGGTGGTACAGCATGTCCGAGGCACCGGCCCAGACTCCCGGCTGCGTGACGGTGTAGGAGCGGAAGAACGACGTCGCGCTCAGGAGGGTCAGGTAGGCCATGACCGCGGCGACGGACCACGACCACCACACCGGCGGGCGGGGACACGCACCGCGCCCCCTCCAGTGCCCGCGCAACCGCGGAACGGCCAGGAAGACCCCGTACGTCACCACCGGCCACGCCACCACCAGCAACGGCACCCCGGCCGCCCGGCCCCCGATGTAGACGAAGACCTCCACGGCGTACCCCAGCGCCGTCCCCGCCGCCAGCTCCTCCGCCAGCGTCCTGCGCCCGCCGAGCAGCGCCCGCAGGACCAGCACCCCGGGAACCGTCACCCCCACCACCAGATACCCGGCGAACGCCGCCGTATCGGAGGGGGCGACCCCGTAGACCTCCAGCACGACCGCGAGGAACGCCGCCAGGGACACCGCCGGGAGCCATCGCCACACCTGCGCAACCGGCGATCTCCCGCGGAGCGGCCCCCCGTGCTCCGGGCCGGCGTCCGCCGGATTCCTCTCCGCGGGCCGCAGCGGTTCCGACGCGGGATCGCCGACAGGCAAGGCTGTGTCCATGCGCGCAAGTCTGGTGAGGCGCCCGCCCCGGCCGGGCGCGGATGCCCATGCTTGGCGATGCCTTTACGTCCCCGTTGCCCGCGGCGGGCGGCCGTCCGGTCCGCGGGACGGCGGAGCCCGCCCGGCACCGCCCGGCGGGTTCAGGCGGGCTTCGGGCGGGCTTCAGGCGGGCTTGTGCGCGCGGAGGAACAGGGAGACCCCGCGCATGGATCTCACCGGGAGGTACCGCTCCAGCATGATGACCCCGGCCAGGGCCTTGTTGACGATCCACGGCAGCTCGGTCAGGTCGTTGCCCTCGCTGTTCCGCCTGCGAAGGGCGACGACGGGCCGCAGGAGCACGTTCCAGCTCCAGACCCGGTCGACCACCAGCCCGGACTTCTCGATGAGCCCGACGAGTTCTTCCCGGGTGTAGCGGCGCACGTGTCCCACCGCGTCGTCGTGTGCGGACCACAGGGCCATGTCGCACGGCACGGCGATCAGGGCCGTGCCTCCGGGCTTGAGGACACGGGCGATCTCCTCCGCCGCGAGGTGGTCCTCCACGATGTGCTCCAGGACGTCGAAAGCGGTGACGACCTCGAAGTCCCCGGTCTGCAGCGGAAGGTCGCGGGCATCGGCGTGCATGGCGTTCAGCCCGCGTTGGACGGCCGCCGCCACCGCCGCTTCGGAGTAGTCGACGACCAGGGCGTCGTAGCCGTGGCGGGCCAGCACGCGGGTGTTGCCTCCCCCCGCCGCACCGATGTCCAGCGCCCTACCCCGGGGAGGAAGGCCCCGCAGTTCCCGGCGCAGGATCGCCCGGCGCTCACGGAACCACCAGTGGCGGTCTTCGAGCTCGACCAGCCGGGAGATGTCGATGTCGTGCATGGGATTCGCCTGTCTGTTCAGCACACGCGGCCATGTGAGAGCGGGAAGCCCCCGCGACTCGCGCACAATGCTCACGCCGGAGGAGAACCGACTCAGGTGGATCGGGATCCGCGTACGGTGCCGTGACGCATCCTTTACCGGCCGCCGCCAGAGAGCCTCCCATTCGGGACGGAACCCCTCTCACCGGGACTTTCACAGGACATCGTGACGCTCCCGCCTCAGAAAACGACAGGTGCCTCGATAGGATGCCCACTCGACCGACGTCGATACGACCCGGAGTTCACCCTCATGAAGTCCCCCGCCCGAATGATCCTCGCGACCGGCTGCGCCCTCGGCCTGCTGTCAGCGCCGACCGCCGCCTGGAGCGCGGAGCAGCCCAGGCCGGCGGCCACGACCACCCCCAAGCCCGCGGCGAAGCCCTCCGCCAAGGCCAAGTCCGTCGACTGCACGAAGGTCAAGTGCATCGCGCTCACCTTCGACGACGGTCCCGGCAAGTACGCCGACAAGCTGCTCGACACCCTCAAGAAGCACGACGCCAAGGCCACGTTCTTCCTTGAGGGCCAGTACGTGAAGGCGCGCCCCGCCTTCGCCAAGCGCATGGTCGTCGAGGGCCACGACATCGGCAACCACAGCTACACCCACCCGAAGTTCACCGAGACCTCCGCGGAGAAGATCCGCGAGGAGCTCCAGAAGACGCAGGACGTCGTCAAGCAGGCCACCGGCAAGTACCCGACGACGATCCGCCCGCCGTACGGCCTGCTCGACGACGACACCAGGGTCATCGCGACCGAGATGAAGATGCCGATCGTCCTGTGGAACGGCGGCTCACGCGACTGGGCGACCAGGAACGAGAAGGCCATCTACGACGAGGTGCTCAAGAACGCCAGGCGTGACGGCGTCATCCTCATGCACGACTGGGTCGCACAGACCGTCACGGTGATGCCGAAGCTCCTGACCGAGCTGAAGAAGCGGGGCTACCACGTCGTCGCGGTCTCCTCCCTCCCCGGCACGAAGAGCCTGAAGCCCGGCGAGGTCTACCCCGCCGGTTCCGAGAAGGACGGGGACCTCTCCACGGACTCTCCCACCGCGGACCAGAACGCCTCTGCGGAGTCACCCTCCGACGGCAGCTGAGCGGTCGCCGGCGGTCTCCGGACCGCCGGCACCCGCCCGCGCTCTCCGGGCGATCCGCCGCCCCAGGTTCTGCATCGGCAGCTCGACGCAGCGGTAGGTGATCCAGCTCAGCCCCAGGACCAGCGCCACGAATCCCGCCGTCAGTCCCAGCTGCGCCGCCGTCCCCATGCTCCGCACGTCCCCGAGTACGGCGTGCGCCGCCCGCAGCAGCGGGTGGTGCAGCAGGTAGACCGAGTAGCTGATCAGCCCGAGCCAGACCAGGAACCGGGGGAAGCGGCGCCGGCGCAGGGCCATCGCGCCCGCGAAGGTCGCCCCGGCCAGCGCCATCGTGGTGGTCCACACGCCGGGCTGGACCCACCACCAGCCCGCCTGGTCCGACCAGACCGGGGCCAGCGCCACCAGCGCGGTCGCGGCGGCCACCGGCCGCAGACTCCCGGTGCCCTGCTCCCAGCGGCGGATCGCGGTCCCGGTGAACATCACCGCCAGGATCGCCGCCCCGAGCCAGGGCACGAAGCCGCCGAGGAGCAGCAGCACCACGGCCATCAGTCCCAGCACGACGGCGGCCGCCGTACGGAACCGCCCGGTGAGCAGGCAGACCATGCCCGCGACGAACACGGCGCCCGACACGTACGCGGGCTGGAACCCCGTGAGCAGCGGCCCGGTGAGCACCAGCCCGGCCCCGACCGCCACCGCGCCGGCCCCGACCGCGAGGGTCCCGCTGCGCAGGTGCAGGCCGCGCACGAACAGCGCGGTGACCAGCAGGTAGAAGACCATCTCGTAGGAGAGGGTCCACATGGTGTCGGCCAGGCCGCCCAGGTGGACCACGTCCAGCAGCATCGTCAGGTGCGCCGAGACCGAGGCGAGGTCACGCGGCACCTCCTGGCGGACCGGCAGCCAGAGCGCCATCACCAGGACCCCGGCGGCGACCAGCAGGTAGATCGGGTACAGCCGGAAGATCCGGCTGATCCAGAATGCCCGCACGTCTCCGCGCCCCTCCAGCGAGACGGGGATGATGTACCCGCTGACCAGGAAGAACACCAGGACGCCGTACATGCCGAGGTTGAACCAGTACGGCCGGAGCTGGGGCATGAACCAGGGCAGCAGGTGCTCCAGCAGGACCGCGACGGCGCCGACGCCGCGGAGCGCGTCCAGCCAGGCCAGGCGGGTGGCACCCGCGGATCGTGCGGGCCGGGCGGGTGCGGCGGTCGTTGACACCCGGCCTAACTTACCTGGACCCACTCCATGAAACGGGACTAACACCCATTCCGTACTGGATACGGCCCAAGAGAGGACGGGTCAGTGGTGCGCGCCGCCGCGGGGGCAGCGGCGCGGCCCGGGGAGAGCCGCGCCCTCCGCCGCCCCTACTCCCACTCGATGGTGCCCGGCGGCTTGCTCGTCACGTCGAGCACCACCCGGTTGACCTCGCGGACCTCGTTGGTGATCCGGGTGGAGATGCGGGCGAGCACGTCGTACGGCACGCGCGACCAGTCGGCGGTCATCGCGTCCTCGCTGGAGACGGGGCGCAGCACGATCGGGTGGCCGTAGGTGCGGCCGTCGCCCTGCACGCCCACCGAGCGCACGTCGGCGAGCAGCACGACCGGGCACTGCCAGATCTCCCGGTCGAGGCCGGCCCGGGAGAGCTCCTCGCGGGCGATGGCGTCGGCCTCGCGGAGGATCTCCAGGCGCTCGCGGCTGACCGCGCCGACGATGCGGATGCCGAGGCCCGGGCCGGGGAACGGCTGGCGCCAGACCATGGCGGCGGGCAGGCCGAGCTCCTCGCCCGCCCGGCGGACCTCGTCCTTGAACAGTGCGCGGAGCGGCTCGACCAGCTGGAACTGCAGGTCGTCGGGGAGGCCGCCGACGTTGTGGTGGGACTTGATGTTGGCGGTGCCGGTGCCGCCGCCGGACTCGACCACGTCGGGGTAGAGGGTGCCCTGGACCAGGAAGTCGACCGGGCCGTCGGCGATGATGGCGCGCTGCTCGTCCTCGAAGACCCGGATGAACTCGCGACCGATGATCTTGCGCTTCTCCTCGGGGTCGGTGACGCCGTCGAGCGCCTTGAGGAAGCGCTCCTGGGCGTCCACCACGCGGAGCTTGACGCTGGTGGCGGCGACGAAGTCGCGCTCGACCTGCTCGGCCTCGCCCTTGCGCAGCAGGCCGTGGTCGACGAAGACGCAGGTCAGGCGGTCGCCGATGGCGCGCTGCACGATGGCGGCGGCGACCGCGGAGTCCACGCCGCCGGACAGGCCGCAGATGGCGCGGCCCTCCGGGCCGATCTGGGCGCGGACCGCCTCCACCGCGTCCTCGACGATGTTGAGCATCGTCCAGGAGGGCCGGCAGCCCGCGGCGTCGAGGAAGTGCTTGAGCACGGCCTGGCCGTGCTCGGAGTGCAGCACCTCGGGGTGGAACTGCACGCCGTACAGGCCCTTGACCGGGTGCTCGAAGGCGGCGACCGGGGTGTCGGCGGTGAAGGCGGTGACGTCGAAGCCCTCGGGGGCGGCGGCGACGCTGTCGCCGTGGGACATCCAGACCGACTGCCGGGCGGGGAGGCCGGCGAAGAGGACGCCCTCCTGGGAGACGTCGAGCCGCGTGCCGCCGTACTCGGCGACGCCGGTCTGGGCCACCCGGCCGCCGAGCGCCTGGGCCATGGCCTGGAAGCCGTAGCAGATGCCGAAGGTCGGCACCCCGGTCTCGAACAGGCCGTCGGGCACCGCCGGGGCGCCTTCGGCGTAGACCGACGAGGGGCCGCCGGACAGGATGATGGCCTTGGGCTTCTTGGCCATCATCTCCGCCACCGGCATCGTCGAGGGGACGATCTCGGAGTAGACGTGGCATTCGCGCACCCGTCGCGCGATCAGCTGCGCGTACTGCGCGCCGAAGTCCACAACCAGGACCGTGTCGAACAACGGGTCGAACTCTGACACCAAGACCCCCATAGGAAAGCGCAGCGGTGGTCTCAGTCTATCGGCGCCCGTTCAGGGAGTCGCTCGTGGCCGGATGCCGCCCGCCTCACTCGTAGACGGGCAGTTCGGGCAGCGCGCCCGCGAGCAGGGCTTCGGTCTGCGCGCGCAGGCCGTCGGCGTAGCGGGGGTGGGTGAGGACCAGGAAGCGCTCCTCGCGGATGGCGTCCACCGCGGCCGCGGCCACCTCGGCGGGGTCGATGCCCCGCTCCACCAGGCCGTCGATCACGCCGACCGAGGCCGCCTCGTCCTCGGTCCGCCCGGCGACGAGCAGGTTCTCCGGCCGGACCCGCTCCGACCGGTTGATCCCCGTACGCACCCCGCCGGGGCAGAGCGCCGTCACCCGGATCCTGGATCCGGACATGAGCAGGTCCTGGGCCAGGGACTGGGAGGCGGCGAAGGCGGCGTACTTGGAGACCGAGTAGCCCCCGGCGAGCGGCGCGGCGAACAGCCCGGCCACCGAGACCGTGTTCACGATGTGCCCCTCGCCCTCCTGGGCGATCATGCGGGGCACGAAGGACTGGATGCCGTGGAGCGTGCCCCACAGGTTCACGCCGAGCAGCCAGGTGAAGTCCTCCGGCTCGCGGGTCCACATCTGGCCGCCCTGGAACACCCCGGCGTTGTTGCAGAGGACGTGGACCGCGCCGAGTTCGCCGAAGGCCCGGTCGGCCAGGTGCCGTACGGCCGCCGCGTCCGAGACGTCGGTGATCTGCGTGAGGACCGCCGCGCCGGTGGAGGACTCCAGCTCGGAGGCGGTCTCGGCCAGGCCGCCCGGGTCCACGTCGGCGAGCATGAGGGACATGCCCTCCGCGGCCAGCCGTGCGGCGAGCGCCCGGCCGATGCCGCTGCCCGCTCCGGTGACGACCGCGACCTTGCCCGACAGTTCCCGCATCCCGGCCTCCGTCATTTTCACCTAGCGCTAGGTTGGTACCCCAAGCTAGCGTGAGGACCACCACACGTCGAGGAGGTCATCATGCCCACGACCGGGGTCGTCGTCACCGGTGGCGCGTCGGGGATCGGGCGGGCCTGCGCGCTGGCGCTCGCCGCGGCCGGGCGGCCGGTCGCCGTCTGGGACCTCGACGGGGCGGGCGCGGAGGAGACGGCCTCCCTCGCCGCGGCGAGCGGCGCGGCCGCCGTCGGCGTGGCGGTCGACGTCACCGACTCCCCGTCCTTCCCCGCCGCGGTCGCCGCCACCCGCGACGCCCTCGGCTCGATCGGCGGCCTGGTGCACGCGGCCGGGATCGCCGGGCCCCGGACGATCGGCGAGCTCGACGAGGACGCCTGGGACGCGGTGCTCGACGTCAACCTGCGCGCCCACGCCCTGCTGACCAGGGCGCTCCTGGGCGACCTGCGGCAGCACGAGGGCTCGGCGATCGTGGGCGTCTCCTCGATCGAGGGGCTGGTCGGCCAGGCGTTCGTCCCCGCCTACTGCTCCTCCAAGGCGGGCCTGCTCGGCCTGACCCGGTCCATGGCCCACGAGCTGGCCCCGATCCGGGTCAACGCGGTCTGCCCCGGCTACATCGACACCCCGATGCTCGCCGCCGCCACCGGCGCCGACCCCGGCTTCATGGAGGCGTTCAAGAAGAAGGCGGTCTCCGGCCGCCTGGGCCGCCCCGAGGAGGTCGCGGCGGCCGTGCGGTTCCTGATGGGCGACGAGGCGTCCTTCATCACCGGCGCCCATCTGGTCGTGGACGGCGGCGCCACCGCGATCGACCGCTGACCGCCATCCGGCGAGACGCGGCCCGTCGGAAAGAGAGCCCGCGAGCGGGGTCATTGTGTTCTGCGCCGTGACCGGCCGAAGACGCCAAGAACCACGACAGGCAAGCGCCGCTACTATTCGTGATTAACACTGCACGGACAGCGATAATCGCTTAAAATTCAGACTAGTCTTAGACTAGACTATTGCTATGGAGTCAGTAGGAGCGTACGACGCCAAGACGCATCTGCCTCGACTGCTCGACGAGGTGGCCGCCGGAAAGACCATCATGATCACTAAGCATGGGACCCCAGTCGCCCGGTTGACCCCCGCACAGGGCGAGGTGCCTCGCTCCGAGGATGTGATCAGCGCCCTCAGGCACGCCCGGCGTGGTGTCACCCTCGGCGACACCACGATCAGGGAGCTGATCCAGGAAGGGCGGCGCTGAATGCCGGTGGTAGTCGACGCGTCCGTCGCGCTCGCCTGGTGTTTCGAGGACAAGGCGACATCCGAGACGGAGTCCGTCCTCGACCTGGTCGGCAGGGAGACAGCGGTCGTCCCGCCGATCTGGGAGCTCGAGATGGCCAACGTGCTGCTGGGCGCCGAGAAACGGGGACGGCTGAGCGAGTTCCAGGCGGCGAGGTTCGTCACGCTGCTGGGACAGCTCCCGATCACGGTCGACCCGGGGCCGTCGGATATCAGGTCCATCCTCTCCGCGGGGCGTCGCCACGGCCTGACCTCCTACGACGCCGCTTATCTCCTGCTCGCCGAACGGGAGGGGCTGGAACTCGCCACACTGGACGCCGCTCTCGTCTCAGCCGCGAAGACAGCGGGCGTCCCCCTGGTCATCCAGTCCGACTAACCCGGCTCGACCGGCACCGCACACCCCCTTTTAAGGGTGTGGCCGAGGAGACTCAGACGGTGTGGAAGCGCTTGAGGGGACGGGGTGGCTACGCCCGCACCGTGCCAGACCGCCACGGTTTTCCCCGGCTGCGACTGCCCCGGACCAAGCAGGTGCACGGGTTCGCCACCGGCGACCTGGTCCGCGCAGTTGTCCCGGCCGGTAAGAAGGCCGGGGTGTACACCGGGCGGGTCGCGGTCCGCACCTCCGGATATTTCAACATCACCACCCGTCAGGGTAGGGCGCAGGGCATCGCTCACCGTCATGTACGGCTGCTGCACCGCGATTGAGGAGGCCTCCGCGTAGGGGCAGTCGGGGAGCGGTCCGCGGTCCAGTGCGGCCGGCCCCGGCCGCACGTCCGGGAAATGTCAGTGGCGTCTGGCACCGTACGGCCATGGCCCAACCCCTCAAAGAGATGATCAATGCCGCCTCCGTGGGCGTGCTCGCCGACGGCGTGGCCGCGGCCTGGGCGCCGTTCCCCCGCGACCGGTTCGTCTCGGAGGCCGCAGCCGGGCTGGAGGGGCTGGAGCTGAAGGACCGCGTCCGGCACGCCGCGCGGGCGCTCGACGCCGCGCTGGCGCTGCCGTTCCCCCGCGCCGCCGAGGTCCTGCGGGACGCCGCGGCCCGCACCCGGCTGGACATGTGGAGCGGCTGGCCCGCCACCGAGTACGTCGGCCTGCGCGGGCTCGGCCACCTCGACGAGGCGATGGCGACGCTCGCCGCGCTCACTCCGTACGCCACGGGGGAGTTCGCGGTCCGCCCCTACCTGGACCGCCACCGGGACGACGCGCTGAAGATCATGTACGGCTGGGCGGAGTCGGACGACGAGCACGTGCGGCGGCTGGCCTCGGAGGGCTCGCGGCCCCGGCTGCCGTGGGGGCGCGGGTGCGCTGGCTGATGGAGCCCGGACCCACCCTGCCGATCCTCGACCGGCTCCGCGACGATCCCAGCGAGTACGTCCGGCGCTCGGTCGCCAACCACGTCAACGACCTCGCCAAGGACCACCCGGAGGTCGCGGTCGGGCTGCTCGCCCGCTGGCGCTCCGAGGGCGGCTCCCACGTCGAGAAGGTGCTGCGCCACGCGGTGCGCGGCCTGCTGCGCACCGGGCACCCCGGCGGTCTGGAGCTGGTCGGCGCCGCCCCGGGCGGCGGGTCGGTCGAGACGCTGGCGCTGGAGGCCGACCTGGTCGCGATCGGCGACCGCCTCCGGTTCACGGTCACGGTCCGCGCCGGCTCCCCCGGCCCGCTCGTGCTCAAGTACGCCGTCCGGCGCGAGGGATCGCGGCGCGTCTTCCATCTCGGCGAACGCCGCGCAGAGACCCCGGGCCAGGTCCTCACGGTGGCGAAGTCGCACTCGTTCCGCCCGGTGACCACCAGGACCGAGCCGCCGGGCCCCCGCGTCCTGGAGATCATCGTCAACGGCGCGGTCCGTGCGAGCGCCCCCTTCGCCCTGACGCAGGCTTGACTTCCTCCCCACGCCTGAAGGCGGGGGTCTCCACGCTCAAAGGAGATTCGATGAGGGCCGCCCCCCTCCGAGGGGTCACGGCCTGCCGGGCAGGAATGCCGATGACGCCCCTGGTGGCGGGGGATCACAGCCTCCGAAGCGGCGTGTACGGCGGGAGCCCGGCTCCCGCCGTAGTCTGAATCCCGTACCTGACGGACAGGAGACCGAGGTGGCCGAGACGACGCCGACCGGGACGACGGTGGCCGGGACGACGGTGGCCGCAGTGATGACCGAGCTGGCCGGGCTCGAGGACCCCAGGGCACGCGCGGTGAACGAGAGGCACGGTGACGATCACGGTGTGAACCTCGGCAGGCTGCGCGCGCTCGCCAAGCGGCTGAAGACGCAGCAGGAGCTCGCGCGCCGGCTCTGGGAGACGGGTGACACCGCAGCGAGACTGCTGGCGATCCTGGTCTGCCGTCCGAAGGCGTTCGAGCGCGGCGAGCTGGACGCCATGCTGCGCGAGGCGCGCACGCCCAAGGTGCACGACTGGCTCGTGAACTACGTGGTGAAGAAGAGCCCGCACGCCGAAGAACTGCGCCTGGCCTGGTTCGCCGATCCGGATCCGGTGGTCGCGAGTGCGGGCTGGGCGCTGACCACCGAGCGCGTGGCGAAGAAGCCCGAGGGCCTCGACCTCGCAGGGCTGCTCGACGTCATCGAGGCGGAGATGAAAGACGCCCCGGATCGCCTGCAGTGGGCGATGAACCACTGCCTGGCCCAGATCGGGATCGAGCACGCCGAGCACCGCGCCCGTGCGATCGGCATCGGTGAGCGCCTGGAGGTGCTCAAGGACTACCCGACCTCCCCCGGCTGCACGTCCCCGTTCGCGCCCGTCTGGATCACCGAGATGGTGCGCCGGTAGCACGGCGGGACGGTGGCCCGTCCGGCGGGCCGGCGGGCAGACGAGGGCGGCGGAAGCGGACCGGTCCGCCGTTCGACGCGAGCGGGCCGGTCGAGGTGCCGAAGGCGCTCGTCCCGGGCCGCTGCGACCTGGAGCAGGGCCACGCCGTCCACGTGGAGTCCAAACGTCCGGGTACGGCACCGGCCGGCCTGAGCCGCGAACGCCCCGGGCCTCCGGGTCAGGACGACTCCCGGACGACCAGGGTGGCGGTCCACGGGTCGATCCGGTCCGGCGCGGCGGAGTCACCCGCCTCCATGAGCTCCTCCAGCCGCTGGACGATCAGCGAAGGGGCCATGGAGACGTCCAGTCTGACCGTGGTCAGCCTCGGGCGCAGCAGGGCCGCCAGCGGCAGGTCGTCGCAGCCGACGACCCTCAGGTCGCCGGGGACCGCCACCCCCGCGTCGCGCAGCACCGCCATCAGCAGCATGGCGTAGTCGTCGTTGTAGGCGAACACGCCGTCCACGCTCCGCCACAGGTCGAGCAGGGCCGCGGCGCCGTCCTCGCGGAAGGGGAGGTCGGCCCTGGTCACCGGGACCCCCCTGGCCTGCGCGGCCTGCAGGGCCCCGGCCAGCCGGTGCTCGCCCATCTCCCGCAGGCCGGTCTCGGTGGGGACGACCGCGGCGAGCCGGCGGCAGCCGCGGTCGATCAGATGGCCCGCCGCGAGGGCCCCCACCCCCGCGTGGTCGAGCACGACGCTCGGGACCACGGCCGAGGGCCGGTTCCCGATGGCGACGACCGCCCTGACCCCGGCCGAGCGCAGCACGTCCACGGCCTGGCGGCTGAGCTTCCCCGCCCCGGCCACCACCGCGACCGGCCGCAGCTCGGCCCAGGCGCGGGCGGCCGGCACGCCCCTCAGCCGGCGGGCGCCGTACTGGACCAGGGTGTAGCCGCGGCGGGAGAGCTCCCGGTCGAGCCCTTCCAGGGCGCCGACGGCCAGCGGGCCGTACGGGAGGTCCTCCATGGACATCAGGACCAGCCCGCTCCGCCCGGTGCGCAGCGTGCGCGCACCGGCGTGCGGCACGTATCCGAGCCGGTCGGCGGCCTCGCGCACGCGGGCCCGGGTCTCGTCGCTGATCCTCGTGCCCGGCCGGTCGGTGAGGACGTAGGAGACGGTGGCCTGGGACACCCCGGCCAGCCGGGCGACGTCGAGACTGGTGGGGGGCTTGGCGTTCATCGACTCCCATTCTGGCCGGTGCGCGCCGCGCGCCCGCCACGGCCGCGCATCCGCCTGCCGCGATGCCGCACGGCACCGTTACAGAATTTTGCTCTTGTCGCCTCGGTTCACCGGATGCTATCAACTGCTTATACGTATAACCATCGCGTCACCCCCCTGTGAACAGCGCGAAAGGAACCCCCCATGCCGACGAGCCGCACATGAGCACCGTCAAGACTCCCCCCACCGAGGCCGGCAGGGACGGCCTGCCCAAGCTCCTGACCGTCCTGGGCGTCTCCAACGCCGTCATGTTCGCGCTCTACCTGGGCGTCGGCGGCCTGCTCGTGCAGACCCAGATCGCCGAGATCGACCCGGAGAACAAGGTCGCCAACGTCGCCCTGGTCGCCGGGGTCAGCGCCGTCTTCGCCACGGTCTTCAATCCCGTGGGCGGCATGCTCTCGGACCGGACCCGCTCCCGGTGGGGGCGGCGCAACCCGTGGATCCTCGGCGGGGCCCTCGCCGCGCTGGCCACCATGCTGCTGATGAGCCAGGTCTCGACCATCCCGATGATCCTGCTCGGCTGGTCGCTGGCCCAGGCGATGATGAACCTCTACCAGGCCGCGCTGACCGCGATCGTCCCCGACCGGGTGCCGGAGGAGCGGCGGGGCACCGCCTCGGCGGTCATCGCCGTGGCCACCTCTGTCGGCATCATGGCCGGCACCCAGGCCGCGGCGTTCTTCGTGGCCGACATCTCCCTCGGCTACCTGGTCTTCGGCTCGGCCGTGGTGCTCGGCGCGCTCCTGGTCGTCTCCACCACCCACGACCCCCGCCCGGGCGAGTACGAGGTCGCGGAGCGGCCCCGGGTCTCCCTGGCCACCTCCGTCCGGGACTTCCTCTCGGCACTCGCGCACCGCGACTTCATGTGGGTCTTCCTCGGCCGCGCCCTGATCATCCTCGGCTACTTCATGGTGCTGCTGTTCGCGCTGTTCATCTTCCAGGACTACATCGGGCTGCCCAAGGAGGACGCTCCCCAGGCCGTCGCGACGGTCACCGTCGTCTCCACCCTGGCCGCGATGGTCGCGGCGGTCGTCTGCGGGCCGCTCTCGGACCGGCTGAACCGGCGCAAGCTCTTCGTCACCGTCTCGGGCCTGGTCACCGCCGTCTCGATGCTGCTCCCGCTGCTCTGGCCGACGATGACCTCGATGCTCGTCTACGCGGTCATCCACGGTGCCGCGTTCGGCGCCTACGGCGCGGTGGACATGGCCATCGTCACCCTGGTGCTGCCCAGCAAGGGCGACGCCGCCCGCGACATGGGGATCCTCAACATCGCCAACGCCGGCCCGCAGATGATCGCGCCGTTCATCGCGGGGTCGATCGTGACCGCCTTCGGCGGCTACAGCGCGCTCTGGGTCGCCGCGATCGCCATCTCGCTGGCGGGAGCGGTCGCCGTCCTCCCCATCAGATCGGTCCGGTAGAAACAGTTCAAACCGTAAGAGAAGAGAGATCCCGGATGAAGCTGAACACGCGTGAGTGGGGATCCGGCGACCGGGTCGCCGTG
Organism: Thiemannella venezuelensis; assembly: GCF_014203605.1. Classification (GTDB taxonomy): domain Bacteria; phylum Actinomycetota; class Actinomycetes; order Streptosporangiales; family Streptosporangiaceae; genus Planomonospora_A; species Planomonospora_A venezuelensis. The sequence goes on along the minus strand of NZ_JACHJJ010000009.1, from coordinate 177,929 downwards.
CTGATCCACGGCATCATGGCCAGCTCCCTGTGCTGGTGGCGGGTGGGACCCGTGCTGGCGGAGCGGGGCTACCGGGTCGTCGCGGTGGACCTGCCCGGGCACGGTGACAGCCCGCGCAGCGCGGACCCGGCGGACTACACCCCCGAGGCGCTCGCCGCCTCGGTGCTGGAGTCGGTGCCCGCCGCGCCGGAGCTGGCGGTCGGCCACTCGCTCGGCGGTCTGGTGCTCGGCCTCGCGGTGGAGCGGCTGCGGCCCGGCCGGGCGATCTACTCCGACCCGGCCTTCCGGCTGCCGGCGATCAACGGCACGCCGATGACCGACCTGTTCGTCCAGGGCAAGAACGCCACCCGCGAGCAGATCGCGGCCATGCAGCCCGGCTGGCCGGCCGACGAGGTCGAGGTCGAGCTGGAGATGCTCAAGGGCTGGGACACCGGCACCGCGCTCGCGCTGGGCCCGTCCTGCGGCCTGGACCTCACCCCCGGGCCGGTGGTCCCGTCCATGGTCCAGCTCGCCGACCCCAGCTTCCTCGTCCCGCCGGACTTCGCCACCGAGCTGAAGGAGAAGGGCTTCGAGGTCAGGACCGTCACCGGCGCCGGGCACACCATCCACCGGCACCTGTACGACGACTTCATGGCCTCGGTCGACGACTGGCTCTGACGATCCGACCCGCCGTACGGCTTGCATGCGGATCTCCTGGGCTCTCGGCCGCGTAACCAAATGTAACCAGGGCCCGGTTACATTTGGCCGGGCCCCAGTTACATTTCACCCTCTTCCAGTTACATTTCAGCGGGATCCAGTTGCATTTCCCTGGGTTCCGGTTGCATTTGCGCGAGCAACGCACCGGGGTGATGCCCCCAGTGGGCAGGCGCGGAGCTCCCAGCATGGCGACGACCGGACCGTGGTCTGCCGGTTGATCCCCGATGTCCTCCCCGGAACAACCGTTCGACACGTACGCTGTTGTCATGAGCGAAGCGGCGTACGAGATTCCCCTGGAGGATCTGCACGCACACCCTGAGCGCTGGGGTGAGGCGGTCGAATCCGCCGTACAAGGCAAGGTGATCACCCTCACCGGCCGAGGGAAGCGGCTGGCCGCCGTCGTGCCTGCCGAGCAGCTCGACCTGGTGGAGCGTCTGCAGGAGACCATCGACGTGCTCTCTGACACCGAGGCCGTCCAGGCGATCGTGGAGTCACGGACGTCCATCGCGGCCGGTGAAGGCGTGCGAGGTGTGGAAGCGGTTCGAGCACTGCTCGATCAGCGTCGGTGAGCGAGTACGAGCGCGCGCCTTTCGAGCTGGTCGTGGGCGCGGCGGCAAGACGTGCGATCTCCGACAAGCTTCCGGCCGATATCGCGGTGGGAGCGGTCGAGTTCATCACGAGCGCACTGCTGGAGAACCCGTATCGGGTCGGCAAGGAGCTCCACGAGCCGCTCACAGGCGTGCACAGCGCCCGGCTGATGCGGGACTGGCGCATCTTGTACGAGATTCACGACGAGCAGGAACCACGAGAGGTTCACATCCTCGATATCCGCCACCGCGCGGACGCCTACCAGCGTCGTTGATCATTTCTCTGGTCCGGGTGCTCGCGCCGTACGGTGTCAGGTGATGTCGACGATGGGCAGGCGGAGGGCTCCCGGGGCTGCGGCGGGGACGGCGGGGTTCTTGGGAGCGACGGGCGCCAGCCGTACGTAGTCCGCGCCCGGGGCGGGGCGGGTGTCCGGCTCGTCCCGGTTGGGCCACAGGGCCATGGCGCGCTCGGCCTGGGCGGTGATGGTCAGCGAGGGGTTGACGCCCGGGTTGGCGGAGATCGCCGAGCCGTCCACGACGTGCAGGCCCTCGTGGCCGTGGACCCGGTGGTAGGGGTCGATCACGCCGGTGGAGGGCGAGTCGCCGATGGCGCAGCCGCCCAGGAAGTGCGCGGTGGCCGGGATGTCGAACAGGTCGAGCCAGGAGCCGCCGGGCATGCCGCCGATCTCCTCGGCGGCGTGCCGGACGAAGGTGTGCCCGGCCGGGATCCAGGTGGGGTTGGGCTCGCCGTGGCCGGGCCGGGAGCGCAGCTTCCAGCCGAACAGCCCCCTGCGGGCCGAGAGGGTGATCGAGTTGTCCTTGGCCTGCATGACCAGGGCGATGATCGTGCGCTCGGACCACCTGCGGTGGTCGAACAGGCGCGGGACCAGGTGCGGGCGCCTGGCGGCCTCGCCGAGGAACTTCAGCCAGCGCGGCACGCCCCCGCCGCCGTCGATCAGCAGGCTGCGGAGCAGGCCCATCGCGTTGGAGCCGTCGCCGTAGCGCACGGGCTCGATGTGCGTGTGCGCGTCGGGGTGGATGGAGGAGGTGATCGCCACGCCGCGGTTGAGCTTCTCCCCCTTGACGCCCAGCCGCTCGAAGCCGAGCAGCGCCTCGGAGTTGGTCCTGGTCAGCGTCCCGAGCCGGTCGGAGAGCCGGGGCAGCGCGCCGGAGGCCTTCAGGCGGTGCAGCAGGCGCTGCGTGCCGTACGTGCCGGCCGCGAAGACCACCTGCCCGGCGGTGAGCGTACGGCGCAGCCAGGGCGAGCCGGTCCTGCGCACCTCGACGGTGTAACCGCCGCCGGCGGCGGGGCGGACGGACGTGACCGTGGTCTCCGGGTGGACCCGGGCCCCGGCCTTCTCGGCGAGGTAGAGGTAGTTCTTGATCAGCATGTTCTTGGCGCCGTGCCGGCAGCCGGTCATGCACTCGCCGCACTCGGTGCAGCCGCTCCGGCGCGGCCCGGCCCCGCCGAAGTAGGGGTCGTCGACCTCGACGCCGGGCGTGCCGAAGAAGACGCCGACCGGGGCGCGGTGGAAGGTGCCGCCCACGCCCATGCGCTCGGCGACCTTCTGCATGACCTCGTCGGCGCGGGTGACCGTCGGGTTGAGCACCACGCCGAGCATGCGCTTGGCCTGGTCGTAGTACGGCGCCAGCTCGGCCTTCCAGTCGGTGATGCCCGACCACTGGGCGTCGGCGAAGAACGGGTCGAGGGGCTCGTAGAGGGTGTTGGCGTAGACGAGCGAGCCGCCGCCGACCCCGGCGCCGGCCAGGACCATGACGCCGGCGCCCTTCTTCCCGCGCAGCACGTGGATGCGCTGGATGCCCTTGAGCCCGAGGCCCGGCGCCCACAGGAAGTCCCGGGCCCGCCAGGAGGTCCTGGGCAGCGTGCTCTCGTCGAAGCGCCTCCCGGCCTCCAGCACGCCGACCCGGTAGCCCTTCTCCGTCAGCCGGAGCGCCGTGACGCTCCCCCCGAACCCCGACCCGATCACCAGCACGTCGTAGTCGAACACGTCACGGCCTCCCTTCGCGGGATCCTCCCGGACCCCGCCCGCACCCGGCCCCGGGTCACTTCAGGTGGAGCTTCTTCATGGTCTTGAGCAGGCCGGCGAGGGTGTCGGCGTACTTGTCGTAGGTCATGCCGAGGACCGGCTCGAAGCCCAGCCAGGAGGCCTGGGAGGCGATGTTCTGCGCCTCGGTGTACTTCAGCAGGCCCTCGGCCCCGTGGCGGCGGCCCAGGCCGGAGGACTTCATGCCGCCCATGGGCGCGTCGTAGGAGGCGTAGGCGGAGCCGTACCCCTCGTTGACGTTGACGGTCCCGGCCTTGATCCGGGCCGCCAGCGCGCGGCCGCGCGCGACGTCGCCGGTCCAGACGGAGGCGTTGAGGCCGTAGACGGTGTCGTTGGCCTTCTCGACGGCCTCGTCCTCGGTGGCGAACCGGTAGATCGAGACGACGGGCCCGAAGGTCTCCTCGCGGCACAGGTCCATGGTCTCGTCCACGTCGGCCAGGACGGTGGGCTCGTAGAACAGCGGGCCGACGTCGGGGCGGGCCTTCCCCCCGGCGAGCACGCGGGCGCCCTTGGCCACGGCGTCGTCCACGTGCGCGCTGACCGCGTCGAGCTGGCGCCGCGAGGTGAGGGAGCCCATCTGGACGTTCCAGTCGAGGCCGGAGCCGAGCCTCATGTTCCTCGCCTGCTTGACGAACTTCTCCGTGAACGCGTCGTGCACGGCCTCGTGCACGTACAGGCGCTCGATGGAGATGCACAGCTGGCCGGCGTTGGTGAAGCAGGCCCGCAGCGCGCCCTGGGCGGCCATGTCCAGGTCGGCGTCGTCCAGCACGATCATGGGGTTCTTCCCGCCGAGCTCCAGCGAGCAGCCGATCAGCCGCTTGGCGGCCTCCTCGGCGATCTTCCTGCCGCCCCGGGTGGAGCCGGTGAACGCCACGTAGTCGGCGTCGTCGAGCAGCGGGTCGCCGACCTCGGCGGGGTCGCCGAGCACGACCTGCCAGATCTCGCGGGGCATGCCGAGGGCGGCCAGCAGGTCGATCGTCCACAGCGTGGAGAGGGCGGTCTGGGTGTCGGGCTTGTGCACCACGGCGTTGCCCGCGAGCAGGGCCGGGACCACGTCGGTCACGCCGAGGGAGAGCGGGTAGTTCCAGGGGGAGATCAGCGCCACGACCCCCTTGGGGTGGCGGGTCTCGACGACCCTGGTGGCGAGGGGGAAGATGCCGGAGCGCCGCCGGGGCTCCAGCAGGCCGGGCGCCCGCCGCGCATAGTAGAGCGTGCAGCCGGCGACGTCGAGGACCTCCTCGAAGGCGTGCCTGCGCGCCTTGCCGGTCTCCCACTGGACCACGTCGAGGATCTCCTCGCGGCGGTCGAGGAGGGCGTCGTGCAGCCGGAGGAAGGGCCTGACGCGCTCGCGCACCGGCAGCGCGGCCCAGGCCCGCTGCGCCTCGCGCGCCGCGGCGTGGGCGGCGCGGACGTCGTCGGCGGTGGAGACGGGCAGCTCGGCGAGGGGCTCGCCGGTGAACGGCGCGGTGATCTCCTGGGTCTTCCCGCTGGAGGTCACCTGCCGGACGACGCGTTCGATCATGCCCGGGTCGAGCGTACGGGTCGCACCAAGAGTCGCAGCCATGCCGGAAGAATATTCGGCGACGAGCGGTGTGGCTACTGGCCGGTAGCCGTTTGAACCGGACCGCGGAGCGATCCGTCATGAGGGCATGAGGACATCTATTCGTACGGTGACCGGCGCCGGAGCCCGCGTGGGCGCCCTCCGGGGAGGCACCGCCGCCCTTGCCGCAGCCCTCGCCACCGGCCTGCTCGCCACGGCGTGCACCTCCGCCGGGACGGACCAGGGCGCGGGCCGTACGGCCGCACCGGTGCGGCTGAACGTGAAACTGGTCGCCTACAGCGGTTGCGACGACATGCTGGCCGGGCTGCGGGCGGCGACGGCCAAGCAGGTCGGGCCGTGGGGGCTGGGCAGGCCCGATCTCATGTACCGCAGCGCCATGGAGAGCGCCCCCAACGCCGACGCGGCCAGCGGGAAGCAGGCCGGGGCGCCCGAGCACTCCACCACGAACACCCATGAGGCCGGGGTGGACGAGCCGGACCTGGTGAAGACGGACGGCAACCGGGTGATCACCGTGAACCGGGGCGTGCTGCGCGTGGTGGACACCGCGACGAAGAAGGTGACCGGCACGCTGAAGCTGGTCGACGCCGAGCAGGCGTGGGCCCCGGCGGACCTGCTGGTCAGCGGTGACCGGGCGCTGGTGCTGTTCTCCGGCGGCGGGATCATCCCCTTCGGCGCCACGGCCAAGATCGCCCCGAGCCCGGGCCCGCGCTACGTGCTCGTCGACCTGTCCGGGGAGCCGAAGGTGCTCGGCTCGATCACCCCGGACGGCTCGCACGTGGACGCCAGGATGGTCGGCTCGACGGTCCGGCTCGTGGTCCGCAGCCAGCCGCGGATCGAGTTCCCCGACGCGGGCCCCGACGCCACGGACAACGAGCGGACGCGCAGGAACACCGAGGCCGTCACCAGGGCGCCGATCGAGGCGTGGCTGCCGAGGTTCGAGGTGGCCGACGCCGCCGGGGCCACGGTGCGGAACACCGTCGCGTGCGAGCGGGTCAGCCACCCGGAGGAGTACACCGGCACCTCGATGCTGACCGTGCACACCCTCGACCTGGGGCGGGGGGCCGCGGCGCTCTCGCAGAGCGAGCCGATCAGCGTGGCCGCCGACGGGGACACGGTGTACGGCACCGGCTCCAGCCTGTACGTGACCAGCAACCCGCGCTGGTGGTGGCCGCGGCCGGTCGAGCCCTTCATCCTGGAGGAGGAGGCCGCCTCCCCGTCGGACTCCGGTTCCGGAGGGGCCGCTCCGGAGGCCGAGCCCGACCCGGCCGAGGGGACCGTCCCGCCGAAGGTCGAGCCGACCCCCGCGGAGGGGACCGTCACCCCGGTCCCGAACCCGGACTCGCAGCTCAACACCGGCGTCCCGGACCCGTCCCCCGGCCAGGAGACGCCCACGCCCGCGCCGACCCCGGTGGAGCCGCCGGAGGAGACCGAGGTGCACCGGTTCGACGTCAGCGCGCCCGGCGCGCCCCGCTACGTCGCCTCGGGCAAGGTCCCCGGCAGGCTGCTCAACCAGTACTCGCTCTCCGAGCACGAGGGGCACCTGCGGGTCGCCACCACCCTCGACACCGGCAAGAGCAGCTCCAGCACGGTCTACATGCTCAAGGCCGACACGCTCGGCGAGGTCGGCGAGGTCGGCGGCCTGGGCGAGGGCGAGCGGATCTACTCGGTCCGGTTCATCGGCCCGGTCGGCTACGTGGTGACGTTCCGGCAGGTGGACCCGCTCTACGTGCTCGACCTGCGCGACCCCGCGGCGCCGCGGAAGACCGGGGAGCTGAAGATCACCGGCTACTCCGCCTACCTGCACCCGGCGGGCGACGGACGGCTGATCGGCATCGGCCAGGAGGCCGACGAGAAGGGCCGCACGCTCGGCACCCAGGTCTCGCTCTTCGACGTCAGCGACCCGGCCGCCCCGCGCCGCCTGTCGCAGCTGTTCCAGAAGGACTCCGGCTCGGAGGCCGAGTGGGACCCGCACGCCTTCCTCTACTGGGCCAAGACCGGCACGGCCGTGCTGCCGCTGAGCACCTGGACCGGCACCGAGCAGACCAGCGGCGCCGCCCTGGTCCTGCAGATCGGCGACTCCGCCATCACCAAGACGGGCTCCGTCGTCCACCCCAAGCCCAAGCCGGTGGACGACACGCGCTTCGCCCCGTACGACCCGGGCATCCGCCGCTCGGTCGTGATCGGCGACAGCCTCTGGACGGTCTCCGACCTGGGCCTGAGGGTCAGCGCCATGGGCGACCTGGCCGACCGGGCCTGGATCCCGTTCGACTGATCCGATCCCGTACGGCCGAGCCGTACCGTGTCCCGCCGCCGCCCCGGAGCGCCCGCCGCGCCCGGGGCGGCCGCACGACCGGGCGCTCGCGGTGATCGAGCCGGTCCCAAGCCGGATCCAAGGCGGGTGCCGGAGACTGCCGGTCCATGAAGGTTCCGGTCATACTCCAGCACAGCATGGTGGAATGCGGCGCGGCGTGCCTGGCGATGGTCCTCGCCGCGCACGGGCGGCGCGTCCCGGTCTACACCCTCTCCGAGGAGATGGGCATCGGCCGGGACGGGGTCAGCGCGCTGACCCTGGTCCGCACCGCCCAGGCGCACGGCCTGGCCACCCGGGCCGCGTCCGTGCCCGCGGCGCAGGTCGCCGAGCTTCCGCTGCCGGCGGTGGTGCACTGGCGGCACAGCCACTTCGTCGTGGTCGAGCGGGTCTCCCCCGGCCGGATCGGGATCATCGATCCCGGGCTGGGACGCGTGGGCCTCACCCCCCGGGACTTCGCCGAGAGCTACAGCGGGGTGGCGTTCACCTTCAGTCCCGGAGCGGACTTCCGCACGGGCCGCGTCGGCGACCGGACGAGCTGGTGGTCCCGGTACCTCCGGGTGATCGTGAGCCGCCACCGCGGCCTGCTGGCGCTGCTGATCCTGCTCAGCCTGGCCCTGCAGGCCCTGGGCCTGGTGCTGCCCGCCGTGACCGAGACGGTCGTGGACCGGGTGCTCACCGCGGGCGAGACGGACCTGCTGACCCTGCTCGGGCTGGGCACGGCGGTGGCGGCCGCCGCCCAGTTCGCCGTCGGCGCGGCGCGGTCCTGGGCGCTGGTCGCGCTGCGGACCCGCGCGGACACCGCCCTCCTGGACGAGCTGGCCCGGCGCCTGCTCTCGGTGCCCTTCCGCTTCTTCGCCCACCGGGGCTCCGCCGACCTGGTCTCCCGGATCTCCGGGGTGACCCTGCTGCGCGAGATCCTCACCGGCCAGGCGCTGACCGCCCTGCTGGACGGGCCGCTCGCCGCCGGCTACCTCCTCGCGGTCACCGTGCGGTCGCCGCTGCTGGGCGCGATCCTGCTGGCCTTCGCGGCGGCGCAGATCATCCTGCTGACCACGACCCACCGCCGGCTCGCCGACCTGACCCACCGGGAGATGGAGGCGCGCAACGAGGCCCAGGGACAGCTGATCGAGAGCGTCCGCGGCATCGAGACGATCAAGGCGGTGGGAGCCGAGGAACGCGTCCTCGGCCGCTGGTCGCGGCTGCTCCGGACGCAGATGCGGCGGGCGCGGCGCAACGGGATGGCTCAGGGCCTGCAGGACTCCGCTCTGGCGGCGTTGCGGTTCGGCACCCCCCTGGCCCTGCTCTGGGCGGGAGCCTGGCAGGTCACGACCCATCAGCTCAGCCTGGGCGCCATGCTCGGCCTGCTGGCCCTGGCCGCGGCGGCCCTGGCCCCGCTGGCGGCGCTGACCGGGGGCCTGCGCAGCGCGCAGCTCGCCCGGGTGCACGGTGAACGGCTGGCCGACCTGTGGAACACCCGGCCGGAGTCCGACGCCCGGGACGGCCTGTCCGGGCCCTCCCCCGACCGCCCCGCCGGTCCCGTGGCCGGTCCCGGAGAAACCGCCGCGGCCACCGGCTCCGGGGCCGTCCCCCGGAAGGGGCCCGGCGCTCCCGGCCGCACCGGCCCGATGGAGATCGAGCTGCGCGGAGTCGGGTTCCGGTACACGCCCGAGAGCCCCTGGATCCTGCGCGGCATCGACCTGAGGATCCCTCCCGGCCGGAAGATCGCCCTGGTCGGCCGGTCGGGCTCCGGCAAGAGCACCCTGGCCAGGGTGCTGCTCGGGCTGCTCGGACCGGCCGAGGGCGAGATCCGCTACGGCGGGATCCCCCTGTCCGAGGCGGAGGCGGGCCGGCTGCGCCGCCGGTTCGGGGTGGTGACGCAGGAACCGGCCCTGTTCACCGGGACGATCCTGGACAACATCACCCTGGGGGACCCGGACGCGCCCCTCACCCGGGTGCACGAGGCGGCGCGGCTCGCCCACGTCCACGACGACATCGGCGCCATGCCCATGGGCTACCACACCCACCTGACGGAGGGGGGCGGCGTGTCCGGCGGGCAGCGGCAGCGCATCGCCCTGGCCAGGGCCCTGCTCACCCGCCCGGACATCCTGCTCCTGGACGAGGCCACCAGTCATCTCGACGCCGACAGCGAGGCGGTCATCGACGCGAACCTCGCGACGCTCACCCAGACCCGCATCGTGATCGCCCACCGGCTGAGCACCGTCCGCGACGCGGACCTGATCGTCGTGCTCGACGGCGGCCGGATCGCCGAGACCGGCACCCACGAGGAGCTCCTCCGGCTGGGCGGCCACTACGCGCGGCTCGCCGGGAGGCAGGCCGGCGGTCTTGCACTCCTTCACAAGTCGCTTCCAAGACGGCCCTGACAGCCTCTCGATCAAGGAAATCCCGAAGTGGAGGGAGGCGCTCGTGAACGACAGCGCACGAAGCCGGATCGAGGACATCACGCCGCTTGGCGACGAACTCGACGAGAGCGCACTGCACGGCATCAGCGGCGGTGCGCCCAGGCTCATCGCGATGACCCAGGTCGACCCGCCGGGCTACTGCGCGATGGACTGAGTCCGCGGTCGAGAGAGCCACCCCTTCCGGAGACAGGAGCAAGGCCATGAACCGGACCGAACTGAACGACCTCGCCCCCGTCGGCGACGAGCTCGACGAGAGCGCCCTGCACGGCATCAGCGGCGGCCGTCCGCGGGAGCCCTTGGGGACCTACGTCAACCCTCCGGGCATCTGCCTCAGCGACGACTGACCGGCCGCACCGCCGTACGGCCTTTCCACGAAGAGCAGGAGGAACAACGCCATGAACCGGACCGAACTGAACGACCTCGCCCCCGTCGGCGACGAGCTCGACGAGAGCGCCCTGCACGGCATCAGCGGCGGCCGCCCGCGAATCCTCGTCATCGAGGTAGGGGGCACCCAGATCGACCCCCCGGGCGTCTGCGTCGAGGACTGACCTGCCGGACGTCCGCTTCCAGGACTGACCGCGCAGAAGAGGCCGGGCGCCCTGCGTGAAGGGCGACGGTGTGTCACGGCTTCCGCCGAGGGAGACCGGCCGCACCGCGTCCCGGCCTGAGAGGCACCGTCGCGGGGAGGGACCACCATGGCCCGCCAGACCTCCCCGCGACCTCCCCGGCCCGCCCCGCTCGGTGTCGCCGCTCGGTGTCGCCGTTCAATGTCGCCGCCCCCGCCCGGCCCCGTATCCCCGCCTCTGACGGAGGAACCCCGTGTCCACCCCGCACGTCCTCGTCCTCACCGGTGACGAGGACCCCCACGCCGCCCGGGTCGCCGGCCTGCTGACCGGACGCGGTGCCCGCGTCACGGTCTTCGACCACCGGCTCTACCCGGCGGAGGCGCACGTCGAGCTGGCCTACACCGGCCGGGGCCTCACCCGGCGCCTGCTGCGCACCGGGACCGGCACCGTGGACCTGGACGAGCTGACCGCCCTGTGGTGGCGGCGCCCGACGCCGCCGGAGGCGCATCCCGGGCTGACCGACCCCGCCATCGCGGCGTACGCCGCGGGGGAGAGCGCGAGCCTGATCTCGGACCTGTGGGAGCACCTGCCCTGCCGCAAGGTGCCCGCGGCCGAGTCGGTGCTGCAGCGGGCCAGGCGGAAGTCCTCCCAGCTGATCATCGCGGCCGAGCTGGGCTTCACCGTGCCGGACACCTTGATCACCACGCAGGCCCGGGAGCTGTGGGACTTCCACGACCGCCACGACGGCCAGATCGTCACCAAGCCGTTCGGCAGGCCGTGGGCGGAGAACCTCCGCAGCGGCGACACGGTCTCCCGCTTCTGCGAGCCCGTCTCCCCGCGCGACCTGGCCTACGCGGACGCGCTGCGGTTCTGCCCGGTCATCGTGCAGCGGTACGTGCCCAAGCGCCTGGAGCTGCGGGTCACCGTCGTGGGCGGCCGGATCTTCGCCGCCGAGATCCACTCGCAGGCGTCCAACCGGTCCCGGCTGGACTGGCGCCGCTACAACACCGACGTCACCCCGCACCGCGTCCACCGGCTCCCCGACGAGGTCGGCCGGCGCTGCCTGGCCATGGTGGACCGCCTCGGCCTGCTGTACGGCGCCTTCGACCTGATCCTCACGCCCGAGGACGAGTACGTGTTCATGGAGATCAACCCCAACGGCCAGTGGCTGTGGATCGAGGAGCTGACCGGCCTGCCGATCAGCCAGGCCGTCTGCGACCTGTTACTGGAAGGACCCCACGCATGAGCCCGGAGACCGCGACGCCCCCGGAGACCGCGACGCCCCCGGGCAGCACGCCGCCCCCGGACGCCCCGCCCCCTCCCGGGACCGCGACGCCGCCGGAGAGCACGACGCCGCCGGGTGCTCCCGAGGCCGTGACCTCCGGTCTTCTCGGTGACGCGCTGCACTGGCTGCGCGGGCTGGACGGGGTCGGGCCCGAGGAGGCGCGCGGGCGGCTCGGCGGGTTGCGGGACCGGCATCCCGGCGCGGACATGCGGCTGGTGTGGCAGCGCGAGGCCGCCACCGGCGACTACCACTACGACCTGCTCCTGCCGTCCACCGGCGGCACCGTGTCCCTGGCCTTCGCTCCGGATCGGGCGATCCCCTGGCCGCTGCGGGGCAGCCAGCGCTCCGGCGAGCAGGTCGTCCTCCGCGTCAACGGCGTCGACGTGCAGATCGAGCAGGTCGTCTCCCTGCTCGACGTGCTGTGGGAGGACGCCGGCCTCGCCGTCCGCCTGGTCAACGCCTGCCTGGTCGAGCAGGAGGTGGCCGCCTCCGCCGCCGACCTGGCGGACGGGGAACTGCAGGCCGCCATGGACGCCTTCCGCCGCGCCCGGGGCCTCCTCACCGCCCGCGCGACCGAGGAGTGGATGGCCGAGCGCGGCCTCGGCCAGGCGCGGCTGGAGGAGATCGTCACCGTCGAGGCGAAGGTGGCGCGGCTGCGCCGCCGGGTGACCGGCGGACGGGTCGAGGACTTCTTCGCCGAGCACGGCGCCGGGCTGGACGTGCTGCGCGTGGTCCGGCTGCGCTACGGCGCCCGCGCCGACGCCGAGGCCGCGGCGGCCCGGCTCCGGGAGCGGTCCCGGGACGCCGCCGTGGCGGAGGTGGGTGCGCTGGCGACCGGGCTGGCGACGGAGGCCGCGCTCGCCGGTCTGGGCACCTGCCGGATCGAGGGGAACCCGCGGGAGGACCTCGCCGCCCTGCACGGCGCGGACGCGCGCGACGCGCGGGCCGGGGCGGTCCTCGGGCCCCACCCGACCGGCGACGGAGGATTCGGCGTCACCGTCGTGCTCGCCGTGGAGCCGGCCGCGCCGAACCCCGCGACAAGGAAGATCGCCGAGCGGCGGATCTTCGACGACTGGCTGCGCGAGCAGCGCAGACGTGCTCACGTGCAGTGGTTCTGGGGGAGTACGGCCCGCACCGACGCGATCGACGCCGCCCTGGAGGCCTGACCCTGCGACCGGCGGGCGCCGAGGCCGGGTCGGGGCCGACCACGGTTCCTATTACACCGACATATCAACCTTTACAAGATCTTGTCATGACATCGAACCGGTGTTACTTCTTGCGCAGCGGGCGTGATCCACACGCGCCCCGGCCAACGACGGCCATCCCCCGCAGGAGGCACGGTGCCGAGCAAGTCCTGGTTACGCATCACCGTCGTCGCCGCCGCGACGGCGTCCCTCGCGCTCCCCGCTCTCGCACTCCCCCTGCCCGGCGCCGCGCTGAGCGGTCCCGGGCAGGCTCCCGACGTCCACGACTTCCAGGCCGAGCAGCACGGCAGGCCGGACGTGGACAACCGGCGCGGCTCCGTCGCGCCCCCGGCCTCCGCGCTCGCCAAGGCCGCGGGCGCCGCCACGGTCCGGTGGAACGCCCTGGGCACCCCGGCCGTCGTCACCGGCTCCGCCCCGCTGGCCGAAGGGCTCGGCGCCGACCCCGAGCAGGCCGCCCGGGCCTACCTCAAGGCCAACGAGAACCTCTTCGGTCTCGACGCGGCGGCCGTGGACGCGCTGGAGAAGGTCGCGGCCAACCCCGTCGGGGGCGGCCACGCCGTACTGCTCCGGCAGAAGTTCGGCGACCTGCCCGCGGGCGTGGACGGGCAGGTGGTGCTCGGCGTGCGGGACGGTGCGGTCCTCCACGTCACCTCGACGCTCTCCCGCTCCACCGCCGCGCCCCCGGCCGCGGCGCTCACCGCGCAGCAGGCGCTGGAGGCCGCCGCCCGCGACGGCGGGATCGACCTGGCCGCGGCGACCGTCAAGCAGGCCACTCCGGTGGCGGTGCCCGCGCCCGACGGCACGCACAGCGCCTACCAGGTGGTCCTGATCGGCGGCGGCGACGGCGACCCGGCCGCCTACACCACCCACGTGGACGCGGTCAGCGGCGCGATCCTGACCCGCGAGAACCTGGTGGACCACCACGCGGACCGCCGGGCCGAGCCGGACAACCCGCAGTGGGAGGCCTTCCCGGCCAACCCGCCGGCCGACTACTCCTCCGCCGACACCCGCGCCCGCTGGTGCTACCTGCCCGGTCCCGGCTGCGACTACGTCGTCGGCGGAGACCCGGCGACCGGCAAGGCCTGGGACGTCGACCACGCCACGGACGCGCCGACGAACACCAGCGTCGGCAACGCGGCCCGGACGTTCGAGAACCGGGCCAGCGGCGACCCGTTCACGGTCGGCACCCGCAGCAACGCGGCCACGCCGAGCCGGAACTACGCCTACCCGTGGACCAACCGGTGGTACACGTCCAAGTGCGACCCGGCCGTCTTCGACCAGCCGGGCGAGGCCGACCTGGAAGCCGCCATCGCCAACCTGCACGCCATGCACAACCGCATGCACGACTGGTCCTACCGGCTCGGCTTCACCGAGACGGCCTGGAACATGCAGGACGAGAACGGCGACCGCGGCGGCCTCGGCGACGACCCCGAGCAGGGCAACGCCCAGGCGGGGGCGCGGGTGCCGAGCGTCCGCGACAACGCCAACCAGATCACCGGCCCGGACGGGGTCGCGCCGATCACCAACATGTACCTCTGGCAGCCGGTCGCGGGGGCGTTCTACTCGCCCTGCGTGGACGGCGACTACGACATGTCGGTGATCGGCCACGAGTACACCCACGCGATCTCCGGCCGCATGATCGCCGGCCCGAACGCCGGGTGGAGCGGGGCCCAGCCGGGCGCCATGAACGAGAGCACCTCCGACCTGTTCGCCATGGAGTACCTGGCCGAGTACGGCTTCCGCCCCGCGGGCGACACGCCGTACGTGACCGGCGGCTACGTCACCGGCGACAAGAAGGCGGGCATCCGCAACTACGACATGTCGAAGTCCCCGCTGAACTACAGCGACATCGCCTACGACCTCGTCGGCCAGCAGGTCCACGCGGACGGCGAGATCTGGTCGGCCACCCAGTTCGACGTGCGCGAGGCGTTCGTCAGGCGGTACGGCAAGGGCACCCCGGCCGTCCAGCGGGCCTGCGCGGACGGGAAGATCCCGGTGGAGAAGTGCCCGGGCAACCGGCGCTGGGCGCAACTGTCCTTCGACGCGCTGCTGCTGATGGCCTCCGGCGCGGTCAGCTACGTCGACCACCGGGACGCGCTGCTCGCCGCCGACGCCATCCGCTTTGGCGGTAAAAATCAGGACATCATGTGGCGGGCGTTCGCCGAGCACGGCCTCGGCGAGGGCGCGGCCAGCCTGAACCAGAACGACCCCGACCCGACCCCGAGCTTCGTCGACCCCGCCGGGAAGAACGGCAGGCTCCGGCTCAGGCCGCTCGCCGACGCCTCCGGCGCCGCACTCCGGCTCTACGTCGGCCACTACGAGGGCCGCGCCGTACCGGTCGCCGACACCGACCCGGACACCGGGCTCGGCGACACCGTGGAGATGACCCCGGGCCTGTACGACTTCCTGGTCGTCGGCGAGGGCTACGGCCACACGCGGGTGAAGTTCGCGGTGCTGCCCGGCGTGACGCTCCCGCTCCCGCTGGCGCTGCCGAAGAACCTCGCCTCCACCGCGCTCGGCGCGACGGCGACGGGCGACGGCGTCAACCACGCCCGGCTGATCGACGAGACCGAGGCGACGAACTGGGCCTCGCTCACCGGCGCGCCCGCCGGGAAGACGGTCACCGTGGACCTGGCCGGGACCGGCCCGGTCAAGGTCCGCCGGGTCCAGGTCAGCGCCATGCTCCGGCCCAACACCGGCGACACCGCCGACCCCGGCGGCCAGAACCGCTTCAGCGCCCTGCGCGCCTTCGAGGTCCTGGCCTGCGACGCCGGCAGGAAGGACTGCTCCTCCCCGGCGAACTTCTCGGTCGTCTACACCAGCCCGGCCGACGCCTTCGACACCCGCCTGCCGCGCCCGCGCGGCGCCGACCTGATCGTCAAGTCCTTCAGGATCCCGACCACCACCGCCACCCACCTGGCCCTGCGCGCCGTCTCCACCCAGTGCACCGGCAACCCGCTCTACGCCGGCGAGCAGGACAACGACCCCAACTCCGCCACCGACTGCGCCACCGCCAGCCCGGCCCGCGAGCACGTCCGCGCCGCCGAGTTCCAGGCGTTCACCCGGTAGGAGCCCCTGCCGTACGGCTCGCGCCCCCTTCCGGGGCGGGAGCCGTACGGTCTCCTCCGCCACCCGCGCCGGCGGCCGGCGGACCGCGGTGGGCGACGGGGCGGCCGCCTCGTGGATCCGCGAGGTCCGGCGGCGGGCCGTCAGACCGGGTCGGGGGTGGCGACGGGGACGATCTCGGGGGCGCCGAGGCGGATGGCGTCGGCCTCGTGGTCGGTGTCCTGCTCCTGGGAGAGGCGCTCGGCCTCGACGCGCTTGGTGTAGTACTCCACCTCGCGCTTGATCTGCTCGCCGTCCCACCCCAGCGGTCCGGCCATCAGCTCGGCGGCCTCCTCGGCCACGGCCAGGCCCCGGTGGAAGGTCTCGATGGAGACGTGGGTGCGCCGGGTCAGCACGTCGTTGAGGTGCCGGGCGCCCTCGTGGGTGACGGCGTAGACGATCTCGGCGCGCAGATGGTCGTCGGCCCCGGTCAGCGGGCGGGCCAGCGACGGGTCCCGCTCGATGAGCACCAGCACCTCGTCGATCATGGAACCGTACCGCTGGAGGAGGTGCTCGATCCGGGCCACGTGCAGGCCCGACGACTGGGCCATGCGGTGCCGGGAGTTCCACAGCGCCTGGTAGCCCTCGGCCCCGGCGAGCGGGACCCGGTCGGTGCACGAGGGCGGGACCCGCTGGTCCAGGCCGTGCGCCACGGCGTCCACCGCGTCGCGCGCCATGACCCGGTAGGTGGTGTACTTCCCTCCGGCGATCATGACCAGTCCGGGCACCGGGTGGGCGACCACGTGCTCGCGGGAGAGCTTGGAGGTCTCCTCCGACTCGCCGGAGAGCAGCGGCCGGAGCCCGGCGTAGACGCCCTCGACGTCGTCGCGGGTGAGCGGGACGGAGAGCACCGCGTTGACGTGCTCCAGGACGTAGTCGATGTCGGCGCGGGAGGCCGCCGGATGGGCCCGGTCCAGGTCCCAGCGGGTGTCGGTGGTCCCGATGATCCAGTGCCGGCCCCAGGGGATCACGAACAGCACCGACTTCTCGGTGCGCAGGATGATCCCGGTGAGCGAGTGGATCCGGTCGCGCGGCACCACCAGGTGGACGCCCTTGGAGGCGCGCACGTGGATCTGGCCCCGCCCGCCGACCAGTTCCTGGATGTCGTCGGTCCACACGCCGGTGGCGTTGACCACCTGCCGCGCCCGGACCTCCAGCTCGGCCCCGGCCTCCAGGTCGCGGACCCTGACCCCGGTGACCCGTTCCCCCTCCCGCAGGAAGCCCACCACCTGCGCCCGCGACGCGACCTGCGCCCCGTAGGTGGCGGCGGTGCGCAGCACGGTCATCACGTAGCGGGCGTCGTCGACCTGGGCGTCCCAGTACTGCACCGCCCCGGAGAAGGCGGTACGGCGCAGCGCGGGGGCGAGCCGGAGCGCCCGCCGGCGCGACAGGTGCCGGTGGCCGGGCACCCCGCGGGTGAAGCCGAAGGAGAAGCCGAGCGAGTCGTACATCACCAGCCCGGCGCCGACGTACGGCCGCTCCCAGCCCAGGTGGGTCAGCGGGAACAGGAACGGCACCGGCCGCACCAGGTGCGGGGCGATCCGCTGCAGCAGCAGGGCGCGCTCCTGCAGCGCCTCCCTGACCAGGTCGAAGTTGAGCTGCTCCAGGTAGCGCAGCCCGCCGTGGATCAGTTTGGACGAGCGGGAGGAGGTGCCCGAGGCGAAGTCGCGCGCCTCCAGCAGCCCGACGCTCAACCCGCGGGTCGCCGCGTCGAGCGCGACCCCCGCGCCGACGATCCCGCCGCCGATCACCACCACGTCGAGCTCGGCGGAGCCCATCTGCTCCAGTGCGGCGGACCGCTCTGCAGGGCCGAGCCGTGCGGTGCCCATTCGCGCCGTCATGCTGATCTCCCCGAGGTGCGCGGGTCGTCCTGTTCCGGGCCCGTTCCCGGGTCTCGGGAGCGGGCTCTGAGGTATCTACCCTTTCATGCCGGGCGGCACTACTCGCCGGTAATGCCCGGCGGGGAGATTGGCGCCACACCTCGGCCCGGACCCGCCCCCGACCGTCGTGAGCTGCGCGAACGGCGTCCGTCAGGTGCGGACGACCTTGACGCCCGCGTCGGCGAAGCGGGCGGCGGCCTCGTCGGAGAGGCCCTCGTCGGTGACCAGGGTGCCGATCTCGCCGAGCGGGCAGATGCGGGCGAAGGCGCGGCGGCCGACCTTGGAGGCGTCGGCGACCACGACGACCTCGGCGGCCCGGCTGATCAGCAGGTTGTTGACGCTCGCCTCGCCCTCGTGGTGCGCGGACGCCCCCGCCTCGGCGTCGATCGCGTCCACGCCCAGGAAGGCGACGTCCAGCGCGACCTGTTCCAGCACCGGGGCGGCCAGCGGGCCGATCAGCTCGTAGGACTGCGGCCGGGCGACCCCGCCGGTCAGCACGATCTTCACGTGCTGGCGGACGGTCAGCTCGGCGGCGATGTTCAGCGCGTTGGTGACGATGGTGAAGCCGATCTCCGGGTCCGCCCGGACCGCCAGCGCCCGCGCGACCTCCGAGGTGGTCGTGCCGCCGTTCATGCCGACGATCGCGCCGGGCGCCACCAGCGCGGCGGCGGCCTCGGCGATGCGCTGCTTCTCCCCCGCGTGCCGCGCGGTCTTGTAGCGCAGGGGCAGGTCGTAGCTGACGCTCTGCGCGACCGCCCCGCCGCGCGTGCGCATGAGCATCTGCTGCTGGGCGAGCTGGTCGAAGTCGCGCCGGATCGTCGCGGTGGAGACGTCCAGCGACTCGGCGGCCTGCTCGACCGTCAGGCGGCCCTCCTGGGAGAGAAGTTCGAGGATCGAGTTCCAGCGCTCGTATCGGCTCACCGCACCAGGGTGGCACAACGAGCGATCAAAACCTATTGGTGCACAATCATGCTTAATTCTGCTATAAATCACTCAGAAACAACCATTTTTGGGAGGTTCGCCGTGACCACGCACACCGGAGCAGAGATCGCGTCCCAGCCCGACTGCTGGCGCCGCGCCGCCGGAGCGGTCCCGTCCGGCGCCCTCCCCCGGCCAGGCGAGCGCGTGGCCGTGGTCGGCTGCGGCACCTCCTGGTTCGTCGCCCAGGCCTACGCCGCGCTCCGCGAGCGCGCGGGGCACGGCGAGACCGACGCGTTCGCCGCCTCCGAGGCCCCCGTCGGCCGCCCCTACGACCGGATCCTCGCGCTGACCCGGTCCGGCACCACCACCGAGGTGCTGGAGCTGCTGAGGAGCACCCGCACCCGCACCACCGCGATCACCGCCGACCCGGACACCCCGGTGACGACCCTCGCCGACGAGGTCGTCGTCCTCGACTTCGCCGACGAGAAGTCGGTCGTGCAGACCCGGTTCGCGACCACCCAGCTCGCCCTGCTCCGCGCCCACCTCGGCGAGGACCTCACCGGCGCGGTCGCCGACGCCGAGCGCGCGCTCGCCGAACCGCTCTCCCCGGACCTGCTCGCCGCCGAGCAGTTCACCTTCCTGGGCCGCGGCTGGTCGTACGGCCTGGCCCTGGAGGCGGGGCTGAAGATGCGCGAGGCCTGCCGGGCCTGGACCGAGGCCTACCCCGCGATGGAGTACCGGCACGGCCCGATCAGCATCGCCGGGCCCGGCCGGATCACCTGGATGCTCGGCGAGGCCCCCTCCGGGCTGCGCGGCGAGGTCGAGGCCACCGGGGGCGCGTTCCTGGAGAGCGGGCTGGACCCGATGGCCGAGCTGGTGAAGGTCCAGCGGCTGGCCGTGGCCCGGGCGCTGGCCCGCGGGCTCGACCCGGACGAACCGCTCCACCTGTCCCGATCGGTGATCCTCTCCTCCTCCGGATCCCCCGGGCAGGAGAGGATGGTGCCATGACCACCACACTCGCCGACGCCCGCGTCGTGACCCCCGAAGGCGTGCACGACGGCTGGCTGACCATCGAAGACGGCCGCATCACCCACGTCGGCCGGGGAGCCGCCCCGGGGCCGGGTCACGGTCTCGGCGGCCGGTACGTCGTCCCGGGCTTCGTCGACATCCACAACCACGGCGGAGCCGGTGGCTCCTTCCCGACGGGCGACCCGGACGAGGCGGGCCGGATCGCCGCGATGCACGCCCGGCACGGCACCACCACCCTCGTCGCCAGCCTGGTCACCGCCACCCTCGACAGCCTGTCCAGGGCCACCTCCGCCCTCGCCGACCTGTGCGAGGACGGCGTGCTGGCCGGGATCCACTTCGAGGGCCCCTACATCTCCAAGGCCCGCTGCGGCGCGCACGACCCCGCCCTGCTGCGCGAGCCCTCGGTCCCGGAGTTCACCGGGCTGCTGAAGGCCGGGCGCGGCCACGTGCGGATGATCACCATCGCCGCCGAGCTGCCGGGCGCGCTGGACACCATCCGGGAGGCGGCCGCGAACGACGTGATCGCCGCCCTCGGGCACAGCGACGCCGGCTACGAGCAGACCATCGCGGGCATCGAGGCGGGCGCCCGGGTCGCGACCCACCTGTACAACGCGATGCCCCAGCTCGGGCACCGCGACCCCGGCCCGATCGCCGCACTGCTGGAGGACGGGCGGGTCACGGTCGAACTGGTCAACGACGGCGTGCACGTCCACCCGGCGATGCTCCGCCTCGCCTACCGGGCCGCGGGGCCGGGCCGTACGGCGCTCATCACCGACGCGATGGCGGCGGCCGGGGTCGGCGACGGCTCCTACGGCCTCGGCCCGCTGAGGGTGGACGTGGTGGACGGCGTCGCCCGGCTGGCGGACGGCCCCGGGGCCGGCTCCATCGCGGGCTCCACCCTGACCATGGACGCCGCCTTCCGGCGCGCCGTGCACGAGCTCGGCCTCTCCCTGCCCGAGGCCGCCGAGGTCACCTCGCTCACCCCCGCCCGGGTGCTCGGCCTCGCCGACCGCCTCGGCTCCGTCTCCACCGGCCGCCAGGCCGACCTGGTGGTCCTCACCGAGGACCTGCGGGTCGCCGGGGTCATGCGGCGCGGGGCCTGGATCACCGAACCCTGACACACGGAACGCGGAGCACCGGACACCATGCGCGACACCTGGACTGCGGCCCCCCGATGACCTCCTCGCCGCCCGCCCGCCCCGCCACGGTCCTCACCGTCACGCTGAACCTGGCCCTCGACGTCACCTACGTGACCGGAGAGGTCGACTGGGACGGCGTCAACCGGGTGCGGTCCGTGCACCGGAGGGCGGGCGGCAAAGGCGTCAACGTCGCCCGCGTGCTCGCCGCCCTCGGCCACGACGTCCTGGTCGCCGGCCTGGCGGGCGGCCCCACCGGGCACGCCGTACGGGCCGACCTCGCCGCGGCGGGCCTGCCCGCCGCCCTCACCCCCGTGGACGGAGAGTCCCGCACCACCCTCGCCGTCTCCGACCTCGGCTCCGGCCTCGGCTCCGGGCCCGGCGGCGCGGCGCGCCGTCCGCAGCGGACGGCCCTGTTCAACGAGCCGGGGCCCGTCGTCTCCGCCGAGGAACTGGGCGGGTTCCTCGACGGCTTCGAGGCACGGCTCCGCGCCGGCGGGATCGCGGCGGTGGTGCTCTCGGGGAGCATGCCGCGCGGGGTCCCCGCGGACTTCTACGCGGCCCTCGCCCGCCGCGCCCGCGAGCACGGCGTCCCGGCGATCGTGGACGCCGACGGGGAGGCGCTCCGGCACGCGCCCGCCGGGCGGCCCGCGATCGTCAAGCCCAACGCCGAGGAGCTGGCCCGCGCCCTGGCGCCGGCGGAGGCGCCCCACCGGGCCGGGCCGCTCACCCCGCGGGAGGTGCTGCACGGCGCCGAGGCGCTCCGGGAGGCCGGGGCGGGGGCGGTCGTCGTCTCCCTCGGGGCGGACGGGCTGCTGGCCGTCACTCCCGGGGGGACCTGGCGGGCCGCCCTGCCGTACCGGGTCGAGGGGAATCCCACCGGGGCCGGGGACGCGCTGGTCGCGGGGCTGGCGCTGGGCCTGGTGGAGGGCGCGCCCTGGCCCGACCGGCTGCGCCGGGCCGCCGCCCTGGGCGCGGCGGCGGTGGCCGCCCCGGTCGCCGGGGAGATCGACCGGGAGGTGTTCCGGGCGGTCCTCCCCGAGACGAGGGTCGACGCCGTGGATCCGTGACAGACCTCCGGGGCCGGGGACGGCGGCGGAAGCCGTCCCCGGCCCCGGTCCCGCGTTCCAGCCGAACCATGAGTGAAAGGCCCGTCATGCCTGTTGTCGGCATCGGTGAAATCGTCAGCGGCGCCCCGGCGGGCGTCGGCGCGTTCAACGTCGTCCAGTTGGAGCACGCCGAGGCGATCGTCGCCGGGGCGGAGGCCGCGGGCGCCCCGGTCGTCCTGCAGATCAGCGAGAACTGCGTGCGCTACCACGGCGCCCTCGCGCCCGTGGCGGCCGCCTCGCTCGCCGTGGCCCGCGCCTCCTCGACCGCCGTGGCCGTCCACCTCGACCACGCGACCGACCGGGCGCTCGTCGAGGAGGCGGTGGAACTGGGGCTCGGCTCGGTCATGTTCGACGCCTCCGCGCTGCCCGACGAGGAGAACGCCGCGCTCACCGCCGAGGTCGCCGCCTGGTGCCACGCCCGGGGCGTCTGGGTGGAGGCCGAGCTCGGCGAGATCGGCGGCAAGGACGGCGTGCACGCGCCCGGGGCGCGGACCAGGCCGCACGAGGCCGTGGACTACGTGGCGCGCACCGGCGTCGACGCCCTCGCCGTAGCCGTCGGCAGCTCCCACGCCATGACCACCCGCGACGCCGTCCTCGACCTCGCGCTGATCGCCGAGCTGCACGCCGCCGTCCCGGTCCCCCTGGTCCTGCACGGCTCCTCGGGTGTGCCGGACGAGACCCTGCGCGCCGCCGTACGGCACGGCATGAAGAAGATCAACATCGCCACGCACCTGAACCGGGCCTTCACCGGGGCGATCCGCGAGCACCTGGCCGCCGACGAGAAGGCTGTCGACTCCCGCACGTACATGAAGGCGGCCCGCACGGCCGTCGCCGCCGAGGTCGCCCGCCTCCTCGGCGTGCTCGCGGGCTGACCCGTCCCGGCCACGGCGTCCTGCCGGGCGGGACGCCGGAGGGGACGCCCGGACCGCGAGGCCGGACGTCCCCTCCGAGGCGGCGGGTCAGCGCTGCTGCGGGGCGACGACGACCTCGACCCGCTGGAACTCCTTCAGGTCGGAGTATCCCGCGGTGGCCATCGTGCGGCGCAGCGCGCCCATCAGGTTCATCGAGCCGTCGGCGGCCGAGGACGGGCCGTGCAGGATCTGCTCCAGCGTGCCGACCGTGCCGAACTCGACCCGCTTGCCGCGCGGCAGCTCGGGGTGCTGCGCCTCCGAGCCCCAGTGGAAGCCCCGGCCGGGCGCCTCGGTCGCGCGGGCCAGCGGCGAGCCGACCATGACCGCGTCGGCCCCGCAGGCGATGGCCTTGGCGATGTCGCCGGAGGTGCCCATGCCGCCGTCGGCGATGACGTGGACGTACCGGCCGCCGGACTCGTCCATGTAGTCGCGGCGGGCCGCGGCCACGTCGGAGACCGCGGTGGCCATCGGCACCACCACGCCGAGCACGGTGCGGGTGGTGTGCGAGGCGCCGCCGCCGAAGCCGACGAGCACGCCGGCCGCGCCGGTCCGCATCAGGTGCAGCGCGGCGGTGTAGGTGGCGCAGCCGCCGACGATCACCGGGACGTCGAGCTCGTAGATGAACTGCTTGAGGTTGAGCGGCTCGGCCCGGCCGGAGACGTGCTCGGCCGAGACCGTGGTGCCGCGGATCACGAAGATGTCCACGCCCGCGTCGATGACGGCCTTGTGGTGCTGGACCGTGCGCTGCGGGGACAGGCGCGCGGCCGTGGTCACCCCGGCCGCGCGGACCTCCTCGATCCGGCGGCCGATCAGCTCGTCCTTGATCGGCGCGTTGTAGATCTCCTGCAGGCGCCTGGTCGCGGCCTCACCCTTGAGCTCGGCCACCTCGGCCAGGAGCGGCTCCGGGTCCTCGTAGCGGGTCCACAGCCCCTCCAGGTCGAGCACGGCCAGGCCTCCGAGCCGGCCGACCTCGATCGCGGTCTTCGGGGAGACCACGCTGTCCATGGGGCTCACCACGAGGGGCAGGTCGAACCGGTAGGCGTCGATCTGCCAGGCGATCGAGACCTCCTCCGGGTCTCGGGTCCGCCGGGACGGGACGATGCCGATCTCGTCGAGCGCGTAGGCCCGGCGGCCGTTCTTGCCGCGGCCGATCTCCACCTGAGTCATATGTCTGTCTTTCCCATTTCATGCGAGTACGGCTCCCGCCGTCCGAGGCGGAAGCCGTACGAGGAAACCTAGCGACGGTGGTAGTTCGGGGCCTCGACCGTCATCTGGATGTCGTGCGGGTGGCTCTCCTTGAGACCCGCGGCCGTGATCGGCATCAGCTCGCACCGCTCGTGCATCTCCGGGACCGTACGGCAGCCGGCGTACCACATGCCCTGGCGCAGACCGCCGACGAGCTGGTGGGCGACCGCGGCGACCGGGCCGCGGTAGGGGACCTGGCCCTCGATGCCCTCGGGGATGTACTTGTCCTCACCGCCGACGTCGGCCTGGGCGTAGCGGTCCTTGCTGAAGGAGGCGCCGCCGCGCTCGCGGTTGCGGACCGCGCCGAGCGATCCCATGCCGCGGTAGGACTTGAACTGCTTGCCGTTGATGAAGATCAGCTCACCCGGGGACTCCTCGCAGCCCGCCAGGAGCGAGCCGAGCATCACCGTGTCGGCGCCGGCCGCGATGGCCTTGACGATGTCGCCGGAGTACTGCAGGCCGCCGTCGCCGATCACCGGCACCCCGGCGGGGCCGCACGCCAGCGAGGCCTCGTGGATCGCCGTCACCTGCGGGGCTCCGACACCGGCGACCACGCGGGTGGTGCAGATGGAACCGGGGCCCACGCCGACCTTGACCGCGTCGGCGCCGGCCTCGACCAGCATCTGGGCGCCCGCCCGGGTGGCGACGTTCCCGCCGATCACCTCGACCCGGCTGTTGGCCTTGATCTTCGCGATCATGTCGGCGAGGCCCTTGGAGTGGCCGTGCGCCACGTCCACGATGATCGCGTCCACCCCGGCCTCGATCAGCGCCATCGCCCGCTGCTCGGCGTCGCCGCCGACGCCGACGGCCGCCCCCACGACGAGCCGGCCGTCGGCGTCCTTGGTGGCGAGCGGGTACTGCTCGCTCTTGGTGAAGTCCTTGACGGTGATCAGACCGCGGAGCCGCCCGTCCGCGTCGACCAGCGGGAGCTTCTCGATCTTGTTCTTCCTGAGCAGGTCGAACGCGTCGTCCCTGGACACCCCGACCGGCGCGGTGACCAGCGGCATCGCGGTCATGACCTCGCGCACGGGGCGGCCGTGGTCGCTCTCGAAGCGCATGTCGCGGTTGGTGACGATGCCCACGAGCACCCCGCGGGAGTCGGTCACCGGGACGCCGGAGATCCGGTAGGTCGCGCACAGGCGCTCGACGTCGGCGAGCGTGTCGTCCGGCGAGCAGGTGACCGGGTTGGTCACCATCCCGGCCTCGGAGCGCTTGACCAGGTCGGCCTGCTGGGCCTGGTCCTCGATCGAGAGGTTGCGGTGCAGGATGCCGATGCCGCCCTGGCGGGCCATGGCCACCGCCATCCGCGCCTCGGTGACCGTGTCCATCGCCGCGGAGACGAGCGGGATCCTCAGGGTGATGCCGCGGGAGAGCCGGCTGGCGGTGTCGGCCTCGCCCGGCTGCAGATCCGAGTAGGCGGGCACCAGGAGCACGTCGTCGAACGTGAGCCCCTGCTCGGTGAACTTGGCCATCATTCTCCTCGCGAGGGGACTGCCGGGTTCACCCGGCAGGGGAATCGTTTCCCTCATGGTTCCTGTGCTCGAACGGTCGGGACCCGGCGTCGCCCGCCTCTCCCGGGAGCGGGAAGCCGCCCCCTTCCGGGGAGTGGAGGAGTCACACTGCCCCCCGGCCGCGACGCGCTCCGGCGGGGAGCTGGGTGGGCGCGAAGCACCGGCCCCTCGCCACAGTTTAGGGTCTGCCTCCGGCCGTGCCGAACGGCAGGGGTGCGGAGCGGAAGAATCGGAGGACCGAGCGGTCGGTGAGCCGCTCGGTCCTCCGGTCACCGGCGCCATCACGGGACGTCCCTGCCGCCGGACCCCCCTCCGCGTCCGGGCGGCGACGTCACCGGCTCTCTGGCGCCGACGCTGTGTCAAGAGTGCGTTACCTTCCGTTGGCGCACAATGGTCAAAGGTGCAATTGCACGAAGTTGCACCTCGGCCCCACAAGTCGGCGCAAGGTCCGGACAGCGGAGGCCCACCGGGTTATCCTCGCGGCAGTCGTGTCACTTCAGGAGTTCCCCCACCGATGCGCGCCGACAGCACCGACTCCCTGACCGCGCTGGGTCTCACCCCGGCCCAGACCGCCCTGTACAACGCGGTGCTGCGCCTGCACCGCGCCACCTGCGCCGATCTGGTCGAGGCCACCGGCGGCGCCCCGGAGCTGCTCGGCCGCGAGCTGGGCACCCTGGTACGGCTGGGCGTGGTCGACGAGCAGGCCGGCGAGTACCTCGCCCGGCACCCCGCGGCCGCCCTCGGCCACCTGATCGCCGACCGGCTGGACCACCTGGCCGAGGAGAGCCGCAGGATCGACACCGTGCTCGGCTCGATCCGCGGCCTCATCCACCAGTACGACGCCGGGCGCGACTACCAGAGCGGGCAGTTCCCGGTCGAGCTGGTCGGCGGGGCCGACGAGCTGTACGAGAGCGTCATCGGCATGGCGGTCCAGGCGCCGCCGCTGGAGCTGCTCTCCGCGGTTCCCGACCTGAGGACGATGAGCGACTTCAACCACCGCTACGCCGACCAGTGGATCTCCGCCCAGCGCGGCGGGCTGCTCTCCTGCCGGACGGTCATCCCGGTGGGCACGCTGGCGATGCCCGGGCTGCGGGAGAAGCTCGTGCGGTTCGAGGAGGCGGGCGCGCGCATCCGGACCCTGGCATCGGTGCCGAGCTGGTTCCTGGTCGCCGGGACCGGCACCGCGGGCATGCCCGCCCAGTGGGGCGGGGCCCTGGCCGAGAACGCCTACAACTTCCACCTGGTCCGCGCCGGGGTCGTGGTGGCATCGCTGCGCACGCTGTTCGGGGAGCTGTGGGCCCGCGCGGCGCCGCTGCCGTGGTCGCGTCCCGGCGGCGCGGTGCGGTCGCGTCCCGCCGACGGCGCGGTGCAGGTGCTCCGGCTGGCGGCGCAGGGGGTCAGCGACGAGGTGATCGCCCGGCAGCTGGGGATCTCCGTCCGGACGGTCCGCGCCCGCTTCGCCGACGCCATGGCCGAGCTGGGTGCGCAGTCCCGGTTCCAGGCCGGGGCGGAGGCGGCCCGGCGGGGGTGGCTGACGTAGGGCGTCCGGGCGTCCCGGGGGTTCGGGGTATGAGGGACGCATCGAGGCCATAAAGTGGGATCGTGCTGGAAGACGGCCCTCGCGACCCGTTCGCGAACGACCCCGACGACCCCGCCGCGGCGCTGGGCGAGCCCGACGATCCCGAGCCGCTGACGCCTGCCGAGCGCGACGAGGCCGTCACCGACCTCGCCGACGTGGAGATCTTCCGCTCCCTGCTGGAGCCCCAGGGGATCTCAGGCCTGGTCCTCGACTGCCCCGAGTGCGGCGAGCAGCACTACTTCGACTGGGACCTGCTCCGCGGCAACCTTCGCCAGATGATCGACAACGGTCAGCCGCAGGTGCACGAGCCCGCCTACCAGCCCGACCCGACCGACTACGTGAGCTGGGACTACGCCCAGGGCTACGCCGACGGCGTGATCGACACCGAGGAGCAGCGCTGATCGACGTCGTCGATCAGCGCCGCGAGCAGGCGGACGGCCTCGTCGGTCACGGCGACGGGCTCCCTGCGGGACAGGGCCCGGAGGATCGCCTCGGTCTCGGCCACGGCCGGATCCTCTTCCGGCCCGTACCTCCGGGCCGGACGTCGTGGATGAACCGATGTCAAGCTATCGACTCCAGCTCCGCCATCGCTCGGAGCCGGGCGAGGGCCCGGTGCTGGGCAACGCGAACCGCACCTGGTGACATGCCGAGTACATTACCCGTCTCCTCCGCGGACAGTCCTGACACCACCCGGAGCATCAGCAGTTCACGCTGGTTGTCGGGGAGTCTGGAGAGCAGCCGCCGCGCGTGCTCGGCCTCGATGTAGCGGACGACGGTCTCCTCCGGCCCGGGGCCCTCGTCCGGGCCGTCCGGAAGGTCCTGGGTGGGCACGGCGGAGCGCACGGAGCTGCGCAGCGCGTCCGCCACCTTGTGGGAGGCGATGCCGAAGACGAAGGAGGCGAAGGGACGCCCCATGTCGCGGTAGCGGGGCAGCGCGGAGAGCACCGCGATGCACACTTCCTGGGCCACGTCATCCGCGATGTGATATTGGCCGGAAACCCGGCCGAGACGGGCACGGCAATAGCGCACCACCATCGGGCGCAACTGCGTCAGCAGGGATTCGATCGCGGTGCGATCCCCCTGAACGGCGAGGCTTGTCAGATCTCTGAGGTCGTCCCCGTAGGAGGCCCCGTCAGATCTCGTCGCAAGCCTTACCCCAGTTTTGGCGTCGGCGACGCATCCCTCGGTCACGTTAGGCATGATGCCCACACTGGTCCGGCCTGTCGTCATAGCGAACGGCTACGGATTGGTCACATTGAGGCGGAGATAGCGGAGTGTGACCGAGCGACAACACTGGGGTTTTTAATATGCCCCGATATTTCATCCGAACGCCATATATGTCGACTATTTGTTATAAGCGGGTTCGCGCTTCCGCGTGACGGGCGATGACGCTTCGCAACGTCTTTTGGTTTACCGGAAAACAAACACGGCCCGCACCTCTCTTCGAGGTGCGGGCCGTGCCGGGCCGGAGCCCGCGGAGCGTCCGGGACCCGGACGCTCCGCGCGGTCCTTCGGTGGATCAGTGGCCGTGGCCGTGGCCGTGGCCGCCGGCGGCCGGGGCCTCCTCCTCGGGCTTGTCCACGACGAGGGCCTCGGTCGTCAGCAGCATGCCGGCGATGGAGGCCGCGTTCTGGACGGCCGAGCGGGTGACCTTGACCGGGTCGATGACGCCCTGCGCGATCAGGTCGCCGTACTCGCCGGAGGCGGCGTTGAGACCGTGGCCGACGGGCAGCTCGGTGACCTTGGCGGTCACGACGTAGCCCTCCAGGCCGGCGTTCTCGGCGATCCAGCGGGCCGGCTCGACGAGCGCCTTGCGCACCACCGCGACACCGGTGGCCTCGTCGCCGGACAGACCCAGGTCGTCCAGGACCTTGGCGACGTGCACGAGCGCGGAGCCGCCGCCGGAGACGATGCCCTCCTCGATCGCGGCGCGGGTGGCGGAGATGGCGTCCTCGAGGCGGTGCTTCTTCTCCTTGAGCTCCACCTCGGTGGCCGCGCCGACCTTCAGCACGCAGACGCCGCCGGAGAGCTTGGCCAGGCGCTCCTGGAGCTTCTCGCGGTCCCAGTCGGAGTCGGACTGCTCGATGGCAATCTTGATCTCCTTGACGCGGTCCGCGATCGCCTGGGCGTCGCCGGCGCCGTCCACGACCGTGGTGGCGTCCTTGGTGATCACGACGCGGCGGGCCGTGCCGAGCACCTCGGTGCCCACGTGCTCCAGCTTGAGGCCGACCTCCTCGCTGACGACCTGGCCGCCGGTGAGGATGGCGATGTCCTGCAGCATGGCCTTGCGGCGGTCACCGAAGCCCGGCGCCTTGACCGCGACGGAGGTGAAGGTGCCGCGGATCTTGTTGGTGACCAGGACGGCCAGGGCCTCGCCCTCGACGTCCTCGGCGATGACGAACAGCGCCTTCTTGGTCTGGGCGACCTTCTCCAGCAGCGGCAGGAAGTCCGCGACGGAGGAGATCTTGCCCTGGGTGATCAGGATGTAGGGGTCCTCCAGGACCGCCTCCATCCGCTCCTGGTCGGTCACCATGTAGGGCGAGAGGTAGCCCTTGTCGAACTGCAGGCCCTCGGTGAACTCCAGCTCCAGGCCCATGGAGTTGGACTCCTCGACGGTGATGACACCGTCCTTGCCCACCTTGTCGAAGGCCTCGGCGATCAGGTCGCCGATCTTGGCGTCCTGCGCGGAGATGGTCGCGACGTTCGCGATCTCCTTCTTGTCCGCGACCGGGCGGGCGGACTCGATCAGCTTGTCGCTGACGGCCTTGGCCGCGAGGTCGATGCCGCGCTTGAGGGAGAGCGGCTGGGCGCCGGCGGCGACGTTGCGCAGACCCTCGCGGACCATCGCCTGGGCGAGGACGGTCGCGGTGGTCGTGCCGTCACCGGCGATGTCGTTGGTCTTGGTCGCGACTTCCTTGGCGAGCTGGGCGCCGAGGTTCTCGTACGGAGCCTCCAGCTCGACCTCGCGCGCGATGGTGACGCCGTCGTTGGTGATGGTCGGCGCACCGAACTTCTTGTCGATGACGACGTTGCGGCCCCGCGGGCCGAGGGTCACCTTGACGGCGTCCGCGAGCGCGTTCACACCGCGCTCGAGGGAACGGCGCGCGTCCTCCTCGAACGACAGGATCTTCGGCATGACAATCCTCCCTTAAAGTACGTCGGCGTATCAAAGCCCCGGGCGCCGGTTACAGCGGCCCGGGGCTCGATGCGTCATCCAGGTGAAGCGTGGATTACTTCTCGATGACGGCGAGCACGTCGCGGGCGGAGAGCACGAGGTACTCCTCGCCGCCGTACTTCACCTCGGTGCCGCCGTACTTGCTGTAGAGGACGACGTCGCCCTCGTTGACGTCGAGCGGAACGCGCTTGGTGCCGTTCTCGTCCCAGTTGCCGGGGCCCACCGCGAGGACCTTGCCCTCCTGCGGCTTCTCCTTGGCGGTGTCCGGGATGACCAGACCGGAAGCGGTGGTCTGCTCTGCCTCCAGCGGCTGGACCACGATGCGGTCGCCGAGCGGCTTAACGGGAACCTTGGTGGCGGTCGTCACGTCGGACCTCCCCTTCAGATTTGAATGATCTAGAAGAGGCGACCAGCGGTCTGCCGTCGCGGGTGTCAGACCTGCCTCGTCGCATGTATTGGCACTCTCACCGGGAGAGTGCCAATGGCACAGTATGCAAGGAGGCCTTGACAGTCAACACGAACCGCCCCGCTGCGCTCCCGGCGAACGCCCGATCGTCCTCCGGCGCGCCGCGGAGGAGACCCTGCGAGGCAGGCGGCCCCGGGACCCCCTGACCTTGGGCCACCGTCCCGGCCCACTCGCATAAAGGTGCGAGCGAGGGCCGCATCGGCGACGCCTGACCCGATTCCGGGGAACATACGAAGGGACGAGCGAGCTTCGACGGGAATGTGATCGAATGACCACCCAGGGTAACGAAGAAGGCGCTACGGTGAACGATGTGACGAGCGCGATGAGCGAGAGAGTGACCTCAAGGCGCCATGCCCGCAACCCTCTCGCCAACTGGCCCTACCCACCACCCGGTGGCTGGACGGCCGACGACCTGGATTCACTCCCCCTCGACGGCCCCAACGGCGAGCTGGATTTCTTCAAACACGTCGAACTCCTCGATGGAGCGCTCATCTTCATGTCCCCCCAGCGGCGTTTCCACGAGCGGTTGATCCGAGAGCTCACGAACTACCTCGACGCACAGGCGCCGGAGGAGTTCGCCGCCGTCAGTCAGATGGACATCAAGATCGATGAGTTTCAGCGCCCCTGCCCCGACATATTGATCATCGACTCCGAGGTGGCGGACGACAACGACCGGACCTCCTATACCCCGGTCGAGGTCCACCTGGTCGTCGAGGTGGTGTCACCCGAGTCGAAATTCCGCGACCGTCAAGTCAAACCCGCACGTTACGCGTCAGCAGGGATCACGCATTTCTGGCGGATCGAGGATGAGGGCGGAAAACCGGTCGTATACGTGTACCAGCTCGACCCCACCTCCCAGACCTATGTCCCCAGCGGCATCCACCGCGGCGAGCTCTCCCTCGACGTACCGTTCCCTGTCAAGGTTGATCTGAACGACCTGCCGAGCCGGGGCGCCGCCGGATGACCGGCGACGCCGAATCCTGTACCGGAGATACGCGAGACCCCGGATAGCCCGTCAGTAGGAGCCGCCGGCGAGGTCGGCGACGAGGCCGGGGCGGGACGGGGTCCAGTCGAGCGCCTTGCGGGTCCGGGCCGCGCTCACGGTCTGGCCGAGGGCGAGCGCCTCGGCGAAGGCCGCGCCGAAGTCACCCGCCGCCTCTTCCACCGGCCAGGGCTCCACCCCCGAGGCTCCCGCGTCCCCGAGGCCCGCCGCCCGCGCCGCGGCCCCGGCGATCTCCGGCAGCGGTACGGCCTCCTCGCCCACCCCGTGGTAGACCGTGCCGGGCTCCCCCTTCTCCACGGCGGCGACGTACAGGTCGGCCAGGTCGTCGATGTGGACCGTGGGCCAGGTGGGCTCCTGGCCGCCCGCGGAGACGTAGCGGCCCCGGCCGTGCCCGGCGGCCTTGGCGACCAGCAGGGCAGGGATGCCCTTGCCCTCGCCGTACACGATGCCGGGCCGGACCACGACGCCGCCCGCGCCGAGCACCCGCCGCTCCACGCCGGCCCGGAAGCGGACCAGCGGGACGGGGTTCAGCGGGCCGTCCTCGTCGGCGGTCCCGGCTCCCAGCACCCAGATCCCGCTCGTGTAGACGACCTTGGCCCCGCCCGCCAGCAGGGCGTCGACCGCCGCCAGCTCCACCGCCTCGTCGCCGGTCGGAGCGGCGGCGTGCACGATCACGTCCACGTCGCCCGCGGCGAGGGAGGCGGGGTCGGTCACGTCGCCGTGCCGCACTTCGGCGGCTCCGGGCACGGTCCTGGTCTCATCGTTCTTGGGCCGGACCAGGGCGACCACCTGGTGGCCGCGCTCCGCGAGCCGTCCGGTCACCGCCGAGCCGATGTAGCCGGTCGCACCCAGCACGAGGACCTTCATCGTCTTCACCTCAAATACTTCGATGTCGAAACTTGGGACGGCGAAACGTTAAACCGGAGATCGGATCAATGTCAAACACTTCGATGTCGAAGCTTGCTATCCTGGTGGCGTGAACGACGCGGTGGACAAGATCCTCGACCAGTGGGCCGGGGTCCGGCCCGGCCTGGACGTCTCCGCCATGGGCGTGGTCGGCCGGATCTCCCGTGCCTCCCGCCTGCTGGAGCGCGGCGTCAAGGCCTACTTCGAGGAGCACGGCCTCGAAGCGTGGGAGTTCGACGTGCTGGCGACCCTGCTGCGCGCCGACCGCACCCTGTGCATGAGCGAGCTGGCCGGAGCCGCCATGGTCAGCTCCGCCGCGCTCACCAACCGCATCGACCGCCTCGTCGCCAAGGGCCTGGTCAGCCGGGCCACCGCCGAGGACAACCGCCGCCTCGTCCTGGTCACCCTCACCGGCGAGGGCCACCGCCTGGTCACCGGCCTGCTCGACGGCCACGTCGCCACCGAGCAGCGCCTGCTCGACGGCCTCACCCCCGCCGAACGGGACCGGCTGGCCGCCCTGCTCTGCAAGCTCCTGTGCTCCCTCGGTGACACCGAGCTCTGAGCCGGGCGCGGTAACGTCGGACGACGTGGACCTCGACGCATTCCGCCGGCTGCTGACCCCGGACGGCCGCAGGGCACTGGAGGCCGCGGCGGAGACCGTCGGGGGCGATCCGGTGGCGGCGGTGACCCGGCTCAGGAAGACCTTCGACGCCGGCCTCACCTCCGCGGCGCTCACCCAGGCCGCGCTCAGGCACCGCGCACGCGAGAAGTTCGGCGCCGACGCCGCCCTGATGTACTTCACGCCGGACGGCCTGGAACAGGCCACCCGCCGCGAGGTGGCCGACCACCGGGCCCGGCGGATCGCCCCCGGCTCCCGGGTCGCCGACGCCTGCTGCGGCATCGGCGGGGACCTGCTGGCCCTGGTCAGGGCCGGATGCACCGTGGAGGCCGTGGACGCCGACCCGCTCACCGCAGCGGTCGCCCGGGCCAACGCGGACGCCCTCGGCTTCGGCGACCGCGTCTCGGTCCGCACGGCCGACGCCGCCACGGTCGATCCCGCCGCCTTCGACGTGCTGTTCGCCGATCCCGCCCGGCGCAGCGCCCGGGGCCGGACCTTCGACCCCATGGCCTACTCCCCCGCCTGGCCCGAGATCCTCCGCATGGTGGCCGGGGCGGAGTCGGCCTGCCTGAAGGTCGCCCCCGGCATCCCGTACGAGTTCATCCCCGCCGGGGCCGAGGCCGAGTGGGTCTCCTACCGGGGAGAGGTCAAGGAGGCCGTGATCTGGTCCGGCGCGCTCGCCGGCCCCGTGGAGCGGCGGGCCACGATGCTGCCGGCGGGCACGACGCTCACCCCCGACCCGGAACTCGGCCGGGCCGGGACCGGCCCGGTGGGCCGCTACCTCTACGAGCCGGACGGCGCGGCGATCCGGGCGCACCTGGTCGCGGAGGTCGCCGCGCTGGTCGGCGGGCGCCTGCTCGACCCGCAGATCGCCTACATCACCGGCGACGCGCCCGTGGAGACCCCCTGGGCCTCCCGCTACGAGGTCCACGAGGTGCTGCCGTTCTCGCTGAAGCGGCTGCGCGCGGCGCTCCGGGAACGCGGCGCGGGAAACGTGACGATCAAAAAACGCGGATCCGCGGTGGACGTCGAACGGCTCCGCAAAGACCTCCGGCTTTCCGGGGACAAATCCCTCACAGTCGTCCTTACCCGGATAGGCGACCGGCCGTTCGCGCTCATCTGCTCTTCTCACCAGGCGTTTTGAACGGTAAAGAACGCCAATCCGCACAATCACGATCTTTTAAATTCGTCCCCGGACAAGCATGATCCAGAAGCTAGGGTTGCCGGGCGGGAATTCCTCCCGCCTGCGCTTTGACCGCGTTCATCAGCAGACCGGACCAATCCCACCGCGGGGCTGACCGTCGGCGAGAAGGAGCTTTCGGTGGATCACTCCAACCACA
The DNA here is from genome assembly GCF_014203605.1 of Thiemannella venezuelensis. GTDB lineage: Bacteria > Actinomycetota > Actinomycetes > Streptosporangiales > Streptosporangiaceae > Planomonospora_A > Planomonospora_A venezuelensis. The sequence goes on along the minus strand of NZ_JACHJJ010000009.1, from coordinate 143,297 downwards.
CCGCCCTGCTTCAGGCAGGCGACCAGACCATGATCCCCGACCGGATGCGCGAGATCCTCGCCCGCGCCTCCCGGGACCACATCTACGAGCAGCGCACGCAGGGCGCCGTGCTGGACGAGATCCGCCAGCGGCTCGAAGGCATGGAGTGGCTGCTGCGGGAGGTCAGGGAGCGCGAGCTCGGCGCGCTGAACGGCACACTGGAGTCCGTCCACGGCCGCCTGGACGACATCGCGGTCCGTCCCCCCTCCTGGGCCGAGAGCCTCGCCCAGCACGTCGAGGTCGTCCGCGACCGCGTCGACACGGTCGGCGAGCACGTCGGCTCGGTGGGCCAGGGCGTCGGGGGCCGGCTGGACGGCTTCGACAGGCGTCTCGGCCAGCTCCACGCGAGCATGGAGGCCGCGGCCGGCCGCTTCACCCGCCTGGACAAGTCACTGGCCGACCTGTCCGAACGCGCCGTGTCCATGGAGAACGGCCTGCTCGATCTGGCCGTGAGCATTCAGGGAACCGTCGAGACCGCCGGCGAGCGCCTTCTCTCCGCGGTCGAGCGGGTGAACGACAAGATCGACCACATGGTGGTCCGGATGGACGACCGGGTCGACGGCGTCGAGAGCCGCGTCGACCGCGTGGACGGCCACCTGCTCGGCATCGACGCCCGCCTGACCTCGGTGGACGGCCGCATCGAGACCGCCGACGCCTGCCTGGCCGACATCGACACCCGGATGAGCGGTGTCGAGAACCACCTGGGCGGCGTGGACACCCGGCTCGGCACGGTGTCCTCCCACCTCGGCTCCGTCGACACCCGCCTCGGCTCCGTCGACACCCGCCTCGGCACCGTCGACGACCGGCTCGGCACCATGGACGACCGGCTCGGCTCCGTCGACGGCCGCCTCGGCTCCGTCGACGACCAGCTCGGCACGGTGGGCACCCGCGTGGACAGCGCGGCCACCCGCCACGACGGCCGCTTCGACACCCTGGACGAGCGCCTCGACGACATCGAGGGCCGCGTCACGAGCCGCGTCGACATCGTCGACTCCCGCCTGACCGCGCTGGACTGCCGCGCCGAGAAGGCCGGCGAGCAGCTCGAGGCCGTCGACGACCACGTCGAGGCCGTGAGCCAGCGGATCAGCCAGCTCCCCGCCACCCTCAACATCGGCGACGTCCACAAGCAGATCAGCGAGCTCATCTCCGCCCAGACCGGTGACCAGGCCAAGCGCTTCGACACCCTGGAGGACCGCCTCGCCCAGGCCGAGGCCGCCCTCTCCCCCCTGGCCGACATGCTCCGCGCCCAGCCCGACCGCGAGCAGCTCACCGAGGCCCTCGGTGAGATCGTCGAGCCCGCCCGCACCGATCTGACCCGCCGTCTCGCCGCCCTGGAGGAGACCATGCTCGCCCTGGCCGAGGCCCTGCTGCGCCCCACGCGCACCAAGGACTGAGTACGGCCCTGCGGCGCTCCGGCGTTCACCGGGGGACACGATCCCCCGGTGGGGGTCAGGCGGTGGGGAAGGGGCCGGTGTACTCGGTGTAGTCGGAGACGCCGTCGCCGTTGAGGTCGACGCGGACCTCGTCGGTGTAGCCGTCGCCGTCGTGGTCGAGGTAGACGACGTCGGTGACGCCGTCGCCGTCGGTGTCGTAGCGCTCCTCGTCGGCCACGTAGTCGCCGTCGGTGTCGATGAGCTGGGCGTCGGTGCCGCCGTCGCCGTCGGTGTCGTAGTAGTCGGTGGTGGTGACGTCGAAGTCGCTCATCTGCGTGCTCCCCGTATCTGTTCGCTGTGGGTACGTCAGATAAGAGACGCGATCGGCGGGGTTTGTTACAGCGGCCTTCCGAGATTTTTCCGGCGCGGCCGCGGTCGGCGGATCCGGAGAGTCAGACGGCGCAGGCGCCGGCCTCGCGGCAGACGTTGGCCCGGACCACGCCCAGCAGCGAGGAGAGCGCCTCCACCTGCTCCGGGGTCAGCCCCCGGGTCATCCGCCGGTGGACCTCCGCCGCGACGCGCTCGACCTCCGGACGGAGGGCGTCCCCCTTCGGGGTGGTGCTCACGATGCTGATGCGGCCGTTCGACGGAGACGGGCTCCGGCTGACGAACCCGCTGCGCTCGAGGCGCTGCAGCATCTTGGTCATCGTGGACACGTCGATGCCGATGATCCTGGCCAGCGCGTTCTGCGACTGCGGGCCGTTCTCCCACAGCGCGAACAGCGCGCGGTCCTGGCCCGGGTAGAGGCCGATCTCCGCCAGCAGGCCGGCCAGCAGCACCCGGTGCCCCCGGGCCGCCTGGGCCATCAGGCAGCTCAGGCCGGTGTCGTCGTCCCCGCACGCGTCCGTCCAGGCCACCGCCTCCTTGAGCGTCGCAGGCTCCGCCATGTCAGGCCTCCCTTCCCGGGGACCAGCCTACCTTTGCATGTTGGCCGGCCACGTAGTACAACTAATCATTGGTCGGCCAAGTTGGCCAACCAAGAAAGGATGAGAGCCATGCCGTTCACCCCGTTCGACCTCAGCGGCCTGCGACTTCCCAACCGCCTCGCCATGGCGCCCATGACGCGTTCGCGGTCTTACGTGGACGGGATCCCCTCCTCGCTGACCGCTCTCTACTACGCCCAGCGCGCCTCAGCCGGCCTGATCATCACCGAGGGCGTCCAGCCGAGCCACGCCGGCAAGGGGTACATGGACACGCCGGGCCTGCACACCGACGAGCAGGTGGCGGGCTGGCGCGAGGTCACCGACGCCGTGCACGCGGCCGGCGGCCGGATCTTCGCCCAGCTCATGCACGCGGGCAGGATCGGCCACCCCGACAACACCGGGCACCTCCCCCTCGCGCCCTCGGCCGTACGGCCCGCGGCGCAGATATTCACGCCCAACGGCATGCAGGACGTCCCCGTCCCCGTCGAGCTGTCCACCGGCGAGGTCGAGGCGACCGTCCGGGACTTCGCCGACGCCGCGAGAAGGGCCGTCGAGGCCGGGTTCGACGGCGTCGAGCTGCACGGCGCGAACGGCTACCTCATCCACCAGTTCCTCTCGCAGAACGCCAACCTGCGCGACGACCGCTTCGGCGGGTCCGTCGAAGGCAGGATCCGGTTCGCGGTGGAGACCGCCCGGGCCGTCGCGGAGGCGATCGGCGCCTCCCGGACCGGCATCCGCATCTCCCCCGCCACCGGCGTCCAGGACCTGGTGGAGGAGGACGCGCACGAGGTCTACCCGGCGCTCGTCTCCGCCCTCGCCGAGCTCGACCTGGCCTACCTGCACCTGCTGGCGGGCCCCTCGGACGAGCTCAACGCGCGGATCCGCGAGCTGTGGCCGAACGCGCTCATCGTCAACGACCCGGCGGCGGCCCACCCGTCAGAGGCGGTCGGCCGCTGGCTCCCCCGGGGCGCCGACCTGGTCGCGGTGGGCAAGTACTTCCTGGCCAATCCCGACCTGCCGCTCCGCCTCCGGCTGGGCGCGCCGCTCAACGAACCGGACCTCTCCACGGCCTTCGGCGGCGACCACCGCGGCTACACCGACTACCCGGCGCTCGCCCTGCACCCGGCCGGGGAGCCGGCCTGACACGGGGACCCGACGCGGGGGTCAGACGTGCACGGTGGTGATGGGAAGGGAGGAGTCGGCCGGGATGTCCAGCAGCGAGGGGGTCACCCCGGCCGCGACGAGGTCGGAGCCGAGGGCTGCCACCATGGCGCCGTTGTCGGTGCAGAGGCCGGGCCGGGGCACGCGCAGCCGTACCCCGGCCGCGTCGCAGCGCTCCTGGGCCAGCGCCCGCAGCCGGGAGTTGGCCGCCACCCCGCCGCCGATCAGCAGGTCGGAGACCCCGTAGCGCCGGCACGCCTCCAGGGCCTTGCGGGTCAGCACGTCGACCACGGCCTCCTGGAACGAGGCGGCCACGTCGGGCACGTGGATCGTCTCGCCGGCCATCTCCCGGGCCTCCACCCACCGCGCCACGGCCGTCTTCAGGCCGGAGAAGGAGAAGTCGAGGGTCCCGTCGTCCAGCTTGCCGCGGGGGAAGGCGACGGCGGTGCCGGAGCCGTCGCGCGCGGCCCTGTCGATGTACGGCCCGCCGGGGAAGGGCAGGCCGAGGACCCGGGCCACCTTGTCGAACGCCTCGCCCGCCGCGTCGTCGACCGTGGAGCCGAGCGAGACGACCTCCCTGGCCACGTCCGGGACCAGCAGCAGCGACGAGTGCCCGCCCGAGACCAGCAGGGCGATGCACGGCTTGGGCAGCGCCCCGTGTTCGAGCTGGTCCACCGCGACGTGCGCGGCCAGGTGGTTGACGCCGTACAGCGGCACGCCCAGGCCGAGCGCGTAGGCCTTGGCCGCGGCCACGCCGACCAGCAGCGCCCCGGCCAGGCCGGGTCCGGCCGTCACCGCGACGGCGTCGATGTCGGACAGGCGCAGGTCCGCCTGCTCCAGGGCGCGCTCGATGGTCGGGGTCATCGCCTCCAGGTGCGCCCGGGAGGCCACCTCGGGCACGACCCCGCCGAAGCGGGCGTGCTCCTCGACGCTGGACGCGATCGTGTTGGCCAGCAGGGTGTGGCCCCGGACGATGCCCACGCCGGTCTCGTCGCAGGAGGTCTCGATCCCCAGGACCAGAGGTTCGTCACGCATGGAGGTCCTTCTTCATGATGATGGCGTCGATGCCGCCCTTGTAGTAGCGCCGCCGCACGCCGATGTCCTCGAACCCGAACCGGTCGTACATCGCGTGGGCGGACGGGTTGTCCGCGCGGACCTCCAGGAAGGCCTCCCGGGCCCCCCGCCGTACGGCCTCCGCCAGCAGCTCGGTCAGCAGGGCCGCGCCGATCCCGGCCCGCCGGTGCCCGGCCGTCACGGCGATGGTCTGCACGTCGGCCTGGTCGCCCGCCGCGGCGAGTCCGGCGTAGCCCACGATCTCCCCGCCGGCCAGGGCGACGACGTAGTGCCGGGTCCGGGGCTGGTCGTCCAGCTCGCCGCGGAGCATGTCGGCGCTCCACGCGTCGTCGGGGAAGGTCTCCCGCTCGATCGCCATGACCGCGGGCAGGTCGTCCTTCGTCATCCGGCGCAGCGTCACGCCGGCCGTACGGGTCTCCGGCGGCCCGCTCACCGGGAGACCTTCTTGGGGGCCGCGGGCTCCTGGGCATCGGGGCGGCGCAGGTAGACCGGGCGGGGCGCGCTCAGCACCGGGTGGGTGCCGCTCGCCACGACCTCCGCGACGTCGGCGGCGCCGCTCCCGGCGAGCTGCTCCGCGGCCAGCGCGGCCAGCGCCCCCGCGAACGGGAACTCCGGCACGTCCAGCAGGCGGGCGGCGCCGACGACCTCGGCGTACATCCGCGCGCCCGCGCCGGCCAGCGGCAGGTCGGCGGGGAGGTCCTGCGGTTTGTCCACCGCGGGGCCGGACAGCCGGGTGCGCGCGTCGGCGTAGCGGCCCCAGAAGACCTCCTTGCGCCGCGCGTCGGTGGCGACCAGGAACGGTTCGGAGAGCCCGGTGCCGTAGGCGAGGGCGTCGAGCGTGCACACGCCGTACACCGGGACGCCCAGGGAGGCGGCGAGGGCCTGGGCCGTCACCAGGCCGACCCGCAGGCCCGTGTAGGGCCCCGGGCCGGAGCCCGCGACGACTGTGGTGACGTCGGCGAGCGCCGCTCCGGCCTCCGCCAGGACGCGCTCGATCGTGGGCACGAGCAGTTCGCCGTGGCGGCGCGCGTCGACCGTGGTCGACTCGGCGAGGACCCTCTCACCGTCGTGCAGCGCTGCGGTGACGGCGGGGGTGGCGGTGTCAAAGGCCAGGACCAGCACGGTCGTCAAGCCTAGCCCGTCGGGCGGTGCGAACCGCACGGAACGGCCGGGCCGTCAGGCCCGGGAGTCGGCCGGCTCCACCAGGGTGGCGTAGACGATCACGTTGTCGTCGTACTCGTTCCTGTCCCAGTCGAACTTCCCGCCGCAGGTGATCAGCCGCAGGCCGTCCTCCAGGTAGACCCTGTCGGCGGGGAAGGAGTCCTTGTCGACCTGCTCGATGGAGTCCACCCGGTACTGGGCGACCCTGCCGTCGCTCCGCACGACCTCGATGGCCTGCCCCGCCCGCATCTTCCTGAGCTCGTAGAAGACGGCCGGGTCGGACTTGGTGTCGACGTGCCCGAGGATGACCGCGGCGCCCCGGTCGCCGGGGACCGCGGTGTCCTTCACCCAGCCCGCGACCTCCGGTTTCTCGTACGGCGGCAGCTCGACCTCCCCGTCGGTGACGCCGAGCTTCATCAACGGCGCCTTGATGCCCAGCGACGGGATGTCGATGCGGCTGGGCACGACCTGCGCCCGCGCGGGCGGGGCGTCCTCTCCGCCGCGGTCGCTGACGGCGACCATGACGGCGCCGGTGATGATTCCGGCCACGACGATCCGTGACCAGCGGGACTCGGCCATCGGACGCTACGGGCGGCGCCGCCGTACGACCGCGAGACCCACGCCGCCCGCGAGGGCCGCCGCCAGCAGCGCGCCGGTCAGCCCCAGCGGCATGCCCGCGTCGTCGGGGCCGCCGGCGGCGGTGCCGCCGCCGCCGGTGCCCGGGCCGCGGGTGCTGATGGGGGTGCGGGTGGTGGTCGGCCGGGCCGTCGGCGTGCTGTCCGGCAGGATCCGCAGGGTGGCCGTGCCGGTGTCGTTGGTCCCCTCGCACCTGGCGTTGATGACGTGCTCACCGGCCTCGGCGTCCTCGGAGACCGCGGCCTGGCCGCGCACCCACGGCCGGGGCGTGGGCGTGGCGGTGCCCGAGGGCGCGGGTGTGGGGGTCACCAGGATGGGGTCGAGCGTGACGGCGGTTCCGAAGACCTCCGAGGAGGCGATGCCCCGGTGCTGGGGACCGCCCTGGGGGATCGGGCAGTTGGCCAGCACCCAGACCTTCCCGCCCGCCTTCACGCTGGCGGGCTGGAGCTGGACCTCGATGTCCGCGCGGCCCGCGCCCGTCGCCGAGACGGTGGGCGAGGGCGTGCCCGTGGGGCTGCCTCCCGAGGCCTCGGCCGTGCACCCTGCCGTCCCGACCAGAGCGGCGACCCCGAGGGTCCCGAGAACCGCGACACGCTTGACCCTTGGCACCGTCGCACTCCACTTCGCACTCCGGCCGACGACCCTCGCCCGGCACGACTTCCCACCTGTCCCCATTAAACATGGGCAAACCCGTAAGAGTCGATCATCAGCCGCAATGATCTAGACCAAGTGGGGCGTAATGTCAGAGTGCCAGGATTCCGCTCCCTACGCGGGCGAATCAGGCGACCCCGTTCCGGGCGGCCCGGGGTTCCCGGGGGCGGGGCCCCCGTCCCGATCAGACGACGCCCCGCCAGCGGGGACCGACGCCGCGGAGCCGTACCGTGCGCTCGTCGTTCTCGCCCCGGTCGATGGAGATCTCCAGCCGGTCCTCGGCGAGCCCCTCGACCAGGCCCTCGCCCCACTCGACCAGCGTCACCGACTCCTCCAGCGAGGCGTCCAGGTCCAGGTCGTCGACCTCCAGGTTCCCGCCGAGCCGGTAGGCGTCGACGTGCACCAGGGGCGGGCCGCCGGCCAGCGAGGGGTGCACCCGGGCGATCACGAAGGTCGGCGAGGTGATCGGCCCGCGCACCTTCAGCCCCTCGGCGATGCCCTGCACCAGGGTCGTCTTCCCCGCCCCCAGCGGGCCGGAGAGCACCGCCAGGTCCCCCGGGCCCAGCAGCGCGGCCAGCTCCGCGCCCAGCGCCCGCATCTCCTCGGCGGTCGCCACGACTCTCACCGTTCACTCACTCCTGTAGGTCGGCCGCGACCCGCTTCAGCAGGTCGCGCAGTGCGTCGTTGACCGCTCCCGGCCGCTCCAGCTGGACCAGGTGCGAGCTGTCGGGCACCTCGGTGAACCGGGCGCGCGGCAGCGCGGCGGCGATCGCCTTGCTGTGGTCGACCGGCGTCAGCCAGTCGCGGTCGCCGACCACGATGGAGGTGGGCACGTCGTCCAGCACGCCCAGCGCGCTCAGCTTGTCGTGCGACATCAGCGCCGGGTAGAAGTTCGCGATCACCTCGAAGGGGGTGGACCGGATCATCGACTCGACGAAGTCCACCACGGTGGGGCTGACGCTCTTGGAGTCGCCGAACCCCAGATGGCGCAGGACCAGGAAGAAGACGTCGTTGGCCGCGTGGCGGCCCTTGTCCACCAGCGCGCCCCGGCGGCCCAGCAGCGAGACCGTCCCCGGCGTGACCTTGTGCACGGCCTTGGACAGCAGCGCGGGCATGCCGAGCGAGACCTCGGCCAGCTTCCCGGCGGAGGTCGAGATGAGCGCGACGCCCTTGACCTTCTCGCCGAACAGCTCCGGATGCCGGTCGGCCAGCGCCATGATCGTCATGCCGCCCATGGAGTGGCCGACGAGCACGCACGGCCCGGGCACCAGCTCGGTGACGACCTCGAACAGGTCCTCGCCGAGCCGGTCGATCGTCGAGTCCTCGGCCGAGGTGCGCGCCGAGCGCCCGTGGGAGCGCTGGTCCCACAGCACCAGCCGGTGCACGTCGCGCAGGTCGCGCCGCTGGTAGTGCCAGGAGTCCAGGTTGAGGGTGTAGCCGTGGCAGAGCACCACGGTCAGCGGGGAGTCGTCGGGGCCGTCGACCTCGGCGTGCAGGGAGACGCCGTCGGAGGTGGTGACCGTGACCTGGCGCCCGCGCAGCTCGCCCAGGGGCTCGCTCGCCTCGGGGTCGGGGCGGAGCCGGATGCGGCCCACGGCGTACCGTTTGGCGAGCGCGGCGGCGGCCACTCCGGCGGACGCCGCACCGACGACCGCGCCCGCGATACCGACCCTGCGTCGTGTCGTAGTCATTCAGACCCCCTACTACCGACCCTCACCGGTAAACGCGTGGCACGCGCGCACCGATCCTGGTCACGATCTCATGAGTGATCGTGCCGAGGGAATCCGCCCATTCCTGCGCGGTCGGCTCCCCGTGCGAACCGTCACCGAACAGGATCACCTCGTCTCCCTCGGTCAGCGGGTCGTCTCCCGTGTCGATCACGAACTGGTCCATGCAGACCCGTCCGGCGATCCGCCGCCGGCGGCCGCCCGCGAGCACCTCCGCCCGGTTGGTGGCGTGCCGCAGGATGCCGTCCGCATACCCGAGCGGTACCAGGCCAAGCGTTGTTTCGCGATCTGTGACATAAAGGTGCCCATAGGACACTCCGGAATCGGCCGGGACCCGTTTGACCAGCGCGATCCGCGCGGTCAGCGTCATCGCCGGGCGGAGGCCGAAATCCCCCATCTCCGGGATCGGGCTCAGCCCGTAGGCCGCGATGCCCGGCCGGACCATGTCGTAGCGGGCCCGGGGGATCGTCAGGTTCGCCGCCGAGTTGGCGATGTGGCGGATCACGTGGGACCCGCCCGCGCCGGCCTTCTCCGCCAGGGCCAGCGCCTCGTCGAACGCGCCGAGCTGGGCCTCGACGGACGTGTGCCCCGGGATGTCGGCGCAGGCGAAGTGCGACCAGAGACCGGCGATCTCGATCGTGCCCTCCGCCCGCCGGGCCAGCGCCCGGTCCACCAGCGCCGGCCAGTCGGCGAGCGGCGCGCCGCCGCGGCCGCTGCCGGTGTCGGCCTTCAGGTGCACCCGCGCCGTCCGGCCGGTACGGCCCGCCGCCTCGGCGATGGCGTCGACCAGCCACGGCGCGGCGGCCGAGAGCTCCACGTCCTGCTCGACGGCCTCGTCCAGCGGCTCGCCCGGCGGGATGATCCACGACAGGATCGGCGCGGTGATCCCCGCGGCCCGCAGCTCCAGGGCCTCCCGGACGTAGGCCGTGCCGAGCCGCTCGGCGCCGCCCTCCAGGCAGGCCCGCCCGCCGGCGACGAGCCCGTGCCCGTAGGCGTCGGCCTTGACCGCGACCATGGTGAGAGCCCCGGGGGCATGGCTCCGCAGCAGCGCGACGTTCTCCCGGATCGCCGAGAGGTCCACCCGCGCCTCGGCAGGAGTCATCGGGAAACTCATCCTTCCAGTTTGGCAGCTCCTTCCCGCTGCCGAGGCCGATTCGTGACCGACCTCATGACCGCGGGGAGCGCCTCGGCGACGTCTCCCGCGGCCAGCGGGCCTTCCCGGCCGGCCGTTCCGTGCAGGTACGCGGCGCAGGAGGCGGCGTCGTAGCAGTCCAGCCCGGCGGCGAGCAGCGTGCCCGCCAGCCCGGCCAGCACGTCGCCGGTGCCGCCGGTGGCCAGCCAGGGACTGCCGGTGGGGTTGGCCCTGACCGGCCTGCCCTCCTCGGCGACCAGCGTGGTCGAGCCCTTCAGCAGCACGGTCACGCCCAGGTCCGCGGCGGCCCGCCGTACGTGCTCCAGCCGCCGGGCCTCGATCCGCGCCCTGGGCACGCCCAGCAGCCGGGAGAGCTCGCCGGCGTGCGGGGTGATCAGCACGGGCGCCCCGGTACGGCGGCGCAGCAGCGACCGGTCGGCGGCCAGCAGCGTCAGGCCGTCGGCGTCCACCAGCACGGGGACGTCGCTCGCCAGGACGGCGCGGGCCACGTCGTGCGCCCAGGCGCCGGTGCCCAGGCCGGGACCCAGCACCCACGCCTGCACCCGGCCGGCCGCCGCGATCCCCTCCCCGGGACCGGTGCCCGCGGCCTCCCCGTCCGGGGCCAGCTCGGTGACCACGGCCTCCGGCCGGCGGGCGCGCACCTGGGCCGCGGGCTCGGCCGCTCCCGCGTAGCGCACCATGCCCGCACCGGCCCGGACCGCGCCCGCCACGGCCAGCACCGCCGCGCCGGTGTAGCGGCGGCTCCCGGCGGCGATCCCGACGACGCCCCGGCGGTACTTGTCGGAGCGGGCGTCCGGCCTGGGCAGCAGAGAGGCGACGTCCTCCCCGGTCAGCGCCACCGCGTCCGGGTCCGGCAGGTACGGTCCCAGCCCGATGTCGACGAGCTCCACCCGGCCGGCGCGCTCCGCGCCCGGGTCGACCAGCAGCCCGGTCTTGAGCGCCCCGAACGTCACCGTGAGGTCCGCCCGGACCGCCGTCCCGTCGACCCGCCCGCTGCTCGCGTCCACCCCGCTCGGCACGTCCACCGCGACGACCCAGCCGGGGACGTCGCGGGTGATCCCGGCCAGCGCCGCGTACGGCTCCCGCAGCGCCCCCGCCCCGCCGATCCCGACCAGCCCGTCCACGACCAGGTCGGCGGCGCCGATCACCGGCCGGGCCTCCTCCGGCACGCCACCGCGGATGTCCACGACCCGGCCGCCGGCCCGGCGCAGGGCCGCCAGCCCGGCCTCGTGGACCCGCGACCCGGCGAGGACCGCGTGCACCCGGGCCCCCCGGGCCGCGAGCCTCGCCCCGGCGTAGAGGGCGTCACCGCCGTTGTCGCCGCTGCCGACCAGGAGCGCGACGCGGGAGCCGTACACCCTGCCCGCCGTGCCGGCGAGCATCCCGGCGCAGGCCGTCGCGAGCCCGGCGGCGGCCCGCTGCATGAGGGTCCCCTCGGGCAGGGCCGCCATCAGCGCCGTCTCGGCCGCCCTGATCTGGTCGGAGGTGTACGCGATCCGCATACCCCGAATCTAGGTCCTGCCGCGCGGATCCCCTCGTAGCGGGGCCGTCCGGGCGGCGCGCCGCCGAGGGGCTATCCCTCTGCCACCACGTAGGCGACGGCGACGCCTCCGTCGTGGGTCAGCGAGACGTGCCAGCGGGTCACCCCCAGCGCCGCGGCCACCTCGGCGGCCCGGCCCGTCACCCGCAGCTCGGGACGGCCGTGCTCGGCGGTCACCACCTCGGCCTCGACGTGCAGCAGGCCGGGCGGGGCGCCCAGGGCCTTGGCCACGGCCTCCTTGGCCGCGAACCGAGCGGCCAGGGACTCCGCCCGCAGGCCCCGCTCCCCCTCGGTGAACAGCCGCGCCCGCAGCCCGGGCGTGCGGGCCAGCGTCTCCTCGAACCTGGCCACGTCCACCACGTCCACGCCGATTCCCACGATCACCCGCCCAGGGTAGTGGGACGTCCCGGGCCGCGGGCGGCGGGCCGGGGCGCCGGGGACCTCGCGCGTCCCCTCCGGCGGAGCGGCGGGGCCGACGCCGGCCCCGCTCACCCTCCGACCGCCGGCCGTTCCGGGGTGATGCGGTCCCAGGCGGATATCGGCAGCATGATCACCGCGGCGGGGAACAGGCCGTGCTCCTCGCCGTCGATGTGCCGGTGCAGCTTCCGGATCGCCTCCAGTACGGCGGGCCAGTCCGGCGCCGCGCGGTCGATCGCGCCGAACACCCCGTGGATCTCGTCGTGCTCGGCGCAGAGCCGGTCGACCGCATCCGCCAGCGATCCCTCGGCGCGCAGCTCGGCGAACAGGCCGTTCTCCTCCGCGGCGGTGTGCGGGACGAGTTGCGCGAGCAGTTCGTCGAGGAGGGGGACCGCGTCGCCGTACCGGCCCTCGCCGATGGCCCGGCGCAGCTCCCCGGCGCTCTCCCCGATCCGCCAGTGCTCCTCGGAGAGCCGTCCGATCAGCGGGAAGTCCCGGCAGCCGCAGTAATTGCACATGGTGTGACCCCTCGATGCCGGCGTGTGACTCCAGGATGCCCGCCGGAGCCTCGCACCCGATAGGGGAGACGGCCTCCCGGGGACAGGGTCTTTGGTCCCTGCGTTCGGGACCAGGTCTCCGGTCCCATAACCGGGGGCTCACGGTGATTCGGTATGTGGATATTCATCCGGAGACCCGGTCTGATGGACGTGCCGCTCCCGTCTTGCGGAGGAGCGGAACCCCCGATGGAAGGTCAGGCCCATGATCCAGCGCAGGACTCATCTGGCCGTCGCCGCCGTGCTCGCCGCAGGTGTCGCGGGCGTCGGCGTCTCCGCCGCCGCCGAGGCCGCGCCGGAGCGCGGCGGGCACCACGCCACGGCCGTCATCCGCGACACCGGAGGCACGGCCGTGGGGCGGCTCACCATCAGCCACGCGGGATACGGCAAGGCCAGGGTGTCCGTCACGGTGAAGGGCCTGGCCCCGGGCTTCCACGGCTTCCACATCCACACCACCGGCGTGTGCGACCCGGCGGCCGTCGACCCCGCGACCGGGAAGGTCACCCCGTTCTTCACCGCGGGCGGCCACTTCGACCTCGGCAAGGGCTCCCACGGCGGCCACTCCGGCGACCTGCCGCCGCTGCTCGCGGGCGGGGACGGCACCGGCACGGCCTCCGTCGTCACCGACAGGTTCCGGGTGAGCCACCTCACCGACGGCGACGGCAGCGCCGTCATCGTCCACGCGCTCCCCGACAACCTGGCCCACATCCCCGAGCGGTACAGCCCGGCCGGTCCCGACGAGGCGACCCTGAAGACCGGCGACGCCGGCGGGCGGGTGGCCTGCGGCGTTATCAGGTGAGCCGAACCCTCCACTGATCGTGGGAGAACCCCCGGCGGACGCTCTCCCACGGGGGCGCGGAGAGCGGAGGCGCGAAGAAGGGCGAGTTCGACTTCTGATCCGGTGTCACCGGGACTGCCCCGCCGCGCACGAAGGTCGTTCGGTGAGAAGTCGGCGTCGGGACGCGGCTGGAGACGTCGGCTTCTCACCGAACGATCACAGGTTCGCCTGACCGAACGACCTTGGTCAGCGGCGTGTCCAGAAGTCGGCCGGGTGCGCGCCGGGCCGGAATCCGCAGGACTCGGCCAGCGCGCTCGCCTCGGGGAGGCCCCGGGCCAGGGTGGCGGGGTCGTGCGCGTCGCTGGCGAAGGTGACGGCCCGGCCGCCCTCCTGGTGCCACCAGCGCACGATCACGGGGGGCAGGGGCACCTTGGTGTTGATCTCCAGTGCCTTGCCGGAGCGGGCGAGGGCCCTCAGGACCGCGCGGTGCTCGTCCTCGAACCCGGCGGGGTCGTACGGCCCGGCGCCGGCCGGCCAGTACCGCACGGCGTAGTCGACGTGTGCCAGGACCTCGAAGCCGTCGAACCGCTCGATCATGCGCAGGACCTCGGCGAGGTAGACGCGCACCGCCTCGACGGCCGGGCGGTCGCGGTAGAGGTCGGAGACGTCGACGGACTCGCCGTCCACCGGCACGGAGTGCACGGAGGCGAGCACCCGGTCGAACTCCCCGGATGCGAGGAGGCCGCCGACCCGGTGACCGTGCCGGTGCGGTTCGCCCAGTTCGACACCTGACAGGATGCGCAGTCCCGGGAAGCGGTCACGGCACCGCCGCAGGCACTCCAGGTAACCGTCGAGGTCGATCGCCGGAGGGGTGAGCACGTTTCCGCTCACCAGGGTCCGCCAGGCGCCGGGAATCGTGACACCCTCCCGCAGGGTCCACGGGGTGAAGTCCGCGTGCTCGGTGAAGGCCAGGGACGGCAGGCCGATCTCGACGGCCCGCTCGCACGTCCGCTCCATGGAACCGGCCACGGCGTCCCACGACCATTCGCTGTGCACATGACCGTCCGCCGGGAGCGGACCCGTTTCTCCCGATGCACTCAATGAGGCCGCCTCGGTCCGGGGGCAGGACACCAACAAGATCAAATGTCTCTCGGGGCGATCCTGCCACGGTCCGCCCGGATCCGCGCCCCTTCCGCCTGACCGGCCCGCCGGAGGCCGGGTACCGAGCGCGAAGCGGCCTCCGGCCCGGCTGTCCGAAGCCGCGCCCGTCCGTCCCCGGTGCGGGCTCGTCTAGCCTGCGAGGACTCTGTCCCAGTCCACCGTCTCGGCCCACTCGGCGTAGCTGTGCCAGCGCACGGCGGGGTAGCTGGCGTGCAGAGTCTCGATGTCGAGAAAGTCGGTGGTGTTCTCGAAGTTCTCGAACATCGTGGCCACCTCCTCGCCGGCCCACTGCCGCACCATGTCCAGCGGCATCTGCTGGTAGGGGATCTCCCGGCCGAGCACCTCGCTCAGGATTCGGGCCGCCTCCTGCCCGGTGACGCGATCGGACGCGATGTCGATCCGCTCGCCGACGAGCTCGCCGGGGTTCTCGACGGCGTGTACGGCCATGCCGGCGATGTCCAGGACGCTCACCTGGTCGAGTGGCTTGCCCGGAGTCAAGGGGTTGGCGAGGACACCGTCGCCGAGCCGGCTGAAGCCGAGGTTGAGCGTGTTCTCCATGAAGTACACCGGGCCGAGCACCGTCGCGCGCACCGGCCGCTCGCGCAGATACGCCTCGATGAGCTGCTTGCTGTCGGCGTGGTCGACGCCGGTGGCCACCTGCCGGTCGCCGCCCCGCACGGAGGAGTACACCAGGTGGACGTCGAGGCGGGAGGCGGTGTCGACGAGCAGCCGACCCTGCGCGACCTCCTCGTCCTTACCGCCCTCGCCGAACGGCACCGACAGGCCGAAGACCGCGTCCGCGCCCGTGCAGGCCCGCTGGAGCGCACCGGAATCGGCGAGGTCGCCGACGGCGAGCCGCGCGCCCCGGGCCGACAGCGCCTTCGCGGCCGGCGACCCCTCCGAGCGCACGTACGCCACGACCTCGTGGCCGCGCTGCAGGAGCAGGTCGGCGACCGCACCGCCCTGCTTGCCGGTGGCACCGATGACGACGACTTTGCTCATGGCAGGCATCTCCCTGGTTTGGGACGGGGTTCGGTCCAGGACATGCGGGCGCGCTCCGACCGGCCCATCCGGCCGCACCACCCGCTGCCGGCGATTCTGGGATCTCAACCACAGTTGAGGTCAAGCGCCGGACGGCCGTCCCCCGGAAGCGGGCGCCGTTCTCCCGATGCGCTCAACGTTCTTTGATCCATAACGCCGGCCTCATCGGACCCGGCCAAGGCGCCCTGCACGGTGCAGAGCTTCGTGCACCTGGTCCGGCACGGGTTCTACGACGCCGCCTCGTGCCGCCGGCTGACCGCCTACGACCGGCTGAAGCAGCTGAAGCAGCTGGAGCGGCTGGAGCGGCTGGAGCGGCTGGACGTGGACGGCTGCGCCGACCGGCGGCCCGGGGATCTCCGGACGGGCTGATCACTCACTCACCGGACACACGGGAAAGTGATCGTTTTCCGGGAGGTGCACGCTTCTCCGGCCTCGGGGACGTGCGCTTCCCGGAAAACGATCTTACGGTCGAGGGGCGGGGTCAGAAGCCGCCGCGGTGCCAGGGGCCCCAGATGGCGAAGCTGACGCCCTGGGAGGACTGCACGTTGACGTAGAGGGTGTGGCCGCCGGGGCCGAAGGTGGATCCGGCGAACTCCGCGCCGGAGTCGCCGGAGACCGGGACCAGGCGGGAGAAGTCGAAGATCTCGCCGCTCCGGGTGAGACCGCGCAGGTAGTTGTCGCTGCCGCCGTCCTCGCACAGCACCAGGGTGCCCCGGGGGCTGGTGGTGATGTTGTCGGGCAGGTCGAGGGTGACCGCGCCCGGCGACTCGTAGACCAGCTTCAGCTTTCCGCTCCACGGCTCGTACGCCCACACCTGGCCGCGTCCCTTGCCGAACCCGTCGGGCGGGGTGTCGCCGGGGGCGGTCGCACCGCCCTGGGTGGAGACGAAGTAGATCGTGCCGTGGTGCCGGATCGCGCCTTCGAGGCGGGAGAACAGGGCCGCGCCCTTGGCCCGGCCCTGGTTGCCGACGGCCTGGATCGCGATTTCGTAGCTCGGCCTGCCGGTGAAGGCCGGGTCCGGGTCGTCGATGTCCACCCAGGTCGTCCGGTAGGAGGCCCCGGCGGGCTGGCCGAGCGAGAGGTCCTTGCCCGGCTCGTCCCGTACGGCCAGCATCTGGAGCCGGCCGCCGTCCAGGATGCGTCCCGCGTGCAGCGGGTTCTTCGGCGGCAGGTAGCGGTAGAAGCCCGAGGCGAAGGCGAAGTTGTCCTCGGTCAGGTAGATCGCCCCGGTCAGCGGGTCGAACGCGGCCGACTCGTGGGCGAAGCGGCCCGCGCTCCTGATCGGCCCGCCCGGCGCGCCGTTCAGCGGGACCTCGAAGATGTAGCCGTGCTTCTGCTGGAGCTTGCTGTTGTCCTGGCCGGTGAAGTCGTTGCCGGTGTCCGGTCCGTTGACGGTCTCCTCGCACGTCACCCAGGCGCCCCAGGGCATCGGCCCGCCGGAGCAGTTCATCTGGGTGCCGGTCAGGCTGGGCCCGGACTTCAGCACCCGGCCGTCGCGGGTGACCTGCAGCGTGGCCGTGCCGCCGCCGGCCGCGGGGTCGTAGGCCCTGGCCGGGTCGCCGAACGCGCCGACGGGGCCGTTGATCTCGTGGTTGCGGACCAGGACCGTGGTGCCGCGCGGTCCCCGGAACGCGGCCATGCCGTCGTGCTTGCCGGGGGTGACCGTGCCGTCGGTGAACGCCTCGCCCGCGGGGTTGAACGAGCGGTACCGGAAGCCTTCCGGCAGGTGGAGCCGGACCGCCCCGTCCCGCTCGTCGGGGACCGGGACCAGCGGCCCGTAGCCGCCGCCCCGCCGAATCTCCCCGTCGCGCCCCGCCCGGGCGACTCCGGCGAACGGCCCTGCCACTCCCGCGGCCGCCAGCGTTGTGGTTCCGGCGAGGAAACGACGACGATCCATGATGACACTCCTTGAATCAGTGATTCACGCCACGTTAATCCGCGTTCATCGATTCGCTGTATGGCATAAATCGCCAATTCCCTCGAATGGGGCGGACTTCCCGCCCGTCCGGGCCGCCGCGCCCTCCTCCACCTGGCGGGGAACGGGAGCCCGGAGATCGCGGGGAGCCCAGGGCCGGGCCGCCGGTGACCGGTCAGTAGGCTTGCGGGCTATGGCCAACGGGTGGGACGCGGCGACGCCGTACGTCGAGCTGAGCAGGGCGCAGTGGAGCGAGCTGCGCAAGAACACGCCGCTCACGCTCACCGAGGACGAGCTGGAGGAACTGCGCGGCGTCGACGACCCGATCGACCTGACCGAGGTCACCGAGGTCTACCTGCCGCTCACCCGCCTGCTCAACCTGCACTTCACCGGGGCCAGGCAGCGCAACGCCGCGGTCAGCACCTTCCTCGGCACCGGCCGGGAGCCGGCGCCGTACATCCTGGGCATCGCCGGGAGCGTCGCGGTCGGCAAGTCCACCACGGCCCGGCTCCTGCACACGCTGCTGGCCCGCTGGCCCGAGCACCCCCGGGTGGAGCTGATCACCACCGACAGCTTCCTGTACCCGAACAGGGTCCTCGCCGAGCGGGACATCATGCACCGCAAGGGCTTCCCGGAGAGCTACGACCGGCGGGCCCTGGTCAGGTTCGTGGCCGACGTCAAGGCCGGGCTGCCCGAGGTGAGCGCCCCCGTCTACAGCCACCTGGAGTACGACATCGTGCCCGGCGCCGTGCAGAGCGTGCACCGCCCCGACATCCTCATCGTCGAAGGGCTCAACGTCCTGCAGCCCGCTCCGCCCGCCGCGCTGGCCGTCAACGACTACTTCGACTTCTCGATCTACGTGGACGCCAAGGTCGAGCACGTCCGCGAGTGGTACGTCGACCGCTTCCACAAGCTCCGCCGTACCGCCTTCGAGGACCCCAAGTCCTATTTCCGGCACCTGGCCGAGATGTCCGGCGAGGAGGCCACCGAGTTCGCCAAGAACGTCTGGCGCGACATCAACGAGCGCAACCTCCTGGAGAACATCGCCCCCACCCGGGGCCGCGCCGGCCTGGTGCTGCTCAAGGGCCCCGACCACTCCATCAAGCGCGTACGGCTGCGCCGCATCTGACCTCGCCCAGGACGCGCCGGACCCCTCCCCGCCGCGGTACCCGGCCGAAAGGCCGAGACCCGGCGAGGCGCGCCCTCTCCTTGCGGATGAGGGGTGAGTCGTTCGTATGACCGAGGCGATCACGGCCTCCGGTCGATAGCCTCCGATCATGACTATCCTCGCCACCGAGGGGCTCACCAGGAGCTTCCCCCGGGTGACGGCCCTCGACCGGCTCACCGTCACCGTGGGCCCGGGCGTGACCGGCCTGGTCGGCGCCAACGGCGCGGGCAAGTCCACGCTGATCAAGATCCTGCTGGGCCTGCTGCCCCCCTCCGCCGGGAGCGCGCAGGTGCTCGGCATGGACGTGACGGTCCAGGGCGCCGAGATCCGCCGGGTCGTCGGCTACATGCCCGAGCACGACTGCCTCCCGCCCGACCTGTCCGCCACCGAGTTCACCGTGCACATGGCCCGCATGTCCGGCCTGCCGCGCACCGCCGCCCGCGAGCGCGCCGCCGACGTGCTGCGCCACGTGGGCCTGTACGAGGAGCGCTACCGCCCGATGGGCGGCTACTCCACCGGCATGAAGCAGCGGGTCAAGCTGGCCCAGGCGCTGGTGCACGACCCCCGGCTGGTCTTCCTGGACGAGCCCACCAACGGCCTCGACCCGCAGGGCCGCGACGAGATGCTGGCGCTGATCCGCCGGATCGGCGCCGAGTTCGGGATCAGCGTGCTGGTCACCTCCCATCTCCTCGGCGAGCTGGAGCGCATCTGCGACCACGTCATCGTGATCGACGGCGGCCGGCTGCTGCGCTCCTCGGCCATCGGCGAGTTCACCCAGACCACCCAGAGCGTGACGGTCGAGGTCGAGGAGGGCCAGGAGCTGCTGGCCGCCCGCCTGGCCGAACTGGGCGAGACCGTCACCGCCGCCGGGCGTGCGCTCCTGCTGCAGGTGCGCGCCCCGGAGACCTACGACGTCCTGCGCGACGCCGTCTGCGACCTCGACCTCTGCCTCGTCCGGGTCGAGCAGGGCCGCCAGCGCATCGAGGACGTCTTCAAGGAGCCCGCCGATGTCTGACCGTTCCCCCGTCCCGAACGCGCCGGAGGGCGGCTCGCCGCCCGCAGGCCCCTCCGCCCCGGGCCTGCCTCCGGGCCCCGCCGCCCCCGTGGGCGTCATCCACGACATCGGCTACCGGCACTACGACGGGGCCCGGCTCGGCCGCGGCCACGCGACCGCGGCGCTGACCGTGCACAGCCTGCGCGGGATCTTCGGGCTCGGCCGCCCGGCCCGCGCGAAGATCATCCCCTTCGGGCTCTTCGGGATCATGATGCTCCCGGCCGTGGTCTCCATCGCGATCATGGCTCTGGCCCAGCAGCGGGGGATGGCCTATCCCGGGTACGCGGTCGCCCTGCAGCCGATCATCGCGATCTTCCTCGCCTCGCAGTCGCCGTACGCCGTCGCGCCGGACCTGCGCTTCCGGGTGCTCCCGCTCTACCTGTCGCGTCCGGTGACGCTCTGGGACTACGTGGGGGCGAAACTCGCGGCGATGACCGCCGCGCTCTTCCTGCTGCTGGCCGTACCGCTGACCGTGCTGTTCGTCGGCGAGCTCCTCATCGACATGCCCGGGGCGCCGCTCACCTCCGACTACCTGGCGAGCATGGCCGGGGCGGTCGCGTACGCGGTGCTGCTGGCCGCGCTGGGGGTGGCGATCGCCTCCTTCACTCCCCGGCGCGGGCTGGGCGTGGCCTCGATCATCGCGCTCTACCTGCTCTCCTCGGGTGTCTCGACCGTCCTGGCCGCGGTGATGGAGTCGGTCAACGACTACACCGCCGCCGGCTGGGCCTGGCTGGTCAACCCGTTCTTCCTGGTGGACGCGGCCGTCCAGGTGGGGATCTTCGGCACGGAGCCCGCCGCGCCCGGCGCCTACCCGGGCGGGATCGGCGTGGCGGCCGCCATCGCGGCCGTGCTCGGGCTGACCGTGCTCTCGGTGGCCGCCCTGATCATGCGTTACCGGAAGGCGGCCTCGCGATGAACCTCGAACTGGCCCAGGTCTCCCGCTGGTACGGGAACGTGGTGGCCGTCAACGACGTCACCATGACCATCGGTCCCGGCGTCACCGGCCTGCTCGGCCCCAACGGCGCGGGCAAGTCGACTCTGCTGCACATGATGGCCGGGTTCCTCGCCCCCTCCGGCGGGACCGTCACCCTCGACGGCACCCGGATCTGGCGCAACCACGAGATCTACCGCTCGATCGGCCTGGTCCCCGAGCGCGAGGCCGTCTACGGCTTCCTCACCGGCCGGCAGTTCGTGCTCTCCAGCGCACTCCTGCACAAGCTGCCCGACGCCGAGGACGCCGCCCGCAAGGCGCTGGCCACGGTCGAGATGGAGGGCGCGGCCGACCGCAGGATCGAGACCTACTCCAAGGGCATGCGCCAGCGGGTGAAGGTCGCCGCCGCGCTGGTGCACGACCCGCAGGTGCTCCTGCTGGACGAGCCGTTCAACGGCATGGACCCGCGCCAGCGCATGCACCTGATGGACCTGATCCGGTCCATGGGGACGGCGGGCAAGACCATCCTGTTCAGCTCGCACATCCTGGAGGAGGTCGAGCGCGTCGCCCAGCAGATCGAGGTCCTGGTCGCCGGCCGGCACGCCGCCTCCGGCGACTTCCGCGAGATCCGCCGCCGGATGACCGACCGGCCGCACCTGTTCCGGGTGCGCTCCAGCGACGACCGCCGGCTGGCCTCGGCCCTGATCGCCGACGCCTCCGCCGGGGCGGTCTCCCTCACCGAGGCGGGGCTGGAGGTGCGGGCGGTGGACTTCCGGCGCTTCACCTGGCTGCTCCCCCGCCTGGCCAGGGACGCCGGAGTCCGGGTCCTGCAGATCTCCCCGGCCGACGAAGACCTGGAGAGCGTCTTCTCCTACCTGATCAACAGGAGCCGCTGACCATGAACGGTGTCATCGCCGGAATCTCCTACCGGGCGCTGCTCGGGCGCCGCCGGATCTGGCTGCTCGTCCTGCTCCCGGCGGTACTGCTCGCCCTGGCCGTGCTGCTGCGCACGGTCGGCGCCGACGGCGAGCGGGCCACGGTCGAACTGCTGAAGACCTTCGCCATCGGCATCATGCTGCCGCTGCTCGGCCTGATCGCGGGGACCGGCGTGATCGCCCCCGAGATCGACGACGGGACGATCGTCCACCTGCTGTCCAAGCCGATCCCCCGCCCGGTGATCGCGCAGACCAAGTTCCTGGTCGCCGCCTCGGTCGTGGCCGTCTTCGCCGCCGTGCCGACCTTCCTCGCGGCCTACCTGCTGGTCGGCCTGGAGTCCGGGGTCGCCGCCGGCTTCACCCTGGGCGCGCTCATCGGCGGCGTGGCGTACGCGGCGCTGTTCATGCTGCTGGGCGTGGTCACCCGGCACGCGGTCACCATCGGCATCGCCTACGCGGTGATCTGGGAGGGCCTGGTCGGCAACCTCGTCCCCGGCGCCCGCCGGTTCTCCGTCCAGCAGTGGGCCCAGACCGTGGCCGACCAGATCTCGACCTCGTCCTTCCTGACGACCGAGATCGGCCTGGGCTTCGCCGCGACCGCGCTGGCGGTCGTGACCGCCGGCGGGGTCGTCTGGGCCGGGCAGCGCCTGCGGAGCTTCTCCCTCACCGGCGACGAGTGACCTCCCGCGGCCACCCGGCAGGAGCGGGAACGCCTCTGGCCGGATCCCGGCCGATGGCCTACCGTTCAAGCGGTGAAGGGCCCTTACCAGGTCTACTTCGAACGCGCCCGGGTGCCGATCGTCTCCGTTGACGGGCTGGGCCGGATAAGGGAGAGCAATCCGGCCTTCCACGCGGCGCTCGGCCGGAGCGCCGCCGAACTGCGCGGCCACCCGGCCGAGGAACTGCTCGCCCCCGGCGAGCGGGAGGCGCAGTGGCCCCACTGGCGCCTGCTCGCGACCGGGCGGCTGGACGCCTACCGCGCGTGGACGCGGCTGGTCAGCGGGGACGGGACCGTCATCGTCGCCCGGGTGAGCGCCTCGGTCGAGCCCCGCCGCAACGGGCTGCCCTGGCGGGCGGTGGCCGTGCTGGACGAGGTCGCCCCGAGGCCCCGGCGCTGGGCCGGCTGCAGAGCGAGGTGCTGCGCCTGGTGGCGGCCGGGGCGTCCGCCGGGGTCGCCGTGATCAGGAGCAGGGCCGCGAGGGTGACGCACAACCTGGACAACCATGTGCGCATGACACTTCACCAGACTTTCGTGCGGGGGATGTCACACCGATTTTGGAAACACTGGTTCCCTCACGGCAACAGACCCGCGCGCAAGATGAGGCGAATGCCAAAGACGGAGCCGCGCCGGAAAACCGGAAAGCCCCGGTTCCGGGTCCTCTCGGAACCGGAACCGGGGCCGACGGGTCAGACGCAGGCGGTACGGACGACGTCCGCCAGGCGGTCGGCCAGCTGCTGGGCCTGCTCCGCCGAGGCGGCCTCGACCATGACGCGGATCATCGGCTCGGTGCCGCTCGGCCGGATCAGCACCCGGCCGCTCTCGCCGAGCTCGGCCTCGGCCGCCGCGACGGCCTCGGCGAGCTCGGGCACCGAGGCCTTCGCCCGGTCCACGCCCTTGACGTTGACCAGGACCTGCGGGAGCCGGGTCATCACCGCGGCCAGCTCCGCCAGCGGCCGGCCCTCGCGGGCCACGACCGACAGCAGGTGCAGCGAGGTCAGCAGGCCGTCGCCGGTGGTCGCGTGGTCGAGCATCAGGACGTGCCCCGACTGCTCGCCGCCGAAGTTGTAGCCGCCCGCCCGCATGGCCTCCAGGACGTAGCGGTCCCCGACGGCGGTCTCGATCACGTCGATCCCGGCGTTCTTCAGCGCCAGCTTGAAGCCCAGGTTGGACATGACCGTCGCGACGACGGTCTCTCCGGCGAGCCTCCCGTCGGCGCGCATGGCCATGGCCAGCACGGCCATGATCTGGTCGCCGTCGATCACCTCGCCGGTGTGCGCGACCGCCAGGCAGCGGTCGGCGTCCCCGTCGTAGGCGATCCCGACGTCGGCGCCGCGGGAGACCACGATCTGCTGGAGCTTGTCCAGGTGCGTGGAGCCGACCCCGGCGTTGATGTTCAGGCCGTCCGGGCGCGCGCCGATGGTCTCGACCTTCGCGCCGGCCCGCATCAGCGCCTCGGGCGCCACGATGTGGGCGGCGCCGTGCGCGCAGTCGACGACGACGTTGAGGCCGTCGAGCCGGCCGGACATGGTGGACAGGAGATGGGAGACGTAGCGGTCGGCCTCGCCGTACGCGTCGCGCACGCGGCCGACCGCACCGCCGACCGGGCGGTCCCACTTCTCGCCGAGCCGCTGCTCGATCTCGTTCTCCACCGCGTCGGGCAGCTTGTAGCCGTCCCGGTTGAGGAACTTGATCCCGTTGTCCGGGGCGGGGTTGTGGGAGGCGGAGAGCATCACGCCCATGTCGGCTCCGAGAGCCGTGGTCAGGTAAGCGACCGCCGGGGTGGGCAGCACGCCGAGCCGGAGAACGTCCATGCCGGACGACGCCAGGCCGGCGACCACCGCGGCCTCCAGGAATTCTCCTGAAGCCCGGGGGTCCCGGCCTACGACTGCGATCGGGCGGTGCGGCGCGGAGCCGGACCGCCCGTCGTCGGCAGTGAACGCCCCGGCATCGCCGAGGACATGAGCCGCGGCCACGGACAGGTCCATGGCGAGCTCGGCCGTGAGGTCGCGACCAGCGACCCCACGTACCCCGTCGGTGCCGAAGAGGCGCCCCAACTTAACGCTTGCTGTACTGCGGAGCCTTACGGGCCTTCTTGAGGCCGTACTTCTTGCGCTCGGTGGCGCGGGCGTCACGGGTCAGGAAGCCGGCCTTCTTCAGCGGCGGGCGGTTGACCTCGACGTCCAGGATCGCCAGGGCGCGGGACAGGCCCATGCGCAGCGCACCGGCCTGGCCGGTGACGCCGCCGCCGTCGATGCGGGCGATGACGTCGAACTGGTCCTCGGCGCCGAGCGTCACGAAGGGCTCGTTGACGATCTGCTGGTGGACCTTGTTCGGGAAGTAGACGTCAAGCGGGCGACCGTTGATCGTCCACTTGCCGGTGCCCGGCACGATGCGCACGCGGGCGACGGCCTCCTTGCGGCGGCCGGTGCCGTACGAGTTGCCCAGGGTGATGGGCTTGCGCACGGCCTCGCCGCCGACGGCGGAGGACTCGCTGGTGTACTCGGAGGGGAACTCCTCCGCGTTGTAGTCGTCCAGCTCGCCCTCAATGGGCGTCTCGACACCGGTGGGCTCAGCCACGGTTCTCCTCAAACTTTCCTACTCGGCGCCGGCCGTCGGCCGACGCTGCCGGCGACAGCGGCTTGTGCGACTACTGGGCGATCTGGGTGATCTCGAAGGGCACCGGCTGCTGCGCCTGGTGCGGGTGCTCGGAACCGGAGTAGACCTTGAGCTTCTTGATCATCTTCCGGCCGAGGGCGTTCTTCGGCAGCATGCCCTTCACCGCCTTCTCGACGGCGCGGTCGGGACGCTTGTCCATGAGCTCGGCGTAGGTCACGGAACGCAGACCGCCCGGGTAGCCCGAGTGGCGGTAAGCCTTCTTCTGCTCGAGCTTGTTGCCGGTCAGTGCGATCTTGTCGGCGTTGATGATGATGACGAAGTCACCGGTGTCGACGTGGTTCGCGAAGATCGGCTTGTGCTTACCGCGAAGCAGCGTCGCGACGTGGCTGGCCAGCCGGCCGAGCACGATGTCGGTGGCGTCGATGACATACCACTGACGCTCGACTTCAGCAGGCTTGGGTGTGTACGTGCGCACGGTCGTATGCCTTCTTTGCTCGCGTCTTCGGGACTGCCGGGAGCGGCAGCGGCTTGGTCGGTAGGTGCGGGCACACGACAGCCCGGACCTCCCGTCTCCCTAGTCGAAGGAGATGACGCCGGACGCGCCGCGCATCGGTCTTGCGATGAGAGACCGACTCGCACACAACGAAGTAGCAGGATACAGGCCGCAAAGAGAGCGGGTCAAAACACGCGACTCCCCGCCTGTGTCCCCCGCCAGTGTACCGGCGGGCGGGGAGTGGCCGGGGATCGGAGCGCCGGTGCCGGGTATGCGGCTCCCCAGCGAACGGTTACATCTCGTTCTCCGCATTCCCTTCTTCAACTATCTCAACGTCTCTATCTTTGATAGCGGTATGTGGCAGTCCCCTTACCTCAGGCTTACCCAGCGTGCCCGATTGCGCCGTATGGGGATATTCGCCTGCCTGGCGGCGGTGCTGATGCTCGGGTTCGTCATCGGCAGGGAGAGCCGCGGCGAGGAGGTCGCCGACCAGGTCTACCTGAACGACGCCCAGGCGGCGCCCTCGCCGACCAGGGAGGTGCGGGCGGACCGGGCCACCGGCCGGCGGGTCACCGCCCGGCGGGCCCCGCTGGGCCGGGTCTCCCGGCCCACCGCGGTCCCCGAGGGGGACGACCGGCTCACCCCGCGCGCCTCCAGCAGCCCCCGCAACGCGATCGACGGTTCCGCCGGGGAGGACGACGGCTCCCGCTACGTCATCCGCGGCCAGCAGGAGGAGACCGGCGAGCCGCCGCTGAGCGCGCTGGAGAGCGAGGTCGTCCGGCTCACCGACGCCGCCCGCAGGAAGGCCGGATGCGCCCCGTTCAAGGTCGACGCCCGGCTGGTCCGGTCGGCCCGGGTCCACTCGGCCGAGATGGCCTCCAGCGGCCTGTTCACGCACGACTCCCCGGGCGGGGCCTCCCCCTGGGACCGGATGGAGGACGCCGGGTACTACGACGGGGGCGCGGAGAACATCGGCAGGGGCTCCACCTCCGCCGAGGAGGCGGTGCGGAGCTGGATGGCGAGCAGCAGGCACCGGGGCAACATCCTCAACTGCGCGCTCACCGCCACGGGCGTCGGGGTCGCGTACGGCCCCGGCGGGCCCTGGTGGACTCAGGATTTCGGGTATTCGTGAGCGGATCGGCCTCGATACGGAGCTAGTCTCAGCGCATGGGTTTTCCTGGGGATTCGCCGCGCCGCCCGCCGTACGGCCGGCCCGACGCGCCGCAGCCGCCGCCCGGCCGGGGTGACGCGCAGGGCGAGAACTGGTTCGCCTCGCCCGCCCACGGCCAGGGCCGGCAGCCCGCGCCGTACGGCCGGGGCCCGGGGTCCCCGCCGTACGGCCAGGGCGCGGAGCCGCAGGCGCGCCGCCCGGACACGGAGCCGCAGGCGCACCACTCGGACACGGAGCCGCAGGCGCGCCGCCCGGACGCGGAACCGCCGACCGGGCCGCGGTCCGCCGGGCGGCCGAAGCGGGAGGCGTGGAGCCCCTACGAGGAGGGGATGCGCTCCTTCCTGCCCACCTTCGTGGCGATCGGCGTGGTCGTGGTGCTGGTCGCCGCGGGCATCGGCCTGGCCCTGTTCGTCGGCTCGGGGGACGCCTCCCCGGCCACCGCCGGTTCCCCCTCCCCGACGGCGACGGGCCCCGTGTTCCCCGTCAAGCCCGGCGGCGAGTTCGGGTTCGCCGAGTCCCGCGCCACCGACCCGCACGCCCTGACCCTCGGCGAACTGTTCGGGGGCAGGAAGGTTCGGGGCGGGAGCCAGACCTACCAGCTGACCGCGCGCAGGGCCGACAAGAAGTGCAAGGACGCCGTGGTCGGCGCCGGGCTGCAGAAGGCTCTCACCGCGGGCAAGTGCACCCAGCTCATGCGCGCCAGCTTCCGGGACGCCTCAGGGAAGATCATCGGCACCGTGGGGGTGGCCAACCTGAAAACCTCCTCCGCCGCCGCCAAGGTCGTCAAGGCCGTCAGCGGCAAGAAGCTGGAGGAGTACCTCAAGGTGCTGCCCGGCAAGGACTCCGCCACCAAGTTCCTCGGCAAGGGGGAGGCGTTCGCCGGCGGCTGGCGGCACGGGCACTACGCCGTCCTGGTCTGGTTCCAGTACAAGGACGGCCACCTGCCGACCAAGAGCGAGGCCAAGAAGCTCAACACGGCCGCGTTCGGGGTCGCCGACGCGACCGTCACGCCCGCTCTGGAGTCCCGCTCGCTGACCGGCAAGCGTCCCTGACGAAGATTTTTTCGTGCGTTTTCCTCCGTAAAACCGGCGGGCGATACGGCCAGGAACGCCCATACCCGCATGGCGATCTTCAGCGGTCGCTACTCTTCCGTGTATGCGTGGCCAGGAAACCGGGTCCGAGTCCGAGCACGAAACCGACGGTTCGGCCGCACCGGCGACGCCGCCGCCGAGCTTCGGGCGGCCTTCGCCGTCCGTGCCGCAGACCGACCCCGCAGCCGACGAGCAGCCCCACCTCCCTCCGGCATGGCCGGAGCCGAAGCCTCCGCTGGCGGACCAGCCCTGGACGGTTCCCGTCGACGACGGGACGCCCTACGACTGGCTGGCCGACCCCGAGCCCGGCGGCGCCCCGCCGGTCCCGGGCGACCTCGCGCCCTCCCCTCCCGGTGCCGCGGCCGGACCGCCCGACGGGCCGTGGGTGAGCCACCCGCTGGGCGACGGGCCTCCGGCGCCCGTCCCGCTGGACAACCCGCCGCTGCCCGGCGCGCCGGTCTCACCGGGGACGCCCTCGTGGCAGCCGCCGCCGGCGTTCACCGCCGCGGCCGCGGGCATGCACGTGTGGCCGTCCCCCGCCTCGGGCGTCCCGGGCGACCCGCCGTGGCCCGCGGCCACGGGCGAACCGGTGGGGGAGACCTCCTGGCCGGACCTGGAGGACCGCGCCCGCCCCGGCGAGCCCGGTGACGTGCCCGTCTGGCCGCCGGACCTCCTCGCGGAGGAACCCGGCGACGACACGGTCAAGGTCCGCGTCCCCGCCCCCGATCACCGGGAGCCGGCCCCGCCGCCGCCCTCCGGGCCCGACCCCGCCCCGTGGACCGGCCTGCCCCCGCAGGAGACCGGCCCGGTCGCGCAGGAGAGCGGCCCGGTCGCGCAGGCCGCGGAGCCCGCGCCCGGTGCGCCGTCCTCCGCCGCGGCTCCGCAGCCCGACGGCCCGGTCTCCGGTGAGCGGCCCGTTCCCGATGCGGCGCCGCACGACGCGCCGCCCGCTTCCGGCGCGGTGACGTCCGCGACCCCCGCCGAGCCGTGGCCCGCACCTCCCGCCGAGCCGTGGTCCGCGACCCCCGTGGAGTCGTGGTCCGCACCTCCCGCGCCTCCCGCGCCTCCCCGGGAGACCGCCCCCGCCGTGCCGCCGGCCGCGGGGCCGGACCCGTCCGCGCCCTTCCACGGGCCGGGTGCGGCCGACCACCCGACCCCGCCGGGCGGCATCCCCGTGGTCTCCCCCTCGGCTCTGATCCCTCCCGCCGCGCCGGGCGACCGGGCGGCCGGCCCGTTCCCGCCGGCCGTCCCCGGCGGTCACCGGTCCGCCCCGCTCCCGTCCGCGGGCGCCCGCCCTCCGGCCGCGTTCCCCGGCGGCCCGCCGGTCCCCCCGGCCGGTGAGCCGGTCAGGGAGCGCGGGCCGTTCCAGCCGGTCTCGGCTCTCGACGCCGGGCCCACCGCACCGGCCAAGCCCTCCCCCGCCTCTCCCGCCCGGAACCGGGGCAGGACCGCGCTGATCGCGGCCGCCGTGGCGATCGTGGTGGGCGGCATCGGCGTCGGCGCCTTCCTCGCCTACCCGTCGGCCGACTCCGGACCGGCGCCCGGCGCGGCCGTCACCTCGGTCCCCGAACCCACCGAGAGCCCGGTGGACGAGCCCGAGGAACCCGCTCTGGCCGACACCGCGATGCTCGACTCCGAGCTGACCGACCCGGGCAGGATGACCGTGGCCGACGCCTTCAGCAAGAAGGTGACCATCGGCGGGACCAGGTTCACCCGGGTCAAGACCCACCTCACCCAGGAGTGCGACAAGGCCGCGGCGGGCGCGTTCGCCACCGCGCTGCGCACCGGCGACTGCCGCCGCGTGCTGCGGGCCACCTACGTGGACAGCAAGAAGCGGTACGCCGTGACCACGGGCGTGGCCGTGCTGCCCACCCGCGAGTCGGCCGTCACGGCCGACCAGGCCAAGAACCTGGAGAAGAACCTGTGGTTCCGCGGGCTGCCCGGTACCGCCGGCACCGGGGCCGAGCGGGTGCACATCGCGGGCGGCTACGCGGCGGGGCTGGTGTGGGGCCGCTACATCGTGTTCAGCTACGCGACCTTCGCCGACGGGCACACCCCGACCGCCAAGGAGAAGGGCCTCGGCAAGGTGAGCGGCGCGTTCCGCGACCAGACCGCCAAGGCCGTCGAGCGCCGCGTCACCGGATGACACCGTCGGCGGCACCGGCGGCACCGGCGGCACCGGCGGCACCGGCGGCACCGGCGGCACCGGCGGCACCGGCGGCACCGGCGGCACCGGCGGCACCGAGCGTACGCACCCGGCGGGTCGCCGCGGCCCGCCGGGCCAGCTCCGCGGCCTCGGGATAGCGCACCTCCTCCAGGCAGAGCCCGTGCGCGGGTGCGACGTGCACCCCGGAGTCCCGTACGGCCCGCGCCAGCACCTGCCCGGGCCACTCCACCGGCAGCCGGCCCTCCCCCACCGCGAGCAGCGAGCCCACCAGCGCCCGCACCATCGAGTGGCAGAACGCGTCGGCGACCACGGTCGCGACGAGCAGGCCGCCGTCCTCCCGGATCCAGTCGAGCCGCTGCAGCTCGCGGATGGTCGTGGCACCTTCCCGCTTCTTGCAGAAGGCCGCGAAGTCGTGCTCCCCGAGCAGGTGCGCCGCGGCCGCGTTGAGCCGGCCCAGGTCGAGCGGGCGGGCGTACCAGACGACCTCGCGGCGGCGGAGCGGGTCCACGCCCCCGGGGGCGTCGCAGACCCGGTAGGCGTACCGCCTGGACGTCGCGGAGAAGCGGGCGTCGAAGCCCTCAGGAGCCACCGTGACGCGATGAACCCTCACATCGAGGTCGAGGATGCCGGCCAGCCTCCTGCGGAGCACAGAGAGCCGCTCAGCGATGTCGCCCAGCGGCTCCGGTCCGGATGCGGCGGGACCGTCCAGCGGCTCCGCCCCCGGTGCCGCGCCTCCGGCCGGTCTCCCGGGTCCCGGCGCCGCGGCCTCCGGTCCTCCCTGCCCGGCGCGGCCGGGCTGCGCGGGCGCGCCCGTCCTGCGGCGGCTCTCCAGCACCGCCAGCGCCTCGGGCTCCACGTCCACGTGGGCCACCTGCCCGCGGGCGTGCACCCCGGCGTCGGTCCGGCCGGCCACGGTCAGCGCGGGCGGCTCGGGAAGCCGCAGGACCTTGCCGAGCGCCTCCTCGATCTCCCCCTGCACCGTCCGCCTGCCGGGCTGCCGGGCCCAGCCGGAGAAGTCGGTGCCGTCGTAGGCGAGATCCAGGCGCAGCCGTACCACGATGTTCCTCCCGGAGAACGGGAACGGGCCCGGCGCCCCTCACGCGGGGATGCCGGACCCGTTCACCTTGCCTGAGAGATCAGGCGTTGTCCTTCTTGTCCTCGGTCTCCTCGGCGGGAGCCTCGGTGGCCTCGGCGGTCTCCTCGGCCGGAGCCTCGGTGACCTCCTCGGTCGTCTCCTCGACGGCCTCGGCCGCGGCGGGAGCCGGAGCCGGAGCGGCCTCGGCGACCGGGGTCTTGGCGACGCGGACCTGGTTCAGCGGCTCGGACACCAGCTCGATGACGGCCATGGGGGCGGCGTCGCCCTTGCGGACGCCGACCTTGGTGATCCGGGTGTAGCCACCGGGGCGCTCGGCGAAGGTCGGCGCGATCTCGGTGAAGAGGTGGTGGACGACGCTCTTGTCGCGGACGACCGTCAGCACCTGGCGACGGTTGTGCATGTCGCCCTTCTTCGCCTTCGTGATCAGCTTCTCCGCCAGCGGGCGCAGGCGCTTGGCCTTCGCCTCGGTGGTCTTGATCCGGCCGTGCTGGAAGAGCTGGGTGGCGAGGTTCGCCAGGATCAGCTTCTCGTGGGCCGGGCTGCCGCCGAGACGGGCACCCTTGGTGGGCCTGGGCATTTCGTTCTCCTTGAGAGTCAACCCGCCCCGGCCGTGTCAGGTACCGGGGTCGGGCCGTGGGAACCGCGAGCGGTTCCCACGTGGCGAACAGTCCCGAAGGGGCGGCGCCCTCCGGGAGGTCGCGGGGGCTGAGCCCCCGCAGAGTCAGTACTGCTCGGTCTCGACGTACGCGCTGTCGTCGTCGTCGTAGCTGCCGGCCACCGCGGTCGGGTCGAACCCGGGCGGGGAGTCCTTGAGCGCGAGCGTCATCTCGTGCAGCTTCTGCTTGACCTCCTCGATGGACTTCGCACCGAAGTTGCGGATGTCCAGCAGGTCCTGCTCACTGCGGGCGACGAGCTCACCCACGGTGTGGATGCCCTCGCGCTTGAGGCAGTTGTAGGAGCGGACCGTGAGGTTCAGCTCCTCGATCGGCAGCGCCAGGTCCGCGGCGAGGGCCGCGTCCGTCGGCGACGGGCCGATGTCGATGCCCTCGGCCTCGACGTTCAGCTCGCGGGCGAGACCGAACAGCTCGACCAGGGTCTTGCCGGCGGAGGCCACCGCGTCGCGGGGCTTCATCGACGGCTTGGTCTCGACGTCCAGGATCAGGCGGTCGAAGTCGGTGCGCTGCTCGACACGGGTCGCCTCGACCTTGTAGGTGACCTTGAGCACCGGGGAGTAGATGGAGTCGATCGGGATCCGGCCGATCTCCTGGCCCGGCTGCTTGTTCTGCGCGGCGGAGACGTAGCCGCGACCGCGCTCGACGGTCAGCTCCATCTCCAGCTTCGCCTTGCCGTTCAGCGTGGCGATGCGCAGCTCGGGGTTGTGCACCTCGACCCCGGCCGGGGGCGCGATGTCGGCGGCGGTGACGTCACCGGGGCCCTGCTTGCGCAGGTACATGACCACGGGCTCGTCGTGCTCGGAGGAGACGACCAGGTCCTTGAGGTTCAGGATGATGTCGGTGACATCCTCCTTGACGCCCGGCACGGTCGAGAACTCGTGCAGCACGCCCTCGATGCGGATGCTGGTCACCGCCGCGCCCGGGATGGACGACAGCAGCGTGCGCCGCAGCGAGTTGCCGATGGTGTAACCGAAGCCCGGCTCCAGCGGCTCGATGATGAACCGGGAGCGGATGTCCCCGAGGTTCTCCTCGAGGAGGGTCGGGCGCTGAGCGATCAGCATGTGGGTTCTCCCCTTGACGCGCGGCGCCCGCTATTTGACGCCGCTCGATAACAACAGCATAGGTGCCGTACGGCCAGGCCGTACGGCACCTACGGGAGCCGCTACTTGGAGTAGAGCTCGACGATCAGCTGCTCCTGGACCTGCGTGTCGATCTGCTGACGGACCGGCAGCTGGTGGACCAGGATGCGCATGGAGTCCGGAGCGACGCCCAGCCAGGCCGGGAACGTCTTGTCCCCGGAGGTCGCGCGCGCCACCTCGTAGGGCAGCAGGTTGCGCGAGCGCTCGCGGACCTCGACGATGTCGTGCTCGCGGACGCGGTACGACGGGATGTCGACCTTCTTGCCGTTCACCAGGATGTGGCCGTGGCGCACCTGCTGGCGGGCGGCGTCGCGGGACTCGGCGAAACCGGCGCGGTAGACCACGTTGTCGAGACGGCTCTCCAGGATCTGGAGGAGGTTCTCGCCGGTCTTGCCGCCCTTGCGGTTGGCTTCCTCGTAGTAGTTGCGGAACTGCTTCTCGAGGACGCCGTAGATGCGGCGGGTCTTCTGCTTCTCACGAAGCTGGAGCTGGTACTCAGACTCCTTCGGACGGCCGCGGCCGTGCTCACCCGGCGGGTAAGGACGGATCTCGATGGGGCACTTCGCGGACTCGCACTTCTTGCCCTTGAGGAAAAGCTTGACCTTCTCCCGGCGGCAGAGCTTGCAGTCCGCACCCGTGTAACGAGCCATTTCTCTCTATCTCCTGGAGCTCAGACGCGGCGGCGCTTGGGCGGGCGGCAGCCGTTGTGCGGCACGGGGGTGACGTCCTGGATGGAGCCCACCTCGAGACCGGTCGCCTGCAGCGAACGGATCGCGGTCTCACGGCCGGAGCCGGGGCCCTTGACGAAGACGTCGACCTTGCGCATGCCGTGCTCCATGGCGCGGCGGGCGGCGTTCTCGGCGGCCATCTGCGCGGCGAACGGGGTGGACTTGCGGGAGCCCTTGAACCCGACGTGGCCGGCGCTGGCCCAGGAGATCACGTTCCCGTTCGGGTCGGTGATCGAAACGATCGTGTTGTTGAACGTGCTCTTGATGTGGGCGTGCCCGTGAGCGACGTTCTTCTTTTCCTTGCGGCGCACCTTCTTCGGGGCACCCTGGCGGCTCTTAGGAGGCATGTTTTGCCTTCACTCCTGAGGTCTTCGGTCCTGCGGCTGCGCGGACTACTACTTCTTGCCGGGCTTCTTCTTGCCGGCCACGGTCTTCTTCTTGCCCTTGCGGGTGCGCGCGTTGGTCTGCGTGCGCTGACCGTGCACGGGGAGGCCTCGGCGGTGCCGGATGCCCTGGTAGCACTGAATCTCGATCTTGCGGCGGATGTCGGCCTGGACCTCGCGGCGGAGGTCACCCTCGATCTTGAAGTTGGCCTCGATGTAGTCACGCAGCGGCACGAGCTCTTCGTCCGTGAGCTGGTGGACCCGGAGGTCACCGCTGATGCCGGTGGCCTTCAGGGTCTCGAGGGCGCGGGTGCGGCCGATTCCGAAAATGTAGGTGAGAGCGATCTCCAGCCGCTTGTCGCGGGGGAGGTCGACGCCAACCAGGCGAGCCATGGTCGGGCATTCTCCTTCGTTGTGGCGGAGGTCCTACGCTTCACCGCCCCTCCCCAATGCCCGGGGTGAGGGCCCCGGCCTCCGACCGGGGGTCTCCTGCGGGGTACGGCCCTGTCGGACCGCCTGCGCAGGTGTGAAACGCGATTACCGTTCGACCGGCCGGATCCGCCGCTCCGTGCGGAGACGGGCGGTTTCCCCTTCCGGTGGCCTCACATGGAACGAGCCCGCCTCGTGGAGCGGACTCTTGCAAGACCTGTCTCTGCGACTAACCCTGGCGCTGCTTGTGGCGCAGGTTGTCGCAGATCACCATGACGCGACCGTGCCGGCGGATCACCTTGCACTTGTCGCAGATCTTCTTGACGCTCGGCTTGACCTTCATAGTCCTTATTCGTCCCTCAGACGCTTACTTGTATCGGTAGACGATCCGCCCACGACTGAGGTCGTAGGGGCTCAGCTCCACGACGACCCGGTCGTCGGGGAGGATGCGGATGTAGTGCATGCGCATCCGCCCGCTGATGTGGGCCAGGACCTTATGGCCGTTGTCGAGCTGCACCCGGAACATCGCGTTCGGGAGCGACTCAACCACAGTGCCCTCGATCTCGATGGCGCCGTCTTTCTTGGCCATGTCCCTCGCGTTTCACTGATCGGTCGTCTGAGGCTTCGGAACACTAAGCAGCCGCGACCACGCGCTTCGATGAGAGCGGCGGTAGCGACACCGCCGACGCGCAATGGTCATAGTGAACCGAAAAAGGAGTGTACGGCACCGGGCGAGGAAATGCGAAACAGACGGCCGGTGCCTCGACACAACCGCTAACCAGCATACCCCCTGTGCAGGGTGAACGTGCGAAGAGCCCGCCGGTGACCAGGTCACCGGCGGGCTCGGCGAAGTCGGCTTCCCCCTAGATCGTCCCCCCGGACCGGGCTTCCCCCCTGGCCGGGTCGGGCCGACTCAGAAGGCGTCGCCCCAGCTGCCGCAGTCGTCGAAGCGGTTGTCGCCCTCGCAGACGCGGATCTTGAAGTCGTCGAAGCCGTTGCTGCCCTTGAAGCCGCCGAACTTGTGGAAGTGCTTGCCACCGAAGGTCTTGTAGTACTTGGTGTGGTGGCCGAACCGGTCGTGCCACTTGAACCAGACGTAGCTGTACTCGCGGTCGCGGTCGCGGTCGGACAGGTCGCCGAAGAACCAGTAGCGGCCGTCGTCCTTGTACCAGTAGCCCTTGAAGTAGGAGCGCTTGCCGAAGCTCTCGCCGCCGCCGAACTTCGAGTAGTAGGGGCCGAAGAAGTGCTTCTTCGGCCCCTGCTCGGAAGCGGAGGCGGCGGTGGCGGTGCCCGCGGTCGCGGCCTGCGCCGGAGCGGCGGCCAGACCGGCGGCCAGGGAGCCGGCCAGAACGGTGCCGACGAGAAGAGTGCGGATCTTGCTCATTTCTTTCTTCCTCCTGTGAGGGGTCCTCGCTGTTCGGACACCGCTTACGTTAGGAAGATTCGATCCGCCTTTCTGCGGAGGAATGCACACTCGACACCGAGCGTGCACTATTACGGCTTTCCGTCCTTGCTCAGCTTCATGATGACGGTGCCGACCAGCAGGAGCGCCCCCCAGGGGCCCATCACCCACAGCGGCCAGGGGTAGGGGAAGTCGAGGTCGTTCGCCGCGCCGATGATGAACCAGATGACCCAGTTGACCCCGCCGGCTATCGCCCAGGGCGCCCACATGGCGGCCAGCGGGCTCAGGTCCTCGCCCTCCCGCCGCTTGGGCGTGCGCGCCGCGGGCTCCGGCAGCTTGCGCAGGTCGACACCGGGAAGGTCGGAGGTGAGGACGGCGAGCTCGCCGTACGTCTTGCTCGCGTACAACTGCTCCAGCCGCTCGTCGAACTCCTCGACGGTGAGGCGGCCCTGCGCGTAGTGCTCCCGCAGCGCCGAGGCGACCCTGTCCCTGTCGTCGTCCGAGGCCCGCATCTTGGGGTCAGCCGCCATCGTCACCACATCCGCTCACCGCGGCGGGCCGCTCACACCCGGCCCGCGTCGTCTCCCAACAGGTCGGCAAGCCGCTCTTTCCCCCCGTCCAGGGCGGTCAGTACCCAAGGACCATTATGTGTCACGGCGACGCTGTGCTCGAAGTGCGCCGAGGCCTTGCCGTCGATCGTGACGACCGTCCAGTCGTCGGCCAGCACCTTGGTGCGGTCGGTGCCCAGGTTGACCATCGGCTCGACCGCGAAGCACATGCCCGGCTCGAACTTCGGGCCCTTTCCCGGCCTGCCGTGGTTGGCCACCCACGGGTCCATGTGCATCTCGGTGCCGATCCCGTGCCCGCCGTACTCCTTGGGGATGCCGTAGCGGCCCTGGGAGCGGACGTACCGCTCCACCTCGTAGCCGATGTCGGACAGGTGGCGGCCCACCGTCAGCGCGGCGATCCCGCGCCACATGGCCTCCTCGGTGACCCGCATCAGCTCGGTGAGCTCGGGGGCCACCTCGCCGACCGGTACCGTGATCGCCGAGTCTCCGTGCCAGCCGTCCAGGATCGCGCCGCAGTCGATGGAGATGACGTCGCCCTCCTGGAGCACCCGCTTGCCGCCCGGGATGCCGTGGACGACCTCGTCGTTGACGGAGGCGCAGATCGTCGCGGGGAAGCCCTGGTAGCCCTTGAAGGAGGGGATCGCGCCCTCGTCCCGGATGGCCTTCTCCGCGATCGCGTCGAGGTCCAGCGGCGTCAGGCCGGGCCGTACGCTCTCCCTGAGCAACTGCAGCGTCCGGCCGACCACCAGGCCCGCGGCCCGCATCTTCTCCAGTTGCTCGGGCGTCTTGATCTGGATCCCGTGCTTGTTCTTCTTGAACACGTGTACACCCCCGGGGTGATTAAACGGGCAAGTCGGGAGCTCAATTCCCCCGATTGTGCCCTAGGAGCTCTCCTAACGACAGCACGCCACCCACGGGCGACCCGTGGATGGCGTGCCGGATGAGAATCGCTAGTCCGCGTGGGGCGCCAGGGCCTCCATCGCGCGCCGGGTGACCTCTTCCACCGGGCCCGCCGCGTCCACCCCGACCAGGAGCTCCTCCTCGGCGTAGTACGACACGAGCGGAGCGGTCTGCTCCTGGTAGACCTCCAGCCGGCGCCGGACGGTCTCCTCCTTGTCGTCGTCACGCTGGTAGAGGCTGCCGCCGCAGGCGTCGCAGATGTCGTCCTTCTTGTCGTCGAAGTCGACGTGCCAGATACGGCCGCACTGGCTGCAGGTACGGCGGCCGGCCAGCCGGCGGACGACCTCGTCCTCGTCGACCACGAGCTCCAGCACGATGTCCAGCGCGACGCCGAACTCGGCGAGCATCTTCTTCAGGATCTCGGCCTGGGGCACGTTCCTGGGGAAGCCGTCGAGCAGGAAACCCTCCTGCGCGTCGTCCTCCGAGAGGCGGTCGCGGACCATCGCGATGGTGACCTCGTCGGGCACGAGGTCACCGCGGTCCATGTATTCCTTGGCAAGCTTGCCGAGCTCCGTGCCGCCCGAGACGTTGGCACGGAAGATGTCACCTGTCGAGATCTTCGGGATGGACAGGTTCGATGCGATGAACTGGGCCTGCGTCCCCTTACCCGCTCCGGGGGGCCCCACCAGGACGAGACGCACTACTTCAGGAAACCTTCGTAGTTGCGCTGCTGGAGCTGGCTCTCGATCTGCTTCACGGTGTCAAGACCGACACCCACCATGATCAGAATGCTCGTGCCTCCGAACGGGAAGTTCTGGCTCGCCCCGACGAGCGCCAGCGCGACGATCGGCACCATGGAGATCAGGCCCAGATAGAGCGATCCGGGAGCCGTGAGCCGCGAGAGCACGTAGCTGAGGTACTCGGCCGTGGGGCGCCCCGGGCGGATGCCCGGGATGAAACCACCGTACTTCTTCATGTTGTCGGCGACTTCAACGGGGTTGAAGGTGATGGACACGTAGAAGTAGGTGAAGAAGACGATCAGCAGGAAGAACGTGATCATGTAGGCGGGGGTGTCGCCCGTCACCAGGTTCTGGTTGATCCACTGGATGACCGCGTTCGGCTCTTCCTGGGTGTTGCTGAACAGGCTCGTGACCAGCTGCGGGAGGTAGAGCAGCGAGGAGGCGAAGATGACCGGGATGATGCCGGCCTGGTTCACCTTCAGCGGGATGTAGGTCGAGGTCCCGCCGTACATGCGGCGGCCGACCATGCGCTTGGCGTACTGCACCGGGATCCGGCGCTGGGCCTGCTCGACCATGACGACCAGGGCGATCATCGCGATGCCGACCGCCATGACGACGGCGAAGACGAAGGCGCCCTTCTGCTGGCCGATGCGGAGCAGCTCGGCCGGGAAGACCGCGATGACCTGGGCGAAGATCAGGATCGACATGCCGTTGCCGACGCCGCGGTCGGTGACGAGCTCGCCCAGCCACATGATGACGCCGGTGCCGGCGGTCATCACCAGCACCATCGTGATGATGCCGAAGACGTCGTCCTTGTCCAGCAGGATCTCCTGCTGGCAGCCGGGGAAGAGCTGCCCGCTGCGCGCGAGGGCGATGAAGGCGGTCGACTGGAGGATCGCCAGGCCGATCGTCAGGTAGCGCGTGTACTGCGTGATCTTGCTCTGGCCGGCCTGGCCCTCCTTCTTGAGGGCTTCCAGGCGGGGAATGACCACGACCAGCAGTTGCAGGATGATGCTCGCGGTGATGTACGGCATGATGCCGAGCGCGAACACCGACAGCTTCAGCAGTGCCCCACCGCTGAAGAGCTGCACCATGCCATAGATGTTGTTCGCATCGCCTGCCTGCGCCTCTTTCAGGCACAGGGCGATGTTCTCAGTGTGAACACCCGGAGTCGGAAGAACCGAGCCGAGACGGAACAGCGCGATGATGCCCAGTGTGAAGAGCAGCTTCTTACGCAGGTCCGGCGTACGGAACGCTCGGGTAAACGCGGTCAGCACGGTCCCTCCTGCGCGCCTGAAAGGCGAGGTCGGTCAGCGATGGTGCGGGGGTGGTCCATCTTTGCTATCTCAAGTCAACGAGCCCGTGTAAACGAGTTGACACTCATGTCCAGCGAACTCTAACGCACTACGGGCGCGGGGGCCCATTGCGAGCCCCCGCGCCTCGTTTCATGCCTACAGCTCGGAGACGGAGCCCCCGGCAGCGGCGATCTTCTCCTTGGCACTGGCGGAGAAGGCGTGCGCCTGCACGTTCAACGCCACGGAGATCTCGCCGGTTCCGAGAACCTTCACGAGCTGGTTCTTGCGGACCGCGCCCTTGGCGACCATCGTCTCGACGGTGACGTCGCCACCCTCGGGGAACAGCTCGCCGAGCTTGTCCAGGTTGACGACCTGGTAGGTCGTCTTGAACAGGGCGTTGCTGAAGCCCTTGTACTTGGGCAGGCGGCGCTGGAGCGGAACCTGGCCACCCTCGAAGCCGAGGGGAACCGTGTTCCGGGCCGTCGTGCCCTTGGTGCCGCGGCCTGCGGTCTTGCCCTTGGACGCCTCGCCGCGGCCCTTGCGGGTCTTGGCCTTGTTGGCGCCGGGAGCCGGCCGCAGGTGGTGGATGCGGAGCGGAGTGTTCTCTGCCATGACTAGTCGACCTCTTCCACGGTGACGAGGTGCGTCACCACGGAGACCATGCCGCGGATCTCCGGGCGGTCCTCCTTGACGACGACGTCACCGATTCGCTTCAGACCGAGCGAGCGCAGCGAGTCACGCTGGTTCTGCTTGCCACCGATCTTCGAGCGGACCTGGGTGATCTTCAGACGTGCCATCGACTAGCTCACCGCCTTCGCCGCCGCGGCCTCGGCGAGGCCCTCGGCACGAGCCTTGAGCATCGCCTTGGGGGCGACGTCCTCGATCGGCAGGCCGCGGCGGGCCGCGATCTCCTCGGGGCGGCTGAGGCCCTTCAGAGCGGCCACCGTGGCGTGCACGATGTTGATCGGGTTGTCCGAGCCGAGCGACTTGGACAGAACGTCGTGGATGCCGGCGCACTCCAGGACGGCGCGCACCGGGCCACCGGCGATGACGCCGGTACCGGGCGAGGCCGGACGGAGGAAGACGACGCCCGCGGCCTCTTCACCCTGCACGATGTGCGGGATGGTGCCCTGGATGCGGGGCACCTTGAAGAAGTGCTTCTTCGCCTCTTCGACACCCTTGGCGATGGCCGCGGGGACTTCCTTGGCCTTGCCGTAGCCGACGCCGACCAGGCCGTTACCGTCACCGACGATAACCAGGGCGGTGAAGCTGAAGCGACGACCACCCTTCACGACCTTGGCCACTCGGTTGATCTTGACGACGCGCTCGATGTACGAGACGCCCTTGTCAGCGCTGCCACCGCGGCGGTCGTCACGACGACCGTCACGCCGCTCGCCACCGGCGGCGCCACCGCGACGCGGAGCTCCAGCCATCAGTGGTTCCTCTTCTCATTCGTAAGACGGGCCATCAGAACTCCAGCCCACCTTCGCGGGCGCTGTCCGCCAGGGCCGCGATGCGGCCCGCGTAGCGGTTGCCACCGCGGTCGAAGACGACGGCGGTGATCCCGGCAGCCTTGGCCCGCTGAGCGAGAAGCTCGCCGACCTGCTTCGCCTTGTCCGTCTTGACGCCGTCCGCCGTGCGCAGCGAGCTCTCCATGGTGGAGGCGCTCACCAGCGTGTGGCCCTGGCTGTCGTCGACGATCTGGACGAAGAGATGCCGCGTGGAACGGTTGACGACCATGCGCGGACGCGCGGCCGTACCGACCACCTTCTTGCGGACGCGGCCGTGGCGGCGGGCCCGCGAGACGGCGCGGGCGGCCGTGTGCTTGCCGAACGCAGTCTTGCCAGCCATGCCTACTTACCAGCCTTTCCGACCTTGCGGCGGATAACTTCGCCCTGGTAGCGCACGCCCTTGCCCTTGTACGGGTCGGGCT
This sequence comes from Thiemannella venezuelensis, assembly GCF_014203605.1. Lineage (GTDB taxonomy): Bacteria > Actinomycetota > Actinomycetes > Streptosporangiales > Streptosporangiaceae > Planomonospora_A > Planomonospora_A venezuelensis. The sequence continues at coordinate 102,298 of NZ_JACHJJ010000009.1, read as the reverse complement.
TGCGCAGCTTGCGGATGTTCGCGGCGATCTCGCCGACCTTCTGCTTGTCGATGCCGTCCACGTGGAACAGGGTCGGCTTCTCGACGCGGAAGGTGACGCCCTCGGGGGCGTCCACGATCACCGGGTGGCTGAAGCCCAGGGCGAACTCGAGCTGAGTCGGGCCCTTGGCCTGCACGCGGTAACCGACACCCACGATCTCCAGGGTCTTGGTGTACCCCTGGGTCACACCCGTCACCATGTTGGCGATCAGAGTGCGGGAGAGCCCGTGCAGCGCACGGACCTTGTTCTCGTCGCTGGGACGGGTGACGGTGACGACACCGTCCTCGCCCTTGGCGACCTCGATCGGCTCAGCGACCGTGTGAGAGAGCGTGCCCTTCGGGCCCTTGACCGTGACATCCCGGCCGTCGATGGTGACATCCACACCGCCCGGTACGGGGATGGGCAGCCGTCCGATTCTCGACATGCTGTGTTCCTCCCCTCGTTACCAGACGTAGGCGAGGACTTCCCCGCCCACTCCACGCTTGCCGGCCTGCTTGTCGGTCATGAGACCGGCGGACGTCGAGATGATCGCGACGCCCAGCCCGCCCAGGACCCGGGGCAGGTTGTCCTTCTTTGCATAGACCCGCAGGCCGGGCTTGGAAACCCGGCGCAGGCCCGCGAGCGACCGCTCACGGCTCGGCCCGAACTTGAGCTCCACCACGAGGTTCTTTCCGACCTTGGCGTCCTCGACGCTCCAGGCCTGGATGTAACCCTCCTGCTGGAGGATCTCGGCGATGTGCGCCTTGATCTTCGAGTACGGCATGGCCACGGTGTCGTGGTAAGCCGAGTTCGCGTTTCGCAGACGCGTCAGCATGTCTGCGATCGGGTCGGTCATCGTCATGGCCGGTGGCCTTCCTCACCGCGGTTTCCGCAAGGGACCTACGGTGTGGTCATGGGCTCTGCGAGGCAGCGCCCGGTGAATACGACTATCTTGTACGGCCGGCGCCGCGCGGGCTGATGGTCATCGGCCCGCGCGGGAGGCTACCAGCTCGACTTGGTGATGCCGGGCAGCTCGCCCCGGTGCGCCATCTCGCGGAAGCAGATGCGGCACAGGCCGAACTTCCGGTAGACGGCGCGGGGACGACCACAGCGCGAGCACCGGGTGTAGGCCCGGACCTCGAACTTGGCCTTGCGAGCAGCCTTGACCTTGAGCGACGTCTTCGCCATGATCAGGCCTCCTTGAAGGGGAAGCCGAGGTGCTTCAGCAGCGCCCGGCCCTGGTCGTCGGTCTTGGCGGTGGTCACGACCGTGATGTCCATGCCACGCTGCCGGTCGACCTTGTCCTGGTCGATCTCGTGGAACATGACCTGCTCGGTGAGACCGAAGGTGTAGTTGCCGTTGCCGTCGAACTGCTTGGGCGACAGGCCCCGGAAGTCACGGATACGCGGCAGCGCCAGGGAGAGCAGCCGGTCCAGGAACTCCCACATGCGGTCGCCGCGGAGCGTGACGTGCGCGCCGATCGGCATGCCCTCGCGCAGCTTGAACTGGGCGATGGACTTGCGGGCCCGGACGACGGCCGGCTTCTGGCCGGTGATGACCGTGAGGTCGCGGACGGCGCCCTCGATCAGCTTCGAGTCGCGGGCGGCCTCGCCGACACCCATGTTCACCTTGATCTTGGTGATCGTGGGGACCAGCATGATGTTCTCGAACCCGAACTCCTCGTGCAGCTTCGCGATGATCTCCTCGCGGTAACGCTGCTTGAGGCGGGGGAGCGTGCGCTCTTCGGAAGTCGCAGTCATCAGTTGTCCTCACCCGTCTCGTCGGCCTTCTTCTCGGCCTTCTTGGCGGGCTTCTCGTCATCCTTGAGCTTCTTGACGTTGCTCACGTGGATGGGGGCCTCCATGGTCTGCACGCCGCCGGTCTTGGCGCCGCGCGGGCCCTGGTGGGTCTCCTTCGCGTGCTTCTTGATCATGTTGACGCCTTCGACCACCACGCGGTCCTCGCGCGGGAGGGCGGCGATCACACGACCCTTGGCACCCTTGTCCTTGCCGGCGATGACCTGGACCAGGTCGCCCTTCTTCACATGCAGCTTCGGCATTTACAACACCTCCGGCGCGAGCGAGATGATGCGCATGAACTTCTTGTCACGCAGCTCGCGGCCGACGGGACCGAAGATGCGCGTGCCACGAGGGTCACCGCTGTCCTTGATGATGACCGCCGCGTTCTCGTCGAAGCGGATGTAGGAGCCGTCGGGCCGGCGACGCTCCTTGACGGTGCGCACGACGACAGCCTTGACGACGTCACCCTTCTTGACGGTGCCGCCGGGAATGGCGTCCTTCACCGTGGCGACGATGATGTCGCCGATACCCGCGTAGCGCCGACCCGAGCCACCGAGAACGCGGATGCAGAGGACTTCCTTCGCACCCGTGTTGTCGGCGACCTTGAGTCGCGACTCCTGCTGGATCACGTGTACTCCTGTTTGTCTCGCTGGTTCTCACCCTCGGGTGAGCCTTGCGGAACCTACTGTGGTCTTTTTCCCCCGGCGTCAGCCCCGGCCTGGACCGGACCGCCGCCGCGGGCGGCGCGGGGGCTCCCCGCAGGGGAACCTCCGCGCCCTTGGACACCGTCGTGGGGGGCAGGCCTTCCGGCCACCCCCCACGAGGCGCGTTCGCTACTTCGCCTTCTCGAGGATCTCGACGACCCGCCAGCGCTTGCTCGCCGACATGGGCCGGGTCTCCATCAGCAGGACGCGGTCGCCCACGCCGCAGCTGTTGGCCTCGTCGTGCGCCTTGTACTTGGTCGTCCTGCGGATGACCTTGCCGTACAGGGGGTGCTTGACGCGGTCCTCGACAGCGACGACGACGGTCTTGTCCATCTTGTCACTGACGACCAGACCCTCGCGGGTCTTGCGGTAGTTCCGCGTCTCGGTCGTGCTCTCCGTGGTCTCAGCCATCGATCGACTCCTTCTCAACCGTCACGATGCCGAGCTCCCGCTCGCGCATCACGGTGTAGATACGGGCGATCTCGCGGCGGACGGCGCGCAGCCGCCCGTGGCTCTCCAACTGACCGGTCGCGGCCTGGAAGCGGAGGTTGAACAGCTCCTCCTTGGCTTCCTTCAGCTTCTGGACCAGGGTGTCCTGGTCCTCAGCCCGCAGCTCACCGGCGGTCAGGCCCTTAGCCATCACGCCTCACCCACTTCACGCTTGACGAACCGGCACTTCATCGGGAGCTTGTGCATCGCACGGCGCATGGCCTCGCGGGCCACGGGCTCGGCGACACCCGAGAGCTCGAACATGACGCGGCCGGGCTTGACGTTGGCGATCCACCACTCCGGCGAACCCTTACCGGAACCCATGCGGGTCTCGGCCGGCTTCTTGGTGAGCGGACGGTCCGGGTAGATGTTGATCCACACCTTGCCGCCACGGCGGATGTGCCGAGTCATGGCGATACGAGCCGACTCGATCTGGCGGTTGGTCACATAGGAGTGCTCAATCGCCTGAATGCCGAACTCGCCGAACACGACGCGGGTGCCGCCCTTGGCGGCGCCACTGCGGTCGGGCCGGTGCTGCTTGCGGTGCTTGACCCTGCGCGGGATCAGCATGGTCAGCTCCCTTCAGCACCCGGCTGCGCAGCCGGGCCGGTCTCGGGGGCAGCCTGCGAGGCCGCCTCGGTCCTGGGGGCGCGGTCGCCGCGGCCACCGCGACGGGGACGGTCGCCACCGGCGCCGCCACCACGACGCGGGCGGTCGGCGCCGCCACCACGACGGTCGTCACGCTCACGACGCTGGCCCGCACGGGCGCCGGCGGCAGCCGCCTCGCGCTCGGCGCGGCTGGTCGGAGCCTCGCCCTTGTAGATCCACACCTTCACGCCGATGCGGCCGAAGGTGGTACGGGCCTCGTACAGGCCGTAGTCGATGTCCGCGCGGAGCGTGTGCAGGGGCACGCGGCCCTCGCGGTAGAACTCCGAGCGGGACATCTCGGCGCCGCCCAGACGGCCGGAGCACTGCACCCGGATGCCCTTGGCGCCGCTCTTCATCGCCGACTGCATCGCCTTGCGCATGGCCCGGCGGAACGAGACACGGCTGGACAGCTGCTCGGCCACGCCCTGGGCGACGAGCTGAGCGTCGATCTCAGGGTTCTTGACCTCGAGGATGTTCAGCTGGACCTGCTTCTTGGTCAGCTTCTCGAGGTCACCGCGGATCCGGTCCGCCTCGGCGCCGCGGCGGCCGATGACGATGCCCGGACGGGCGGTGTGGATGTCGACCTGAACCCGGTCGGTGGTCCGCTCGATCTCGACCTTGGAAATGCCGGCCCGCTCCATGCCCTTCTTCAGCATGCGGCGGATCGCCACGTCCTCGGCGACGTACGACTTGTAGAGCTTGTCGGCATACCACCGGCTCTTGAAGTCGGTCGTGATGCCGAGGCGGAACCCGTGCGGGTTGACCTTCTGACCCACTAGCGGGTCCTCCCCTTCGGCTCGCGGGACTCCACGATCACGGTGATGTGGCTCGTCCGCTTGTTGATCCGATAGGCACGACCCTGGGCACGCGGACGGAACCGCTTCAGCGTCGGGCCCTCGTCGACCCAGGCACGGCTCACGAAGAGCGTGTCGCGGTCGAGGTTGAAGTTGTGCTCCGCGTTGGCAATGGCACTCGACAGCACCTTGTACACGGTCTCGCTCGCCGACTGGGGAGCGAACTGCAGCACGGCCTGCGCCTCCGAAGCGGGCAGCCCGCGAATGAGGTCCACCACGCGGCGGGCCTTCATGGGCGTGTGGCGCGCGAACCGCACCTGAGCCCTGGCTTCCATCGCTTACTCCTCTTAACCTTCTGCTTCGCTTTAAGGCGCTTACCGCCGGCTGCGGCGGTCTTCCTTGACGTGGCTGCGGAACGTCCGCGTGGGCGCGAACTCGCCGAGCTTGTGGCCGATCATCGCATCGGTGACGAACACCGGGACGTGCTTGCGGCCGTCGTGAACGGCGATCGTGTGACCGATCATGTCGGGCACGATCATGGAGCGCCGCGACCACGTCTTGATGACGTTCTTGGTGCCCTTCTCGTTCTGAGCGTCCACCTTCTTCTGAAGGTGGTCGTCCACGAAGGGACCCTTCTTAAGACTACGTGGCATTTCGGCTACTCCTACCGCTTCTTCCGCTTGGTCCGACGACGGATGATCAGGCGGTCACTGGCCTTGTTCGCCGCACGGGTCCGGCCCTCGGGCTTGCCCTTGGGGTTGACCGGGTGGCGACCGCCGGAGGTCTTGCCCTCACCACCACCGTGCGGGTGGTCGACCGGGTTCATCGCGACACCGCGGACGGTGGGGCGCTTGCCCTTCCACCGCATACGGCCGGCCTTACCCCAGTTGATGTTGCTCTGCTCGGCGTTGCCGACCTGGCCGATGGACGCCCGGCAGCGGACGTCGACCTGGCGCATCTCACCGGACGGCATACGCAGCGTGGCGTACTGGCCCTCCTTGGCGAGGAGCTGGATCTGCGCGCCGGCGGACCGGCCCAGCTTGGCGCCGCCGCCCGGACGGAGCTCCACCGCGTGGATGAAGGTACCGGTCGGGATGTTGCGCAGCGGGAGGCAGTTACCCGGCTTGATGTCGGCCGTGGGGCCGTTCTCGATCTTGTCGCCCTGCTTGAGGCCGGTCGGGCAGAGGATGTAGCGCTTCTCCCCGTCCGCGTAGTGCAGCAGCGCGATCCGGGAGGTGCGGTTCGGGTCGTACTCGATGTGAGCGACCTTGGCCGGGATCCCGTCCTTGTCGTGGCGCCGGAAGTCGATGATCCGGTAGGCGCGCTTGTGACCGCCGCCCTGGTGGCGGGTGGTGACCCGGCCGTGGACGTTGCGGCCGCCCTTGCTGTGCAGGGGAGCAAGCAGCGACTTCTCGGGCGTGCTGCGGGTGATCTCGGAGAAGTCCGAGACACTCGAGCCGCGGCGACCCGGGGTCGTCGGCTTGTATTTACGGATGCCCATCTTTTTCGTTCATCCTTCGTCGGTTAATCCGGCCGAATGCCCCCCGCCTCCCGGCGAGGGGCGTCCGGCGCGTCACTTACTGAGCGAGCGGGTTCAGCCCTGACCGAAGATGTCGATCCGGTCGCCCTCGACCAGGCTCACGATCGCGCGCTTGGTGCTCGGGCGCTGGCCGTAACCGAACTTGGTCCGCTTGCGCTTGCCCTGGCGGTTGATGGTGTTGACGCTGGCCACCTTGACGCCGAAGATCTGCTCGATGGCGATCTTCACCTGCGTCTTGTTGGCCGTCTTCCGCACCAGGAACGTGTACTTGTTGTGCTCGTCGATCAGGCCGTAGCTCTTCTCGGAGACAACCGGCTTGATGATGATGTCGCGCGGGTCGGCGATCTTCTGCATCAGGCGTCTTCCTTCCCGCTCTTGCTCAGACGCGCGACGACCTGGTCGTACGCCTCCTGCGTGAAGACGACATCGTCGTAGCAGAGCACGTCGTAGGTGTTCAGCTGCCCGGCGTCCAGCAGGTGGACCTCGGGAGCGTTGCGCAGGCTCATCCAGGTGAGCTCGTCACCCTCGTCGACGACGACCAGGACGCTGCGAGCCTGCGTGACCTTCCGCAGCGACTCGAGGGCCGCCTTGGTCTTGGGGGTCTCGCCGGTGACCAGAGTGCTGACCACGTGCACGCGGCCGCCGTTCGCCCGGTCGGAGAGGGCGCCGCGCAGGGCGGCCGCCTTCATCTTCTTGGGGGTCTTCTGCGAGTAGTCCCGCGGGACCGGGCCGTGGACGGTGCCACCGCCGGTGAACTGCGGGGCGCGGGTCGAACCCTGGCGGGCGCGGCCGGTGCCCTTCTGGCGGTACGGCTTCTTGCCGCCACCGCTGACCTCGCCGCGGGTCTTGGCCTTGTGGGTGCCCTGCCGGCGAGCGGCGAGCTGGGCCACGACCACCTGGTGGATCAGCGGGATGTTGACCTTGGCGCCGAAGATGTCCTCGGGCAGGTCGACGGTGCCGGTCTTCGCGCCGCTCACGTCGAGGACGTCAATGGTGCTCACTTGGCAGCCCCCTTCTTGGCAGCGGTGCGGATGAGGACCAGGCTGCCGTTGGCGCCGGGAACCGCACCCTTGATGAGGATGAGGTTCTTCTCGACGTCCACGGCGTGGACCTTCAGGCTCTGCACGGTGGTGCGGACGTTGCCCATCCGACCGGCCATGCGCAGGCCCTTGAAGACGCGGCCCGGGGTGGCGCAGCCGCCGATGGAACCCGGCGAGCGGTGCTTGCGCTGGGTACCGTGCGAGGCGCCCAGACCGCCGAAGCCGTGCCGCTTCATGACACCCGCGAAGCCCTTGCCCTTGCTCTTGCCCGTCACGTCGACGAACTGGCCGGCCTCGAAGGTGTCGGCCAGGAGCTCCTGACCGAGGGTGTACTCGCTCGCGTCGTCGGTACGGATCTCCGTGAAGTAACGGCGCGGGGTGATCTCGTGCTTGCGCAGGTAGTCGCCGAGCGGCTTGTTGACCTTCCGCGGGTCGATCTGCCCGAAGCCGAGCTGAACGGCGGAGTAGCCGTCCTTTTCCGGGGTGCGGACGCGGGTCACGACGCACGGACCAGCTTCGACGACGGTCACCGGGACCATCCGGTTGTCCGCGTCGAAGACCTGGGTCATGCCGAGCTTCTTGCCCAGGACGCCCTTGATCTGCTTAGCCATGTCAGTGCGTTCCCTCAGAGCTTGATCGAGATGTCAACGCCGGCGGGGAGGTCGAGTCGCATGAGCGAGTCGACCGTCTTCGGCGTCGGGTCGATGATGTCAATCAGCCGCTTGTGCGTGCGCATCTCGAAGTGCTCGCGGCTGTCCTTGTACTTGTGCGGCGAGCGGATGACGCAGTACACGTTCTTCTCGGTCGGCAGCGGAACCGGGCCCGCGACCTTAGCGCCAGTCCGCGTCACCGTCTCGACGATCTTCTTGGCCGAGCTGTCGATGACCTCGTGGTCATAGGCCTTGAGCCGGATGCGGATCTTCTGTCCCGCCATAATGGCCTCGGTGTCCTTCGCTGTCGTCTGAAAAAGTTACGTGCGGCCGGTGGCCGCTGTGTCAGGGCCGGGTCCACCCGCCTCGCACCGGCCCGTCTTCTCGACGTCCCGGCCGCGCCCGGCTCGGCTTCCCCGCCCCGTCTCCCACGTAGCAGACGCTTGTGGCCTGCACTTTCTTCCGTGATCTGGCAGTTACTTCGGTCACTTTCGCGACCGGACCAACTGCGAGATCACGGTTCGTGGGTCGAGCGGAGGGGCTCCGCGGAGCCCCTCGTGGTGTGGCGGCCGGCCCTGCGACGAGGGCAGGCCGCCACTCCGCGGTCGAACTACTTGAGGATCTTGGTGACGTTACCGGCGCCGACGGTCCGGCCACCCTCACGGATCGCGAACTTGAGGCCTTCCTCCATCGCGATCGGCTGGATGAGCTGGACGGTCATCTCGGTGTTGTCACCGGGCATGACCATCTCGGTGCCCTCGGGCAGGTTCACGACACCGGTCACGTCAGTCGTACGGAAGTAGAACTGCGGACGGTAGTTGTTGAAGAACGGCGTGTGACGGCCGCCCTCGTCCTTGGCCAGGATGTAGACCTGGGCCTCGAACTCGGTGTGCGGGGTGGTCGTGCCCGGCTTGATGATGCACTGGCCGCGCTCGACGTCCTCGCGCTTGATGCCGCGGAGGAGCAGACCGACGTTGTCGCCGGCCTGGCCCTCGTCGAGCAGCTTGCGGAACATCTCGACGCCGGTGACCGTGGTGGTGGTCTTCTCCGTCTTGATGCCGATGATGTCGACGGTCTCGTTGACCTTGACGATGCCGCGCTCGATACGGCCGGTGACGACGGTGCCGCGACCGGTGATCGAGAAGACGTCCTCGATCGGCATGAGGAACGGCTTGTCGACGTCACGGGTCGGCTCGGGCACGTTCTCGTCGACGGCGGTCATCAGCTCGATGATGCTGTCGCCCCACTTCTGGTCGCCCTCGAGGGCCTTCAGAGCGGAGACGCGCACGACCGGCAGGTCGTCGCCGGGGAACTCCTGAGCCGAGAGCAGCTCGCGGACCTCGAGCTCGACGAGCTCCAGGATCTCCTCGTCGTCCACCATGTCGGACTTGTTGAGGGCGACGACGATGTAGGGGACGCCGACCTGGCGGGCCAGGAGGACGTGCTCCTTCGTCTGCGGCATCGGGCCGTCGGTGGCGGCGACCACGAGGATCGCGCCGTCCATCTGAGCCGCACCGGTGATCATGTTCTTCACGTAGTCGGCGTGACCGGGGCAGTCCACGTGGGCGTAGTGGCGCTTCTCGGTCTGGTACTCGACGTGCGCGATGGAGATCGTGATACCACGAGCCTTCTCCTCGGGCGCCTTGTCGATCTTGTCGAACGGAGTCGCCTCGTTGAGCTCAGGGTAACGCTCGTGGAGCACCTTGGTGATCGCCGCGGTCAGAGTGGTCTTGCCGTGGTCGATGTGCCCAATGGTGCCGATGTTTACGTGCGGCTTGGTCCGCTCGAACTTGGCCTTGGCCACTGGTCTGTCTCCTTAGAGATTCTGACTTGACTTGCGTCTTTTTCACTCGGGCTCGGAAGGCCGGCCCCGTCGGGGCCGGCCGGCGGGAACTACTCGCCCCGAACCTTCGCGACGATCTCCTTGGCGATGTGCTGGGGCACTTCCGCGTAGGAGTCGAACTGCATGCTGAAGCTCGCGCGTCCCTGCGTCTTGCTACGCAGGTCACCCACGTAGCCGAACATCTCAGAGAGCGGGACGGAGGCCTGGATGACACGGGCGCCTGCGCGCTCGTCCATCGCCCGGATCTGCCCGCGGCGACCGTTGAGGTCACCGATGACGTCACCCATGTAGTCCTCGGGGGTGGTGACCTCGACGGCCATCACCGGCTCCAGGATTACGGCGTCCGCCTTGCGCGCGGCCTCCTTGAAGGCCATCGATCCAGCGATCTTGAAGGCCATTTCGGACGAGTCCACCTCGTGGTAGGCGCCGTCCTGCAGGGTGACCTTCACCCCGACCATGGGGTAACCGGCGAGAACACCGAACTCGGCGGCCTCCTGGGCGCCCGCGTCGACCGAGGGGATGTACTCCCGCGGGATACGGCCACCGGAGACCTTGTTCTCGAACTCGTACCCGTCGTTGCCCTCGCCCAGCGGCTCAATGTCGATGATGACCTTGGCGAACTGGCCGGAACCACCGGTCTGCTTCTTGTGGACGTAGTCGACCTTCTCCACCTTGCGGCGGATGGTCTCGCGGTACGCCACCTGCGGCCGGCCGACGTTGGCCTCGACCTTGAACTCGCGGCGCATCCGGTCGACGAGGATCTCCAGGTGGAGTTCGCCCATGCCCCAGATGACCGTCTGACCGGTCTCCTCGTCCCGGCGGACCTGGAAGGAGGGGTCCTCCTCGGCCAGGCGCTGGATCGCGGTGCTCAGCTTCTCCTGGTCGCTCTTGGTCTTGGGCTCGATGGCCACGTTGATGACCGGAGCGGGGAAGTTCATCGACTCCAGGACGACCGGGTTCGCGATGTCGGCGAGGGTGTCACCGGTGGTGGTGTCCTTCAGGCCCATCACGGCGACGATCTGACCGGCGTGCGCGGACGGGCGCTCCTCGCGCTTGTTCGCGTGCATCTGGTAGATCTTGCCGATCCGCTCCTTCTTGCCCTTCACCGCGTTGACGACCGCGGTGCCGGTCTCGAGCGTGCCCGAGTAGATGCGGATGTAGGTGAGGCGGCCCAGGTGCGGGTCACTCATGATCTTGAAAGCCAGCGCGGAGAAGGGCTCGTTCACGTCCGCGTGACGCTCGATGACCTCCTCCTCCTTGCCGACCGCGTGGCCCTTGAAGGCCGGGATGTCGGTCGGGGCGGGGAGGTAGGCCACGATCGCGTCGAGCAGGGGCTGCACGCCCTTGTTCTTGAACGCGGTGCCGGTCAGGACCGGGTTGATGGAGCTGGCCAGCGTGGCGCGGCGGATGGCCGCCACCAGCTGCTCCTCGGTGGGCTCGACGCCCTCCAGGAAGAGCTCCATCAGCTCGTCGTCGTTCTCGGCGACGGTCTCGACGAGCTTGTCACGCCACTCGCGGGCGATCTCGGCGTGGTCCGCCGGGATCTCCACGGTCTCGTACATCTCGCCCTTGGCCGCCTCGGCGCTCCAGAGCAGGCCCTTCATCTTGACCAGGTCGATGACGCCCTTGAAGCCGGCCTCGACGCCCCAGGGAAGCTGGATGACGGCCGGGGTGGCGTTCAGGCGGCTGACCATCATGTCGACGCAGCGGTGGAACTCCGCGCCGACCCGGTCCATCTTGTTGACGAAGCAGATGCGGGGCACGCCGTAACGGTCGGCCTGACGCCACACCGTCTCGGACTGCGGCTCGACACCCGCCACACCGTCGAACACGGCGACGGCGCCGTCGAGGACGCGCAGCGAGCGCTCCACCTCGATGGTGAAGTCCACGTGACCCGGCGTGTCGATGATGTTGATCGTGTGGCCGAGCCACTCGCAGGTGGTAGCGGCGGAGGTGATGGTGATACCACGCTCCTGCTCCTGCTCCATCCAGTCCATCGTGGCTGCGCCCTCGTGGACCTCACCGATCTTGTAGGTGATGCCGGTGTAGAACAGGATGCGCTCGGTCGTCGTGGTCTTGCCCGCGTCGATGTGGGCCATGATGCCGATGTTTCGGACCTTGGCCAGGTCAAGCGTGGTGGCCACTTCTCTCGCGTCCTCGTCGTCTCGTCGAACCCGCTGTTACCAGCGGTAGTGGGCGAAGGCCTTGTTGGACTCGGCCATCTTGTGGGTGTCCTCGCGCTTCTTGACAGAGGCGCCGAGGCCGTTGCTGGCGTCGAGCAGCTCGTTCATCAGGCGCTCGGTCATGGTCTTCTCGCGGCGGGCGCGGGAGTACTGCACCAGCCAGCGCAGGGCCAGGGTGGTGCTGCGCGCGGCGCGCACCTCGACCGGGACCTGGTAGGTCGCGCCACCGACGCGGCGGCTGCGGACCTCAAGGGTGGGCTTGACGTTGTCCAGCGCGCGCTTCAGGGTGACGACCGGGTCGTTGCCGGTCTTCTCCTTGCAGCCCTCAAGGGCGCCGTAGACGATCGACTGCGCGATGGAGCGCTTGCCGTCCAGGAGCACCTTGTTGATGAGCGCGGTGACCAGCGGCGAGTTGTGGACCGGGTCAGCCATGAGCTGACGACGGCCAGGAGAACCCTTGCGAGGCATTCTTACTTCTCCTTCTTCGCGCCGTAACGGCTACGGGCCTGCTTGCGGTTGCGGACACCCTGGGTGTCGAGCGAGCCGCGGATGATCTTGTAGCGAACACCCGGCAGGTCCTTCACACGACCACCGCGGACGAGCACGATGCTGTGCTCCTGGAGGTTGTGGCCGACACCCGGGATGTAGGCCGTGACCTCGATGCCGTTGGTGAGCCGGACACGCGCGACCTTGCGGAGCGCGGAGTTCGGCTTCTTGGGGGTCGTGGTGTAAACGCGCATGCAGGTGCCGCGTCGCTGGGGGCTGGCCTTGAGCGCCGGGGTCTTGGTCTTGGTGACCTTGTCCTGGCGGCCCTTGCGGACCAGCTGCTGAATCGTAGGCACCGCGTCTCCGTTCGTGCTTGCCGGTAGTTCGAATGAGGTTGTGCATTTCGCAGGTACTGCCGGTGTCATGACCTGCTGTTTCTCCACCCGCTCCGACCCACGCGGTCGGGCGTGTCGCGCTCTTGTCGCGCCACTTCCCCGGTGAGCCGGCCCTGCGGAGGAGGCCACGCGGCGCCCCTGCCGACTCCCCAACGGGAAACCTGTCGACGCGCACGCATGAGAGCCCACGAAGCCATGGGCACGAAGGAAGAGACTACGCGAGGCATCGCAACTCGTCAAAACGGCTGCGCCTGCCGGGCGCTGTCACAAGCGTCCGATCCGTGTCACGGCTCCCGCGACCGGTCGGCGACCGGCCGCTGCTGGGCCCGGAACAAGTTTACCTTCTGCGGCCGGCTTTTCCGGCCGTTCTCTCATAACGTACGGCCTGCGCCGCAAAGACCCGCCCAAACCGCGCAACGGAAACGGCACCCGGATCCCGGGGAGGATCCGGGTGCCGTCGGGAACCCGTCAAGCGGTGTCAACACCGGCCCCCGGCCGGCGGGGACCGGCGGGGTCGCGCCGCGATGGCGCGCGACCCCGGTGACAGCGCCGGCTAGCGGTTGTACTGGCCGAAGTCGTACTCCTCCAGCGGCACGGCCTCACCGGAGCCCGAGCCGAAGGTGTAGTCGGCCGCGGAGCCGTCGTAGCCGCCGACCGTGTACATCGCGGCCTTGGCCTCCTCGGTGGGCTCGACCCGGATGTTGCGGTACTGCGGCATGCCGGTACCGGCCGGGATGAGCTTTCCGATGATGACGTTCTCCTTGAGACCGAGCAGCGAGTCCGACTTGGCGTGGATCGCCGCGTCGGTGAGCACCCTGGTCGTCTCCTGGAAGGACGCCGCCGACAGCCACGACTCGGTCGCGAGCGAGGCCTTGGTGATGCCCATGAGCACCGGGCGGCCGGAGGCCGGCGTGCCCTGCTCCGCCACGCACTCGCGGTTCATCCGCTCGAAGCGCGGCCGCTCGACCAGCTCGCCGGGAAGCATGTCGGTGTCACCCGACTCGAGGACGTTCACGCGCTTGAGCATCTGGCGCACGATGATCTCGATGTGCTTGTCGTGGATCGACACACCCTGCGAGCGGTAGACCTGCTGCACCTCGGCCACCAGGTGCAGCTGCACGGCCCGGGGGCCGAGGATGCGCAGCACCTCGTTGGGGTTGACCGCACCGGCGATCAGCTGCTGGCCGACCGAGACCCGCTGCCCCTCGGAGACCAGCAGGCGCGACCGCATCGACACCGGGTACGCGATCTCGTCGGAACCGTCGTCCGGCGTGATCACGATCTTGCGGGTCTTGTCGGTCTCGTCGATGCGGACCCGGCCCTCGGCCTCGCTGATCGGAGCGACGCCCTTGGGGATGCGCGCCTCGAAGAGCTCCTGGACACGGGGCAGACCGTGGGTGATGTCCGCACCCGCCACACCACCGGTGTGGAAGGTGCGCATCGTCAGCTGGGTGCCCGGCTCGCCGATCGACTGGGCGGCGATGATGCCGACCGCCTCGCCGACGTCCACCAGCTTGCCGGTCGCGAGCGAGCGGCCGTAGCAGGTGGCGCAGACACCGATCTTGGCCTCGCAGACGAGGGCGCTGCGGGTCCTGACGGTCTCCACGCCGGCCTCGACCAGCGCGGTCACGTGGGTGTCGTTGATGTCGACGCCCGCGCTCGCGATGACCTTGCCGTCCACCTCGACGTCCTCGGCCAGGATGCGGCCGTGCACGTTGCTCTCGGCGTTCTCCGCCTTGACCAGGTTGCCCTGCGGGTCACGCTCGCCGACGTGCAGCGGGACGGCGCGGTCGGTGCCGCAGTCGATCTCGCGGACGATGACGTCCTGCGCGACGTCCACCAGACGACGGGTCAGGTAACCCGAGTCGGCGGTCCGCAGGGCGGTGTCCGCCAGACCCTTCCGCTGGCCGTGGGTGGAGATGAAGTACTCCAGCACCGACAGGCCCTCGCGGAACGAGGCCTTGATCGGACGCGGGATCGTCTCACCCTTGGTGTTGGAGACCAGGCCGCGGATGCCGGAGATCTGGCGGACCTGCATCAGGTTTCCTCGGGCGCCCGACTGGACCATCATCCAGACCGGGTTGGTCTTCGGGAACGCCTTCTGCATGTCCTCGGTCACGTCACTGGTCGCGTGCGTCCAGATCTCGATGAGCTCCTGACGGCGCTCCTCGTCCGTGATGAGACCCCGCTCGTACTCCCGCTGGACCTTGTCGGCCCGGCGCTCGTACGACTCCATGATCTCGGCCTTGTTCGGCGGCGCGACGACGTCCTCGATCGAGATCGTGACACCGGCGCGGGTGGCCCAGTAGAAGCCGGCGTCCTTGAGCGCGTCCAGCGCGGTCGCGACCTCGACCTTGGGGTACTTCTCCGCCAGCTCGTTCACGATGACCGAGAGCTGCTTCTTGCCGACCTGCGAGTTCACGTACGGGTAGTTCGCGGGCAGCGTCTGGTTGAACAGGCACCGGCCCAGCGTGGTCTCCAGGCGGTAGGAGTCGCCCGGCTCCCAGCTCTCGGGGGCCGACCAGCCGCGGGGCGGCGGGACGTCGCCCTTCATCCTGATCTGGATCTTGGCCTGGATGTCCAGCTCGCGCCGGTCGAAGGCCATGAGCGCCTCGGAGACCGAGCCGAAGACCCGTCCCTCTCCGACGCCCTCGCCGTCGTCCTTGATCGTGGTCAGCGAGTAGAGACCGATGATCATGTCCTGGGTGGGCATGGTCACCGGCTTGCCGTCGGCCGGCTTCAGGATGTTGTTGGTCGACAGCATCAGGATGCGGGCCTCGGCCTGCGCCTCGGCCGAGAGCGGCAGGTGCACGGCCATCTGGTCACCGTCGAAGTCCGCGTTGAACGCGGTGCAGACGAGCGGGTGGATCTGGATGGCCTTGCCCTCGACCAGCTGCGGCTCGAAGGCCTGGATGCCCAGGCGGTGCAGGGTGGGCGCACGGTTGAGCAGCACCGGGTGCTCGGTGATGACCTCTTCGAGGACGTCCCACACGACCGGGCGGGCACGCTCCACCATGCGCTTGGCCGACTTGATGTTCTGCGCGTGGTTCAGGTCGACCAGGCGCTTCATCACGAACGGCTTGAACAGCTCCAGCGCCATCTGCTTGGGCAGGCCGCACTGGTGCAGCTTCAGCTGCGGGCCGACGACGATGACCGAACGGCCGGAGTAGTCGACTCGCTTGCCCAGCAGGTTCTGCCGGAAGCGGCCCTGCTTGCCCTTGAGCATGTCGCTGAGGGACTTCAGCGGGCGGTTGCCGGGACCGGTGACCGGGCGGCCGCGACGGCCGTTGTCGAACAGCGCGTCCACGGCCTCCTGGAGCATCCGCTTCTCGTTGTTCACGATGATCTCGGGTGCGCCGAGGTCGAGCAGACGCTTGAGGCGGTTGTTGCGGTTGATCACCCGGCGGTACAGGTCGTTCAGGTCCGAGGTCGCGAACCGGCCACCGTCGAGCTGCACCATCGGGCGCAGGTCCGGCGGGATGACCGGGATGCAGTCCAGGACCATGCCGTTGGGCGAGTTGCGGGTGTTCAGGAACGCGGAGACGACCTTGAGGCGCTTGAGCGCGCGGGCCTTCTTCTGGCCCTTGCCGCTGCGGATCGTCTCGCGCAGGTTCTCGGCCTCGGCGTCGAGGTCGAAGTTGGACAGGCGCTCCTGGATGGCCTGGGCGCCCATGCCGCCGCGGAAGTAGCGGCCGAAGCGGTCGCGCATCTCGCGGTAGAGCAGTTCGTCGCCCTCCAGGTCCTGGACCTTGAGGTTCTTGAAGCGGCTCCAGACCTCGTCCAGCCGGTCCAGCTCGCGCTGGGCCCGGTCGCGGAGCTGGCGCATCTCGCGCTCGGCGCCCTCGCGGACCTTCCGGCGCTGGTCGCCCTTGGCACCGGCGGCCTCGAGCTCCGCCAGGTCCGTCTCCAGCTTCTTCTGCCGGGCCTCGACGTCGGCGTCGCGGCGCTGCTCGACGTGCTGGCGCTCGACGGAGATCTTCGCCTCGAGCGACGGCAGGTCGCGCTCACGCAGGTCCTTGTCGACATGCGTGATCATGTAGGCCGCGAAGTAGATGACCTTCTCGAGGTCCTTCGGGGCCAGGTCGAGCAGGTAGCCCAGCCGGGACGGGACGCCCTTGAAGTACCAGATGTGCGTGACGGGCGCGGCCAGCTCGATGTGGCCCATCCGCTCACGGCGCACCTTGGCGCGGGTCACCTCGACGCCGCAGCGCTCACAGATGATGCCCTTGAAGCGCACGCGCTTGTACTTGCCGCAGTAGCACTCCCAGTCCCGGGTCGGACCGAAGATCTTCTCGCAGAAGAGTCCGTCCTTCTCGGGCTTGAGGGTGCGGTAGTTGATGGTCTCGGGCTTCTTGACCTCGCCGTGCGACCACTGGCGGATATCGTCAGCGGTCGCGAGGCCGATCCGAAGCTCGTCGAAGAAGTTGACGTCCAGCATGTGTTTTCCCCTCCTCAGCTTCTAGATCAGACCTCTTCGACACTGCTCGGCTCGCGCCGGGACAGGTCGATGCCGAGCTCTTCCGCGGCGCGGAAGACGTCCTCGTCGGTGTCGCGCATCTCGATGGACATGCCGTCGCTGGAGAGCACCTCGACGTTCAGGCACAGCGACTGCATTTCCTTGATGAGGACCTTGAACGACTCGGGAATGCCCGGTTCGGGGATGTTCTCGCCCTTGACGATCGCCTCGTAGACCTTCACGCGGCCGAGGACGTCGTCGGACTTGATCGTCAGCAGCTCCTGGAGGGCGTAGGCGGCGCCGTACGCCTCCAGCGCCCACACCTCCATCTCACCGAAGCGCTGGCCGCCGAACTGGGCCTTACCGCCCAGCGGCTGCTGCGTGATCATGGAGTAGGGGCCGGTCGAGCGAGCGTGGATCTTGTCGTCGACCAGGTGGAGCAGCTTCAGGATGTAGATGTAGCCGACCGAGATCGGGTGCGGGAACGGCTCGCCGGAGCGGCCGTCGAACAGCCGGGCCTTGCCGTTCGGGCCGACCATGCGGCCGCCGTCCCGGTTGACCAGGGTGTTGTCGAGGAGACCGATGATCTCCTCCTCGTGGGCGCCGTCGAACACCGGGGTGGCGACGTTGGTGCGCGCCTCGACCTCGCCGAAGCCCTTGTCGCGCAGGCGCTCGGCCCACGCCTCCTCGATGCCGGAGATGTCCCAGCCCCGTGCGGCGATCCATCCCAGATGAGTCTCCAGGACCTGCCCGACGTTCATACGGCCGGGCACGCCGAGCGGGTTGAGGATGATGTCGACCGGGGTCCCGTCCTCCAGGAACGGCATGTCCTCGACCGGCAGGATCTTGGAGATGACGCCCTTGTTGCCGTGGCGGCCGGCGAGCTTGTCACCGTCGGTGATCTTGCGCTTCTGGGCCACGTAGACGCGGACCAGCTCGTTGACACCGGGGGGGAGCTCGTCGCCCTCCTCCCGGCTGAACACGCGGACGCCGATGACCTTGCCCTGCTCGCCGTGGGGCACCTTCAGGGAGGTGTCGCGGACCTCGCGGGCCTTCTCACCGAAGATCGCGCGGAGCAGGCGCTCCTCCGGGGTCAGCTCGGTCTCGCCCTTCGGGGTGACCTTGCCGACCAGGATGTCGCCCGGGACGACCTCGGCGCCGATCCGGATGATGCCGCGCTCGTCGAGGTCGGCGAGGACCTCCTCGGAGACGTTCGGGATGTCCCGGGTGATCTCCTCGGGGCCCAGCTTGGTGTCGCGGGCGTCGACCTCGTGCTCCTCGATGTGGATCGAGGACAGGACGTCGTCCTGGACCAGGCGCTGGGACAGGATGATCGCGTCTTCGTAGTTGTGGCCCTCCCACGGCATGAACGCCACCAGGAGGTTCTTGCCGAGCGCCATCTCGCCGTTGTCGGTGCAGGGACCGTCGGCGATGACCTGGTTGACCTCGATCCGGTCGCCCTCGGCCACGATCGGCTTCTGGTTGAAGCAGGTGCCCTGGTTGGAACGCTTGAACTTGGCGACGCGGTAGGTGGTCCTGGTGCCGTCGTCGTTCATGACCGTGACGTAGTCGGCGGAGACCTCCTCGACCACGCCGGCCTTGTCCGCGGTGATGACGTCACCGGCGTCGGTGGCGGCGCGGTACTCCATGCCGGTGCCGACCAGCGGGGCCTCGCTCTTGAGCAGCGGCACGGACTGGCGCTGCATGTTGGAGCCCATGAGCGCGCGGTTGGCGTCGTCGTGCTCCAGGAACGGGATCATCGCGGTCGCGACGGAGACCATCTGGCGCGCCGAGACGTCCATGTAGTCGACCTCGGTGGCCCGCAGGGACTCGAACTCGCCGCCCTTCCGGCGGACGAGCACGCGGTCCTCCAGGAAGGTGCCGTCAGCGCTGATCGGCGTGTTCGCCTGCGCGATGACGAAGCGGTCCTCCTCGTCGGCGGTGAGGTAGTCGACCTGGTCGGTGACCCGGCCGTCGACGACCTTCCGGTACGGGGTCTCCACGAAACCGAAGGAGTTGACCCGGCCGAAGGAGGCCAGCGAGCCGATCAGGCCGATGTTCGGGCCTTCCGGCGTCTCGATCGGGCACATGCGGCCGTAGTGCGAGGGGTGCACGTCACGGACCTCGAAGCCGGCCCGCTCACGGGAGAGACCGCCGGGGCCCAGCGCGGACAGACGACGCTTGTGCGTCAGGCCGGCCAGGGGGTTGGTCTGGTCCATGAACTGCGAGAGCTGGGAGGTGCCGAAGAACTCCTTGATCGACGCCACGACCGGGCGGATGTTGATCAGGGTCTGCGGCGTGATCGCCTCGACGTCCTGGGTGGTCATCCGCTCGCGGACGACGCGCTCCATGCGGGCCAGGCCCAGGCGGACCTGGTTCTGGATGAGCTCGCCGACCGTGCGCAGGCGGCGGTTGCCGAAGTGGTCGATGTCGTCGGTCTCGACGACGACCTCACGGCCCTCGGCGCCCGGCATCGAGACCTCGCCCGCGTGCAGCCTGACGATGTACTCGATGGTGGCGACGATGTCCTCTTCGGTCAGCGTGCCCTGCGTGATCTCGGCGTCGACGCCGAGCTTCTTGTTGATCTTGTAGCGGCCGACCTTGGCGAGGTCGTAGCGCTTGGGGTTGAAGTACAGGTTCTCGAGCAGGGTCTGCGCCGACTCCCTGGTCGGGGGCTCGCCCGGACGCAGCTTGCGGTAGATGTCGAGAAGGGCGTCGTCCTGGCCGGCCGTGTGGTCCTTCTCCAGGGTCGCGCGCATCGACTCGTACTGACCGAAACGCTCGAGGATCTGCTCGTTCGTCCAGCCGAGCGCCTTGAGCAGGACCGTGACGGCCTGCTTGCGCTTGCGGTCGATGCGCACGCCCACGCTGTCGCGCTTGTCGATCTCGAACTCGAGCCAGGCCCCCCGGGAGGGGATCACCTTGCAGCCGTAGAGGTCCTTGTCGGAGGTCTTGTCGATGCTGCGATCGAAGTAGACGCCCGGGGACCGGACCAGCTGGGAGACCACGACACGCTCGGTGCCGTTGATGATGAACGTGCCCTTGCCGGTCATGAGCGGGAAGTCGCCCATGAACACGGTCTGGCTCTTGATCTCACCAGTGGTGTTATTGATGAACTCCGCCGTGACGAACATCGGGGCGGAGTAGGTCATGTCCTTGTCTTTGCACTCATCGACTGAGTACTTTGGCGGCTCGAACCGGTGGTCCCGGAACGACAGGGACATGGTTCCGGAGAAGTCCTCGATGGGACTGATCTCTTCGAAGATCTCTTCGAGACCCGACTGGGCCGGAACGTCCTTGCGCCCGGCCTGGCGAGCCGCCTCGACCCGCCCCTTCCACTTCTCGTTTCCGAGCAGCCAGTCGAACGACTCGGTCTGCAGGGCGAGAAGGTCAGGAACTTCGAGCGGCTCCTGAATACGTGCAAAAGAGACACGACGGGGACCAGCGGGTACGGCGGAGGCGTTGCGCGAGGCTGCCAACAGATGTCCTTCCGAGGGCTCGCGGCGGACTGACTACACGCACGCCAGACGACCATGCATCAGAGCACCAAAAGAAGCGGGTCGTCAAAGGGCAGCGCAAAGGGGCAGTGTAGCCGAACGGCACACGCCTGTCCACCTCAGTCTCGCTGCATGCTCCACGTTGGTCGCAGCATCGCCCGTCGGCGGCGAAACGTCAAGCCCGGAAGCCGACATTTCAGTCGAAGAACAGCCCTGAAGCTGCGAGTTTTCCCGCCGGTTGACCCGTGCCACCACCGGCTCCAGGACACTACCCCGACCTGGAACGACTGACACACCGACCATCCGGCGGTTCGAGCGCTGGCCGACAACCGGCCGACGATCGACGCTGCCATGGTCGATCTACCCGCGGCAAAACCTGCTTCAAACATAGACTTTGCTAACAATTAGATAACGCGCCACGCCCCGGGAGAGACCCGAGGAGTCTGCGGCCTCCGGGCCGGAGGGCGGGGCCGGCGGGCGACGGGAAAGGCCCCGGTCACCGGCCCTCCGGGCCGCGCCGGCGGCACGGTCAGAGCGGAGGGGCGTCCCCCAGGAGCGTGGACAGCCCGGCGACCAGCCAGCGGGAGTCCTGCCTCGCCATCACGAACCGGGCCCGGCCCTGGCTGACCTGCCGCCGGGGCTTCTCCTCCCCCGGAACGGCCTTCACCGTGCTCATGTTCACGAACAGCAGGACCTCCACCCGGTCCGGCCGGGCCGACTCCACCGCCGCCCCGGTGACCGTCGCCGACTGCACCGCGCGCTGCTGCCTGGCCCGGGGCCCCAGGGTCGTCAGCAGCAGCCTGTAGTGCCCGGTGAGCTCCCCGGTGGTGTATCCCCCGGCCCTGGCGAAGTCCTCCTCGATCGTGCGGTGGTCGTAGGAGAGCATGTCCGGCGCGACCGACCTGGCGACCGCCAGGGCCTCCCGCCCCGCGGTCTCGTGGGAGCGCAACCGGCCCAGATCGGTGAGCATGACGGCGACCGCCGCGGCGAGCAGCAGCGCCACCGCCGCGGGCACCCCGGTGACGAGCAGGGACCGCCGCCTCACGGGACCAGCTCCGCCTTCGACACCAGCCAGGCCGCCCCGACCCTGGTGACGTGCATGCTCCACCGGTAGAACCGCTCCTGCGGAGCGTCCCCGCTCCCGTCCCGCCGGACCACCGCGTCCCCGGCCACCAGGACCCGCGCCGTGGCCCCCTCCAGCGAGACCAGCCCCACGGCCCGCAGCGCCCCCGTCTGCAGGATCCGGCCGGCGGTGGTGGTCTCCTTCAGCGCCGCGGCGTTGCGGGCGTACTCGGCCCTCGCCTCACCGGTGGAGGTGTCCAGGATCCGCTCGATGTCGGCGTCGACCGTCCGGTGGCCGACCGAGAGCAGGCTGACCGCGTGCGCCCCCGCCGCCCGCAGCGCCGCCTCGCGGTCGTCGGCCGCCGTCTGGGCGTCACGCAGCTGCCCGCCCACCCAGAAGGCGGTGGCCGCCAGAGCGGCGATCAGCAGGCCCAGCAGCCAGGGCAGGAGTCTCCTCAGCACGGTTCGATCTCCCAGCTCGGCTGTCACCGTCACGGTCGATCGCCATCAACCATAGCGAACGCGCACCGATCAGCACCGATGGAACATCGAACTCATCGCACGCCGTTGAGATGGGCCGCGACGAGCCGGGGATACTCCTCCAGCCAGTTCCGGCCCCGCTCGTCCACGAAGGAGTTCGGCGGCGGGATGACCCCGTTCGCGGCCAGCCACTCGCCCGGCGGGCGCTGGGTACGGCGGAGCCGGTTCGCGCTCGGCATGAGCTGCGGCGGGATCGGCGGCAGCCCTCCCGGGTCGTGCCCCAGCTGCGCCTCGGCCTCCAGCTCGGAGACGTCCTTCTCCTCCGACATGCCGATCGGGCCGTGCCGGCGGGCGTTGAGGAACTGCCGCACCACCGGCTCGTCGCTGGACAGCAGCATCTCGCGCGGCCCGAACATGACCAGCTCGCGCCGGAACAGCAGGCCGATGCTGTCCGGGACCGTCCGCGCCGTGTTGATGTCGTGCGTGACGATCAGGAACGTCGCCTCGATGTCCGCGTTGATGTCCACGATCAACTGGTTCAGGTAGGCCGTGCGGACCGGGTCCAGACCGGAGTCCGGCTCGTCGAACAGGATGATCTCGGGGTCGAGGACCAGCGCCCTGGCCAGGCCCGCCCGCTTGCGCATGCCGCCGGAGATCTCCCCGGGCAGTTTGCCCTCCGCCCCGCCCAGGCCGACGAGGTCCATCTTCTCCATCACGATCCGGCGGATCTCGGTCTCGCTCTTGCGGGTGTGCTCGCGCAGCGGGAAGGCGATGTTGTCGAAGAGGTTGAGCGAGCCGAACAGGGCCCCGTCCTGGAAGAGCACGCCGAACAGCCTGCGCAGCTCGTACAGCTTGTCCTCGCGGCAGTTGGCCAGGTCGTGGCCGTCGATCCAGATGTGGCCGCGCTCGGGCCGCAGCAGGCCCACCAGGGACTTGAGGAAGACCGACTTACCGGTGCCGGACGGGCCGAGCAGGACGGAGATCTCCCCGGCGGGCAGCGTCAGGGTGACGTCCTCCCAGATGACCTGCTTGCCAAACGACTTGGTCAGTCCCTCGACCACGACTTCGACGCCCACGCGCCCTCCAGAAGACCGGTTCACCCGACGTAGCGACGATCGCCTGGATCGGAGGGGGTTCCAATACGATCGGGCGATCGTTACGACACGGTTATAAGACCAACCGTCCAACAAAAGAGGGCGGGAACACGAGAAGAGCGGGCCACCGGCACCTGGTGGACCCGCTCTTCTCGGCGAGACGAACTACTTGACGCTGACGGTGGCGCCGGCGGCCTCGAGGGCGGCCTTGGCCTTCTCCGCCTGCTCCTTGTTGACCTTGCCGTCGAAGACCGGCTTCGGAGCGCCGTCGACCAGGTCCTTGGCCTCCTTGAGGCCCAGGCTCGTCAGGGCGCGGATCTCCTTGATGACCTGGATCTTCTTGTCGCCGGCGGCCTCGAGCACGACGTCGAACTCGTCCTGCTCCTCGGCCTCCTCAGCGGGGGCGGCGCCACCGGCGGCGGGGGCGGCGGCAACGGCGACCGGGGCGGCAGCCTTGACGTCGAAGGTGTCCTCGAAGAGCTTCACGAAGTCGGACAGCTCGAGGAGGGTCATCTCCTTGAAAGCGTCGAGCAGCTCGTCGGTGCTGAGCTTCGCCATGATTTCCTCCGTATGAATCTAACTAACTAAGAACTGGGACCGCGGTACGTATGCGCTAATCCCCTGGGACCGCCTGCGCGGACCTACTCGCCGGCCTCCGCACGCTTGGCGCGCAGAGCCTCGGCGAGCTGAGCCATGTTGGTGGGCAGCGCGTTGAAGACGGCGGCCGCGTGGCCCTGCTTCGCCTTCATGGCACCGGCCAGCTTCGCGAGGAGGACCTCACGCGACTCAAGGTCGGCAAGCTTGCTGATCTCGGCCGGGGTCATCGCCTTACCGTCGACGACACCGCCCTTGATGACCAGGAGGGGATTGGCCTTGGCGAAGTCACGCAGACTCTTGGCAGCCTCGACCACGTCGCCGTTGACGAACGCGATCGCCGACGGACCCGCGAGCAGGTCGTCGAGCTGGTTGATCCCGGCCTCGTTGGCCGCGATCTTGGTCAGCGTGTTCTTCACCACGGCGAACTTCGCATTCTCACCGAGAGAGACGCGCAGCTGCTTGAGCTGAGCGACGGTGAGACCGCGGTACTCGGTCAGAACGGCAGCGTTGGAGCCTTCGAAGCTGCTCTTCAGCTCGGCTACAGCCGTTGCCTTTTCCGCCTTCGCCATGGGCCTCCTTCCAGATGTGCCGCCGGCAAAGGCTCCTGAAAAGAGAACAAGCCCCGGCGCAGGCGCACGGGGCTCACATGAGGACGGCAGTCCAGATGGAAACTCACATCACACCTACGCGGGCCGTCCACTGAGTGGATCCTTGGGCCGTCCAACCATGAGGCGGGACGACGACCGGCGGTCTTCGGCGCTGACAGCTTACGCGCCGCCGCCGCACATGCCAAATCGCTGTGCTCCCGGCGGCGCCGCACTCTCACGGTACGGCCCGCGCCCCGGCCGGACAGCCCCGGGGCGCGGGCCGTACCGGGCCTCAGTTGCCGCCCTGCCGCTCCGGCAGGTCGCCCACCTGGTCCGCGGGGGGAGCCACGATCGACACGGGCTCGTTGAAGTCCTGGAAGTGCACGGCCATCGAGAACGTGGTCCCCTGCTCGGAGCCGCTCAGCGTGACCTTGCGGGGCAGGCTCTGCCCGTCCGCCCACAGGTCGAACTTCACGTCCTTGGCGCTCGCGAACTGCTTCTCCACCCGCTCGCGCTCGGCGGGGTCGAGCGCCTGGACCGCCTCGGCCACCGGGAAGGTGCCGCTGTAGTGGGTGGTGTCCACGCCGCCGACCGTCTCGGTGCCGACCGCCTTGACGTCGTCCGACGCGGTCAGCAGCTTCACCGTGTCGGCCAGGTCGAACTGCTGGGCCTGGGCCATGAGCTCCCTGACCTCCCCCTGGCCACCGGAGTCGAGGTCGCCGACCGACACCTTGACCCACGGCTTGGTCGCGCCGGCCAGCTGGGTGAGCAGCTCGGACTTCACGTAGACCGTCTCGCCCACCAGGATCGCCCGCACCCCGCCGGGCACGTTCCGCGCGCCGAAGGAGAGCGTGTCCAGCGTGATGTCGGTCGCCAGCTCCGGCTTGCCCTGGTAGACCACCCGGCCCTGGACCTTCCCGGTCTCCTCCCGGCCGCCGGCGACGTCGAACACCACGTCCGCGGAGTAGGAGGTGACCTCCTCGGCCTTCTGCGCGCTCTCCTGGACCGCCTCGGCCGCCACCAGCTTCACGTTCCCGAGGGGCGCGGCGCTCTGCGCGCCGCATCCCGTGACCGCGACCAGCGCGGCCGCCCCCAGTACCAGCGCGGGAGCCATTCGGCGCATCCGTCTCACCCTCTCATATCCCCGGTCAACCTTCTCTTAGAGACTATGCGCCGGGAAAACGGGCCGCGTCGTCCGAAGGAACGAGAAAGGCCTCGACCGAATGGCCATTCGGTCGAGGCCTTCCCGCAACGGACGTCTGAGGGGTCAGCCCTCGAGCTCCGCGGTCATCGCCCGCGTCACGTTCGGGTCGACCGGGATGCCGGGGCCCATCGACGTGGAGAAGGTGATCTTCTTCAGGTAACGGCCCTTGGCCGCCGACGGCTTGAGACGCAGCACCTCGTCCAGGGCGGCGGCGTAGTTCTCGACCAGCTGACGGTCGTCGAACGAGACCTTGCCGATGATGAAGTGCAGGTTCGCGTGCCGGTCGACACGGAACTCGATCTTGCCGCCCTTGATGTCGGTGACGGCCTTGCCGACCGCCGGGGTCACCGTGCCGGTCTTGGGGTTCGGCATCAGACCACGCGGACCGAGCACGCGGCCCAGGCGGCCGACCTTGCCCATGAGGTCCGGGGTGGCGACGACGGCGTCGAAGTCGAGGCGGCCCTTGGCGACCTCGTCGATCAGCTCGTCGGCGCCGACGATGTCGGCGCCCGCTGCACGGGCCTCCTCGGCACGGTCACCGGTCGCGAAGACCAGGACCCGGGCGGTCTTACCGGTGCCGTGCGGGAGGTTGACGGTGCCGCGGACCATCTGGTCCGCCTTGCGCGGGTCGACGCCCAGTCGCAGGGCGACCTCCACGGTGGCGTCGAACTTGGTGACGCTCGTCTCCTTGGCCAGCTTGGCCGCCTGGACCGGGCTGTAGAGGTTCTCGCGGTTCACCTTCACCGCGGCGTCGCGGTGTGCTTTGCTGCGCTTCACTTGCTCACTCCTGATCTGAGTGTTCGTGGTGCGGGCCGCGCCGGCCCTTCCACTCGGTTCGAGGTCTGTGCTGCCGAGCGCCGTGGACGGCTAGTCGGCGATGGTGATGCCCATCGACCGGGCGGTGCCGGCGATGATCTTCTCCGCCGCCTCGATGTCGTTGGCGTTGAGGTCCTGCATCTTGGTCTCGGCGATCTGGCGCAGCTGCTCGCGGGTGAGCTTGCCGACCTTGTCCTTCTGCGGGACGGGCGAGCCCTTCGCCACACCGGCGGCCTTCTTGATCAGCTCGGGCGCCGGGGGCGTCTTCGTGATGAAGGTGAAGCTGCGGTCCTCGAAGATGGTGATCTCAACGGGGATGATGTTGCCGCGCTGGGCCTCGGTGGCAGCGTTGTACTGCTTCACGAAGTCCATGATGTTGACGCCGTGCGGACCGAGGGCGGTACCGACCGGCGGGGCGGGCGTGGCCTGGCCAGCGGGGAGCTGGACCTTGACCAGTGCCGCGATCTTCTTCTTAGGAGGCATGATTCTCTCCGGGTCCTCATCGGATGATGCGGCTCCCCGCAGACACGGGAAGCATGTCGGAAGGCCGTGCTTCGCGAGGCACGGCCACCGAACGTCTTAGTTTAGGCGACAGCGTCAGATCTTCGAGACCTGGTTGAACGAGAGCTCGACCGGGGTCTCGCGACCGAAGATCGACACCAGCACCTTGAGCTTCTGCGACTCGGCGCTGATCTCGCTGACCGTCGCGGGCAGCGTGGCGAAGGGGCCGTCCATGACCGTGACGGACTCGCCGACCTCGAAGTCGACGGTCGCGGCCGAGGCCTTGGCGGTCGTCTTCTTGGTCTCCTCGCTGGGCTCGGGGGCCAGCAGCTTGGCGACCTCGTCGATGCTCAGCGGGCTCGGCTTGTTCGACAGGCCGACGAAGCCGGTCACGCCGGGCGTGTTGCGCACCGCGGACCAGGACTCGTCGGTCAGCTCCATGCGGACCAGCACGTAGCCGGGGAGCACCCGCTCCTTGACGAGCTGGCGCTTGCCGCTCTTCACCTCGGTCACGTGGTGCGTGGGCACCTCGACCTGGAAGATGAAGTCCTCCATGTTGAGGGACTGCGTGCGGGTCTCGATGTTGGCCTTCACGCGGTTCTCGTAACCGGCGTAGGAGTGGATGACGTACCACTCGCCGTACTGGCCGCGCAGCTGGCGCTTGAACTCCTCGACCGGGTCGACGTCCGGCAGGACGTCACCGTCCTCGTCGACGACGCCGGCCGGGGCCTCCTCGGCCTCGTCCCCGGCGTCGGTCTCATCCTCGGCCTCGGCGTCCGCCTCGTCGGACTCGTCGAACGAATCCTCCGCGACCTCGGCGTCCGTCTCATCGGACTCGTCGAGCGAATCCCCCGCGGCGTCGATGGCCTCTTCCGGCTCGCCCTCCCACTCGTCGCGGGACTCGCCGGCCGGCTGCGAAGACTCGGACACGGTGACTCTTTCTCTTTTCGTCGATGGGCTGACTGGTTTTGCGGAGGGGAGGGGCCACGCGGCGGGAGCACCCGCCGGACGCCTGCTCAGGACCCGGATCCGCCGAAGATCCTCAGCACGCCCTCGGTGAACAGCGCGTCGAGCCCAGCCACGATCCCGACCATGATCAGAACGAAGACCAGGACGACGATCGTGTAAGAGATGAGTTCCTTGCGCGTCGGCCAGATGACCTTGTGCAGTTCGGCGACAATCTGCCGATAGAAAAGGGCGGGAGAAGTGCGCTTCGTCTTCTTCTCACCGCTCGGCTTGTCTGCGGTTTCGCCGCGCGTGTCGATCGCCACAGTCCTCACCCGATCCGTCGTATCCAACGCATATCTGCGGCGCGCTAGACGCCCTGATGCGCGGACCGCTCCTCGCAGGGCACGAGGGACTCGAACCCCCAACCGCCGGTTTTGGAGACCGGTGCGCTACCAATTGCGCTAGTGCCCTAAGACATGAACCACCATACCTCGGTTGGCCCGAAGTTTGTCCGTGGCTCATCAGCCTTGACCGCCGATCACGCACTCGGCGGCGAGGCCATGCCGGAGTCTACGCACGAATGGCCGCCACGTCGAACCGGAAGCCGATCATGCAGGTCAAGTCCTTCCCGGCCGCCCGTACGGCGGGGCCCGCGAGCCGTACACGCCCCGTCCGGATGGCGGATAAGCACCGGAACGGCGGGACGGGTCTGTAACCATGGAGGCATGACCCGTCCTCGCATCTCCGCGCGCATCTCCGCGATCTCCGAGTCCGCCACGCTCGCCGTGGACGCCAAGGCCAAGGCGATGAAGGCGGCGGGCCGCCCGGTCATCGGCTTCGGCGCCGGCGAGCCGGACTTCCCGACCCCGGACTACATCGTCGAGGCCGCCGTCGAGGCCTGCCGGAACCCCAGGTTCCACAAGTACACGCCGGCCGGCGGCCTTCCCGAGCTCAAGCAGGCCATCGCCGACAAGACGCTCCGCGACTCCGGATACCGGGTCGACGCGGCCCGGGTGCTGGTCACCAACGGCGGCAAGCAGGCGGTCTACCAGGCGTTCGCCACGCTGCTGGACCCGGGTGACGAGGTCCTGGTCGTCGCCCCCTACTGGACGACCTACCCCGAGGCGATCAAGCTGGCCGGGGGCGTCCAGGTCGACGTCGTGACCGACGAGACCACCGGCTACCTCGCGACCGTCGAGCAGCTGGAGGCCGCCCGGACCGAGCGCACGAAGGTCCTGCTGTTCGTCTCCCCGTCCAACCCGACCGGCGCGGTCTACAGCCCGGAGCAGGTCGAGGCGATCGGCCGCTGGGCCGCCGGGCACGGTCTGTGGGTCGTCACCGACGAGATCTACGAGCACCTCACCTACGGCGACGCGAGCTTCGCCAGCATCGCCACCGCGGTCCCCGAGCTGGGCGACCGGGTCGTCGTCCTGAACGGCGTCGCCAAGACCTACGCGATGACCGGCTGGCGGGTGGGCTGGCTGATCGGCCCGGCGGACGTCGTCAAGGCCGCGACCAACCTGCAGTCGCACGCCACCTCCAACGTCTCCAACGTCGCCCAGGCCGCCGCGCTCGCCGCCGTCACCGGCGACCTGTCGGCCGTGGCCCGGATGCGCGAGGCCTTCGACCGCCGCCGCCAGACCATGGTCCGCATGCTCAACGAGATCCCGGGCGTGCTCTGCCCCGAGCCGAAGGGCGCGTTCTACGCCTACCCCTCGGTCAAGGAGCTCCTGGGCAAGGACTTCGGCGGCCGCCGCCCGCAGATGTCCGCCGAGCTCGCCGAGCTCATCCTGGAGGAGGCCGAGGTCGCCCTCGTCCCCGGCGAGGCCTTCGGCACCCCGGGCTACTTCCGCCTGTCCTACGCCCTGGGCGACGACGACCTCGCCGAGGGCGTCGGCCGGGTCGCCAAGTTCCTGTCCGGAGCGCGCTAGCCGTACCGCGGCGCGCGCCGCCGTGAGCGCCGCGGCAGGCCCGGATCCCCGGTCCGGGCCTGTTGCGTGCGTACGGCCCGCCTGCCGCGCGCCCGCGCGGTTTCAGTCTTCGGGCTCCGGACCGCCGGGACTCTCGACGACGCCCTGGAGCGCGTACTCCACCGCGGTCCCCAGGCAGGCCGCCTGCCCCAGCTCGACGAGCCGTTCGTACTCCTTCTCGTCGGTGCGGCCCCGCAGCCTCGCCTCGGACCGCTCCAGCAGGTCCGCCAGCAGGGGCGAGCGGCTGACGAGCGTCCCCGCCCTGCGGCCGGCGGCCGCGGCGGCCAGCAGGACCGTGGCCAGCGCGTCGTCCCCGTCGTTCTCGGCGATCACCGCGAAGGTCTCGATCCCCTCCGTGAGGGAGATGCCGTCGTCGAACAGCCGGGCCCCGCGCAGCGCCTCCCGGGCGGAGGCGGTGGCGGCGGCGACGTTGCCGAGCAGGTGCTCGGCCTGGGCGAGGAGCAGGTCGAGGCGGGCGCGGGTCCAGTAGTCGCCGCAGGAGCCGCAGAGCTCACGGCCCTCGTGCAGGACGGAGACGGCCTCCTCGTGCCGCTCGGCGAGCATCAGGACGTTGGCCACGACGATGTAGGTCGGCAGGAAGCCGGGGAAGATGTCGCCGGACGAGCGGTGGCCGCTCCGGGCCTCCTTGATGAGCCGCATGGCCTCGCCCACCTCGCCCCTGGCCACGGCGATGTGCGCCCGGAAGTGGCTGAGGTAGGCGGTGGCGTCCCAGTCTCCGGTGGCGGTCGTGCACGCGGCGAGGGTGTGCTCGGCGTGGTCGAGGTCGCCGCGCTGGATCGACATCCAGGCGTGCAGCCACAGCGCCTTGAGCCGCTCGGGGCCGGGTTCGGTCTCCCCCTCCAGCCCGCGCCGGAGCAGGTCGTCCCCGATGGCGTAGCGGCCGCAGCAGACCCACAGGTACCACAGGTGGGCGACCAGCTCCAGGCCCTTGCGGCGGTCTCCGGGGCGGGCGTAGCAGTGCTCGATCGCCTGGTACAGGTTGTCGAGGTCGGGGACGAGCCTGCGGTACCAGCCGAGGGGGTCGCTCCGCCAGCCCTCGGCCGCGCGGGCGGACAGGCCGAGGAAGAAGTCGCGGTGGCGGTGGCGGGTCGCGAGGCTCTCGCCGAGCTCGTCGAGCCGGGCGGCGCCGAACCGGCGGACGGTGCCGAGCAGGCGGTAGCGGACGCCCGGGCCGTCCTTCTCCTGGTCGAGGACGGACCTGTCGGTCAGGGCGAGCAGGGCGTCCAGCACCTGGGGCCCGGTGAGCTCGCCGCCCGCGCAGACGTACTGGGCCGCCTCGGCGTCGAAGCCCTCGGAGAAGACCGACATCCGTGCCCACACGAGGCGTTCGGCGTGGTCGCACAGCTCGTGGCTCACGGCGAACGAGCCGTGCAGCCCGTCCGGGTCCGCCGAGAGGCCGGCCGGGTCGGCCGCCGCGAGCTCGATCGCCAGCGGCAGGTTGTCGAGCCGGCGGCAGACCTCCGCGGGATCGGCTCCGCCGAGCCCGTCCCCGGCGAGCGTGACGAGCAGGTCGACGGCGTCGGCCACCGGCAGGGGCCCGATCGGGTAGGCCTGCTCGCGCGGGAAGCCGAGCCGCTGCCTGCCGGTGACCAGGACGCGCAGGCCGTCGACCGACCACAGGAGCCGGTCGACGAGGATGCCCGCGGCGGCGGCGACCCGGTCGCAGCCGTCCAGGACGAGCAGTCCCCGGCCGGCGGCGAGCTCGGCGATCAGGGAGGTCATCACGGGTATGCCCGGCCGCCCGCGGACGCCGACCGCGTCGGCGATCATCCGGGTCAGGGAGCGCAGGTCGTCGGGGGCCTCGGACAGGTCCACGATGTGGACGTATCCGGGCGAGTCCCGTTCGAGGGTCTCGGCCAGGCGCAGCGCGAGACGGCTCTTGCCCGCCCCGGCGGGGCCGGTCAGGGTGACATGGCGTGCCCTTCCGAGCAGTCCGCAGATATCGGCCAGCTCCGTCTGCCTGCCGACGAAGACGTCCGCTCCCATAGCAGCCCCGGCGTCGTCATAACTGTTGGTGTACTCACCGTCGCACGAATGCACGTGCGCGCGGAACCCCGTCGGCCGATTTCCCCCGACTCTTGACCGCTTTGCGGACATCGTCCCGTCCGCGGGAGCGCCTCCCGCGCCCTCCTCCGGGGTCCCGGCGCCGGAGGGTCGGCCCGTGGGCACGACCCCCTCGACGATCTTCCTCAGCTCCTTCCCCGCCCGGTCCCCGGTGAGCGCGGTGAAATCGCGGCGTTGACCACGACCCTGCGGGCGTAGGCCTCGGGGTTGTCGTGCCGGATCCGGTCCCAGTGCCGGTAGACCTTCTCCAGCGCGTGCTGCCCCAGGTCCTCCGCGTCGTGCTGCGACGCGCCGCAGACCAGGATCGCGGTGCGCAGCAGCGCCGTACTCCGTGCGGCCAGGAACTCGTCGAAGGCCGCCTCGTCTTCTTCCGTCATGCGAGGATCCCCTTTCGCCCCTCCCCAACGCGCGGGGACGCCGCCGGGTTGAGAGCGATGACCGCCGCGGGGCGGTGCGGGTACGGCACCATATGGAGATGCCACGTCCGCTCAGTGAGCTGCCCAAGGCCCACCTGCACCTGCACTTCACCGGCTCCATGCGGCACACCACCCTGGTGGAGCTGGCCCGCGAGCACGGCCTGCACCTGCCGGACGCGCTGGAGCAGGACTGGCCGCCCAGGTTGCGCGCCACCGACGAGCGGGGCTGGTTCCGCTTCCAGCGGCTGTACGACATCGCGCGGTCGGTGCTGCGCCGCCCGGAGGACATCTACCGGCTGGTGCGCGAGACCGCCGAGGACGAGGCGGCCGAGGGGTCGGCCTGGCTGGAGATCCAGGTGGACCCCTCGGGGTACGCCCAGCGGTTCGGCGGGCTCACGGCCACGATGGAGCTGATGCTGGACGCCGTGGACGAGGCGGCCGAGCACGCGGGGATCGGGATCGCCGTGGTGGTGGCCGCCAACCGGACCCGGCACCCGCTGGACGCCAGGACGCTGGCCCGGCTCGCGGTGCAGTACATGGACCGGGGCGTGGTCGGGTTCGGACTCTCCAACGACGAGCGGCGGGGCCGGGCCCGCGAGTTCGACCGGGCGTTCCGGATCGCCAGGGGCGCGGGGCTGCTGGCGGTGCCGCACGGCGGGGAGCTGCTGGGCGCGGCGAGCGTGGCCGAGTGCGTCGAGGACCTGGGCGCGAACCGGGTGGGGCACGGGATACGGGCGGCGGAGTCGCCGCGGCTGATGGAGCTGCTGGCCGAGCGGGGGATCACGTGCGAGGTCTGCCCGATGTCGAACGTCGGGCTCGGGGTGGCCGAGCGGGCCGAGGACGTGCCGCTGCGGCGGTTGTTCGAGGCGGGGGTGCCGATCGCGCTGGGCGCCGACGACCCGCTGCTGTTCGGCTCGCGGCTGCTGGCCCAGTACGAGCTGGCCCGCCGGGTGTACGGGTTCGGCGACGCGGAGGTGGCCGAGCTGGCGCGGCAGTCGGTCCGGGGGTCGGCGGCTCCGGAGACGGCGCGCAAGGACATGCTGCGGGGGATCGACGACTGGCTGGCCTCGCCGGCCTGACCGGGCCCGCCCACGAGCCCGCGGGTCCGGTACGGCGGGCCGGGCCGGGGCCGCCGGGAGGTCAGCGGAGCGACCGGGCGATCTGCACGGCCCGTGCCCGGTCCGTGACGCCCTCCAGGCGCAGGCCGACCAGACGCCGCTGCCAGACGAGGGTGGGCCCGGCGATCCGGGCGGCGACCGGTGCTCCTCCCTCGCGGGGCAGGTAGGACAGTCCGTGGTGCGCCGGGATCCACGTTCCCTGGGAGCCGTCCACGTCGGCCTCCTCGGGCCAGGGCGGGCCCAGATCCTTGCGGTAGACGACTTCGAGCGTGCCGTCGTACTGGTCGAGCCGGACGCCGGGCCACAGCAGCGAGACGACCCTGCCCCCGTCGCCGACCCTGACGTCACCGGGCTCGCCGAGCTCCGCGGGGACGGCGATCGGGAACGCGGCCCGCTCGCGGGCCTCCTCCAGGGTGGTCCGCTCCTCGCCGGGGAGCGGGGCCGGCATTCCGGACGGGAGCGGGCCGGGGTCTCCGATGCGGAGCTCGACGCCGGCGAGTCTGAGGATCTGGACCACGGCCGCCCGCCCGGCGGGGGTGGCGCCGAAGAACAGCGCGGTGAGGACGACGACCACCGCGGCCGCGGCGCGCCGCCTCCTGCTCGCGGCGGGCCGTGCCCGTCCCGGCGGCGCGGGGAGGAGCGCCCGCGGGCGGCGGGACCGGCGTGCGGGACCGGCCGGGTCCGCACCGGGCGCCTCCTCCTGCGGGGAGCGGGCGGGGAGCGCTTCGAGGCGCGCCCGTACGGCCCGCGCCACGTCGGCGGGGGGCGGGCAGGGCACCTCGACGGAGTCGCCGAGCGCGAGGAGCCGGGACTCCAGCTCATCGGAAGAGGGCCGGGACTCCGGCTCGCCGGAAGGGGGCCGGGACCCGGTGTCGCCGGGCTCGTCAGGTGAGGTCACGGTCCACCTCCTCGCGCAGCCGGGCCAGGCCGCGGGAGGTCCGCGACTTGACGGTGCCGAGCGGAAGGTCGAGCACCTGGGCGGTCTCGGCCTCCGACAGCTGTAGGAAGTACCGGCAGACGACGGTGTGGCGTTCCCGCTCGGGAAGCCTACGCACCGCGTCGAGGAGGCGGGTGCGCCGGTCGGTGGCGACGGCGGCGTTCTCGGGGTCCCCGGGGTCTCCTGCGCCGTCCGCACCCGCCGGGACGAGACCGGTGAGTTTCACCGCGAGCTCGGCGCGGCGGCCCCGGGAGCGGGTGAGGTTGTGGGTCTCGTTGGCGACGATCCGCAGCAGCCAGGGCCGGAAGGGCGCGTCGCGGCGGAAGGAGGCCAGGTGGCGGTAGGCCTTGACGAAGGCCTCCTGGACCACGTCCTCGGCCTCGTCCCCGGCGCCGAGCATGGCCGCGGTGCGGTGCGCGAGCACGCTGTAGCGGGCGACCAGCGCCTCGTAGGCGGTCAGGTCGCCGGCCAGGGAGCGGGCGATGGCCTCGTCGTCGTCCGTCGGGACTCCTTCGGATGTCCCGACAGATTCCACCGCATCGCGGCCCCCGGCGGAAGACCCGGGACCGGCCGGCCGTACGCCGGTCCTCGCCGGGAGGCGCCGGGGAACGCCGGGAGACGTCCGCCGCGTCCGCGCGGTCAGGCGAGGGCGTGGGCCACCGTGTCGTCGAGGTCCTCGTCGCGGCCCGTGGCGAAGGACGCGTCGTAGGCCCCGTCGCCGAGCAGTTGCCGGGCGGTGCGCTCGGCCACGGTCCTCGGCTCCGACATGCCCTCCGGGCAGGGTCCCCGCACCCCGCTCGTGGTCCACAGCCGCATGGCCGCTCCCTGGAGCCGGGCCGTACGGTGCCCGTCGCCCCGGACCGCGGCGATCACCGCGAGCTGGTCGAGCGCCAGTGCCGTCCCGGCGGACTCGCGGAGCCGCCACCCGGCCTCCAGCGACCGTCTGGCGGCCCGTTCGGCGTCCTCGACCCGGCCGAGGCCGAGGTGGGCGATGGAGAGCACGTAGTCGCCGTAGGCGCGGGCCCAGAGCTCGCCGCGGTCGGCGCAGAGGCATCCGTCGTGGTCGGCGCAGCGGCACTCACCCTGGTCGGCACGCGGGCATTCGCCCTGGTCGGCGCAGCGGCGCTCGCCGTGATCGGCCGGTTCGCCGTGGGTGCAGCGGCGCTGCGTCTCCTCCAGCAGGGTGACGGCCTTGGCGAAATCACCCTGGCAGGTGGCCGCCATCGCCACGGTCACCAGGGCGAGCGGCTCGCTGACGGTCATTGGTGTCCACCCTCCTTCTTCTGAGAGCCATAACACCTGGTCAGGATCACGGCCGGGCCGGAGGGCCGTTTTCGGGTGTGGATTCTTCCTCCCGGAGAGGAAATCTCATCTCGTAATGAGGCCGAACTTCCCCCGTGCGCCGCGGAGATCACAATCAAACGTATTTATCGCCCTATACAGCTAAAACGACAATGGATCCGGAAAATGGCGACCTTACGGTCCGCCGCCGAGCGCCTCACCGGACCTGGCCGATCACCGCCCTCCGGCGGTCCCTCCGAAGATCGGAAAAGGGTTCACGGGATCGCCCGGGGGGAAGGACTACTAGACTCGCCCTGTCCGTAACCGTGGCCGCCGCGCCACGGTTTTCTGCGAGCTGGACGGAACCGCATGTCTGGGTATGACCGCGTAGTGCAACCCGCGGCCGGCGACGAGGCCCTGGAGAACCACCTCGGTGGCGACGAGGCCAAGAACTACCGGCAGTACGAGTTCGACATGGTCGCCCCGCACGTGGGCCGCTCCCTGCTCGAGATCGGCTCGGGTCTGGGCCACTTCGCCGAGCAGTTCCGGCCCCGCCTGGACCGGCTGGTGGTCAGCGACTTCGACCCCTACTGCGTGGAGCAGCTCAACAAGCGCT
The DNA here is from genome assembly GCF_014203605.1 of Thiemannella venezuelensis. Lineage (GTDB taxonomy): Bacteria > Actinomycetota > Actinomycetes > Streptosporangiales > Streptosporangiaceae > Planomonospora_A > Planomonospora_A venezuelensis. The sequence goes on along the minus strand of NZ_JACHJJ010000009.1, from coordinate 66,044 downwards.
TCGCCGGCCACGACGACGTCGACGTGCTGCAGTTCGGCCTGCCGACCGAGATCCCCATCGGGGAGAAGGTCGACACCGTCGTCCTCATGAACGTCCTGGAGCACATCGAGGAGGACGTCGAGGCGCTGCGCTCGCTCGCCGCGGTCACCCTCCCCGGCGGCCGGATCGTCATCTGGGTCCCCGGCTACATGCAGCTCTACGGCGACTTCGACCGCAAGGTCGGCCACGTCACCCGCTACACCCCGGCCACCCTGCGCAGCACGGTCTCGAAGGCCGGCCTCGACATCGACGTGCTCAAGCCGATCAACTTCCTCGGCGGCATCGCCTGGTGGGCGGCCGTCCGCCGCGGCGGCGTCGGCTACCCCGACCCCCGCCTGGTCAAGATCTACGACCGCACGGTCGTCCCGGCCACCCGCTTCATCGAGCGCTTCGTCCGGCCGCCCTTCGGCCAGACGGTCTTCTGCGTGGCCCGCGTCCCGCACTGACGCACGCGGGCGTCCGGCAGCGGGCGCCCGCCTCTCATGGAACTCCCAGGGTTCTCCTCCGATGGTCCCAGCGCCGGGCGGTTGCCTGATCGCACCTCCCGCAACGAGGCACCCTCACAAGGAGCACCATGAAGAGAAGACTGGCACTCGGCGCCGCCGCGATCACCGCGTCGATCATGCTGACCACCTCCGGCGCCTGGGCCACCGAGAGCGCCGAGCCCGTGCCGGCCGGGGTGACCGCGATCGCCGACCAGCTGCTGAAGGCCGACTCCACGCTGCGCGGGCCCGGTCTGCGCAACCACTACAACCTCTGGGTGGTGGGCATCCACGGACAGGCCACGGTCCGTGACAAGAAGTCGGTGTTCATCAACTACACCTGGCAGCGCGGCGTCATCGCGGCCAAGGCCGACGGCCGCTTGACGATCAAGAGCAAGGACGGGGTCCTCTGGAACTGGAACCTCGACCCGACGACCAGGATCCGCAGGCTCGGCGCGCGCGCCGACCTCTCCAAGCTGGTCGTCGGGGACGGGGTCTTCGTGATCGGCGTCCCGACCGCGGGCGACCCCACCGCCGCCGCGGTGTTCGTGCCGCGCAACCGCGCCATCCTGGACCAGCCGGCCCCGCCGCCCGCGCCGGGCAGCTGATCGGGGGGCGGTGGGGGCCCGCGGGATGCGCCGGGTCCCCACCGCTTCGCATGCCGCGGAAGGAGCGAGCCGTTCCCTTTTTCGATGGATATGCTCCCAAGGGCATGGATGGACGAGAATTAACCCCCCATGAGTGAGATGGCCATTCTTGTCGTCGAAGACGACCCCAACATCCGCGACATCGTCGAGGTCGCCCTGGGCTTCCACGGGTTCCGCGTGCGCGGCGTGACCACCGGCAGGGACGCGCTGGCCGAGGTGGACCGCGACCCGCCCGACCTGATCGTGCTGGACGTGATGCTGCCCGACCTCGACGGGTTCGAGGTGTGCCGCACGATCCGCGCCCGGGGGCGGCACACCCCCGTGATCTTCCTGACCGCCAGGGACACCACGTCCGACACCGTGCAGGGCCTCACGCTCGGCGGCGACGACTACATCACCAAGCCCTTCTCCGTGGAGGCCCTCGTCGCCCGCGTCCGGGCGGTCCTGCGCCGGGCGGCGGTCCCCGCGGGGGCGGAGCCCGCCGGCGACGTGCTCCGGGTGGCGGACCTGGAACTGGACGAGTCACGGTGGGAGGTACGGCGGGCCGGCGCGGTGGTGGACCTCTCCCCCACCGAGTTCCGGCTGCTCGCGGTCCTGATGGAGAACTGCGGCCTGGTCCTGACCAAGCGCCAGCTCCTCGAACGCGTCTGGGGCTACGGCGGCCCCTCCCAGGTGGTCGAGACCTACATCTCCTACCTGCGCCGCAAGCTGGACCCGCTGGGCCCGCCGCTGATCCACACCCAGCGCGGGGTCGGCTACACCCTGCGCCCGCCCCAGGTCTCCTGATGTCCCTGCGCGCCCGCCTCCTGGCGGGCCTGCTGGCGGTGAGCGCCGTCCTGCTGCTCGCCCTGTCCGGGGTGAGCGTGCTCGTCCTGCACGAGCACCTGCTCCAGCGGGTCGACGGGCAGCTCCGCGCGGCCACCGCGGCCGCCGCCAAGCGGATCGCGGCCTCTCCCGGAGGGGCGCTCTCGCAGACGCTGACCGGTTCCACCTACGCGGTGGCGACGCTGAACCTCGCCACGGGCCGCGCCCGGCTCGTCAACGGCGACGCCCCGGAGGCCACCGTCGTCCCCCACCTGGTGGAGCGGCTGGGCCGCGACCGGCTGAAGGACTACGCGGCGGCGCAGGAGCGCTTCGCCCTCGACCCGGCGGGCGAGTATCGCCTGATCGCGCGGGCGGCCGAGGGCCGGCAGGGGAACCGGCTGGTGATCGTGGCCGTCCCGCTGGAGTCGGTCGACGCGCCGATCCGCCGCCTCGTCGTCACCGAGCTCCTCACCGGCGGCCTGCTCATCCTGCTGCTCGCCCTCGCCGGCCGCTCGCTGATCACCCGGGGCCTGGCCCCGCTGGCGCGGATCGCCGGCACGGCCTACGGCATGGCCAGCCACGGCGACCTGTCCGTCCGCATGCCCGAGGGGCCCTCGGAGGTCGGGCGGCTCGGCGCCGCGGTCAACCTGCTCCTCGAACGGATCGCCGGCGCCTTCAGGGACCGGTGGGAGTCGGAGGAGCGGGTACGGCGCTTCGCCGCCGACGCCTCGCACGAGCTGCGGACCCCCCTGGCGGCGATCCAGGGGTACGCCGAGCTCTACCGGACCGGCGCGCTCGGCGCCGGGGACCTTCCCCGGGTCATGGGCAGGATCGAGAACGAGGCGATCCGGATGGGCGAGCTCGTCGGCCAGATGCTGGAGCTGGCCCGCCTGGACCGGAGCGCGGCGCTCCAGCCGGCCGAGACCGACCTGGCCGCGGTCGTGCGCGACGTGAGCGCGGACCACGCGGCGATCGACCTGGACACGCCGATCATCGTCGACGCCCCCGCCTCGCTGCCGGCCGTCGTCGACGAGGCGCGGATCCGCCAGATCCTGGTCAACCTCCTGGCCAACGTGCGGGCGCACACGCCCGGGGGGACCACGGCCACCGTACGGCTCGCCCACGCGCCCGGCGACGGCGTGCTCATCGAGGTCGGGGACGACGGCCCGGGCATGTCCCGCGAGCAGGCGGCCAGGGCGTTCGACCGCTTCCACCGGGGAGAGGAGCGGGTCCCGGACGGCGCGGGCCTCGGTCTGTCGATCGTCAAGGCCATCACCGACGCGCACGGCGGCCGCTGCTGGATCACCTCGGCCCCCGGCGAGGGCACCTGCGTGCACGTGGTGCTTCCCGCCCGCCCGCGCCTTCTCGGACCCGTCCCCCAGGCGTAACGTCGGAGTCATCCGCGCCCGAGGAGGTCACGATGACCGATTACGCCAAGGCACGCGAGGTCGCCGAGCAGGCCCGGGAGAAGGAGTGGGCCAGGCCCAGCTTCGGCAGGCAGCTGTTCCTCGGCGACTTCCGCCTGGACCTGGTCCATCCCGCCCCCGCCCTGGCGGACTCCGAGACCAAGAAGGGCGAGGAGTTCCTGCGCGCCCTGCGGCGCTTCCTGGACTCCCGGGTGGACCCGGCGCTGATCGAGCGGACCGCGCAGATCCCGGACGAGGTCGTCAAGGGGCTCGCCGGGCTCGGCGCGTTCGGGATCACCATCGAGGAGGAGTACGGCGGGCTGGGGCTCAGCCACCTCTACTACGGCCGGGCGCTCATGCTCGCCGGCTCGTACTGCCCGGCGATCAGCACCCTGCTCTCGGCGCACCAGTCGATCGGCGTGCCGCAGCCGCTGAAGCTGTTCGGCACCGAGGAGCAGAAGCGCGCCTTCCTGCCCCGGTGCGCGAAGGGCGAGATCTCCGCCTTCCTGCTGACCGAGCCCGACGTCGGCTCCGACCCCGCGCGTCTGGCGACCACGGCCGTGCGCGACGGCGACGACTACGTGCTCGACGGCGTGAAGCTCTGGACGACCAACGGGGTCGTGGCGGGCCTGCTGGTGGTGATGGCCCGGACGGGCCGGGGCATCTCCGCGTTCGTCGTCGAGGCCGACAGCCCCGGCATCACCGTCGAGCGGCGCAACGCGTTCATGGGCCTGCGCGGCATCGAGAACGGGGTGACCCGGTTCCACGGGGTCCGGGTCCCGGCCGCCAACATGATCGGCCGTGAGGGCCAGGGACTGAAGATCGCGCTGACGACGCTGAACACCGGGCGGCTCTCGCTGCCCGCCTCCTGCGCCGGGAACGCCAAGTGGGCCCTGAAGATCGCCCGCGAGTGGGCGGTGGAGCGGGTGCAGTGGGGCCGCGCGATCGGCGAGCACGAGGCCGTGGCCCGCAAGCTCGCCTTCATCGCCGGCACGGCCTACGCCCTGGAGGCGGTGATGGACCTGTCCTGCCGCCTGGCCGACGACGAGAGCAACGACATCAGGATCGAGGCCGCCCTGGCCAAGCTGTACGCCTCGGAGATGGCCTGGAAGGTCGCCGACGAGCTGGTCCAGATCCGGGGCGGGCGCGGTTACGAGACCGCCGAGTCGCTGGCCGCGCGGGGCGAGCGCGGCGTGCCCGCCGAGCAGCTCCTGCGGGACGTCCGGATCAACCGGATCTTCGAGGGCTCCACCGAGATCATGCACCTGCTGATCGCGCGCGAGGCGGTGGACGCGCACCTGGCGGCGGCCGGGGACGTCATCGACCCCTCGGTGAAGGGCCGCGACAGGGCCCGCGCCGCCGCCCGGGCCGGCGGGTTCTACGCCCGCTGGCTGCCCACGCTGGTGGCGGGGACGGGCAACCGGCCCGGCGCCTACGCCGAGTTCGGCCCGCTCGCCCGGCACCTGCGCTACGTGGAGCGGACCAGCCGCAAGCTCGCCCGGTCCACGTTCTACGGCATGTCCCGCTGGCAGGGGCGGCTGGAGCACCGGCAGGGCTTCCTGGGCCGGATCGTGGACATCGGGGCCGAGCTGTTCGCGATCACCGCCACGTGCGTGCGGGCCCGCGAGGACGCGGCCGAGCTGGGGCACAAGGCCGCCGAGCCGGCCGACACCTTCTGCCACCAGGCGCGGCTGCGCGCCGACGCGCTGTTCGACCGGCTCTGGGACAACACCGACGACCGGGACGTACGGCTGGCGGGCTACCTGCTCCAGGGCCGCTACGGCTTCCTGGAGGAGGGGATCCTCGACGCCTCCGTGGAGGGGCCGTGGATCGCCGCGGCCGAGCCGGGTCCGTCGGCCGCGGAGAACGTGCACCGGCCGATCCGCTGACTCCGGAACGTGCGGGTACGGCCTGCGCCCCGCCGTACCCGCACCCGCTCGCACCCCGGCCCGTCCGCGACGCGCCCGGATCGTCTGCCTCCGGATCGCCGGAGCAGGACGGGAAATCAAATGGCTTGCACGGCTCGGCCCTGCGCCGTACCGTCGACGCCATGTGGATTAACTCCTAGAAGCCGGCGTCGATCAGCCCTCGCTGGTCCGCCCGCACTCAGCCCTCCGGCCCCGTTCGTCTGACGCGGCAGCTGAGTTTCTCCGGCACGGCCCTGCGCGGCGCCGCGTCGTCACAGATCTTCAAGGAGTCCCCTATGCGAATCCGCTCAGGTAACAAGCGCGCCGGGAAGAGCAAGCCCGGCAAGAGCCACGATCTCCCGCTCCCCGAGCGGTCGATGCCGCCAGTGCCCCGGCAGGTGCCCAGACCGCACCTGCCGGTGAGGCCGACCCAGCAGCCGCGCCGGATTCCCGGCAAGGGCGGCCGCTGAAGAGGGGACGCCGCGTCCCGCGCCCACTACGCGGGACGCGGCGTCCGCCTGCCCGCCGCGCACGCGGCGGTTCCATGCGCACGCGGCGGCCTCCCCCGGACGTGCAACGGGCGGCACCGAGGGCCCGCCAGCCCCGGCACCGCCCGTCGTTCCAGGCGCTCCGGCCCCGCCGCCGGGGCCGCGGAGCGCGTCCTACAGCCGCTCGATGATGGTGACGTTGGCCTGGCCGCCGCCCTCGCACATCGTCTGCAGGCCGTACCGGCCGCCGGTGCGCTCCAGCTCGTGCAGGAGCTTGGTCATCAGGATCGCGCCGGTGCCGCCGAGGGGGTGGCCCAGGGCGATCGCGCCGCCGTTGGGGTTGGTCTTCGCCGGGTCGGCGCCGAGCTCCTTCAGCCACGCCATCGGGACCGGGGCGAACGCCTCGTTGATCTCGGTGACGTCGATGTCGTCGATCGACAGGCCGGCCTTCTTCAGCGCCTTCTGCGTCGCCGGGATCGGCGCGGTCAGCATGTAGACCGGGTCGTCGCCGGTGAGCGCGAGGGTGACGATGCGGGCGCGCGGGGTCAGGCCGTGGTCGCGGACCGCCTGCTCGGAGGCGATCAGCAGCGCGCCGGAGCCGTCGGAGATCTGCGAGGAGGTGGCCGCGGTGATCTGGCCGCCCTCGCGCAGGGTCTTCAGCTCCGCCATCTTCTCCAGCGTGGTGTCGGGGCGCGGGCCCTCGTCGTCCTCGACGCCGTTGATCGGGGCGATCTGGTCCTTGAAGTAGCCGTTGGCGATCGCCTTGGCCGCCCGCTGGTGGCTCTCGTAGGCGAAGCGCTCCAGTTCCTCGCGCTTGAGGTCCCACTTCTCGCACATGAGCTCCGCGCCGCGGAACTGGGAGATCTCCTGCTTGCCGTACCGCTCGACCCACTTGTCGCCGAAGGGGAAGGGCATGCCCTTCTCCAGGGCGGCGGTGATGCTCGACCCCATGGGGACGATGCTCATGGACTCCACGCCCGCGGCCACCACGAGGTCCTGGGTGCCGGACATGACGCCCTGGGCGGCGAAGTGGATCGACTGCTGGGAGGAGCCGCACTGGCGGTCGATGGTCACGCCGGCGACGCTCTCCGGCAGGCCCGCCGAGAGCCAGGCGTTGCGCGCGATGTCCATGCTCTGCGGGCCGAACTGCATGACGCAGCCCATGATGACGTCCTCGACCGCGGCCGGGTCGACGCCGGTCCGGTCGATGAGCGCCTTGAGGGTGTGCGCGGCCAGATCGGTGGGGTGGACGGTGGACAGGCCGCCCTTCTTCTTTCCGACCGGGGTACGGACCGCCCCGACGATGTACGCCTCTGCCACAGTGCCTCCTGGGTTCCGTCCCTGAATCAGCTCGGACGATAGAAACCGAGCAACATTCGGTCAGTAGGAGGTTACAACAGAACATCCGTCTACGCCCTCCCCGGGGAGGATGATTGTGATTGCCGTAACACTCACGATCCCGCCGGGAGCCGGGGCCGGGGAGGGCGCGGACCTCGTGCGGATCCGTCAGCGCACGTAGACCTCGGGCTGCGGCGGGGCGGCCATGCCGGACCCGATGAAGAAGCTCGGGTGCGGCGGCTGGTTGTAGGCCGTGTTCTGCCAGGCGACGGCGACGCGGTACTGGGTGTCGTGCATCAGCGTGTGGATGCGCCGGTCGGTCTGGTGGGTCGTGCTGTGGACGCGCAGGGCCGTGTTGCCGCTCGTCGGCCAGACGACCTCCTCGCGCCAGTCGCCGAACAGGTCGCCGGAGAGCGACGGGGTGGACTTGGTGCCGTTGTTGGAGTGCACGCCGGAGGCGGTCAGCAGCCGGGTCTCCCCGCCGGTGCCGTACTTGTCGACGCGGGTGGCGTCCACCAGCTCCCGCACCGGGTCGCCGTCCCACCAGGCCAGGAAGTTGATCGAGGAGGGCTCGCGGCCCAGGGACGCGCCGGTGGCGCTGCGCAGCGTGGTGTCCATCGCCGACCACGACTCCGCCCCCGGGCTCCCGGCCCAGACGTCGGCCGAGACGCCGCGGCCGTTGTCGCCGCCGGAGGCGGTGGACCACAGCACCTGGCCGGTGCGGGCGTCGGCGAACCACGAGCCGGGCTTGGAGGAGTCCTCGCTGACCTTGAAGTACTCCAGGCCGGGCCGGAAGGGGTTCAGGTCGCCCAGGTGCGCCGCGTCGCCGTGGCCGTTGCGGGTGTTCCACAGCGGCGAGCCGTCGTCGTCGACGACGGCGGCGCCGAAGACGATCTCGTCCCGGCCGTCGGCGTCCACGTCGCCGACCGTGAGGCTGTGGTTGCCCTGCCCGGCGTAGGCCGTGTCGGAGTTGGAGTCGAAGGTCCAGCGCTTGGCCAGGGCGCCGTTGCGGAAGTCCCAGGCGGCGATCACGGCGCGGGTGTAGTAGCCGCGCGACATGATCAGCGAGGGGCGCCGCCCGTCCAGGTAGGCCGTCCCGGCCAGGAACCGGTCCACCCGGTTGCCGTAGGAGTCGCCCCAGGACGAGACGGTCCCGCGCGGCGGGTCGTAGTTCACCGTGGACATCGCGGCGCCGGTCCGGCCGTTGAACATGGTCAGGTACTCCGGCCCGGCCAGGATGTAGCCGGAGGAGTTGCGGTGGTCGGCCGAGGAGGAGCCGATCACCTTGCCGGTGCCGTCCCTGGTGCCGTCGGCGGTCTTCATGGCCACCTCGGCGCGGCCGTCGCCGTCGTAGTCGTAGACCTGGAACTGGGTGTAGTGCGCCCCGGCGCGGATGTTGCGGCCCAGGTCGATGCGCCACATCCGGGTGCCGTCGAGCCGGTAGGCGTCCACGTAGACGTTTCCGGTGTAGCCGGACTGGGAGTTGTCCTTGGCGTTGGACGGGTCCCACTTCAGCACGAACTCGTACCGGCCGTCACCGTCCAGGTCGCCGACGCTCGCGTCGTTGGCGGCGTAGGTGTAGGCGACCCCGTCCGGGGTGGTGCCCCCGGAGGGCGCCTGGATGGGGACGTCCAGGTAGCCGTCGGCGAAGCGCAGCGACGGCGCGGAGTCCGCCTGCTCGGCGCCGCCGGTCACGGCCCGCACGGTGTAGACCGCGTCGGCGGCGGCGCCGGCGTCCAGGTGGTTGGTGGAGCCGGTGATCGGCGAGGAGTTGACCTTCGTGCCGCCGCGGTAGAGGTTGAAGCCCGTCGAGGCGGCCTCGGTGCCCAGCAGCCGCCACGACACCAGGTTCCCCGAACCGGATCGCACGCTGATCAGGCCGCGGTCCAGGTTCTCGACCTGCCTGGCTTCGGCGGGCGGGGGCGCGGTGGGCGTCACCGTGGGTGTCGCGGTGGGTGTCGGGGTGGGGGTGGGGCCGGTTCCGGCGGCCTTCAGCGTCCAGCGCTTACTGGCGGCGCTGTCGCAGGAGTTCTGCTGGACGGCGGCGCCGGTCGCGGTGGAGCCGTCCTTGACGTTCAGGCATTTGGCGCTGCCGGTGTTGACGACGCGGTAGGCCGAGTCGCTCACCGCTTCGAGCCTCCAGCTTTGGAAGGCGCTTTCCACGCAGGTCCGCTGAATGACGGCCTTGCCCGCGGAGGTGCTGTCGTCCTTGATCGCGGCACACTTGCCGCTGTGCGCGGCGGTCAGGCGCCTGCCGCCGGAGGTGTCGGACAGGGCCCAGGTCTGGTTGCTCCCGCCGTTGCAGGGGTACTGCACGAGCTGCGTGCCGTCGGCGGTGCTCTTGGCGTTGACGTCCAGACACAGGCCGCTGTTAGCGTTCACAAGCGTGTACGGCCCGGCCGCGGGAGCCGACGCCGCCGCCGCGGTTCCCACCGCCAGGGCGCCGCCGAGGGTCGCCAGGGCCAGCGTGGCGATGGATGTTCGGCGTATAAAGCCAGATAACGCCATCTTTCCTCCTCTTTGTGAAGGATTGTTAACTATTTTCCATATGTCCGAAATGTGCGCCACACTCTAGGGCAAAGCCCTCCGGATTTCGATCCCGTACGGAGCCGTCCGCGCCCGGCGGCGGGGGACGGGGAAGCGGCACCGGGCCCGTTCGCGGCCGGGTCCGCCCCCCTGCGGGCCGCCCCCGGGCACGTCCGGACGAGAATATGCGGAGACCGGCCGGCCGCGGCGGCCCGTTTGCGTGGATAGCGCTTACCGCAGGGAGAAAGACCAGGTCGGAGCCTCCGCGCCCGGATACGGAGGCTGAAACTTACATCGCGGGGACGCCCGGCCGCCGAGGTCCGCCTCCGCTCCCGGCGCCTGCTTCGATCCCGTCGAGCAGCCAGGCGAGGCCGAGGGCGAAGCCGCCGTCCCGGTCGTCGTCCGCGACGAGGGGACCGTGCTCGGCGAGCACCGGGTAACGCTCGCGGTCGGCGCGGAGCCGCTCCCCGGCGGCCCGCCGTACCGCCTGCTCCGTGTCGGCCGGCCAGGTCGCCTGCATCAGCGCCGAGCCGATGACGTAGTTGGACAGCCCGTACGCCGCGGCGGTGAGGTGCGGGCCGGTGATCCCGGCTCCCAGCAGGGCGGCGTACAGGAACTCGCTGCGGGCGAGCACGTTGGGACCCAGCATCGGGCGGCCCAGGAGCGCCGCCGACCAGGGGTGCCTCAGAAGGGTGGCGCGCCACTCGTTGATCAGCGCGGTGACGTCCGCGCGCCAGCCGCGGGACTCCCCCCGCGGGATGGGGACCTCCGCGAAGATCGCGTCGAGCGCGAGGTCGAGGACGTCGTCCTTGGTCCTCACGTGCCAGTACAGGGTGGTGGAGCCGGTGCCGAGCCGCTCGGCGAGCCGCCGCATGGTCAGCCCGCCGGCGCCCTCCTCGTCCAGGATCGCGACGGCCTCCTCGACGATCCGGTCCCGGCTGAGCGGGGGAGCCTCGCGCCGCGCCCGCCCGGCCGGCCGGAGCCACACGCCCCCCGCCCCGGTGCGCGGTCCCCGGTCCTGTTCCGTCCCGTCGGTGTCCACGGAGGCCAGTCTAGTATCCTGGTCGAGTACCGGATCGTTGGTCCGGTCACCGGAACATCGATCCGGTGACCCAGGTTCCGGGAAGAGGTGCGACGGCCGTGGCGGGACATGTGGAGGCGGACCGGCTGACCTACGTGCTGCCGGACGGGCGGCTGCTCCTGCACGAGGTGTCGTTCCGCGTCGGAGACGGGGTCAAGGCCGGGCTGGTGGGGCCGAACGGCGCGGGCAAGACCACCCTGCTGCGGCTGATCGCCGGAGATCTGCGGCCGGACGAGGGCCGGGTGGCCCACTCCGGCGGGCTGGGAGTGATGCGGCAGTTCATCGGCGGCCTCCGCGACGGCCGTACCCTGCACGACCTGCTGCTGTCCGTGGCGCCCGACCGGGTCCGCGCGACCGCCTCGGCCCTGGGGCGGGCGGAGGAGGCGATGGCCGTCCGCGACGACGAGGAGACCCAGCTCGCCTACGCGGCGGCGATCACCGACTACGCCGACGCCGGCGGCTACGACATGGAGGTCGTCTGGGACACCTGCACCACCGCGGCCCTGGGCCTGCCCCACGACGCCGCGCGGGACCGCCCGGTGAACACCCTGTCGGGCGGTGAGCAGAAGCGGCTCGTCCTGGAGGCCCTGCTGCGCGGCCCGGACCAGGTCCTGCTCCTGGACGAGCCGGACAACTACCTGGACGTGCCCGGCAAGCAGTGGCTGGAGGAGCGGCTCCGGGCCACCACCAAGACCGTGCTCCTGGTCTCCCACGACCGGCAGCTGCTGGCCGCCGCCACCGACCGCATCGTGACGGTGGAGTCACGCGGCGCCTGGGTCCACGGCGGGGGCTTCGCCACCTACGCCCGGGGCCGGCAGGACCGCATCGACCGGCTGGAGGAGCGGCGCCGCCGCTGGAACGAGGAGCACGCCAGGCTCAGGCACCTGGTGCACACCCTGCGGCAGACCGCGACCGGCAACGACGCGGTGGCCTCGGCCTACCGGGCCGCGCGCACCCGGCTGGGCAGGTTCGAGGAGGCGGGCCCGCCCGAGCGCCCGCCCAGGAGGCAGAACGTGCGGATGCGGCTGCGCGGCGGGCGCACCGGCAAACGCGCCGTCGTCTGCGAGTCCCTGGAGCTCACCGGCCTGATGCGGCCGTTCGACGCGGAGATCTGGTACGGCGAGCGCGTCGGGGTGCTCGGCTCGAACGGCTCGGGCAAGTCGCACTTCCTTCGCCTGCTGGAGCAGGCCGCCGACGGCGTCGCGCCCCTGGCGCGCCCCGACGGCGCGGTACCCCTGGCGCGCCCCGACGGCGCGGTGCCCCCGGTGCGCCACGGCGGCGTCGTGCGCCTGGGAGCGCGGGTGACCCCCGGCCGCTTCGTGCAGACCCACACCCGGCCGGACCTGCACGGCCGCACCCCGGCCGAGCTGGTCATGGCCGGTCACCCGCTCACCCTGAACGAGGCGATGGCCGCCCTGGCCCGCTACGAGCTCGCCCCCGCCGCGAACCAGCGGTTCGAGACCCTCTCCGGGGGCCAGCAGGCCCGGCTGCAGATCCTGCTGCTGGAACTGTCCGGTGCGACCCTGCTGCTGCTCGACGAGCCGACCGACAACCTGGACCTGGCCAGCGCCGACGCCCTGCAGCAGGGTCTGGCCGGCTTCTCCGGCACCGTCCTGGCCGTCACCCACGACCGCTGGTTCGCCGCCGACTTCGACCGCTTCCTGGTCTTCGGCGCCGACGGGACCGTCTACGAGAGCGCCGAACCGGTCTGGCACGAGGGCCGGGTCGAGCGCGCCCGCTGAGAGCACGCGTGAGACCGCGTGCGAAGCCGTACCGTGCCGGGCGGCGCACCGTCAGCGCACGGTACCGGGCGGTGCACCGTGCCGGGCGGCGCTCCGGCGCGCGGGAGCGCCCGGCCGGGACTCTCAGGCGAGGGCGTGCCCGGTCGTGGCGTCGATCCCGTCCGGGAGCGCGTCGTGCCGGTCGCCGACGCTCAGCGTGCCCGCCGGCTCGAACATCAGGATCGAGGCGCCGCCGGTGGAGAACGGCCGGTGCTCGGTGCCGCGCGGGACGACGAAGACCGACCCCCGCGGCAGGACGACCACGCGCTCGGTCCCGCCCTCGCGCAGGGCGATGCCCAGCTCGCCCTCCAGGACCAGGAAGAACTCGTCGGTTCCGTCGTGGGCGTGCCAGACGTGCTCGCCGGCCACCTTGGCGACGCGGACGTCGTAGTCGTTGACCCGGGTGACGATCCGGGGGCTCCACAGGCGGTCGAAGCCGGCCAGCGCGGTCTGCAGGTCGATGGGTTCGCTCGTCATACGGCCAGCATGGCCGGTGGCGGCCGACCGCCGTGAGTGCTAGGAATCGCACATGCCGCACGGATCCTCGCACTCCTCGCACCGCCGCCCCCACCGGGTCGTCATGATCGTCGACGAGGGGTCGAACCCGTTCGAGATGGGGGTGGCCACCGAGCTGTTCGGGCTGCGCCGCCCGGAGCTGGACCGGCCCTGGTACGACTTCGCGCTGTGCGCCGCGGCGCCGGCCGTGCGCATGCACACCGGTTTCTTCACGCTCTCGGACGTGGCGGGGCTCGACGCCGCGGACGGCGCCGACACCGTGATCGTGCCCAACCGGCCCGACCCGCAGGTCGCACCCGCCCCCGCGGTGCTGGCGGCCGTACGGCGGGCGGCGGCGCGCGGCGCCCGCCTGGTGAGCTTCTGCACCGGCGCCTTCACCCTGGCCGCGGCCGGCGTGCTCGACGGGCGCCGGGCCACCACCCACTGGCGCTGGGCGGAGGAGCTCGCCGCCCGCCACCCGGCGGTCCTGCTCGAACCGGGGGTGCTGTTCGTCGACGACGGCGACGTGCTCACCGCGGCCGGCAGCGCCGCGGCACTCGACCTCGGCCTGCACCTGATCCGCCGCGACCACGGCGCCGAGGTGGCCAACGCGGTCAGCCGCCGCCTGGTGTTCGCCGCCCACCGCGAGGGCGGTCAGCGGCAGTTCGTCGAACGGCCGGTCCCCGCCGTGCCGGACGCCTCCCTGGCCCCCGTCCTGACCTGGGCCCGCAGGCACCTCGACCGGCCGCTGGCCGTCGCGGACCTGGCCGCGCACGCCGCGGTCAGCCCCGCCACCCTGCACCGGCGGTTCCAGGCCGAGCTCGGCACCACCCCGCTGGCCTGGCTCACCGCCGAACGCGTCGCGCTGGCCTGCCGGCTGATCGAACGCGGCGAGCTCCGGCTGGAGGCGGTGGCGCAGGCCAGCGGGCTCGGGACGGCGGCGAACCTGCGGGTCCAGCTGCGCCGGCGGACCGGGCTCGCCCCCACCGCCTACCGCCGGCGGTTCGGCCCGGCGGCGGTCTGAATCCGTCGGGAGCCGGGCGAAGCCGGCTCCTCCGAGTCCGGGCGGGGGCGGGCGGCATCAGCGCAGACGGCGCAGCTCGGCGTTGATGCGCAGGGCGTCCTGGAGCTGGTCCTCCAGGATGATGATGCGGCAGGCCGCTTCCAGGGCGGTGCCCTGGTCGACCAGTTCCCTGACCCGGGCGGCCAGCCGCAGCTGGTAGCGGGAGTAGCGGCGGTGTCCGCCCTCCGAGCGCTGCGGCTCGATCAGTTTCGCCTTGCCCAGGCTGCGCAGGAAGGCCGGGGTGGTGCCGAGAAGCTCGGCGGCGCGACCCATGCTGTAGGCGGGATAGTCCTCGTCGTCGAGCTTCTCGTCGGCGGTGGGGGGTGGAGGGTGGAGCGTCTCGGCCTCGTCGGACGCTTCCCGGGGATCGGGGCCCGACCGGTCGGTCGGCGCTGGTGATGCTTGGTCCATACGACCTTTCCTGACACGGACAGGGGCCCCGGCGCCACAAGGCGCCGGGGCCCGAACGAGGTTCAACACCATCTACCGGCCATCCGGCCGGATCTGTTACGTCCGCACTGCCGCCCTGCGGGGCGGTCGTGCGGGGATCGCGTATGCGTGACCGTAGACCACCGTCCTGTCTGTGGAGCTGCGGTACCCGTGCGGCGAAACCCAGCCGGCGACGGGCGATCCCGATGGCGTTCAACACTCCTTTCACTAACCCTGCTACTTCGACTTCACCCGACATCGTGGCAGCGCGTCCACGGCCGGAGCCCTTCCACGCATCGGCCCCGGCACATCCGACCTTCTGCCGTCCATCTGTTCCATCCACGTTCGTCCGGGCAGCTCGTCCTGGTACTTCCTGCTCTGCCCTCGTGGAACACCCCTTAAGACACGAGAAACTCTATCCGGCATCAATCTGAATGTCTACATCGGCCACTACAGATTTTCGGTCATCGCGAGGTAAGGACGGTGTACCGGGCGGTTCGGAGCGGGTTCCTCGGGCGGTTCAGGACGGGCGGTGCAGCACGACGTAGCCGTCGCGTTCGAAGACCGTGCGGTAGCCGTCGCGCAGCGCCTGCTGGACCCGCTCCCGCTGGACGTCGTGCGAGGGGAAGGGGTAGCTCCACCGGTCGGTGTCCGCCACGATCCACGGCGAGCCGTACGGCGTCGCACCCCAGAGCAGCACCGTCGTCCGCGCGGTGAGCGCGGGCCCGACGTGGTTGACCGCCTCGACGACCACCCCGTCCGGGACCGCGGCCGCCGCCTGCCGGGCCGCCGCGGCGTGCGGCTCGCCCTCGTAGAAGGACCATTCGACGAGGTTGCCGAGCGCGAACCGCGGGATCAGCGTGACGCCCACGACGCACACCGCGACCGCCCAGTGCCGGGCGAGCCGCCGCCCGTCGAAGCGCCCGCCGTACCGCCTCCCGAGCCATCCGCCGAGCCGGTCCACCCCGTCCACCGCGGCGCAGAAGATGATCGCCACGACGAACGCGTTGTAGTGGTGGTCGGGACCCCACCACTGCGGCCGGTCGCCCAGGAGCCGCTCGGCGACCAGCGGGAGCGCGGCCAGGGTGAGCGGCGACAGCAGCGCCGCCAGCAGGACCGGCCAGAGCAGGAAGGCGAGGGTGTCCACCTTGATCTCCGGGCTGACGAGCTGCCAGAGCGCGCCGAGGGGGTCGCGCGCGAGGCCGAGGAACACCTCGCCCAGGGTCACCCCCCATCTGCCGTAGGCCCAGTGGAAACCCGCCTCGCCCGAGCCCGCCAGCGGCATGAGGACGTTGCGGACCAGCACCAGCGCGCCGAGGGAGAACAGCACGAGCGCCGTGCCCTCCCAGCGCCGCCGGGTGGCGAGCAGGTAGACGCCGAAGCCCGCGACGAGCAGGCCCATGTCCTCCTTGACCAGCAGCAGGCCGAGCGCGGCCAGGACGCCGGGCACGACCCGGCCGGCGTCGAACCGCTCGATCATGACGGCGCTCAGCAGCGGGACGAAGGCCGCCTCGTGCACGTCGAACCCGGCGGCCTGCGCGACCGGCCAGGACACCGCGTAGGCCACCGCGACCGGGTACGCGCAGAACGCGCCGAACCGGCGCTCGGTGTAGCGCCAGATCGGGACGGCGGCCAGCGCGAGCAGCACCGCCTGGGCGACGATCAGCGTCTCGGGCGCGTCGTGGATCCAGTACAGCGGGGCCCAGGCGGCGACGATCGGGGAGAAGTGGTCGGCGAGCTGGACGAAGTCCATGCCCCGGCCGTAGTACATGCCGACCGAGGGCTCCAGCGGCGGCCCGAAGCCCGCGTAGCCGCGCACGGCCTGGTCGAAGATGACCAGGTCGAAGGTGCTGGCCCGGAAGGTGGCGAGCTTGACCAGGCCGAGCACGGCGTAGGCGGTCGCGGCCACGGCCACCACCGCGCCCAGCGCCAGCGCGTGCAGCCGCCGCCAGGGGAGCCCCGCGGCCTGCCCGGCTCCCGCGGCGTCTTCCGTCCGCTCCGTCTCCCCGGTGCCCTCGGCACCGGGGATCGTTCCCGCGCTCATGCCCGCCGGGTGGCCGTCATCGTCGCGTAGACGATCACGTTGTCGGTGTAGTGGCCGGTGGCCCGGTCGTAGGCCCCGCCGCAGGTGATCAGGTGGAGCTGGGGGTCGGGGGACTCGCCGTAGACCCGCTGCGTCGGGAACACCGACTTCTCCGCCTGCTCCAGCCCTCCCACGGTGAACACCGCGATCACGCCGTCCTGCCGGTGCACCTCGATGACGTCGCCGTTGCGGATCTCGTCGAGGCGGCTGAACACCGCGCTCCCCGCCTGGGTGTCCTTGTGCCCCAGCATGATCGCCGGCCCGGTCTCCCCCGCCGTGGGCCCCTCCCGGAACCAGCCGACGAGGTTGGGGTTGTTCACCGGGGGCACCTGGACCGCCCCTTTCCTGTCCAGCCCGACGGACCTGACCGGCGCGTCGACGCCGAGCCTGGGGATGACCAGGCGCTTCGGCGTCGAGGGCAGCATCGCCGGGGCCGCGGGGACGGTCGGCTGCGGCGGGGGGACGGTCGGGGGCGCCGAGAAGTACGTCTCCTCGGCGCCGGCCGGGTCCTGCTGCGCCCGCGGTGGCAGGGCGCGCTCGTCGGCCAGGCCGTACTGCTCGGGCGCGGCCAGCATGTAGAACACCCCCACCAGAACCGTGACCACCCCGGCGATCGCCGCCAGGATCAGCACCGACCGCAGCACCCGCCCGCCGCCCGGGTCGCCGTACTCCGGGACCGGGTAGCCGGGGCCCTGGTGGCCGGCCGGGTAGCCGGGCCGCGGGGGCATGGGCGGCCGGTAGGCCTGCCGCGGGTGGCCGGGCTGCGCGTATCCGGGCCGGGGGTATCCGGGCGGGAGGGGCGCGCCCGCCTGCCGCGGGTGGCCGGGCAGCGGCCGCCGGTACGGCTGCGCGGGCCCGCCGGGCCCTCCGCCCCGCGCCGGAGGCTCCGGCCGCCGGTCGTCCGGTGTGGGCGTGGTCATCTCACCGCCTCGGTCATCCCCGGGAGGCCGTACGGCGCCGCAGCGCCAGCCCGCCCGCCGCGGCTCCCGCGATCATGAGCGCCCCGCTCAGCATGATCACCCGGGCGTCCGGTCCGGCGTCCCCTCCCCCGCCGGTGGCCGCCCCGCCGCCGGGGGTCTTCTCGATCTGGCGGGTCCTGCCGGCCGTGGGCTTCGCCGTCACGGTCTCGAAGACGGTGATCGTCGGCTTCACCGACGAGGTGGCGGTGTTCGTCGGCGTCGGCGTCGCCGTCCCGGTGCCCGTGTTCGTCGGGGTCCCC
Source organism: Thiemannella venezuelensis (assembly GCF_014203605.1). Classification (GTDB taxonomy): domain Bacteria; phylum Actinomycetota; class Actinomycetes; order Streptosporangiales; family Streptosporangiaceae; genus Planomonospora_A; species Planomonospora_A venezuelensis. The sequence goes on along the minus strand of NZ_JACHJJ010000009.1, from coordinate 48,256 downwards.
GTCGACGCGGTCGACGGCTTGACGGTGATCAGCAGCGCCGCCGCCGTCGCCTCGGCCGCGGCGGCCGTGGACACCGCGCAGTTGAGCAGTTCACTCTCGGTCCCGCCCGACGGCATCACGTAAAGGGTGAACGCGTCCGGCTGGACCGCGATGACCCCCGTCGCCGTCGGGGTCATCGTGATCAGCAGGTTGGGCGGGGTGATCGTCGCACCGGCCGCGACCGAGACGGCGGCTCCGGTGGCTTCGAGCTGGCGGGCCTCCGAAGGAACCGCCAGAGGGCTGCTCGTGATCAGCACATCGCCCTCGACGATGATGCGATCGCTCGTCGGGATCGCCGAGGGGGCCGTGATTGCGGGCGAGGCCGAGGGGCCGATCTTCCAGGTCGCCACGATCGTGGAACTGGGGACCGGGTTGAGCGGGCCGGTCAAGTCGAGCTGGACCTTGTAGGTGGCCGCCGCGCCCCCGGGCACCGTGCAGTCGTAGGTGACCGGTTTGGGCGCCATCGTCGTCACCATGGACGCCACCGCCGGGACGGCACCGAAGAGGACACCCGCGCCCACTGCTGCGATGGCCGCCGTCTTGGCCATGACGCGTCGCCGCGTCTTGGGCTTCAGCACGGTCTGTCTCCGTTTCGATGCGGTTGACCGGCCTGGGTCACTACCCACGATTCCAGCCGATGGTCACGGTCCGCCCTAGATCTTATGAAGCCCGGTCAAGAAACGGGAGCCTGTCGGCAAACCGGGCATAGATTCTCTCACGTCCCAGGGCGTGCGCCCCGGGGGAGCCGCGCCGTACGGCCGGGGCGGTACGGCGTGCGCTCCCCCAACGAAAGGGTCCGGCCATCGCCAACGGACGATCAACCCGGGGTGGCCCGGCGGAGGGCGGGGAAGGAGCCCGGTCCCGGTCCCGTACGACCTCTGTGAGGAACCATGAGGCTCCTGGCCCGCCCGCACCAGCTCCCGGCCCGGCTCGCCGCCGGGGCGCTCATCCTGAACTCCGGCCTGACCAAGTCCGCCGCCGACAAGGAGACCGCCGCCCAGCTCCACGGGATGGCCTCGGGCGCCTACCCCTTCCTGAAGGACATGGATCCGGAGGACTTCGTCAAGCTGCTCTCCAAGGCGGAGATCGCCGTCGGCGCGGCGCTGCTGATCCCGGCGGTGCCGTCGGTGCTGGCGGGCGCCGCGCTCACCGCCTTCGCGGGCGGGCTCCTCGGGCTCTACCTGAGGACGCCGGGCATGCGCGAGGAGGGCAGCCTGCGCCCCACCCACCAGGGCATGGCCATCGCCAAGGACGTCTGGCTGCTCGGCATCGGCGCGGGACTCGTCGCCGAGGAGCTCCGCCGCTGCTGACCCGCGGCCCGGCCCGACGACGTCTGGGGTTTCCCGTCGTACGCGGTGCGGGGGCCTGGCGGGACAGATCGCCCGCGCTCCTCCGGCATGCCCTGGCCGAACCGCTCCTCACCGGCTTCTCCAGCCCCGGGGCGGGTCAGAAGTCGTTCGAGCGGCGCAGGGCGGGCGGCCGTCCGTCGGGGTCCACCGCCATCCGGTAGAGCGGCATGGCCAGCACCCTGGCCAGGTGCCCCAGCTTGGGGGGCGCGTGCGGGCGGAGCCGTCCCGGCGGGCGGGGCCCCCGGCACCCGTCGCGGTGCCACCTCTCCAGCCGGGCCGCGGAGTCGGCGAACGCGTCGAAGGCCGCCACGGGGTCGCACAGGTCGTCCACGTCGGCGGGATCGCGGTCCAGGTGCTCGGCGGCCAGCGCGAGGCGCAGCTCCCGGGCGTACCTGCCCGCCCCGGCGGGCGGGCGCGGATCGGGCTCCTCGTCGACGACCGCGCAGCTCAGCTCCGAGTCGAAGGTCCACGACCGCAGGTTGACGTTGTCCGAGCCGACCGCCGCCCACACGTCGTCGACCACGCACACCTTGGCGTGCACGTACACCGGAGTGCCCGCGTGGTTCTCCAGGTCGTAGACCGCGATCCGGTCCCCGCCCGCCTCCTGGAGCCTGGCCAGCGCGTCGGCCCTGCCGATCAGGCTGGCCGGCCCGGCGAGCCAGCCGTCCTGGTCGGGGTGGCGCGGCACCACGATGACCATGCGGAGCTCCGGCTCCCGCTCCAGCGCCCCGGCGAAGGGCTCGATCACCTCGGTCGACCACAGGTACTGGTCCTCCAGGTAGACCATCGAACGCGCCGCCCCCAGCACCTTGTGGTAGGCCCTGGCCACGCTCCGCTCCCCGCGCGGCGCGAACGGATACGCGCCGCGCCGGTGCGGATAGGTCCGCAGGAGCTGTACGGCGTGCGTCCCCACGGGTCCGGGGGGAGGCCCCGGATCGGGCAGCGGCGGCACGTCGTCCATCCGCTCGAAGTGGTCGCGGAGCCGCTTGACCGGGTGGCGGGTCTCGGGCGCCGGATCCTGCCAGCGCTCGCAGAAGACCTTCTCCACCTCGCCCACGGCAGGCCCCTGGATCATCACCTGGATGTCGTGCCAGGGCGGCCGGTCACCGTACGCCTCCGGCATGGAGACGGTCTGCGGGTCCCCCCGGTGCCCGGCGTCGTCCCGCCGGCTGTGGCACAGGTCGATGCCGCCGACGAAGGCCACGTCCTCGGCGGAGTCCTCGTCGTGGCGGAGGATGACGAACTTCTGGTGGTGCGACCCGCCGGGCCGTACCCGGGTGTCGAGCAGGCACTGGCCGCCGGCGGCCTCGACGTCCTCGCCGAGGTGCCGGTTCTCCTCGGAGGAGAAGCGCAGCCAGTCCAGGTGCGAGCGCCAGATCAGCCCCCGGACCAGGGCCCCCCTGGCCGCCGCCTGCGCCATCACCCGCGCGACCCCCGGGCCGTCGTCGGTGAGCAGCTCGTCGGGGTCGCCGCGCCAGTCGGCGAACAGCAGCAGGTCGTCCTTGCCGAGCCGGTCCACCCGGGCCTTGAGCTCGGCGAAGTAGGCGGCGCCGTGGATGAGCGGGCGCACGAGGTTCCCGGTCGTCCAGGCGTCGAGCGTGGTGGCCGGGTTGTCCCGTTCTTCGGCGGTGAGGAACCAGTCGTCAAGTCTCACCCGTTCCGGCTACCCGCCTGCCGTACGGTCATGCCCGGCCGGTCCGCCGGAGCCCGGCGGCGAGGGGGCCGGAGAGGAACCCTCACCTCCGGTCGCACGGCGCCGATAGGCGTGGCGCCAGTCGGCGGACGTCATCGGGGAGATCGGAGCGGCATGGAACCGACACGGAGCGGCTGGAACCCGCATGACGAGCCGGACGCGCTCATCCCGCGGGTGCTCGCCGAGCGTGCCGTCTCCCCGCTGTACCAGCCGATCGTGGACCTCGCCACCGGGACCGTGGCGGGCGCAGAGGCGCTGGCGCGCGGCCCGGCCGGCTCGTCCGTCGAGTTCCCGGACGCCCTGTTCGCGGCGGCCGCCCGGACCGGGCTGCTGCCGCTGGTCGACCAGCTCTGCGCCGCACGGGCGATTGAGGTCGCCCGGGACGCCCCGGACGGGGCGCCGCCGCTGCTCTTCGTCAACGCCGAACCGGCCGCGCTGAGCCATCCGTTCACCCCCGAGCTGGTGGACGCGATCAATTCGGAGCGGCCGTACCGGATCGTGCTGGAGTTCACCGAGCGGGCGCTGGCCTCGCATCCGGCGGCGCTGCTGACCATCGCCAGCCAGGTGCACCAGACCGACGGCGCGCTCGCCCTGGACGACGTCGGGGCCGACCCGCTCTCGCTGGCCTTCCTTCCGCTGGTCGAGCCGGAGGTGGTCAAGCTCGACATGCACCTGCTGCGCGACCCGCACGCGCGGCACACCGTCGAGACCGCCGCGGTGGTCGGCGCGTACGCCGAACGGTGCGGGGCGGTGGTCCTGGCCGAGGGCATCGAGACCGAGGAGGACCTGGCCACCGCGCGGGCGCTGGGCGCGCGGTGGGGTCAGGGCTGGCTGTTCGGGCGGCCCGGTCCGCTCGGCGCGGTCTCCGGTCTGCCGGTGCACCGCTCCGCCCGCCTGCGCTCGCCCCGGCCGGGCCTGCACCTGCCGTCCGGCACCCCGTTCAGCGTGGCCTCGGCCCGGCACCACAGCCGCGTCGGCGACCAGCGGACGGTCGACGGGCTGACCGAGTACCTGCTGTCCCTGGCGTCGGGCAGCGGGCCGTACACCCTGGTGCTGGGCGCGTACCCGGATCCGGAGGTCGGCCGGTCCTGGCTGCCCCGCCTCGTGCCCGCGGCCGGTACGGCCGCCTTCGCCGGCATCGTCGGCCCCTCTCTGGCCGGCCCGGATCCGCGCCCGGTACGGGTGGTGCCGGTCACCGGGCCCGGTGACGCCGAGACGGCGCTGGCCGTGGTGAGCCCGCAGGGCACGGCCGCGCTCTGCGTACGGCCCGGCCCGGGAGGCAGCGTGGACTTCGTGCTGACCCACGACCCGGACCTGGTCCATGCGGTGGCCCGGATGGTGCTGTGGCGGATGGGTTCCGCGGCCGGCCGGGGCGTTTCGCCGACCGACCACCGGTGGGACAGCACGGTCGCGGCCGCCCGGTAGCCGGATTCCGGCGGACGGCCCGGGGTGGGGGGTCAGGCGCGGCGGGTGGCCGACAGGGTGGCGTAGACGATGATGTTGTCGGTGTAGTGGCGGGTCTTGGAGTTGTAGACGCCGCCGCAGGTGATCAGGCGGAGGGTGGCCTCGCCGGTGTTGCCGTAGACCCGCCTGGACGGGAAGGCCCGCTTGCTGACCTGCTCGACGCCGTCGACGGTGAACTCCACGACCGCCCCGTCGGAGCGCGACACCTTGATCTTGTCGCCGCGCTTGAGCTCGCGCAGGCGGCTGAAGACCGCCGCCCTGCCGTTGGCGTTGACGTGGCCGAGGATGACCGAGGGCCCCTGCTGGCCGGGGACGGGGCCGTGCCTGTACCAGCCCGCCAGGGCGGGCTTGCTCAGCGGCGGCGTCTGGACGCGCTGCTTGGCGTCGACCCCGAGGGGCGTCAGCGAGGTCATCACGCCGATCTTCGAGATGGCCAGCTTGCGGGGGGTGACCCCGGTGCTCTTGAGCGGCTCGGGCGGCATCACGACGGGGAGCGGGGGCGGCGCGGTGGGCGCGGCGGCGGTCAGCGGCAGGTCCAGCCCGCCCGGTCCCACCTGGTCGGGCTGGCCTGCGGGGTTCTGCTCCTGGGGCTGCTGCTCCGGGACCACCTGCTGGGGCTGGCCCGGGGGCGGGCTCGCCGCCTGGGCGGTGGCGTTGGCCAGCGGGATCGGCGGACCGTAGACCTCCTCCTCGGAGGGCGGGGCGAAGTAGGTGAGCAGTCCCGCCATGATCGCGGCGACTCCGCCGAGCGACCCGGCGACCAGGAGGGACGGCAGCAGCATGCCCCGCTTGGCCTTGGCGGGCGGCACCTGGCCCGGATGTCCCGGGTAGCCCGGCCCGCCGGGATATCCCGCGTAAACCGGCTGGCCCGAGTGGTCCGGCTGACCCTGGTACGCCGGGTTCCCCTGGTAGGGATCCGGCGTGCCGCCGTGCGAAGGCCCTGGATGCATCCCCGAACGCTCCTGCTATCCCCGGCCGCGCGTGTGCGCCGCGCGACGCCGCCTGAGCATCACGCCGCCCACGGCGCTGCCGAACACCATCACCGACCCGAGGCCGACCAGGCCCATCCCCGACCGCTCCTCCTCGGGTCCGACACCGGTGTCGGCACCGCCCACGGGAACCCTGGTGACCTGGGGGGTGGTGGGGGTCGCCCGGGTGGGGGTGACGGTGGCGGTCACGGTGACGGTCGGCTTGGCCGTGGCGGTCCCGCCGGGGCTGGCGGTCACGGTGACGGTGGGCTTGGGCGTGGGAGTCTTGGTGGTGGGAGTCGGAGAGGGACTCGCCGATGTCTTCTGCACCTTTACTGTGGCGGCAACCACAGGGCCCGACGGCTTACAAACGGTGTCGAACATCTTGGGCGGAGTCACATGCTCTTTGTTGATCACGTTGAACCCGTCAACCATCATGTACGGTCGCGAAGCCTTAGCCTCAGATGTAAGCACTAGCTGATATCTCCCGTAAGGAAGATCGGTCTTAGCCCAAAGAACCTGGCTGGCGTAACGTTTCCCCTCTTCGACCTCTGGCGCACCCTCAGAGCTAGTCTTCAACCATGGCGAGATAATTTCAGCCGAATACTCAGGGATCGAATTTCCTCCAGCATCGAGCAATTCAACCTTCACATCACCATGTAGCTTGTGACGCTCACCGATGTACTCGATGCCGGTACCCTCGAACTTAATTGTTGCTGTATCACCCTGCGTCTGAGTATGGTGAACATCGTCCTTCCGGTCGCGCACGCTTCCAACCCATTCTGTCGGCGGTATGCGTGCACTGTGATTGAACTCGTAGCTCCACTTCCCCTTGTAGTAGAGCCTCCCGTCTTCGGCTGGAGGATTAGGCATGGGACCCGTCAGAGCCGAATCGTTCACTTCCTCCGTTGCCTTAACGGGCGTGAACCCAAACTTCAACTCCTGGGGCTCAACCTTAATTTCACCCTCTTGAGCACCTGTCGTATACGAACCAGAAGTGATCGCCGGAATCTTCAAAACGGACTGGTCGGCCAGATCCACATCCGTTGTCAATTCTCCCTTTGATTCCAGCGTTCCTGAACCATCCCAGAAATTCGAAATGGATGCTACTGCGGACACAGAAACCTTGGCGCCTTTGGCGTATTTTCCCGGAGACCGGAGCGGAGAATCTCCCACTACAGTCCAGTCAACCTTTAGCGGCTGCCCGAGAGCGACCGTCTTTGGAATGCCTACCTGAATTCTAAGGTTTTTCTCTTGACCGCCGACCAACAATCCACTGCAGGTATAGTCGTAGAAGAAATTATCAACAGATTCCGCACGTCCCGTTGCAGCGGACAGGACAACTAAACCACCAACCGCCACACTCAGGACGGATGCCGCGACTGTCCCACGGAGGCCAGCTCTCCACCGAAACACCGCAACACTCCCGTATGCCAAGACCTGGTCAAAATCTGGTCATCTCACCACAACTAGGCCCGGATCGTACTGCCCCCAGGTGTCCTCCGGCAGGCGGATAACAAGACCCACAGCCGACCGTCACGGACTTGTGATCTCGGCACGTTCCATCAGGCCGGCGCAGACTTCCCGGCCGCCTGTACCTCCAGGTAACAGAATCGTATTCTGGTCCCCAGCGAGACCGGACACCCCTGTGGAGGCAGTCAATGCAGCGAGACCTCTTCGACGAGGAGCACGACCTCTTCCGTGAGACCGTGCGCGAGTTCCTGGCCCGGGAGGTCGCTCCCCACCACGACCAGTGGGAGAAGGACGGCATCGTCCCCCGCGAGGTCTGGAAGAAGGCCGGCGAGATCGGCATGTTCGGCTTCGGCGTGCCGGAGGAGTTCGGCGGGTCGGGGATCACCGACTTCCGGTACAACACCGTGATCGTCGAGGAGGTCATCCGGATCGGCGCCTCGGGCCTCGGCTTCTCGCTGCACAACGACGTCATGGCGCCGTACTTCGTCGACACGACCAACGACGAGCAGAAGGCCCGCTGGCTGCCCGGCTTCGCGAGCGGCGAGCTGATCACGGCGGTCGCGATGACGGAGCCGGGCGCGGGGAGCGACCTGCAGGGCGTGCGGACCACCGCCCGGCGCGAGGGCGACCACTACGTCGTCAACGGCTCCAAGACCTTCATCACCAACGGCATCAACTCCGACCTGGTCGTGGTCGTGGCCAAGACCGACCCCGACGAGGGCGCCCGGGGCATCTCCCTCCTGGTCGTGGAGCGCGGGATGGAGGGCTTCACCCGGGGCCGGAACCTCGAGAAGATCGGCATGAAGGCCCAGGACACCGCCGAGCTGTTCTTCGAGGACGTCCGGGTGCCCGCCGCCAACCTGCTCGGCGACCAGGAGGGCCAGGGCTTCTTCCAGCTCATGGGCAACCTGCCGCAGGAGCGCCTGTCGATCGCCGTGGCCGCCGTGGCCGCCGCCGAGACCGTCCTGTCCACGACGGTCGAGTACTGCAAGAGCCGCAAGGCCTTCGGGCGGAACATCGGCAGCTTCCAGAACACCAGGTTCGTCCTGGCCGAGCTGGACACCGAGGTCGAGATCGCCCGGCACTACCTGGACAAGTGCATCCTCGCCCTCAACGCCGGGCAGTTGTCCGTCGTCGACGCCGCCAAGGCCAAGTGGTGGACCACCGAGCTGCAGAACAAGGTCATCGACCGCTGCCTCCAGCTCCACGGCGGCTACGGCTACATGATGGAGTACCCCGTCGCCAAGGCCTGGATCGACAGCCGCGTGCAGACCATCTACGGCGGCACCACCGAGATCATGAAGGAGATCATCGGCCGCTCCTTCGGCTTCTGAGCCCGGCGGGCGCTCATCGGTCGTGGCACCGCGGGGATGCCGCCGCGGCACCGCGACCGATGCCGGCACGCGCCCCGGGACACATGCCCCACGCCGGAGAGGCGCTCCCGGCGGCCGGGCCTCAGTTCCTGACGATCTCCTCGATCCGCGTGGCCCGGTCGCCGTCGATCGTCACCGCGGCGTAGAGGGACACCCCCGACTTCAGGGCCTTCTTGAGCTGGTCCACCGTGCACATGTGCGGGAGCTCGCCGGTGTCGCAGACGCCTGCCTGCGTGTCGAGCACCACGGTGAGCGGCCCCAGCCCGGCCTCGTGCACGGTCCCGTCGTCCTCCTGCACCGTGATCGAGTCCGCCCCCTTGAGGGAGACCTGCCCCGTCACCGGGGAGGCGGGACTCTCGCTCGGGGACGCCGTCGTCGCCTCGGGAGCGGCACCGGCGCTCTCCCCGCCTCCGGAGACGTCGGAGACCGCGGCCGGAGCGTCGGCCACGTCGTCGTCCAGCCGCTTCCGCTTCCCCGAGCAGGCCCCCAGCCCCACGACGAGCACGACCGCCAGCAGGACACGGGCCGCCTTCGATGTTCCCTTCACAGGGACCCAACCTTCCATGAACCTCTACGAATCCACATACAGGACGCATCCCACGCAGATGCACACCACGGCGGGAGCCGTACCGGCCCCGGAGCGGATCCCGGCGTGCCGTCCGCCTCCGCGGTGGACCGCCCGCGGCGCTCTCCCGCCGGGGCGGACGGCGGTGCGTCGTCCGAGAGGTTCGACCCCCCGGCCGGTCCCCTGGTTCACCCGGCCGCTGTGATATCCGCCACTCCTCCGCACCGGGCCGTGCGGCGGCGCATACTGGTCAGCGGAGACTCCCCCGAGGCGGTGACGATGGACAGCGGACTGATCCTGCTGGTGTTCCTGGCGTTCCTGTTCTCCTGGGGGCTGAACCGGGTGCGCCGGGCGCTGCGGTTCGGCCCGGTCGCCTACACGGGCGTGATGATCGTGTTCATCATCGCGATGCTCGCCGTCTGGGGCCAGACCATGCGCTGAGGCCGCGCCCCGCGGCGGGGCCCGGGAGTTCCCGGGAGGGTGCGCCGGGCCGTACGGCGCCGCTCCGGTCCGCCGCCGTCAGATCGCCGAGGCCTCCAGCAGCACCCGGGCGACCAGCTCGGGGTCGTCGCTCATCGGCACGTGCCCGCAGCCCCGCAGCAGCTTCACCCGCTGCCCCGACCACTTGGCGGCCCGTACGGCCTGCCGCCGCAGCAGCAGCCGGTCGTGCTCGCCCCAGGCGACCGTGATCGGCGCCTTCGGCGGGGCCGGGGGCATCAGCCACGCGAACGAGTCGAGCGTCTCGTCGAAGCCCGGCGCGTTGCGCAGCGCCTCGCCCGCCGCGAGGACCGCGTCGTCGGGGAGCCGTCCCGGGTGGGCCACCATCATCCCCACCGAGATCGCCTTGGCGACGGGGTTGCCGGTCGTCATCGCGGCCCGCTCCGGCGGGACGGCGACCGCCGCGGCCCGGGTGGCCCGGAGCACGGCCCGTGCGTAGGCGAGCTCCCCCCGGCTCCAGAAACCCGCCGGCGAGAGCGCGCACGCCGTACGGACGACGCCCCGGGAGGCGAGCTCCAGCGCGACGTACCCGCCGAGGGAGTTGCCCGCCACGTGCGGCTCGCGGATCCCGAGCACGGCGCAGAAGGACTCCACCGCGTCGGCCAGCGTCTCCGCCGTGTACGGCGTGCCGGGCGGCAGCGGCGGCGAGACGCCGAAGCCCGGCAGGTCCACGGCGATCACGTCGCGCTCCGCGGACAGCCGGTCGAGCACCGGCAGCCACGCCTGCCAGTGGTGCCCGATGCCGTGCACCAGGATCAGGGGCGCTCCGGCCCCGCGGCGTTCGAAGGCCAGCTCCATGGGATCCACTCAAACACCGATCGGGGCGATCGCCTAGCGGGGCGGGGCAGGAATCTCGGCGGGCGGCCGCGGGGATCTCCCGCCACCGCGCCGGCGGGACCGCCGGAGGCCTCCCGCCGGAAGCCCGGCGGGAGGACCGTCGTCGGCCCTAGCGGGACTTGGTGGGGATCTCGAACCAGACGGCCTTGCCCTCCGTGGTGGGGCGGGAGCCCCAGCGCTTGGCGAGCTGGTCGACGAGGTAGAGGCCGCGGCCTCCCTCGTCGTTCTCGCCCGCGCTGCGGATGCGGGGAAGGCGCAGGTCCTGGTCGAAGACCTCGACCCAGACGGACTCCGCGCCCCGGCGGAGCCGGAGCGTGAACTCCTTCTCGGCGGCGGCGATCTCCTCGTCGAAGCCGGGGACGTCCCAGGAGTCCTCGAACCCGTCCAGCAGCCCGCCGTCCGCCATCCCGCCGTCCATCATCAGCTCCCGGCGCGGGATGCTGGTGCTGGCCGCGTGCAGCACGACGTTCGTCACCACCTCGGAGACGAGCAGGCAGGCGAGCTCGGCGCGCTCCTCCGGGACGTTCCATCCGGCGAACGCCTCCGACGCCATCCGCCTGGCCTCGCTGACCATGATCGGCTCAGCCGCGAAGGTGCGCTCCTCGACGTCCAGGTCGGCGGCCGACGACCTGACGACCAGGATGGCCATGTCGTCGTCGATCTCCCCGGGCACGGCGACCGTGGCGGCGTCGGCGATGCGCTCCACCGAGGCGCCGGACAGCTCGACGAGCTTGTCGCAGAGGATCGCGAGCATCTCCTCGTCGCCGGGCGGCCGCTCGCCGGAGTCGCGCATGGGGCGGCGGTCCACGAGGCCGTCGGTGTAGAGGAGCAGGGAGGCGCCGGGCGGGAGCGTCCGGGTCTCCTCCTTGTAGACCAGGTCGGCGTGGACTCCCTTGGCGCGGACGCCGAGGGGCTGGCCGACCTCCTTGATGTCGAGCTCGACGCAGGCGCCGTCGACGAGCAGCAGCGGCGGGGCGTGCCCGGCGTTGGCGAAGGAGAGCTGGCGCGACCAGGCGTCGTAGACGAGGTACTGGCAGGTGACGATGGGGGGGACGCTGATGTCGGCGCCGCTGGCGTCCTGCTCGGGCGTGGCGATGATACGCGTCCACTCGTCGAGCCGGGCGAGGATCTCCGCGGGGGGCTTGTCGTCCTGGGCGAAGGCGCGCAGCGCGGCCCTGAGCTGCCCCATGACGGCGGCGGCCTTGGCTCCGCGGCCCTCCACGTCGCCGATGACGATGCCGACCCGGCCCGCGGAGAGGGGGATCACGTCGTACCAGTCGCCGCCGACCTGGGTCTGGATGCCCTGGCCGTGCGAGGCGAGCGGGGCGGCGGGGTAGTAGCGGACCGCGATCTCCAGCCCGTCGAGCTGGGGCAGGGCGCGCGGCAGCAGGTGCTTCTGGAAGGACTCCGCGGTGTGCCGCTCCTCCTCGAACAGCAGCGCGTTGTCCACCGCGAGCGCGACCCGGGTGGCGATGGCCCCGACGAAGTCGCGGTCGAAGGTGTCGTAGTGCGGGCTGCGCCGGTCGGTCAGGTTGGACAGGCCGAGGTACATCAGCCCGAGGGTCTCGCCGCGCACGCAGAGCGGGGCGACGATGGCGGAGGTCAGGCCGACCTCCGCGGCCAGCCGGGTGCTGCCCTCGCCCGGGCTGGGGTAGTTGGTCTGCGCGAAGTCCTCGACCAGGATCGTCTCCTGGCGGCGGAGCGCGGTGTCGGCGTAGTGGCCTGCCGGGTAGCGGATCTCGGCGCCGAGCGGGGCCCAGGTGTTGGGCGGCGGGCTCCAGCCCTGGACGTGGGTGGAGACCCTCCGGGTGAGCCGGTCGCCCTCCATCAGCTCGATGAAGCAGTGGTCGGCGAACTGCGGGACGAGCATCTCGGCGACGCGCTTGAGCGTCTCCTCGACGTAGAGCGAGCCCGCCAGGCGCTCGCCGATCCGCTCCAGCAGGCCGAAGCGGTCCTTCTCCCGCTCGTTGCTGCGCATGGCCTCGCGGGCGGTGACGACGATACCCGTCACCGATCCCGAGGAGTGCCGCAGCGGCACCGCCTGCGCGCGGACGTAGATCATCGTCCCGTCGGCGCGTTTGACGTCGAACGTGCCCTCCCACACGCCGCCCTTGAGCACGTGCTTGGCGAGCTCGACGGCGAGCGGGTTGTCCTTCTCCAGGATCCCCAGGGTGAACCCCGGCGGGCCACCGGGGATAGACGGGCCCGAGTGGCCGAACAGTCGCTCGGCGAACGGGTTCCAGTAGAGAAGGTTGCTGAACCTGTCGGTGACCACCACCGCCATCTCGGCCTGGTCCAGGACCGAGCCGGCCGAGAGGTGGTCGGCGGCGTCCTGCGAGAGATCCCCCCACCGCTTCATCCGGTGACCACCCCTCGGGGACGGCTGTGCGCAAAGCGAACCACGGTTGCTCCTGCTGCAGTCTCGGCGTGGGAGTGGAGGGACCCCCAGGTGGGATTCAACCAAGCAGAAGCGCGCCGGTCAGCGTGCGGCGACGAAAACGTGGGCAGCGATGTCTCGCGGAAGGTCCGCAAGAGAGTTGCCCGCCTCATCGTCACCGATCACCCGCACACCTTCGTCGCTCGCCGCGAGCGTGACCTCGCGTCCGGGTTGTATCCCAACTTGCTTGAGTTTAAGCATCACAGCGGGATCGCTTTGCACTTGTTCGCTAATTCGGCGGACGACGACGGGTATATCCCTCGTCCCGGCCAGCTCCGCCATGGACGGCAGCGGCTCCGGCACGGCTCCCCCGGAGTCCTGGACACCGAGTTCCTCCAGGCCGGGGATCGGGTTGCCGTGCGGGTCGCAGGTCGGGTTGTTCAGCAGGGTGACCAGGCGCGCCTCGACCGACTCGGACATCACGTGCTCCCAGCGGCAGGCCTCGATGTGCACCTCCTCCCAGGGCAGGCCGATCACCTGGGTGAGCAGGCACTCGGCGAGGCGGTGCTTGCGCATGACGCGGGTGGCGAGCGTGCGGCCCAGGTCGGTCATGGTCAGGTGCCGGTCGCCCTCGACCCTGACCAGTCCGTCGCGCTCCATCCGGGCGACCGTCTGGCTGACGGTCGGGCCGCTCTGCTGAAGCCGCTCGGCGATTCGCGCACGCAGAGGGACGATTCCCTCCTCTTCCAATTCGAAGATCGTACGGAGGTACATCTCCGTGGTGTCGATCAGGCCGTGTGCGGTCAAGGCTCCTCCCGTCCTGTCTCGAATGTCATGTTCGTCTCAGTCCGTCACAGTTCGCCGCGCGCACCGTTCCATGGCGCCGCGTGAACGAAAAAGTCCCGGACTCCGACCCTATTGGGAGAAACCAGGTGCCGTGGCGCGCGCCGTCAAAGGACGGCAACACCGCGGCATCCCGAACCCTTCCCTATGGGTCAGACGTCACATTTCTCCGGCCCGCGCGGCGCCGCGCGGTACTCCCGGAACGCCGGTACGGCGAGCCCGGCCGCCAGCACCGCGACCGCGCACGCGATCCCGCCGCCGACCCACGCCCCGGTGGCGCCGAACCAGGTCGCCGCGGCCCCGGCCCGCAGGTCGCCCAGGCGGGGGCCGCCGGCGACCACGACAGTGAACACGCCCTGCATCCGGCCCCGCATCTCGTCGGGCGCGTGGGTCTGCAGGATCGTCTGCCGCCACACCGCCGAGACCATGTCCGCGGCCCCGCCGACCGCGAGCAGGGCGACCATCAGCCACAGCGCGGGGGCGAGGCCGGCCGCGGCGACGCTGACCCCCCAGACGGCGATCGTGAACGTGAGGGCCAGCCCCTGGCGCCGCACCCGGCCGACCCAGCCCGAGAGCAGGCCGCCCGCGACCGAGCCGATGGCGATGCTCGCCGTCAGCCAGCCGAACGCGATCAGCGAGCCGCCGAACCGCTCGTCCGCGATCTCCGGGAACAGCGCCCTGGGCAGCGCGAACGCCATGGCGATGACGTCCACGACGAACGACATCAGCACCACGCGGTTGCCGGCGATGTAGCGCAGGCCGTCGACGACCGAGCGCAGGCCGGGCCGGGTCACCTCGCCGAGGGGCGCGAGCCGCGGCAGCCGTACCGCGGCGTAGAGGCTCGCGCCGAACAGCACCGCGTCGGTGAGGTAGACGGCGGCGAACCCGCCCCGCGCGAGCACGACGCCCGCGACCAGCGGGCCGATCACCGCGCCCATGCTGCTGACCAGGAAGTTGAGCGTGTTGGCCGCCGGGACCAGCTCCGCCGGGAGCAGCCTGGGGATGATCGCGCCCCGGGTCGGGCTGGTGATGGCGAAGCCGGTGGCGTGCACGGCCACGGTCGCCAGCAGCAGACCGACGCTCGCCGCGCCGAGGAGCGTCTGGAGCAGCAGGGCGAGCGTCGCCGCCCAGGCGACCAGCGCACCGCCGATCAGCAGCCTGCGCCGGTCGACCGCGTCGGCGACGGCGCCGCCCCAGAGCCCGAAGACGACCAGCGGGACGAGGTTGGCCGGGCCGAGCATGCCGACCCAGAAGGAGGAGTCGGTGGTCTTGTAGATCTGCGCGGCGACCGCCGTCGAGGTGAGCTGGAAGCCCACGAACGACACGCCCTGGCCCGCCCAGAGCCGCCGGTAGGGGAGGACGGCGAGCGGCCGGACGTCCACCATGTGCCTGCGCACGAAAGCCGACAAGCCCACAGCTATCCCCCTTGGCCGGACACCTCCGGATGTTCCCGCGAAGAGACCAGGATCTCAGGGAGCCAGCCGCTCGATCACCCAGGAGTCCCCCGAGCGGCGGTAGCGGAGCCGGTCGTGCATGCGGTCGAGCTGGCCCTGCCAGAACTCCACCTCCGCGGGCACGACCCGGAAGCCGCCCCAGAAGTCCGGCACCGGTGGCTCCTGCGGCCAGCGCCGCTCCAGCTTGGCGTACCGCTCGTCGAGCTCCTCGCGGGAGCCCACGACCGCCGACTGGCGCGAGGCCCAGGCCCCGATCTGCGAGCCGTACGGCCGGGACCGGAAGTAGGCGGCCGACTCCTCGCGCGGGAGCCGTACGACCGTGCCCTCCACGCGCACCTGGCGGCGGATCTCGTGCCAGGGGAACAGCAGGCTCGCCCGCGGGTTCTCGGTCAGGTCGCGGCCCTTGCGCGACTCGTAGTTGGTGTAGAAGACGAAGCCGCTCTCGTCGTATCCCTTGAGCAGCACGGTCCTGGCCGCCGGCCGGCCGCCCGCCGAGCAGGTCGCGACGACCATCGCGTTCGGCTCGGGGAGCCCGGCGTCCACGGCCTCGCCGAACCAGGCGGCGAACTGCGAGACGGGATCGGGTGCGAGGTCGGCCTCCAGCAGGGGTAGGCCCTCATAGGTACGGCGAAGCCCCGCCAGCGACGGCGGGCGCGAGGTGTCGTCCACGGAACGGTATTGTCGCGTGTCCGGCGGGGAGCCCGCGCACCGCCCCTCACCAGGGGCGATCGCGTTGGGGCGGGTCCGGTGACACAGCACCGCGACCCTACGGGTTGAATATGACTCGCCGGTATCTCGACATCAAGGCTTTGACTTCAAGAAAGGGAGGCGGCCGAGAATGTCCGACTTCAAACCCGGGCTCGAAGGCGTCGTAGCTTTCGAGACGGAGATCGCGGAACCGGACAAAGAAGGGGGCGCCCTCCGCTACCGGGGCGTCGACATCGAAGAGCTGGTCGGCCGCGTCTCGTTCGGCAACGTGTGGGGCCTGCTCGTCGACAACAAGTTCCAGCCGGGTCTCCCCCCGGCCGAGCGCTACCCCATTCCTGTCCATTCCGGTGACATCCGCGTCGACGTGCAGAGCGCGCTGGCCATGCTGGCCCCCCACTACGGGTTCAAGCCGCTGCTCGACATCGACGAGGACGAGGCGCGCGACAACCTCGCGCGCGCAAGCGTGACCGCCCTGAGCTTCGTCGCCCAGTCGGCGCGCGGCCAGGGCCAGCCCGTGGTCCCGGAGAAGCGGGTCGACGAGGCCGAGAGCATCGTCGAGCGCTTCATGGTCCGCTGGCGCGGCGAGCCCGACCCCAAGCACGTCAAGGCCATCGACGCCTACTGGGTCTCCGCGGCCGAGCACGGCATGAACGCCTCCACCTTCACCGCCCGCGTCATCGCCTCCACCGGCGCCGACGTCTCCGCGGCGCTGAGCGGTGCGGTCGGCGCGATGTCGGGCCCGCTGCACGGCGGCGCCCCGGCCCGCGTGCTGCACATGATCGAGGGTGTCGAGCAGGTCGGCGACGCCGCGCAGTACGTCCGGAGCGAGCTGGACAAGGGCCAGCGCCTCATGGGCTTCGGCCACCGCGTCTACCGCGCCGAGGACCCCCGCGCCCGCGTGCTCCGCCGTACGGCCAAGGAGCTCGGCGCGCCGCGCTACGAGGTCGCCGCCGCGCTGGAGAAGGCCGCGCTGGAGGAGCTGCACGCCCGCAAGCCCGACCGGGTGCTCGCCACCAACGTCGAGTACTGGGCCGCGGTCATCCTGGACTTCGCCCAGGTGCCCTCGCACATGTTCACCTCGATGTTCACCTGCGCCCGCACCGCGGGCTGGGCCGCCCACATCCTGGAGCAGAAGCGCACGGGCAGGCTCGTCCGCCCCAGCGCCGACTACGTGGGCCCCGCCCAGCGGTCGGTCAACGACGTCCCCGGCGCCGCCGAGATCCTCGGCGGCTGACCCCGGCACGCGCACGGCCGCCGCGAGGGCTCCCCACGCGGCGGCCGTCCCGCATTCCAGGCGCTTCCGTCTCAAACCCCGGACCCCGGTCTAGTCCAATCGGCGGGCTTAGTAGGCTGGTCAGCGTGGCTGACATCGTGATTCCCTCTGACCTCAAGCCCGCCGACGGCCGTTTCGGCTGCGGGCCCTCGAAGGTGCGCCCCGAGCAGCTCTCCGCGCTCGCGGCCTCCGGCTCCTCGGTGCTGGGCACCTCGCACCGCCAGAAGCCGGTGAAGTCCCTCGTCGGGCGCGTGCGCGCGGGCCTGTCGGAGCTGTTCTCCCTCCCCGAGGGGTACGAGGTCGTCCTCGGCAACGGCGGCACCACCGCGTTCTGGGACATCGCCGCCTTCGGGCTCGTCCGCGAGAAGTCGCAGCACCTGCACTTCGGCGAGTTCTCCTCCAAGTTCGCCTCCGTGGTGGCCAAGGCCCCGTGGCTGGGCGACCCGAGCGTCATCAAGTCCGAGGTCGGCAGCCACCCCGAGGCCGTCACCGAGGCCGGCGTGGACGTCTACGCGCTCACCCACAACGAGACCTCGACCGGCGTCGCGATGCCGATCAGGCGGGTCGGCGAGGAGGGCTCGCTCGTCCTCGTGGACGCCACCTCCGGCGCCGGCGGCCTGCCCGTCGACGTCAGCGAGACCGACGTCTACTACTTCGCCCCGCAGAAGAGCTTCGCCTCCGACGGCGGCCTGTGGATCGCCCTGATGTCCCCGGCCGCGCTGGCCCGGGTCGAGGAGATCGCCGGCAGCGGGCGCTACATCCCCGAGTTCTTCAGCCTGCCGATCGCGATCGACAACTCCGCCAAGGACCAGACCTACAACACCCCGGCGGTCGCCACCCTGTTCCTGCTCGCCGAGCAGATCGAGTGGATGAACGGCAACGGCGGCCTGGCCTGGACCACCGCCCGCACCGCCGACTCGGCGAGCCGCCTGTACACCTGGGCGGAGAAGACCTCCTACACCACGCCGTTCGCGGGTCCGGAGTTCCGCTCCAACGTGGTCGGCACGATCGACTTCTCCGACGAGGTGGACGCCGCCGCGGTCGCCAAGGTGCTGCGCGCCAACGGCATCGTCGACACCGAGCCCTACCGCAAGCTCGGCCGCAACCAGCTGCGCATCGCGATGTTCCCCTCGGTCGACCCGGCCGACGTCGAGGCGCTGACCCACTGCATCGACCACGTGGTCGAGCGGCTCTAGTTCCGCCCCTGCGGCCCGGGGACGGCTCTTTGGTCCCCGGGCTTCGCCTTGCGTCCCCGCACCCGTCTGCACGCCGTACGGCCCCGCCGAGGACCCGTCAAGCGCTGTGACCGGAGGACCCGGCGGGTGCGCATAGTTCCCGGTACGCCTCGCGCAGTTCGGTGGCCCTGGACATGCGGCGCGCCTCGACGGCGGCGATCACCTCGGCCGCGCGCCAGTGATTCGACGGCACCAGCAGACCGCTCGTCAGTGCGGCGAGCGTGATGTGCCCGGCCTCGTCGGACTGGTCGGACTGGTCGGCGGCCAGCAGAGCGAGGGCCAGGTCGAGCCGGGCGGACACGGCTCTGCGTGGCCGCGGCGGGCCGTCCACCGTCGACTCCAGGCGGGCGAGCACCCCGCGGGCGTACGGCTCGGCCGCGGGATCTCCGAGCCACGACAGCGTCGTCGCCGTGTAGGCGTCGCTCTTGGCGGGGTCGTACCGGTAGTGGTGTTCAGGCCGGTCGGGTGTCGCCAAGGGTGCCACCAGGCGCGCGACCCGATCGAGCGCGTCGCGTGTCTGCGGACCGGCACCGAGCCGCGCCCACGCGCGGCCTTCCTGCGCAGTCGCCTGGATGTGGGCCGAACTCCCCTTCGGCGCGACCCGCTGCGCCCCCTGGGACAGGCTCAGGGCGTGCCGGTAGTCCCCGGCGGTGAGGACCTGCCACGCCTCCGTCTCCAAACACCACGCCGCGATCTCGGGATGCTCGGCGTGCTCCGCCAGCCGGGCGGCGGTCCGCAGACGAGCGGCACCGGCCGGAAACTGACGGAGGTCGATGTGACAGGTGGCGGCGAGCAGCGACAACCAGCCCCCGGCCACGAGCAGGCGCCGATGCTCGGCGAGCGTCTTCCTGGCACCGAGCAGCCGGGAGACATAGGCGAGGTACCGGCACGTCCTGCCGAGCAACTCCGCGGGCGGCGTGCCGGGATACGCCACCGCCAGATCGTCGACCGCCGCCTCCAGCCGCTCAAGCGTCTCGGCGCCGACATCACTGGCGGCCACGCGGCGCGCCAACTCCATGGCGTCCAGCTCATCGTCGACGACGGCGCCCCGCCGGCCATCCGCCCGGACACCGTCGCCGAACAGCTCTGACTCGCATACGCCGAGAACGCGCGCGTACAGCACACGGTACGGATCGTCGGGATGGTGGTGACCGGCCTCGTACGCCTTGATCCTGCGCACCATGGACTCTCGGGAGGGGAGACGGGCGCGGGTGCCCTCATCGGCCGCCTCGAAGAGCCGCCGGGCCATCTCGCGCTGGCTCCAGAGCCGGTCGCGTCGCTCGGCGCGGAGCCGTACGGCCCATGCGGGAAGGTCTTCGGCGGCCACGGGCACCTCCGGGGGGCGGGGGGACATCCGCTGTTATCCCCCAGTGTCCCCCAGCCGCACCTGTGCCGGAGGGATTACGCAGCGCTGTGATGGGAGGTGAGAAGAAAAGGCGGGACCCGCAGGCGCTGACACGCCGTGCGGGCCCCTTGATCAGGAAGTGAGTCCTGACCCATGAGCAAGGTTAGAGCCATCAGGGTCCGGTGGAGGGCGGATGCCCCACCGCTGCCGCTCGGCTGCCGGTGGTGCGGCCACGCCCCCTACTCCCACGAGGCGCGCAGCCTGCCGCACCGCCGTGACCACCTGTGGGAGCAGCCCACGCCCGCGCAGGTACACGCCCGGACGACCGCGCGGCGGCGGCTCGGCCTGGGCGGGCCGGTCCCGCCTGCGGCGCCGAGGTGTCCCCTGGAGGTCCGTCCGCCCGCCGTTCCCGAGGCCCGGCCCGGATTCCGCGCACGGCCGGTACCGGCCGCCGCCGTCCACGGCCGGGGCCGCTCGCCCGACGGCGTCTCCCCGCCCTCGCGCGAGCCGTACCGGAGAGCGGTCACGGCGGTGGCGGTGTGACGCTCATGACCTACGACGAGGAGTTCCCCTACCCGCCCGC
The DNA here is from genome assembly GCF_014203605.1 of Thiemannella venezuelensis. Lineage (GTDB taxonomy): Bacteria > Actinomycetota > Actinomycetes > Streptosporangiales > Streptosporangiaceae > Planomonospora_A > Planomonospora_A venezuelensis. The sequence continues at coordinate 28,179 of NZ_JACHJJ010000009.1, read as the reverse complement.
GCTGACCTGGGAGCAGGCCGACTCGCTCGCCGCGTGCATCGGCCGCGCGTTCCCCGGGTGGACGGTCTGGCGGGCCCACCGCACCTGGTACGCCACCTGTCCCGATCCGGGCGGCCTTCCCCGCACCCTGCACGCCCCCGCCCCCGATGCCCTGTGCGAACAGCTGGCGGCCCGCGCCGCGACGGACGAGAGCGGATGACGATCTCCGAAGCGCACGTCCGAACCCCCGGCCCGGCGGTCGCAGGGGTCGTCTCCGGCCAGGAGGCCGCCCCAGTCTCCTGGCCGTGCCCGGGACTGTCACCGCATCCGCTCCCGCCGACGGCGGGTGTGGTCGAACTGGACTGGCGGCCCCTCGCGCCGGGCGACGCGCGGCGGGTGCTCGCCCACACCTGCTCCTGCCGCTCCACGGTGTTCGAGCTGCGCAGCCTCGGCGGGAGGCTCGTCGTGCGCCGTACGGTCCGCCACCTCGGCACCACGCACCACGCGGGTCCCTGGACCCGTCGTGAAGGCGAGCGGTGGTGGCTCCGCCTGCTCACCGGCCAGGCGCGATAGAGCAGGCGCGGCGGCATGGAGAGGACGCAGCCCACGAACCTCCCGTGCCGCCGTGCCATCCAGCCCGCCCCTGCGTGACTTTCCTGATCGAGGCTCGGGTGAGACCTGTGCCCTGCAACCGACCATCATCAGGCCAAGAAAGGACATACGCCTTATAAGGGAGAAATAAGCACATGAGGTTGGGCGTACGCCTTTCGGCATCTCTTTCCCATCCTCATCTCTTCCCTCGGAGCTTCCCGTGCGGCCTGCCCTCCCCCTTCCTTCCTCCTGCGGTTCGGTCGCGCGCGCGGCCCTGGCCGCGGCAGCCGCCGCCGTCGCCCTCTGCGCCGCCGCGTCACCGGCCGCCGCGTCACCGGCCGCCGCCGCACCCCGCGTGCCGGACCCCGACCGGTCCTCACCCGTGTCCGCCGCCTCCTCGCAGGCCCGGCCCGCAGGCTCCAATGCCGCCACCGCGCTCAAGCGCCAGTTCGTCACCGGCCGCGGCGTCAAGATGACCGAGGTCATGACGATGACCTACCCCGATGACCCGCAGGGACCACCCACCAAGTCCGTCACCACGGGCGCCTACCGGTTCGGCCGCTCCGGCGTGACCGCCTACGACCTCACCTGGACGATGAAGCCCGACCTGCTGGACATGCGGACGCGGATCATCTCCCTGCCCAAGGCCACCTACGTCGCCGGCAAGATCTTCTCCCTGCCCGAGGGCAAGACCTGGATGCGCATGTCCCCCGGCCCCTCATTCAACTTCACCTCGCAGCCGATCAACGCGCTGGAGCCGTCCACCCTCAAGCACCTGATCGCCACGGCCAAGACGACCCGAGACGGCCAGCGCGTCGGCGGCGCCCGCACCACGGTCCGCTCCGGCGTCATCACCGTGGCCCAGCTGTACGCGGCCTCCCCCTCCTTCCGCAAGCAGCTCGGAGAGAGGCCCCGCGGCATCGGCGCCAAGCTCAAGCTGCGCTGGAAACTCTGGTTGGACGGCGATCAGCTCACCCGCCGGCTGACCAGCTCCTACACCGAGACCACCCAGAACCTGACCTACAGCTCGCAGATGACCGTCACCACCAAGACGGAGTTCAGCCACTGGGGCGGCAAGGTCACCGTCACCGCTCCGCCCGCCGCCTCGGTCATCGACAGCGAGGACGTGGAGTCCCAGGACGCCATGACCGCACTCCCCGGCGCGCGCCTGCCCGTCCCCGGCCGGAGCCGGTGACCCCCGGCGCGGTCGGTCACATGGTCACGCGTCCGCCGGTGAGACGGACTTCCTGGGTCACGAAAGGTGCCCTGCGGGACACAATGACGTGTGTGCCGTATTTCGCATGCGCGTCCTGCCGTCGGCCCGTCACTCCGCGACTGACCGAGATTCCGCTGCCGCCGGAGGTCCCCTCCCCGGAAGGGCGGACGGAGCACTTCAGCGACCGGATCCGGGCCGCCCGCATGCCGTCCGGGACGTACTCCCGCACCACGCGGCCGGACAGGTGGGCCAGGGAGCCGGCCGGGTTCGTCGTCCACCCCGACGACCTCCTCGGAGTCGAGCCCCACCCCGACTACAGGCGGCGGACCGGATGCTGCGGCCTCGACGGGTCCTGCGGCCCCAACCTGGTCTGCGCCGGCTGCGGGAGCGAACTCGCGACCAGGGAGGCCGACTGCCACACCCAGAACCAGGTGACCCTCGGCTTCGGGGCCGCCGTACGGTCGTTCACCGACGACTGAGCCCCCACCGCCCCGCGGCTCGCGGTGGACCGGCGGCATGCGCCGCGGCGCGTAGGGTGACGGCGTGACGGAGACACCGGCCACGGGCTACGACGGCCTGTCGTCCCGCCTCGTCCCGGTGTCCGGGTTGCGGGAGTTCCTGCTGGACTGCTTCGGGATCGCCGGGCACGAGCTGTTCGTCGGCCACGCCGACCGGGTCGCCGAGGACCTGCGGGACGTCCCGCAGGACGCGGTGTTCGCCGCGTTCTGCACCTACCGGGAGGTTCGCGGCCACTTCGCGATGGGCTTCGACGTCGGCGTCGAGGGGCGCCTCGCCGACCGGGTGGGCCGCCGGGAGTTCATCGAGAGGCTCGCCGCGCGCTTCGGCGCGTTCGTGCTGTACGGCGAGGCCGAGCCGCCGGGACTGTGGACGGTGGTCCTGCCGGACGGCGGCCGGCTGCGCGCCGCGATGGACGAGGACGACGACGAGGACGACCTGTTCACGCTCCACGCGGCCACGGCACCGCTGCCGGGCCTGCCGGAGGTCCCCGTGGACGGGGGTCTGTGGCGGATCCGCTGAGCGTCCGGCCCCCCGGACCGCTCACCGCTCGCCGCGGCGGTGTCTCCCGAACACACCCCCGGGAACCGGTCACCGCCGGCGATGGACGATCTTCTCCGTGGAGCGGCCGGGGCCGTCGACGGCCAGGTTGGGCAGCGGCCGGATCGCTCCGCTGTCGCCGCCCTCGGGGTAGGGCGGGACGACCAGGCGGCCGCTGCGGCTGGCGATGCCCACCTCGACCATCCGGTCCCAGCCCTTGAGCCGCAGCGGCGGGGCGGCGCCGAACGCCTTGACAGTAAGGCACATCGCCGCGTTCTCGTCGTCGGTCATGATGGCGGCGCTGCTGCCGAGCCGAAGCTGGGTACGGGCTACGCCGTACGACGCCACCACCGAACACTGGGGACGTCCGACGGACGGGTTCGCCGGCTCGGCCGGGGTCGTGCGCGTAGTCGAACTGGCAGATCAGGTCGTTGCCGGAGGTGAAGAACAGCTCGCCGGTGACGGCCCGCCGACAGCAGCCTCACGGTCCGGCTGCCGTTAACCCATTGACGGAGTGAGCACTCACTCCTAATGATGAGTGCATGACGGACACCCCCACCCGGCGGCGAGCGCCGGCAATGAGCGCCGAAGACCGCAGAGCGATGATCACGGCCGCGACGCTGCCTCTGGTCACCGAGTACGGCGCCGCGGTCACCACCAGTCGCATCGCCCGGGCGGCCGGCATCGGCGAAGGCACCATCTTCCGGGTCTTCACCGACAAGGACGACCTGCTGCAGGCCTGCCTGAGCGAGGCGATGAACCCTGAGCACGTGCTGCGCGAACTGGCCTCGATCCCTCTGGACGACCCGCTCACCGACCGGCTGGTCCAGGCGGCCGAGGCGCTACGCGCCCATCTGGAGCGCATGGGCGCCGTGATCGGCGCCCTGCACGCCTCCGGCCACCGCCGCGGGAGAGCCCCCGGCGACCAGCCCGCCCCGGGCGGCCGGGAAGCCTCGATGAAGGCGACGCACGAGGCCGTCACCGAGCTGATCGAACCCGACCGCGCAGCACTGCGCCTGGAACCGGAGACGATCGCCTCAGTCTTCCTGGGGATGCTGTCCCCCTCCCGCCCCGCCTCCGGCCAGGCCGGGCCGTCCCCGCAGACCATCGTCGACGTCCTCCTGCACGGTGTCCTCGCGCACGGCGCCTTCGCCGCTCCGGGGAGCCCGGCATGACCATCACGCTGAACCACACCATCGTGCCCGCGGCCGACCACCGTCAGGCGGCCCGCTTCTTCGCCTCGATCATGGGCCTGCCGGAGCTGCCGCCCGCCGGCCGAGGTGGCCACTTCGCCCCCGTGCGGGTCAACGAACAGCTGACCCTGGACTTCATGACCGTGGCCGACCCCGTCGGCATGCATCTGGCCTTCGATGTGGACCCGGCCACCTTCGATGCGATCCTGACCCGCCTGCAGCAGGCGGGCGTGCCCTACGGCAACCGCCCCACCGAGCCCGACAACGGCCGCATCGATCACCCGCTGTGCGCGCGCGGGCTGTTCTTCGTCGATGCCGCGCGCAACCTGTACGAGGTGATGTCATCGGCCTGACCCCCGGGCCGGACCGCTCCCCTGCTTCCGGAAACACGCGATCTGGCCGGCCGCGGCCAGATACGTGCCACGACGCCACCGGCTATCGATGACGTCCGGCATCACTGACAGCAACCGGCTCTGGCTCACTTTCGATGACGTGATGACCGTGTGTGAAGAGATCGGCCTTGAAGGGGCGCCAAGCCGATCTCGACCCTCCGGCGACCGGCGTCCCCCTTACCGCCGAACAGCCACCGCTCGCTCTGCGCCACCGCAATCATGAAAGCGAGCCAGAGCCGGTTGATGTCAGTCATGGCGGCGTCAGCGATGGCCGGTAGCTCTGCCGTATGGCATAGCCCGTATGGGGCCTCGGCCCTGCAGAGAGATTCGACGAGTTCATCGAGATCGTCGATCCTCCGGTCAGCCGCTGGTGGTGCCGGCCGCCGTCCGCTTGATGGTCCACGGCGACGGCCGCCGAGGCGGAGCTCGCGCCACCAGAACAGCGGGCACTCGCAGGAGTTGACTTTGTCGCAACCTATGACGCATTGTATTGATACAAAGCTTGCGACAAAGGAGACGCCATGACCCGCCGACCCCTACCGGACACCGACCCCCCGGCGCGCACGACCGAGCTGCGAACAGCGGGCGAGTGGCTGACCGCGCACGGCCTGGCCGACGCCCACCCGACCCCGCTGCTGGCCAGCCGGCTGACGGTCCGCAGGCGCGCCCGCCTCGCCTCTTACATCCTCCTGGCCGTGCTGATCATCGCGAGCGCGCTCGCCGCGATCTCCGCCTTCGGCGGCGGCCCGCTGCCGCTGCCGGCCCTGACCGCGCTGGCCGTCGTCGTGGCCGCGCTGCTGCTGGCGCAGTCGCTGCTCCACCGGTGGGTGCGACGCGTCGACCAGCGGGCGGGCGCGACGCTGTCACGCAGGGCCGCCCACCTGATCCAACCCGGCTGGCGGGCCGTGCTCGGCCGGCCGTACGCCCTCTTCACACTCGCCACGTTCACCGGCGCGATGGCGCTGACCGCAAGCGCCCTGGCCGTTGCCGACCCCACTGTGCGGCAGCTGGCCGTCGTCGCGCTGATCGGCCTGCTCGGCGCCACAGCTATCACCGCCCTGCAGCTGCGCCACCTGATCAGGCACCCGGTCGTGGCGGAGGACGAGGAGTCGCTGACCGCCGACGTCATCATGCGCGTCGAGGACGCCCGCGAGCTCGTCACGCCGAACGTGCAGTGGTCGCTGCCCATGGTGCTGCTGTTCGGCACCGCGCCCGGCTGGTGGGGCGCCGCCGCCGTCGCATCCCTGCTCCTGGGCCTGGCCGCGCTCATCGCTCTGCACGCCAGGACGCCGTCGAGCGCGGCGGTGGCCCGGCGGGTCGTGAGCGTCCGATGATCGTCATCGATGCCGGCTCGCCGGTACCGCCGTTCGAGCAGCTGAGGGCCCAGCTCGCCCGGCAGATCCAGGACCGCACACTGGCCGTGGGCGCCCGGCTGCCGACCATCCGCCACCTGGCGGCCGACCTCGGCCTGGCCGTCAACACGGTCGGCCGGGCCTACCGGGAGCTGGAGGAGGCGGGGCTGATCGAGACGCGCGGGCGGGCAGGCTCGTTCGTGTCGGCCGCCGGCCAGGAGGGCCGGGAGCGGGCCCGTCGGGCCGCCGCCGACTACGCGGCCGTGATCGCCAGCGTCGGCCTCGACACGGGCGAGGCGCTCCGCATCGTGCAGGCGGCCCTGACGTCCGGCCCGGCGGCACCGGCCTCATCATGACCGCCCCCCGGCCGCGGGAGCTACAGGGGCGGGGCGGCCGGACGGGTGACGCCGGTCCCGGCGCGCTCATCGCGGCGGGTACGGAGTGCGTCCCGCAGCGCGAAGGCTCTCAACGCGGGAAAGAGCACCGCGTGAGGGCCTCCGGTCCTCTCCCGGGGGGCGTCATCACCGCCTCCCAGCATCATGCCGTCTGCCCTCTTGGTGACATGGTGAGGACACGCAGCAGCCGGAAACGGCTGGGGAAAACTCCCTGACATCAATCGGGCGCGGGATCACTGACATCAACCGGCTCTGGCTCACTTTTGATGATTGACGCGGCAGAGCGTGATGCGCGGATCGGCGGTAGTGGAGTATCCGGATCCGCAGGAGATCGAAGTCGGCGCGTCCGAACAACTGCCTCTTCAGGAATTTGATCTCGTTGACGAGCGGCCGCCTGTGCGGGTGGTCCGTCACGAGATCGCGATCAACGACAGTAGGCGCCGGCACTCTCCGGACTCACCCTGAGTCACTAATCATCAAAAGTGAGCCAGAGTCCAACAACCGGGCGCGCAACCGCCGCCGGGGCGACGTCCGCCACTATGATCACGGCGTGTCCAGAGTGCGCGAGTTACGTAAAAATGACCCGAAATCTCTGGGTCCATATCGGACGACCGGCTTCCTCGGCGAGGGCGGCCAGGGCTCCGTTCTCCTGGGGCTGGCGCCGGACGGCTCCCGCGTCGCCATCAAGGTGCTGCACACCCGGCTCGCCGAGAAACCCGAGGCGGTCAGGCGTTTCCGGCGCGAGGTCGACACGGCCCGGCGGGTCGCCCAGTTCTGCACGGCCCGCATCCTGGACCTCGGGGTCGAGGACGGCGTGCCGTACGTCGTGAGCGAGTACGTCGAGGGCGTCTCCCTGGAGGAGACCGTCCGCGGCTCCGGCCCGCTGCACGGGGACGACCTGGTCAGGCTCGCGGTGGGAACGGTGACCGCGCTGACGGCCGTCCACCGGGCGGGCATCGTCCACCGGGACTTCAAGCCGTCCAACGTCCTGATGGCCGCCGACGGGCCACGGGTGATCGACTTCGGCGTCGCCAGGGCGCTGGACGTGACGTCCGTGACGTCCAGCGGCGTCGTCGGCTCGCCCGCGTACATCTCCCCCGAGCAGATCCGGGGCGGTCCGGTGGGCCCGGCCGCCGACCTGTTCGGCTGGGCGGGGACCATGGTCTTCGCGGCCACGGGCGCTCCCGCGTTCGGCGCCGACTCCGTTCCCGCCGTGTTCCACCGGGTGCTCAGCCTCGATCCCGACCTGTCGGCCGTCCCCGAACGGCTGCGCCGCACACTCTCCGCCTGCCTGGCCAAGGACCCCGCCCTGCGCCCGGACGCGCAGGAGGTGCTGCTGGCCCTGATGGACGAGGGCCACGTGCTCGCCGAACCCCCGCGCGAGGCCGTACGGCCCGGGGAGGGGAACCGCGCCAGGAAGATCGTCCTGTCCCCGGCGGCGGCCGGCGGGACCGCCGTGGCGGCCGCCGTCGCCGGGGTGGTCTTCTTCTGGCCCCTGGGCGGTACGGCGGGTCCGCCCCGGGCCCAGCAGGCCCCGCCGGTCCCCGCCGCGACGGAGACGGTGACGGCGACCGCGGCGCCGGCCGCCGCCCTGACACAGGAACCGTCCCCCACCCGCTCGTCCCGCCCGCGCACGCGGACGACACCGGCACCGACCCCGGCGCGGGAACCGCAACCGGAACCGACGCGGACCCCCACGCCGGAGCCGTCCCCCACCGCCTCCGGGGCGACCTGGAAGACCGACTCCGACCTCATCCCTGGTCCGTGGAAGGTGCTCGGCCCGCGCGGCGTCGGCATGACGGGCTTCGCGGACGGCACCTGGCGCGGACTGCTCTGGGGGAAGCGCCCCAAAGGCACCCACTTCACCGTGTCCGTCCGAACCAAGCTCCTCGCGACCGGAGACACCTCGCCGACCCCGAAGTACGGCCTGCTGCTCTCCCACACGGAGGGGCACAACGACATCGGCGTCTATATCGAGACCAAACCCGGATACGCGCTCGCCACCCGGGTCTGGGACGACGGCACCGCGAGCGACGAGCGCACCGATCTTCCCGCGGATTTCGACCCGGCGGACTTCCACACGCTGAAGGTCGTCAGGAAGGGTTCGCACTACCACTTCTTCCTCGACGGCGTGAAGCTGCAGTCGAGGACGGCCGACGTCGACCCACAGGGACACGGCTGGAACGGCGTGGCCGCCACGGACAGCAAGGTCACGTTCAAGAAGTTCACCCAGACGAACTGACGGCGGCGTGCCGGCCGTGGAGCATCAGCGCCCGGACCAGGCAGGCCAGGGCCACCGTCGAGGCGACGGTGCGGGTGGTGTTCCAGCTCACCCAGACCCCTTCGTAGGCCGCGCGCACCGCACCCGGGTCCGTGAGGGCGGCCGGGTCCCCGGCGGCGGCGAGCCGGTCGTTGAGGGGAACGCTGATCCCCGTGGTGATGCCGAAGGCGGCGCCGTACAGCACGAGTGCGGCGAGGACCCAGGGGAGCACCGGCCTGCCGTCCCGCTTCAGGTGCAGCGCGGCGGCGACGGCGGTCACCAGCAGGGCACCGAAGAAGGCGGGCGCGAACCAGACGTTGCGCACGGTCGCGTTGATCCACTGCATCGAGGCGATGAAGACGCGGTCGTCGACTCGGGCCAGCCCGATCATGACGGAGCAGGCGTAGGCGTAGAAGAACCCCGCGATGAGTCCCATGAGCGTCGTCGCGGAGGCCAGCGCCCAGCCGCGGGCGAGCCTGCCGCCCCGGCTCGGAGGGATCGCGACGGACGGCGGGGAGAGCGGCATGGCAAGCCTTCCGGATAAAATCGAACCATCAAGTACGTTTTAACCGTACCCGATGGTTCGAATAAGGGCCAGAGCACCTGGGAGAGGACCATGACCACACAGAGCCGCCGGGGCCGGCCGCGCGCGGGCGAGCAGGCCGCCCGGCGTCAGACGGCGCTCGACGCCGCGCTCGCCGAACTCGTCGAGCACGGCATGGAGGGCATGACGATGCAGGCGGTGGCGGCCCGCGCCGGGTCGTCGAAGGAGAGCCTCTACACCTGGTTCGGCAGCCGCCACGGGCTGCTCGCCGCACTGATCGAGCGCCAGGCCGAGCAGGTCAACACCGCGGTGACGGCGGCGCTCGACGCCGCGGCCGAACCCCGTACCACGCTGACCGCCATCGCCGAGAACCTGCTCGGCCTGCTCGTCGGTGACGCGTCGGTGGCGCTGAACCGGGCGGCCATGGCATCGGAGGAGCTGTCGGCGCTACTGCTCCGGCACGGCCGGCACACCACCGGCCCGCTGGTGGAGGCCTTCCTCGCCCGGCTGGCCGCGCAGGGCCGCCTGCGGATCGACGACCCGGCGGAGGCGTTCCAGCTCCTGTACGGCCTGACCGTACGCGACCTGCAGATCCGGGTGCTCCTGGGCGAGCGGCCCCCCTCGCCCGACGGCATCCGCACCGGCGCCCGCCTCGCGGTCGACCGCTTCCTGACCCTGACCGGCAGGACGCACTCCGGTGCACGCCGCGAACACGCCTGACGCCTAGGTCAGGTCATGAACGGAGACAGGTGCGGCAACGCCTTTTCCGCGGCATCGACCACGGCCAGCGCAGCCGGGAGGTCATCTCGAACCGTGTCCTCGTCGATCCATGTTCCGGCCGTCGGATATTCGCTCTCATGACGAGTGATCCGGATCCGGTCCACGGGCCGCAGGATCCCTCCCGTGGAAGAACCGAACCGGGCCTTGGCCGCATGCTGGACCGCCAGATGGCCACCCGTCGTCGTCGCACGCAGTCCCTGCGTCTGGAGAAGTGCCGCAAGCGCCTTGCGGACCGCGTCGTGCAGTGCGGAGTAGGCGAGATGGGGATCGCCGGCGGCGAGAAGCTCAGCGCTCGCAAGGTGCTTCCTGGCCGTTTCGATCATCCGTTCGGCGAGCCGGTCGTCCGCGACCACCTGGGTCAGCTCCCTGCGCTGGAGCATTCCGAGGATCTCTTCCCGTCCCCGGTTCCACCCCGGTCATCGAGAATCCTCCCCCTGAGGCCGCACCGGGACGCGGGGCCTGCTGCGGATATCCGCCAGGAAGCCGTCATCGCCGGCCTGCCACCGCTGCGGGGCCACCACGACCGTGTTGACCTCCCGTCCGAGCCGGGCGCTCGCGCGGGCGGCGGCATCGTGCAGGTCGTCCCGGTCGGGACGGCCGACCACGAGGAGGTCGATGTCGGCGGGGGCGGGACCGGGCTCACCGAGCATGCGCGCGGCCCAGGAGCCGAAGACCTCCGCCTGCTCTACCCCTTCCACTCCGGCCAGTTCCTCGGCCAGAACGTGCGCGGGGCCTAATGTGATGGTCACGAGTTCGCTGAGCGCCCGGTAGAAGGGCGCGCTCCGGTTGGCCTCCACGAGCTTGGTCCGGCCGATCCTGCGACTCCTCAGCACGGCCGCCCGTTCGAGGCGGGCGACCTCCCGGGTCATGTTCCCGGTGTCGGTGCGAGCCGCGGCGGCGAGTTCGGCGATCGAGTATTCACCACCGCCGATATAGGTCATGGCGAGAACCGCCATCGTGATCCGCGATCGGAAGACCGGGAAAACCGGCGGTGGCGGCTGTTGCACGCCGGGCCTTTCCAGTACGGGTGCGTGTGATGCGATCGTCACGCTCCGTACTTTACTGTCAGACGCGCAGCATATGCTGCGTTTTTGACAGCATAGCTCTGATGCCTTTCCGGATACGAGGCGGCTCGGCGAGGCTTGGCCGTACGGGCTCAGTAGGCCGGGAGGGCGGGGCGCTTGCGGCGCAGGACCCAGGCGGCGATGACGCCGCCGACCAGGCCGAAGAGGTGGCCCTGCCAGGAGACGTCCTCCTGGGTGGGGAGCACGCCCCAGATGATCGAGTAGTAGGCGACGGCGACGCCGACGCCGATCACGATGTCGAGGGCCCGGCGGTCGAACAGGCCGCGCGCCACGACCAGGCCGAAGTAGCCGAAGACCAGGCCGCTGGCGCCGACCGTGACGTACCGCGGGTCGCTGGTGAGCCAGACGCCCAGGCCGCTGACGAGGATGATGATGACGCTGGCGGCCAGGAACCGGCCCACGCCCCGCAGGGCCGCCAGGAAGCCGAGGACCAGCAGGGGCAGGGAGTTGGCCATCAGGTGGCCGAAGTCGGCGTGCAGGAAGGGGGCGACGGGGATGCCCGCCAGGCCGTCGACGTCCCCCGACCTGATGCCGTAGGCGTCGAAGTTCTCGGGGAGCACGTAGTCGGCGATCTCGATCACCCACATGAACGCGACCAGGAGGAGGACGAGGATCGCCGCGCCGAGGGCGCCGCCGGCCAGGCTGCCGGCGCTGCGCCGGAAGCGCTCGCCGGAGGAGCCGCCGCGGGGGATCATCTCGCCCGAGTAGTCGCTCATGCACTCTCCTGGCCTCGTGGAGCCGTCAGGTGGAGGTCACGTGCCCCCGACGCACGCGCCCACACCTTTACCGTACGCACCGGCGACCGGAAACGCGCCGGGCGCGATCCCCAGCGGATCGCGCCCGGCACGCCGGGAAGAATCCCGGAAAATCCTTCCCGTCGGCAGGACCGGCGGGAAGGACCTCCTACTCGCCCCTCCACTGGGGGGCGCGCTTCTCGGCGAAGGCCGCCGCGCCCTCCATGGCGTCCTTGGATCCGAACACCGGGTTGATGATCTCGCCCTGCTTCTTGAACATCTCGTCGATGCTCCAGTCGGCGGACTCGACGATCACACGCTTGGTCGCCGCGAGCGCCAGGGGGGCGTTCGCGGCGATCTTCTTGGCGATTTCGAGGGCCCTCGCCAGTGCCTCGCCCGCGGGCGTGACGTGGTTGACCAGGCCGACCTCGTAGAGCCGGGAGGCCGGGAAGTGGTCGCCGGTCAGGGCGATCTCCATGGCGATGTGGTACGGGATCCGCTGCGGGAGCCGCATCACGCCGCCCGCCCCGGCGACCAGGCCGCGCTTGGGCTCGGGCAGCCCGAACTTGGCCTCCTCCGAGGCGACGATGATGTCGCAGGCCAGCGCGAGCTCGCACCCGCCGGCCAGGGCGTAGCCCTCGATCGCGGCGATGATGGGCTTCTTCGGCGGCGCCTCGACGATGCCGCCGAAGCCCCGGCCCTCCACGGCCGGGAAGTCACCGGTGAGGAAGCCCTTGAGGTCCATTCCCGCGCAGAACGTGCCGCCCGCGCCGGTCAGGACGTAGGCGGAGACGTCCTTGCGCTCCTCCAGCTCGTCCAGCGCCGCCGCGATGGCCCGGGCCACGGCGCCGTTGACGGCGTTCTTGACCTTGGGCCGGTTGATCGTGATGACGGCCACGCCGTCCTCGACCTCGACCAGGACCTCGTCACCGGTTCCGGAAGTCGGCTCAGACACTCGTGACTCCTACTTGGGCTGGAAGCGGATGCCGCCGTCGAAACGGATCGTCTCGGCGTTCATGTAGTCGTTCTCGATCAGCGCCCGCACCAGGTGGGCGAACTCCGAGGCCTGGCCCATGCGCTTGGGGAAGACCACCGGGGCGACCAGCTTGGCCTTGAACTCGTCGGAGTTGGGCGAGAAGCCGTAGATCGGGGTGTCGATGATGCCCGGGCAGATCGTGTTGACGCGGACGCCGATGGCGGCCAGGTCGCGGGCGGCCGGGACGGTCATGCCGACGATGCCGCCCTTGGACGCCGAGTACGCCACCTGCCCGGTCTGGCCCTCCAGCGCCGCCACGGAGGCGGTGTTGATGACCACGCCGCGCTGGCCGTCGGCGTCGACCGGCTCCGTCTTGGAGATGGCGGCGGCGCCGATCCGCATCAGGTTGAAGGTGCCGATCAGGTTGACGTCGATGACCTTGCGGTAGGAGGCCAGGTCGTGCGGCGAGCCGTCGCGGTTGACGGTGCGGGTGGCCCAGCCGATGCCCGCGCTGTTCACCACGACGCGCAGCGGCTTGCCGGTGGCGACCGCGGCGTCCACCGCCGCCTGCACCTGCTCCTCGTCGGACACGTCGGTCTTGACGAAGACGCCGCCGAGCTCGTCGGCGAGCGCCTTGCCGCGCTCCTCGTTCAGGTCGGCGATGACCACGGTCGCACCGTGCGCGGCGAGGTCGCGGGCCGTGGCCTCGCCGAGGCCGCTGGCACCGCCCGAGATGATTGCTGCTGCTCCGTTCAGGTCCATGAGCGGACTTTAACGCGGATACCGAATGAAGTTCTACTCGGGGTGTGCCAAATCTCGGTCACACCCCGCGGGCCGGTGCCGCCTCAGACCTCCGAGACGGCGGTGCCCACGTCGGGGTAGACCTTGATGCGGCGGTCGAGGCCGGTCGTGCGCAGGATCCGCGCCACCGGGGCCTGGGGCGCGGCGAGGGAGACCCCTCCCCCCTCGCCCGTCGCCAGCCGCCACGCCTCGATCAGCACGGACAGCCCGCTGGAGTCCATGAACGACAGGGAGGTCAGGTCGAGGACCAGCCGGGAGCCGTCGATCTTGATCGCGTCACGGACCTCGTCGCGGAGGAAGGGCGCGGTGAACAGGTCGAGCTCCCCCTCCACGGCCACCACCACCGTGTCGCCGACGGCCCGGCGCGCCAGCCGCAGCTTCATCAGCTTCCTCCTAGAGGCCGTGAGAGCGGACCCTCTTCATTTTGACACTCACCGTATGCCAGGCCGGGCACTCCCGCGATCAATCGTGTGGATCAGCAGCCGGGCGTTATGCCCGCGGCCTCACCGGGCGCTCTCCGGCGTCCCGCCCCGGCCGACGGTGAAACCGTACGGCAGCTCCAGCCGGTGCGCGGCGAGCAGCCCGGCGTCGGAGAGGATCTCCCGCGTCGGCCCGTCGGCGGCGATCACCCCGCCGGAGAGGATGAGCGAGCGCTCGCACAGCTCCAGCGCGTAGGGCAGGTCGTGGGTGACCATCAGCACGGTCACGTCGAGGCCGCGCAGGATCTCGGCGAGCTCGCGGCGCGAGGCCGGGTCCAGGTTGGAGGAGGGCTCGTCCAGGACGAGGATCTCCGGCTCCATCGCCAGCACGGTCGCCACCGCCACCCGGCGGCGCTGGCCGAAGGAGAGGTGGTGCGGGGGGCGGTCGATCGCCTCCAGCATGCCCACCTTCTCCAGCGCGTCCTTGACCCGCTGCTGGAGCTCCTCGCCCCGGATGCCGAGGTTGGCCGGGCCGAAGGCGACGTCCTCGCGGACGGTCGGCATGAAGAGCTGGTCGTCGGGGTCCTGGAAGACGAGGCCGACCCGGCGCCGGACCTCCTGCAGCGACCCCTTGGAGACCGGGAGCCCGGCCACGGTCACCGTGCCGTGCCCGGCGGTCAGGATGCCGTTGAGGTGCAGGACCAGGGTGGTCTTGCCCGCGCCGTTCGGCCCGAGCAGCGCGACCCGCTCGCCGCGCCCGATGCGCAGGTCCACGCCGAACAGCGCCTGCGTGCCGTCCGGATACGCGTACGCCAGCCGGCTCACTTCCAGTGACGCCGTCACGCCCCCACCCCCCATGTCCCGAGCAGCGCGCCGCCGAGCAGCACCGCCAGTGCCGCGCCCGGCAGCGTACCGGCCAGCAGCCACTGCCGCACCGAGGCGGTCAGGTCCTGGATCACCGGCATCGAGCCGGTGTAGCCGCGGCTCAGCATGGCCAGGTGCACCCGCTCGCCGCGCTCGTAGGAGCGGATGAACAGCGCCCCGGCCGAGCGGGCGACCACCGGGATGTGCCGCACGTCCCTCGCGGTGAAGCCCCGCGACTCCCTGGCCACCCGCATCCGGCGCATCTCGTCCATGATCACGTCCATGTAGCGGAGCATGAACATGGCGATCTGCACCAGCATCGGCGGCAGCCGGAGCCGCTGCGCGCCCAGCAGCATCAGCCGGGGCTCGGTGGTGGCCGCCAGCAGGATGCTCGCGACCACGCCCAGGGTCGCCTTGGCCAGGACGTTCCAGGCGGCCCAGAGCCCCGGGAGGCTGAGCGAGAGCCCCGCCAGGGAGACCCGCTCCCCCGTCCCGACGAACGGGATCGCCACCGCGAACAGCACGAAGGGGATCTCGATCGCCATCCGCCGCAGCACGAAGCCGGGCGGGACCTTCGCGAGCGCGGCCACGCCCGCCAGCAGCAGCGCGTACACGGCGAAGGCGGCGAACCACTCGCGCGGCGTGGCCACCACGGCCAGGGCGAACGCGGCGACCGCGGCGAGCTTGCACTGCGGCGGCAGCCGGTGGACGGGCGTGTCGCCCGGCCGGTAGAGCTGGTGGTGATGGCCCGCGCCCAATGGAAATCCCCTCCGGCGGTACTTCGGCGCCGGGACCGGCCCGGATGGCTCCGGCGCCCGGCACGGCGCCGCCCGGCGCCGTTCTCCACGGCGCCCTCCTGTACGGCGCCGCCTCGTTCAGCGCCGTCAGACCGTGATGTCTTCCCGCGTGCCGCCCTCCGGGGCGCGGCGGCGGGCGGCGTAGCCGACGACCCCGCCGACGAGCAGCGTGATCCCCACGCCGATCACCCCGGCGACGCCGACCGGGATCCCGCCCACGTCGCCGTAGTCGGCCAGCGCCCACTCGCCGAACGCGTGGTCGGTGGCCTGGGCGAGGAAGCCCTCGTCCTCGCCCACCTTCTCCAGCCCGTCCGGGTCGCCGGAGGCGAAGAAGGAGAGCGCACCGGCCAGGACCAGCGTGAGGCCGGTCCCGGCCAGCAGGAACGGGCGGACCCTGCCGGCGGGGGCCGGGGCGCGCTCCGCGGTCTCCGGGCTCTCCGGGGCCACGGTGACGTCGCCGTCCGCGCCGCGCAGCACCAGCGGGGCGGCCAGGCCGCGCGCGCCGTACACCAGGTCGGGCCGGGCCGCCAGCACGGTGGCGACGGTGACCGCGGTGATCAGCCCCTCGCCGATGCCGATGAGCACGTGCACGCCGCCCATGGCCGCCGCGACCGTGCCGATCTCGATGGGGGCCGTGCCGCCGATCCAGAACAGCAGCGTGAACACCAGCGCCGAGGCCGGCACCGAGACCAGCGCGGCGGCGAAGGAGGCCGCGGTGATCGCGGCGGGGCCGCGCACGGCCCGGGTGATCAGGCGGAAGACGCCCCAGCCGACCAGGACGGTGACGATGCCCATGAGCGTGATGTTGACGCCCAGCGCGGTCAGGCCGCCGTCGGCGAAGAAGAAGCCCTGCACGAGCAGGACCACGGCCATGCACAGCACCGCGGTGTACGGCCCGACGAGGATCGCGGCGAGCGCCCCGCCCAGGAGGTGGCCGCTGGTGCCCGCGGCGACCGGGAAGTTGAGCATCTGGACCGCGAAGACGAAGGCGGCCACGAGGCCCGCCATGGGGGCGGTGCGGTCGTCGAGCTCGCGGCGGGCGCCGCGCAGGCAGACCGCAGTCCCGGCGACGGCGACGGCCCCCGCCGAGACCGAGACGGCCACGTTGAAAAAGCCATCGGGAACGTGCACGGCGAGCCTCCGGAGTGCGGGTTTGACCCTCACTTTAAGCCATGGGCTTGTTATTGCAACAAAGAGGCATTAGCGCAGAGTTCGCTCCGCGGCGGAAGCAGTGGAAGCGGCGTCAGCGCGCGGTCCGCTCCGCGGAGGGACGGCGGCGCAGGAGCCACCGGAGGAACCCCCGCATGGTGGAGACGCGCACCAGCAGGCTGAGCCGCCCCTTCCCCGCCGTGGCGTAGGGCTTGACGGTCCGCAGGGACGCACCCCGCCACCACGTGCGCAGGGGGGCGACCAGCTCCGCCTCCGCCTCGACCCGGAACCGGGCGGGCGGCCCGCCCAGGTCCAGCTCCAGGTAGGCGTCCCAGGTGCCGGCCGCCAGCCGGCCCGCCGGCTGGCGGGCCGTGAACATCCCGCCCGTCGTGGCGGTGACCGGCGTGCGCCGCTCGCGCCCCGAGCTCCGCTCCCGCCAGACCAGGCGCCGCAGGGCCCGCCGGTCCGGGGTGAGCGCGCCCATCGTGAGCTCGCCGTCGAGGACCAGCCGGTGGCCGGCGCCCCAGCGCGAGGCGGTCAGCCGTACGATGCCGGGCGGGCTGACCACGTGCCCGCCGACGTCGATGCTGAGGTTGCCGTAGGGCCGGGTGAAGTACGGCAGGGCGATCGCGCCGCCGATCATCCGCGGTGCCGGGCGGGCGATCCGCTGGTCCCGGTCCGCGCCGAGCCGCGCGGTCCGGACGACCCCCTCGCACGCGACGGCCACGTAGACGTCCCAGACGCCCGAGGGCAGCGCGGCGACGTCGACCGTCCCGGTGAACGCGCCGCCCTCCCCCGCCGCGGGCACGGTGACCTCGGCGATCTCGGGGGGCGGCCCGCCGTCCGGCTGCCGGACGCGCAGCACGAGCGAGACCCCGCCCGCGACGAGCTCGGGACGGCCGCGCGTCTCCATGGCGTCCAGCGCGACCCGGCCGGAGACGACCAGCCCGGTGTCCCCAGGGTCCCAGCGCAGGCCGGTGAGCTCGCGGCGCACCACGGCCAGCTCGATGTGGGCCAGCCGCACCAGGCGGTCGATGTCCTCCAGCGCGGCGATCCGGCCGCGGTCCACCGGGCTGAGCCGCGCACGCACCCCGTCGGTCATCCAGCGCTCGCACATGTCGGCGACCTCGGCCGCGATCTCCTTGCGCTCGACCTCCCCCGCCTCCAGGAAGGGCCTGCCGAGGTTGGTGAAGGCGTCCAGCCGGAAGTGGCGGCGGAGCAGGTGGTCGCGGAGCGGGCCCGGCCGTACGTGGCCCACCATCAGCTCGACCGGCTTCTTGATCATCCTGACCCAGGAGGCCGGGTCGCGGCTCCCCTCCCGCTGCATGATGCTGGTCCCGTCGGGCCGGTCGACCAGGTGGTAGCAGTCGTAGTCGGCGACCACCGAGATCACGCCGGCGTGGCAGTAGGCGTGGGTGGTGAAGACGATGTCCTCGCCGACCGTGAGCGTCTCGTCGAAGCGGATGCCGTGCCGCTCCAGCATCTCCCGGCGGAACAGCTTGAAGCAGCTCAGGCTGTTGTAGACCGTGCTCTCCTCCAGCTCGATCCGCTCGGCGTTCTCCTGGAACATCGAGACCGGCGCCCGGCGCCCGTGGCCGACGACCTTCCCCAGGACGATGTCGGAGCCGTTGCGGTCCGCCATCGCGAGCATGCGCTCCAGCGCCTCCGGACCGAGGTAGTCGTCGGCGTCGCAGAAGAACACGTATCTGCCCCTGGCCGCCGAGAGGCCGACGTTGCGCGGCCGGCCCGCGCCGCCGGAGGCCTCCTGGTGCACGACGCGCACGACGCCGGGGTGCCGGGCGGCGTACAGGTCGGCCAGCTCGGAGCTGCCGTCGGTGGAGCCGTCGTCCACGACGACGATCTCCTTGTCCACCCGCTGGACCAGCAGGGAGGTCAGGCACCGGTCCAGGTAGGGATGGCAGTCATGAACCGGGACGATCACACTGACCTCGGTGACGGGCCGGGAGACGACCTCCACCGTCGCGCCGCCGGACCCCTGACCGACCCGCTGGAGGATCGTTCGCGTCACCGCCGCCTCCTCCGCTGACTACTTTCCGTTCCTGCTCCGATTCAGTATGTGACGAAGAGCCGCCCGTGCGTGGCCGATCCGGCTTGTTGGCTCCCCCTCGTTCGCACTGGCGTTGCGGCGCTTAGGGAAAACCGACCGATTCGTACGGCTTGCCCCCCGCGGGACCCGGACCCCGCACCGGTGACCCTGCTAAGACAGAACCGTGGACCACACCGACGCCATCGACGCGTTCATCGAAGCGGCCAACACCACCGATGCGGAGCGCCGCGCCGACCTGCTCGCCCGAGCCCTGGCCCGGGACGTCGTCTTCTGGAGCCCGCTCGGGCGGGGCGAGGGCCGCGGGTCCGTGGAGGACTTCATCACCCAGGTGGTCCAGGGCCACCCGGCCGGCCCCTGCCGGCTGGTCCGCACGACCGGCGTGGACGCCCCGGGCGAGTGGGCGCGCTTCGGATGGAGCTACGTGGACGCCGCCGGGCGGACCCTGCTCTCCGGCGTGGACGTCGCGCACGTCACCCCGGACGGCGACATCGACGAGATCGTGGTCTTCGCCGGAGAGCTCGCCTGACGCCCGCCGTGTCCTCCCGGAGGAGAACGCCCCCGGGAGGCCTGCGGCTGCGCCGTACTCCGCCGGCCCTGCTCGCCGGCCGCCGCACGGTCGCCACCTACGACCGGCGCGGCGCCTGCCGCAGCCCGCTCACCGGCCCGGCTACCTGTCCCAGAGAGCGCTGATGGGCAGAGCCGTCAGCCGGTCTCCGAACGACAGCGACCTCGCCCCGGTGTAGAAGACGAACCCGTGCACGAAGTCCTCTCCGAGCCCGTCTCGGAGGGTGGCGAGGCCCTTGAAGTCGTTCTGGTCGATGGAGTCGGTCGCTTTGGCTTCCACTCCGATCACACGCCCGTTGTTCCGTTCGAGGATGAGATCGACCTCCGCCCCCTGGCTGATCCTCCAGTGATGGAGCCCGATCCGGAACGGTGCCCAGGTGGCCTGTTTCGCGATCTCGTTGACGATGAACGACTCGACGAGAGGCCCCCGCGCGGGTGCGACGCGGGCGGCCAGGCCGTCCGCGTCGACCCCGGCCAGGTGAGCCGCCAGACCGGTGTCGGTGACGTGGAGCTTGGGGCGGCGGACCGCCCGGGCCACGAGGTTCCGGGACCAGGCCGGGATCTGGCGGATCAGGAAGACGGTCTCCAGCAGGCCGAGGTAACGGCTGACCGTGGTCCGGTGGAGCTGGAGATCGCTTCCGACCTTGGCCATGTTCGGCTCCTGCGCCGTGCCCGCGGCGGCGATGGCGAGCAGCTGCCGGAGGTTGCTCGGCTCCTCGATCCGCGCCATCTCCCTGATGTCAGTGTCGATGACCGACTGGACGTACGTCCGGTACCACCCGTCCCGGGTGAGCTCCGACCGCATCGCGACGGCTTCGGGATAGAACCCCCGGCAGATCAGCTCGAAGTAGTCCCGTCGGCCGTACTCGCTGAGCGACGAGGACCGCAGCGCCTCGGGATCACTGAACGCCGTGACGAGGAAGGGATCGCCCCTCCCCTCGAGCTCCGCCTGGGCGAAGGGCCAGACTTCCAGGATGCCTGCGCGCCCGGCCAGCGACTCGCTCAGCGACGGGGTGGAGAGGAACCTGGTCGAACCCGCCAGAACGAACTGCCCCCGTTCGGCCTTCCGGTCGACCTCCGCCTTGATCGCCAGGATGAGGTCGTCCCCCCCGCGCTGGATCTCGTCGATCATCATCGGCCGGGAGGATCCATCGGCGATGAAGGCGGCGGGGTCGGCCCGCGCAGCCGATCTCAGCGGGCCGTCGTCCAGGGTGAGATACGTCCCGTCTCTCTCCCGGTTGAGCTGCTGGAGCAGGGTCGTCTTTCCTGACTGCCGGGGGCCGTTGACGATCAGCACTCGGAAGGCGTCCAGGAACTCTTCCGCGTGCCCGGCCACATGGCGTGAGAGCAGCTCCGACACGGCACTTCCCCTCACTGCAGACTATTCGGCTCACTGCGGAACCGACATTTGACGGGGACTCCAACCGACAGTTCACCGACGAACCACCGACATCCTACGGGATGGCAAGCGGCATTTCACGGTCGCCCGACCGACGTCCGGCGGACACCGGCTCACTCCGATCCTCGGGAAGCGCATCTATGCCGCCCGGACCTGATCCGGTCCGGGCGGCACAGATTCGGTGTGCCGCCCGCGCCCTTGCGTGGTGACATCGCGAGGAGGACGGGTGGACCCAGGATTCGAGGCGGGCTTCCGGCGGTTCGCCGTCGATCACTCGGAGGCGCTGTTCCGTACCGCGTACCTCCTGACCGGGGACCGGCACGCCGCCGAGGACCTGGTGCAGCCGGCGCCGACGAAGACCGCCGCGAGAAGGGGATCGCGGAGCTCGCCGAGTTCGAACTCCAGGCGGGTCGGGGAGGTGCGGGTTCCCGTCAGGAGCCCGTAGCCCATGCGCAGGGACGGGGTGCCTCCGGTGCCGGCTCAGAAGAGAACCGGCATGACGACGAACCCGAGGAGTGTGACGAGGATCAGGTAGTCGGCCAGGACCGCCGCCACCCGCCGCCCCACGGTCCCGGCGGGGGCGGCGATGGCGCGTTCAAAGCTCATCGGCTCCAGGGGCGGGATCATCGACCCATGCCGGGGGCGGAGGCCACGGCGTCGTCAGCCGAAGTCGGTGCACGTGGCGTACCAGTCGCCGGACAGGCGCGTGATCCGGGACGCCTCAAGGCTCTGCAGGCGCCCGGCGGGGACGTGGGCGAAGCCGCACTGCTCCAGCGTTCCTCCGGAACCTTCCGCCGTCAGCTCCGTGATCCCGTTCCAGCGCCGCGCCCGGCCGATCGGGAACACTCCGGCCTGTCGCTCCTGGAAGACCCAGCGCTCCCGTTCCGGCAGAGAGGCGGCGTACTCCGTCAGTGCGGGCTCGGACACCGCGAAAGCGACCCGCAGCGGAACCTCCGCAGCGACCAGGGCGAAGACCAGTCCACCGGCCAGCGGCAGGACGCAGACCAGCGGGCCGCGCCGGGGGCGGCGGGCCGCGAGGCACGCCACCCACACGCAGAAGGACAGCAGCCACGCGGGGACGGCGGCGATGAGCAGCGGCATGTCGCCGCCGGGGACCGACGCGGCGAGCACCGTCAGCACCGAGGCGACGGTCACCGGACCGGCGGGAACCAGCCGCCACCGGCCGCGCTGCGACGTCCCGCCGGGGGGATCGGCGACCAGGGGAGCAGTCATACCGCACCCTACTCGGGCCCCGGATGACCCGGATCCGCCCGCCGCACGCAGCCCGCTCGCGGCCGGACGGTGCCGGGCCCGCCGGTGCGCGGTGTCCGGCGGAGCCTCCTCCCGCCGGCCCGCCGCCCGGACTCCGTCGCCTCCGTTCAGAGGTAGTCGAAGAAGCGGATGAACCAGCTCGGCGGGTACCGGGGCAAGAGGTAGGAGGCCAGGGCGCTGCGGCCGTCATAGGGCTCGGACAGGAGGTCCTCCGGGACGTTCAGGTAGCCGAGGTCGGTGAGAGCGCTTTCGACCCGGCGCCGGTCCTCGTCATGCAACACGTCGGACTTCTCGGCGTCGGTGTAACAGCCCAGATTCTCCGGCGAGTAAACGGCGAGGTCCCCGAAATTGCTGATCCGGATGTAGATCCGCTCCCCGCTCACGGTGCGGTCTCCGGGGATGACCACGTCCCCGTGGTGGCTGGCGTCCTGGACGCTCCGGTCGACCGTGCTCCGGCACGCGAAGTCCGTCTCCAGACGCGTGACGAGCCGCTCGAATCGTGCCCTGGCCTCGGCGTGACGGTACCCCTTGGGGAATTGCACGTGCTCGGGGTCGTCCAGCTCACGCAGCAGCGACCACCAGTCGGTCTCCCTTGCCGTCATGGTGCGAGGTTAGCCCGGAGTCGGCACCGGCGTCGGTAACGGTGACGGACCGGGGACCGGGGGCCGGGGGCCGGGGGCCGGGGAGGAAACGGGCGGGCCGCCGTCCGGCTACTGTGCCCCGCATGACTCACACCGAGATCGAGATCAGCGCGGAGCTGGTACGGGATCTGCTGCGCGACCAGCACCCCGACCTGGCCGATCGCCCTGTACGGCTCGGCGCGCGCGGCTGGGACAACCAGCTCTGGCGGCTCGGCGACGACCTCGCCGTCCGGTTGCCCTGGGCGACGCGGTCCGCGGACGCGCTGCTGCGCAAGGAGCACGCCTGGCTGCCCGTCCTCGCCCCGCGCCTTCCGCTTCCGGTGCCCGTCCCGCAGCGCCTCGGTGAACCCTCCGCCCTGTTTCCGCGGCCCTGGATCGTCACCACCTGGGTACCGGGTGAGCCGGCCGACCAGGCCCCCGTCACGCGCGCCGCGGAGGCTGCCGACGTTCTGGCCGCCTTCCTGACGGCTCTGCACCGGCCCGCCCCCGACCGGGCGCCCACCGGCCGGGACCGCGGAGGACCGCTGGCCGACTACTCCGAGGGGTTCGCCAGGCAGCTCGCCTCGGCCACCGAGCTGGGGCTGGTCGCCGACCCGGACGCCGTCCGCGCGGTCTGGGACGACGCCGTCGCCGCGCCCGGCTGGGCGGGCCCGGCGCTGTGGCTCCACGGCGACCTGCATCCGGCCAACGTCCTCACCGCGGACGGCGCCGTCTGCGGTGTCGTCGACTTCGGTGACCTCTGCGCGGGCGATCCGGCCTGCGACCTCGCCGCCGCCTGGATCCTGCTGCCGGACGACACGGCCGACCGCTTCCATGACGCCTACCGGCCGGCCCCGGACGCCGCGACCCTGCGCCGCGCCCGCGGCTGGGCGGTAGGCCGCGCCCTCAGCGGCATCCTCATCGGCGAGGCCGGCGTCCGCGGCCGTCCAGGCGGCAAGGCCACGTGGGGTCCACCCGCCCACGCCGCACTGCGACGCCTCATCGCAACGGCCCATCGCTGATCGTCTCGGATCCGGGACCGGGCCAGGTGGAACCGGCCTGGCGGCGGCGTGGCGGCGGACCGCCGGCCCCCGGTCGTGAGGGCGGCCCCCGGTCGTGAGGGCGGCCCTGAGGCGCCTGACCGGCTAGCCTGGCCGGACGTCGTCGCCGACTCTCAGCTCACCGAGGTTCCTGGGCACCAGGCGGATGCCGAACCAGGTGTTCCCGTCCCAGCGGCGGTGTCTGGCCAGGGTCCTCAGGGGTTCCTTGCCCCGGTCCTGAGTGGCCGGGTCCCAGGTGGTGGCGGCGCAGCGGTCGCACAACGCCGAGACGCGGAAGTCGATCCCGCCGATGCGGACCGACGTCCAGGCGTCCTCCGCGAAGGGTTCCGCGCCGTCGATGACGGCGTTGGGCCGGAAGCGGGCGACGTCGAGGGGGGCCGGAGGATGTTCCTGGCGTTCCATGGCGCCTTCGGCGATCCAGTCGTCCAGGCGCTGGAGCGAACTCCTGGAGACGAGAAGGAGAGGTCCGTCCCAGAGGCCGCCCTTTTCCTCGGTGGCGGTCCGGCGTCCGGGGTCGTCCAGCCAGATGAGGCGGGCGGGTCTGCCGAGCAGACGGGTGAACCATTCATCGGCGTCGGCGTGGGCGGGCACGGCCCGGTCGAGGTTGGAGCAACTTATCGAGATCGTGTCGCCGGCGGCCGGGGGGACCTTGAGTTCGCCCAGGCCCTTCGCCGACAGGTGGAGGCCGCCCTCAGGGGTTTCCGTGGCCGAAACCGAGAGGAGCCGGGGGTGTTCGCCTACCCAGATCAGCTCTCCCAGCGGATCCACCACGGCCCAGCGACGGTCGCCTTCCAGACCCCACGGGAGGACTCGGGCGGATGGGCGGAGGATGCCTCTGGCGGATTTGAGGGGATAGGCGCGGATCTCCGCTAGTTCCATTGGGCAAGGATAGGAGAAAGCGCTCTCTCAGACTATGGGAGCGCTTCCACAGCATGCCCGGATCGGAGCATCGGGTCCCCCCGAATCGGATCTCGCATGCTCTCGGGCGAGGAGGCGGGGTCCGTTCACCGAAAACCCTGCAGCGGCTTCGCGGGTTCCGCCGGAGTCGGCTCGGAAGTTCCACCGGCCGCCGCCTCGCAGGCTTCCAGCGCCGTATCAGCCGGCGTTCGCCCCATCGGAGTACGGTCAGCCCGTGAACGGCGATGAGCAGCCGGGGCCGGATGAGATCGAGCAGTGTTTCACCGAGGTTCTCGATGGACGGATGAGCCGGGAGGAGGCGGACCGCCGGGCATGGCGCTGGGTCACCGATGATGATCTCGTCTGGGATGACGTGTCATGGTGGGCGCTGGGCCTTCTGCACGGGATCGGCCTGCGCAACGGGCCGGACGAGGACTTCCTGCATGACGGCGAGCAGGTGCGCCAATGGCTTGAGGAACTACGGCGTCGTCGAATGTGACTTCACGGACCAAAGCCATCGCCCCGACTCCGTACGGAGATCAACCGCCATCAGGTGACCGTGAGGGCGCAACCGGGACCGGCCTCGGCCCTGACCACTCCTGCGGAGGCGGGACCTTCGCCGGAGGCGCGGTCTTTCTACGCCCCCGCGCGATGAGCCAGAGGAGCCACGCCTGAAACAGCCCTGCGGCGGTGTACAGCAAGAGGAAGAGCGTCGGCGGGAGCGAAGCAAGGGGCAGGAAGATGAAGAGTTCCGAGATCGGAGCAGTGATCATGAACAGTACGAGCGCCTCGAAGCCTTGGCTGCCCGGCCGGTGTGTGGCGATCTCCACGTAGACGGTCGCGGCGACGACGATCAGGGCGTAAGGACCGGCGATGGACAGGGCGAAGGTGCCCCGGTCATATCGGGAGACGTGGCGGAGTATCGCTCGCAGAAGTCCCATGAGAGCGATTCTGCCTGGTCAGAGGCGCCTAGCCTTGAGTAGGGGTGCTCAGGTGGGCCTCGGTGGGATGCTCAGGTTCGGGCGGTGGTACGACAGGAGTAGAGCGCAGTAGATTCCCCGCATGCCGGAACCCGGATTCACACCCCTGCGGATCACCCGCCTCGTCACCAGCAGATCGCTGAGCCTCGCCATGCGGGAGTGGGCGCGGGCCAACGGATATCCGGTCAGTCATCGGGGACGGGTCGCAGAGGAGATCGTGGAAGCGTTCTTCGCCGCCGCCCCCGAGGCCTACGAACAGGCAGGGAAAATCGAACTCGTTCGGGCCACTGCGAGGACGCCAGGCCCGTCGCCGGAGGACTTCACCTGGCAGCAGGACGGTCCGCTCGGCCCGATCTACACCGCCGTCTTCGCCCGAGGGATCGACGAGTACGAAATGCTGCACCGGCTGGGTGCCGCCGCCGAAGACATCCGCCCGATCCTCGACGGGGATCACTCGGTTCCGGAGGGCCCCCGGTTCATCACCGTGACCCGGATCGGCGACTGGGCCGTCGCCGCCGAGGAGGACGGCTGGCGCGGAGCAGAACCCCCGACGCTTGGGAACCTGTCCGGCGGTGGCGGCGAAGCCGTGGCGGTGATGCGGCACGACTACGCCGCCCGGCACCACCTCTCCTATGCCGCCGACGGTGTGCTCATCACCGACATCGACCCGACGTTCCCGCACAACCGGCAGGGAAGCGACCCGGACCGGCTCAACGGCCATCTCCGGGATCTCGGCATCGATCCGGAAGCCGCCGACCAGATCGACAACCCCATCGAGGCGGCCCTTGCGATCGCCGCCCGTGTCACAGGCGCCGTCCTCACTCAGAGGCACCTTCACCGGCCGATCCTCGGCGCGGCCGTTCCCGGCGCCTCCTGACCGGTCCGGTGCTTCCCAGGGCATCTCGGGGTGCTGCCGGCTCGGCGCGCGGCACTGCGGGATGCCCTCGAGGTCGACGAAGCGGCCCAGGAACCGGCCTCGATACCGGTCGGCGTCGTCGGTGTACCCCGTTGTCGGACATGGTCGCGGCTCCCCTTCGATAGCGGGAAGGTCCATGCGGGCCCCGCAGATCCGGGTCGGCCGCCGCCGTCCTTCGGACAGGGTGCACAGCCCCTCGTCGCTCCAGGAGAGGTCGTGCATCAGGGCGGCGACGGCGATTTCGGGGACTCTCCTGGGCGGACAGGCGCCCGCGGCTCCCAAAGGCTCCGAGAGCACCGGTCGAACACCGGAAACGGAAGGCCCCTGACGGCGTATCACCTGTTCAGCGGCCTTTCTCATGCGAGCCCACGAGGGGAATCGGCCCCCTGCCCTTCTGTTTACCAGGTCCCCGAACGGCTTCCAGGATCGTTCAGACCCGTTCGCCACGCTGCTCACCGAGCCTCCGGCCGTTCAGATCCGTCCGACTCGGTTCATGATCGTCCGTTCGGATGGCGCCCAGCATGGCTCCTGGAACCGTACGAGTCCGAGAACGCTTCACCGGTGATCGCTCCGGGGCCGTTGCGCTCCCGCCGGAGACGCAAGGGCTGGTGGCGGCTATTGGACGGTCAGGCGGTAGCCGTGTTCGACGGAGCGGGGACAGAGGAAGACGGTGAGGGCTCCGTAGCGACCGAGCGTCATCGTGGTGGGCTCGCGGGTCTCCTCGCATTCGGGCGTTCCCCAGGCGAGGTGGTGTTCTTCCAGAGGCCGCCATCGTGGTTCGCTGCCGCCGCCCCATTCGCTGCTGTCCAGTTTGAGGAGCGGTTCGGTCTCGGTTCCGCAGACGGTGCAGGGCAGCGGGTACATGTCGGTGAGGTGCCAGGACTCCCATCCGCCGATCTTGCAGCCCGGTGCGATGGACAGGAGCTCCTGGTAGGGACGGTCGGTTTCTTCGTCCCACGCGTCGAGGGCGGCGTGGAGCTGCTCGGGGAGCTCTTCGGGATAGGGGTATTCGGTGACGCGTTCGGGATGGAGCACGCAGGGGCGCGGTAGGTAGCCCTCCCGGCTGAGGTCGGCCGCCGGGGTGCCGGGGAGGCTGTCGGGGGTGGCGTGGCGGCGCATGGGCGGTTCGGCGAGGAGGTCGGTGAGATCTGCAGCGTTACGCCTCTGACCAGGGTGGCGGCATCTTCCCGCACCTCGACCACCGAAGATCATTCGGCGCATATCCCGCAGCGGCTACTCATCGGCCTCGGTGTGCCTGGCGCGCTCCCTCAGCCGGCGCAGGCGGCGGTCGTACTGACCGGCGTACGACCTCTCGGCCTTGTCGGCCAACCGGTTCCGCGGGTCGGAGGAGCTCTCGTACAGCTCGGTCTCGAACGGATCGTGGTCGTACTCGATCAGCCGGGCCAGCGCCTCACGGTCCTGCTCAATGGAACCTCGCGCCCGAACCTGTTCGCGCCACCTCTCCGCACTCACCATGGCCTCGTCCATGCCCTTACCGTAACCGCGACGCCAGACGGCGTGGAGAGAGCGCGAGGCCGAACGGCCAGCTTGAGGAGTACATGGAGCACGCCTCGCAGAGCGGCTGAGCTGGGCATCGAGCCGGTCGCGAGTGATCATGATCGACCTCCTGACGCCCTGTTCAACGGCCCAAAGTCACTCGTCCCACTCATCATGGTCAAACACGAGGCGCGCGGAGCCCGGCGCCGGCTCTCCGGTGGATGCCTCTAAGGCCTGTCCTGTGAATCACGAAAGCCAGTCCAAGGTCGCGACCAGCAGGATCTGGCAGCGGTAGATGACCGCGCGCTTGGCGTACCGGGAG
>NZ_JACHJJ010000008.1 GCF_014203605.1 Thiemannella venezuelensis | reverse complement strand
GGCCGCCGAGATCGCGGTGTCCGCCAACGAGATCCGCCGCCTGTTCGCGTCGCTGACCCGGCCACCACTCGATGAGCAGCACATCCGCCACTGGTCGGCATGGCGGCTACGTCACCAGAGCCGTGCCCGACGATCCCACTACCAGCGACAACGACTCAGAGATCGATAAGTGCGGCTGGAGCACTAGGAATGTCCTGGCCGCACTCGGTGCGCACGATGGGTGAATGCTCAGATTCGCGTTCGCAGGTCGGGTGTCCACCGAGGACCTGCAAGATTCCACGACCTCGAAACAGTGGCAACGCGCCCGCGCCGAAAATGAACCGCGCCGAGTTTCGATCCGGTCATTCGTAGTGGGTGCGGCAGGCGACGATCTGGACGGTGTCGGCTTCGACGGCGTAGACGATGCGATGTTCGGTGGTGATGCGGCGTGACCAGAAGCCTGCCAGGTTCTGCCGAAGGGGCTCGGGTTTGCCGATGCCTTCGTAGCCGTTGCGGCAGATGTCTTCGATCAGCCGGTTCAGCCGTTTGAGGGTCGCGCGGTCGTTCTGCTGCCACCAGAGGTAGTCGTCCCAGGCCTCCGGTGTGAAGAGGATCTTCACTCGGCTTCCTGGCCGCCGTCTTCGATGAGTTCATGCGGCTGGGCCTGGCCGACGCGCAGGCTCTGGATGGACGCGGCGAGATGGCGGGCGTTGGCGGGAATGCCGAGGAGGAACGCCGTCTCCTTCAGGGACTCGTACTCGCGCAGGCTGATCACGACGGCGGGTTCGCGGTTGGGTCGGGTCACCACGATCTCGTCGAGATCTTCGGTGACCCGGTCCAGGGCCGCTGCCAGGTTCGAGCGGAACTCGCTCGCGGACATCGGGTGCATTACACCTCCCCCTCCTGAAAAGAGTACGTAATCATGTACATCGATTGCAAGGCTGGCTGCGGACGTTCCGAGATCATGAGCCGTCCCAGTGCCGGTGCCGCCATAGCCATACCAGTGCCAGGCCGCGGGGTCCGGACGATAGTACGGCTGAATGCCGAAGAGCCCGCTCCGGAGAGCGAGCTCTTCATGGGTAATCCTGTGTCCGAGGGGGGACTTGAACCCCCACGCCCCGCAAAGGGCACTAGCACCTCAAGCTAGCGCGTCTGCCATTCCGCCACCCGGACTTGGTGCCTGCACGAAGGACCGTCATCCGTCGTCGGCGGACCTAGGTTAGCAAACCTTTGAGCCCACGTCATATCGGTAACCGCCGAGGTCCGGCGGGGATGTCGGGAAGGTCCCGGCGACGGCAGGATGGAGGGCGCAAGCCGTACCAAACCGAAGGAGTCGACATGACCGCGCTCAATGGTGAGGACGAGGTCGTCGAGCTGTGCCGTGACCTGATCCGGATCGACTCGACCAACGCGGGCGACAACGCGGGCCCCGGCGAGCGGGCCGCCGCCGAGTACGTCGCGGAGAAGCTGGCCGAGGTCGGCCTGGAGCCGCAGATCCTGGAGTCGGACGACCGCCGGGCGAACGTGGTCGCGCGCATCGCGGGGGAGGACTCCTCCCGCGACGCGCTGCTCCTCCACGGGCATCTCGACGTCGTCCCCTTCAACGCCGCCGACTGGACCCACCACCCGCTCAGCGGGGAGATCGCCGACGACTGCGTCTGGGGGCGCGGCGCGGTCGACATGAAGGACATGGACGCGATGATCCTCGCGGTCGTCCGGCAGCGGCTCAGCCAGGGGCGCCGCCCGCCGCGGGACGTCGTGCTGGCGTTCACCGCCGACGAGGAGGCCGGCGGCGCGTACGGCGCGCAATGGCTGTCCGACAAGCACCCCGAGTTGTTCGAGGGCTGCACCGAGGCGATCGGCGAGGTCGGCGGGTTCAGCGTCTCCATCGACGAGGCGCGCAGGCTCTACCTCATCGAGACGGCCGAGAAGGGCATCGCCTGGATGCGCCTGACCGCCCACGGCCGGGCCGGGCACGGCTCCATGCTCAACAGCGAGAACGCCGTCACGGAGCTGGCCGAGGCGGTCGGCCGGATCGGGCGCTACGAGTGGCCGGTACGGCTGACGCAGACGGTGCGGACCTTCCTCACCGAGGTCTCCGGGGCGCTGGAGCTGGAGCTCGACCCCGACGACGCCGAGGCGACCGTGGCCAAGCTCGGCCCGCTGGCCCGGATGATCGGCGCCACGCTCCGCAACACCGCCAACCCCACCATGCTGGCGGGCGGGTACAAGGCCAACGTCATCCCGCAGACCGCGACCGCGCACGTGGACGGGCGGTTCCTGCCCGGGTACGAGGACGAGTTCTTCGAGACGATCGACGAGCTGCTCGGGCCCAACGTGACCAGGGAGTTCGTCTACCACGACATCGCGATCGAGACCGGGTTCGACGGGCCGCTGGTGCGGGCGATGGCCGACGCGCTCGCCGCCGAGGACCCGGGCGCGCTGGCGGTGCCGTACACGCTCTCGGGCGGGACGGACCTGAAGGCCTTCAGCCGGCTGGGCATGCGCGGGTTCGGGTTCGCGCCGCTGCGGCTCCCCGCCGACTTGGACTTCTCCGGCATGTTCCATGGGGTGGACGAGCGGGTGCCGGTCGATTCGCTCCGGTTCGGGGTCCGGGTCCTTGACCGCTTCCTGGACGGCTGCTGAGACGTTCTCCGGAAATCCATTGCACTGACGCGACGTAGTGCTAACGTAACTCTCCGTTGAGAGGCGGGGCCGTGCTCATACGGCCCGCCAGGAGCTTCGGGAGGTCACGTGGCACGCATGCCGTACGGACGGTGGGGGGCTCTCACGCCCGCCCCCGTCCGGCGCGTGCCCGTGGCCGCCTCCGTCGACGGCGCGACCTTCACCCGGGACGACCGGATGGCGCGGTTCGCGGCCGGTGCCCGGCGGATCGTCACGCGAGCCCTCGCGATCGGCGGCATGATCGCCGCAGGATGGCTGCTCGCCGTCGTCTTCGGACTCATCGGTGCCGCTCCGGCGACCGCGGGCACCACCGCGGTGACAGGACCGGCCCATGCTGGCACTCTCGACGAGACCGCCTCCGAGCCGGCCTTCCGGGCCGGTGATTTCCCCACGGAGAGCGGTCAGTTCTCGGCGGCGGGAAATGCCGAGGCCATGGCCGGGCGAGGAGTCGACGGGCTCACCAGCCAGTCGGGTCCCGGTCTCCCGGTTCCCTCCACCGCCGACCACAGCGCTGGCGCCAATGGATTCGTGCCCCAGACCGGCGGTGGAACCGGCCCCTTCGGGCCGGGTGTCGGGGATGTCGCACGCTTCGTCTATGACCCGCAGCTGGGAGCGCAGTGCGCTCCGCGGGCGTGCGTGCTCCCCCCTGTCGTCCGCACAGCGGCGGACGACCCCTCTTTCTCTCCTGACTGATCCCGCCCTGTAGACCGGCCTCGTTCCCACGCCGAACCGGCCGGTCACGCGGAGCGTGCCGTGGACCCGTCGTCCACCGGAGCCGTTCCGCGGCGCGGGTGATGAGCAAGTCCATTCTCGTGACGTCGTCGAGGCGCCCGCTGTGCGGCCTCCCGTCGAGACCTCGCATGCCTCCGAACGCTGCGCACGAGATGTCAGGTCCCCCCAAGAGCTACAAGGAGTTACGAAACATGCGTACGTGGGTTAAGAACGCGAGCCCCGCCGCACTGCTCGCCCTGGGTGTCATGTCCCTGGGCGGCGGTACGGCCTTCGCCGACACCGACGGCAGCCACTCGATCGGCGGCGGCAACCAGGTCAACCTCCCGATCACCCTGCCGATCGACATCAGCGGCAACGGACTCGCGGTTCTGGGCGAGACCGAGGCGAGCTCCCGGGGCGGCGCCTCGGTCGAGCAGAGCGGCGGCGGGAGCGGCGCGGGCGGCAACCGCACCGACGGCCGCCACTCGATCCTGGGCGGCAACCAGGTGGTCGCCCCGATCACGGCCCCGATCAACGCCTGCGGCAACGCGGTCGCGATCTTCGGTGAGTCCGAGGCCGGCTGCAAGGGCGGCGCCGAGGTCAAGCAGTCCGGCAAGGGCGGTGCGGGTGGGAACACCACCTCGGGCCGCGGCTCCATCCTGGGCGGCAACCAGGTGGTCGCCCCGATCACCGCTCCGATCAACGCCTGCGGCAACGCGGTCGCGATCTTCGGTGAGTCCGAGGCCGGCTGCAAGGGCGGCGCCGAGGTCAAGCAGTCCGGCAAGGGCAGGGGCGGCGCGGGCGGCAACCGCACCGACGGCCGCTTCAGCATCGGCGGCGGGAACCAGGTGGTGGCCCCCATCACCGCCCCGCTGAACATCTGCGGCAACTCGGTCGCGGTCCTGGGTGAGGCGTTCGCCGGCTGCAAGGGCGGTGCCTCGGTCACCGACGGCGGGCCCGGCCACGGCAAGCCCGGCCACGGCTACCACGGCAAGCACGGCAAGCACGGCTGGGGCTCCGGCGGTGCGGGCGGGAACACCACCTCGGGCCGCGGCTCGATCCTGGGCGGCAACCAGGTGGTCGCCCCGATCACCGCTCCGATCAACGTGTGCGGCAACGCGGTCGGCAACGCCGAGGCGGGCTGCAAGGGCGGCGCCTCCGTCACCGGCGGCGGCAAGGGCGCGGGCGGCAACCGCACCGACGGCCGCGGCTCGATCCTGGGCGGCAACCAGGTGGTCGCCCCGATCACCGCTCCGATCAACGTGTGCGGCAACGCGGTGGCCATCCTGGGTGACTCCGCGGCCGGCTGCCTCGGCGGCGCGCACGTCGGCTCCTCCGGGCACGGACACGGGCACGGCCACTGGGACAAGAAGGCCGGCAAGCACAAGACCAGCGGCATGCTGCCCGCGCTGCCCGTCGTCCCGGCGCTGAACGGCGCCGCCCAGCAGGGCCCGAGCCTGCCCGTCGTCGGCGGCGCGCAGGGCCTCACCAAGCTGCCCGCCGTCCCGGCCAGCGCCCAGGGGAACGACCAGGACGCGCGGCAGGACGCCTCCCCGCTGGCTCCCGCGACCGGCCTGCTCTCCTCCACCCCGGTCGGCGAGCTCGGCCTGATGAGCGCCGCGCAGCCCGCGGGCGTGGCCGGGATGAACTCCAGCTCGCTGCTCGCCCTGGTGTTCGGCGGTCTGGCCGCCGCCTCCGCCTCGATGTTCGCGCTCACCCGCCGGGTCCGCACCGCCAAGCGGTGACGCGCTCGAAGCTCCGGTAGGCGGTAGCACACCGGAGCAGTCAACTGAACCGAGATACCGATCAGGTCCCGCGCCGGGAGGCAGGGCGGCCGCCAGCCGTCAGGCCCGGCGCGGGACCTTCCCCGGTTCCGCCGGGGGAGACACAGACGCTCTGCCCGTCCCGGGGGCGCGGCCCGGGGCGGGCAGAGCCGTCTCCGAGGCCGCGCCCCGGAGACCGGAACGGCCCCGGACAGGCGGGAACGCCGGCCGGAAGGGCCGCGGAACTCTTCCGCTCAGGACCCGTCAGGAACGGAAGAGTTCCCGATGGGCCAGGGAAATGTCCGGGATCGGACAGGTCCCACCGGGGTCACATCGTCTTGACCGCACGTATGATCTTGCGACGCAGCCGGACGTCCCTGCGGCCGTCCGGATACAGTCTCAGACGGTCGAGCTCCCAGCCGCCGTACTCTGCGTGTTCGGTCAGCAGTTGGCGAGCCGCGTCTCTGGAGGTGCCGCGCGGAAGATGGAGAACCAAGTAGGAGTAGTCGAGCACAGCGATTAGTCTCCGAGGGGTGGGGCTGGGGGACGTCGACACTCATTGGGCTTTATTCTGCGTCCTTGCGGCTTTCCATGGGAGTGTCCCCGATCCAGATCGGGTAGCCCAGAGGGAAAGTTAACGGGGAACGAGTGCGAACAGCGAGGTAGGAAGCAGCGTGCCAGCCAAGAACGGCAACGCCGGCGGAACCCGCCTGGTGATCGTCGAGTCGCCTTCCAAGGCGAAGACCATCGCCGGGTACCTCGGCCGCGGCTACGTCGTGGAGTCCAGCATCGGGCATATTCGCGACCTCCCCCAGAAGGCCGACGACATCCCCGACAAGGACAAGACCAAGCCCTGGGCCCGTCTGGGCGTCAACGTGGACAGCGACTTCGAGCCGCTCTACGTCATCAACGCCGACAAGAGGGCGCAGGTCCAGAAGCTCCGGCAGTTGCTGAAGGACGCCGACGAACTTTACCTCGCCACCGACGAGGACCGGGAGGGCGAGGCGATCGCCTGGCACCTGCGCGAGGTCCTCAAGCCCAAGGTGCCCGTGCACCGCATGGTCTTCCACGAGATCACGCCCCGGGCGATCCAGGACGCGGTGGCCAACCCGCGCGACCTGAACCTGCGGCTGGTCGACGCCCAGGAGACCCGGCGCATCCTCGACCGCCTCTACGGCTACGAGGTCAGCCCGGTCCTGTGGAAGAAGGTCAAGCCGAGGCTGTCCGCCGGCCGCGTGCAGTCGGTGGCGACCCGGCTGGTCGTGGAGCGCGAGCGCGAGCGCCTGGCGTTCACCAGCGCGAGCTACTGGGACCTGCAGGCGCTGTTCGACACCGGCCGCGACGAGCTCCCCCGCGAGTTCACCGCCATGCTGACCGGGGTGGGCGGCAGGCGGGTCGCCCAGGGCCGCGACTTCGCGAGCAACGGCACGCTGAAGAACGCCGACGTGCTCCACCTGGACGAGCAGGCCGCCCGCGCCCTGGCCGGCCGGCTGGCCGGTACGGCGTACGCGGTCGTCTCCGTCGAGCGCAAGCCGTACACCCGCAAGCCCTACGCGCCGTTCCGGACGACCACGCTGCAGCAGGAGGCCAGCCGGAAGCTGGGCTTCTCCGCGAAGTCGACCATGCAGGTCGCCCAGCGCCTCTACGAGAACGGCTTCATCACCTACATGCGGACCGACAGCATCACGCTGTCGGAGACCGCCGTGGCCGCCGCCCGCAACCAGGCGATCAAGCTGTACGGCGCGGCGTACGTGACCGACAAGCCGCGCGTCTACGCGAGCAAGGTGAAGAACGCCCAGGAGGCGCACGAGGCGATCCGCCCCTCCGGCGAGGAGTTCCGCACCCCCGGCGAGACCGGGCTGACCGGCGACATGTTCCGGCTGTACGAGCTGATCTGGCAGCGGACCGTGGCCTCCCAGATGAAGGACGCGGTCGGCGAGTCGGTCACCGTCAAGGTGGGCGGAGACTCCAGCGCGGGCGAGCGCGTCGAGTTCAGCGCCTCCGGCCGGACGATCACCTTCCACGGCTTCCTCAAGGCCTACGTCGAGGGCGCGGACGACCCGTCCACCGACCGCGACGACTCCGAGAAGCGCCTGCCCGCCCTGGCGGAGGGCGACCGGCTCACCGCGGCCGAGCTCACCGCGCTCTCGCACGCGACCAAGCCGCCCGCCCGCTACACCGAGGCCTCGCTCATCAAGGAGCTGGAGGACCGGGAGATCGGCCGCCCGTCGACCTACGCCTCGATCATCGGCACGATCCTCGACCGCGGGTACGTCTTCAAGAAGGGCACCGCGCTGGTCCCGTCCTTCCTGGCGTTCGCGGTGGTCAACCTGCTGGAGCAGCACTTCGGCCACCTCGTCGACTACGACTTCACCGCCGACATGGAGAAGGTCCTCGACGACATCGCCAACGACCGGGCGGAGCGGGTGCCGGAGCTGCGCCGCTTCTACTTCGGCGAGGAGGGCGACGAGGGCCTGAAGGAGCTGGTCACCGACCTCGGGGAGATCGACGCCAAGGAGATCAGCTCCTTCCCGATCCGGGGCACCGACATCATGATCCGGGTCGGCCGCTACGGCCCCTACCTGGACCGGGACGGCTCCCGGGTGAACATCCCCGAGGACCTGGCCCCGGACGAGCTGACCGCCGAGATGGCCGAGGAGCTGCTCTCGCGCCCGACCGGCGACCGCGAACTGGGCCGCGACCCGGTCACCGGGCACATGATCATCGCGAGGGACGGCCGCTACGGGCCGTACGTCACGGAGATCCTGCCCGAGGAGGCCCCGCCCGCCGAGGGCACGGCGAAGAAGCGGACGAAGAAGGCCGACGCGCCCAAGCCGAGGATCGAGTCGCTGTTCAAGGCGATGACCCTGGACACCGTCACGCTGGAGGACGCCCTCCGGCTGCTCTCGCTGCCGCGGCTCGTGGGGGAGATCGACGGCGAGGAGGTCAGGGCGCACAACGGCAAGTTCGGGCCCTACATCAAGAAGGGCACCGACTCGCGGTCGCTCGCCTCGGAGGAGGACCTGCTCACGGTCACCATCGAGCAGGCCAGGGAGCTGTTCGCGCAGCCGAAGGTCCGGGGCCGCCGCGCCGCCGCGCCGCCCCTGCGCGAGCTGGGCGAGGACCCGGTCTCGAAGAAGCCGATCGTGGTCAAGGAAGGCCGGTTCGGGCCGTACGTGACCGACGGCGAGACCAACGCCTCCCTGCGCAAGGGCGACGAGGTCGAGCAGATCACCACCGAGCGGGCCGC
This sequence comes from Thiemannella venezuelensis, assembly GCF_014203605.1. Lineage (GTDB taxonomy): Bacteria > Actinomycetota > Actinomycetes > Streptosporangiales > Streptosporangiaceae > Planomonospora_A > Planomonospora_A venezuelensis. The sequence continues at coordinate 254,156 of NZ_JACHJJ010000008.1, read as the reverse complement.
CGAGCTCCTCGCCGACCGCCGCGCCCGCGGTCCGGCGCCGAAGAAGGCGCGGACCACCACCACCCGTGCCAAGAGCACCACCGCCAAGAGCACCGGAACGAAGAGCGCCGCCGCCAAGAGCACCGGAGCGAAGAGCGCGGGCACCAAGAGCACCCGGGCCAAAGCCTGAGAACCCTCTCAGTCCTGCGGGAACGCATCCGCCGCTCCCGGCGTTCTCTCCAGACGCCGGGAGCGGCGGGCGTGCGCGCCCCGGCGTCCTCCTGAAAGCGCGCCGGGCGCGGCAGGCGTCGCACGAGAGGTGAATGGTGGCGGTCGTGGGGTTCGTGGCACTGGTCTTCGGCGTGGCGGTGCTGATCCACTACTACCTCTGGCGCCGCCTGGTCCGGGCCACCACCCTGCCCGGCAGGAGCCGCCGGGTGCTGACCCGGGTCCTGATCGGCCTGGGCGCACTCGTGCCGGTGACCCTCATCGGCTCCCGCACGGAGTGGGGCCACTTCCTGGCCTGGCCGGGTTTCTTCTGGATCGCGGTCATGTTCTACCTGCTGGTGTTCCTGGTGGTCCTGGAGATCCCCCGGGCCCTGGCCCTGCTCGTCCTGCGCCGCTCGGAGCGCCGCCGCCAGGCCGCCCCGCGCCCGGTCGGCCGCGGCGGGCTCCGCACCCCCGATCCGGTCTCCGCCGTCCCCGTTCCCGACCCGGCCCACTCCATGTCCGCCTCCGGGGGCCCTTCCGCTCCCGGCGCCCCGGCGGGCCCCGGAGCCGAGGCCGGGGGAGACGACCGCGCCCGGGGCCGCGCGGGTTCCGGGACGCCGGAAGCGGACGGGCTCCCGGAGCCGGCGGGTTCTCCGGAGCTGATCGGGCGCAGGCTGTTCATCGCCCGTACGGCCGCGGCCGTCGCCGGCGTCGGCGCGCTCGCCACGGTCGGCTCCGGCATCCGGACGGCGCTCGGCGACCCGGTGATCGAACGGGTCGCGGTCGCGCTGCCCCGGCTCGACCCGCGCCTGTCCGGCCTGCGCTTCGCGGTGGTCAGCGACATCCACCTCGGCCCGCTCACCGGTCTCAAGCACACCGAGCGCATCGTGCGGATGATCAACTCGCTCGAGGCCGACGTGGTCGCGGTCGTCGGCGACCTGGTCGACGGCACGGTGGCCGAGCTCGGGCCGCTCGCCCGCCCGCTGGCGGACCTCGAATCCCGTTACGGCACCTACTTCGTCACCGGCAACCACGAGTACTACACCGCCAACGGCCCCGGGGAGTGGATCGAGGAGCTCCGCGAGCTGGGCGTCCGGCCCCTGGAGAACGAGCGGGTCGAGATCTCCCACGCGGGGGCCGTGCTCGACCTGGCAGGGGTCAACGACGTCACCGGCGCCACCGCCGGCGCGGCGCCCGACTTCGAGCGGGCGCTCGGCGGGCGGGACCGCTCCCGCTCCACGGTCCTCCTGGCCCACCAGCCGGTCCAGGCGCCGGAGGCGGCCCGCTACGGCGTGGACCTCCAGCTGTCCGGTCACACCCACGGCGGGCAGATGGTCCCGTTCAACCTGGTCGTCCCGTTGCAGCAGCCGGTCGTCGCGGGGCTCGGCGAGGTGGACGGCACCCAGGTCTACGTCACCCGCGGCGCGGGCTTCTGGGGCCCGCCGGTCCGGGTCGGCGCGCCCCCGGAGATCACCCTCCTCGAACTCCGCGCCTGACCGCCTCCGGTGCCCCGGGGCACCGGAGGGCTCCTTCCGCCTGCTGCCTGCGGAGGACATGAACGCCGTACTACTCTCATGCGACGAGCAGCCGGACATATCCGTCTGGCCGGTGTATTCCCCCGTCCGGCGAGCACCTGGATACGCTGACACCATGACCTCCCCTGGCCGGAGCACCGCACGCCGCAAGCCCCCCCACGTGCTGGCCAACGCTCCGTTCCGCAAGCTGTGGACGGCCATGTCGGTGTGCAGTCTCGGCGACTGGCTGAACCTCCTGGCGCTGACCGCCCTGGCGGGCAACCTCACCGCCGGGCAGGGCTACCAGTCCCAGAGCCTGGCCATCGGCGGCGTCTTCGTCGTGAAGATGCTCCCTGCCATCCTGCTGGGCCCGCTCGCGGGCGCGTTCGCCGACCGGTTCGACCGGCGGCTGACGATGTTCGGCGCCGACCTGCTGCGGTTCGCGCTGGTGCTCTCCATCCCGCTGACGGACGCCGACTACCAGTGGCTGCTCGTCGCCACGTTCCTGGTGGAGTGCGTCAACCTGTTCTGGGTCCCGGCCAAGGACGCCACGGTGCCGAACCTGGTCCCCAAGGAGCGGCTGGAGGAGGCCAACCAGCTCAACCTGCTGGTCACGTACGGCACCGCCCCGGTCGCGGCACTGCTGTTCGCCGTGCTCTCGGTCGCCGGCGACGCCCTGGGCAGGCTGCTGCCGTACTTCGCCGAGCGCGACACCTACCTCGCCCTGGTCGTCAACGCCGTCGCGTACCTGATCTCGGCGTTCCTCATCTTCACGCTCAGGGACATCCCGGCGCGGGGCGCCGCCGCGGCCGCCGCGCCGTCGGTGCTGCGGCAGATCGTCGAGGGCTGGCGGTTCGTCGGCGGCGACCGGCTGATCCGGGGCCTGGTCATCGGCATGCTCGGCGCGTTCGCCGCGGGCGGCGCGGTGGTCGGCGTGGCCAAGATCTACGTGCAGGAGCTCGGCGGCGGAGACGCGGCCTACGGCGTGGTGTTCGGAGCGGTCTTCGTCGGCATGGCCTCCGGCATGTTCCTGGGGCCCCGGCTGCTGAAGGAGCTGTCGAGGCGGCGGCTGTTCGGCCTCTCGATCACCGCGGCCGGGCTGGTGCTCGCCGCGGTCGCGGTCATCCACAACCTGGTCGTCGTCGTCCTGCTGACGGTGATGCTCGGGGCGTGCGCCGGGATCTCCTGGATCATCGGCTACACCATGATCGGGCTGGAGGTGGACGACGGCCTGCGGGGCCGTACGTTCTCCTTCCTGCAGTCGCTCGCCCGGGTCACCCTGCTGCTGGTGGTCGCGGCCGCGCCGGTGCTGGCGGGCCTCTTCGGCAAGCGCGAGATCAGGATCGGCCGGGAGCCGGTCTACGAGTTCAACGGCTCCCACCTGGTGCTGCTGGCCGGCGCGCTGCTCGCGATCGGCGTCGGCCTGCTGGCCCTCCGGCACATGGACGACCGCAGGGGCGCCTCGATCGCCGCCGACCTGCTCGCCGCGGTCCGCGGCGTACGGCCCGCGCCCGGGGACGGCGCCGAGCCGCCGCACGGGGTCTTCGTCGCGTTCGAGGGCGGCGAAGGATCGGGGAAGACCACCCAGTCGCGGCTGCTCGCGATCTGGCTCCGCGACCAGGGCTTCGACGTGGTGCAGACCCGGGAACCCGGATCGACCAAGGTGGGCATGCGGCTGCGGGCGATCCTGCTGGACGCCGTGCACCAGGGCCTGTCGGCGCGCTCCGAGGCGCTGCTGTACGCCGCCGACCGGGCCGAGCACGTGGAGAAGGTCATCCTCCCGGCGCTCTACCGGGGGGCGATGGTGATCTCCGACCGGTACGTCGACTCCTCCCTCGCCTACCAGGGCGCGGGACGGGCGCTGGAGCAGGACGACGTCGCGAAGATCAACGCCTGGGCCACCGGCGGGCTGGTGCCCGAGCTGACCGTGCTCATCGACACCCCGCCCGCGATCGGGCTGACCCGGCTGGGCGGGGCCGCCGACCGGATCGAGTCCGAGCCGCTGGAGTTCCACGAGCGGGTGCGCCGCGAGTTCCGCGCGCTGGCCGCCGCGGACCCCGGCCGCTACGTGGTGGTCGACGGCACCCTGCCCCAGGAGGAGATCTCCCGGCTCATCCAGGACCGGGTCCGCGAGATCCTGCCCGACCCGGTGCCGCAGGAGTCCGAGGACGTCACCGGGACCATGCCCGCCATCCGCGACTGACGCCGGCCGTCGGGTGACCGGTGCCGGAACGGCCGTCCGCGACCGACCCCGGCGGTCCCGGCGGTAGGTTGGACGCCGTGGGAGTCTTTGATGACCTGGTGGGCCAGGAGCGCGCGGCGGAGACTCTCCGCCGGGCCGCCGCCGGGGCGGCGGAGCTGCTGGCCGGCGGCCCGGGAACGGGGATGACCCACGCGTGGCTGTTCACCGGCCCGCCCGGCTCCGGGCGGGAGGAGGCGGCGCGGGCGTTCGCCGCCGCGCTGTTCTGCCCCGACCGGGGGTGCGGCCACTGCGACATGTGCCACCAGGTGATGGTCGGCTCCCACCCGGACCTGGAGACCGTCCGCCCGCAGGGCCTCTCCTACGGGGTGAAGGACACCCGGCAGCTCATCCTCCGCGCCGCGGGGGCGCCGACGCTGGGCCGCTGGCGGGTGGTCCTGTTCGAGGACGCCGACCGGGCCACCGAGGGCGCCTCGAACGCGCTGCTCAAGGCGATCGAGGAGCCGCCGCCGCGGACGGTCTGGCTGCTCTGCGCGCCCTCCCCCGACGACATGATGATCACCATCAGGTCCCGGTGCCGGGTGGTCACGCTCGTCACCCCGTCCGCCGCCGCCGTCGCCCACGTGCTGGCCACCCGCGAGAACGTGCCGCCGGACATGGCCGAGTTCGCCGCCAGGGCGGCGCAGGGCCACCTCGGCCGGGCCCGGAGGCTGGCCCTGGACGCCGAGGCGCGCGGACGGCGTGAGGCGGTGCTGGCCATCCCCGCCTCGCTCACCGGGGTCGGTGAGTGCGTGGCGGCGGCCGAGCGGCTGGTGAAGACCGCCGAGGACGAGGCCGCCGCGGTCACCGCGGCGCTGAACGAGTCGGAGACCGCCGAGCTGCGCAAGGTCTACGGCGAGGGGTCCACCGGCAAGGGGCTCAGCCGGGGCCTGATCCGCGGCGGGGCGGGAGCGCTCAAGGACCTGGAGGACCGGCAGAAGTCCCGGGCCACCCGGACCAAGCGCGACGTCATCGACGCGGCCCTGCTCGACCTGGTGGCGTTCTACCGCGACGTGCTGGCCGTGCAGTTCGGCGCGGCCGTGGAGCTGGCCGGTGCGGACCGCCGGGCCGACCTCGACGCGCTGGCCCGCTCGTCCGCGCCGGAGGAGACGCTGCGCAGGATCGACGCGATCATGCTGTGCCGGCGGAGGCTGGCGGCCAACGTCAACCCGCAGATGGCCGTCGAGGCCATGACCCTCTCCCTGCGCAGGCCCTGACCCTCTTCCTCGCGACTACTCGATCACCAGGTTGACGGGGACGTTGCCGCGGGTGGCGTTGGAGTAGGGGCAGACCTGGTGGGTGGCCTCGACGAGCTCGCGGCCGGCCTCCGGGGACAGGCCGTCGGGCAGCTCGACGCGCAGGGTGACGTCGAGCTGGAAACCGCCCGAGCCGTTGGCGCCGAGGCCGACCTCGGCGGTGACCGACGCCTCGGAGGCGTCGATCTTCTTCTTGCCCGCCACGAGCCGGAGGGCGCTGGCGAAGCAGGCGGCGTAGCCGGCGGCGAAGAGCTGCTCGGGGTTGGTGCCGTCGCCGTTCCCGCCGAGCTCCTTCGGCGGGGCCAGCTTGACGTCCAGCCTGCCGTCGGAGGTGACGGCGCGGCCGTCGCGGCCGGCGGCGGTGGCGATGGCGGTGTAGAGGCTCATGTCCTGCCCTTCTTTGCAGACAGACCTGTCTGTCTTGTTGATGGCCCGATCGTAGACAGATCTGTCTGGTACCGTCAAGGGGTGAGCGCAGAAACGCTGGAACGCCGCCGCGAGAGCCCCGCCCGCGCGCGCATCCTCGACACCGCCACGCGCCTGTTCTACGCCGAGGGCGTGCATCCGGTCGGCATCGACCGGATCATCGCCGAGGCCGGTGTGGCCAAGGCGACCTTCTACCACCACTTCCCGGCCAAGGACGAGCTCGTCCGCGCCTACCTGGAGGCGGAGCACGGACGCCAGCGGGCCGCCGCCGAGATGCTGCGGGCCGCCTCGGCCGGGCCGCGCGAGGCGCTGCTGAGCCTCTTCGACCATCTGGGGGAGACCGGCGCGGGCCCCATGTTCCGCGGCTGCCCCTTCACCAACGCCGCGGCCGAGTACCCCGACCCCGCGCATCCGGTGCGCAGGACCGTCGCCGGATACCGCCGCTGGAGCCGCGAGCTCTTCCGCGACCTGCTGGCCGGCTGCGGCCACCCCGACCCGGAGGGGACCTCCGCCATCCTCATGATGATCCGCGACGGCATCGTCGTGGGCAGCGACCTCGACGACCCGGACGCGCTGCGCCCCCTCGTCCGCGACGCCGCGGTGCGTGTGCTGGACGCCCCGGTACCGCCCGCCTGACCCGCCCCGCGAGGAGGACCGTCCGTGATCGGACGGTCCTTTTCCGTGTTTTCTCGGCTAATGGAACCAATCCCGGTTAATCCCCCTCAAAGGTCTTGGGTAGATCGTTAGAATTCACAGCGAAATTCGACCTATTCGTTACAAATGTGCAAGGCGTGCTTTGCGCGACGGGGATGAGCGGAGAGGGCCGGGGGTCTGTTGATCGAGATGGGAACGGTGTCGCCGGAGGTCAGGCGGGCGGTCACGAGCCGCGTGGACGACGACGACACGCTGAGGATCGAGTGGCCGGAGCCCGATGACGGAATCGTCGTCCTGCGGCACGCGGAGACCGGGCAGGAGCACCACGGCGCCGATCTGACCGGGCTCGCGGTGGGCACCTGGACGGTGTGGAAGCACGGCGAGCCCCTTGTCACCGACGACCCGGGATTCTCCCTGGACGGCCTGCTCGCCTACGCGGGAAGACCCCGCAGCAGGGAGGCCCGGGCGATGCGGACCGCGGAGGGGACCCTCGCCGTGCTGGTCCGCGAGGTCGAGCCGTACGTGGAGGTGACCCGGGTCCGCCCGCAGGACGGCGTGGTCGAGGTCGAGGGCCTGATCGCGTACGGCGAGCCGCTCGACGGCGAGCACCCGGCCGGGCTGGTGGCCGCGGCCAGGAAGGGCCCGGAGACGGCCGGCGCCGGGACCGTGGCGGGGCGCCGGTTCACCGGCACCGTCGCGATCGAGCCGCTGGCCGGGGAGCAGAGCAGGCGGCGGGTCTTCTGGGACCTGTTCGCCGAGATCCGCGGGGTACGGCTGCCGCTGGCCGCCCGGCTCGACGACGTCACGGACAAGAAGACCCGGGTCAGGTTCCCCGCGCAGTACGTGGGGCAGGTGCGGGTGCGGCCGTACTTCACCGACAGCGAGAGCCTGGCGGTCGCGTGCACGATCGAGGAGGAGAACGCGTGAAGATCTCCTTTCTGATCCTCAACGCCTACGGCATGGGCGGCACGATCCGGGCCACCTTCGACCTGGCCACCGAGCTGTCCGCCCGGCACGACGTCGAGGTGGTCAGCGTCTTCCAGCACGCCGACCGGCCCTTCCTCCCGCTGGGCGCGAAGGTGCGGCTCCGCTCGCTGGTGGACCTGCGGGAGGGGGCCAGGGTCCGCTGGCCGTACACGAAGCGGGCCGAGCGGCTGGGCGGGGAGCCGAGCGCGCTGATCCACCCCGAGGAGCGCGCCTACGCCTCCTTCAGCGCCTGGAGCGACGAGGTGCTCCGGCGGGAGCTGCGCCGCCTGCGCACCGACGTGCTGGTGACCACGCGGGCCGGGCTCAACATCATGGCCGCCCGCTTCGCCCGCCGCCGGGTCGTCACGATCGCCCAGGAGCACCTGCACTTCGAGGCCCACCGGCCCGGGCTCTTCGAGGAGATCAGGCGGTGGTACCCGAAGCTGGACGCGGTCGTCACCCTCACCGAGGCCGACGAGCGCGACTACCGCGGCATGCTCGACCGCACCCGGACCGAGGTGTTCACCATCGGCAACGGCCTGGCCGGCGGAGCGCGCCCGCTCTCCCGGCAGGAGAACCGGATCGTGCTGGCCGCCGGGCGGCTGGTGCCGGTCAAGGGCTACGACCGGCTGCTGAAGGCGTTCGCCCGGGTCGTCGAGGTCCGTCCGGACTGGCGGCTGCGGATCTACGGCGAGGGCCGGGTGAGCGACAAGCTGGTCCGGCTGGCCGTCAAGCTCCGCCTGCACAACAACGTGGTGTTCATGGGCCCGACCGGCGACATCGAGGGCGAACTGGCCAAGGCCTCCATCCACGCGGTCAGCTCCCGGTTCGAGGGCTTCGGCATGACCATCATCGAGGCGTTCGCCTGCGGGGTCCCGGTGGTCAGCTTCGACTGCCCGCGCGGGCCGAGGGAGATCATCACCCCGGGGCACGACGGGCTTCTCGTCCCGCCGGACGACGTCGACGCCCTCGCCGAGGGGCTGCTCAAGATGATCGACGATGAGGAGGGCCGCCGCCGGATGGCCGCCAACGCCCTGGAGACGGCCCGGGACTACGACATCTCGGCGATCGCCGGCCGCTGGGAGGATGCCCTCACCGAGCTCGCCCGCTGAACTCCGCCGGCCGGGTTCCCGCCAGGACCGGTTCGGCGCAGCCGGGGGTGTCCCGACGGGCTCGCGAGGGCTCCGAGGGCTTCCTCCGGGGCGTGCTCCTGCGGGAAGCGCGCTTTCCGGGGGCCGGACAGTGAGGGAAGTGCGGCACGCGGAGCAGCAACCGGGCCGGTGCGGCGTCTCTGTGACGTGACCATGTCATTGACGGGGACCACCCCGGAGCCCGAGATCGAGCTGCTCTCCCACGGGGAGCCGCTGGCCAGGGACCGCGTGGACGTCGCGGCGCTGTTCGCCGAGCACCACCTCGGGCTCGTACGGCTGGCGCTGCTCATGGTGGGCGACCAGCCCACCGCCGAGGACGTCGTCCAGGAGGCGTTCGCCCGGACCCACGCCGGATGGCGCCGCCTGCGCGACCCGGACAAGGCGCTGACCTACGTGCGCTCGGCGGTCCTGAACGGGGCCCGCTCCGTGCTGCGCCGCCGGGCGGTCGCGTTCCGGCGGGCGGCGCCGTACGAGCCGCCGGTCTGGTCGGCCGAGCACGCCGCGCTGCTCGGCGAGGAGCGCCGCGAGGTGCTGCTCGCGCTGCGCGGGCTGCCCGGACGGCAGCGCGAGGCGCTGGTGCTCCGCTACTACCTGGACCTGTCCGATCTGGAGATCGCCGAGACCATGGGGATCGGCGCGAGCACCGCCCGGTCCACTCTCGCGCGCGGCCTGGCCGCGCTCGCCCGGAAGCTTGGGGAGGAATCATGACCGCCCGGAACCGACCGCACGATCCGCCCGCCTGGAACCGCGCGTCCGCCACCGAGGAACGGCTGCGCACGGCCCTGTCCGCCGCCGCCGGGGTCGCGGTCGAGGTCCGCCCGCTGGCGGCGGTCCCGGCCCGCCGCCGGATCCGGCTGCCGGTGATGCTCGCCTCGGTCACGGCCGCGGCCGCCGCGGTGGCCGCGATCGCCTTCGTGGCCGTACGGCCGGCACCGGGTGTCTCCGCCCCGGAGCTGACGGAGGAGCACATCATGACCATGGCCATGTCCGGGACCACCTCGGATCAGGCGGACTCCGTCGATGTCTCGATCTTCCTCTGCAAGCGCGTCGACCCCTTTCCGGAGTGCGAGGAGGGTGAGGCGACGGAGGAGCGGAAAGCGGAGATCCGGCGGACGCTCGACGCCTTGCCGGAGGTGAAGTACGTCCACTTCGAGGACCAGCGGGTGGCCTACGAGAGCTTCAAGGCGGAGTACAGGGAGAACACTGTGCTGATGGGCGCGATCCAGGTGGAGGACATGCCGGAGTCCTTCCGCGTCCGCGTCGTGGATTCCGCCGACCGCCAGATGATCGGAACGGTGGAAGAGGCCGTGCAGGGGCTTCCCGGCATCTCGAACATCGTCAACCGGTTCTGCCTGCTCCACAAGGAAGAGTGCTGATCCGGGACGGTCGCCGGACGGGATCGCCGTCCACAGGCTGTGGACGGCGATCCCGGCCGCGGGCGAGGAGGCCCCCGGGCATTCGCGCCTGACAAGAGGCGGCTCCGGGCATTCCCGTCGGCCGTGGACCGCTCTGTGGACTGTCCCGGATTGTGAGCTATCCCACCGGGACGGCAACGGCGCGTAGTGTGGGCGTGAGCCGTACCCCGAGCTTGGTCTGGGAGCCGCATGAGCATGATCATGGCCGTGAGCTTCGCCCGCTACGGCAGGCTGTACTACCTCGATCCCGGCGGGCACAGTCCCAAGATCGGCGACAAGGTCCTCGTGCCGACCGATGCCGGGCCCGAGGTGGCCGAGTGCGTGTGGGCGCCGCAGTGGACGAGCGAGGAGATCGGCGGGCTGCCGGTCTGCGCGGGCATCGCCGGTGAGGAGCACCTGGCCCGCGACGAGAGCAACAAACGCCGCCGCGCCGAGGTCAGGAGCGTCGCCAAGCGGCTGATCAGGCGGCACACGCTGCCCATGAAGATCGTCGGCGTCGACTACCTCGACGCCGACAACGTCTACACCGTCTACTTCTCCGCCCCGCACCGCGTCGACTTCCGCGCCCTCGTCCGCGACCTGGCCCGCAACCTGCGCGCCCGGGTCGAGCTGCGCCAGATCGGCCCCCGCGACGAGGCCCGCCTCCAGGGCGGCATCGGCCCCTGCGGGCGCGACCTGTGCTGCGCGACCTTCCTCAAGGACTTCGAGCCGGTCTCCGTCCGCATGGCCAAGGACCAGGACCTCCCGGTCAACCCGATGCGCATCGCCGGCGCCTGCGGGCGGCTGATGTGCTGCCTGAAGTACGAGCACCCGCTCTACATGGAGGCGAACCGCCGGATGCCGCGCTCCGGCACGAAGGTGGACACCCCCGAGGGGCCGGGCACCGTGATCGGCCGCAACGTGCCCTCGGACTCCGTCGTGGTCCGGCTGGAGGAGGGCGGACGGCGCTGCGCGTGCCCGTCGGCGTCGGTCTGCTCGCCGCGCAGGCAGCACGACGCGATGTACGGTGAGGCGGTGCCGGTCGCCGAGAGCGGCCCTGAGGAGTAACCGGGACGACGTCCTCGGCCGTCGGGCGCAGTCCGCGGGAGCGACCGGGCGGCCCGCTCCCGCTCCCGCGGTCGGGCTCGGCCGCCGGTGACTGTGCGTCACCCCGGAACCGGCGGCCTTCCCCGGTCCTAACCGTCGAGCTCGACGACTCCGATGACATCGGACACCGGGATCGTGCCGTCTCCGAGCTCCTCGTGGCGGTACCTCGAGTCCAGAGAGATCCTGCGGTGGTCGCCCTCAAGCCAGAGGCGCCCGGTGGGGATCGTCAAGGGCCCGAAGGGCTCGCGGTAATCATTCGGGTACAGGTGGGTTTCGTCCATGGGCCTGCCATCCAGCAGGTGCCTGCCCTGTGGGTCGCAGCACTGCACCGTGCTTCCCGGGACGCCGATGACACGCTGGATGATGAACCCGTTGACCCCCCACTTCGATGCATCGAAGACGACGATGTCGCCGGTCTTCGGGACGTAGTCGCCGTCGACCGTCCGGGCGGTCACCCGGCTGCCTTTCTTGATCGTCGGCTCCATCCCCTCGCTGCTCATGGTGTAGGTCTCTCTGCCCATGATCTTGGAGGTCACCTGATCGACCGGGAAGCTGCAGCCCGAGAGTGCTGTGGCCAGGGAGGCGGCGACGAGGAAACGGAGTCGTGAGATCGGCACCCCGCCATTATTGATGATTCATAGATCCGTAGATGCTTGCCGGAGCCCCGTGACGGATCGCTGTCGTCTTCCGCCGGGCGGGGCCGTACGGGGAAAACCGGTTGTCCGCGGAGAGCGGGGCTCGCCATCATCGGCGCATGAGATTCGCGGCCATCGGCGACATCCACGCCGACTTCACCCTGGCCGACGCGATGATCCGGCAGTACGCGGGTCCCGTCGACGCCGTCTTCAGCGTCGGGGACGCCGAGCCGAGCCGAACCGCGACGAGGCCGAGAGCCTCGGCGTGGGCGGCCCCGCCAAGTACCGCAAGGTCGGCGACTTCCCCCGGTTCGCCGCCGGGCTGCAGGCCATGAGCGCGCCGGTGCACTTCATCGGCGGCAACCACGAGCCGTGGCCGGCGCTCGACGCGCACGGCCCCGGCGAGTGGGCGCCGGGGTTCCACTTCCTGGGGCGGTCCGGCGTGACGGAGGTCGCCGGGCTCCGGGTCGCGTTCCTGTCCGGGATCTACTCGCGGTACTTCAGCGAGCCCGACGAGCCGCCCGCGGTCACGCCGGAGCGGCTGAAGGAGTACGGCTACTTCACCAAGCCGCACGTCGACCGCGTCCTCGCCCAGGCGCGCGGGAAGACGGTCGACCTGCTGATCACCCATGACTGGCCCGCGGGACTGTCCTACCGGCACCACGGCAAACTGGCCGTGGGCTGCGACCGCATCCGCATGCTGACCGAGACCCTCAGGCCGCAGGTGCACATCTGCGGGCACATGCACGTGCCCTTCCGGGAGCGGATCGGGTCCACGGACGTGGTCTGCCTGTCGCAGGTGAGACACGGTGTGGACCCGGCCGACACGGTCGCCGTGCTCGAACTCACGCCGGACGGAGTCCTGAGGGAGGCCTCCCCGGCACGGGCCTGACGTCCCCGGGACGCCTACCGGGAACGGCCCGGCCGCGGCGCCGTACCGGAAAGACGGGTGGTCACCGGATCCCGCAGGGTTCCGCGCGTAGGATGCGACAGATGCCGACCTGGTCAGATGTCCTCCGTACGGCCGCCGCCACCGCGCTGGCCCTGTCCGTGACGGCGTGCTCCGGGGCGGGCCGCACCGCCTCCGGGCTCGACTGGGCCGACTGCGGCGACGGGTTCCAGTGCGCGGAGCTCGCGGTCCCCCTCGACCACGACGAGGCGGACGGAGAGAAGATCGGGATCAGCGTGATCCGGCTCCCGGCCTCGGGCGAGCGGATCGGATCCCTCCTGGTCAACCCCGGCGGCCCCGGCGCCTCCGGGGTGGAGTACGCCCGCAGCGCCCGTTCCGTGGTCGGCGAGGCGGTCCGGGAGCGGTTCGACGTGGTCGGGTTCGACCCGCGCGGGGTCGGCGGCTCCGAGCCGGTCCGGTGCCTGCCGCCGGAGTCGCTGGACGACTTCGTCGGCCTGGACGGCTCGCCCGACTCGCCCGGCGAGGCCACCGCGCTGGAGGAGGGCGCGCGGCGTTTCGCCGCCGGGTGCCAGGCCCGCTCGGGCAGGTTGCTGCCGCACGTCGGCACCGCCGACGCCGCCCGCGACATGGACCTGCTGCGCGCCGCCCTCGGCGACGACCGCCTCACCTACCTCGGCAAGTCGTACGGCACGCAGCTCGGTGCGGCCTACGCCGACCTGTTCCCCGGCCGCGTCCGCGCCCTCGTCCTGGACGGCGCCGTGGACCCCTCGCTCCCCCCGCTGGAGATGTCGGCGGCCCAGGCACGGGGCTTCGAGACGGCGCTGGACGCGTTCCTCGCCGACTGCGTGAAGGCCGAGGACTGCCCCTTCGGGGGCTCGGCGGCCTCCGCCAGGAAGGAGGTCGCGGCGCTGCTCCGGCGAGCCGACCGCGAGCCCCTGAAGAACGCGCTCGGCGACGGCCGCTCGATCGGCGAGGCCTGGACGACCTTGGGCATCGTCACCCCTCTCTACGACCGGGAGAGCTGGCCGGTCCTCCGGTCGGCGCTGGCCGAGGCGCTGGAGGGTGACGGGACGACCCTTCTCCGCCTGGCCGACATCCTCCTCGACCGCCGCGAGGACGGCACCTACGCCAACCAGACCGAGGCCGGCCTGGCCGTCACCTGCGCCGACGCCGTCTTCCCCGGCGACTCCCGGGCCTACGCGGAGGCGGCCCGCGAATCCGCCGGGACGGCGCCGCTGTTCGGGCCCTTCGTCGTGTGGGGGTCGCTGCCGTGCGCGTACTGGCCGGTGGAAGGCGAGGCTTCCGGGCAGAAGTTCGACGCCCCCGGGGCACCGCCCATCATGGTCGTCGGCACGACCCGCGATCCCGCCACGCCGTACGAATGGTCCGAGGCGCTGGCGGGCCGGCTCTCGTCGGGGGTTCTGGTGGGGTTCGAGGGCGACGGGCACACCGCGTACCTGACCGGCTCGGACTGCGTGGACCGCCTGGTGGACACGTACCTGATCACTCTCGCCGTCCCGGAGGACGGGACCCGGTGTCCCGAGATCGAGTGATACCGGGGCGCGAACATCACTCCGGACCCTGTAGACTCCTACCAGTCATGCGATCCATGCGTGGCACGCCGCCTTAGCTCAGTCGGCCAGAGCACTTCACTCGTAATGAAGGGGTCTGGGGTTCGATTCCCCAAGGCGGCTCCGCAGGTGAAAAGGCCCTCCGGGATGATCCCGGAGGGCCTTTTCCGGTCCTGTGCACCGGTCAGCGGTGGTCGTCCTCCTTCAGTCCGACGACCCGGCGCGGCGTTCGGAGATCTTGCCGTCGCGCATGACGAACACCTCCGCCCTGGACATGCGCATCCCGCCGCCCGCGGCCCGCTTCACCGTCCCGGTGAGTTCCGCCATGACGACGTCGTCCTGCTCGACCATGCGTACCACCTCCAGGTGGGGAGGGCCGACGAGCTCGGACGGGCCGTCGATGGCCTTGTCGTAGGCGTCTTTGCCGGTGAGGTGGAAGGCTCCGAAGGTCGCATTCCGCAGGGGGAGAATCCGGGACGGATTTCCAGGCGAGGCCTGATCTCCGAGAGAGGAGTCCGGCACGGAGATTGTTTCCGGAAAGCGCTTGGGATCACATCAATGAGGGTTCCCGCGCTCATGCGGGACGTCTCCTAAATGGTTTGCCCGCAGCTGGCGGGCGCTGGGATGCTCGGCCGTGCAGGAGCCGAGAGGAGACCGCGAAATGGTCGTCACCGCGTCCGGCAAGCCGTCCGAGCCCGCGCCGGAGGTCCGCACGGCGGCCGGCGTCCTCCGCGGTGGCAGGGAGGCGGGCCTGGCTGTCTTCCGCGGCGTCCCGTTCGCCGAGCCGCCGGTCGGCGCCCTCCGCTTCGCCGCGCCGCAGCCGGTGCGCGGCTGGGACGGTGTGCGCCCGGCGGTCGCGTACGGCCCGCCGCCCCCGCAGTCCGGCGTGCTCGGGGTGTCCCAGGACACCTCCGGCGACGACTGGTTGACGATCAACGTCTGGACGCCGGAACCGGATCCGGCGGCGGCCCTCCCGGTGATGGTGTGGATTCCCGGCGGCGGTTACGCCATGGGGAACTCCGGCCTCCCGGAATACGACGCCGGGCACCTGGCCGGGAGCGGGATCGTCGTTGCGACCCTCAACTACCGGCTCGGTGTCGAGGGTTTTGCGCAGATCGGCGGTGCCCCGGCCAACCGGGGGCTGCTCGACCAGGTCGCGGCCCTGCAGTGGGTGCGGGACAACATCCGGATGTTCGGCGGCGACCCGGGCCGGGTCACCGTTTTCGGGCAGTCGGCGGGCGGCGGATCGGTTGCCGCGCTGCTCGCCACGCCGCGCGCCGCCGGGCTCTTCGAACCCGCAGAGGGCGGGGGGTCAACGATCCCTCCGGGACGGAGCGAAGCGCTCCTGTCCCAGAACGGCGAGCAGTTGCAGCTTCTCGTGGCCCTCGGTGCGCGGGGGAGCGGTGAGCACGAGCAGCGCCTGAGACTGGTCCTCCGTGAACAGCGCCTGGCAGTCCAGCTCTATGGGGCCGAGTTCGGGATGGACGAGCGTCTTGTGGTCCTCGAAGCGCTTGGCGACCTCGTGCCGGTCCCACAGCTCGGCGAATTCCGCGCTCGCCTTCCGCAGCGCCCGGACGAGCTCGCCGGCCCGGGACTGGGAGCCCATCGATCCATAGGCGGCGCGCAGGTTCGCGACCTGGGCGCGGCTCTGCCTGCCGCGGTCGTCCTCGGGGTAGCGCAGCCGCTCGGAGGGGTCGGTGAACCAGCGGTAGATGCTGCTGCGGGCGAGACCCGTGTAGCCGGACTGGTCGCCGAACAGGGAGTCCGCCAGCCGGTTCTGCACCAGCGTCTCGCCCAGGTTGGACAGGATGAGCGCGGGGGTGTCGTCGAGGCGGTCGAGCACCCGCAGCAGTGCGGGGGCGACGTGCGTCGCGGCCGTCGCCGGCGCCGGGGGGTTGTGCCCTGCCACCTGGAACAGGTAGCCGCGCTCGTCGCCCGTCAGCCGGAGCGCGCGGGCGAGCGAGGCGAGCATCTGCTCACTGGGCCGCGGGCCGCGCTGCTGCTCGAGCCGCGTGTAGTAGTCGGTCGACATCGCGGCGAGGGCCGCCACCTCCTCGCGCCGCAGGCCCGGGGCCCGGCGGCGCGCGCCCGCGGGGAGACCGACGTCCTCCGGGCGCAGCGCCTCGCGGCGGCGGCGCAGGAAGTCGGCGAGTGCTCTGCGATCCATGGGTTCAGTATCCGCCCCGTGTCCGGGGACCGATCACCGCGAACCAGGGATCGCCGATCCCTGGATAGGCGCTCTCTGCACCCGCCGCGGCCGGCGGCCCAGAGTGGACGCATGCAGATCTCAGGAAACACCATCTTCATCCCGGGCTCCACGAGCGGCATCGGCCTCGCCCTCGCAGTCGAGCTGCACGCCGAGGGGAACACGGTCATCGTCGGCGGCCGCCGCGCCGACCTGCTCGAACGGATCGCCGCGGAGCACCCCGGCATCGACACCGTGCAGATCGACACGACCGATCCCGGGAGCATCGCCTCCGCCGCGAAGGAGGTGCTGGCCAGGCACCCGGACCTCAACGTCCTGGTCACGATGGCCGGCGTCATGCACATCGAGGACTGGCGCAGGCCCGAATCGTTCCTGGCCTCGGCCGAGTCGGTCATCACGACCAACCTGCTCGGCCCGATCCGCCTCATCGCCGCGTTCGTCGAGCACCTGCAGGAGCAGCCGGACGCGACCATCGTCACCGTCTCCTCGGGTCTGGCGTTCGCGCCACTCAAGGTCACGCCGAGCTACAACGCGTCGAAGGCCGCGATCCACATGCTCAGCGAGTCGATCCGGCTGCAGCTCGCCGAGACGACCGTGAAGATCGTGGAACTCGAGCCGCCGTCCGTCCGCACCTCGCTGCTGCCCGGCCAGGAGGACAGCGAGTTCGCGATGCCGCTCGAAGATTTCGTGGCGGAGGTCGTCGTGCTGCTCCGGACGCAGCCCGACGCGAAGGAGATCCAGGTGGAGCGCGTGAAGTTCCTGCGTTACGGCGAGGCGCGCGGTGACTACGATCAGGTCGTCGAGACACTCAACGCGCTCGACCCTCACGGCAGATGACCGGACACGTACCGTCGACGCCGGGTCGAGGCGCCCCGAACCTCCGGGACAGGCCCTCCGCCTCCGGGGGGAAACGAACCGGCGGATCGGCCTGCGCGGGCGCCGGTGACGCCGGTGCCCGCCACGGGCGGCCTGAGTGGCCGACGCATTAGTCTGATTCCGGGACGGCTCGGACGGAGGCGCGGACGCAGATGAGCGAGACCGATCCGCACATCCACGTCGAGCAGCAGGTGATGCGGGCCGGTGCCGCCTACCGCAACCTGATCGTGTCGATGCTGGGCCGCGCGCCCGACGCGCCGGGCGTCGTCACCACCGGTTGCGGGCTCCGGGTGCCCTATGCGATGACCTCTCCCCGCCCGGAGAGCGTGACCTGCCTCGCCTGCCGGGAGCACGCCCGCCGGGAGCACCTGCGCTTCGCCGACCAGGTGGAGCGCCTGGGCCGGATGCCCGGCGCGCCCTTCACCGGCGACCAGGCGGCCGAGGCCGCGCGATGGGCACGGGACATCGCGGAGAGGTTCTCCGGTTAGTGCGGTGACCACGCGACGGTCAGGGCGGGCGTCCTGACGCGGACGCCGTCGGGGTGCCTCAAACTGATTTCCAGGTGGGTCGCAAGTGGCCGTCCCTATCGTCGGCCGCATGTTGTGGCCATTCCTGCTCCTCGAGACCGCGCCGGCTCTGATCATGTACTGGGGGCTCAAGGCCTCGTTGAGAACGCGGCGGGCCATGGCGGCGTCGCGGAGGACGCGCGGGTCGGTGCTCTCCCTGGACACCTGGAAAGGGTCCAAGGGGCAGGCGCGCACCTATGCCGTGCTGGAGTTCACGACCCCGGCCGGGGAGAAGATCGAGACCCGCTCGGAGCACGTCATGCGCGGGCGCAGGGAACCCGGCTCGGCGGTGAACGTGTGCTACCTGCCGGAGGAGCCCACGAGGGCGTGGATCGAGGGCGAGGCGGAGGCGGTGGCCGTCCGCACACTCCTGTCCGCTCTCGTCCTCCCCATTGGGTGGACGGTGGTCATGGCCTGGTACACCTTCATCGAACTGCCGGGTTAGCGAGCGAACCGGCGGTGGCTCCGCCGCCGCTGCGGCCACTACCTGCGATCCGACGGTCCGGGGCTCCGGGGCCGCCCGGTGACGGTCCGGGCGCGGTCCGGCCGGGAAAGTGTCGCCGGTGCCTGCTTGGATGCGGTGAACGGCGGCCAGGACCGGCGTTCACCGGCTGAAGGGGAGAGCATGCGATCGTCAGAGCGGCTGTGGCACCTCGCCGGGTCGTACGGCATGGGCGAGGAGTTCATGGCCGCATGGGTGGAAGGCCTGGAGACGTGGGAGGCCGCCCGGCTGATGGGAGTGACCATGGCCGATGTCGACGACTCCGCCGACTGCTCCTGGAGCGTCCTCCAGGAGGAGATGACGGCCGGCGAGGGGCCGCCGGTGATCTGGGCCGGGAAGCTCACCGGGAACTGGATCCAGATCGTCCAGGTCCGCGGCCACACCTGTGCGGAGGCCCTGACCGAGCTCTCGTACGGCGGGCGGGCGTTCTCGGTGAGCTGGAGCTTCAACCGCCCGGGTGAGCTGGACTACGCCGTCAACGGGCGCCGCGCCGCCGGCTTCGGGATCGGTGATCCGGGAGAGCGGTGGGGGGACACGCCCGATGCGCTCGACCCCTACATGCGGGGACTGCGGTTCGACATGAGGGAGTCCGCCTGGGAGGACGATCCTGAGCTGCCGCCGGGCCTGCTGGAGTACTACGCGTGGGAGGAGGCCCGCGAGGAGACCGGAGAGGACTACTGCGACGCCGACATCCCCGAGGAGTGGTGGGATTTCGTCGAGCTCGCGCACAACGGCTACGACCCGGCGGGGGCGGAGTGCCGCACCTCGCTCCTGGCGCTCGTCGGCCGGGTGACGGGCCGGGAGCTGGACAGGGAGTGGATGGCCGGGGAGCACACCCGCTATCCGGTTCGCGAACCCGCATAGCGGGCTGCGGGGCCGGACGGGTCACCTCCGCCCGCGATCACCCCCGGCGCCCCGCCGTACCGCTGGAAGAGCACCCGGAGCCCTCCATGAGCCGCAATCACATCTGAAGACGACTGATCCGGTGCGGGGAACCGCCCGCGCCGTCGGGACCGCCGGGTGCCGGGATCAGGCGGGAACCAGGCCGTGGGCCTCCGCCAGCAGTTCGATGGAGCGGAGCCAGGCCTTCCGGTCCGGGGCCGCGGAGACGACGATCAGCTCGTCGGCCTGGGCGTGCCCGGCGAACCGGACGAGGTAGTCCTCCACCTCGTCCGGGGTGCCGACGGCGGAGTACGTGGACATCTTCAGGATCTGCTGCCCGGCCGGGGAGGCGAGGATCAGGTCGGCCTCCTCCGGCGTGAACGTCCGGTCCCGGCCGAGGAACAGGCCCACCCGCCTGCGCTTGGCGGTCAGGAACTGCGCCTGCGCCTCCTGCGCGGTGTCGGCCGCGATGACGTTGACCCCGGCGATGACGTACGGCTCCGCGAGCTGTGCGGACGGCCTGAACTCGCGCCGGTAGACGGCGACGGCCTCCTGGAGCGCGTCCGGGGCGAAGTGGGAGGCGAAAGCGTACGGCAGGCCGAGCGCGGCGGCGAGCCTGGCCCCGAACAGCGAGGAGCCGAGGATGTACAGCGGCACGTCCGTGCCCTTGCCCGGCGTCGCGTCGACGCCCGGGATCCGGGACTCTCCCGTCAGGTATCCCTGAAGCTCCAGGACGTCCTGCGGGAAGTCGTCCGCGGACGCCGGGGTGCGGCGCAGGGCCCGCATGGTCTGCTGGTCGCTGCCCGGCGCCCGGCCGAGGCCCAGGTCGATCCGGCCCGGGTGCAGCGTCTCCAGGGTCCCGAACTGCTCGGCGATGGTCAGCGGGGAGTGGTTGGGGAGCATGATCCCGCCTGCTCCGAGGCGGATCGTCCGGGTGTGCGCGGCGACGTGCGCGATGAGCACGCTGGTCGCCGAGGAGGCGATGGTGGGCATGTTGTGGTGCTCGGCGTACCAGATCCGCCGGTAGCCCAGCTCCTCGGCGCGCTGCGCCATGGCCACGCTCGCGCTCAGGCTCTCGCCCGCGGTCTCGCCCTCGCCGATGTACGCCAGATCGAGGATGGAGAGCGGGAGAGCCATGGGGAGCGAGCCTTTCGCGACGGAAGAGGAGCATGCGGCGCGACCGCGGGGCCGCCGCCCCGGTGCACGCGGTGCAACAGCGGGGGCGCCGCGGTTATTTCAGGGCGATCGCGGCGGCTTCCGGTCCCGCACGGCGCTGGTCGGCCCCGCTGGAGGACCCCGGTGAGGAGGCCGAGGACGGTGAGGCGGCGCGGCGGGCCGGTGAAGGGGCCGGTGAAGGGGCGGCGGGAGGGACCCTCCGGAGCCGGGCCGCCGGGGCCCTGTAAAGTCATGGCCGACCGGGAAGTTCCGTACGGGTCCATCCGTTGTGACTACGGGCGACGCCCAGACTTCCGAGGCGGGATGCGAGGACGCATCCGCGCAGGCCACGACGTGAGGAGAAGGACGCGAGCATGCCGTTCCCGCCTGCCGCATCCTGTCCGCCGTGACCCCCTGATCCGGCGATCCGGGCCGCTGCCCGCCGTCGCCGGTGACCCGGGTCCTCCCGCCGTCGCCGATGATCCGGGCCCCTTCCGGGCCCCGGTCCCCGTCCAGACTTCCGCCCGCCGGCCGGCGGGTTGTTCCGGCACGGCCGCCCGCCGCGCCTTCCTCCTGCGCGTCCCACCCGGCCGGGATCCGCCCCAACCCCTGAGGTCACCCGTTGCACGCCGTACAGATGTCGCTCTCCGCCCGCCTGCGCTCCTTCCGCCCGGCCTGGCTCTCGCCGAAGGTGGCCCGTACCGAGGTCCTCGCCGGACTGGTGGTCGCGCTCGCGCTGATCCCCGAGGCGATCTCTTTCTCGATCATCGCCGGGGTGGACCCGAGCGTCGGGCTGTTCGCCTCCTTCACCATGGCCGTGGTGATCTCCATCGTGGGCGGCCGTCCCGCGATGATCTCCGCCGCCACCGGGGCGATCGCCCTCGTGGTCGCGCCGATCTCCCGCCAGTACGGTCTCGACCACCTGATCGCCACCGTCATCCTCGGCGGGATCATCCAGATCGCCCTCGGCGCGCTCGGCGTGGCCAAGCTGATGAGGTTCGTGCCGCGCAGCGTCATGGTCGGCTTCGTCAACGCCCTCGCGATCCTGATCTTCATGGCGCAGGTCCCCGAACTGATCGACGTCCCGTGGGCGGTCTACCCGCTGGTGGCCGGGGGACTGGTGCTGATGGTCCTCTTCCCGCGGATCACCAGGGCGGTGCCGGCGCCGCTGGTCTCCATCGCCGCGCTGACCGCGATCACCGTCGGCGCCGGGATCGCCGTGCCGACCGTGGGCGACCGGGGCGTGCTGCCCTCCTCGCTCCCGGGGTTCGGCCTGCCGGACGTGCCGTTCACCATGGACACGCTGGCGCTCATCGCGCCGTACGCGCTGGCCTTCGCCCTGGTCGGCCTGATGGAGTCGCTGATGACCGCCAAGCTGGTCGACGACATCACCGACACCCGCTCCAGCAAGACCCGCGAGTCCGTCGGCCAGGGCGTCGCCAACATCGTCACCGGCTTCTTCGGCGGCATGGGCGGCTGCGCGATGATCGGCCAGACCATGATCAATGTGAAGGCGAGCGGGGCCCGCACCCGGCTGTCGACCTTCACCGCCGGCGTCTTCCTGATGATCCTGTGCATCGTGTTCGGGCCGTGGGTCTCGCAGATCCCGATGGCCGCCCTGGTCGCGGTGATGGTCCTGGTCTCGTTCGGCACCTTCGACTGGCACTCGGTCGCCCCGGCCACGCTCAGGCGCATGCCGTACGGCGAGACCATCGTGATGGTCACCACCGTCGCCGTCGTGGTCGCCACCCACAACCTCGCCGTCGGCGTGGTCGCCGGCAGCGTCGCCGCCATGGTGATCTTCGCCCGCCGGGTCGCCCACCTCGCCGAGGTCACCTCGGTCACCGACCCCGAGGGCGGCCACGTCATCTACGCCGTCACCGGCGAGCTGTTCTTCGCCTCCAGCAACGACCTGGTGTACCGGTTCGACTACGTGGGCGACCCGGACCACGTGGTCATCGACCTGTCCGACGCGCACATCTGGGACGCCTCCTCGGTGGCGGCGCTGGACGCGGTGGAGACCAAGTACGCCGCCCGCGGCAAGACCGTCGAGATCGTCGGCCTGAACAGCCCCAGCGCGCGGATCCACGGCACGCTCAGCGGGGAGCTCAACGCCGGTCACTGAGAACGCGGATCGTTCGGTGGGTCCGCGGTACGGCCCGGAGCCGGGGGTGCTCCCTCCGCCCCGTGGTGATGGCGGCGGTCGCGGACCTCTTGCCGCGCCGCCGCGTCGATCGGGAAGGCCGGGGCCGCCCGGCTCCCGGCGGCACGCCGGGAGCCGAACGCCCCGGCCCGCCACACGGAGATCGCGGAAGATCGAGGCCGGGGTGATCGAGAGATCTCCGGCATGCAGGTCCTTCCCGGTCGCCGGACCCCTCACCGGAGCCCTCTTCGTTCGGCGATCGTGATACGCCGCTGCATACCGGACCTCGCGGCGGATCCTAGCCGACCACGACCTGCGACCGGATCATTCGCAGTGGTGCGGCCTCGTGTCGCAGTCTGTGGGCTCGTAGTCGGGGAAGGGGGGGAAGTCGTAGATGTGGTGAAGGAGCGACCGGGCACCTCCGCCGTCCAGGGTCGCGGCCGCCGCGGGACCGGTGCCGAGGAGCTGCGCGGCACCGATCGCGAAGAACGCGGCCGTGATCATTGCGGCCGTGCGCTTCCTGCTCATGTGGACATTCCTTTCGTCGTCGAACACGAGCGATGATCTCCGGGCGGCCTTGTAGATCACTTACCAGCCGCTGGGAGTCGTCCGTCCTCCGGTAGCGGTCCCTTGCAGCCTCTGCCCCGATCCGCCCGCGCGGCGCCGCCGCCGATCCCCCGTGCGCCCCCCGTGCGGCCGCCCGCCGCGGCGGGCCCGTCATGGAAAGACGGCGCCATCTTGACCTGCTCCCGCTTGCTCCCGCCCCGCCTCGGAGGTGGAGTCGGTAGTGACGGCAACGAAGGAGGAGGGTCTCATGAGCTTCGTTCAGGTCATCGAGTTCGACACCCAGCGCGAGGAGGACGTCCAGCGGCTGATGGACGAGTGGAGGGAGACGACGGCGGGGGAGAGCACGGCCACGCACACGACGCTCACCCGCGAGCACGGACGGCCCGGCCACTACGTCACGATCGTGCAGTTCCCCTCCTACGAGGAGGCGATGCGCAACAGCAGGCTGCCGGAGACCGACGAGATGTCCCGCCGGATGCAGGAGTTGTGCGACGGCCCGCCCCGCTTCCTCGACCTCGACGTGATCCGCGACGAGGACCTCTGACCGGGGACCGGCGCGGGCGGGCCGTACGGTCGGCTACCCGGGGAGCGAGGGCCGGGGCACGGTGATGCTCGCGGGGCCCCGCAGGTTGACGTGCTCGCGGTACGGCGGCGGGTCCTGCAGCAGGACCGGCCCCGGCAGGCGCCGGACGAGGCGGGTCAGCGCCAGCCGCGCCTCCAGGCGCGCCAGCGGCGCGCCCAGGCAGAAGTGCGGACCGAGCCCGAAGGCCAGGTGCCTGATCTCGGGGCGGCAGGGGTCGAAGGCGTCCGGATTCTCGTTCGCCTCCGGGTCGCGGTGCGCGGCGGCCAGCAGGAGGACCACCATGGCGCCCCGCCGGAGCCGTACGCCGGAGAGCTCCATGTCCTCCGCGGCCACCCGGGCGGTGATCTGCACGGGCGGGTCGTACCGGAGCGTCTCCTCCACGACGGCGTCTGCGAGTCCGGGGTCCCCGCGCAGCGCGCTGAAGTGCTCCGGGTTGCGCAGCAGCGCCAGCGCGCCGTTGGCGATGAGGTTCACGGTCGTCTCGTGCCCCGCCACCAGCAGCAGGGCGACGATGGAGACCAGCTCGTCGTGGCTGAGGGAGTCGCCGTCCTCGCGTACCGCGATCAGCGCGGAGACCAGGTCCTCACCCGGCCTGGCCTGCCGCTCCCCGACCAGCTCGTTCAGGTAGACGTTCAGGGCGAGCAGCCCCTGCAGCGACTCCTCGGAGGGCGGGGCCCCGAAGCCGTCGATCAGCCGGGTCAGCCGGGAGGACCACTCGCGCACCTGCTCGTGGTCGGACGCCGGCACGCCGAGCATCTCGCAGATCACCGTCATGGGCAGCGGGTACGCGAGGTCCTCGACGACGTCGAACGCTCCGTCCCGCTCCATGGCCCGGTCCAGCAGTCCGTCCACCAGCTCCGAGATCCGCCCGGTGAGCCGCCCGACCCGCCGGGCGGTGAACGCCGCCGACACCAGCCGCCGCAGCCGCGTGTGGTCCGGCGGGTCGAGCGAGAGGAACCACCGCTGCCGCACCGAGGACGGCGCGTCGGCCGGGAGCAGATCGCCCGGCCGCCGGTTGCGGCCGCGCTGGCTGCTCATCCGCGGGTCCCGCAGCACCGCCTCGCACTCCCGGTAGGTGGAGAGCACGATCCCCGGGGCCTCCCCGCCGCCCGGGTCCAGCACCGACGGGCCGAGCTCCCGGATGCGGGCGTAGACCGGATAGGGGTCGGGCCGCGCCGCCGGATCGACCAGCATGCCGATCAGGTCGAGGATGCCGTGGTCCCGTGCGGTCGCCGTCATGCCAACTCCAGCCGGAAGACATCGGGTTCCCCTCATATTCGGGCGGATCCGGCTGAACCTCAAGGCTCGGGATCGCCGGTCGTCCCACCGGAGGGCGAGGGCGGCAGCCGTCCTGGAGCGGGCCGCCGGTCTGGCGGTACGGCTGCCGCCGCGCATGTGGGACGCGGGGGATCCGGCTCGATGTGCCGGGACGCCTGAGCGAGCATGGTGCCGGCGTGCTCCCGGCTCGGCGGTACCCGCTCCAACCGGCCGGCGGCCGGCATCGCGTCGATCCGGTCGCGTCCTTGCATCCATCTCACGTTGTGCTCCGGTTCCGGATCAGGGGGTGGAGGGGCTTGCTCCGCAGGGACGTCACGAACGGGTCTTCCAGGTCGGTGGCCCACGACGCGGAAGAGATCCGGCTGATGTCCACCTCGCGGCCCAGAATCCGTTCGGCTTCTCGCGCCGCATCGTAGAGTTCGTCCTCATCGGCGGATCCCACGACAAGGACATCGACGTCCCGGGGGATCGGCCCGGGACGGTTCGCATGCCGGGCGGCCCAGGAGCCGTAGATGTACGCCTCCTCGATGCCGGGAATCGACTGGAGGAGGGGCGGCAGGACGGCTGCCGGACCGAAGGCCACCGCCAGCAGATCGGTGAGTGGCCTGGCGACGATCGTGTCGGTGTCCGCGCGGATGAGACGGAGGTTGCCGTGCCGTCTCTCCTTGGTCAGCCCGGCCGCGGCGAACCGGTCGGCTTCGCGGCTCACGGTCGGCTGGGACGCGCCCGTCCGCCGGGCGAGATCGGTCGTCGAATATTCATCCTCCGGATGGAGGTACAGCCAGGCGAGCAACTCGCCGACGGTGTTGGATCGGAGCAGGGGAAGCAGCAGAGGCGGAAGTTCCCTCATAGATGAATAGTACTATGCATCCATAGCATGCTTGCTACTCGGAGTGGTCAACCCGATTCGCAGTGCTCATGTTTTCGGAAGTGTGATCGCTGTTATGGGGTGATATCGAGAACTCTGCTGCGTCGTACCCGTGGAAAATCCGGATGTCAGTGGCCGAACCGGCATGTACCCTGCGCGGGGACTTCAGAGAGAGGTAAGCGCAGTGGGACACGTCGAGGTCGCTCATCTGACGTACGTGCTGCCGGACGGCAGGCCGTTGCTGGACGATGTGTCCTTCCGGGTCGGCGAGGGCGTGAAGGCGGCGCTCGTCGGGCCCAACGGGGCGGGCAAGACGACGCTGATGCGGCTGGTCGCGGGGGACCTGCAGCCGGTCGAGGGGAGTGTCGCGAGCTCCGGCGGGCTCGGGATCATGCGGCAGTTCGTCGGCGGCATCCGGGACGGGCGGAGCGTGCACGACCTGCTGGTCAGCGTGGCCCCCGAGCGGGTACGGCAGGCGGCCGGGCGGCTGGAGGCCGCCGAGCTCGTGATGATGGAGCGCGAGGACGAGAAGGCGCAGATGCGCTACGCGCAGGCCATCACGGACTACACCGACGCGGGCGGCTACGACATCGAGGTGCTCTGGGACACCTGCACCATGGCGGCCCTCGGCGTGCCGTACGACCGGTGCAAGTACCGCGAGGTCAACACGCTGTCGGGCGGCGAGCAGAAGAGGCTGGTGCTGGAGGCGCTGCTGCGCGGGCCCGACCAGACGCTGCTGCTGGACGAGCCGGACAACTACCTCGACGTGCCCGGGAAGATCTGGCTGGAGCAGGCGCTGCGCGAGACGCCCAAGACGGTGGTGCTGGTCAGCCACGACCGGGAGCTGCTGGCCAACGCGGCCGACCGGATCGTCACCGTCGAGTCGGGGAACGTCTGGGTGCACGGCGGCGGCTTCCGCACCTACGCGCAGGCGCGCAAGGAGCGCAACGAGCGGCTCGACGAGCTGAAGAAGCGCTGGGACGAGGAGCACGCCAAGCTCAAGCGCCTGGTCAACATGCTCAAGCAGAAGGCGAAGTACATGGACACCATGGCCGCCGCCTACCACTCGGCCCAGACCCGGCTGCGCAGGTTCGAGGAGGCGGGGCCGCCCGAGGTGGCGCCCCGCGACCAGCTCATCAGCATGCGGCTCAAGGGCGGCCGGACCGCCAAACGGGCGGTGATCTGCGAGGGGCTGGAGCTCACCGGGCTGATGAAGCCGTTCGACCTGGAGATCTGGTACGGCGAGCGGGTCGCGGTGCTGGGCTCCAACGGCTCCGGCAAGTCGCACTTCCTCCGGCTGCTGGCCGGAGAGGAGGTACGGCACAGCGGCGTGGCCCGGCTCGGCGCGCGGGTCGTCCCCGGGCACTTCGCGCAGACCCACGCCCGCCCCGAGCTCGTCGGCCGGACGCCGTGCGAGATCGTCATGACCGAGCACGCGAGGCTGAAGAACGAGGCGATGAAGGCGCTGGCCCGCTACGAGCTGGCCGGGTCGATCGCCGAGCAGCGCTTCGAGACGCTCTCCGGCGGGCAGCAGGCGCGGCTGCAGATCCTGCTGCTGGAGCTGTCCGGGACCACGCTGCTCCTGCTGGACGAGCCGACCGACAACCTGGACCTGGCCAGCGCGGAGGCGCTGCAGGAGGGGCTGGACGCCTTCGACGGGACCGTGGTCGCGGTCACCCACGACCGCTGGTTCGCCGACGACTTCGACCGCTACCTGGTCTTCGGCTCCGACGGGCGGGTGTACGAGTCGCCGGAGCCGATCTGGGACGAGACACGGGTGGTCCGCAACCGGTGACCCGGGATCCCTAAAGAGTTCGCCTCGGCGCGGCGCGTCCGGGCGGGGGGCACCCGGCCGGGGGGTTATGACGGCTGGGTGACGCACAGCACTCGGACCGCCGGCGCTCTCGCCGCGCTCCTCCTCGTCGCGTTCTCGGGCGCCGGCTGCTCGGGCGAGGAGCGGCAGGACACGCCGGAACTCAAGCCGCTCGCGGTGAAGGAGCAGGTCTCCTCCGTCCTCAAGGGCGGCGACAGGTACGACGGCTACGTCGTGAACTGGGCGGGGGTGCTGAGCAACCCCAACCCCTGGCACTTCGGCGAGCACGTGGTGGCCACGGTGGTCGGCAGGGACGCCAAGGGCAGGGAGGTCGTCCGGATGGACCAGCCGCTGGACGCGGTCCCTCCGGCGGGGTCGCTCTCCTTCACCGGGCAGGCGCTCGCGGAGCGCAGGCCCGTCGACGTGACCATCGAGTACCGCCCGGCCGAATGGCGCCAGGCGGGCCGGATCGTCTCGGCGTTCAGGCCGTTCCCGATCTCCGGCGTGCAGACCGCGCGGAACGAGGACGGCTCCTACGTTGTCACCGGCTACGTCGGCACGCCGTACCGGCTCCCGGCGGGCACCCTGGCGGTCACCGCGCTCCTGCGCGACTCCGCGGGCAGGCTGCTCGGCGGCGGGAGCACGTTCGTGGACGACGTCCAGGAGGGCGGCAGGCGCCGGTTCGTCCTGGACGTCGAGAGCGTCGCCGACACCAGCAAGATCGCAAAGGCCGAGCTGGTCGCACGGACCTGGGGATCGAGCAGCCGCCCCTACGAGGAGCTGGCGCTGGGCGGTGCGATCCCGATGCACACGGTCAAGCCGACCACGTCCCCGTTCACGAAGGACCGCGGCCGGCAGGCGCCGCCCGGAGAAGACGTCCGGCCGTGACCGTGAATTCCGACAAATAGCCGTTCATTCATATTTATCGGATTAATGTCGGTCGATGATTTTACTGCGGTCGCTAACATTCTTAATACGGTCCGTGTCGCTGTCGGCAAAGCGGTGGAACTTGTAGTTATCAAACCATTACCGTCGGTCACATGAACGACAGCGTCCTGGTCGAAGCCCTCCGCGCGCGCGATCCGGGCGCGCTCGCGGCCCTCTACGACTCCCGCGCCGAGAACCTCTACCGGTACTGCCTGGCCATGCTGGACGATCCCGACAGCGCCCAGGTGGCCCTGCGGGACACCCTGATCGCGGCGGAGGCGCACGTCCACGCGCTCACCGACCCCGGGCGGCTCACGGTCTGGCTGTACGCGCTCGCCCGGCAGGAGTGCGTACGGCTCCGCCCGGCGGGGGACGCGGGCGCGGGCTCCGGCGAACCGCCGGTCGCCGGGGCCGGCGAGGCCGACCTGCGGGTGATCGCCTGGAACGCGATCCGGAGCCTGCCGCCGGACGACAGGGAGATCCTCGACCTCCTGACCCGGCACGGGCTGTCCCTCTCCGACGCCGTCACGGTGCTCGGAGTGCCGGTCAAGATCGCTGAGGTGATGCTGGAGGCGGCCAGGGAGCGGCTGCGCGACGCGGTGACCGCCGAGGTCCTCGCCCGGAAGGGCCCCTACGACTGCGCGGACCGGGCCCGGATCCTGACCGGGTTCGCCGGGGAGCTCGCTCCCGGGATGCGCGATCGGGTGATCCGGCACATCGCGGGCTGCGACACCTGCGCGCCGCACCGCTCCCGGCAGGTCTCCGAGGGGAAGGTCTTCGACCTGCTGCCGGAGGCGCCCGCGCCGGAGACGCTCCGCGTGCGGGTGCTGAGCTGCTTCGCCGACCCCGAGCTCGTCCCCTACCGCCGCTACGCCGCGCGGAGGGTCGGCCTGCTCGACGCCGCCGGGTTTCCCGTCGAGGGGGTTCGCCGGGACCGTCGCTGGGCTCATGCGCTTGCCGGTGCGGCGGCTGCGGTCGCGGCGGCGGCGGCCATCACAATGATCTTCACCCTCTTCGGCGACCGGTCCGGTCCGGCGGTGGTCGACATCGCCTCCGGCGCCTTCCCCACGACCGGTGAACCGGCGGGCGTCGGCCTGCCGTGGGACCCCGAGACCGGGCACGGCCCGATGACGCTGGAGCTCATCCCGCGCAAGCCGGCCGTCCACCCGCAGGCGGGACCCGCCGAGCCGATCACCGCGGTGCGGACGGAGCCGCTGCCCCAGCGGCAGCGGTCCGGGACGTCCTCGCCGGACGGGCCCGCGGGCCCGTCGAGGCCGGGCTCGCCCTCCCGGCCCGACCCGGCGGGCGGGCCCGCGCCGGCCCCCTCGTCGGTGACCCAGCCGCCGCGCGACCACCAGGGCGGGCGGCCGAGTTCCCGGCCGAGTTCCCGGCCGACTCCCTGCCCGGCCCCGTCCAGGACGGCGCCCACGTCGAAGCCGGTCACCCCCAAGCCCATGCCCACGACGGCCCAGCCGTCCGCCTCGGTCACGCCGACGGGCGGCTCCACGCCCAGCCCGACCGCGTCCACGCCGGCCCCCGATCCGAATCCCGGCTCCTGAGCCCGCCGGGACGCCGGTCCTCGTCCGGGTTCGGCCGCAGGCGGCGGTCCTCGTCCGGGTTCCGCCGCACGTGGCATTCCTCGTCCGGGTAACCGGAGCCTCCGCCGCTGGACAAGACACCCTTTCCACCCGCGTCGACTACCACACGTGTGCGGTGCGTGTGCTTAGAGTCACCGCAGGGAATCTTGAACCCGATCGCCTGTCGCAGGGGGACACGCGGCGGTTCGGGAAGGGGATGCATGCACTCCGGCAGAAGGAGGCGCCGCCGCGGCGCCTCGGTGGTGACGGGTCTCGCCTGTGCTCTGGTCGTGGGGACCTGCGCCCCCGTCGACGCCGTGCCGCTGCGGCCCGGCCCGTCGGCGGACGAGGTCGCGGACGCCAGGGCGGAGGCGCGCGAGCGGAGCGAGCGGTTCGGTACGGCCACCGCCCGGCTCGCCGCGGCCCGGACCGAACTGGAGAGGCTGACCGCCGAGGCGGAGAAGCTGATCGAGGCCTACAACGGGGAGCGGGTCAGGACGGCGCGCGCCGCGGAGCTCCACCGGAGCGCGAGCGAGCGGGCGAGCGCGGCCGGCGCCCAGGTCGCGGCGGTGCGCCAGACGGTGCTCGCGATCACCTCCCAGGGCTACGGCGAGATGGACCCGATGATGGCCATGATGGCCGACTTCGGCAACGGGACGGACCAGGGCTACCTGCAGCGGGCCAGCATCCTCGCCCACATGAAGGGCGGGCAGGCCGAGATGCTGAGGCAGCTGACCGGGGCGCAGGAGGCCTTCACCGTCCTGCGGGAGCAGGCCGCCGCCGCCTACCAGGAGCAGCGGGAGGCCGCCGCGCGGGTGGCCGTGGCGAGGGCGGCGGCCGAGCAGGCGGTGGCCAGGCAGATCGTCGAGACCCGCAGGCTGAGGGCGGAGCAGGCGGTGCTGGAGCGGAGGGCGGACGCGGCGCGCAGCACCGCCGAGCGGCTGGCCCGGGCGCGGCAGGCGGCCCTGGAGCGGGCCAGGCTCGCCCGCCAGGCGAGGATCCGGGCCGCGACGACCGGGCAGGGGGGCGCGCGGGTCTCGGCGGCCTTCAGCGGGCTGGTCCCCCGCTGGGCGTTCGACCACGGCTCCGTCTCGACCCGGGGCGACCGCGCCGCCGACTGGGCGCTCGGCCAGCTCGGCAAGCCGTACGTCTGGGCGGCGGACGGGCCGGCCTCCTTCGACTGCTCGGGGCTGACCATGCGGGCGTGGGAGCGGGCCGGCGTCAGGCTCGACCACTGGACCGGCACCCAGTGGACCTCGGGCCCGCGCATCCCGCTCGACCGGCTCAGCCGGGGCGACCTGCTGTTCTTCGGCAGGATCACGGAGAATCCCGGGGACATCCACCACGTGGGGATGTACATCGGCAGGGGTCTGATGATCCACGCCCCGCAGACCGGGGACGTGGTGCGGATCGCGCCGATCTGGCGCAGCGACCTCGTCGGCGCGACCCGTCCGGTCTGAGCTCAGTGCCCGTCGTGCTCCTGCTCCTCGGCCCGCTTGATCGAGCGGGCGATCTCCTCCTCGGCCTCCGTCCGGCCGACCCAGTTGGCGCCCTCGACGGACTTGCCGGGCTCCAGGTCCTTGTAGACCTCGAAGAAGTGCTGGATCTCCAGGCGGTCGAACTCCGGCACGTGGTGGATGTCGCGGATGTGCTCCATCCGGGGGTCGTTGGCGGGCACGCACAGGACCTTGTCGTCGCCGCCCTTCTCGTCGGTCATGCGGAACATGCCGACCGCGCGGCACTCGATCAGGCAGCCGGGGAAGGTCGGCTCCTGCAGCAGGACCAGGGCGTCGAGGGGGTCGCCGTCCTCGCCCAGGGTGCCCTCGATGAAGCCGTAGTCGGCGGGGTACTGCGTGGAGGTGAAGAGCATCCGGTCGAGCCGCATCCGCCCGGTCTTGTGGTCCACCTCGTACTTGTTCCGCTGTCCCTTGGGAATCTCAACGAGAACGTCGAACTCCACCGCGGTTCCTCCGCTCAAGCCCCCGGGCACCCCCGGCTGGGCGTTAATGTCTCGTAGGCGCTAATTACCCGAATCAGTGAGAGGTCGGCGACATGATGCAGCGCGATCGATGGGTGGCCTTGGTCACTCTCGTCATGCTGCAGCTCTTCGTCGTCGCGGCCGGGGCCCACCTGCTCGCCAGCGACACGCTGACGGACAAGAAGCCCGAACCGGTCGCTTCGCCCGAGCCGCCTCCCATCCCGGTCGTCACCGCGGGTCCGGTGCTGGCCGCGGGCGGGAACGGACCTCTCCCTCCCAAGGGTACTTTGGCCCGGCGGCTCACCGAGGCGCTGGGGGACCCCGCCCTGGGCGACCGGGTGGGCGCCGCGGTCGTCGACGCGGAGACCGGCGCCCCGCTGTTCGGCAGCGACGAGGACACCGGCATCACCCCCGCCTCCACCACCAAGATCGTCACCGCCGTCGCCGCCCTGGCCTCCCTGGGGCCGGACGCCCGGCTGAGCACCCGGGTGGTGCGCGGCTCCTCGCCGAGCTCGATCATCCTGGTCGGGGGCGGGGACCCGACCCTGGCGGGGGGGAAGGCCGACCCCGGCGTCTACCCGGCCCAGGCCTCGATGGCCGCCCTCGCCCTCCGGACGGCGAAGGCCCTCAAGGCGGCGAAGATCACCAGGGTGACCGTGGCCTACGACGACACCCTCTACACGGGGCCGCGCACCGCCGCCAGCTGGAAGCCGGGCTACGTGCCCGAGGGCAGCGTCGCCCCGGTGGCGGCGCTCATGGTCGACTCCGGCAAGGTCGCCCCGGGCGACCGGCGGCGGGTCTCCGATCCGCCGGCGGCCGCGCACCGCGCGTTCGTCTCGCTGCTGGCCAAGAACGGCGTCAAGGTCGCGAACAGGACGGCCAGGCGGGCCGAGGCCGCCGCGGACGCCGAGGAGATCGCCAGGGTGGAGTCGGCGCCCGTCTACGCGCTGGTCGAACGGGCGCTGACGCTCAGCGACAACGACCTGTCGGAGGCTCTGGCCAGGCACGTGGCCGTCAAGGAGGGCGAGCCCGCCTCCTTCGACGGCGGCGCGGCGGCCGTCCGCGCGGTGCTGACCCGGCTGCGGGCCGCGGACGGCGTCCAGGTCTTCGACGGCAGCGGCCTCTCGCCGAAGAACCGGATCACTCCCGCGGCCCTGGCCCGCCTGGTGGCGGTGGCGGCCTCTCCCGCCAACCCCGGCCTGCACCCGGTGATCAGCGGCATGCCGGTCGCCGGGTTCACCGGCACGCTGGGGCACAGGTTCGGCGAGAGCGACTCCGCCTACGGCCTGGTCCGCGCGAAGACGGGCACCCTCGACGGGGTCAGCACGCTCGCCGGGACGACCACCACCGGGGACGGGCGGCTGGTCGCGTTCGCGTTCATGGCCGACGACGTCCCGCCCGGGTGGGGGAAGGCCGAGGCCGCCCTCGACCGGCTGGCGGCCGCGGTGGCGGGCTGACGGCGAATCCGCGCGGGGGTGAATCCGCGCGGGGGTGAATCCGCGCGGCACGGGGACAGAGCACGTACGGTGGACGGTATGCAGGTGATCGACTGGGACCTGGCCGTAGCGACCGGAACGCGCCTGGTGCGCCCCGGGCCGCAGGTGAGCAAGGAGGAGGCCAGACAGGCGGTCGCCGAACTGCGGCGGCTCTCCCGCGAGGCGGAGGGGCACGTCCGCGAGTTCACGCAGATGGCCGCCGACACCTCGCCGCAGCCCGCC
Organism: Thiemannella venezuelensis; assembly: GCF_014203605.1. GTDB lineage: Bacteria > Actinomycetota > Actinomycetes > Streptosporangiales > Streptosporangiaceae > Planomonospora_A > Planomonospora_A venezuelensis. The sequence goes on along the minus strand of NZ_JACHJJ010000008.1, from coordinate 220,505 downwards.
ACCATCGTCGACCGGTCCGGCTGGATCAGGGCCAACGTCGAGGGCTTCCGCGTGGTGCTCGAACCGCTGACCGAGCGCATGGCCGCCCGCAAGGACCAGGCGCCGGCGATCGTGTCCGCGGTGGGCTCCCGCATCACCGGGGTCGAGGTCGGCGCGGTGCTGGCCTTCCTCGCCTCCCGCGTGCTGGGGCAGTACGAGCTGTTCCTCCCGCCGGACCCCTCGGGAGAGGCGCCCGTCGGGCGGCTCACCCTGGTCGCGCCCAACATCGTCCACGCCGAGCGCGAGCTCGGCGTGCACCCGCGGGACTTCCGCCTCTGGGTCTGCCTGCACGAGGAGACCCACCGGGTCCAGTTCACCGGCGTGCCCTGGCTGCGCGAGTACGTCCGCGCCCAGATGACCGAGTTCCTGCTCGCCTCCGACCTCGACCTGCCCACCCTCCTCGACCGGCTCCGCTCCGCCGCCGACGCGGTCGCCGACGTCGTCCGGGGCGGTGAGGGGAGCCTGATCGACGCGATCCAGACCCCCGAGCAGAAGGAGATCCTCGACCGGCTCACCGCGGTGATGACGCTGGTCGAGGGGCACGGCGACTACGTCATGGACGCCGTCGGCCCCGCCGTGGTCCCCTCGGTGGCCGACATCCGCGCGAAGTTCCAGCACCGCCGCGAGGGCGGCTCCCGCCTCGACCGCACGGTCCGCAAGCTGCTCGGCCTCGACCTCAAGATGAAGCAGTACGCCGAGGGCTCCGCCTTCGTGCACACCGTCGTCGCCCGCGCCGGCATGGACGGCTTCAACAAGGTCTGGACCTCGCCGGAGACCCTCCCCACCCTGGACGAGATCGCCCGGCCCGAGCAGTGGATCGCCCGCGTCATCGGCTCCCCGGCCCTCCCGGAGGCCGACGGCTCCGCTCCCGAGGCCGAGTGAAGGCGCCGTAGTTGCCTTCCGAGTCACGGCACCCGCGAGGGGGCGCCGGTGCACTGGACTGAGGAGCGAAGGAGCGAAGCGGATGAGCGACGAGGGAAGGCGCCGGTTACCAGCCCCCGAGCCGCCGTGCGGAGCACGGCCATAGGTGGGCCCTCACCCCGCCGTCGCGGACGTCCGCCGCGCCGTACGGCTCTCGCTGGCCGATCTGGCGCCCGGAGACCTCGTGCTGGCCGCGTGCAGCGGCGGCGCGGACTCCCTGGCGCTGGCCGCCGCCCTGGCGTTCACCGCGCCGAGGGCGGGACTCAGGGCCGGGCTGCTCACGGTGGACCACGGGCTCCAGGAGGGCTCGGCGCGGCAGGCCGCCGAGGTGGTACGGCTCCCGCTCGGCCTGGACCCGGCCGAGGTGCTGACGGTCGAGGTGGGCACCGCGGGAGGGCCGGAGAACGCCGCGCGGCAGGCCCGGTACGCCGCGTTGTCGCGGGCGGCGGACAGGCTCGGCGCGGCGGCCGTGCTCCTCGGGCACACCAGGGACGACCAGGCCGAGACCGTGCTGCTCCGGCTGGCCAGGGGGAGCGGGACGCGCTCGCTCGCGGGGATGCCCGCACGGACCGGCGTCTACCGGAGGCCGCTGCTGGAGCTCGGCCGCGCCACGACCGTGGCGGCCTGCGCGGCGCTCGGGCTGACGCCGTGGGAGGACCCGCACAACCGGGACGGCCGCTACACGCGCGTCCGGGTCCGCGAGCGGCTGCTCCCGGCGCTGGAGGACGAGCTGGGGCCCGGGGTGGCCGGGGCGCTCGCCCGCACCGCGAGCCTGTGCCGGGACGACGCCGACGCGCTGGACGCCTGGGCCGAGGCGGCCTACGCGCGGGCGGTCGCCTCCGGTGCGGCGGCCCGCGCGGGAGGGGCCGCCGCCGGTGGGGGCACCGCGCGGGAGGACCTTCCCGGACCCGGCGGAGAGGCGGCCCCGGATTCAGCTTTAAGCGATATCCCGCAGGTGGTGCTGGCCGTACCGGAGCTGGAGGGCCTTCCCCCGGCGGTCCGGCGGCGCGTGCTGCGGCGTGCGGCCATCGCGGCGGGAGCGCCGCCGGGGACGCTCTCGGCCGGGCACGTCCTCCAGGTGGACCGCCTGGTCACCGAGTGGCGGGGGCAGAGGCGGGTGGATGTGCCGGGAGGGGTTGGAGCGGTCCGCCGGTATGGCACCCTGATATTCGCCGTGGCGCGCCGGCGCCGCGACCGCTCCGACGACGTGTGAGGAATCCCAGGTGGACGCAGCCGACATGGGCAAGGACCTCGAGAAGGTCCTCATCCCGGAGGAAGAGCTCCAGGCGAAGATCAAGGAGCTGGCGGGCCGGATCGACGCGGACTACGCGGGCAGGGAGCTGCTGATCGTCGGTGTGCTCAAGGGCGCGGTCATGGCCATGGCCGACCTGGCCAGGGCGCTGAGCCTGCCGGTCCAGATGGACTGGATGGCCGTGTCGTCCTACGGCGCGGGCACCAAGTCCTCGGGCGTGGTCCGCGTCCTGAAGGACCTGGACACCGACATCGCCGGCCGTCACGTGCTGGTCGTCGAGGACATCATCGACTCCGGCCTCACCCTCTCCTGGCTGATGCAGAACCTGAAGTCGCGCAACCCCGCCTCCGTCGAGATCTGCACGGTGCTGCGCAAGCCCGAGGCGGTCAAGGTGCCGATCGACGTGAAGTACGTCGGGTTCGACATCCCGAACGAGTTCGTGATCGGCTACGGCCTCGACTACGCGGAGCGGTACCGCAATCTTCCGTTTATCGGGACGCTCGCCCCGCACGTGTACGGAGCCGGCTGAAAAAATACGCTCTGCGCGAAGCGGAGCCCCTTCGTTTAACCCGGAAAACGACATTTGGTCATAGCGCCGGGGAACACGCACGCCCCTGACGTACGTTGGTTAAGGCAGAGCCGGTGTCGCCCGGGCGGTTACCCTGCGCGGCGCACCGGTGTACCTTCGGACGCCAAGAGGTGGCTTCGCGCCGTCTCTGGGTAGTCAGTTGGAGCGGTTAGGGATACCGCGCCCCGGGCGTCGCCCGGGGTTGCCAGGCCTTGGTCAGGAAGGGACGGGCCCGCCGGGGTTCCGCATCGGATGGATCTCAAGCGATTTACACGTGGGCCACTGCTGTGGATCCTGGGCATCGTCGTGCTGCTCACTCTCGTCACCACGTTGTGGGGCGGCGACGGCAACTTCGAGAAGACCGACACCTCCAAGATCGTCGGCTGGATCGAGGAGGGCAAGGTCTCCAACGCGAAGGTCACCGACAAGGAACAGCGCATCGAGGTCACGCTGGCCGACGGCAAGCGCTACTACTCCTCGTGGGTGACCGGGCAGGGCGTCCAGCTCACCGACAAGCTGGAGGCGGCCAAGGACGCCGGCAAGCTGCCCAAGGGCTACACGGTCGACGTGCCGAAGGAGAACTTCCTCCTCGGCCTGCTGGTGAGCTTCCTGCCGATCGTCTTCATCGTGCTGCTCTTCCTGTTCATCATGAACCAGATGCAGGGCGGCGGCTCCAAGGTGATGAGCTTCGGCAAGTCGAAGGCCAAGCTGATCAGCAAGGACACTCCCAAGACCACCTTCGCCGACGTCGCGGGCGCCGACGAGGCCATCGAGGAGCTCCAGGAGATCAAGGAGTTCCTGCAGGCCCCGGCCAAGTTCCAGGCGATCGGCGCGAAGATCCCCAAGGGCGTGCTGCTGTACGGCCCGCCCGGCACCGGCAAGACCCTGCTCGCCCGGGCCGTCGCCGGTGAGGCCGGCGTGCCGTTCTACTCGATCTCCGGTTCCGACTTCGTCGAGATGTTCGTCGGCGTCGGCGCCTCGCGCGTCCGCGACCTGTTCGAGCAGGCCAAGGCGAACGCCCCGGCGATCATCTTCATCGACGAGATCGACGCGGTGGGCCGCCACCGCGGCGCGGGTCTCGGCGGCGGTCACGACGAGCGCGAGCAGACGCTGAACCAGCTCCTCGTCGAGATGGACGGCTTCGACGTCAAGGGCGGCGTGATCCTCATCGCCGCGACCAACCGCCCCGACATCCTCGACCCGGCGCTGCTGCGCCCGGGCCGCTTCGACCGCCAGGTCACCGTCGACCGCCCCGACCTGGAGGGCCGCAAGGGCATCCTGAAGGTGCACGGCCGCGGCAAGCCGTTCGCCGAGGGCGTCGACCTCGACATCATCGCCCGCCGGACGCCCGGGTTCACCGGCGCCGACCTGGCCAACGTGATCAACGAGGCCGCGCTGCTCACCGCGCGCGCCGACCAGAAGCTGATCACGATGGAGCTCCTGGAGGAGTCCATCGACCGCGTCATGGCCGGTCCCGAGCGCAAGACCCGCGTCATGTCGGACCAGGAGAAGAAGATCATCGCGTACCACGAGGGCGGTCACGCCCTGGTCGCGCACGCGCTGCCCAAGTCCGACCCGGTCCACAAGATCACGATTCTGTCCCGCGGCCGCGCCCTCGGCTACACGATGACGCTGCCGATGGAGGACAAGTTCCTCGCGACCCGCTCGGAGATGATGGACCAGCTCGCCATGCTGCTGGGTGGCAGGACCGCGGAGGAGCTCGTCTTCCACGAGCCCACCACGGGCGCCTCCAACGACATCGAGAAGGCCACCTCCATCGCCCGCCGCATGGTCACCGAGTACGGCATGAGCGAGCAGCTCGGCGCCCGCAAGTTCGGCAGCGGCCAGGCCGAGGTCTTCCTCGGCCGCGAGATGGGCCACGAGCGCGACTACTCCGAGAAGATCGCCTCCACGATCGACGAGGAGGTGCGCCGTCTCATCGAGACCGCGCACGACCAGGCCTGGGAGATCCTCGTCGAGTACCGCGACGTGCTCGACAACCTGGTGCTGGAGCTGATGGAGAAGGAGACCCTCTCCCGCGAGCAGGTCCTGCAGATCTTCGCGCCGGTCGTGGTCAAGGAGCACCGCCCGTCCTACTCCGGGTACGGCAAGCGGCTGCCCTCCAACCGTCCGCCGATCCTGACCCCGAAGGAGCAGGCAGGCAACGGCGCGCTCCCGGCCGGCAGCCACACGGCGGACCACCCGAAGGCCGTGGACGGGAACTGACGTGGACCGAGAGCCACTTCAGGACGACGAGATCGGGCGTGAGCCGCTCCAGGTGGACCACGCCCGCATCGAGAAGGCCGTTCGGGAGATCCTGATCGCGATCGGGGAGGACCCCGACCGCGACGGGCTCCAGGACACCCCGGGCCGTGTCGCCCGCGCCTACGCCGAGCAGTTCGCCGGGCTGGGGCAGGTCCCGGAGGACGTGCTGACCAAGGTCTTCGACGTCGACCACGACGAGATGATCCTGGTGCGCGACATCGAGGTCTACTCGACCTGCGAGCACCACCTGGTCCCGTTCCACGGCCTCGCCCACGTCGGCTACATCCCGAACACGAAGGGCCAGGTCACGGGCCTGTCCAAGCTCGCGCGCCTGGTCGACGTGTACGCCCGGCGGCCCCAGGTCCAGGAGCGGATGACCTCGCAGATCGCCGACGCGCTCATGCGCGTGCTGGAGCCGCGCGGGGTCATCGTGGTGATCGAGTGCGAGCACCTGTGCATGACCATGCGCGGGGTCCGCAAGCCCGGCGCCAAGACCACCACCTCGGCCGTCCGCGGGAGCTTCCGCGACAGCGACAGGACCCGGGCCGAGGCGATGGCCCTCATCCTCCGCTGACCGTGCGCGGGTGCCGATTCGTTATCGGCGGGCCGGGCCCGCGCGCCGGTCGGCCCGGCGCGAGCGCCTAGGCTTGACCGTATGACGACGTCTCATGGGTCACCGGGAGAAGGTCCGGACCCTCGCCGGCGGCTCCCGTCACCGGCGCGGCCGCCCGGTGCGGACCGCTGCCTGGTGATGGGCGTGGTCAACGTGACCCCCGACTCGTTCTCCGACGGCGGCCGCTGGTTCGATCCGGCGGACGCCGTACGGCACGGCCTGGAGCTGGTCGAGCAGGGCGCCGACATCGTGGACGTCGGCGGCGAGTCCACCAGGCCCGGGGCGGCGCGGGTGCCGCTGGAGGAGGAGCTGGCCAGGGTCGAGCCGGTCATCCGGGAGCTGAGCCGCCGGGGCGTCGCGGTCAGCGTGGACACCATGCGGGCCGAGGTCGCGCGGGTCGCGGTGGACGCCGGGGCGGGGCTGGTCAACGACGTCAGCGGAGGCCTGGCCGACCCCGACATGCCGCGGGTGGTGGCCGCCTCCGGCGTGCCGTACGTGGTGATGCACTGGCGGGGCCACAGCCACACGATGGACAGCCGCGCGGTCTACGGCGACGTCGTCGCCGAGGTGCGCGAGGAGCTGGCCAAGCGGGTCGCCTCCGTGCTGGCCGAGGGTGTCGCGGAGAGCCAGATCGTGCTCGACCCGGGCCTGGGCTTCTCCAAGAACCCCGAGCACAACTGGGCCCTGATCGCGCGGATGGACGAGCTCGCGCAGCTCGGGTACCCGCTGCTCGTCGGCGCCTCCAGGAAACGCTTCCTCGGCCGCCTGCTGGCGGGCCAGGACGGCACCCCCCGCCCGTTCAGCGGCAGCGACGACGCCACGCTCGCGGTGACCGCCCTGGTCGCGCAGGCCGGGGCGTGGTGCGTGCGGGTGCACGACGTACGCCCGAACGCGGACGCCGTCCGCGTGGCCGCCGCAGTCCGGGGAGCGAGATCATGAGCGTTGACACCGCGGCCGTCGAGACGGTCAACCAGGAGTTCTACACCGCCATCGAGAACGCCGACCTGGACCGGATGACCGAGATCTGGGCCGAGGAGACCGGTGACGCGCAGGTGAGCTGCGTGCACCCCGGATGGCCGATCCTGAGCGGCCGGGCCGAGGTGCTGCGCTCCTGGGCGCTCATCATGGCCAACACGCCCTACATCCAGTTCGTGCTGACCGACGTGCGTGTCATGATCCTCGGCGACGTCGCCGTCCTGACCTGCGAGGAGAACATCCTCACCGCGGGCGACGAGGGCGACTCCAGCTTCGCCGCGGGCAAGGTCGTGGCGAGCAACACGTTCGTCAGGACACCGGAGGGCTGGCGGCTCTGGCTGCACCACGGCTCCCCGGTGCTGCAGGGCGACGACGAGGGCGAAGAGGAAGAGGAGGGGGCGCTGTGACCGGGCGGGGCGAGGGCGCCACCGGCCGCGGGGCCGGCGAAGGAGGAACCGTGACCGACCGGATCAGTCTCAGGGGACTGCGGGCCAGAGGGCGGCACGGCGTGCTCGCGGCGGAGCGCGAGCTCGGCCAGGAGTTCATCGTCGACGTCACGCTCCTCCTCGACACGTCCCCCGCCGCGGCCGGGGACGACCTGACGAAGACGGTGCACTACGGCGAGCTCGCCGAGGACCTGGTGAAGGTCGTGGAGGGGGAGCCCGTCGACCTGATCGAGACCCTGGCCCAGCGGCTGGCGGAGGTCTGCCTGGCCCGGGAGCCGGTCGAGGCGGCCGAGGTGAGCGTGCACAAGCCCGCCGCCCCGATCCCGCTCCCGTTCGACGACGTGGTCGTGACGATCACCCGGAGCCGGTCGTGAAGGCCGTGCTGGCGCTCGGCAGCAACCTGGGCGACCGCCTCGGCACGCTGCAGGGCGCGATCGACTCGCTGTTCGGCGCCCCGGGCCTGGAGTTCGTCGCGGTCTCGCCGGTCTACGAGACCGACCCGGTCGGCGGCCCCGAGCAGGACCCGTACCTCAACGCGGTCGTGGTCGCGGAGAGCTCGCTGGAACCCCGGACGCTCCTCGATCGTGCACAGGGTGTGGAGAACGCATTCGGCAGGGTCCGGGCGGAGCGCTGGGGCCCGCGCACCCTGGACGTCGACCTGATCGCGCTGCAGGACCCGGCGGGGGGCGGCACGGGAGACGGGGCCGGGGCGGACGTCGTCTCCGACGACCCGCTGCTCACCCTGCCCCACCCGCGCGCGCACGAGCGCGCGTTCGTGCTCGTCCCGTGGCTGCAGGCCGACCCCGGGGCGACGCTCCTCGGGCGGCCCGTCGCCGAGCTGCTGGCCGGTCTCGACAAGGGCTACGTACGGCTCCGCGCCGACCTGACCCTGCAGGCGCCCGCGTGAAGCCGAGCCACCCCGGCGTCCTCGCCGGAATCTTCGTCGCCGTGGCCCTCCTCACCTGGGCTGTGCTGCAGCCGCTCTACGTCTCCATCCCCACCGTGCCGTGGACCGCGATCCCGACGGTCCTGCTGCTCGCGGTCGGCGAGGCCTACACCGGCTGGATGACCAGGGCGCGGATCCAGCGCAAGCCCGACGCCAGGCCGGTGGAGCCGCTGGCGGTGGCCCGCCTCGTCGCCCTGGCCAAGGCCTCGGCGTACGGCGGCGCGGTCTTCGCGGGCGTCTTCGCCGGGTTCGCCCTCTACACGGCCGACCTGCTCGACCAGGGCACGCCCCGCCGCGACTTCTTCATCACCGGCGGCTCGTTCGTCGCCTGCGTGCTGCTGGTCTGCGCCGCCCTCTACCTGGAGCACTGCTGCCGGGTGCCGAAGGACCCGGGAGCCGACACCTCCCGCTGACCGCCGCCGGCGGGATCATTTGTCGATGTCACCGACGACGAAGAACATCGAGCCGAGGATGGCGACCATGTCGGCGACCAGGTGCCCGGGGAGCATCTCGCGCAGCACCTGGACGTTGTTGAAGGAGGCCGAGCGGAGTTTCAGCCGCCAGGGGGTCTTCTCGCCGCGCGAGACGAGGTAGTAGCCGTTGATGCCGAGCGGGTTCTCCGTCCAGGCGTAGGTGTGGCCCTCGGGAACCTTGAGCACCTTGGGCAGGCGCTGGTCGACCGGGCCCGGGGGCAGCTCGCGCAGCCGCTCCAGGCAGGCGTCGGCCAGGTCCAGGGAGACCTTCACCTGTTCGAGCAGCACCTCGAACCGGGCGTGGCAGTCTCCCGCCGAGCGGGTGACGACCTTCACCGGCAGCTCGCCGTAGGCGAGGTACGGCTCGTCGCGCCGCAGGTCGAGGTCGACCCCGGAGGCGCGGGCGATCGGGCCGCTCACGCCGTACTGCATGATCTGCTCCCGGGTGAGCACGCCCACGCCGCGCGTGCGGGCCAGGAAGATCTCGTTCCCGGCGATGAGCCCCTCGATGTCGGGCAGCCGGCGCCGCACGTCGGCGACGGCCCCGGCCGCCCGGCCGGTCCAGCCCTCGGGGATCTCCTCCTTCAGGCCGCCGACCCGGTTGAACATGAAGTGCATGCGCCCGCCGGAGATCTCCTCCATGACGGCCTGGAGCGTCTCGCGCTCCCGGAACGAGTAGAAGATCGGGGTCATCGCGCCGAGCTCCAGCGGGTAGGAGCCGAGGAACATCAGATGGCTGAGCACCCGGTTGAGCTCGGCCATCAGGGTCCTCGTCCAGACGGCCCTGACCGGGACCTCCATGCCCAGCATGCGCTCGACGGCCAGGACCACGCCCAGCTCGTTGGCGAAGGCCGAGAGCCAGTCGTGCCGGTTGGCCAGCACGACGATCTGCCGGTAGTCCCGGACCTCGAACAGCTTCTCCGCCCCGCGGTGCATGTAGCCCACGATCGGCTCGGCCGCGCTGATCCGCTCCCCGTCCAGGGTGAGCCGGAGCCGCAGCACCCCGTGCGTGGAGGGATGCTGCGGCCCGATGTTGAGGATCATGTCCTCGGTGGCGAGCTCCTTGCCGCCGACCGCGTCCGCGCCCGCACCGATCCCCACGACCCGTTCCGTCATGACAGCCATGCTGCCACGCTCCCGTCGCCCCGCCCATACACCGGCCCGCGCTCGCCCGCTCCCGCCGTACGGCGGGGGGTCAGCGGGCGGTCAGGTCCTTCAGGGCGCCGATCAGGCGGTCGATGTGCTCGTCGGTGGTGCCGACGCCGATCGAGGCGCGTACGGCGGAGGCGGTGAGGTCGTCGCAGCCGCCGTCCTTGGCGCCCAGGAGGTGGCGGACGAAGGGGTGGGCGCAGAACTTGCCGTCGCGGACGCCGATGCCGTACTCGTCGGAGAGCGCCTCGGCGACCTCCCGGGCGGTGAAGCCGTCCACCACGAAGGAGACGATGCCGACGCGGGGGTGGTCCGGGCCCCACAGGGAGAGCTCGTGGACGCCCTCGACGGACGCGATCCCGGCGCGCAGGCGGCCGATCAGGCGCTCCTCCTCGCGGACCAGCGCGCTCCAGCCGGTGGCGGTCAGGGCGTCGCAGGCGGCGGCCAGGGCGACGGCGCCCAGGACGTTGGGGGTGCCCGCCTCGTGGCGGGCCTCGGGGTGGTCGTGCCATTCGATCCCCGCCGCGCCCGGACCCGCCGTCCCGTCCGCGTCCGCCTCGCCGTTCACCGCCTTCACCGCGCCGCCGCCGCGCAGGTACGGCTCGGCCTCCGCCAGCCAGTCGGCGCGGCCGACGAGCGCGCCCGTGCCGAACGGGGCGTAGAGCTTGTGCCCGGAGAAGACCACGTAGTCCAGGTCGAGCGCGGTGAGGTTGAGCCGGCGGTGCGGGACGAGCTGGGCGGCGTCGACGAGGATGCGGGCGCCGTGGCGGTGGGCGACGTGCGCCAGGGCGGCGATCGGCCACAGTTCGCCGGTCACGTTGGAGGCGGCGGTCACCACCAGCAGTGCGGGCCCGTCGATCCCGGTCAGGGCCTCGTCGGCCGCGCGGACGGCCTCGCCGGGGAAGGCGGGCGGCGCGAGCCGTACGGCGTCCGCCCAGGGCAGCAGCGAGGCGTGGTGCTCGGTGTCGAAGACCACGACGGTGGTCCCCTCGGGCAGGGCGCGGGCCAGCAGGTTGGTCGCGTCCGTGGTGTTGCGGGTGAAGATCACCACGTCGTCGGGGCGGGAGCCGACGAAGGCGCGGACCGTGTGCCGGGCCTGCTCGTAGCGGGCCGTGGTGAGCTGGGAGGCGTAACCGGCGCCGCGGTGGACGCTGGAGTAGGCCGGGAGCGCGGCGGCGACGGCGGCGCCCACCGGCTCCAGACACGGCGCGCTGGCGGCGTAGTCGAGGTTGGCGTAGGGGACGAGCCTGCCGCCCCTGACCGGGACCTCCAGGTCCGCGCCGAGCACCGCCGGGATCGGGCGGTCCGCGGAGGGCCGCGCGGCGGGGACGGCGGCGCGGAGGGCGCCGGGGCCGGGGGAGGCGAGGCCGCCGGGTGCGGCGGTCGCTGCGGAGGCTGCGGAGGCTGCGGGGGCGGTGAAGATGCTGAGTGCGGACACGCCGGGGCTCCTTCGAGGTCATCGGACCCCAAGCCGTGGCGTTGGTGCGTGGAGCCCGCGCTTGCCCGGCACACTCCGTGCCGGACCAGGTCCTCACCCGGGGCACCCCGCCGCGAGCGCGAGGGTTGCCGGCCAGCGAGCCGGGGCTTGTCACTGGCACTCATGACCTACGGCCGAACTATAACCATCCCCCGGCATGCTTTTGCAAGTCCGGAACGGGACGACCCGACCTGCCCGGGCAGGAACTCATGACGCCTGCCGATCGTCATGCGACGTGATGCCCCACGGACGCGTGCCGTGGTGCCGCAGCCGCACAGCGTGGTTCCGCGAAGGAGAGAGCGATGGACTGGGTGACAGACCCGCAGATCTGGATAGGGTTCCTCACCCTCGTCGGCCTGGAGATCGTCCTGGGCATCGACAACGTCATCTTCATCTCGATCCTGGCGGGCAAGCTACCGCCCGAGCAGCGGGACAGGGCACGCAGGCTGGGCCTGCTGGCGGCGCTGCTCAGCCGCCTGGCGCTGCTGCTGGCGCTGTCGTGGGTGGTACGGCTCACCGCCCCGCTCTTCGAGGTCTTCGGGCAGGGCGTCTCGGGCCGGGACCTGATCCTGATCCTGGGCGGCCTGTTCCTGCTGGGCAAGAGCGTCTTCGAGATGCACGACAGCCTGGAGGGCAAGTCCGGGCACGCCAGCGGCAAGGTCGCCGCCTCCTTCACCGCCGTGATCATCCAGATCATGATCCTGGACATCGTCTTCTCCCTCGACTCGGTGATCACCGCGGTCGGTATGGTGGACGAGATCGGCGTCATGGTCGCGGCCGTCATCGTCTCGGTCGTCGTGATGCTCGTCGCCTCCGGGCCGATCAGCCGCTTCGTGGACAAGCACCCGAGCATCAAGATGCTCGCCCTGTCCTTCCTCGTCCTGATCGGGGTCGTGCTCCTGGCCGAGGGCTTCGAGCAGCACATCCCCAAGGGCTACATCTACTTCGCGATGGCCTTCTCGCTGGCGGTGGAACTGCTCAACATCCGCATGCGGACCAAGGCGGACAAGCCGGTCGAGCTGCACCACCGCTACGAGGAGGACGAGCCCGCCGCGTCCTGACGCCCGCCGGACGGGGGCCGGCGATGCAGAAGCCCGGCTTACCATGAATTTGTGCGCTTTGATCCTTGGAATCCGGAATTCGTCGCCCACCCCTACGACGTCTACGCCGAGCTGAGGCGGGAGCGGCCGGTCGGCTTCTTCGAGCCGACCGGCCAGTGGCTGGTCGCCCGGCACGCCGACGTCAACGCACTGCTCCGCGACCGCAGGCTCGGCCGCTCCTACCTGCACACGGCGACCCACGCGGAGTTCGGCAGGCCGGACGACCCGGAGTTCCAGGACCCGTTCTGGCGGGTGATCCGGGCCGGCATGCTCGACGTCGAGCCTCCGGTCCACACCCGGCTGCGGCGGCTGGTCTCCAAGGCGTTCACCCCCCGCATGGTCGAGGCGCTCCGCCCCGAGGTCGCCCGGCTCGCCGGGGAGCTCGTGGACCGCTTCGCCGAGCGCGGTGGGGGCGACCTGATCGCCGAGGTGGCCGAGCCGCTCCCGGTGACCGTGATCGCCGAGATGCTCGGTGTGCCGGAGTCCGACCGGCACCTGCTCCGGCCGTGGTCCGCCGACATCTGCGGCATGTACGAGCTCAACCCCTCGGCCGAGGCGCAGCACGCGGCCGTGCGCGCCGCCTCGGAGTTCTCGGACTACCTCGTCGGGCTGGCCCGGGCCAGGAAGGCGGAGCCCGGCGACGACCTGATCAGCGCGCTCGCCCAGGTCGCCGACGAGGGGGACGCGCTCACCGAGGAGGAACTGGTCGGCACCTGCGTGCTGCTCCTCAACGCCGGGCACGAGGCCACCGTCAACGTCACCGGCAACGGCTGGTGGTCCCTCTTCCGCAACCCCGCCGAGCTGGAGCGGCTCCGCGCCGACCACGGCCTGCTGCCGACCGCGATCGAGGAGCTGATGCGGTGGGACACCCCGCTGCAGATGTTCGAGCGCTGGGTGCTGGAGGACATCACGGTCGGCGGGGTGGACATCCCGCGCGGCAGCGAGGTGGCGCTGCTGTTCGGCTCGGCCAACCGCGACCCCGAGGCGTTCGACGACCCCGACCGCCTCGACGTGGGCCGGGCGGACAACCCGCACATCTCCTTCGGCGCCGGCATCCACTTCTGCCTGGGCGCCCCGCTGGCCCGGGTCGAGCTCGCCGAGTCGTTCGGCGCGCTGCTGCGCCGGGCGCCGAAGATGGAGCTCGCCGCCGAGCCGGTGTGGGGCCCCGGCTACATCATCCGCGGCCTGGAGTCCCTCCACGTCCGCATCTGAGCGGCACGGGTCACGGGCGCGACTGGGCGAGCCAGCCGAAGCCGCCGAGACCCTCGGCGGCGATCAGCTCACCCTCCTCCGAGGCCCTCGCGAGCGCCTGGAGGTAGCCGCGCGGGTCGGTCCGGGCCAGCCCGGCCGGCGGGCGGGTCCCGGTGACGCCGAGGGCGCGCAGGGCCTCGCGCTGCGTGGTCAGGACCGTCCCGGCGGCCCCGGCGCGCTCCCCGGCCGCCGCGACGGCGTCCAGCGCGACGTGCGCGGTGATGTCGCAGGAGCCGTCGGGGACGGGCGCGACGACCGCGCCGTCGCGGTAGCCGGCCAGCGTGCCGTACGGCGGGCGGCCGTCGGCCCGGTGGGCGTAGTCGACCGCGATCGCCCGCCCGCGCGCCAGCCGTACGATCACCGAGGCCCAGGCCTCGTCGCGCGGCCTGCCGATCTCCGCACGCTCGCCCGCCGCGCGCATCGGCCACCAGCGGTCCAGCCACGCGAGATCGGCCTCCTCCGGCCGGTCGCCGAGCCGCTCGCCTCCGGTCGCGGGGTCGACCATCACGAGCCGGGGCCCGTCCGGGGTCTGCTCGGCGACGTCCACCGGAACATTGTCCAGCCACTCGTTGGCGACCGCCAGGCCGCGGATCCCCTCGGGCACGTCCTGGGCCCACCGGACCTCCCCGGGCAGCCGGGCCGGCCGGGGCGCCAGGTCGACCGCGGTCACCCGCAGCCTGGCCCGGAGCTCCGGCGGCGCGGCGGCCAGCACCCCGGCCGCGAGCCCGCCCTCGCCGGCGCCGACGTCCACCAGGTCGAGGCGGCCGGGGCGGCCGAGGGCGGCGTCCACCGCGAGAAGCTCGCCCAGCACGGCCTCGGCGAAGACCGGGGAGGCTCCGACGGAGGTCCGGAAGTGCCCGGAAGGGCGCTCCCGGAGGTAGAAGCCGTTCGCGCCGTAGAGCGCCCGCCGCATCGCGGCACGCCAGGTGAGCCACACGCCTGCGACGTTACCGGTCCCGGAGTGGGCCGGGCATGGGCTCCGGATGACACGCGGGGGAATCGGGTGACTACGTATTGTCGTCGCTTTGCGTTAACGTTGCCTTGTCGGCGGCGATCATCGTCCCGGCCCGCTCCCCCAGCGGGCACGGTCCGTTGCGCCTCGGCGGTGGGATTCCCCGGCGGGGCCGGGCCCGAGCGAGGGCCCGGACCCCGCCCCCGCCCGGCCCTCCCCGTCCCGTCTCCGCGTGCTCCCGCCCCGCCCGGTCCTGCCCGCCCGTCTCCGGGCCCGGCCCCGCGCCGCCGTCCGCTCCGGGCCGCTCCGGGCCGCTCCCGGCCCACGGCACGCGCCACCGCCTCGTGCAGCACGCCGCGACGGGGTTGCGGACCCCCGGCCCGTTACGCTGGTCAACTGGGCACGGGGCCCCAGGTGGCGAAGGACGGGACGTCATGCACACAGATGGTCGCCCGGCGCGGCTGGCAGTCGGAGTGCTCGGGGCCGGACGGGTCGGCTCGGCGCTCGGCGGCGCACTGGCGCGGGCGGGGCACCGGATCGTGGCCGCCAGCGGCGTCTCGGACGCCTCCCGCAGCCGGGCGGCCGAGCGGCTCGGCCTCGCGCCCAGCACCCCGGAGGACGTGGTGGCCAAGGCGGACCTCGTCCTGCTCACGGTCCCCGACGACGTGCTGCCCGATCTGGTGGCGGGCCTGGCGGAGACCGGCGCCGACCTGAGGGGCAAGCTGGTGGTCCACACCAGCGGCGCGTACGGCCTGGCGGTCCTGAACCCGGCGACCAGGGCCGGGGCGATCCCGCTGGCGCTGCACCCGGTGATGACCTTCACCGGCGGCGACGACGACCTGAGCCGCCTCACCGGCATCTCGTTCGGGGTCACCGCGCCCGACGGACTCCGCATGGTGGCCGAGGCGCTGGTCATCGAGATGGAGGGCGAGCCGGTCTGGATCGAGGAGAAGGACCGGGCGCTCTACCACGCGGCCCTGGCGGGCGCGGCCAACCACATGGTCACGCTCGTCGCGGAGTCCTCCGACCTGCTGGAGAAGATCGGGGTGGCCGAGCCCGGCCGGATGCTCGGGCCGCTGCTCGGCGCGGCCCTGGACAACGTGCTGCGGCTCGGCATCGCCGGGCTGACCGGTCCGGTGGTCCGCGGCGACGCGGGAACGGTCCGCAGGCACGTGGACGCGCTGATCCTGGCCGCCCCCGAGGCCGCGGACGCCTACGTGGCCCTCGCTAGGCTCACGGCGGACCGGGCGCTCGCGGCCGGGCTGCTCAAGCCCGAGGCCGCGGAACGCCTCCTGGACGCGCTGGGAGGAAACATATGGACATGATCGTGGCGAACGACCGCGCCGAGCTGGCCGGGGCCCGGCAGGCGCTGGGCGTGGGCGGGGCGGGCGGCGGCACGCTGGCGCTGGTGCCCACCATGGGGGCCCTGCACGAGGGACACCGCTCGCTCATCCGCCTGGCCGGGGAGCACGCCGACCACGTCGCGGTGAGCGTCTTCGTCAACCCGCTCCAGTTCGGCCCCGGTGAGGACTACGCCCGCTACCCCCGCACGTTCGAGGCCGACCTGGAGGTCTGCGCCGCCGAGGGCGCGGGCGTCGTCTTCGCCCCCTCCGCCGAGGAAATGTACCTGCCGGACCGCCAGGTCAGCGTCTCGGCGGGGAAGATGGGCACGGTCGCCGAGGGAGCGTTCCGGCCGGGGCACTTCGACGGCATGCTGACCGTGGTGCTCAAGCTGTTCAACCTGGTCCGGCCGGACGCCGCGGTGTTCGGCCGCAAGGACGCCCAGCAGCTCGCGCTGATCCGGCGGATGGCCGCCGACCTCAACCTGCCGATCTCCATCGTGGGCGCCCCCACGGTCAGGGAGGCGGACGGCCTGGCGCTGTCCAGCCGGAACCGCTACCTCTCGCCGGAGGACCGGACCGCGGCCCTGGCGCTGTCCCGGGCGCTGTTCGCGGGCGCGGAGCTCGCGGAGACGGGGCGGAGCACGCCGGGGGAGATCCGGCGGGCGGCGCGCGCCGTGCTCGACGCGGAGCCGGGGGCGGACGTCGACTACCTGATCCTGGCGGACCCGGCGACCTTCGCCGAGGTCGGCGACGACCACGGAGGAGAGGCGGTCCTGGCCGTCGCGGCCCGGGTCGGGACTACCCGGCTGATCGACAACGTTGTTCTCACGCTGGGCTGAGGGGCCGCGGGCCGAGGAGCGGTGCCGTTCCCGGACCCGGTGACGTCACCCGAGGTCCGGCCGGCGGCGTTGTCCCGCCGGCGGGTCGATCTATACCCTGCATATCTCCCTGTCCGGCGTGCACGCCTCCGGCGGCGCGACCCCGAGAAAGGCGAACGGCGCATGCTCCGCACCATGCTCACCTCCAAGATCCACCGTGCCACCGTCACCCAGGCCGACCTGCACTACGTGGGATCGATCACCATCGACGAGGACCTGCTGGACGCGGCCGGGCTGCTGCCCGGCGAGCAGGTCCACGTGGTGGACATCGACAACGGCGCCCGGCTGGTCACCTACACGATCGCCGGGCCGCGCGGCTCCGGGGTCATCGGCATCAACGGCGCCGCCGCCCGCCTCGTCCACGAGGGCGACCTGGTGATCATCATCGCCTACGGCCAGATGGACGACGCCGAGGCCAGGACCTTCCGCCCGCACGTCGTCCACGTCGACCGGGAGAACCGCGTGGTCGGGCTCGGCGACGACCCCGCCGAGCCCGCCCCCGGCTCCGCGGGCCTGCGGGGGGACCTCGTCGCGGGCTGACCCCTTCCGGCCGCCCCCCGGGGAAGGTCCGCGCTTTGCGAAGCGTTATCGTCATATTGACGAAATACGTGGGTCCCGCGAGGGGGCACCGGCCCCCGGGCCGCGCCGCGCCGGTGCCGCCGTGGGCGCAGACAGGAGACGATCATGAGCATTCCCGCCATCCCCCAGCGGCTGACCGCGCCCGAGCCGGGCTGGACGGTCGAGGCGGACGTGGTCGTGGTCGGCTCCGGGATCGCGGGCCTGACCCTGGCGCTGCGCCACGCCGTCCTCGACCCGGGGGCGAAGGTCCTGGTCGTCACCAAGGACGTGCTCTCGGCCGGGTCCACGCGCTGGGCCCAGGGCGGCATCGCCGCCGTGCTCGATCCCGAGGACACCCCCGAGGAGCACCTGTCCGACACGCTCATCGCCGGGGTCGGCCTCTGCGACGCCGAGGCGGTCCGGGTGCTGGTGACCGAGGGGCCGGGCGCGCTGCGCCGCCTGATCGCGGCGGGCGCCCGCTTCGACACCGACGCCTCCGGCGAGCTCCAGCTCACCCGGGAGGGCGGCCACCGGCGCGACCGCATCGTGCACGCCGGCGGCGACGCCACCGGCGCCGAGGTGCAGCGGGCGCTCGTCGCGGCGGTCCGGGCGTCATCGGGCATCGAGGTGATCGAGCACGCGCTCGTCCTCGACCTGCTCAAGGACGCCGCGGGCCGTACGGCGGGCGTGACCCTGCACGTGATGGGGGAGGGCACCCGCGACGGCGTGGGCGCGGTGCACTCCCCGGCGGTGGTGCTCGCCACCGGCGGCATGGGCCAGGTCTACGCCGCCACCACCAACCCGCTCGTCTCCACCGGGGACGGGGTCGCGCTCGCGCTGCGGGCCGGGGCCGTGGTGCGGGACCTGGAGTTCGTGCAGTTCCACCCGACCGTGCTCTGGCTCGGCGAGGACTCCACCGGCCAGCAGCCGCTGATCTCCGAGGCGGTCCGCGGCGAGGGCGCGGTCCTCGTCGACGCCGACGGCGTGCGGTTCATGAAGGACGCGCACGAGCTCGCCGACCTCGCCCCCCGCGACGTCGTGGCCAAGGCGATCATGCGGCGGATGCGCGAGACGGGCGCCGCCCACATGTACCTCGACGCCCGCCACTTCGGCGGGGAGAAGTGGCGCACCCGCTTCCCCACCATCCACGCGGTCTGCCTGGAACACGGCATCGACCCGGTGACGCAGCCGATCCCGGTCGCCCCGGCCGCCCACTACGCCAGCGGCGGCGTCCGCGTCGACCTGCACGGCCGCACCAGCGTGCCCGGCCTGTACGCCTGCGGCGAGGTGGCGTGCACCGGCGTGCACGGCGCCAACCGGCTGGCCTCCAACTCGCTGCTGGAGGGCCTGGTCTTCGCCGAGCGGATCGCCGCCGACATCCACGGAGGACGGCGGCCGCGGGCGGGCGGGGCCGTACGGATCCCGCCCGGCGCGCCGGTGGCCGACGGCCGCCCGGCCGGCCTGGTCGACCCCCGGGCGCGGGCCAGGATCCAGGGGCACATGAGCCGGGGCGCGAGCGTGCTGCGCAGCGGCGGGAGCCTCGACGAGGTCAGCCGGGCGCTGCTCGGCTCCCGCTGGACCCCGGTGGCGGTCGAGCCGTGCACCGAGGCGTGGGAGACCACCAACCTGCTGACCGTCGCCTCGGCGCTGGTGGAGGCCGCCCGCACCCGGGAGGAGACCCGGGGGTCGCACTGGCGGGAGGACTTCCCCGAGCGCGACGACGCCCGGTGGCTGAGCCACCTCGACATGACCCTGACCGGAGAGGGACTGATCATGAGCTACCGACCGCACGCTCCCGCCGCCCTGCCCGCCCACGTGGCCGAGGAACTGGCCGCGGCGGGGCTGGACCCCGCCGGGGTGAGCGCCGTGATCGAGGCCGCGCTCCGGGAGGACCTGCAGGAGGCGGGGGACGTGACGAGCCTCGCCACGATCCCGGCGGACCAGGTCGCGACGGCCGACGTGGTGGCGCGGGCGGACGGCGTGGTGGCGGGCCTCGCGGTCGCGGAGGCGGTGTTCGCCCGGCTCGGCGCGGGCCGTGTCGAGCGGCACGTCAAGGACGGCGAGCGGGTGGGCAGGGGAGACGTGCTGATGACCGTCACCGGCGCCACCAGGGACCTGCTGACCGCCGAGCGGACCGCGCTGAACCTGCTCACCCACCTGTCCGGCGTCGCCTCGCTCACCGGCCGGTGGGTCCGGGCGGTCGAGGGGACCGGGGCCCGCGTCCGGGACAGCCGCAAGACCCTGCCGGGCCTGCGCGCGCTGGAGAAGTACGCCGTCCGCGCGGGCGGCGGGGCCAACCACCGCATGTCCCTTTCGGACGCGGCTCTGATCAAGGACAATCACGTTGTGGCCGCCGGCGGGGTGGCCGAGGCGTTCCGCGCGGTCCGGGACGCCTACCCCGGCCTCCCGATCGAGGTCGAGGTCGACCGGATCGACCAGATCGAGCCGGTGCTCGCGGAGGGGGCGGAGGAGATCCTGCTGGACAACTTCACCGTGGCCGAGCTGGCGGAGGCCGTACGGCTCGTGGCGGGCAGGGCGCGTCTGGAGTCCAGCGGAGGGTTGACCTTGGAATCGGCCCGTGATGTGGCCGAAACTGGCGTGGACTACCTTGCCGTGGGCGCGCTCACGCACTCGGCTCCGGCTCTTGACATCGCCTTGGACCTTCGGGGGAATTGATGCTGCTCGCCATCGACGTCGGCAACACGCACACCGTTCTCGGCCTGTTCGAGGGCGAGGAGGTCATCGAGCACTGGCGGATCGCCACCGACGCCCGGCGCACCGCCGACGAGGTCGCCGTCGTGCTGCAGGGCCTGCTCGCGCAGTCGCCGCTGCTCAAGGGGGCCGACGTCGACGGCATCGTGATCTGCTCCACGGTGCCCTCGGTGCTCAACGAGATGCGCGAGATGTGCCGCCGCTACTACGGCGACGTCACCGCGGTGATCGTGGAGCCGGGCATCCGCACCGGGGTGCCGGTCCGGATGGACAACCCGAAGGAGGTCGGCAGCGACCGGATCGTCAACGCCCTGGCGGCCATCCAGCTGTACGGCGGGCCGTGCATCATCGTCGACTTCGGCACCGCGACCTCCTTCGACGCCGTCTCCGCCAAGGGAGAGTACGTCGGGGCCGTCACCGCGCCCGGGATCGAGATCTCGGTGGACGCGCTGGCGGCGGCCGGGGCGCAGCTGCACAAGGTGGAGCTGATCCGGCCCCGGTCGGTGATCGCCAAGAACACGGTCGAGGCGCTGCAGTCCGGCATCATCTACGGCTTCGCCGGGCAGGTGGACGGGATCGTGGAGCGGATGGCGGCCGAGCTGGCCGACGACCCCGACGACGTGACCGTGGTCGCCACCGGCGGCGCGGCCCCCCTGGTGACCGGCGAGGCCGCCACGATCGACGTGCACGAGCCGTGGCTGACGCTGATCGGGCTCCGGCTCATCTACCACCGCAACACGGCCTGAGCCGGGCGGCCCGGCGGCCGCCGCGACGCGGCCGGACGGGCCCGCGCAGGCCGGTCCCCGCGGACACCGCGCGTGCCGCGGTGTCGGTACCCTTGGCTCCGTGACCGACCATGTGACTGCAGCCGAGGATCTGCCCGAGCAGATGCGGGTGCGCCGGGAGAAGCTCGACCGCCTCCGTGCCGAGGGCGTCGACCCCTACCCGGTGAGTTTCCCGCGCACCGCGACCACCGCCGAGATCCGCGAGAAATACGCCGATCTCGCCGCTGACACCGCGACCGGCGACAAAGTGGGCGTCACGGGCCGCGTCATGCTCTCCAGGACCGGAGGCAAGCTCTGCTTCGCCACGATCCGGGACGGCTCCGGCGACCTCCAGGTCATGATCTCGCTGGACAGGGTCGGCGAGGAGTCCCTCGCCGCCTGGAAGCGCGACGTCGACCTGGGTGACCACATCGGCGTCGAGGGCGAGGTCATCACCTCCAAGCGGGGTGAGCTGTCCATCCTGGCCGACCGGTGGGCGATCACCTCCAAGTGCCTGCGCCCGCTGCCGGAGAAGCACGCCGGGCTCACCGACCCCGAGGCGCGGGTCCGGCTGCGCTACGTGGACCTCATCGTCAACGACGAGGCCCGTAGGATGGCCCGCCTGCGCAGCGACACGGTGCGCGCCGTGCGCGACTTCTGGCACCAGGAGGGCTACCTGGAGGTCGAGACGCCGATGCTGCAGCCGATCCACGGCGGCGCGGCGGCCCGGCCCTTCAAGACCCACATCAACGCCTACGACATGGAGCTCTACCTCCGCATCGCGATCGAGCTCTACCTCAAGCGGCTCGTGGTGGGCGGCGTCGAGAAGGTCTTCGAGATCAACCGCAACTTCCGCAACGAGGGCGCGGACGCCACCCACAACCCCGAGTTCACCATGCTCGAGGCGTACGGGACGTATCTCGACTACAACGACATGGCCGACCTGACCCAGCGCATGTACCAGAAGGCCGTGGTCGCCGCGCTGGGCACCGCGGTCGTGGTGCACGAGGGCCAGGAGATCGACCTCGGGCTGCCCGAGTGGCCGCGGATCACGTTGTACGGCTCCGTCTCGGAGGCGGTCGGCGAGGAGATCACCACCGAGACCCCCCTGGAGACGGTCCGCAAGCTGGCCGACGCCCGGGAGGTCCACTGGGACCCCAAGTGGGGCCAGGGCAAGGTCGTCCAGGAGCTGTTCGAGGCGCTGGTCGAGCACAGGATCGTCCAGCCCACGTTCGTCATGGACTACCCGCTGGAGACCTCCCCGCTGACCCGCCAGCACCGCGGCAACCCGCTGCTGACGGAGAAGTGGGACCTGATCGGGTTCGGAACCGAGCTGGGCACCGCCTACTCGGAGCTGGTCGACCCGGTCGAGCAGCGCCGCCGGCTGGTGGAGCAGTCGCTGCTGGCCGCGGGCGGCGACCCGGAGGCCATGCAGCTTGACGAGGACTTCCTCACCGCCCTGGAATACGCGATGCCGCCCACCGGAGGCGTGGGGGTCGGCATCGACCGTATGATCATGGCCTTCACCGGTAAGAACATCCGGGAGACGATCCTGTTCCCGCTGGTCAAGCCGACCGGCGGGGCCTGACGGACATTCTTTCGAAGGCGGTCGCCCGCGGTGGCGGCCGCCTTCTCGTCATGCGGCCCCCGGTTCTCCCGGACTCCGGCCGGAAGGCGCTCCGGGCGGCCGATAACGATGGATCATGCTGCGGACCTGGATTTCGGACGGACTTAACAGTAAAGGCGCCGACATATCGTGAGTAGTTCATGTAGCAAGCACTATGTCAATGGCGCGCAGAACCTCTATGGAGAACAGAACTTGACGACCTTTGAAGAAGGCGTTTACCGTTCCTGACGGGCGGCATTGGTTCCGATCAAACTCACGGCTGGTTTCCGGTCCGGGGGGAGGACCTCTAGATGGCATATCCCGAAGTTGTGGTGGATTTCCGTCGTGACGACAGTCTTCCGGGCGCGCGCGAGGTCGGTTTGAGCGATGACGATCTCGTTCTCCTGGCGGAGCTGGCCAAGGGAGTCACCGTGGACCGCGTGGGACGGCGCCTCGACATCAGCGGGCGCACCGTGCGCCGCAGGCTTCGCGGCATCTGCGACCGCATCGGCGTGGCCACCGCGATCGAGGCCGTGGCCTGGGCCGCCCGCCGCCGCCTGATCTAGCCGGCCGCCGTCCTCCGGCCCGGTCGGGGCCGGCTCAGTTCGCGATCCGCACGCCGCCGGCGAACGGCCGGTTCTCGATCGAGGCGATGTGGATGACGTCACCGGTCCGCGGCGCGTGGACCATCATGCCGCCGCCGATGTAGATCCCGACGTGGTGCAGGTCGTTGTAGAAGAAGACCAGGTCGCCCGGGCGCAACTCGGCCTTGGAGATGTGGGTGCCCGCGCCCCACTGGTCGCCCGTGTAGTGCGGGAGACTGATGCCGACCTTCTGGTAGGCCCACATGACCAGGCCGGAGCAGTCGAAGCCGTTGGGACCCTCGGCACCCCAGACGTAGGGCTTGAGCTGCTGGGTGAGCGCCCAGCGGGCGGCCTGCGCGGCCTTCCCGCTGCCCACGATGGGCACGTCGACCTTGACCCGCCGGCCGCCGGAACCGGCCCTCTCCCGCACGCTCCGGAACAGGTCGCTCTCGACCCGGGCGACCAGCCGCTGGATCTTGGTGCGCTTCGTCTCGATCTCGTCGAGGAGCTTGTTGACCTGGGCGGTCCGCGCCTTGGCACCGGCCTTGGCCCGCTCGGCGGCCTTGATCGCCTGGCTGACCTGGGCGACCTCCTCGCTCTGCTGCTGCTGCAGGGCGTAGACCGTGGCGGCCTGGTCGAGGAAGGCGTCGGGGTCGCCGGATCCGGCGAAGGCCAGCCCGGAGGTCAGGCCACCGGACATGTAGCTGCTCTGCGCGAGGAGACTCGCCTTGTAGCGCCGCGCCTCCAGCTCGGCCTCGCTGCCGGAGAGGGTCTTCTTCGCGGCCGCGGCGGCCCGCTCGGCCTGCTTGAGCTTGACCCGCTCCCCGTTGAACTGCTCGGTGAGCCGGGCGATCTCGTTGTGGAGCTTCTCGGCCTGCTTGGCGAGCTCCTGGAGACCGGGCTGGGGATCGGCCGTGGCCGCGACCAGGGGGGTTCCGAGCGTCAGGGCCGTGAAAGCGGCCGCGATGACGGCGATCCGGCGGGAGAGCCCGCGTGGGGCGCGCGGAGTGCGTTCTCGACCGCGGGCGCGCTCGCCCGCATGTCGTCCTCCACGGTCGCGCGTGCGCTTCACCAACGGGCTCCTCTCCTCGGCCGCCTACCGGGTTAGCTGACGGGTTCGGGCCGGGAGAGCGCCCTACCGGGCGCGGGCGCGCCACGGATTCACCCCGGGGACTTCGGGAGGGTGGGTCCCCGGCTCTCCGCTTGCGGAGACTCGGCGGGCCGGCTCTCGGGGTGAGCCGACATCGGCCTGGACATTAGTGCAAAGGGAGGTTCAAGCTCAACCGGAACCACAGAATCGGTAAGGGTTCGCCAACGAGGGAATCACGGGAAGGTCACGGGAGAACGCGGTCGGCGGGGGTATTGCGCCTCTGATGCCCGCCGCGGGTCTATCACAGGTAGATCTCTGCAGGTCCGAGGCCTTCTCCTCTCGCGGGGCGAACACGGCCGACATGTCGGTTGATCATGGCGGAAGTTCCGATCGGCGCCGCATGATGCCGGTGGGAGGGAAGTTAAGGACGAGCCGTAAATGCACGCGGCGGAGGACGTACGCTGATCGGTTATGGAGCAGGTTGCGGAGCACTTCCCCCCGCGGGCCGTACAGGGCGGCGAGACGATCACGGTCCGCCGCGCGCGGACCCCGGACGTGCGCGCCATCCGGCGGCTCGTCGACACCTATGCGGGGGCGGGGCCGCGCCTGCTGGAGAAGGCCACCGTCACGCTCTACGAGGACGTGCAGGAGTTCTGGGTCGCCGAGCGGGCGGGCGCGGTGGTCGGCTGCGGGGCGCTCCACGTGCTCTGGGAGGACCTCGCCGAGATCCGCACCGTCGCCGTCGACCCCTCGTGCCGGCGGATGGGGGTGGGCCACCTGATCGTCTCGGCGCTCATCCGCACCGCCCGCGAACTCGGCCTGCGCCGCGTCTTCTGCCTGACCTTCGAGGTGGCGTTCTTCGCCGGACACGGATTCCGGGAGGTCCAGGGCACGCCCGTCTCGCCGGAGGTCTACGCCGAGTTGCTCGCCTCCTACGACGAAGGCGTCGCGGAGTTCCTCGACCTGGAGCACGTCAAGCCGAATACCTTGGGAAACACCCGCATGCTGCTCCATCTAGGTCAAAATGACCTTGGTGATGACACCCCGGAAAGGTGACTGTCGTTACCTATATCGATACCTTGTGCACCAGTAAGCATGTGTCTGGCATAAGCCACATGCCCAGTCGAAGTGAGGTGACGCGGTGAGTACCGGACAGCCGCCGTATCCGCAGGATGAGCCCGACCGCGATCGCACACCGTCGGGGCAGCCGGAATACGGACAGCAGAACACGGGCCGGAGCGGGCTCGACCCGGACGTGACGATCGTGGGGTACCGCTCGGAGAACACGGGTTCCGGACAGGCCCAGCCCGGCTACGGCCAGCAGCAGGGCTACGGCCAGCAGGACTACGGTCAGCAGCAGGGTTACGGTCAGCAGCAGGGTTACGGTCAGCAGCAGGATTACGGCCAGCAGCAGGGTTACGGCCAGCAGGCCGCCCAGCCGGGCTACGGTCAGCAGCAGGGCTATGGCCAGCAGGCCGCCCAGCCCGGGTACGGCCAGCAGCAGGGCTACGGTCAGCAGGCCGCCCAGCCCGGGTACGGCCAGCAGCCGGGCTACGGTCAGCAGCAGGGCTACGGTCAGCAGGCCGCCCAGCCCGGGTACGGCCAGCAGCCGGGCTACGGCCAGCAGCAGGGCTACGGTCAGCAGGCCGCTCAGCCCGGGTACGGCCAGCAGCCGGGCTACGGCCAGCAGCAGGGCTACGGCCAGCAGGCCCCCTCCTACAACCAGGGGTACGGCCCGCAGGGCGCGATGCCCCCGGGCGTGCCCGCCCCGCTCGCGGAGTGGTGGCAGCGCCTGGTGGCCCGCATCGTCGACGGCGTCATCCTGGCGATCCCGATGGTCATCCTGACCTTCGTGCTGACCGCCGTCCTGGTGACCGCCCCGTCGTTCAACGCCGCGACCGGCGAGCTCGACGCCGGCGGCGGGGTGCTGCTCGCCTCCATCATCACCTCCATCATCGCGGGCGTGATCTTCTTCGCCTACGAGTTCCTGATGCTCAAGCAGGGCGGCCAGACCATCGGCAAGAAGGTCATGGGCATCAAGGTGGTCCCGATCGGGAGCGCCTCGACCGCGGGCGGCCTCTCCTCGGACGCCGCCATGAAGCGGGCCGGCGTGATGTACGGGCCGTACCTGGTGAACGGCGTGCCGTTCGTCTCCTGGATCGCCAACATCTTCTCCCTGGTGAACGTGCTCTGGCTGCTGTGGGACAAGCCGTACCAGCAGGCCCTGCACGACAAGGTCGCCACGACGGCGGTCGTCAAGGTCAAGTAGTCCCCTGATTGTCGGGGCCGGCGGGAGGAACCGCCGGCCCCGCTTTCGTATACGGCCGGAAAAGGTGTGGAGTAACCCCCGGCGGGCAGATCGCTGTGGAGGCCTGAACCGATTCACCGGGGAAGGGGGCGCCATGGCCGTCCCTTCACGCCGCGGTGCGGACAAACGCCGGGCCCCCGCGTCTGCCGCGGCCGCGGGCCCCCCTCCGGCCGCGGTGGAAGAGCCGCCGCCTTCCGGGGCTGTCGCGTCCCCCGCCGATTGGCGGGAACGGCTGGCCGCACGCGCCATCGACGGAGCGGCCTTTGCGGTGCTCTACTGGATTCTCTCGCTCGTGTTCCACGCCGTCCTCGCCTCCGGGGACGCGGACCGCGGGACGGATCCCCGGGCGCTCCCGGGGTTGTTCGCCGGGCTGATCGCTTTCGGCGCTTATCTGCTCTATGACTGCGCGGCGCATGCCAGGAGCGGCCGTACCGCGGGCAAGAAAGCGATGGGGATCCGGGTGGTCTCGTACGGCGGCGCCGCGCCGTCGCCTTCCGCGCTGATGAAGCGGGCGGTTCTCTGCCCCGGGGTTCTCCTCGCCTCGGGCATTCCTCTGCTGAACCTTCCGGCGGCGGTCCTGGGCTTCGCGGCCGGTCTCTTCATCCTCCTCGACCTGCCGCTCAGGCAGGGACTTCACGACAAGCTGGCGGGTACCGTCGTGGTCAAGGACCCGCGCTGACATTGCTCTCCGCCACTCGGTGATCAACTGTTGATCACTCCGCGGGCTTTTTCCCGGTGCTTTCCGGGGCCGTCTGGTAAGACGCCTGCCCCGACGTATTAAGCTGTGGGGCAAGGGTATGGCGCACCCTGTCAGGCAGATCGTGCCTGCGGGCCGCTATGGTCTTCTGTGAGCCGATCCGCTCGCTGCGAGCGGCTCCCGGCGGGCCGGGATCCCGCCACCGGAATTTCAGGTCCCGATTGTCGGCCGTGCGGAGCGAGGACATGTACGAGGTAATAGCCGCGCTGACGCCGCCCGTGGTGGTGGGCGGGGCTTTTGTGTATGGAGTTTTCAAGCTCTTCCGCAGTGAGGCTGCCGGTCGCCGGCCTTCGAAGCCAATCGACAAGGCCGAGTCGCAGAACGGCTGAGGGCACTTCCTTCCCCTCTCCCCTTCTTCCTCCGAGTTCGCTGGGAATCGCCCGGCTTCCTGGAATTGCTGCCCGGTCAGGGCGGGTATATGTTTGGCTAGCAAGAAACAATGCTCCGTGAAAGGGTTGCATACATGGCCAAGCAGATCCAGGAGATTCTCATCGACGACCTCGATGGGGGCGAGGCCAAAGAGACCGTCGCCTTCGCGATTGACGGCACCAGCTATGAGATTGACCTGAGTGACGAAAACGCGAAGAGGCTCCGTGACTCTCTGGAGCCTTTCCGGGCCAGTGCCCGCCGTTCCGGCACCGTGGCGGTCCCCCGCCGCAAGCGCGCCGGAGGCACGCGGACGCTGACGCGGGAGAAGAGCGCCGACATCCGGGCGTGGGCCAAGTCCCACGGCTACACCGTCAGCGAGCGCGGCCGGATCGCCGCCCAGATCGTCCAGGATTACGAGCAGGCTCA
The DNA here is from genome assembly GCF_014203605.1 of Thiemannella venezuelensis. Taxonomy (GTDB): domain Bacteria; phylum Actinomycetota; class Actinomycetes; order Streptosporangiales; family Streptosporangiaceae; genus Planomonospora_A; species Planomonospora_A venezuelensis. Next base: position 192,683 of record NZ_JACHJJ010000008.1, on the reverse strand, counting down.
CTGATCGGCGGTCGGCGGAGCGGTTCGCCGGCCGGAATCATGCGGTTATGGCGGTCACGGTGGGGTCCGGTGGCGGCCATGACCGCATGACGCGTTTCAAGGTCGATAAACGTCGTTCGCTTGCGGCGTATCGGGAACATCGCACCCCCGACAAGTAGTTGGATGGTGCGTGAACGCCCTGCTCTCGGGGAACGTCTTCTGCATAGAGCGGTCGCCGGGTCGGGGCTACCATGCGGGAGGACAGGGCCCGGATATCCCGGACCTTGACTGACCGCTCTGTGAGGAGCGACGAGATGTTCGAGAGGTTCACCGACCGCGCACGGCGGGTTGTCGTCCTGGCCCAGGAAGAGGCCCGGATGCTCAACCACAACTACATCGGTACGGAGCACATTCTTCTTGGTCTGATCCATGAGGGTGAAGGCGTTGCCGCCAAGGCTCTGGAGAGCCTCGGCATCAGTCTTGAGGGTGTGCGGCAGCAGGTCGAGGAGATCATCGGCCAGGGCCAGTCTGCGCCGTCGGGGCACATTCCCTTCACCCCGCGCGCCAAGAAGGTCCTTGAGCTGTCGCTCCGCGAGGCCCTGCAACTGGGGCACAACTACATCGGCACCGAGCACATCCTGCTCGGCCTCATCCGCGAGGGCGAGGGCGTGGCGGCCCAGGTGCTGGTGAAGCTGGGCGCCGACCTCAACCGGGTCCGCCAGCAGGTCATCCAGCTGCTCCACGGCTACCAGGGCAAGGAGCCGGCGGCCTCGGGCGGGCCGCAGGAGGCCGCGCCGTCGACCTCGCTCGTGCTCGACCAGTTCGGCCGCAACCTGACCCAGGCCGCCCGCGAGGGCAAGCTGGACCCGGTCATCGGCCGCGACAAGGAGATCGAGCGGGTCATGCAGGTCCTCTCCCGGAGGACCAAGAACAACCCGGTCCTGGTGGGCGAGCCCGGCGTCGGCAAGACCGCCGTCGTCGAGGGCCTGTCCCAGAAGATCGTCAAGGGCGAGGTCCCCGAGACGCTCAAGGACAAGCAGCTCTACACCCTGGACCTGGGCGCCCTGGTGGCGGGCTCCCGCTACCGCGGTGACTTCGAGGAGCGCCTGAAGAAGGTCCTCAAGGAGATCCGCACCCGCGGCGACATCATCCTGTTCATCGACGAGCTGCACACGCTCGTCGGCGCGGGTGCCGCGGAGGGCGCGATCGACGCCGCCAGCATCCTCAAGCCGATGCTGGCCCGCGGCGAGCTGCAGACCATCGGCGCCACCACCCTGGACGAGTACCGCAAGCACCTGGAGAAGGACGCCGCCCTGGAGCGGCGCTTCCAGCCGATCCAGGTGGCCGAGCCCAGCCTCAGCCACACGATCGAGATCCTCAAGGGGCTGCGCGACCGCTACGAGGCCCACCACCGGGTCTCCATCACCGACGGGGCCCTGGTGGCCGCCGCGCAGCTCGCCGACCGCTACATCAGCGACCGGTTCCTGCCGGACAAGGCGATCGACCTCATCGACGAGGCCGGCTCGCGCATGCGGATCCGCCGCATGACCGCCCCGCCGGACCTGCGCGAGTACGACGAGAAGATCGCCAACGTGCGGCGCGAGAAGGAGTCCGCGATCGACGCGCAGGACTTCGAGAAGGCCGCGGCCCTGCGCGACCAGGAGAAGCAGCTCCAGCTCAAGCGCGAGCGCCGGGAGAAGGAGTGGAAGGCCGGCGACATGGACGTCGTGGCCGAGGTGACCGAGGAGCTCATCGCCGAGGTCCTGGCCACCGCCACCGGCATCCCGGTCTTCAAGCTCACCGAGGAGGAGTCCCAGCGGCTGCTCCGCATGGAGGAGGAGCTGCACAAGCGGATCATCGGCCAGGAGGACGCCGTCAAGGGCCTGTCCCGGTCGATCCGGCGCACCCGCGCCGGCCTGAAGGACCCGCGCCGCCCGGGTGGCTCGTTCATCTTCGCCGGCCCGTCCGGCGTCGGTAAGACCGAGCTCTCCAAGTCGCTGGCCGAGTTCCTGTTCGGGGACGAGGACGCGCTGATCATGCTGGACATGTCCGAGTTCATGGAGAAGCACACCGTCTCCAGGCTGTTCGGCTCCCCGCCCGGTTACGTCGGGTACGAGGAGGGCGGGCAGCTCACCGAGAAGGTGCGGCGCAAGCCGTTCTCCGTGGTCCTCTTCGACGAGATCGAGAAGGCCCACCCGGACATCTTCAACTCGCTGCTGCAGATCCTGGAGGACGGTCGCCTGACCGACGCCCAGGGACGCGTGGTGGACTTCAAGAACACCGTCATCATCATGACGACCAACCTCGGCACCCGGGACATCTCCAAGGGCATCGGGGTGGGCTTCGCGAAGTCCAACGACACCGAGTCGAACTACGACCGGATGAAGGCGAAGGTCCAGGAGGAGCTCAAGCAGCACTTCCGGCCCGAGTTCCTCAACCGCGTCGACGACATCGTGGTCTTCCACCAGCTGACGCCGAAGGAGATCATCAAGATCGTGGACCTCATGCTCGCGCAGGTCGCCGAGCGCCTGAAGGACCGCGACATGGGCCTGGAGGTCTCGCAGGAGGCCAAGCAGCTGCTGGCCGACCGGGGCTACGACCCGGTGATGGGCGCCCGGCCGCTCCGCCGTACGATCCAGCGCGAGCTGGAGGACACGCTCTCCGAGAAGATCCTGTACGGCGAGCTCCGCCCCGGCCAGGTCGTGAAGATCGCGATCGAGGGCGAGGGGGACAACGCCAAGTTCGTCTTCAACGGCGAGAGCATGCCCGGCAACAAGGTTCCGGACTCGGCCGCGTCCATCGTGGAGCCGATCCAGCACTGATCCCGGCGCGCCGGGGCGGACGCGAGTCCTCCCGGAGGCCGCCACCGGATCACGAGAGGGCGAAGGCAGACCCCGTGGTGAGGATGCTCACCACGGGGTCTGCCTTTTCGTTATCCAAGGGAGTCCTTTCACCACCAAATGTAGTACTACACTCTGTAGAGCGAACTGGACCACTCCCTGCCGCCGGCTCACCAGCCGACCGCGCACGGCGGGGCCGGTCGCGGGATCAGCCCAGCGGCGTACCGACGAATCAACTCCGGGAGTGACGCGGAGACCGGTGCCCGCGCGGGATGATCCCGGCGGACCGGGTCGAGTTCCCGGGAGAGAAGGGACTCCCGGCTCATGAGGCCGGGACCACGGGTGTGGGGCGATCGGGTCTCTTACACGGAGCATGCCTGGGAGGCATCGGATGCGTTTGCGGCACGAGGACGGGACGCTCGTTCACCTGGCCTACAACGCGGGTGTGCACCCCGCGGAGGACCTGGAGAACCTGATCGCGCACCTGACCCGCTACGCGGTCCCGGTGCGCAAGCGCCTGGGCGTGGAGCGGATGGGGGTCGGCCTCTGGCTCTCCCCGAGCGTCGCCGACCATCTCACCGCCGACCGGATCGAGCTGGTACGGCTCCGCCGCTCCCTGGAGGAGCGCGGCCTGGAGGTCGTCAGCCTCAACGGCACCGGCGGCCGCAACCAGGACGCCCCCGGCCCCGACTGGGCCAAGCCCGAGCGCTACCGCTACACGATGGCCCTCGCCAGGATCCTGGCCTTCCTCCTGCCGGAGGACGTGCGCTTCGGCAGCATCTCCACCATCCCCATCGGCTGGCGCCGCGACTGGCCCGCCGACCTGCACACCATCGCGTCACGCCGGCTGGAGCGGCTCTCCCGTGAGCTGCGCGGCCTGCACAGCGTGACCGGCAAGACCATCAGGGTCGGGTTCGAGCCCTGGCCCGGCTGCGTGCTGGAGACCACCGAGCAGGCCCTGGAGCGCGTCTGCGGCATCGACTCCGAGCACCTCGGGGTCTGCCTGGACGCCTGCCACCTCGCAGGAGGCGCCGAGGAGCCCGGAGAGGCCCTGCGCGGCCTGGCCGCGGCGGGAGCGCCCGTGGTCAAGCTCAGCCACGTCCACAACCACGTGGGCGAGACCTGCCGGGAGCTGCCGAGCACCCGGTCGGTCCTGGAGGACACCCTGACCGCGATGCTCTCCGGTGCGGTGAACGGCACCGCCCACATCGAGGTCGAGGCCCACGACCTCGCCGCGCCCATGCGGGCCAAGGGCCCCGGCGCGCTGGTCAGCGCGCTGGCCGAGGAGCTCGACTGGGCGCGCAGCAACCTCACCGCCCTGGGCCTGCGCCTGGCCGCGTAGCCGCCCCGGCCGCGGGAAGCGCCGGGGAGCCCGGAGAAGCCGAGGTCACGCCGGGAGGCGGTAGGTGCCGTCCTGGAGGACCTCGGCCAGCCCGTCGGCGACCAGCCCGTCGAGGGCGCGCTCGCGCTGCGGGGCGTCGTCCCAGACCGCGTCGAGGGCGGCCTTGGGCACCGGGCCGTGGGCCTGGCGCAGGACGGCCAGGAGCCGGCCGCGGCACTGCCGGTCGGTCCCGGCGTAGCTCTGGCCCCTGCGGACGGGCCCGTCGTAGGCGGGCTTGCCCGCCAGCCGCCAGGCGCACAGGCCGCTGATCGGGCACTCGGCGCAGCGGGCGGTGCGGGCCGTGCAGACCAGGGCGCCCAGCTCCATCACGGCGACGGCCCAGACGGGGGCGTCCTCGGGGCCGGGCAGGAGCGAGGCGGCGAGCGCGCGCTCGGCGGCGGTGGTGGCCTTCGGCGGGTACTCCTCGCCGGAGACGGCGCGGGCCAGGACCCGGCGCACGTTGGTGTCGAGCACGGCGTGGCGGCCCTGGAAGGCGAAACTGGCCACCGCGGCCGCGGTGTACTCGCCGACGCCGGGCAGCGCCAGCAGGGCGGCGTGGTCGGCGGGCACCTCGCCGCCGTGGCGCTCGACGACGGCCCGGGCGCAGGCGTGCAGGTTGAGCGCGCGGCGCGGGTAGCCGAGCCGGCCCCAGTGCCGCACGGCCTCGCCGGGCGGTTCCGCGGCGAGCGCGGCGGGCGTGGGCCAGCGCTCCATCCACTCGGTCCAGACGGGGAGCACCCGGACCACGGGCGTCTGCTGCAGCATGATCTCGCTCACCAGGATCGACCAGGGAGTGGCCGCGGGGGCGCGCCACGGGAGGTCGCGGGCGTTTGCCGCATACCAGGTGAGGACGGGATCGAGGAGAGGATTGGCCTTGGACACCTCTTGACGATAGTGCGGCTCACTCCCAGCTTCGCCCGTTGAAACGGTATAGGGCGCGGCGGGTCCTGCCTTGCCGCCCGGCATGAATCCCCATACTGTGCGCATGGATCCGGACACGTTCCGCAGCGATATCGGGGTGGACGTCTACTGGCGGCGGCGGCTGACCGCGCTCATCGCCGTTCTCGTGCTGGTCGCCGTCGTGGCATGGGCCTGCTCCTCGTCGAGCGGCCCGCAGAACGCCGCCAGGCCGCAGGCGGCGGGCGGACCGACCGAGCCGGGCGGGCTGCTGGCCGGGCTGCCCACGGCCGCCGTCACCCCGGCGGTCCCGTCGCCGTCGCCGTCCCCGACGGCGAAGCCCAAGCCGGCCAAGCCCTCCCCCCCGCCCAGGCGGCCGGGCGACGCCTGCGACACCGCCGACCTCGTGCTGAGCCTGCAGAGCCAGGGAGAGGTCTACGGGGCGGCCGACCGGCCCCGGTTCGTCCTCACCCTCGTGAACACCGGCAAGGTGATGTGCACGGCCGACGTGGGCCCCAGGACGCTGGAGGTCCGCATCACCTCCGGCGCCGACCGCGTCTGGTCGTCCGCCGACTGCGTGAGCGGCGAGACCGACGAGATCCGCAGGCTCGAACGCGGCATCCCGTACGTCCAGCTGACCGAGTGGGACCGCCACAGGTCCGGGTCCGACTGCAGGGCGAAGCGGGTCGCGGCCCGGCCGGGCACCTACGTGGCCGCGGTCCGGGCTCCCGGCCTGAAGAGCCGGAAGGCGGTCTTCCACCTCCGCTGACGGGAGCCACCGGATGGCCGACCGGTCTCAGGAGGCCAGGTGCCCGAGCATCTCCCTGATCTGCGCGGAGCGGGACCGGTCGATCATGCGGGCCAGTCGCTTGACCCCGGGGTGCCTGCCGGTGCGGATCTCGGCGCGGGCCATCTCGACGGCGTTGTGCTGGTGGGCGATGAACACGTTGAGGAACCGGGTGTCGAAGCCGGCGCCGCTCATCCTCCTGAGCGTGGTGATCTCTTCCGGACTCGTGGTGTGCAGTGCGGCGTGGTCGCCGTGCGCGTGGCCGCTCCCCGCGAGGGGCTGGTCCCAGTCGTACAACCAGCGGGTCATGGCCGCGACCTCGTCCCGCTGTACGGCTCCCGCCTGCGCCGCCAGCTCCTTCACGCCCTGCCGGGCCGAGCGGTCCGTGACCAGACCGGCCATCTCCATGCCCTGGCGGTTGTGCGCGACCATCATCTGCAGGAACACCACGTCGGCGGCATTGACGTCGCCGGTATCGACGTCGCGGGCATCGGCGTCGCCGGTATCGACGTCGCGGGCATCGGCGTCGCCGGTATCGACGTCGCGGGCATCGGCGTCGCCGGTCGCGGCGGCCTGCGCGGTTCCCGCCGTCGGCGCGGTGCCCGCGCCGTACGTGCTCTCCGCGGTGCCGCAGGCGGGGAGCGCGAGCAGGCCCGCGGCGGCGAGGACGGCGGCGAAACGCTTCATCGATCGTCTCCGATGGGGAGACCCCGGCCCTGGGGGCCGGGGTCCGCTGCGGTACGGCACGGGCCGGTCAGCCCAGGCGCTTCCAGAGCGCGGGGACCAGCGGCGGCGCCCAGTCACCGTAGGCGGTGTGCGACTGGATGCAGCGGTACTTGACGCCGCGGTAGGTCACCACGTTGCCGATCACGTACTTCCCGCCCCGCTTCCACGTCCCGGCGGGGGTCGTGGGGTGGGTCGTGGGGACCGCGGTGGGCTTCGGGACCGAGGTCGGGCTCGGGAGCGGGGCCGGGGTCGCGGTCTTGGTGGGGGTGGGGGCGGGGGTGGTGGGCTTCTGGGTCGGGCTGGGGGCGGGGGTGCCGCCGCCGGTGCCGCCGACCTGCAGGTCGATGCAGGAGTAGAAGGCGGCGGCGGTGTCGGCGATGTTCCAGACGGCCAGGACCTTCTGCTTGCCGCTGTAGCCCGCCAGGCTGACCTTGTGGGTGACCGTCGCGCCGGGCTGCTTGCCGCCGTCGTTGAAGGTCGCGATCAGCTTGTCGCCGATGTAGTACTGCCAGGTGCTGGTCGCGTGCCGGGCGGTCAGCACCCAGTTGAAGTCGACGCTGGTGCCGACGGCCGTGGTCGGCCAGGCCTTCGTGTCGTCGTTCAGCTCGGCGAAGCGGGCGACGCCGCCGTGGCAGGTGCGCTGGCCCTTGGCGCCCTCGACGCTCTGCGGCTCGTACTTGACGGCGCCGCAGGAGACCTTGCCCTGGGCGCAGAAGGCCTGGCGGCTCGGCGGTGACGACACGTACCCGTGGGCGGAGGCCGGCGTGGCGGTGAACACCGTGGCGCCGAACGCGAGTGCCGCGGTCGCAGCGAGCGTGGCTGTCCTTCTCAAAATGTTGTCCTCGGGGTGGGGTGGCGAAAAGGGGGGCCTCTCGGGGGGATCCACCGGAGGAGACCCTCGGTGCGCAGGAGGCTGGATTTTTTATAACAGCGAGAAGGAAGATTGATCATTATATGGACCTTAAATGCGGTTTAGAGGATCCATAACCTCAAAAAAGACGATCTTCTATGTCGTATTTCCCCAGGTCAGGAGAGGTTCGCCTGTCTCGGGGCAGGGGAGCTCCTCCGGCCGCGACGCCGCGCGGGGCGCCGCAGGACGGACGGCGGGACCGGGCCGGCGGGGCGGCCGGCGCCCGCCAGGGTCTCAGACGTAGCGCTCGAGAATGGACGACTCCGCCATGCGGGAGAGCCCTTCGCGGATGTGGCGGGCCCGGGTCTCGCCGACCCCGCCCACCTCCTGGAGGTCGTTGGTGCTGGCGGCCAGGAGCTTCTGCAGGCCGGAGAACTGCTCCACCAGGCGGTCGACGACGGGGGCGGGCAGGCGCGGCACCTTGGCCAGCAGCCGGTAGCCCCGGGGGCTCACCGGGCCGTCCAGGGCGTCGGCGCCGGTGTGGCCGAGGACCTGGGCCACCTGGCACAGGTCGAGCAGGCCTGCCGGGGAGAGCTGGTCGAGCTCGTGCAGGGCCTCGGGGAGCGTGCGGACCCGGCGGCCGGTGGTGGGCAGGTAGTCGCGGACGACGAGCTCGCGGTCGGCGTCGGTCCCGGCGACCAGTTCGTCCAGCTGGAGGGAGAGCAGGCGGCCGTCGGTGCCGAGCTCGACGACGTAGCCCGCGATCTCGTCGGCGATCCGGCGGACCATCTCCAGCCGCTGGACGACCGCCGCGACGTCGCGGACCGTCACGAGGTCCTCGATCTCCAGCGCCGAGAGCGTGCCGCAGACCTCGTCCAGGCGGAGCTTGTAGCGCTCCAGCGTGGCCAGGGCCTGGTTGGCCTTGGACAGGATGGCCGCCGACTCCTCCAGGACGTAGCGGATGCCGTCGAGGTAGAGGGCGATGATCCGCATGGACTTGCTGAGGGAGATGACGGGGAAGGAGGTCTGCACCGCCACCCGCTGGGCGGTGCGGTGCCGGGTCCCGGACTCGTCGGTCGGGATGGACGGGTCGGGCATCAGGTGCACGGCCGCACGCACGATCTTGTGGTCGTCGCAGTTCAGCACGATGGCGCCGTCCATCTTCGCCAGTTCGCGCAGGCGCGTCGCGGAGAACTCGACGTCCAGCTCGAACCCGCCGCTGCAGATCTTCTCGACCGTGCTGTCGTAGCCCAGCACGATCAGGCCGCCGGTGTGCCCGCGGAGGATGCGCTCCAGGCCGTCGCGGAGCGCGGTGCCCGGCGCGAGCGAGGCCATGACGGCCCTGCGGCGCTCGTCGAGCCCCTTGTAGGTTGCTGCCACTTGACTTCCTCCCCCGGCGGAAGCTGGGGGTTCCCACCCTCGCAGGCGGGCCTTCCTGCTTCGCAGGCGATTGCCGTTCCGGTCAAGGCTAGGGACGGGGAACCGCCCAACGGTCTTACACAGCCTCCACAGGCTTCACATCCCGCCGACCCGGCGGTAGGTCAGACGGTATCCACCATCGGACGGCCCCAACCTACCAAACCGCATGGCGCCGTGCCGTGTTTCCGCCCGAGGCCGCTCCGAGGCCCCTCCGGGGCCGCCCGCGGGCCGGGCGGCGCGCTCAGGTGACGTGGGTCAGCGCGTCCCAGACGTTCTCCGCCTCGACGACGTCGAACCCGGGGGCGAAGCTCGTGGAGCCGCCGTTGACCCGGACCAGGGAGCCCCCGCCCCGGCCCTTGCCGACGTCGAGGGAGCCCATCGGCACCAGGGCGCGGGTGAAGCCCAGCCGGGCCGCCTCCGAGAGGCGGCGGCGCACGTCGCGGACCGGTCGGAGCTCCCCGGCCAGGCCCACCTCGCCCAGCACGACCAGCCCCGGCGGGAGCGCCCGGTCCCCGGCCGCGCTGGCCACCGCGAGCATCACCGACAGGTCGATCGCCGGGTCGCTGAGCTTGATGCCGCCCACGGTCGCGGTGAACACGTCGCAGCCGCCGAGTTTGGCGTTGAGCCGCCGCTCCAGCACGGCCAGCACCATCGTCACGCGGTAGGGGTCGAGCCCGGAGGAGGAGCGCCGGGGCTGCTGGGCCTCGGTCCGCGCGACCAGCGCCTGGACCTCGGCGGGCAGCGGGCGGGTGCCCTCCATGGTGACCGTGACGCAGGTGCCGGGGACCGGCTCGGTGCGGTGGGAGACGAACAGGCCGCTGGCGTCGGTGATGCCCTCGATGCCGCCCTCGTGCAGGTCGAAGCAGCCGACCTCGTCGACCGGGCCGTACCGGTTCTTGACCGCGCGGACCATGCGGAGCCGGGAGTGGCGGTCGCCCTCGAAGTGGAGCACCACGTCGACGAGGTGCTCCAGCGTCCGGGGGCCGGCGATCGAGCCCTCCTTGGTGACGTGGCCGACCAGGACCGTGGACATGCCGCGCTCCTTGGCCATCCTGACCAGGTTGCCGGCGACCTCCCTGACCTGGGTGACCCCGCCGGGCACACCGGTCGCCTGGGCGGAGCCGATCGTCTGCACCGAGTCGACGACGAGCAGGCCGGGCTGGACCTTCTCCACGTGCGTCACCAGCGCGCTCAGGTCGGTCTCCGCCGCGAGGTAGAGGGCGTCGTGGATCGCGCCGATCCGGTCGGCCCTGACCCTGACCTGGGCGGCCGACTCCTCGCCCGTCACGTAGAGCACGGTCTGCTGGTTCGCGATCTTGGAGGCCGCCTCCAGCAGGAGCGTGGACTTGCCGATGCCGGGCTCCCCGGCCAGCAGCACGACCGCGCCGGGCACCAGACCGCCGCCGAGCACCCGGTCGAGCTCGGGCACGCCGGTGCTGCGCGCGTGCGCGACCTCGGCCTTGACCTGACCGATCGGGACCGCCGGAGCCGAGACCGCCCCGCCGGTGGCCACGGTCACGCCGGAACGGGCCGACTCCTCCTCGACCGTCCCCCAGGCCTGGCACTCGCCGCAGCGCCCCACCCACTTGGCCGTCTGCCAACCGCACTCGCCGCAGCGATAGCCGACCTTCTTCGCCATGGCCGCACGCTACCGGCCCGCACCGACAACTTTCACCGCCCCGGCGTACCGCGGGCGGTGAAAGCCGGTGCGCCCGCGGATCCCGGCGGCTCCCGGATCAGATGTGGCCCTCGAGGTCGGCCAGGAGCATGCGCTTGGGCTTGGCGCCCTTGATCTGCTGGACGACCTCGCCGTTCTTGAAGAGGCTGAGCGTGGGCAGGCCGAGGACCCCGTACCGGCTGGAGATCTCCGGGTGGTCGTCGGCGTTCAGCTTGGCGATCGTGACGCGGTCGCCGTACTCGGCCTCGATCTGCTCCAGCACCGGCGCGATCATCTTGCACGGGCCGCACCACTCGGCCCAGAAGTCCACCAGGACGGGCTTGTCGCTGCCCAGGACCTGCTCGGCGAAGTTGTCGGCGGTCAGAGTGATCATTTCTTCTCCTGCTCTCTCGGTGGGCACCCGGGGCAGGCCGTGGTGAGCTGCGCGGCCACCTCGGCCCGGCGGGCCAGGAGGGTGCGGATCTCGTCGTCGATCTCGGCCAGCTTCCGCCGGTAGACCGCGACCGACTCCGGGCACGATCCGCCCGAGGAGTGCCCCGCCCGCAGGCAGGCCACGAACGGCCTGGCGTCCTCCAGCGTGAAGCCGACGGTGAGCAGCGAGCGGATCTCGGTGACGAGCCTGAGGTCCTCCTCGCCGTACTCCCGGTAGCCGTTGGCCGCCCGCCGCGCGGTGATGAGCCCCTGCTGCTCGTAGTAGCGCAGCGCCCTGGTGCTGATCCCCGCCCGCCGGGCGAGTTCCCCGATGCGCATCCGGCCCTCCTTGTGCCGTCACCGTAATCGTTGACGTCAACGTCAAGGTCAAGCCCGGCCCCGATGTTCCGCGCGGGGGCCTCCGCCGCGGCGGCGCACGCGGGGAGGCCGGCCGCGCCGGAGGCCGATCACCCCCGGAGGGGCCGTCATGCGCCGGAAAGGGGGCGGGACGCGCGGGAAAGATCTAGGATCGTCTGTTCATCCGTCGTTCATCGTCGTTCAGGGGGCCGGACGTGTACCGCGACATCGTCGAGTTCGCCCGGAGCACGCCCGGGTGGCTGCACGCCTTCGCCGAGACCGGCACCGACGCGGGACTGTTCGCCTTCGCCGCGCTGTTCGTCCTGGCCTGGTGGCGGGCCCGGCGGCGGCCGCCGCGCGACATGGCGCTGGTCCTGCTCGGCCCGGTGGCCGTGGTCCTCGTCTACCTGTTCAGCGAGGTCGTCAAGATCCTCGTCCGGGAGGACCGGCCGTGCCGCGGGCTGGTGACCATCGCGGCCTGCCCGGAGGCGGGGGACTGGTCGTTCCCGAGCAACCACTCGGTGATCGCCGCGGCCGCGGCCGGCACCCTCGTCCTGGCCTGGCGCGCGCTGGCTCCCCTCGTGCTGCCGCTGGCCGCGCTGATGGCCTTCTCCCGGGTGTTCGTCGGCGTGCACTACCCGCACGACGTCGCGGCCGGGTTCCTGCTGGGCGTGGCACTGGCCCCGCTGCTGGTGCTGCTGCTGGTGGGGGCGGGCACCCCGCTGGTGCGCCGGTGGGGCGGGTGGATGATGGCCGCCCCGCCGCACGGGCCCGACCTGCCGGTGGGCGGGGGCGCCGCGGGCCGCCGGTAGCCCGCCGCGGGTGCGCCGCCGGTACGGCGGGGCGGCCCCTCAGTAGAGCTTCCAGCGCAGGAGGTTGGGGTAGGCGATCTCCAGGCCGGGGGTCTCGGCGATGGCGCGTTCGGCGACGGCCGGGGTGAACTCGATGCGCAGGACGGACTCCAGGTCGGCGCGGCGCTCGAAGGCCATGCGGAGGTCGAGCCGCTGGGTGGTCCAGCCCTGGCGGGACCAGAAGTCCTCCACGGACCTGGCGGAGTAGGCCGGGATCGACTGGCTGAACCAGCGGCCGAAGGCGCCCCGGGAGGCGTCGACGTCGATGACGAAGGCCGCGCCGCCGCGCCGTACGACCCGGGAGAGCTCGGCCAGGCCGGGCTCGCAGCCGGGGCCGAAGAAGTAGGCCCAGCGGGCGATCGCGACGTCCACCGAGGCGTCGGGGAGCGGTACGGCCTGCGCGGTGGCGGCGTGGACCTCCACGTTGGGCAGGGCCCGGCAGCGGCGCCCGGCGAGCTCGACGAGGTCGGCGTGCGGTTCGACGCCGATCACCCGGGCCGCCGTGGCGGACAGCCGGGGGAGGTGGTAGCCGGTGCCGCAGCCGATGTCGAGGACGGTCGCGCCGGTCCACGGGCGGACGGCGGCCATCGCGGCCTCGGCCCGGCCCTCGGGGTCGACCGCCCGGTTCTCCAGCTCGTAGACGTGGGGGGTGTTCCAGATGTTGGGGCTGGGGATGGCCCCTTTCATGAACCGCGGCATGCCCTCACCGTAGCCAGGGATCCGGGCGGGCCGTCCGGGCGTGCGGGGGCGGCCGAGTCCCCGGGCGCTCCGGGCCGTGACCTGGGGTGCTCCGGGCGGGATCCGCCGCGCGCCCGAGGCGGGCCCCGGAGGGCCGGGCGTGTGATCTCGGCCGCACGGGGGTGGGCGGACGCCATTCCTTTCCGGGCACGCTTAGGCTGGCACTGTGAGGGATCGAAGCGAGCGAGCCGGCGGGCACCGAGGCGTTCGCGGTCGCGGACGCGAAGGCAGGGAGTCTCGATGAGCGTCATCCGGGTGCCCAGCGCGAAGATCGCGCTCTCCACCGCGTCGGTCTATCCGGAGCGCACCCCGGACGCCTTCGAGCTGGCGGCGCGCCTGGGCTACGACGGCGTTGAGATCATGGTGGGCGCCGACCCCGTGAGCCAGGACATCGACGTGCTGGAGCGGCTGGTGGACCACTACCAGCTGCCGATCCTGGCCATCCACGCGCCCTGCCTGCTGGTCACCCAGCGGGTGTGGGGCAAGGACCCGTGGGCCAAGCTGAAGCGCGCCCAGCAGGCCGCCGAGCGGGTCGGCGCCAAGACGGTCGTGGTGCACCCGCCGTTCCGCTGGCAGCGCGACTACGCGCGCGACTTCGAGGTCGGCCTGGCCAGGATGCGCGAGGAGACCGACGTGGTCTTCGCGGTGGAGAACATGTTCCCGCTGAAGGCGCGGGGCAACAAGGTCGTGCCGTACTCCCCGGACTGGAACCCCGTCGACTACGACTTCCCGCAGGTCACGCTGGACCTGTCGCACACGGCGGTCTCCGGCTCCGACGCCTGGGAGATGTTCACCAAGCTCGGCGACCGCCTGGCCCACCTGCACCTGGCCGACGGGGTCGGCATCCCCAACCGGGACGAGCACCTGGTCCCCGGGCGGGGCAACCAGCCGTGCGCGCCGATCCTGGAGCGGATGGCGGCCAACGGCTTCGGCGGCCTGGTCGTGCTGGAGATCAACACGCGCAAGGCGGCCAGCCGTACCGAGCGGGTCGACGACCTGGCGGAGGCGCTGGCCTTCGCCCGGCTGCACCTCGCGGCCTCGGCCAACGCGTGAGCGAGCGGGGCGGGCGCGGCGGCGGCGCGAGCGCGGACGGCGGCGGAGAAGGCCGGGTGAGTGACGCGGCGCCGGGGAACACGACGCCGGGGAACACCGCGCCGGAGAACACGGCGGCGGGGCGCCGGCGGCCGGGACGCAGGCCGGGGTCCGCGGACACGCGCGGGGAGATCGTGGCGGCGGCGCGCAGGACGTTCGCCGAGAAGGGGTTCGACAAGGCCACGATCCGGGGGATCGCCGGCGCGGCCGGCGTGGACCCGGCCCTGGTCCACCACTACTTCGCGAGCAAGGAGGGCCTGTTCGTCGCGGCGATGGAGCTGCCGGTCGATCCCGCGGAGGTCGTCCCGCTGCTGCTGGCCGGGCCGCGCGAGGAGACGGGCGAGCGGCTGGTCCGGCTCATCCTCACGATCACCGCCGACGCCGAGGCCCGCCAGCCGGTGCTGGCGCTGATGCGCACGGCGATGACCAACGAGCGGGTCGTCGGCATGATCCGGGAGTTCATGACGCACGCGCTGCTGGAGAAGGTCGCCGAGGCGCTGGAGATCCCGCCGATCCGGATGGAGGCGGCGTTCGCGCAGATGTTCGGCGTGGTCCTGGTGCGCTACGTGATCCGGCTCGAACCGCTGGCCTCGGCCGGGCTGGAGGAGCTGGTCGAGCTGCTCGCCCCCACGATCCAGCGCTACGTCGACGGATCCTGAGGGGCCGGGGAGCGTAATCTCCGGGGATTCGCGTATTCTAGAGCATTGTTCCGGAGTGCAAATTGACCATATGGTGACCACGGTTACCGCGGGTCCTATGCCGGACATAAGTTACTCATGGGTAGGATCCAGGGTGACCCCTTGTCACCGTGGATGACCGGCGGTCATACGCTGGCAGCCAACGCCGTCTGTGGGAGGACCCGTGCTCTGGGTAGCCATCATCGGGCTCGTCATGACAGTCGCCGCGCTCGCGCTCGCCGCGCGCCGCGTCCTGTTCCTGTACAAGCTCGCCGTCATCGGCCCGCCCGCCCCCGAGCGGATCGAGTACGCCAGGAACAACGTCGGCGTCGAGGTCAAGGCCCAGCTCGTCGAGGTCTTCGGGCAGAAGAAGCTGCTGAAGTGGACGCCCTCGGGCGTGGCGCACTTCTTCGTCATGTGGGCGTTCCTCATCCTCGGCACGGTCTACGTCGAGGCGTACGGCGCGCTGATCCAGGGCGCGATCACCGGCACGCCTGACTTCCACATCCCGATCGTCGGCACCTGGCCGGTCCTGGGCTTCCTGCAGGACTTCATCGCGCTCGCCTGCCTCCTCGGCCTGGCCGCCTTCACGGTCATCCGGATCAAGAACTCCCCGAAGAAGCTCGGCCGCGGCTCCCGCTTCTCCGGCTCGCATCTGGGCGGCGCCTGGCTCGTCCTCATCATGATCTTCAACGTGATCTGGACGCTGTTCCTCGCCCGCGGCGCCGCGGTCAACACCGGCAACTTCCCGTACGAGTCCGGCGCGTTCGCCTCCGAGGCCGTCGCGAAGCTCCTGCCCGCCAGCACCCTGCTGGAGGAGATCGGCCTGCTCCTGCACATCGGCGTCATGCTGGTGTTCCTGGTCATCGTGGTGAACTCCAAGCACCTGCACATCTTCACCGCGCCGCTGAACGTGCTCTTCTCCCGGCGCCCCGACGGGCTCGGCGCGGCGCAGGAGATGCGGATCGACGGCAAGGTCGTCGACTTCGAGGACGAGGACCTCGACGGCGACAAGCTGGGCCGCGGCAAGATCGAGGACACCACCTGGAAGGGCTTCCTCGACTTCTACACCTGCACCGAGTGCGGCCGCTGCCAGTCGCAGTGCCCGGCGTGGAACACCGACAAGCCGCTCTCCCCGAAGATGCTCATCCTGGACCAGCGCGACCACGCCTTCGCGGTCGCGCCGTACCTGATGATGAGCGAGGAGCAGCGCGCGCACGCGGGCCAGGACGTGCTGGCCCTGCTGGAGAAGCCGCTGGTCGGCGAGGAAGGCGTCATCCACCCGGACGTGCTGTGGTCCTGCACCAACTGCGGCGCCTGCGTCGAGCAGTGCCCGGTGGACATCGAGCACATCGACCACATCCTCGACATGCGCCGCTACCAGGTGATGGTGGAGTCGAACTTCCCGTCCGAGGCCGGCGTCATGGTCAAGAACCTGGAGAACAAGGGCAACCCGTGGGGTATGTCCGAGATGAAGCGGGCCGACTGGATCGAGGAGCTCGACTTCGAGGTCCAGCTCATCGACGAGAAGATGCCCGAGGACACCGAGTACCTGTTCTGGGTCGGCTGCGCCGGCGCCCTGGAGGACCGGGCCAAGAAGACCACCAAGGCCGTCGCCGAGCTGCTGCACATCGCGGACGTGAAGTTCGCGGTGCTCGGCCCGATGGAGGCCTGCACCGGTGACCCGGCCCGCCGCCTGGGCATGGAGTTCCTCTTCAACATGCTGGCCCAGCAGAACATCGAGACGCTGAACGAGGCCGGGGTCAAGAAGATCGTCGCGACCTGCCCGCACTGCTTCAACACCCTCGCCAACGAGTACCCGCAGCTCGGCGGGACCTACGAGGTCGTCCACCACACCCAGCTCCTGGCCAAGCTGGTCGACGAGGGCAGGCTGGTCCCGGTCACCCCGATCGAGGAGAAGATCACCTACCACGACCCGTGCTTCCTCGGCCGCCACAACAAGGTGTACGCGCAGCCCCGCGACATCATGGCCAAGGTGCCCGGCGTCAAGACGCAGGAGATGCACCGCCACAAGGACCGCGGTTTCTGCTGCGGCGCCGGCGGCGCGCGGATGTGGATGGAGGAGCGGCTCGGCAAGCGCATCAACACCGAGCGCGTGGACGAGGCGCTGACCACCGACCCGGACACCATCTCCACCGCCTGCCCGTTCTGCCTGGTCATGCTGGGCGACTCGATCAACGAGAAGAAGAACTCGGGCGAGGCCAAGGAGACGCTGGAGGTCGTGGACGTCTCCCAGCTCCTGATCAAGTCCATCAAGGGCGAGCCGGTCGAGGCTTCCTGACCCGGTCTCCGGGATAATGACGATCATGATTGGGTGCGGCCCGCACTTGCGGGCCGTACCTGACTGTGGTCAAGTATTCGCGAAAAGGACGACAGGTCCGAAACTCTTCCTTCTGATTACGGAAAAATCACGGTAACCTCAACGTCGCGTAGCTCATTCGACGGGGAGGGGGCTGGCGGTGCGTGTCGTCGTCACGGATGCCGAAGTCACCTTGGCTGACGTCCTGTCCCTCCGCCTG
Organism: Thiemannella venezuelensis; assembly: GCF_014203605.1. Taxonomy (GTDB): domain Bacteria; phylum Actinomycetota; class Actinomycetes; order Streptosporangiales; family Streptosporangiaceae; genus Planomonospora_A; species Planomonospora_A venezuelensis. The sequence goes on along the minus strand of NZ_JACHJJ010000008.1, from coordinate 175,460 downwards.
GCGGTCGACGACCCCCTCGCCGACGACGCGGAGCTGACGCTGCGCCACCGGACCACCGCCGACGAGCGCCGGGTGGCGCTCGGCACCCCGGGCGCGCGGGTGCGCGACGCCGCGCTCGCGATCTCCCTGGCCCCGCTCGGGCTCGGCCCGGGCCGCTGGGACGCCTACCTGACGCAGGACGGCCGGCGGACCCGGCTGCGCAGCGTCGACCCGGGCTTCTCCCTCGACCACCTCGACGCCTACGCGCTGAGCCGCCGCGCGCTGGCCTACCGGGCCTACCGGACCCGCAACGGCTTCCTCGCCCTGAAGATCGACGAGGTGGAGCCGGCCGCCGAGGTCCGCGCGGTCTGGTTCAGGGAGGGCCGCTTCGAGGTCACCGGGCTGCTGGCCTTCACCGGCCTCGACGACGACGAGTCCCGTCACGAGGCGCGCCTGGCGCTGCGCCGCAGCGGGAGCGGCGCCGAGCTGACCGCCGCCGCGACGGTCCAGGGCGTGCGCTTCCACGCCGCGCTCTCCCTGTGCGACGTGGTGGACGCCGCGCCCGACGAGCCCGGCACCTGGGAGCCCGTGCTGCAGGTGGACGGTCTGTCCGAGCCGCTCCGCCTGGGCTCGCGCCTGGACGACGTGGACGGCAAACGCCGCCGCCTGCACTACCCGGCAGCCCGGATCGACGGGGTGCCGATCAGGCCCCGCTACACCGCCGACGACGCGCTCATGATCGAGGTGGGTGGGTGAGGATCTGCCTGCTCGTCCCCTCGGTGTACGGCATGCGCGGTGACGTCCGCTCCGCCATCAACCTCGCGGGAGAGCTGGCACTCCGGCACGAGGTCGAGATCCTCAGCGTCCGCCGGCACAAGGACCGGCCGTTCTTCCCGGTGGAACCGGGCGTGCGGCTCTCCTGGGCGGTCGACGCCAGGCCGGGGGTGCGCCACCTGCTCCCGCAGGGGCAGATCCGGACCGAGGTCGCCCTCTGGCGGCGGCTGCGCGCGCTCAGGGCCGACGTCCTGATCACCACCAGGCCGGGACTGGGCGTGCAGGCCGCCCGGCACGCCCCGCGCGAGACGGTGCGGATCGCCCGCGAGTGGGGCCGCCCGCCGGTGCCGGGGCCGATCAGGAGGTTCTACCCGCGCCTGAACGCGGTCGTCGCCGCCACCGAGACCGGCCGCCAGGAATGGGAGCGCCTGCTGGACGGGGAGGTCCCGGTCCACCTGATCCCCGACGCGCTGCCCGCCGGGCCGTGGCCGCGCTCCCGGATGGACAACCGCATCGTGGCCGCCGGGGGGCGCTGGGTGCCGGTGAAGGCCTACGACCGGCTGATCCGCGCGTTCGCGGCCATCGCCGACAAGCGCCCCGACTGGCGGTTGCGGCTGTACGGCGGCGGCCCCGAGGAGAAACGCCTGCGGGCCCTGGTGGCGGGGCTGAACCTGCACAACCACGTCTATTTCATGGGAACGACCCCCGACCTGACGGGCGAGTTCGCCAAGGCGTCGATCGTGGCGGTGACCTCGCGGGCCGAGGTGCTCGGGATGACCGTGATCGAGGCGATGGCCAGCGGGGTGCCGGTGGTCGGCTTCGACAGCTCGCGGGGGCCGGGCGAGTTCGTGGCGGACGGCCGCAGCGGGGTGCTCGTCCCGGAGGGGGAGGACGAGATCGAGGCGTACGCCGCGGCGCTGCTCGCGCTCATCGACGACGAGCGCCGGCGCCGGAAACTGGCGGCCGGCGCGCTGGCCGCCGCGGCCGCGTACGAGGCTCCCGCGGTGGCCGAGCGGTGGGAGAAACTGATCGCGTCCGCCTCCGTCCGTCCCTGACGCGGGTACCTTTGGGTCATGCATGGGTACAGCGGAGACAAGCAGGCCTATCTCACCCGTCTGCGGCGGATCGAGGGACAGATCAGGGGCCTGCAGCGGATGGTCGAGGAGGACGCCTACTGCATCGACGTGCTGACCCAGGTGTCGGCCGCGACGAGGGCGCTGCAGGCGGTGGCGCTCGGTCTGCTGGAGGACCACATCGGGCACTGCGTGGCCGACGCCGTCAGCACCGGCGGGCCGGAGGCGCAGGAGAAGGTGAAGGAGGCCTCGGCGGCGATCGCCCGGCTCGTCCGCTCGTGACGCCCGCCCGCGAGGTCCGTCCGCGTGGCCGTCCGTGACTAGTCACCGCCGGGCCTTTTCGTACCACGTCCCGGACCCCACCGGGGGAGTCCGGGACTAGGTCGTACGGTTTCGCAACCGCTTCAGCAGGTCGCCGAAGCGCTCAATCCGAGCGCGTTGTCGAGCTCCGCGAGGGTCAGGGGCCGTTCGCTGTCAGCGACGGCGCTGAGTACCTCGGCATAGAGCGCGATCTCGTCCAACGCGACACGGTCGTGGACCCTGAGGTCCAGCTCGTCGTGCCCCACCGCGTCGTCCTTCCTTCCGCAGCCCACACCCACTTCGAGGTTACGGTGGAGGGTCTTTCGTGCCCATGGCCCATCGGGACCATTCGGTACGACCCCACCGTGCACCCTGAAGGATCATTTCCCGAATGCGAGATCACAATTCAGCCAATTATCCGACACTGGGGGTGGTAGAAGGATATAGGGGTAGTAAGGATGAAATAACTGGATTTGTGGTTTAAGTCTTCTTTGTTGTGTCAGAAGTGGCGGGGGTAGGTTCCCGAGGATCCCGGGACCGGGTCGTCCCGCTCGTGGGCCAGGCGGTGCACGAGCGCCGAGGCCGTGGGGAATCCCCGCTCCGGCACGGCGGTCCCGGTCAGGCGGCACCAGGCGAGCCCGGTGGCGTAGGCGGCGCCCAGGAGCGCGGCCGCCGAGGCCCGGTCGGGCGGGTGCAGGGCCGAGGGCAGCGTGGCGGGCCCCGGAGGAGGGGCCGGGGAGGGCACGGCGAAGGAGCCGGTGGAGGGCCCGCTGAAGGAACCGGTGGAGGACCCGGCGCCGCGGGGGCGCGGCCAGCAGCGCCGGAGGGGGTGCGCCGGATCGGTGAGCACGTCGCGCAGGACGTGGCGGAGCTCCGGGTCCAGCCACGCGTACAGCCGGTCGGCCGCCCGCGGGGCGTGCGCCGCGACGTCGGCGGCGAGCAGCGCGCCCGCCACCGCCCGGGGGTCGGCCCCCCTGGCCGCGAGGAAGCCCAGGGCCTGCACGAGGTCGTAGACGGTGTGCTGGAAGTGTTCGCCGGGAGACGACTCGGCCAGCGTCACGTGGGGCGGGCAGCGCGACAGCCACGCCTGCCGTACCTCCTCGTCGCCCAGGCCGGCGGCGGCGGCGTCCTGCCCGGTCCGGCGGAGGACCGGTGCGAGCATCACCGCCAGCGCGGCGGCCCGGGGCCGGAAGCGGGGGTCGCCGCGGACGGCTCCGGCGGTGTCGGCCATCAGTGCGACCAGCCGCCGTCCCGCCTCGGGATGGCCCGCCCTGACCCGCTCGCCGTACAGGGCGGCCAGGTCGTCGAGCGAGACCGGCGGGAGCCAGCGGACCCACTCGTCACCCGGGAGCGGGCGGGCCAGGAACTCCCCGAACACCGACAGCAGCAGCTCGTTGCCGTCGAAGGCCGGGGCGTAGGCGCACCACATGAGGGTGCCCCAGATCGCGGCGACCGGGCTGGCGACCTCCCCGGCGAAGACCTCGGAGAACGGGCCGTGCAGCGGGAAGTCCTCCCTGCGCCGGCCGCGCTGGGAGACGACCAGCGCGCGGACCCGCTCGGTGACCTCCGGCGGCACGTCCGGGCCGACGAAGCCCTGGACCGATCCCCGGTCCGCGGTGAAGTCGGGACCGGCCGGGACCAGGTGCGGCAGGACCGCGGAGGCGGCGTCCACCACGTGCGCCCCGGCGCGGAGCCCCGCGTCCGCGGGAGGCGGGGCGAGCTGCCAGCGGCCGTCTCCCGGATCCTGCCGGTACCACCGGGCATGCGCGCCGAACAGCCACCGCCCTCCGTCCGGCGTGGCCAGCGTGCGCAGGGCGACGGCGCGGGCGCGGGCGGGCAGCGGCATGGCCGGCCAGCGGGGATCGGCGACCATGGCGCGCACCTCGCTCTCGATGGCGTCGAAGCCGTCCCAGTGCCGCACGGCGGTCATGTTACCCATGGGCCCGCCCCCCGGCGGGAGTTCCCGGGTCAGGTCCGTACGGCTCGCGGCGGGGCGTCCGGCCCGGTGCCGCACGGACGCGGGAGGGAGCTTCAGGCCGGGGGCACGGGCACCGCGGCGCGGTGACGGGCGGCCTTGGCCACGTAGTTGTCCGGGGTGCGGGCGAAGGAGGCGCGGTCGTCGTCGGTGAGCTCGCGGACGACCTTCCCCGGGACGCCCGCGACGAGCACCCCCGCCGGGATCCGCTTGCCCGGCCCGACCAGGGCGCCCGCCGCGACCAGCGTGCCCGCGCCGATCCGCGCCCCGCCCAGCACGATCGCCCCGATGCCGACGAGCGCCCCGGTCTCCACGTGCGCGCCGTGCACCATGGCCTTGTGGCCGAGGCTGACCCGGGGCTCCAGCACGGCGGGCTGTCCCGGATCGGCGTGCAGGCAGCACAGGTCCTGGATGTTGCACTCCTCGCCGACCTCGATGTCCTCGTCGTCGCCCCGCAGGACCGAGCCGTACCAGACGTTCGCCGCGCGGCCGAGCCGGACGCGGCCGATCACGGCTGCGCCCGGTGCTACGTATGCTTCCGGGTGGATATATGGGGACGCGTCACCGTCAAGGGCGGCTACATAGGGAGTGATGCTCATGCGGAGGATGTTACGGGGAGTGAGCTTGTCCGGTATTTCCGCAAGCAGGTCACGCGTTCCGGTTGCGGTCTCGGGTAGATGGCAGCAAAGTCGTCTCCTGACGCCTCCTTTCCCGCTACACGACCTCTACGGGCAGACTCCATGACGAACCAGCACGAGAACTTCCCCGACCTGATGCATGAGGACTCGTTCGAGGTCGTCATGCGTGGTTACAGCCGCCGCCAGGTCCACGACTACATGATCCGGACGCGCAACCAGATCCGCGAGCTGGAGGAGCGGGTCGCGCGCTCGATCGACCAGGCCGAGCAGGGAAGGCTGGAGCTCGCCGAGGCCCGGCGCAGGCTCTCCGAGGCCCCCCAGGACTACGACGAGCTCGGCCAGCGGCTCAGCCAGATCCTGAAGCTGGGCGAGGAGGAGGCCGCGGCCAAGCGCGAGGTCGCCGACGCCGAGGCCCGCCGGCTGCGGGACGAGGCCGCGGCGGAGGCCGAGCGGCTGGTCGGCTCCGCCCGCGAGCGCGCCGAGGGCATCCTGACCGCCGCGCAGCAGGAGGCCGAGCGCCGGGTCGGCGAGGCCACCGCCACCGCCGAGCACATGCTGGCGCAGGCGGGCAGCGACGCGGAGGAGAAGCTCGGCGCGGCCCGCGCCGAGGCAGAGGAGACCCTGCGGAGCGCGCGCGCCGAGGCCGAGTCCACGCTCGCCTCCGCCAGGCACCAGGCCGAGCGGACGATCGAGGGCGCCCGCGCCGAGGCCGAGTCCACGCTGACGTCCGCCCGCACCGAGGCCGAGTCGGCCCTGTCCTCCGCCACCGCGGAGGCGCACGCCACGCTCACCTCCGCCCAGCAGCGCGCCTCCGTCCTGGATGAGAGCACGGGCCGGCGCGTCGCCTACCTCACCGAGACGCACCGCGAGGTCATGCGCCGCCTCAACGAGATGGGCGCGGTCCTCGGCGACCTGATCCAGCGGGAGAACGCCGCCGGAGCCCTGATCGACGAGAGCGCGGTCCTGCCCCCCGCGAGCCCCGCCCCGGCTCCGGCCGTCCCCGCCGGAGGCCCCGCCCCTGCGGCCATCGCGCCCGTCCCGCAGAACGGCCCCGACGTCGAGGCCGTCCGGGTGATCGTGGACGAGAGGGAGGGCGAGGAGCGCCTCCCCGCCGACGGGCGGCACGTCGTGGTCGCCGACGACGCCGGCGCGGACCTCGTCGCGGTCCGCGAGGACGACGAGGAGCTCGCCGCCCGCAAGTGAGGCGCCGGGCGGCGCCGTGCGGGCACGCGGCCGTACGGGAGGACCGCCTGGGACCCTCCGGGAGACCGAGCGGAGGCCTCCGCCCCCGATGGGTCGGAGGCCTCCGTCTGGATGCCCGGCACCGGAGCCGCGTGACACCGCCGGCCCCGGCACCGGGCGGCCGTCAGGGGAACGTTCCGTCGAAACGTTCCCCCTGGTCCCGTAGCTGCTCGCGCAGCCCTTCCGGGTCGTCCGCGTCGATGGTCATCGCGCAGCCGGCCTCGCGCTGGGCGGAGGTCAGCGGGTGGTGCCGGGTCGCCCACCACCTGCCCGCGTCGCTCCGCCAGATCGTCCAGTCGGGAAACTCCCGGGCTATCTCCGCCAGATGCCGGTCGAAAGACATCCACGCACCTTCCCCGCGCCCAGGGCCGCCGCTGTGACGTTCCACTTCCGAAGGTGAAGCACCTCTCTAGAGAAATCAATGATCTTAAGGGTCAGGTCAACCTATCGGTTGACGAATGCACTTGATCTATGCGTCGAAGTCGTACTGGAGTACATATGAGGCGGCGTCGAGGACCATCTCGTTGACCTCGACGGGAGTGCCGTCCGCGGTGTAGGCGGTCCGCATGATCGCGATGACCGGGGTGCCCGCCGGGAGGTCGAGCAGGACCGTCTCGTGGGGATGGGGCATGCGGGCGCGGAGCTCCTCGGTGAAGTGCGCCGGGGAGTGGCCGAGATCGCCCAGGCGCGCGTAGGCGCCGCCGGGACCGGTGTCCTCCCGCACGATCGCGGTGCCCTCGACCAGGTCCGCGGGGAAGTGGGAGACCGAGAGCTGCACCGGCCGCCCGTCCACCGAGTAGCGCCGCCGCCGCACCCAGACCTCGGCGCTGCCCAGGACCCGGGCGACGTCGTCGTCGGCGGTCTCCCGGTCGATCTGGACCTCGTCCACGGTGTACGGCCGGCCTCTGGTGTCGGCGTCCCAGATGGCCTGCCCCTGACTCCAGTGCCCCTGGGCGAGCCGGCGCGAGCCGTGCCGCCTGATGGGCCGGAACTGCCGGACGTAGACGCCCGAGCCGCGTTTGGGCACGGCCAGCCCTTCGTTGATGAGCACCGAGAGCGCCTGTCTGGCGGTCGCACGGGCCACGCCGTACTGCGCCATGATGGCGTTCTCGCCCGGAAGCCGATCCCCGTCCCGGAGCTCGCCGGACAGGATCGCTTCGCGGAGCCCGTCGGCGATGCGCCGATAGATCGGGGTCTCGGGAGGTACCGGGGACTGCTGCACGTTTAACCACCCTCTGTCACCAACCGGGTTTGGCGTCTCCAGAGAACTTGCCCCGCCTTGTCCACGATCGCACAGATACGGAGGTTGGTCCCGTGCTTCTTTTGAGAGGATCGTGCCTTTGTGGTGATCTTCGGGAGTTTTCCCGGTCCGTTACCGTGGAACGGTCCCAGCCGCTATTGACCGGGCCCACCACCGGCGAGTGACGAACGCGGCGAGTACGGCTCCCGCCGTGTTGAGGATCACGTCGTCCACGGAGCTGACCCGGCCCAGGTCCAGGAGGTACTGAAGGGTCTCGACGGTGAGCGAGGCGGCCGCCGCCACCGCGGCGACCCGGCCGGGCGAGGCCAGGCGCGGCGAGCGGACCGGGAGCATCGCGCCGAGCGCGGCGAAGACCAGGAGATTGCCTCCGACCTGCACGAACGCCCCTCCGGGTGACATGAGCGAGAGCTGGTCGGACAGGTCGACCAGGGGGACGAGGTTCACTCCCCCGGCGGTCCCGGGGGTGAGGATCATCCAGATCCAGGGAGCGGTGCCGGCCGCGACGGCCACGTCGGCGGCGGCCGTACGGGCCGGGGAGGGGTGGCCGGCACGGCTCCGGCGGCGGGAGAGCAGGACGGCGGCCAGGACAGCCAGCGGGACGGCCAGAACGGCCGCTATGACGACATCTCCCCATACGTGCCAGGCCTGCCCCATGCGCCCATCATGCCGGTCCGGACACTCGGACCGGCGGATGACCTGGGGTACGAGAAGGTGACCTCAGAGCAAGGGTCGCCTCGTCGCGTGATGAACCGGATCGCTCGTGTCCGGTCCCGCTGTCGTCCCCCTCGGTATCGGAGAGACCCCGAAAACCGATCTTCGAGTATGGCGCGCCCGGATCTCCGCCTCCGTAGGGTGGAGGCGTTCCCGACGCCCTCCTGAAGGTTGTGCGATGCGACTGCTGCTGAGAGTCCTGACCGTCGTCCTGACGGTCTTCCTGGTCTTCACGGCGGCCTCGGGCTTCCTCTACCCCTTCCTCCGCCCGGACCTCTATCCCGCCCTCGGCCATCCCTTCACGCACGACCCCGCCCTCGAAGGCTCCTGGGGCGGAACGACCCTGGCGGGAGCCTGGGCGGCCCACGCCGGGATCGCCGCGGTCATCGTCGTCCCGGGCCTGATGATCGTGGGACGGCTCAGACGTCTCACCCAGCGTGCCGCCTGAAGCCGGACTCTCCCTCGCCGGGGAGTCGTTCCTCTCGGAGCGAGGCGTGACTCCCCGGTGAGGGCTCGCACAGGGACGCCCCGAGCGCGGTCGTCACGTACAGGACGTTGCGCCCGCACCGTTCGCGCGCGACCAGGCCGCTCTCCCTGAGCACGCCGAGGTGCTGCGAGACCGCACTGGGCGTGACGCCGAGCGCACGAGCGAGATCCGTCGTCGTCGCAGGCGAGCGCAGGGCCTCGAGCAGTTCGGCCCGCACCCGGCCGAGCAGCCGGACCGCGCCCCCCGCGGGCGGGCGCGTCCCCGCCGTCCACAGCGCTCCGACACCCCGCGCCGGATACCGCACCGTGGTCTGCGTGGACGTGCTCAGCCTGATCAGCACGTACGGCGGGCCGAGAACGACCGGGATGAGCACCAGCCCGCCCGGACCGCGGTTCACGACACGTTCGGTCCGCCAGTGTTCTCCGCCCAGCATCAGCCTGCCGTCGCACCATCGCAGATCCGGATGCAGGTCGGCGAACAACCTCTCGGCGCCGCCCGCGGCCAGTTGCCTGGCGCGATGGACGACATCCGCGTCGAGCACGGCCCGGATCCGCGGCCAGTGCGGCGCGACGAGCCGATCGTGCGCCGCGCGCAGCTCTGCGGCGATCGTACGCAGGCCCGCCGCGGGCCGCGCGGAGAGCGCGGCGGCCGTGCCGGGGAGCCGCTCGCCGAAGACACGCCGGAGGCTGGCCCGCACCTGGTGGGCGGTCGTCCTGCGCAGCGCGGCCAGTTCGTCGTCGATGGACGGCCCCGCGCCGAGCGGGGCGGGAACGAGGAACTCCGGCCAGCTCGGCCGGTCGCTCACGACCAGCGGCAGAGTGTGCGAGAGGTCGAGAGGCCGGCAGGCGAGCTCGTCCGCCGCCCACCGCAGCCACCGCAGGGTGAGCGGGTTCCGGCCGAGGCCGCTCAACTGCTGCAGGCCGGACACCGTCTCCGACAGCGGGGAGACGGAGAACCGCGTCGCCGCCAGTTCGGCCACGCCGAGATGGACCGTCAGAGCCATCGACCAATCATGTAGCAGAACCCTAAACGGTGTCGTGGCGGTGTCCGGAGCCACAGGATTCCGGCATGGAGCCGGACGGGACGCAGACCGAGGCCGAGCCGCGCCTGACCGCGGCCTACTGGCGGTTGTGGTGGGCGACGGGTGTCAGCAGCATCGGTGACGGGGTGTTCGCCGCGGCGGTTCCGCTGCTGGCCGTCACGATCACGCGGGACCCTCGGCTCGTATCGGTCATCTCCGCGGCGGCCTACCTGCCGTGGCTGCTGCTGTCACTCCCCGCCGGCGCGCTCGTCGACCGCTACGACCGGGCCGGCCTCATGTGGCGCTCGCAGGCGGTCCAGGCAGTGATCGCCGCTGTTCTCGCGCTCCTGGCCTCCCTCGGTCGCATCGGCATCCCGGTGCTCGCGGTCCTGGCCTTCGGCCTGGGTGTGTGCACGGTCGTCTCCGCCGGCGCGGCGCAGGCGATCGTGCCGGACCTCGTCGCCAAGCCGCTGCTGCACAGGGCGAACGGCCACCAGCAGACGATCACGGTCCTCGGCCGGGAGTCCGCCGGACCGATGATCGGCAGTCTGCTGTTCGCAGCCGCCGCGGCGCTGCCGTTCGGAACGCACACCGGCGCGCTCGCCCTGTCCGCCGCCCTGCTGGCGAGCATCCCCCGGTGCAGGTCCCGGCACGCCGAGCACCCGCCGATGCGTACGGCCATCGCCGACGGCCTGCGCCGGCTGGCCCGGCACCGCCTGCTGCGCACCCTGGCGCTCCTGCTCGGTGCCAACACCTTCTGCGCCCACCTCGGCAACGCGACCCTCGTCCTGCTGGCGACCCAGGTCCTGCGCCTCGACACGCGCGGCTACGGCCTGCTGCTGGCCGGGGCCGCGACGGGCGGCCTGCTCGGCGGTCTGGCCAGCGCGCGCGTCGTCGGGCGCATCGGCGCGCTCCCCGCACTGCTCACCGCGCTCGCCGCGAACGTCGCCATCTTCGCCGGGATCGGGCTGAGCCCGAACGCCGCCGTACTGGGCGCCCTGCTGGCCCTCAACGGTTTCGCCGTCACGCTCTGGAACGTCGTGACCGTCAGCCTCCGGCAGGAGATCGTCCCCTCCGGCACGCTCGGCCGCGTCAACAGCGTCTACAGGATGATCGGCTGGGGGCTGATCCCGCTCGGGGCGCTGACGGGCGGACTGGTGGCCCACGTGTTCGGCCTGCGCGCGCCGTACCTCGTCGCAGGTGCGCTGAGAGGAATCGCCCTGCTGGCCGCACTGCCCGCTATGATCCGCGCCCTCCGGGCCGGTGCCGGGGAACGCTGACGGCGCTGACGGTCAAGGCCGGCGATCGGGCGGGGACCGGTTGCCGATGAGGTCCAGCAGCGCGGCGTGCGTCTCCCGGTCGGCCGGCGGCGACCCATGCCACGCCGGAGCCTGCGCAGAGCGACGTTTGAGGGGACCGGCTCACTGGATGGTGCGGGTGAGGGCGCGGGAGATGCCGAGGGCGGCGGCTTTGACGGCGGGGGCCAGGCGGATGGGGTGGAAGCGGGGCAGGGGGACGGAGACGGACAGGGCCGCGACGGCGGCGCCCTCGTGGAACACCGGGGCCGCGATGCAGGCCCCGCCGGGCTGGGCCTCCTCGCGTTCGTAGGCCAGGCCCGCCGCCTGGATCTGGCCGATGGCCTCCTCCATCCGCCGGGGGTCGACGATCGAGTGCGGCGTCAGGCGGCGCAGCGGGCGGCCGAGGACCTCCTCGATCAGGTCGGGGCCGGAGTGGGCCAGGAGCGCCTTGCCGATCCCGGTGCAGGTGAGGGGGAGCCGGCCGCCGACCCTGGAGGGCAGGGCGAAGGCCTCCCGGCCCTGGATCTTCTCCACGTAGACGACGTCGAGGCCGTCGCGCACGCCCAGGTGCACGGTCTCGTGCGTCGCCTCGTACAGGTCGTGCATGAACGGCAGCGCGGCATGGCGGAGATCGCGTTCCAGGGGGACGATGGAACCGAGCTCGAACAGCCTGCGGCCGAGGTAGTAGCCGTCCTCGCGGCGGGTGACCGCGCCGATCCCGGTGAGCTCGGCGAGCAGGCGGAAGGCGGTCGTCTTGGGGAGGTGGCAGCGCTCGGCGACGTCGGCCAGGCGGAGCGGTCCTCCCGTGGGACGGAACGCGTCCAGCACGAGCCAGGACTTCTCCAGCATCGACAGGCGGTCGGGGTTCCGTGTCACGGAACGCATTGTTGCCCATCGACGGCCCCCGGCTCTATACCCGTACATAACAAACCGGAGTGGTCCCTTCCTGAGGAGAAGCCTTGTCTGACCAGGTCACCCACTTCATCGGCGGGGTGCCGGTCGCGGAGGGCGGGACGTTCGCCGCCTACGATCCGGTGACCGGCCGCCGGGTCCGCCGGGTCCGCGAAGCGGACCGGGACCTCGTGGACCGCGCGGTGGCCGCCGCCCGCGCGGCCCTGCCCGGCTGGGCGGCGCTGCCGGTGGCCGAGCGGGCCGCCTGGATGCGCAGGCTCGGCGACGCGATCGAGGAGCGCTTCGAGGACCTGGTGTCCGCGGAGATCGCGGACACCGGGAAGTCGGTCGCGCAGACCCGCACCCTGGACATCCCCCGCGGCGCGGCCAACTTCCGGTCCTTCGCCGAGATCGCGGCGCAGCGCCCGGAGAGCGCGTTCCACCTGACGGACGTGCTCAGCTACACGGTGCGCAGGCCGCTGGGCGTGGTGGCGGTCGTCGTGCCGTGGAACCTGCCGTTCCTGCTGGCCACCTGGAAGATCGGTCCCGCGCTCGCCGCGGGCAACACCGTCGTGGTCAAGCCCTCGGAGCTCACGCCGGGCTCGATGGCCGTGCTGGCCGAGATCGCCGCCTCGATCGGGCTCCCGCCCGGCGTGCTCAACGTCGTCAACGGCTTCGGCACCGGCTCGACCGGGCAGTTCCTGGTGGAGCATCCGGGCGTGGACGCGGTCACCTTCACCGGCGAGAGCCGTACCGGGTCGGCGATCATGAAGTCGGTGGCGGACCGGGTCAAGCCGGTCTCGTTCGAGCTGGGCGGGAAGAACGCCGGCCTGGTCTTCGCCGACGCCGACCTGGACGCGGCCGTGGAGGGGAGCGTGCGCTCGGTGTTCACCAACGGCGGGCAGGTCTGCCTGTGCACCGAGCGGCTCTACGTGGAGCGGCCGGTCTTCGCCGAGTTCGTCGCGCGGCTGGCCGGGCGGGCGCGCGAGCTGGCCTTCGGCCGCCCCGAGGACGAGGACACCGCGATGATGCCGATGATCTCGGCGGAGCACCGGGACAAGGTGCTGTCGTACTACGCGCTGGCGAAGGACGAGGGCGCCGAGATCCACGCGGGCGGCGGGGTGCCGCACTTCGGCGACGACCGCGACGGCGGCTACTACGTCGAGCCGACCGTGCTCACCGGCCTGCCGCCCGGCTCCCGGGTGAACCGGGAGGAGATCTTCGGCCCGGTCTGCCACGTCGCGCCGTTCGACTCCGAGGCCGAGGCGGTCGCGCTGGCCAACGACAGCGAGTACGGCCTGGCCGCGACGGTCTGGACCTCCTCGCTCGGCCGCGCCCACCGGGTCGCCCAGTCGCTCCAGGCGGGCCTGGTCTGGGTCAACACCTGGTACCTGCGGGACCTGCGCACCCCGTTCGGCGGGGTGAAGCTCTCCGGCATCGGACGCGAGGGCGGCACGCACTCGCTGGACTTCTACTCCGAGCCGACCACCATCACGATCAAGCTGGAGCCGGGACATGACTGAGTGGAGCGAGGCCGTCGACGTGTTCGCCGACGCGGCCGACCGGTTGCTGGAGGCGGCGCGGAGCGGCAAGCCGTGCCCGCCGGTGCGGGAGATGCTCCCGGACCGGAGCGCGGCGGCCGGCTACGCGGTGCAGGAGATCAACACGCGCCGGGCGCTGGCCGAGGGGCGGCGGCCGGTCGGCCGGAAGATCGGGCTGACCTCGAAGGCGGTGCAGGAGCAGCTCGGTGTGGACCGGCCGGACTTCGGCATGCTCTTCGCGGACATGGCCTGCCTCGACGGGCTGCCCGTGCCGGCCGGGCGGTTCCTCCAGCCCCGGGCCGAGGCGGAGATCGCGCTGGTGCTCCGGAGCGACCTGGAGGGCGGGCCGTTCACCGTGGCGGACGTCATCCGGGCGGTGGACTTCGTGCTGCCCGCGATCGAGATCGTGGACAGCCGGATCGCCGGGTGGGACATCACGCTCGTGGACACGATCGCGGACAACGCCTCCAGTGGCGCGTTCGTGCTCGGCACCACCCCGGTCCCGCTGATCGGCCTGGACCTCAGGCTCGCCGGGATGACCATGAACCGGCGCGGCCAGGAGGTGTCCACCGGTGCGGGCGCGGCCTGCCTCGGGAACCCGCTGAACGCCGCCGTCTGGCTGGCGAACGCGCTGGCCGGTACGGACTTCCCGCTGCGGGCCGGGGATATCGTGCTCACCGGGGCGCTCGGCCCGGTGGTGCCCGTCGAGGCCGGGGACGTGTTCGAGGCGCACATCGACGGGGTCGGCTCGGTGCGGGCGGTCTTCGAATGAGCGGCCCGTACGGCGTGCGCGGCGCGGACGCCCGAGTGAGGAGCGGTGAGCGGCCATGAGAATCGCGATCCTCGGTTCCGGGAACATCGGGACCGATCTGATGTTCAAGGCTCTGCTCTCGAAGAAGGTCGAGGTCGTCGCGATGGCGGGCATCGACCCCGATTCCGACGGTCTCGCCCGGGCCCGGCGGCGCGGGCTGGCGACCACGCACGAGGGGGTCGACGGCCTGGTGAAGCTGGCGGAGTTCGCGGGCGTGGACGTCGTGCTCGACGCCACCTCGGCCGCGGCGCACCGGTACAACGACCGGGTGCTGCGGGAGCACGGCACGCGGGTGATCGACCTGACCCCCGCCGCGCTGGGACCGTACGTCGTGCCCCCGGTCAACCTGGACGACCACCTCGGCGAGCGGAACCTCAACATGGTCACCTGCGGCGGGCAGGCGACGATCCCGATCGTGGCGGCGGTGGCCTCGCGGGTCCCGGTCCGGTACGCGGAGATCGTGGCCTCGATCGCCTCGCGGTCCGCCGGGCCCGGCACCCGGGCCAACATCGACGAGTTCACCGAGACGACGTCGCGGGCGATCGAGCGGGTCGGCGGGGCGGCCCGGGGCAAGGCGATCATCGTGCTGAACCCGGCCGAGCCGCCGCTGATCATGAGGGACACCGTCTACTGCCTGGTGGACGCGTGCGACGAGGCCGCGGTGGCGGGAGCCGTGCGGGAGATGGCGGAGCGGGTCCGGGAGTACGTGCCCGGCTACCGGCTCAAGCAGGACGTGCAGTTCGACGCGGTCCCTGCGGGGGAGCCGCTGCCCACCGGGGAGCGGACCGGCGGGGTGAAGGTGAGCGTCTTCCTGGAGGTCGAGGGCGCCGCCCACTACCTGCCCGCCTACGCGGGGAACCTGGACATCATGACCTCGGCCGCGCTGCGCACCGCCGAGCGGATCGCCGAGCGGGCCGGCGCCGGGGCGGACACCCCGCCGGGCGCCGCGGGACCGCTCGCGGTGGAGAGGGCGGGCGCGTGAGGATCTACGTTCAGGACGTGACCCTGCGGGACGGCATGCACGCCGTCCGGCACCGCTACACCGCCGCCCAGGCCGCCGCGATCGCGGCGGCGCTGGACGCGGCCGGGGTCGCGGCCATCGAGGTCGCCCACGGGGACGGGCTCTCCGGGGGCAGCTTCACCTACGGCGCGGGCGAGCACACCGACGACGAGTGGATCGAGGCGGTCGCGGGAGCCGTACGGCGGGCGAGGCTGACCACCCTGCTGCTGCCCGGCATCGGCACCGTCTCCGACCTGCGGCGCGCCCACGCGCTCGGGGTCGCCTCGGTCCGGATCGCCACGCACTGCACCGAGGCCGACATCTCCGCCCAGCACATCGCGACCGCGCGCGAGCTCGGCATGGACGTGGCCGGGTTCCTGATGATGTCGCACATGGCCGAGCCCGCCGAGCTGGCGCGGCAGGCCGCGCTGATGGAGTCGTACGGCGCGCACTGCGTCTACGTGACCGACTCCGGGGGCAGGCTGACCATGGACGGCGTCCGGGACCGGGTCCGGGCCTACCGGGAGGTCCTCGCCGAGGACACGGAGATCGGCGTCCACGCCCACCACAACCTGGGGCTGGGCGTGGCCAACTCGGTCGTGGCCGTGGAGAACGGGACGTACCGGGTGGACGCCTCGCTGGCCGGGATGGGCGCGGGCGCGGGCAACTGCCCGCTGGAGGTGTTCGCGGCGGTGGCCGACCTGATGGGCTGGGAGCACGGCTGCGACGTGCACGCCCTGATGGACGCGGCCGACGACCTGGTCAGGCCGCTGCAGGACCGGCCGGTCCGGGTGGACCGGGAGACCCTGACGCTGGGCTACGCGGGCGTGTACTCCAGCTTCCTGCGGCACGCCGAGGCGGCCTCGGCGCGGTACGGGGTGGACACCCGGACCATCCTGACCGAGGCGGGCCGGCGCCGGATGGTGGGCGGCCAGGAGGACATGATCGTGGACATCGCGCTCGACCTGGCCCGCGCCGGGGACGGCGCCCGGACGGAGGGGGAGCGGTGACCCTCGACGTCCGCAAGCTCGCCGGGATCCTGGACGAGGCGGCCCGCACGGCCCGCGCCGTGCCGCAGCCGGAGCAGGACTACGACGTGGACACCGCCTACCGGGTCCAGGAGGAGCTGCTCCGGCTCCGGCTGGAGCGCGGGGACCGGCTCTCGGGGGTGAAGCTGGGCTTCACCAGCGAGGGCAAGCGCCGCCAGATGGGCGTGCGCGACCTCATCCTCGGCCGCGTCACCGCCGCCTCCGCCGTCCCCGACGGCGCCACGATCCCGGTCACCGGGTACATCCACCCCCGGGTCGAGCCGGAGGTCGTCTACCTGATCGGGCGGCGGATCGCCTCGGTCGCCGACGCGTTCGCGCCGGACGCCGTCGCGGCCGTCGCGCCGGGCATCGAGATCATCGACTCGCGCTACGAGGACTTCCGGTTCTCGCTGCCCGACGTGGTCGCCGACAACACCTCCGCCGCCGGGTACGCCGTCGGCCCCTGGCAGCCGTACGATCCCGCCCGGTGGAATCTGGGCGTCGTCCTGGAGATCGACGGCCGCCCGGTCCAGGTCGGTTCCACGGCGGCGATCCTGGGCGACCCGCGCCGGGCGGTCGCCGAGGCCGCGCGCCTCGCCGTACGCGCCGGGACGGTCCTGGAGCCCGGATGGGTGCTGCTGGCCGGGGCCGCCACGCCCGCCGAGCCGCTCGCCCCCGGTGCGCACGTCAGCGTCGAGATCCGGCACCTGGGCAGGGTCTCCTTCGGCACGGAGCCGGCCGGTGCGGCCGGTGGGGAGGCGGGGTCATGACCGAGGGGATCGTCGTCAGGGGCAAGGCCGTGCCGAGGGGGAGGTTCCCGCACGCCAAACGGGCCGGGGACCTCATCTACGTCTCCGGCACCAGCTCCCGCCGCCCGGACAACACGATCGCCGGCGCCGAGGCCGACGAGTTCGGCACCGTCGCGCTCGACATCGCCGAGCAGACCCGGGCGGTGATCGAGAACATCGGGGACGTCCTCAAGGCCGCCGGGGCGGACCTGAGCGACCTCGTCCAGATCACCGCCTACCTGGTGAACATGAACGACTTCGGCGGGTACAACAGGGTCTACGCCGAGTACTTCGACGAGACGGGCCCCGCCCGCACCACCGTGGCGGTGCACCAGCTGCCCCACCCGCACCTGCTGATCGAGATCCAGGCCGTCGCCTACCGGCCGCTCCGAGAGGAAAACCCATGATCGCTCCCATCGACCTCGCCGCGTGGATCGACGAGCACGCCCACCTGCTCAAGCCGCCGGTGGGCAACAAGGTCCTCTTCGAGGAGGCCGGCGACTTCATCGTGATGGTCGTCGGCGGGCCGAACGCGCGGACCGACTTCCACATCGACCCCTACGAGGAGCTCTTCTACCAGATCCGGGGGAACATGCACGTCAACGTCATGACCCCGGACGGCCCGGAGACCGTGCACGTCCGCGAGGGCCAGATGTGGCTGCTCCCGGCGAACGTGCCGCACTCGCCGCAGCGCCCCGAGGAGGGCTCGGTCGGCCTGGTGGTGGAGCGCATCCGGCCGGAGGGCGTGCTGGAGAGGTTCCGCTGGTACTGCCAGGAGTGCGACGCCGTGGTCCACGACGTCGAGCTCCAGGTCAACGACATCGTGGCCGACCTGCCTCCGGTCTTCCAGGCGTTCTACGCGGACGAGAAGGCCCGCACCTGCGAGAACTGCGGTGCGCTCCACCCGGGCAAGGGATAGCGCGTGATCGTCGACGTCCACACCCACCACGTCCCGAAGGGCTGGCCGGGACTCGGCTGGGCGGACGCGCCCCGGCTCCGGGTGGACTCCGAGCGGGAGGCCGCGATCCTCCTCGGCGACCGGGAGTTCCGCCGGATCGCCGACGACTGCTGGAACCCGGCCCGCCGCCTGGAGGCCATGGACGCCGACGGGGTGGACGTGCAGGTGGTCTCGCCGACCCCGGTGTTCTTCTCCTACGAGCGCCCCGCGGCGCAGGCCGCGGAAGTCGCGAAGATCTTCAACGATCTGGCCCTGGAGATCTGCGCGGACGAGCGGCTGGTGCCGTTCTGCCAGGTGCCGCTCCAGGACCCCGACCTGGCCTGCGCGGAGCTGGACCGGTGCCTGGCCGCCGGGCACGCCGGCGTCGAGATCGGCAACCACGTCGGCGACCGCGACCTCGACGACGCGGGCGTCGTGCAGTTCCTCCAGCACTGCGCCGCCGTGGGCGCGCCCGTCTTCGTCCACCCGTGGGACATGCCGGGCGGCCCCCGGCTGGAGCGCTGGATGGCGCAGTGGCTGGTCGGCATGCCCGCCGAGACCCACCTGTCGGTGCTCGCGATGATCCTCGGCGGGGTCTTCGACCGGGTGCCGGAGTCGCTACGGATCTGCTTCGCGCACGGCGGCGGCTCGTTCGCCTTCTGGCTCGGCCGGTTCGAGAACGCCTGGCACCGCAGGAGCGACCTGGTGGGCGTCTCCGAGCTGCCGCCTTCACACTACGTGGAGCGCTTCAGCGTCGACTCGGTGGTGTTCGACGAGCGGGCGCTGCGGCTGCTGGTGGACACGATGGGCGAGGACCGGGTCATGCTCGGCTCCGACTACCCCTACCCGCTGGGCGAGTCGCCGGTCGGTTCGCTGGTCCGGGGGGCGGGGTTCCTGTCGGATACGGCCCGCGCCAAGCTGCTCGGCGGCAACGCCGTACGCTTCATCGGCCGCTGAGAACGTGAAGCGGCCGCCACCGGTCCCGGAGGCCGCCGCCCCGGCGTGACCGGTGGGCGGCACCGGTGTCAGCCGGGCCGGCCGCCGGGAGCGGTCTCCAGCCAGCCGCGCTCCCGCGCCGTCGCCTCCACGACGCGGGTGAAGGCGGCGCCGGCCGGGGGCAGGGCGTCACGCCGCCAGACCAGCTCCAGGTCGGGAGCGGGCAGGCGGTCGGTGAGCGGGAGCACCACGCCGTCGGCCGTGGGGAGGGCGCCGAGCGAACCCGGCACCAGCGCGAAGCTCTTGCCGTCGTCGAGGCCGAGGTGGCGCCAGCCGAGCACCTGGCAGTCGTCCACCTCGAACTCCAGGCCGGTACGGGCCAGGGTGGCCAGGAGCATGTCGCGGTAGTCGGGCGCCACGTCACCGGGGACCAGGCGGAGCCGGCTGCCGTACAGGTCGGACAGGGCCGCCGCGGGGCGGCCGGCGAGCGGGTGGGCGGGGCCGACGACCGCGACCAGCGGCTCCCGCCGGACGGTCTGCCGGGCGAGGCCGGGACGCCGCGGGATCGTCCGTCCCAGGACCAGGTCGAACCGGCCCGCCCGCAGTCCGGCGGCGAGCTCGCCCGACCAGGCCTCGTGCGCCCGCACGACGACGTCCGGGTGCGCGGGCCGCAGCGCGGCGAGCACCTCCGGCACCGTCTCGTGGGCGGCGCTGGCGACCATTCCCAGGCGTACCGTGCCGGACTCGCCCCGCCCCGCCGCCCGCGCCCGCTCGACCATCGCGTCGGCGTCGGCCAGCACCCGCCGCGCGGACGCCACGAAGACCTCGCCCGCCTCGGTGAGCCGGGTCGGGCGGCGGTGGAACAGCGACACCCCCAGGTGGCGCTCCAGTTCGAGGATCTGCCTGCTCAGCGGTGGTTGGGCCATGCGCAGGCGTTCGGCGGCGCGCTGGAAGCCGCCTTCCTCGGCGATCGTGACGACGTATCGCATGAGGCGCAGATCGACCGGCATACCCGCAGGGTATCCCGGGATACCAAAAATGATCTTGTTGGGGTGCCGGCCCGTGGGCGAGGCTGGCGACGACCAACGATCGAAGGAAAACCGTGCGCATCTCCAGACTCATCCCCTTGGCCGTGGCGGCCGCGGTGCTCGCCTCCCCGGTCGGCGCCGCAGCGGCGGTGACACCGGCACCGGCGGCGGTGGCGGTGGCGGCTCCGGCTCCGGCCGACCGGCCCGGCGTCTACGTCCTGGCCGGCGACGACGCCTACCCCGAGGGCATCGCCCGCGACCCCAAGACGCCGTACTTCTATGTCAGCAGCTTGACCGACGGACGCATCTACCGCGGCGACGTCCGCTCGCCCCAGACCTCGGTGTGGCTGCCCGGCAACGCCGCCGACGGCCGGACCACCGCCGGCGGGATGAAGGTCGACGCCGCCGGCCGCCTCATCGTCGCGGGCGGCGCGACCGGCTTCGTGTGGGTGTACGACACGCGGACCGGCGCCCTCCTGCACCGCTTCGCCACCGCCACGCCGAACTCGATGCTCAACGACGTCGCCGTGGCCGGGAACGGCGACGTCTACGTCACCGACTCGTTCCAGCCGACGATCTACCGTATCGGCGCCGCGGAGCTGCGGGGCGGCAGCGGGGCGACCGCGCCGCTGCGGGCCTTCCTCGACCTGCGGGGCACGGACGTCGTGTACACCGAGGGCTTCAACCTCAACGGCGTCGCGGTCACCCCGGACCAGCGGTACCTCGTCGTCGCCGACTACAACGACGGGGTGCTGCACCGCATCGACCTGCGGCGGCGCACCGTCAGGCCGATCGACCTGGGCGGCGACCCGGTGCGCGGTGACGGCCTGCTCATCCGCGGCCGCACGCTCTACGCGGTCAGCAACGCCGACGGCGACGGCAACACCGTCAACGTGATACGGCTCGACGCCCGCTCCGGCCGGGGCAGGCTGCTGGAGCGGGTCACCGATCCGAGGCTGCACGGCCCCTCCACGGCGGCGTTCGACGGCCGCGACCTGCTGGTGGTCAACTTCCAGTACGGAGCCGCCGACCCGGTGCTGCCGTACACGGTGGTGCGGCTGACCCCGGACCGCGGCCGGTCCTGATCGGCGGCAGGATCGGGGGGTTCCGTCCCCCGGAACCCCCCGATGCCCCGATCACCCTCGATGCCCGATGATGGAGGTATATCGGTAAGGACCTACTCGGGAGACGACTCGTGACAATCAGCCGCGCGGACTGCGTCGCGCTCGACGCCGCCGACCCCCTCAAACACTTCAGGGACGAGTTCGTCCTGCCCGAAGGGACCGTCTACCTGGTCGGCAACTCGCTCGGCGCCCCGCCGAGGGCGGCCTCGGCCGCGCTCACCCGGGTCGTCGAGGAGGAGTGGGCCGGCCGCCTGGTCGGCGGCTGGAACGCCGCGGGCTGGTTCGACCTGCCGGAGACCACCGGCGACCGGATCGCCCCGCTGATCGGCGCGGGTCCGGGCCAGGTGGTGGTGGGCGAGACCACCTCGATCGCGATCGTCAAGGCCGTCTCGGCGGCCCTGCGCCTGCGCCCGGACCGCCGGGTGATCGTCTCCGACCTGGAGAACTTCCCGACCGACCGCTACATGGTCCAGGGGCTGGTCAAGGCGCTGGGCGGCTACGAGGTCCGCGACGTGCGCGGCACCGACGGCCTCGACGAGGCGCTGGCCGGCGGGGACGTGGCCTGCGTGCTGCTCTCGGAGGTCGACTACCGCACCGGCGACCGCCACGACACCGCCGAGGTCACGGCCCGGGTGCAGGCGGCGGGCGCACTGATGATCTGGGACCTCTGCCACAGCGCGGGCGCCTACCGGGTGGACATGGCCCCGGCGGACTTCGCGGTCGGCTGCACCTACAAGTATCTCAACGGCGGCCCTGGCTCCCCGGCCTTCGTCTACGTTCACCCGCGCCACCAGAACGCGACCGAGCACCTGCTGAGCGGCTGGCACGGCCACGCCGCGCCGTTCGCGTTCGAGCCGGACTACCGCCCGGCCGAGGGCATCCGGCGCTTCACCGTGAGCACCCCGCACGTGCTCTCGTTCGCCGCGCTCAACGCCTCGCTGGACGTCTGGGAGCGGGTGGACCTGACCGCGCTCCGGACCAAGAGCACGGCGCTCACCTCGCTCTTCATCGATCTGGTCGAGGAGCTCTGCGCGCCGTACGGCCTCGCGCTCGTCACCTCCCGCGACCCGGAACGGCGCGGCAGCCAGGTCAGCTTCACCCACCCCGACGGCTACCCGGTCATGCGCGCCCTGATCGACCGGGGCGTGCACGGCGACTTCCGGGCCCCGGACATCCTGCGCTTCGGATTCGCCCCGCTCTACATCGGGTACGCGGACGTCTACGACGCGGCGGTCACGCTGGCAGAGGTGCTGGAGAAGGAGCACTGGCGCGAGGAGAAGTACCGCCGGCGCCTCACCGTGACCTGAGAGTGCGCGTTCCACGGGGCGGAACGGAGGCGGTTCCGCCCCGTGGAACGGTGCATGGCACGGCGGAGACCCGAGGGGCGAGGCTGGGCGCGTTCCCTCTTCAGCCCTCCTCGCGCGAAAGGCCGCGCCATGCGCCACTTCCTCCGGCACGCCCTGGTCACCTCCGGTGTCGCGGGTCTGCTCCTCACCTCCGGCACGGCGGCGCGGGCGACGGCGCCCGACGACCCGTACATCCCCTCCGTCTGCGGCGACCGCCGCCCGTCCGAACCCGGGCCCGGGACGTACGGCATGCAGCTCGACGGCACCTTCCGGCACCCGTGGCTGACCCCGGCCAGCGAGGAGCGCCACGCCTTCCCCGGCGGAGCGCAGGACCTGTTCCCGAAGACGAAGGGCTACGACCCGCGCTCCTACACCGAGGGGCCGATCAGGATCGAGGCGGCCTACCGGGGCGCGGACTTCACCCCCGACTACTTCCACACCTGGCAGAACGTCGTCGACTTCGACGGACGCCGGTACCTGTTCCAGTACGACCGCAGCGAGGCCCGCGTCTACGACGTCACCGACGTGCGGAAAGTCCGGATCGTCGAGCGGCTGAGCCGGTCCGACGTGAAGGTCCCCTACGGGGAGAACGTCGAGCTGCACAAGGGGAAGGACTGGGCCGCCCACGACTACTGGGGCGCCTCGACGATCCAGTGGAGCGCGAAGCTCAAGGCGTACGTGATGGTGCAGAGCTTCGAGCAGAAACGCCAGGTGGGCGAGCTGGGCGACGCGCCGGAGCGGACGAAGTTCAACAATCCCGAGGGTGTGGCGGCGCTCCGGGCGCAGAAGAGCTTCAAGGGCTTCAAGGTCTACCGGCTCGACGGCCCCCGCAAGAAGGACTGGAAGCTGCTGTCCACGGTCACCACCGACGCGAGCGCGGCCGACCCGCTCAACGCGCCGGTCACCGGGCCGCAGCAGGGCTCCGGCTCGCTGGACGCGCCGTACTGGACCGGCGGGAGGTACATGTTCGTCGCCGTCGCGCCGCTGGACACCTGGAGCAACACCGAGGTGCCGACCTACCTGTACTCGGCCGGCTACCAGGCCTACGACATGTCCGACCCGGCCAGCCCGAGGAAGGTCGGCGAGTGGCACAGGAAGGGCCAGGTCGCCGACGAGTCCGCCGCCTACGCGCGCAACCCGCGCTGCGGCAACCAGACCTCCTGGATGGGCGCGCGGATGCCGCTGTTCGTCCCGACGCCGATCGAGGAGGGCGGGCGGTACGGCTTCGCGGCGCTGGGCGGCTTCGGCCTGTCGGTGCTGGACATCTCCGACCCGTCGAAGATGAGGGAGGTCGCCCACCTCGACCTTCCGATGTCCGTCGGCGGCACCGAGGCGGACAACGTGGACGTCTCGCAGTTCGAGAAGACCGGCATGGTCTACGTCTCCGGTTACCCGCTGGGCGAGGACTGCCGCGAGCCGTACAAGGACGTCTTCCAGATCGACGTCCGCGACCCGCGCTCGCCCCGGATCGTCGGCGCGCTGCCCCGGCCGCGGCCCGCGGCGGGCGCGAAGTTCGCCGACTACTGCCAGCGCGGCGGGAGCTTCGGTCCCAAGCGCTCGGGCTCCTACACCTCGCCGGGGGACCCGAAGGCCGGGCTGCTGCCGTACGCGTTCTACAACGCGGGCGTGCAGTTCTTCGACACGCGCGACGTCAGGCACCCGAAGATCGCGGCCCAGTTCGTGCCGGCCGGGTTCAGCGCGAACGTCCCGGACTACGCGCTGGGGAACCAGACCCACGCCGTCTACACCGAGTGGGACCGGAAGATCGTCTGGGTCTTCACCAACGACGGGATCTACGCGGTCTCCTCCCGGACGCTGCTCGGCGCCCCGAACCTGGGCCGGCCGGCCGCGCCCTTCCGCACCTCCGCCCGGTGACGCCCGCCGTCTCCCGGGCCGGTTGAATCCGGGTCTCCCTGGATGAATAGGATGAACGCGCCCATAAGGCACTTGTTTCACCACGCGTTCAGGGAGACCCCCGTTCCATGCTGACGACCTTCGCGGTCACGGCGCTTGTAATGATCATGATTCCCGGGCCCGACCAGGCCCTGATCACCCGCAACGCCCTCGCCTTCGGCCGTACCGCCGGCCTGCTGACCATGTTCGGCGGCCTGATCGGCCTCGCCGTGCACGCCACCGCCGCCGCCGTCGGGCTCTCGGCCCTGCTGCTGACCTCCGCGACCGCCTTCACCGCGCTGAAGGTCGTGGGAGTGCTCTACCTGCTCTGGCTCGGCGTGCAGTCCCTGCGCGCCAGCCGCCGCACGGCCGCCGCCGCCACTGCCGCCACTGCCGCCACTGCCACCGCCGCCACCGGCCTCCCGCCCGAGCGGCGCTCCCCGCTCCAGCACATCCGCAACGGCTTCCTGTCGAACGTGCTCAACCCGAAGGTCGCGCTGTTCTTCGTGACGTTCCTGCCGCAGTTCCTGCCCACCCACGGCAACACCCTGGGCCGGGCCCTGCTCCTGTCGGCGATCTTCGCGGCGCTGTACGTCCTGTGGTTCAGCTTCTACAACGTGGTCGTGGCCCGGATCGGCGCGCTGCTCCGCACCCCCCGGATCCGGGCCCGGATCGAGCAGGCCACCGGCCTGCTCCTGGTCGGCTTCGCCATCCGCCTCGCCTGGCAGCAGCCCTGACCCGCCCGCTCAGCGGGGGACGACCGGAAGGGTGATGTAGGAGTCCGGGTAGACGGTCTGGTGCTGCACGGACAGGTCGGCCTCGGACGCCTCGGCGGGGACGCCGCCGGTGCCCGGGTTGCGGTCGAAGCGGGGGAAGTTGGAGCTGGACACCTCGACGCGGATGCGGTGGCCGGCCTTGAAGACCTGGCTGGTGGCGACGAGGTCGATCTCGTGCACCCCGGACGGCGCGGAGGCCCGGACGATTCCGTCGACCACGCTCATGGCCCGGCCGTCGGGGTACACGTCGACCAGCTTGGCGGTCCAGTCGGTGCTCGCCGCGGAGGTCGAGCCGTGCAGCGTCACGGAGACCGGCCCGGTCACCTCGATGTCCGCGGTGAGGACCTCGGTGGTGTAGCAGAGCACGTCGGAGCGGAGCTCCACGCCGCTCTGGTCCTGGGGGCCGACGTTGGTGGGGTCGGGCAGCAGGAGCGGGCCGCCGGTCGTGGGGACCGGGTCGCGGGGGTCGTGGGTGAACGCGGCGGGCGCGGTCGCCTCGGGGGTCGAGGGGGGCGCGGGGGAGAGCAGGCCGTCGGAGTGGAAGCGGTAGCGGGTCTCCACCGCGCGGGCCAGGGGCCAGGCCTCCTCGTCCCGCCAGACGTCGTCGCCCATCACGAAGATCTTCACGGCCGGGCCGGTGTCCTCGCCCTTCAGGAAGGACAGCTGCCGCTGCTCCAGCCGGAGCGCCTGGGCCGAGGCGGCGAACCCGAAGTCCAGCCGCCCGGTGCCGGTCCCCTGCGCGAGGTGGGACCAGGGGCCGATGACCAGCGGACCGCCCAGGCGGCGGTGGTTCTCCAGGGTGCCGGAGAGGAACAGGTCGAACCAGCCCGCCACGTGCATGACCGGCACCTCGATCCGGTCGTGCCGCAGGGTCTCGGCCGCCTCCTGCCAGTAGGCGTCGCGCTCCGGGTGCGAGGTCCAGTCGCGCCACCACGGGATGCCGGGGACGCCGGACACCGGGAGGGTGCGCGCCGCGGCGGCCTGGTCGCCCAGCACCGGCAGGAGCGCGCCGAAGGCGGCGCCGACGTCCTCGCCCGCCTCCATGCCGTGCAGCAGGCCGAGCATCGACTGCAGCGCGCCCCAGTTCAGCGCCGAGCCCAGCGCGAACGCCCCGCCGTGGTACTTCAGCCCGTCGTGGAAGTCGTGCGGGGTCATCGAGGCGACCACCGCCTTCAGCCCCGGCGGGCGGGTCGCCGCCGCCTGGAGCGCGCACCCGGCCAGATAGGACATGCCGCTCATCACGACCTCGCCGTTCGACCACGGCTGCGCGGTGATCCAGGCGATCGTGTCGTGGCCGTCCGCGCCCTCGTCCAGCCACGGCCGGAACTCGCCGTCGCTGCTCCCGCGCCCCCGGCAGTGCTGCAGGACCACCGCGAAGCCCGCCTCCAGCGCGGGGATCTTCGGCACCTGCCGGAACGTCCCCTCGCCGTACGGCGTGCGGACGAGCAGCGTGGGGAACGGCCCGCCCTCCGCCGGGCGGTAGACGTCGCCGCGCAGGATCGTGCCGTCCCGCACGGGCATGGGCGTGTCGTGCTCGGCGGCGAGGGGGAGCGGGGCGCGGTTCAGCTTCGGCATCGTGGGCTCCTCGGGGTCAGGTGAGTGCGTAGGCGTCGTAGCGGACGGCGTCGGCGGTGCGGGCCCCGGAGGCCACGGCGAGGGTGCGGTTGAGCCACAGGTAGCGGTCGTCGCCGGTCTCGAAGCGGCAGAACAGCCGGAAGTAGTACTCCGCCGGGTCCACCGGCTCTCCTGCGGCCAGGCGCTCCATGACCTCGCGGGGGCCGTGCCGCACCCCGGTGGTGGAGATGTAGAGGTGGGCGCCGTCGTGGGTGCGCAGCGTGTAGCGGGTGTCGATGCTGGCCATGCCGTCGGCGTGCACGACCTGCCAGTCGGCCCCGCCGGGGAGCACGGTGCCCGCCAGGCGGGGGCCCTCGAACGACCCGCCCACGATGTTGATCACCCGGCGGCGGCCCCACTGCGAGTCGCCGAGGTCGAGGATCGGGTCGAGCTCCACGCGGAACACGGCGAGCGGTTCGAGGTTCACCGGGTCACGCTCCAGGACGGGCGCCCGTTGAGCGAGGCCGGGTCGAACCCGGCGGTGCGCTTGTAGGAGGCGGCGATCTCGGCGCGCTCCGCGTAGGGGACGACCTGCTCGATGTCGTCGAACCCGGCCGGCGCGCGCTCGTGGGCGAGCTTCATCACGATCTCCGGGCCCATCTTCCGGTTGGACAGCTGCAGCGCGGTCGTGGCGGGGCGGCGGGCCGCCTCGTAGGCCGCCAGGCCGCCGCCCGCCAGGGAGTGGGCGAGCACCCGGGCGTCGATGATCGCCTGGGAGGCGCCGTTGGAGCCGATCGGGTACATGGCGTGGGCGGCGTCGCCCAGCAGCGTGACGTTCCCCGACGTCCAGTACGGCAGCGGCTCGCGGTCCACCATCGGGTACTCGTAGGCGGACCCGGCCCCGGTGATGATCCCCGGGACGTCGAGCCAGTCGAACGTCCAGTCCGCGAAGTGCCGTGCGATTTCGTGCCGGTCCGCCGGGCGGTTCCAGTCGCCGCGGTCGGGGGCCTCGCCGTCCAGGGGCTGCTCCGCGATCCAGTTGATCAGCGTGCGCCCGCCCGTCTCGATCGGGTAGGCGACGAACTTCCGGGTGCCGTCCCCGGCCATGATCATGGACCGTCCGGTCAGGAACGGCTCGCCGTACGTCGTGCCGCGCCACAGGACCAGCCCGTTCCACGGCGGCGGCCCCTCGCCGGGGAACAGGTGCGCCCGGACCGCCGAGTTGATGCCGTCCGCGCCGATCAGCAGGTCCTCCGCCCCCGGGCCGGTGATCCTGCTCCCGGTCCGTACGGCCTGCGGGCCGAGCCGCTCGGTCACGGCCTCCAGCAGGAGCATCTGCAGCCGCCCCCGGTGCACGGAGTACTGCGGCCAGGCGTATCCGGCGTCCAGGCCGCGGGGCTCGGACCAGATGGCGGCGCCGTACCGGTTGAAGTAGGCCAGCTCGGCGGTGGCCACGCCGATCTCCGCGAGCCGGTCGGCGAGGCCGAGCTCGGTCAGTTCCCGCACCGCGTGGGGCAGCAGGTTGATGCCCACGCCCAGCGGCCTGATCTCCCGCGCGGCCTCGTGGACGGCCACGTCCCGGAACCCCGCGGCGTGCAGGCTGAGGGCGGCGGCCAGGCCGCCGATGCCGCCGCCGGCGATGACGATGCGCACAGAAGGTCTCCCGAATATTGTTATGGCCGTAACAATATTCACGAGGTGAGAGCCCCTGCGCAAGACTTGCCCGGTGGAATCGGTGAGCGGTGAACCGGAGACGGCGGGCAGGGAACCGGAGGCGGCGGCCAGGGCGGACCTGCGGTACGCGGCCTACGCCAGGGAGCGCCTGGCCGCCATGCCGCCCCCCGCCGACCCCGAGGCGTTCGAGCTGGCCTACAACCTGCTCCAGCTGGCCTACCTGCTCGTCACGGACCTGGAGGCGCGCATCCACCGCCCGCGCGGCTGGACGCTCGCCGGGTTCCGCCTGATGTTCAAGCTCTGGCTGCTGGGCCCGACCCAGCCGGCCCGGCTCGCCGAGATCTCCGCGATGTCCCGCTCGGCGATGACCAACGCGGTCAACACCCTGGAGCGTGACGGCCTGGTCGAGCGGCGCCCGGTGCCGGACGACAGGCGCGCGGTGGAGGTCGCGCTGACCGCGGAGGGCGAGGCGGCCGTCCGCGCGGCCTTCGCCGAGCAGACCCGCCGGGAGCAGGAGTGGTTCTCACCCCTGGACCCCGCCGAGCGGGCCGGGCTCACCGCCCTGCTCTCCCGCATCCTCGCCGCCCGCCCCTCGGACGCCCCGTGACCGCCGCCGCCCTGCGGCGGCGCGGCCCGGGAGGGAGGATCAGCCTTCGGGGGCGTCGAGGGTGGCGACCAGCTTCTTGGGGGCCACCGCGCGGTAGCTCTCCTCGACCCAGTCGAGCAGCACCTCGGTCTCCGGCAGCGCGCCCGTCAGCGCAATCGTCACCCAGCCCGCCTTGCCGAGCCCGTAGCCGGAGGGCTGGACGCCGTCGAGGGCCAGCGCGTGGCCGTGCGACTCGGGGAGCTTCACCCCGAGCGTGGGGCTCCACTTCTCGGTCGGCTCCTCGACCCCGAGGAAGACGAAGATCTTCTTGTTGACCTTGACCACGGTCTCGCCCCAGGGGTGGTCCTCGTAGGCCCCCGGGAACCGCAGGGCGAACTCGCGCACCGTCTCGCGGACCTCACGCCACTTGTCCATGCGGTCCATTGTGGGACCGGGGTCCGACAGTTTCCCGGACCGTCACGGATCGGCCGGGCCGGGCCGGCCGGGGTGCCGCCAGCCGGCGAGCACCCGGTCGACGGCCGCGCGGATCCGGTCCCGGGCCTCGGCGCGGGGCACCCCGGACATCAGCAGCCGGTCGTAGTCGGTGTCGAGGTGCCGCACCGAGGCGACCACGGCGAGTGTGACGGCGTTCTCGTCGAGGACCCGGGCGGCGGCCGTACGGCCCACCCTGCCGCTGCCGCGCTCCCCGGCGTGCCGGGCGATCTCCCCGGCGCGCTCCGGCGGGCAGCCGGGGAACATCCGGACGATCTCCCCGGCCATCCGGTCCTGGAACCGCAGGTCCTCGACCGTCCGCCGCTCCCGGTCGCGCTCGCGGCGGCGGAGCCGTACCTCCTCGTCGGCCAGGCACCGCTCCTCGGCCAGCGCCAGCGCGGCCTCCTCGACCAGGATCCCCAGGCGCTCGTACCGCTTGCGCCGGGAGTTGAAGCGGACCACCACGGCGGCCAGCCCGCTCTCCTTCTTCGCCCGGCGGCTGAGCGCCGCGTTCCCCGCGGGGAGGAAGACCAGGTGGTCCAGGTCCGCGCAGGTCAGGCAGTGCGGATCGCCCTCTTCCATGATCAGGTAGGGGCCGGTGCCGCGGCAGTCCGCGCACTCCCAGGCCTTCAGCGGCGCGACCACCGTCAGATCGGGCGCCTTGCTCTGCCGTTCGGCGAGCCGCCTGCGCCGGGTCTCGCTCAGCTCGGGGGAGACCCAGTGCACGCGGAAGGCGGAGTCGTCCCCGTCGGAGAGGAAGCGGAGCGGGCCCCGGTCGCGGGCGGCGGAGAGGTAGGCGGCCTCGCCGGGGGTGAGCCCCCGCTCCTCGGCCCACCGCCGCAGGATCGCCACCGCGTCGGTCATCCGCGCGCCGTCCACGGCCGCGAGCTCCTCCAGCGCGGCCGCCCGGCCCTGCCGCCAGGTGTCCACGTGCCGGGCGTGCAGCCAGCGCACACCGGTGAGCACGTCGATCGCCGTCACGAACTTCCGCTGCGCGAGCGCGGCCTCCGCCGCCTCCACGACCCGCCGGTCGAGCTTCGCCATCGCCCCAGCTTGCCGGAGCCGGGCGGGAACCGCACCCGCGGACGGCGCCTGCGCCCCTCCTAGAAGTACCAGGGGAAGGGGCTCCAGTCGGGCTCCCGCTTCTCCAGGAACGAGTCGCGGCCCTCGACGGCCTCGTCGGTCATGTAGGCCAGCCGGGTGGTCTCGCCCGCGAAGAGCTGCTGGCCGACGAGCCCGTCGTCGATCAGGTTGAAGGAGTACTTCAGCATGCGCTGGGCCGTGGGGCTCTTGCCGTTGATCTTCCGGGCCCACTCCAGCGCGGTCTTCTCCAGCTCCGCGTGCGGGACCACGGCGTTGACCATGCCCATCCGGTGGGCGTCCTCGGCGGTGTAGGTGTCGCCGAGGAAGAAGATCTCGCGGGCGAACTTCTGGCCCACCTGGCGGGCCAGGTAGGCCGAGCCGTACCCGCCGTCGAAGCTGCCCACGTCGGCGTCGGTCTGCTTGAAGCGGGCGTGCTCGCGGCTGGCGAGGGTCAAGTCGGCCACCACGTGCAGGCTGTGCCCGCCCCCCGCGGCCCAGCCCGGCACCACGCAGATGACGACCTTCGGCATGAAGCGGATCAGCCGCTGGACCTCCAGGATGTGCAGGCGGCCCGCGCGCGCCGGATCCACGGTCTCCGCGGTCTCCCCTGCGGCGTACTTGTAGCCGTCGCGCCCCCGGATGCGCTGGTCGCCGCCGGAGCAGAACGCCCATCCGCCGTCCTTCGGCGAGGGCCCGTTCCCGGTGAGCAGCACGCAGCCCACGTCGCTGCTCATCCGGGCGTGGTCGAGCGCGCGGTAGAGCTCGTCCACGGTCGACGGCCGGAAGGCGTTGCGGACCTCGGGCCGGTCGAACGCGATCCGGACGGTCCCCTGGTCCACGGCGCGGTGGTAGGTGATGTCGGCGAAGTCGAATCCCTCGACCTCGCGCCATGCCGCCGGGTCGAACAGCTCAGAGATCATGCCTGTCACCCGGGACAGGTTAGTAGGCGACCGCGTAATCGGTGAACCGCTTGGCCATGAAGGGCGCCTTGAACTTCGGGTAGGCGACCGTCCTGACGTCGCCGTCGGAGGTGTAGCGCTCGTCGGCGTTCTTCTCCAGCCAGTCGAGCCAGGCGGTGGAGCAGAACTTGGCGCAGTCGCCCTTCTTGTCCATCGACCGGATCCGCGGGATGCCGAGCGGGTCGAAGTCCTTGTTGAACGGCGAGGCCCCGGGCGTGTACCCGGCGAGGAACACCCCGCCGTAGTCGTAGGAGACCTTGCCCGCCTTGCCCTTGCGGCCCCACTCCTTGGTGCTCGGCTGGTTGCCGTACGGCAGCGCCAGCGTCACCGGCTTGGCCGGGACCAGGTCGGTGATGAGCCGGTGGCCCGCGGCGATCTCCTCGTACACCTGCTTCTTCGGCTTGCCGAGCAGGTTCTCGTGGTTCTTGGTGTGGTTGCCGATGTCGAACCCGTTGTCGTGGAGCCACGCCAGCATCTGCGTCTGCTCCTCGGGTGTGGCCTTGCCGAACATGTCGCGTGTCACGTAGAAGGTGGCCACCGGGCGGAACCCGGGGTGCTTCTTGGCGACGTCCTGCAGGATGCCGATGGCGGTGTCCGGCGCCGGTGCGCCCGACCCGTCCAGGGTGAGCTGCGACGGCGAGGAGTCGTCGAAGGTGAGGACGACGGGGTGGCGCCCCTCGGGGATGCCGATCCTCCCGGTCACGTACTCGGCCGCGGTGATCGGGACGTACCCCTCCTTCGCCAGTCGTTCCAGCTCCGTGCGGAACTGCTTGGGGGTGCGGTCGTCGGTGTTCGTCGGCTTCTCGATCACCCGGTGGTACATGAGGACGGGAATCTGGCCCAGTTCGTTGGCCTTGGCCTTCGCCGCCCTGGCCTGCCTGGCCTTCAGCGCGGTCGCCTTCTCCGCCGCGGCCGCCGACGCCTTGGCGGCGGCCGTGACCTTCTTGTCCTCAGGTTCGCTCTGCCACGGCATGCACCCGGTCAGTACGGCCCCCGCCGCCACGACCGCCACACCGGTCCTGCTGATCCTCAGACGGCTCATTGCGTCTCCCCAGCTCACTGACAATACGCAGCTTGTCCCCGGCGGGCCCGCGGGCTCATCTCCGTGTCGGGCAAAGACTTCGTAGGGAACCGCGGGCCCGGGACCGGTGGCGTGCGGACGACGGAGGGCGCCGTACGGCGGGCTACGGCGTGGCGAGCGCGGGGACGGGGGAGACGAGCGGCTGCTTCCCCGGGACCCGGGTGACGGGCGTCTTGACGGGCGCCTTGGCGGCCTCCGGCCGGGGCTGCTTGGCCGCGGCGGCGTCGAGGTACCCGCCGTGCTGGTCGTGGCGGTCGGCGTCCGCGTCGTCGAACCACAGGCCGCCGTCGGCGAGATAGCGGAAGCAGATGCCCCGATCGGCGGGGAGGGTGACGGTCACCTGGTAGGTGCCGTCGTTCTTCGGCTGCATCGGGTGGGCGTAGGGGTCCCAGCCGTTGAAGTCGCCGACCAGGGAGACTCCGCCGGAGATCCGGTCGGCCGGCACGGTGAAGGTGATCTTGACCTGGCCGTTCTTGGTGGGCTTGGCACGCTTGATCACTGAGGTCCTCCTGAACTCGTTGCCTGCTTGCCTCGTGGCCGCCACCTCGGCGAGGGAGCGCGGAGAGTACCCCTGACCCCGGCTGCATCTTTCCTCGCCGGTCAGTGGAGAGGCCTCCCGCGCCGATCGCGGAAGGCCGGGATCCATGACATCCGAATGCCGGTGCGGACCATGAGAATCTTCATTCCTGGTCCCCGGGCGATGACCGGGACACACTGGTCGTTGGACAGGATTTACGTCAGCGTGCCGCTATCCGGACTTCCCGGTGCGGGCCGGTTCAGTACGGGCCGGTGGTCTCGAAGTAGCGGCGGGGGACGTCGACGAGCATCGTGCCGATCTGCTTGTCGGTGACCCCGTGTTCACGCAGGTAGGGCAGGACGGCCTGCTCGATGTGCAGGTAGTTCCAGTCCGGCAGGAAGGGCAGGACGGCCGGGTCGATCCAGTCGATGTAGCAGGAGGCGTCCTGCGAGAGCACCATCTGCCCGGCGAAACCGCGGCGGCACATCTCGACGACGATGTCGGCGCGCGCCTCGAAGGTGGTGTCGAGGTTGATGCCGAAGCGGTCCATGCCCAGGATGAAACCGGCCTCGGCGAGCTCGGTGAGGTGGTCGGCGTCGGTGGTGTCGCCGCTGTGCCCGAGCACGACGCGGCCGGGGTCCACGCCCTCCTCCTCGCAGAGCACCCGCCCGGCCTCCAGCCCCGTCCGGCTGCCGGGGTGGGTGTGCACGGTGATCGGGGCGCCGGTCCGCCGGTGGGCCCTGGCGACCGCCCGCATCACCCGCTCCACGCCCCCGGTCAGGCCGGCGCGGTCGATGGCGCACTTGAGCAGGGCGGCCTTCACCCCGGTGCCGCCGATGCCGTCCACGATGTCCCCGACGAACATGTCGACCATGGGGTCGGGGACGTCGGTGCCGAGCGCGGCGCCGAGCCCCGGCCCCCGGTAGTGGAAGAAGAACGGCACGTCGCCGTAGGTGTAGCAACCGGTGGCGACGACGATGTTGAGCTCCGGGACCTGCTCGGCGATGCGCCGGATGCGGGGGATGTACCTGCCCAGGCCGATGACGGTGGGGTCGACGATCGTGCGCACGCCCTGGGCCGCGAGCGCCCGGAGCCTGCCGACCGCGTCGGCGACGCGCTCGTCCTCGTCGCCCCACTGCTCGGGGTGGTTCTGCTGCACGTCGGGGGTGAGGACGAACACGTGCTCGTGCATGTAGGTGCGGCCGAGCTCGGCGGTGTCGACGGGACCGAGGACGGTGTGGACCTGGGGCATCGGGGCCTCCCTTCCGCCGGGACGGGGCCGGTTCCTCCGCCGGAACGACCACTCTATGAACGTACCGACCGTTTGGTATGTTGTCACCGTCCTCGACGAAGGAGTTCCCGTGCAGATCGTGACCAGAACCCGCCGCGCGCACCGCAGGGGCGTGCGCCCATGAGTTCCGCAGTGCGCGAGGAGGCCGGAGAGGTCCGGCGGGAGGACGCGTTCGACGTCGCGGCACTGCACGCCTGGCTCGCTGCGCGGGTCCCGGACCTGGCGGCGGACGGCCCGCCGGAGGTCCGGCAGTTCGGCGGGGGCGTGTCGAACCTGACCTACCTGCTCCGGTACGGCGGGCGCGACCTGATCATGCGCCGGCCGCCGCGCGGGCACAAGGCCGCCTCCGCCCACGACATGCGGCGCGAGTTCACGGTGCAGCAGCGGCTCCGGCCGCACTTCGGCGCGGTCCCGGAGATGGTCGCCTTCTGCGACGACCCCGCGGTCCTGGGCGGCGACTTCTACGTGATGGAGCGCGTCGCGGGCACGATCCTGCGCCGGGAGCTCCCGCCCGGCGTGGTGCTCGACGAGGCGCGGACCCGGGCCCTGGGGCACACCGTGGTCGACACCCTGGCCGACCTGCACGCCGTGGACCCGGCGGGAGCGGGTCTCGGCGACCTGGGCCGCGGCCCCGGATACGTCCGCCGCCAGGTGGAGGGCTGGTCGCGGCGGTACCGGGGCGCGCTCACCGACGACGTGCCCGACGGCGAGGACGTGATGGCCTGGCTGGACGGGCACCGGCCGGAGGACGCCGCGACCCGCCTGATCCACAACGACTGGAAGCTCGACAACCTGGTCCTGGACCTGGACGGCCCGCCGCGCGTCGTCGGCGTCCTGGACTGGGAGATGGCCACCGTCGGCGACCCGCTGATGGAGCTGGGCTCCGCCATGGCCTACTGGATCACGGCGGACGACGACGAGATGTACGCCGTCCTGCGCAACCAGCCGACCCACCTGCCCGGCATGCCGACGCGCGAGGAGTTCGTCGAGCGCTACCTCGACCGCACCGGCCTGCGGATGGAGCGGTGGGAGTTCTACGAGGTGTTCGGCCTCTTCCGGCTGGCGGTGATCGCCCAGCAGATCTGGTTCCGCTACCGGGCCGGTCAGACCACCAACCCCGCGTTCGCCTCGTTCGGCGGCGCGGTGCGGATCCTGCTCGACCGCGCCTCATCCCTCGCCCGCAGGCCGTACTGAACGTCCGCGGACCGTCCCGAAGGAGACCACATGGCCATCGACTTCACACTCGCCCCCGAGCACGAGGAGATCCGCCGCCGCGTGCGGGCCTTCATCCAGGAGACCGTCATCCCGGCCGTCAAGGGCTTCGACTCCGAGGAGAGGGCCGTCAGCCGGGAGGAGTACATCCGGACCATCCTGGAGCTGCGCGGCAAGGCGCAGGCCGAGGGACTCTGGCTGCCGCACATGCCCAAGGAGTGGGGCGGGATGGGCCTGGGCCACGTCGAGCTGGCCATGGTGCAGTCCGAGGCGGCCAAGACCCGCCTCGGGCCGTGGATCCTCAACTGCGCCGCCCCCGACGAGGGCAACATGCACACGCTGCTGCACTGGGGCACCGACGAGCAGAAGGAGAAGTACCTCCGGCCGCTGCTCCAGGGCGTGAAGATGTCCTGCTTCGCGATGACCGAGCCCGAGGTGGCGGGCTCCGACCCCACGCTCATCCGCACGCACGCCGTCAAGGACGGCGACGAGTGGGTCATCAACGGCCACAAGTGGTTCATCTCCAACGCCCGGCGCGCGAGCTTCGCCATCCTCATCGCCAAGACCGAGCTGGACGCGCCCGAGGGGGCCCGCGGCGCCAACACCGCGTTCCTCGTCGACCTGCCGCAGGAGGGCTGGAAGGACGTCCGCGAGGTCGAGACGATGCACGGCTCGACCGGCCACAGCGAGATCGTCATCACCGACCTGCGGGTGTCCGACGGCCAGATCCTCGGCGGGCGCGGCAACGGCCACCGCCTGGGCCAGTACCGGCTCGGCCCGGCCCGGCTGGCGCACTGCATGCGCTGGATCTCGCAGGCGGAGACGGCGCTCGACATGATGGTCGAGCGGGCGCTCAACCGCTACAGCCACGGCTCGCTGCTCGCCGAGAAGCAGGGCATCCAGTGGCTCATCGCCGACTCGGCCATGGAGCTCTACCAGTGCAAGCTCATGGTCCTGCACGCCGCCTCGAAGATCGACAAGGGTGAGGACTTCCGTACCGAGGTCTCGATGGCCAAGCACTTCGTGGCCAACAGCCTCAACCGGATCGTCGACCGGGCGATCCAGGTGCACGGCGCGCTGGGCTACTCCACCGACACCCCGCTGGCCCACATGTTCCAGAACGCCCGCTGGGCGCGGTTCGCCGACGGGGCCGACGAGATCCACCAGATGCGCATCGCCGAGCGCACGATCGCGGCCTACCAGGCCACGGGCTCGACCAACGCCGCCACCGGAGGGCTGCCGTTGTGAGCGGGCGTGGCGAGCGAGCCGGTGGGCGCAGCGGCGTGCTCACGGGACCGACGAAGGAGGGCATGTGAGCGGGACGGGGAACCGGTTCGCCGGGGACGGCGCGGGGATGCTCAGCGGGGTCGGGGAGGACCGGCCCGTCGGAGAGGTGAACACGGTCCGCAGCGACCGGCTGGAGGGCAGGGTCGCGCTCGTCACCGGGGGAGGCAACGGCATCGGCGCCGCGACGGCCCGCCGGCTGGCCGCGGGCGGGGCGCGCGTCGTCGTCGCCGACGTCGACGACGCCGCGGGCAAGAGCGTCGCCGACGAGATCGGCGGGACGTTCGCGCACTGCGACGTGACGCGGCTGGAGGACAGCGAGGCCGCGGTCGCCACCGCCGTCGACCGGTACGGCAGGCTCGACCTGGCCTTCCTCAACGCCGGCATCTCCTCGGGCTGCGGGCTGGGCGAGGACTTCGACATCAGGCGCTACCGGCTGGCGATGGGCGTCAACCTCGACGGCGTGGTGTTCGGCGCGCACGCCGCGCTCCCGGCGCTGCTGGCCGCGGGCGGCGGCACGATCGTGGCGACCGCGAGCATGGCGGGCATCGTCGGCATCCCGTCCGACCCCATCTACGCCGCGAACAAGCACGCCGTGGTCGGGCTCGTCCGCTCGCTCGCCCAGGATCTCGCGCCGCTCGGGGTCAAGGTGCAGGCGCTGTGCCCGTCGTTCGCCGACACGGCGATCCTGGGCGAGGGCAAGGCCCTGCTGGAGCAGATCGGCTTCCCGATCCTGGAGGTCTCGGAGGTCGTCGACACGTTCTTCCGGCTGCTCGACAGCGACAAGACGGGTGAGTGCTGGTTCGTCATCCCGGGCCGGGAGAGCCAGCCGTTCGCCTTCCGCGGCGCCCCCGGCCCGCGCACCTGACCCCGCCCGGGGCTCCCGGCGCCGGGCCCCGGGCGGCGAGCCCGGCGGAAGGGAGGAGACCGGGCGATTACTTTACGTAGCGAATATGCTACTCAGAGCTTCTCTTGGGCGGCCCGGGTGCGTAGGATCGGCTCCGTTCCGGGCCGCCGGCCGGGAGAAAGGCGAGGGAGATGCGGGAGCGACCCAAGGCCGAGCGCCATCATCTGTCCTGTCCGGTGTGCGGAGCGCTTCCGGGCACGAGCTGCCTGCAGGACGGCGCGGAGCTGGCGGAGGTCCACCCCTCCCGGCGGATGCCGATCGCCGAGCGCAACTGGCGGTCGGCGTCGGGCTGGATCCCCCCGGAGCTGCAGGGCACGTCCTGAGCGGGACGGGCCCCGCGGCGGACGACCGGCGGGACCCGGCGGCGCGGACGTCCGGTCAGGCGCGGCGCGAACGCATCGCCTTGAGGACGGTGACGCCGTCGCCGTCCCCCTCGACGATCCGCCGGTAGGCGTCCGACTCCATGGGGCACAGCGCGACCCTGCCCTCCGCGTCGAAGAGCAGCCCCCAGCCGTACTTCTTCGGCAGCGGCGAGGCGCGCAGGCAGGCCTGGGGCTTGGAGAAGAAGGCGTCCCGCAGCCGCGCGACCTCGTTCGCGGACCGCTCCCCGGGTTCCTGCCGCCGGAGCCAGGTCTCGAACAGCACGTCCTCCTGGGTGAGCACGTGCGGGTCGCCGTCGAGCATCCGGTGCTGCACGCCGGCGACGGTGAGCCTGCCGCCCCGCTCCGGCGGCACGACGCTCGCGGAGACCGGGCAGTCGTCCGCCACCGCGATCAGCGTCCGGTAGTAGTTCAGATCCACTGCGTTCCTTCCGATCGGGGCCCGGTGCGGCCGGGCCCGGGGCCCGGCCGCACCGCCGGTGATCCTATGGCGAAAAGCCCTTATCCGCCGGAAAGGAGGCTGGCACAATGCGGGCATGCGATGCACCCAGTGCGACGGCGAGCACCTGGAGCCCGGCTTCATCGAGGACGGCGGCGAGAGCTCCAGGGGGTACGCCCGCTGGATCCAGGGCCCCCTGGAGCGCGGGCCGCTCGGCAACGCCAGGCGCATGGGGAAGACGCGATGGATCGTCGACGCCTTCCGCTGCGTCCGCTGCTCGCACCTCGAACTGTTCGTCCGCCCGGTGGACTGAACCCGGCCGGGTCACCGGCGCGCGGAGCCGCCCGCCCTCCGGACCACCTCCTCGACGGTGAGCGGGTCCCTGGGGTGGTGGCTGAGGCACATGGGGACCTGCGCCTTCACGAACGCCGACCCCTCGGTGGCCACGTAGAACTGGCCCGACCGGAGCCTGGCGACATCGGTGACGTGGCCGCCCCTGCTCCTGGCCATCTCCTTCGCGGTCTCGATCTGGACGTAGCTGTTCAGCAGGCCGAAGAACTGGGTGGCGGCGTTCCCCGGGATCCGGTTGTGCAGCCCCTTCGGCGCCTGGGTGGCGAACACGAGGCCGAGGCCGTACTTGCGGGCCTGGGAGGCCAGCGCCAGCGTGCTCTGCGTGCAGGCGGTCAGCGCGCCGGACGGCGCGAACGTCTGCGCCTCGTCCATCACGAACAGCCCGCCCAGCGGCCGGTCGCCCGCCGGGTTCCTCTTGATCCAGGCGAACAGCGCCATCTGCAGCCGGTTGACGAAGCTCTGCCGCTGCTCGTCCGACTGCAGCCCGGAGAGGTTGACCACCGAGACGCGCGCCCGCTTCCCCTCCGGCGGGGTGAGCAGGATGCCGGGGTCCACCGGCGTGCCCTTCCCGCCGAACATCGGATCGATGACCATGGCCGCGGTCAGGGTCTCGGCCAGGTCGGCCGCGATCCTCCCGGCCTTGCTGAGCGCGCTCACCCCGTCCGGGAGCTCCGCCAGCGTCGCGATGAGACCGCGGAGGTCGTTCGCGCCGTGCTGCCCGTAGTACCTGAGCGCCTCGCGGAGGACCGCCTGCCCCCGGTGGGCCTTCTCCGTGCTCCCGGTGAGCCTCGCCCTCGGCGCGATGGACGCGACGGCGACCTCCACCGCCTCGGTGAACTCGTCGGGGTCGTCGAGGACGCTCCGGAAGTCCGGCAGGGGCTGGAAGCTGAGCGGGCGGCCCGACCCGCGGCCCGGAGTCCAGACCACCACGTCGGTCGTGTCGAGGTACTCCCTCGCCCGCGCGGCGTCGCCCACGCCCCAGGACGGCGGCGCCTCCGGCCACGGGTCCCCCAGCCGCGCCAGGTCGTTGTTGGGGTCGAGCACGATGGAGGAGACTCCCTGGAGCGCGCACTCCTCGACCAGGCGGCGGATGAGAACGGTCTTCCCCGACCCGGATCCGGCGAAGACCGCCGTGTGCTTCCGCAGCGCCTCCAGGTCGGCCTCGACCGGCGCGTCCCCCGTGATGGCCCTGCCGAGGGTGACGTACGGCGCGCGGTCCCCCCTCGGCCCGGTCGCTTCGTCCGCGGCCGGAGCGGTTCCGCCTCCACCGTCGCCCGCGTTCCCGAGGCCCGTCCCACCGGCGGCCGGGGCGGTCGCGCGCGGGCCGGGAGCGGTAGGACCCGCGGGTCCGGCGGGAACGGTCCACGCGTCACCCAGGGCCTCGCCGAACAGCTTGACCTCGTCGGCGGGCCTGCGGGTGGCGAGCCAGCCGTGGAGACCGGGCGGGTTGCCGGCGATCAGGTCGCGGAGCGCGGCGAGGATCCTCAGGTCCTCGGGGTCCACCTGGAGGACCCTGCCGCCCGCCTCCTCGAACGCGGTGACGATCTCCCGGGTCCGCGGACCCTTCGACCAGCCGGTGTTCCGGAGCAGGAAGAGTCTCCGCTTGGGGATCGCGGCGTCCAGGCCCGCCGCGACCGAGGCGTGCCGCACGCGGCTCAGCGCGGCGTTGGCGTTCCCGGTCGCGACCGCCCGGAAGCACCAGTGCGCCTCGTCCTCGGTCGTCACGTCCAGGCTGCGCCGGAGGCGGGCGTGGAGGGGAGGCTTGGAGCTCGGCGGGGGGTCCTGGCTGAACGCCTGCCCGGCCTCGCCCTGCCCGGCGATCCAGGCGGTGAGCCCGGCCGAGAGCAGCGCGGGCATGACCGCGTCCTCGGTGGCGGCATCGAGCGCCGCTGCCACGTCTGCGGTCTCCCTGAGCCGGGCGAACCGGGCATCGAGGGCGGAGAGGTCCTGCCCAGAGGACTCGGGAGGCACAGCGGAGAGCAGCGGTTCCCCCGGGGCCACGGGGTTCTCCACCGGGGCCGAGGCGGCGAGGTGCTCCAGCTCCCTGATCTCACCGTCGCGAAGGCAGGACTGGACGTGGTCATTGATCTTGATGAGTAGTTGCCGGGGGGTGTAGTCGCGGGCGTCGTCGAACGCCGACGGCCTGATCGGCCAGGTCGGGTAGGGCGGGGTGAAGCCGATCTCACCGAACTGCGCCCCGAACCGCTTGGCGATCAGCGCGTGGCCGGTCTCGGCGTCCGGGATCGTCTTGAGGTGGGCCGTTTTCCGGAACCGGTCCTGGACGGTGGCGGTCGCGTGCGTCTCGATGAGCACCCATGTCGGAGGGAGGCAGGAGACCACCGTCAACGTCCGGCGGGTGGCCTCCCGCAGCGCCATCAGGCCGCCCGCGATCTGCTCGACCAGGAGCAGGTCGCGATGGTCCGCCGAGTCCCCGTCCATGGAGAGCGAGGACTGCGCGATGAGCATGTCGATCTGGTCGACCGCGATGACGGACGGCCCGGTGAGGGCGAGCAGGCGCGACAGGTCCATGACGATCTCCTGCTGCGACTTCTCGCTCCGCCGGATGCCCCAGCGGGCCCGCTCGCCCTGGTCCTCCTCCGGCGTGGAGGACAGGAAGGCGTCCCCGATGTCCTGCGCCGCGAGATCGTCGGAGGCGAGCAGGACGAGGGCCCTGAGGGTGTCCTGGGTGTCCCGGCCGAGTGTCCGGTCGAAGCGGCGGAAGGCGTCGACGAAGGTGTCGAGGGGCATCCGCGCCAGTCTGCTGGTTCCGACCACCGCGCGCCGTACCATCCGGGGCACTCCCACGAGCGCCGCGAGCCGGTCCAGGAAGACCTGGAGCTGGCTTCTCCGGCCGCCCTCCCCGTCGTCCTCCTCGCGCGCGAGGCTGTCGAGCACGGAGACCATGACGCTGGCCCAGAAACTCCGGGCGTCCAGCAGGCTCACCAGGAAGAAGTAGCCGCCCTGCTCCCGTGTCCGCTCGCGCAGCCAGCCGAGCAGGTGGGTCTTGCCGGAACCTCGCTGGCCCTCGACGACCACGCCGATCGGGCTGACGTCCCGGCTCGCCGCGGCCTCGGCCAGGCCGGTGAGGAGGATCTGCCCGGTCTGCCGGTGCAGGCTCTCCACGTGGAACGGCGAGGGCCGCCACACGTCGTCGGGGGCCTCCGCCCAGTTGAACGTGAGCGCCGCGAGGGCCTTCCGCTCCTGGTCCGTCATCACGCTCCGATCGCGAGGAAGTGCTTGTCCTGGTCGCCGATGACCACCGCCGCCTCCCGGTCGGCCGGGGTGAGCGTCTTCTGGTTCTCCTCGGGGACGACGCGCACGTCCGGCATGCGGTTCATCCGCCTGAGCGTGTCGTCCACCTCCGCGCGCTCCGTGTCACCCAGCAGCGGGCGGATCTTCGCCAAGCTCACCCAGGCACCGGGCTTGGCGGCCAGTTCGGCGTAGGCGAGCCGGATGCGGGTCTCGACGTTCACGGAGGCGGGCACAGAGGCGGACGGTGCCGGGGAAGCGGCGGGAGAGTCCGTCGAGGCCGCCTCCGAGGAACCGGGCACCGAGCCGTCGTAGGGCTGGAAGACGTCGGCGAGCGGCTGGTCGGTCCGTTCGAGGAACCCCGGCAGCCACGCGAGCAGGGCGCGGTGCACAGCGCTCCCCGCGCCCTTCCTGGGCATCGGGAGCGTCCTCGCACGAAGCTCCCTGGCGAGGTAGGCCCATCCTGCGTCGGTAAGGATGTGGGCGTACGCACGTCCTTGCTTCCGGCTGTCGACGAGCTTCAGCTTGTTCAGACTCAGGCGGTTCTGCCCATCGAGGCTTATGCCGTGGCGTTCTTTGAGGTCAGGGTTGGAAACCTCCTGTGCCTCGATCATCAGTACCAGAAGGGCGGAAACCTGAGGGAGCGGTAGTGCTTTATCGGGCATTTTCTATCCTTTCGGTGTTCCGTGGCGACGGTTCCGGACGAACCACTCCACCTGGCGGAGCACGGCTTCCATATCGGTCATGACCTGGTCGTCGGTGAAGCGCAGCACGGCGTATCCGGCCTGCTGGAGCCGTATGTCCCGCTGCCGGTCCTGCGCGTATTTGCGGGCCGTACGGTGATCTGGCCCGTCGATCTCCACCACGCACCGCTCGTCGCGCCAGAGCAGGTCCATCCGGATGGGGACGGCCAGCGGGTGCGGGTGGTAGGTCCGGTTCCACTCCCGGCCGGCCGCCCAGTCGCACCGGGCCAGGGCGGTCTCCAGCGCCTGCTCGGCGCCGCTGCCGGGGTGCGGCCTCCCGGCGAGGGCGGGGTAGGTGACGGTGTACGGCTCCCGATCCGGCGGCGGACCCGGCACCTCCCGGGCGAGCTCCTCCACCTCGGCGGGGACGGGGACCGTCCCGATCCGGTCGACCGAGGTCAGGGCGGCGCCCGTGAGCCAGATCCCGAACCCGCCCCGGTGGGCGAACCACTCGCATCCCGCGGCGAGCACCTCCTGCGAGAGCGGGGAGAGGCCGTCGGGGACGTCCACGAGGATCGCCGCACGGGAACGGCCGAAGCCGGTGGCGAGCGCCCTGGCGAGACCCGCGGCACGGACCTCGGGCGAGAAGCGGGCGGGCCCGCCCCCGGGAGGGAGCCGGATGGGCCGGCCCCTGGACGGGAGCAGGCCGGGGCCGCCCTCGGAGGGGAGCCCGCCGGGCTCCCGGCCGGTGCGCAGGGAACGTTCCGCGAGGTCGGCCAGGAACGGGCCGAAGTGGCCGCTCGCGGACGCCGTCCGCAGGGCGAGCGCGCGTGCGGCTCGCACGCCCGCGCCGCCAGGGCCGTCGATGCCCGCAGCCTCCGGCAGCCATGCCGGGAATATGGCGACAACCACCTTTTCCAGCTCGTTCAATACCGAGGCTGCCATTTCCGCGGGTGAACGGGCGTCACCCGCGGCATAGGTCACAATCGCGGGCGCGTCATCGGGGAGCGGGTCGATCGAGAGGGAGACGGCATGGAAATCGGCGCCGCGGAGCCGTACGACGCGACCCACCGGTAACTCCGCCCACGACCCCGCCACGTCGCTTCCCCTGTTTTCCCGAATGCGCCGGATTGCTGAGGTTATACGCATAAGGCTGGGTGATACAGGGCTTCTGTCCGAGGTGCTGGAAATCGACGGCCCGTTGCCGGACTCCCGGCACGACCGCCGGCACCAGGGCCCGGCACGGTGGGCAAGCGGGGAGGGGCGGCGGGACGTCCCGAGTCGAACGCGCCATTGTGGGTACGGCTCCCGCATGGTTCAGCGCATCGACCGCGACACCGTACGCGACCTGCTCGAAACCCGCGACGCCCAGCTCGTGGAGGTGCTGCCCGGCGAGGAGTACGGCTGGGCACACCTTCCCGGCGCCCGG
The DNA here is from genome assembly GCF_014203605.1 of Thiemannella venezuelensis. GTDB lineage: Bacteria > Actinomycetota > Actinomycetes > Streptosporangiales > Streptosporangiaceae > Planomonospora_A > Planomonospora_A venezuelensis. Next base: position 131,431 of record NZ_JACHJJ010000008.1, on the reverse strand, counting down.
AACCTGCCGCTCAAGGAACTGGGCGCCCGGACCGCCGCGGAGCTCGACCGGTCCCGGCCGGTCGTCGTCTACTGCCACGACTGGATATGCGACATGAGCCCGCGGGCCGCCCCGCGGCTGGAGCGCCTCGGCTTCGGTGAGGTGTACGACTACACGGCGGGCAAGATGGACTGGCTCTCGGCGGACCTGCCGTACGAGGGCGAGGCCATCCTGGTCGCCGGCGTGATGCGGCGCGATCCGGTGATCGCGTTCCCCGACGACCGGGTGGCGGAGCTCGAACCGCGGATCTTCGCCGACCCGGCGGGCGCGGCCGTGGTGGTGCTGCGGGAGGGGAAGATCGTCCAGGGCGTCGTCGGCCCCCGGGAGCTGAAGGGCGCCGCGCCGGACGCCACCGCCGAGGAGATCATGAGCTTCGGCGTCACCACCGTCCGCCCGAGCGAGGAACTGACCGGGCTGCTGGAGCGGATGGACCGGGCGAAGACCCACACGATGGTCGTGACGCGGACGGACGGGACCCTCGCCGGGCTGCTCGCGACCGACGTCGTCCGCGCTCCCGAGACCGGCCCGGATCTCTGAACGCGGCTGGTATCCCTGAGCGCGGCCGGGATCTCTGAGCGCGGCCCGTCCCGGATCCGCGCCGCATCAGGACGGGCCGTGGATCCGGGCCGCCGGTCCGAGGGCGACCTGGACGTGCCGGGCGGGCAGGAATTCTCTCCAGGGATTAATTACCATTTTTACGAAAAAATGGACTTTAAGGATCTGGAGATGAGGTAAAAGCAGTAGAGCTCGCACCGCGATGCGGTGCGAGCTCTACTGGAGATTCATCCGGTGCGAGAGCTTGATGCTCAGAGCGCCGTGACCTTGTCGGCCTGCGGACCCTTGGGGCCCATGGTCGTCTCGAAGACGACCCGCTGGTTCTCTTCCAGGCTGCGGTAGCCACCGGTAGTGATCGCCGAGAAGTGCACGAACACGTCGGCACTACCGTCGTCGGGCGCGATGAAGCCGAAGCCCTTTTCGGCGTTGAACCACTTCACGGTACCTTCAGTCACTGCTTCTCCTTCTGGGAGCCTCGCCGGGCCGCCAAGTCGACGACACGGGGCTGCGTGGCGGGCCGCTGTGCGTCCGCCGACCTTGATCGGGAGAAGCGAAAGCCCGCTGTCAAAAACTTCCCGCGGGCGCTTCTAAGATGAAAAACGTTCGAGGAAACTACGACTGCAACTTTTCAAAGAGTACTCGTCGCTGCGCGGTCATGTCAATTCCAGCGAAAACTCGGCGGAAAATCCAGATTTTTCATGAACCGGGACAGGGCGGTGCGGTCGCCCGGAGGGCGTCCCGCCGTGCAGGTGAAGAGCCGCGGGACCCTCTAGAAGAGGGTGGGAGGCGCGGTCGTGCCCGCCCGCGCCGGCCCGCCGGGACCGAAGAGCCGGATCGCACCGTACTCGCCGTCGTATCCGGCGTCCCGGACCACCTCTCCCCGGCGCAGCCTGGCGACGGCCTCGGCGAGCGGCGGGGAGCAGGCCTCGATCTCGTCCACCGGCACGTCCTCCAGGATCGCCAGCTCGGGTCCGAGGGCGGTGACGAGCCGGTCGATCTCCCTGAGCACCTTCTTGCTCTGCGGTCCGACGCCGAGGACCTCGCCCACGATCTCCGGGAGCGGGACGAGGCTGCGGAAGCCCGCGGCGCCGTCCGGCCGTACGCCCTCCGCCCGGTCGGCGAGGTCTTCGACCCGGCTCAGCACGCCGACGGTGAGCCGCTTCCCGCACACCGGGCAGATCCCGCCGCGGCGGCGGGTCTCCCGGGGCTCCATCCGGACGCCGCACTTGCGGTGCCCGTCGATGTGGTACCTGCCCTCCTCGGGGAAGAACTCGACCGTCCCCGCGAGCCCGTCACCGGTCCGCAGCGCCCGCAGGACCTCGAAGTAGTCCAGACTGGTCTCGAAGACCGTGGTCTCGCGGCCGATCCTGGGCGGCGAGTGCGCGTCGGAGTGGCTGACCAGCCGGTAGCGGTCCAGGCCGGAGACCCGCCAGTTCATGGCCGGGTCGCTGGACAGGCCGGTCTCCAGCGCGAAGATGTGCCCGGTGAGGTCGCCGTAGCACTCCTCGACCGTGTCGAACCCGGACCTGGAGCCGAACACGCCGAACCAGGGCGTCCAGACGTGGGCGGGCACGAGGTAGGCGCCGTCGCCGCTGCCGAGAACGATCTCCAGCAGGTCGCGGGCGTCCAGGCCGAGGACGGGCCGGCCGTCCGAGGCCGGGTCGCCGTAGCGGGAGATCGACCGGTTGAACGCCTCGGCCGCCTCGAAGTCCGGCACGTACACCAGGTGGTGGAGCTTGCGGGTGCGCCCGCCGCGCCGGTAGACCGTGGCGACCTCGACCGAGAGCATGAACCGCATCCGGCCCGCGTCCGCACCGGGCGGCAGCGCGCCGGGGGCGTCCCCGTCCAGTGCCGCCGACGGGTCCTCGCGGAGCCGGAACAGCCCCGGCTCCGCGGGCACGAGCCTGTCGCGCAGGTGGCCGAACCAGGCCGGATGGGTGAAGTCGCCGGTGCCCAGCAGCGCGACGCCCTTGCGCAGGGCCCACCACGTCAGGTGCTCCAGGTCGCTGTCCCTGCTGCAGGCCCTGGCGTACTTCGAGTGGATGTGCAGGTCGGCGTGGAAGCGCATCCGCCACCCCTTCCCCGGAACGGACCGGTGTACCGCCGTTCCCGGTCGATGACTCCGCGGCCGCCGGGTGCGGGCGCGCTCGGGCGCGACGGTCGAGGCGCCGGAGCCGGACGCCCCCGGGCCCGCGCCTCCCCGTGTGCGCAGGGCGCGAACCTTCGCACGCTCCGGAGCGTCTCACAGGTGTACGAAATCACGATCCGGGAGACTCCCCATGCCTCGCCCGCTCACCGCCGCGGCCCTGACCGCCGCACTCGCCCTCTGCGCCGCCGGTCCGGCCGCCGCCCCCGCCGCGGCCTCCTCCGGCCCGTCGGTGCTGTACGGCTTCGCCTGGGCCGACGGGACCGGCGCCCTGCGCATCACGCCGGCCAAGGCGACCCCCGTCAAGCGGCACGGTGTCCTGCGCTACACGCTCAAGCCCCTTCCGGGCGCCGGGGAGCGGCGAATCGACTACTCCGGGGCCGAGTTCCGCAGGATCACCGCCGAGTGCGACCTGAAGGAGACCGAGGGCGTCGTCAAGCTCGACAAGAAGGGGCTGGGCAGGACCCGCTGCCAGGCGGCCGACCTGACCGCCGCGCTCGGGCACGGCCCCGTGCCGGTCAGGATCTCGATCCTCGGAGAGGAGAAGCGGATCCACGAGTTCCTCGCGAACCCGACCGCCTCGAAGAAGGCCTACGGCACGGTCAAGCGGGTCAACGGCACGACGGTCGTCTTCACGAAGGGGAAGACCTCGGTCAAGCTGGGCTACACCCTGCTGGACTTCAGGCGCGTGACGGGGAAGTGCGGCGACTCCTGGCTGGCCGACCACGTTAACGCCGCCCGGAACGGCCTCGGCACCAAGGCGTGCGGCACCTCCTCCTTCACCAGGGCGCTGAAGGGCGCCGAGTACCCCGTCCTGGCCAGGGTGGAGTACGACCCGGTGAGGGGCCAGCTGCTCCAGGTCTGGGAGGTCTTCGGAGACGCCTGACGCGCTCCCCGGCCGGTCCCGCCGCACGGACGGGCCGCCGCCGGGTGAGAGGAGCCCGGAGCCGCGGTGTCAGCCCGCGCACCCGGCGTACTCGTCGACGCGCCGGAGCATGGCGGCCAGCATGAGCGGGAACATCGCGACGTGCGCGACGAGCATCAGGTCTCCGCCGTCGATGACGCCCAGCCACAGCAGCGGGAAGAGCACGACGGGGACGAACATGGCGGCGCACATCTCCAGCGTGCTCGCCCAGCCGTGGCCGCGGTAGCGCATCCAGGCGGCCATGCCGACGGACATGTTGAACGCCATCAGCAGATAGGACGGCTCGGGCCGGCGGTCGTGGGAGAAGCCGATGCCGACGGCGTCCAGGAGCATGCCGAGGACGAACATCCCGGCGAACATGGCGATGACCATCTCGACGTAGTGCCGGGCGAACCGGCCCCAGCGGCGCCGGGGCGTGGACGCGGCCGGCGGGGCGGCGGTCCGCCCGGCCTCCCGGACCTGCCCGGCCTTCTGGGCGCCCGGTTCCTTCTGGCCTGTGCCTGTCGTCTGTGTCATGGCTCAACCCTGCTCGGCGCGCCGCAGGCGCGCCGAGCAGGGAGGGCGTAGAGGTCCGAAATCTTGGGTTCCCTGTCTTTCCGACGTAGGGTCGCCGTATGAAGGAACGCCGTGTCGCCGTCGTCGGGTACGAGGCGGCCGAGTTGCTCGACATCGCCTGCGTGACCACCAGCCTCGGGAGCGCGAACTGGTACGGCGCCAGCCCGCCGTACCACACGCGCCTGCTCACCCCCGGGGGCCGGCCCGTCACCTGCGGCACGGGGCTGACGCTCCAGGCCCAGGAGGCCCTCGAACGGGTCACCGGACCGCTCGACACCCTCATCGTCTCCGGTGGGATCGGGCACGAGGAGGCCGCCGCGAACCGGGTGATCGTCGCCCACGTCCGCCGCCTGGCGAGGGAGAGCCGCCGCATCGCCTCGGTGTGCACGGGCGCCACCGTCCTGGCCGCCGCGGGCCTGCTGGACGGCCGGCGCGCCACCACCCACTGGCAGTGGGCCGGGCGGCTCGCCTCCCGCCACCCCGAGGTCATCGTCGACCCCGGCCCGATCTTCATCAGGGAGGGGAACATCTCCACGGCGGCGGGCGTCACCAGCGCCCTGGACCTCACCCTCGCCTTCATCGAGGAGGACAACGGCTCCGAACTGGCCCGGAACGTGGCGCGAAACCTCGTGACCTACCTCCAGCGCCCGGGCAACCAGGCGCAGATGAGCATGTTCACCGCTCCTCCGCCGCCCGAGAACACCCTCGTCAAACGGGTCGTCGAGCACATCGCGAGCAACCTCGGCGGCGACCTGGCCACGGCGGCGCTGGCGGCCGGCGCCGGGGTGAGCGAACGGCACCTGACCCGCCTGTTCCTCAAGCACCTCGGGCAGACGCCGGGCAGGTTCGTGCGGCAGGCCCGCACCGAGGCCGCCGCGCAGCTGCTGGTCTCCAGTTCCCTGCCCATGGCCGCGGTGGCGGCCCGCTGCGGGTTCGGCACGGCCGAGACCCTGCGCCAGGCGTTCGTCGACCGGTACGGCATCCCGCCCTCCCGCTACCGGCTGGCGCAGGCCTCCGCGTAGCGGAGCTGCCTCTCCGGAGGACCGCGCGGGCGGCCGCGTCTGCGCCCTGCGGAGTAGCCGAGGAGTCTCCTCACGGACGACGACCACGGGCGGCCGGAGGGGCGACGATGCCGGTCTGAGCCCGTCTGCGTGACTCCCCGAGGAGACCACCCCATGCCCACGCCGCGTTTCTTCCCGTTCCTCCGCGCCGCGATCGCCCTGCAGGCGGCCATGATCCTGATCCAGGCGGTCACCGCCGGGCTGCTGCTCTCCTCACCCGGCGGGCGGACGGTGCACGGGATCTCGGCGGTCGCCGTACTCGCAGCCGGGTTGCTGCACCTGGCCGCCGCGATCCTGGTGTGGCGGCCGGGCGGCGGTCCGGCGCGCACCGTCGCCCCCGCCGCCGGACTGCTGATCGGCACGCTGGCCGAGATGGCGTTCGGCGTCATGCACCTGAAGACGCTGCACGTGCCGGTCGGCGTGCTGATGTTCGGGGGGAGCGTCATGCTGCTCGCGCGGGTCATGCCGCGCCGCCGCGCCGAGACGGCCGTCGCGGCATGACGATGACCAGACGGCAGGCGCTGCGCCTGCTCGGCCTGGGGGCGGCGGCCGCCGCCGTGTCCGGAGCCTCCGGCTGCTCCCTGCTCACCGGGACCCCGCAGCCCAGGCTGCTGCCGAGCACCGCGCCGCTGCCCGCGCCGTTCACCGTGCCGCTCCCGCTGCCCGAGGTCGCCAGGCCGTACCGGACCGACGGCACGGCCGACCACTACGAGCTGGTCCAGCGCGCGGCCGAGGTGGAGATCCTGCCCGGCCTGCGCACCCCGGTCTGGGGGTACGGCGGGAGCTTCCCCGGTCCGACGATCGAGGCGCGGAGCGGGCGCGAGACCGTCGTGCGGGTCTCCAACGGGCTCGGCGTGCCGACGGTGACGCACCTGCACGGGGGCAGGACCCCGCCGGAGTCCGACGGCTACCCGACCGACCTGGTGCGGCCGGGCGCGCGGAAGGACTACACGTTCCCGCTCGACCAGCGGGCGGCCACGCTCTGGTACCACGACCACCGCATGGACTACACCGGGCAGCAGGTGTGGCGCGGGCTGGCGGGCTTCTTCCTGGTGCGCGACGACGAGGAGGACGCGCTCCCGCTGCCGGAGGGCGAGCGCGACGTCCCGCTGATGGTCTGCGACCGGTCGTTCGCCGAGGACGGCTCGATGCCCTACCCCGGGCTCGCGGACCGGCCCGGTGTGCGCGAGGCGTACATGGGCGGGGTGCTGGGCGACGTCATCCTGGTCAACGGCGCGCCCTGGCCCGAACTGCGCGTGGAGCGGGCCCGCTACCGCTTCCGGCTGCTCAACGGCTCCAACGCCCGGCCGTACGAGTTCGCGCTCGCGCCGGGCGGGACGATCGTGCAGATCGGCGGCGACGGCGGCCTGCTCGCGGCGCCGCGGAGGCTGCGGCGGGTACGGCTCGCGCCGGGGGAGCGGGCGGACGTGGTCGTGGACTTCTCGGCCTACCGGGCCGGAGACCTGGTGGAGCTGCGCAACCTCGCCGGGGAGGGCCCGCAGGGCAGGGTGATGCGCTTCGCCGTCGGCGGGGACGCGCGCGACGACTCGGCGATCCCGGAGACGCTCTCGCGGATCGAGCGGCTGGACCCGGCGAAGGCCGCGGTGACGAGGGACTTCGCGTTCACCGGCGGGAGCCTGCACGGCGGCACGGGATGGCTGGTCAACGACCGCCCCTTCGACACCCGCCGCGTCGAGGCCCGCCCCCGCCTGGGCGACACCGAGATCTGGCGTCTGACCAGCGACGTCGCCCACCCCGTGCACCTGCACCTGGCGCACTTCCAGGTGCTGTCCGTCAACGGCGAGCGCCCGGCGGGACCGCCGGAGTGGAAGGACACGGTGGAGCTGCGCGAGGTGCAGACCGTCGAGATCATCACGAGGTTCACCGGCTACCGCGGCCGGTACGTCATGCACTGCCACAACCTCGAACACGAGGACATGGCCATGATGGCCAACTTCGAGGTCGTGTAACCCGGCCCCCGGCCCCTCCCGCGGTGCCTTCCGGCACAGCGGAGAACGCTCTTCAACGGATCCCGTGCGTGCGGGCCTCGTTGGAGAGCGTTCTCCGGTTCACCCCCCCGAGTCCGGCGAGAGAGCCGTGGCGGCGGTGCCCGGATGCGGTAGGGCCCCCATCCGCAGGGGTTTCTCCGGTCGCGCGTGAGTCCGTCAGGCGGGGGCGCTCTCGGCGGCGCGCGGACGGTGAGCGCTCTCCAAAAGCCGACATCCCTCTGAACAGCGATTATGTAAGCCGAAGCCAATCCCCGGCGGTTATAACGGTGATCGTTACCCGGGGATTGTTGACAGGAAACCGGTCTGTGACCGACTCTCTTTGGAGAGCGCTCTCCAAAACGTCGGACGGCAGACCCGGGAGGACTTCATGGGCAACCCCCGCTCCCCGGGTCCCCGCCCTGATGCCCCCGCGGTCGCGGACGTCCCCGGCGGTGACAACGCCGGCGGCGCCGGCGGCACGACCGCCGACACCCCCTTACCTACCCCCTAGGAACCACCATGCGTATGCGCAGTCTCGTCAAGGCAGGGGCGCTCCTGCTCGCCGTCTCCACCTCCCTCGCCGCCTGCGGCGGCGACGACGGAGGAGTCAAGGAGGAGGCCGCCGCGCCCAAGACGCTCACGTACTGGGCCTCCAACCAGGGCCCCAGCCTGGAGGCCGACGCGGAGGTGCTCAAGCCCGAGCTCGCCCGGTTCGAGAAGGAGACCGGCATCAAGGTGAACGTCGAGGTGGTGCCCTGGTCCGACCTGCTCAACCGGATCCTCGCCGCCACGACCTCGGGCAAGGGCCCGGACGTGGTCAACATCGGCAACACCTGGTCGGCCTCGCTGCAGGCCACCGGCGCCTTCGTGCCCTTCGACGACCAGCTGCTGGCCAAGGTCGGCGGCAAGGAGCGCTTCCTCGGCCCGAGCCTCGCCGCGACCGGGGCGCAGGGGCAGCCGCCCACCGCGGTCCCGATCTACGGCATGACCTACGGCCTGATCTACAACAAGAAGATGTTCGCCGAGGCGGGCATCGAGGCCCCGCCGAAGACCTGGGACGAGCTCATCGCCACCGGCAAGAAGCTCACCAAGGACGGCAAGTGGGGCCTGGCCGTGGAGGGCGCCAGCGTCAGCGAGAACGCCCACCACGCGTTCATCTTCGGCCAGCAGCACGGTTCCGAGCTGTTCGACTCCTCCGGCAAGCCGCAGTTCGACTCCGACAAGCAGGTCGCCGCGACCAAGCAGTTCCTCGACCTGATGGCGGTCCACAAGATCGTCAACCCGAGCAACGCGGAGTACGCCAACGGCACCCAGGCGGTCCAGGACTTCACCTCCGGCAAGGCCGGGATGCTGCTGTGGCAGTCCATCGCCTCCTCGGCGAAGGCGGCCGGCATGAGCGATGAGGACTACGGCGTCGCCCCCATCCCGCTCCCGGACCCGAGCCAGGGCGGCAAGCAGGTCAACGGCATGGTGGCCGGCATCAACCTGGCGATCTTCAAGCACTCCGAGAGCCAGGACGCCGCCGCCGACTTCGTCACGTTCATGACGAGCAAGCAGACGCAGCAGAACCTCAACAAGGCGTACGGCTCGCTGCCCACCGTCACCGACGCCTACGACGACCCGGCGTTCCAGAGCGAGCACATCAAGGCCTTCCAGCAGATCCTCGCCACCACCGCGGCGCCCCTTCCCCAGGTGCCCGAGGAGAGCCAGTTCGAGACGCTGGTCGGCACCGCGATGAACCAGCTCTTCGCGGACGTGGCCAGCGGCAAGCCGGTCACCGAGGAGCACATCAAGGCGAAGCTGACCGAGGCGAACGAGAAGATGCAGGCGGGCAGCTGACCCGCCCGGCCGCGGGGCCGGGCGGTGTGCCCCGCCCGGCCCCGCGCCGGACCTCCCCCTCCGGCCGTCCCGGCCGTTGCGCACGCGGAGCCGCTCCCGGCGCGGACCCATGACAGCGAAGCGATTTCCCCCGCCGGCGAACCGGCAGTCCCCTCGATAGGAGAACGATGGTCGTGTCCACCACGCCCCGCCCCGGCGCGCGGCGCGGGGCCCGGTCGCCGGGCGGCGGCCCGCCGCGGCCGGGGAGGAGGGGCCTGGCCCGGGTCACCGCACTGATCCCGGTACGGCTGCGCCGCCTCGGCCTGCCGTACCTGCTGATCCTCCCGGCGATCCTGTTGGAGCTCCTCATCCACCTGGTGCCGATGCTGGTCGGCATCGCGATGAGCTTCCTGAAGCTCACCCAGTTCTTCATCCGCAACTGGAGCGCGGCCCCCGGCGCGGGCCTGGCCAACTACGAGATCGCGGTGGACTTCGACTCCGCGGTGGGCCGCGGACTGCTCCACTCCTTCACGGTGACCGTCGTCTTCACCCTGCTGGCGATCGGCCTGTCCTGGCTGCTGGGGACCACCGGAGCCGTGCTGATGCAGGGCAGCTTCCGCGGGCGCGGGCTGCTGCGCACCCTGTTCCTGGTCCCCTACGCGCTGCCCGCCTACGCCGCGGTGATCACCTGGAGCTTCATGTTCCAGCGGGACTCGGGCATGGTCAACCACGTCCTGGTCGACCAGCTCGGCCTGGCGGACGACCGCCCGTTCTGGCTCATCGGCGGCAACAGCTTCGTCGCCCTGCTGGTGACCTACGTCTGGCGGACCTGGCCGTTCGCCTTCCTGATGCTCATGGCCGCGCTGCAGAACATCCCGTCGGACCTCTACGAGGCCTCCGCGATCGACGGGGCCGGCTGGTGGAAGCAGCTGCGCTCGATCACGCTGCCCATGCTGCGCCCGGTCAACCAGGTCCTCGTGCTGGTGCTGTTCCTGTGGACCTTCAACGACTTCAACACGCCCTACGTGCTGTTCGGCAAGTCGGCTCCGGAAGAGGCGGACCTGATCTCCATCCACATCTACCAGAGCTCCTTCGTCACCTGGAACTTCGGCTCGGGCTCGGCGATGTCGGTGCTCCTGCTGCTGTTCCTGCTGCTGGTGACCGCGGTGTACCTGATGGCGACCTCCCGCAGGAGGAGCCATGCGTGAGCCCCGCTGGCTGCCCTGGGCCCGCTGGATCGGCCTCGGCTCTCTCGGCCTGTTCACGCTCGTCCCGCTCTACGTGATGGCGACCTCCGCCGTCAAACCGCTCGGGGACGTGCAGGGCGACTTCTCCTGGATCCCCACCACGGTCACCCTGCAGCCGTTCTTCGACATGTGGCGGACCGTGCCGCTGGCCCACTACTTCGTCAACAGCCTGATCGTGGCGTCCGTCGCCTCCGTGGCGTCGGTGGCGGTGGCGATCTTCGCCGCGTACGCGATCAGCCGGTACCGCTTCCCCGGCCGGAAGGTCTTCTCCATCACGGTGCTGTCCACCCAGATGTTCCCCGGGATCCTGTTCCTGCTCCCGCTGTTCATGATCTTCGCGAACCTGGGCGACCTCATCGGCCTGGAGCTGTCCGCCAGCCGTACCGGGCTGATCATCACCTACCTGACCTTCTCCCTGCCGTTCGCCATCTGGATGCTGGTCGGCTATCTCGACTCCATCCCCACGGCGCTGGACGAGGCCGCCCAGGTCGACGGGAGCGGGCCGCTCGGAGCGCTGCTCCGGGTGGTCATCCCCGCCGCGATGCCCGGCATCGTGGCGGTCACCATCTACGCCTTCATGACGTCGTGGGGCGAGGTGCTCTTCGCGTCGGTGATGACCGACGAGAGCACCCGCACCCTGGCCGTCGGGCTGCAGGGCTACGCCACGCAGAACGACGTCTACTGGAACCAGGTGATGGCCGCCTCGCTGGTGGTCAGCGTCCCCGTGGTCACCGGTTTCCTGCTGCTGCAGCGCTATCTCGTACAAGGACTGACCGCGGGCGCGGTCAAGTGAGCAAGGAGACTCCATTCATGCGCGACTTCGGCCCGGACTTCACCTGGGGCGTGGCCACCTCGGCCTACCAGATCGAGGGCGCGGCTCTGGATGACGGCCGGCTGCCGTCGATCTGGGACACCTTCAGCCGGGTGCCGGGCGCCATCGACAACGGCGACACCGGTGACGTGGCCTGCGACCACTACCACCGGTGGCGCGAGGACGTGGACCTCATGAGCGGCCTCGGCGTGGACGCCTACCGGTTCTCCATCGCCTGGCCCCGGATCTTCCCCACCGGCTCGGGCCCGGTCAACCCCAAGGGCCTGGCCTTCTACGACCGCCTGGTGGACCGGCTGCTGGAGGTGGGCGTCCGCCCGTTCGTCACCCTCTACCACTGGGACCTGCCCCAGGCGCTGCAGGACCTCGGCGGCTGGCCGGAGCGCGACACCGCGCTGCGCTTCGCCGAGTACGCCGCCACGGTCGCGGAAGCGCTCGGCGACCGGGTCGCCGACTGGACCACCCTCAACGAGCCGCTCTGCTCCTCCTGGCTCGGGCACCTCGACGGCGTGATGGCGCCGGGCGTGAAGGATCTGACGGCGGCCGTGCGGACCTCCTACCACCTGCACCTGGGGCACGGCCTGGCCACCCAGGCGATCCGGGCCGCCGCCCGGCTCGCCCCGTCGATCGGGATCGTCAACAACCTGAGCCCGGTGGAGAGCGCCACCGGCGGCGACGAGGACCTCGCCGCCGCCCGGCGGGCCGACGGCCACATCAACCGCTGGTGGCTCGACCCCGTCTGCGGGCGCGGCTACCCCGAGGACATGATCGAGGTCTACGGCGTCGACCTGCCCGTCCACCCCGGCGACCTGGAGACGATCGCCACGCCACTGGACTACCACGGGGTGAACTACTACTTCCGGCAGGTCATCGCCGCCGACCCGGACGGCCCGGCACCGTACAGCCGCCAGCTGGAGGTCCCCGGCGCGGCCACGACCGCGATGGGCTGGGAGATCCACGCCGACGGGCTCCGGCGGATCCTGCACCGGCTGGCCGACGACTACGGCGTCGAGCGGATCTACGTCACGGAGAACGGCTCCGCCTGGCCGGACCGGGTCGGCCCGGACGGCGCGATCGACGACCGCGAGCGCACCGCCTACCTGGAGGACCACCTGGCGGCCTGCGCCGAGGCGATCCGCGGCGGGGTCCCGCTGAAGGGCTACTTCGCCTGGTCCCTGCTGGACAACTTCGAGTGGGCCTACGGCTACGACAAGCGCTTCGGCCTGGTCCACGTCGACTACGACACGCAGGAGCGCACGGTCAAGGCCAGCGGGCGCAGGTACGCGGAGCTGATCCGCCAGAGCAGGGCGGTGCCGGCCGTCTGACCGCCGCGGGACCGGTGCGGACCGGTCCCCGCCAGGCCCCGCACGGCGGCGGGGCCTCCCCGCGTGCGGGGCCCGGCGGGGCGGGGCGGGCCCCGCCGCGCGCCCGCGGCCGGTGCCCCCGGGTACGGCGGCCGCGGGATCAGGCCGACTCCCGGACCACCAGGATGGGTTCGAAGATCCGCGAGGTCACCGGGAGGTCCGGCTGCTCGATGTGGGCCAGCAGCAGCCGCGCCATCTCGGCCGCCATGTCCTCGATAGGGTGGCGGACGGTGGTGAGCGGCGGGCGGCAGGCCAGGGCCGCGCTGCTGTCGTCGAAGCCCACCACGGCCACGTCGCCGGGCACCCGGCGCCCGTGATGGCCCAGCACGCCCAGGGCGCCCTGGGCCATCACGTCGTTGGCGACGAAGACCCCGTCGATGCCGGGGTGCTCGGCCAGCAGCCGCTCCATCGCGGCCTCGCCGCTGGCGAAGGTGAAGTTGCCCTCGGCGCAGGGGATGTAGGGGTGGCCGTGGACGGCCATCGCCTCCTGGAAGCCCGCCAGGCGGTCCTGGCTGGCGGGCAGGTCGAGCGGGCCGGAGATGGTGGCCAGCCGGCGGCAGCCGCGGGCGACGAGGTGGTCGGCGGCCAGCTTGCCCCCGGTCCGGTGCGCGACGTCGACGTAGCTGATGGGGATCGGCCGGACCGGCCTGGCGAAGAGCACGGCGGGCAGCGAGGCGTCCGCCAGCAGCTTGGGCAGCGTGTCCCCGGCGCTGATGGAGATCAGGATGGCCCCGTCGGCGTTGCCCTGGCGGAGGAAGCTGATGATCTGGTCGCGGCTCTCCAGGGTGTCGGCGAACATCAGGACGGGATGCACGCCCAGCGGGCGCAGGTGGCCGACGACGCCTCCGGCGACGCGCCCGAAGAACGGGTCGGCGAAGATCTGGCCGGGAAACGGGTTCTCCTCACCGCTGCCGGCCCCGGAGGCGATCAGCGCGATCACGCCCGTCCGCCGGGTGACCAGCGAGCGCGCGGCCTGGTTGGGGGCGTAGCCGGTGAGGGCGATCGCCTGCCTGACCCTCTCCTGGATCGCGGGATCGACGTTGCGGATCCCGTTGATCACGCGGGAGACCGTGGCGCGGGAGACTCCCGCCGCCCGAGCCACGTCCTCCAAGGTAGGGGGTCCCGCCGCGTGCGGGAGGCCATCGTTCATGCAGATCTTTATAGCATAGCGGGAGAGCGCTCTCCCACGCGTCGGCCCCGCGCCGCCGGGCCCGGACGCGACCGCGGCGCCGTCCGGGCGGCCCGGTGGCGCGGGGATCCGCGCGGGAAGACCGGCGGGGGCGCCCCTCAGCGCCGCGGCTCCGCGGAGAGGACCGTCACGGCGCTCAGCGGCAGGTCGGCGGCCGAGCGCCCGGCGAGCACCGTGAAGGCCCCCGCCTCGGCGCGCCAGGCGCGGTCCCCGGCCGACCAGTGCAGGAAGGCCCGCGCGGGGACGTCCACCGCCACCTCGACGGCCTCGCCGGGCCCGGCCTCGGCCGGGGCGTAGCCCGCCAGCCAGCGCACGGGGCGGGTGACGCCCGTCTCCGGCCGGGACAGGTAGACCTGGACGGTCTCCCGGCCGGCGCGCCCGCCGGTGTTGCGCAGCCGTACCCGGACCCGGAGCGGGCCGCCGGGGGCGGCCTCGCCGGGGACGGCGATGCCCTCGTAGGACCAGGACGTGTAGCCGAGCCCGTGCCCGAACCAGTACGCGGGCGACTCGGACCGCCGCAGCCAGGCGCGGTGGCCGATCTCCAGCCCCTCGGCGTAGGCGAGCGTCCCGGCCTCGGGAACGGTGGAGACGAGCGCCCGGTCCGCCCAGGTCGTGGGGAGCCGGCCGCCGGGCTCGGCGCGGCCGAACAGCACGTCGGCGAGGCCGTGCCCGTACTCCTGCCCCGGGAACCAGCTCAGGAGCACGGCGGGCGCCTCCTCGCGCCACGGCAGGGCGACGGGGCCGCCCGAGTTGACGACCACGACGGTGGCGGGGCAGGCCCCGGCCACCGCGCGGACGAGCTCGTCCTGGCGGCCGGGCAGGTCCAGGCTCTCGCGGTCGAACCCCTCGCTCTCGACCTCCTCGGTGGTGCCCACCACCACGACGGCCAGGTCGCAGGAGCGCGCGAGCCCGACCGCGGCGGCCAGCTCCGCCTCGTCGCCGCCGCGGGGCGGTCCGGCCGCCAGGACCGAGGCGGTCCCGCTGCCCGGGTCGAGCCGCCGCCGGGAGACGAGCTCCACGTCCCGGCCCGCGGCCGTCGTGAGCCGTGCGTGCCGGTACGGCGGGGACAGGTGCACGGTGGCGGGGTCGTCGGTGTCCCGCTCCACCTCCTCGTCCACCAGGACGCGGCCGTCCGCCTCCAGCACGACGCGGCCCCAGCCGGCCACGGCCAGGTCCCAGGGTCCGCCGGCGTCCGGGGTCAGCAGGGCGCGGATCTCGACGGCGGCGGCGCCGTCGATCCGGGCCGGCTCCAGGATGCGGCCGGTCAGCCGGTGCTCGGCGTGGAGTTCCGCGCCGGAGGCGTCCAGCAGGCGGACCAGGACGCCGGGCTCGCCGGTCCGGGGGTTGCGGGCGTTGCCCGTGTGCAGCGGGGCGGGCCGGTCGGCGAGGTGGACGCCGGGGGAGTGCACCACCTCCGCGATCCCGGAGAGCGCCTCGCGGATGCCGTCGAGGGGGGAGACGGCGGAGGCGGGGTACACGCCCGCGCTGCCGCCGCCCTGGATCCGGGCGGTGGCGGCGTTCGGCCCGAGCACCGCGACCCGGCGCAGGCGCGCGGGCTCCACCGGGAGCAGCGGGCCCTCGTTGCGCAGGAGCACGGTGCTCGCCGCGACGGCCCGGCGGAGCAGGGCGCGGGCCGGACCGCGGTCCTCCCGCCCGGCGAGGCCCGGGGGAGCGGCCAGGTCCGGGGGAGCCGTGAGGCCCGGAGAGGAGGCAGGCTCGTCGGTGGCGGTGGCGGTGGCGGTGGCGGTGGCGGTGGCGGTGGCGGTGGCGGTGGCGGGTTCCGCGGAGAAGGCCGGGACGCCGGGCGGGATGCGGAGGTCCAGCGCGCCGACGCGGGCGGCGAGCAGGAGCAGGCGCCGGACCTTGTCGTCGATCGCCGCCTCCGGCACCTCGCCCGTGCGGACCGCGGCGACCAGCGCCTCCCCCCACGGGCTCCGCGGTCCGGGCATCGCGAGATCCTGCGCGGCGCGGGCGGCGGGAGCGGTGGAGCGCACGCCGCCCCAGTCGGAGACGACCACCCCGTCGAACCCCCACTCCGCCTTGAGCGGGTCGGCGAGCAGCGGGTTCTCCGACATCGTGGTCCCGTTCACCCCGTTGTAGGCCGACATGACGACCCAGACGCCCGCCTCGACCGCGGCCTCGAAGGGGGCCAGGTACAGCTCGCGCAGGGTCCGCTCGTCCACGCGGGCGTCGAGGGTGAGCCGCTCGGTCTCGGAGTCGTTGGCGACGTAGTGCTTGGCGGTGGCGGCCACCCCGCCCGCCTGGACGCCGCGGACGCAGGCGGCGCCGATCCGGCCGGTCAGCAGCGGGTCCTCGGAGTAGCACTCGAAGTGGCGCCCGCCCAGCGGCGAGCGGTGCAGGTTGAGCGTGGGGGCGAGCAGGACGTGCACCCCCTTGCGCCGCGCCTCGGCGGCGAGCAGCCCGCCCAGGCCCTCGACGAGGTCGTCGTCCCAGGTGGCGGCCAGCGCGGTCGCGGAGGGCAGGGTGAGGGAGGTGCTCCGCTCGTCCCACCCCTCCCCGCGCACACCGGCCGGGCCGTCGGAGACGACGACGGCCCGCAGCCCGATCGCCGGCTCGGCGCGGGTGCGCCACACGCTCGCCCCGGTGAGCAGCCGTACCTTCTGCTCCAGGTCCAGCTTCTCCACCAGCCGGTCGAGTTCCTCGATGCTCATACAGTTCCCTTTCTTAAACGGAGAGCGCTCTCCAAGAGCGTACGGCGCCACCGCCCGGCCGGTCCGTCACCGGGGCGGCGGGAGGAGCGCGTCGAGCAGGTCGCGCTGGACGGCGCGGGACCGCTCGACGTCGGCGGCCAGGGCCCTCGTCCCGCCGTCGGCGCCGGCGGCCCGCTCGGATCGGGAGACGGCGGCCGACCGGTCCAGATGTTCGCGCAGGTGACCGGCGAACAGCCGGTCGAAGGACGGGCCGGTGGCCGTCCCGAGCGCCGCCAGCTCGGCGGCGGTCACCATGCCGGGCATGTCGTGCCCCTTGTGCACGTCTGCGGGGGGCAGGCCGGTACGGCCCAGCGCCGCCCTGAGCCGCCCGAGCTCGGCCAGGTGGGAGGTCCGGATCCGCCCGGCCAGCCGCCGGAGCTCCGGGTCGTGCCCGCGCCCGGCGCCGAGTCCGAGCAGGGGCAGCGTGCGTTCGTCCATCGGGATCATCAGTTGGAGCCAGGCGGTGTCGGTGGCGTTGAAGGCGCCGGTGGCGTTGAAAGCGCCGGCGGAACCGGCGGGACCGCCCGCCGCGGGGGCCGGAGGCCCGTGGCGGTGACCGGGCGCGGCCGTCCCGGAGCGCGCGACGCAGCCGGCGACCAGCGCGATCGCCAGGCCGGCGACCAGGAGCAGGACGAGAGCCGCACCGGCACGTCTCATGGGGATCTCCTCACGTCGGGGCGGCACGTTCGCCGGAGGGGCCGCGGGGGCCTCCCCCGGGCCGGGAGGGGGTCGGCGTGTTCCGGGGGAGGCGTGCGCCGGGTCTTCCCGTCCGGGGGAAGGCGCGGCGTGTTCCGGGACCCTGAGGGGGAGGGGAAGGGCACGTGCCCGGCCCGGACCGCCGGATGGGGTCCATGTCACCTGGGGCCCGGGCCGGGCGCGTGCGGTCAGGGAAGCTCGAAGTCCTCCGTGAGGGCGGCGCCGCGGTGCGGCTTGTACAGGTCGTAGCCGCGCGGGTTGCACTGGAGGCCGCCGTTGATGCAGTGCGTCACCAGCGCGTCGAGGACGGCGGGGTCGTCCCACGCGTTGAAGAAGTCGTAGTGCCAGCTGTAGCCGCGGCCGCTGGACAGCCGCGCCTGGGACAGGTCGCCGTCCGCGGGGAAGGCGATCTTGAACTCCAGCATCGGCACCGCGACCGGATGGCCGGCCGGGCAGTAGCCGTCGACCGGGTAGGACATGTGGCTCTTGTGGTCGGGGCTGTCGAGGTTGACGCCGTCCCAGCAGCTCGGCGCCTGGTAGCGGACGTTCACCTGGCTGCCCGGCGGGCACTGCCGCGGGATGTCCCAGCTGCGTGAGACGTCCCCGCACTCGAAGCCCTCGACGGCGCCGGGGGAGTCGCGGAACTGCTCCAGGGTCGCGGACGGGCTGCCCACGACGAAGCGCAGGCCCTGCGGGAAGGGCTGCACCCGCCAGTACTCCAGGATGCCGGACTTGTAGTAGATGACCTGGTCGCCGGTGGGCCGGACGAGCCGGTCGCCCTTGTAGAAGCTCGGGAACCAGTAGGCCGACCTGTCGTGCGGGTTGGTGCAGGAGGTCCCGCCGGAGAGGAGCGACGCCGGCGTGCTGCCCGCGTGGGTCGTCCGGTTGCCGACGAAGGTGTGCATGTGCGAGGCGCCGGGCAGGCCGGGGTAGACGATGGGGTCGTCGGGCCGGTCCGCCGTCCACGAGCAGTTGGCCTGGAACTCGTGGTGCGTCACCTCGTCGGTGAACGTCGGCTTCGGCCTCGGGGTGCCTGCCGCGCCGCCGCTGCCGTAGACCTGGAACTCCCACAGGGAGTAGCCGTAGCCGGTGGCGCGGGCGGTGCCGTGCATCCGCACGTAGCGGCCGGTCCCGGTGACGTCCAGCGTCTGGGTGCCGCCGGTTCCCGTGGTGGTGGAGTAGACGTCGGTCCAGGCGCTGCCGTCGTCGGAGGTCTGGATCGTGAAGGCCCTGGCGTGGGCGGCCTCCCAGGCGAGCACGACCCGGGAGATCCTCGCGGTGGCGCCGAGGTCGACCTGGAGCCACTGCGGGTCGGCGGCGGAGCTGGACCAGCGGGTGCCGCGGTCGCCGTCGAAGGCGGCCCCGGCGCCGTACCCGCCTCCCTCGGTGGAGGAGGCGGTCGCGGACCGGCCCTGCGAGAGCGGGGTCTCCGCCGCGGCGGCGGGGGCGATGGCCGTCAGACCGGTCGCGACCAGCGCGACCAGCGTGGCGGTGAGGAGCCCCAGACGGAATCCGGCGGGACTTCGGGACGAGTGCATGGCCTCTCCTTCTGTGGGGGGCGCCGTGGGGACGGCAGGAGGGAGAGCGCTCTCCTCAAAGCTTGATCTCTCCTGTGACGAGTTGTCAAGATGCGGCCTTCTCCGATTCAGAGCCCGTCGTTCACGCCGTCGGCGGTCCCGTCCGGCGGGCGGGACCGCCGACGGAGGCTGAGAAAAGCTGTCTATATAGGAATGAAAGTAGATATTTGTCGCTAATGTCCGCCTACCAGAGGTTTCTCGCGGGTGAGCTGGGAGTTTCGAATCCGCGAAAAGAAGAGTCTTGACATCACTCGATCCACGGGAGCACTGTCTGTGGCGGAGAGCGCTCTCCCCTCTGCCGTCAGGTACGGCAGGCATCCCCCTTTCCGAGGAGAGATCGTGTATCCAGCTCGCAGCTCGGGCCGGTTCCGGTTGAGCCTGGTCGTCGCCGTGCTGGCGGGACTGGTCGCTTCCGGCCTGGCGTTCATCAGTCCGGCGGCGGCGGCGGCCGACGGCCTGCTCTCGCAGGGCAGGCCGGCGACGTCCTCCTCGTCCGAGGGCGCCGGCTACGCGGCCGCGGCGGCGGTCGACGGCGACCTGACGGGCACCCGCTGGGCCAGCGCGTGGTCCGACCCGCAGTGGCTCCAGATCGACCTGGGAGAGAAGGCGGCGATCTCCCGGGTCGTGCTCGCCTGGGAGGCCGCCCACGCCAGGGCCTTCACGATCCAGACCTCCGACGACGGCAGCGCCTGGACCGACGTCTACTCCACCACCACGGGAACCGGCGGCACCCAGACGCTGGACGTCACCGGGACCGGCCGCTACGTGCGGATGCACGGCACCGCCCGCGCCACCGGCTACGGCTACTCCCTGTGGGAGTTCCAGGTCTACGGCAGTAGGGGCGGCACGGAGGAGCCCGGCGACTGGACCGAGGTGTGGAAGGACGACTTCACCGGCCCCGCCGGCACCTCCCCGGCGGCCGCCGACTGGATCCTGCGCACCGGCACCTCCTACCCCGGCGGCGCCGCGAACTGGGGTACCGGCGAGGTCGAGACCATGAGCGACTCGACCGCCAACGTCTTCCTCGACGGCGACGGCCACCTGAGCATCAAGGCGATCAAGGATGCCGCCGGGGGCTGGACCTCCGGCCGGATCGAGACCAGGCGGACCGACTTCGAGCCGCGCCCGGGCGAGCTGCTCCGGTTCAGCGCCCGGATCAAGCAGCCCGAGGTCGCCGACGCCCTCGGCTACTGGCCCGGCTTCCGGGCGACCGGCGCCGCCTACCGGGGCGACTACACCAACTGGCCGTCCGTCGGCGAGACCGACATCATGACCGGCGTCAACGGCCGCGACCAGCTCGCCAACACCCTGCACTGCGGCACCGCCCCCGACGGGGTGTGCAACGAGTACAACGGCCGCAGCAGCGGCTTCGCCACCTGCGGGGGCTGCCGGACCGGCTACCACGAGTACACGCAGGTCGTCGACCGGACCAAGACCGACGAGGAGATCCGCTTCTACCTCGACGGGAAGCAGACCTGGGTCGTGCGCGAGAGCCAGGTCGGCGTCGCCGCCTGGAAGGCCGCCGTGCACCACGGCTTCTACCTCCGCCTCGACCTGGCCATCGGCGGCTCGCTGCCCGACGCGCTCGCGGGCGTCAGGACGCCGGTGGCCGCCACCACCTCCGGCGGCGTGCTGAGCGTGGACCGGATCTCCGTCTCCCGGCGGACCGGCACGGTCCCCGCCCCGATGACCGACCCCGCCGTCCCCGCTGGGCCGAGCACGGTCAAGGTGACCGGCACCCAGGGCGACTGGCGGCTGACGGTGAACGGCGCGCCGTACGAGATCAAGGGCATGACCTACGGGCCGCCGCAGGCCGCCGCCGACGGCTACATGCGCGACCTGAAGGCGATGGGCGTCAACACGATCCGGACCTGGGGCGTCGACGACACCCACACCCCGGCCCTGCTCGACACCGCCGCCCGGCACGGCATCAAGGTCATCGTCGGGCACTGGCTCAACCAGGGCGCCGACTACGTCAACGACACCGCCTACAAGACCAGCGTGAAGAGCGAGATCGTCGCCCGGGTCGACGCGCTCAAGAACCGCCAGGGCGTGCTCATGTGGGACGTCGGCAACGAGGTCATCCTCACCATGCAGGACCACGGCCTCCCCGCCGACGTGGTCGAGCAGCGGCGGGTGGCGTACGCGAAGTTCGTCAACGAGGTCGCGGAGGCGATCCACGCCGCCGATCCGAACCACCCGGTCACCTCGACCGACGCCTACACCCACGCCTGGACCTACTACAAGGCGCACTCCCCGGCCCTCGACCTGCTCGCCGTCAACTCCTACGGCGCCGTCCACACCGTCAGGAAGGACTGGACCGACGGCGGGTACCGCAAGCCGTACATCGTCACCGAGGCGGGCCCGGACGGCGAGTGGGAGGTGCCGGACGACGTCAACGGCGTCCCCGACGAGCCGACCGACCTGGAGAAGCGGGACATGTACACCGCGAGCTGGAACGCGGTCCACGGCCACAGCGGTGTGGCCCTCGGCGTCACCCAGTTCCACTACGGCCTGGAGAACGACTTCGGCGGAGTCTGGCTGAACACGACCCCCGGCGGCTGGCGCCGGCACGGCTACCACGTGCTCAAGGAGGCCTACACCGGGCGGCGGTCGGCGAACACGCCGCCGGAGATCACCTCGATGACGGTCGGCTCGCAGACCGCGGTCCCGGCGGGCGGGACGTTCACCGTCGAGACGGACGTCTCCGACCCGGACGGCGACCCGGTCCGCTACAACCTGATGGTCAGCGACAAGCACATCACCGGCAACCGCGGCTTCACCGGCGCGAGGTTCACCCAGACCGGTCCCGGGAGGTTCACGGTGACCGCGCCGGAGCGGATGGGCGTGTGGAAGGTGTACGTGTACGCCTTCGACGGCCACGGCAACGTCGGCATCGAGCAGCGCTCGTTCCGCGTGGTCCCGCCGGTCGTCGGAGGCACCAACCTGGCGCTGGGCCGGCCGGCCACCGCCTCCTCCTACCAGCCGACCGGCGACGGCGGCCCGTTCACCCCGGACCGGGCCGTCGACGGCGGCTTCACCACCCGGTGGGCCAGCGAGTGGGCCGACCCGCAGTGGTTCCAGGTCGACCTCGGCGGGACCGTCGCGATCAAGCACGTCCAGCTCGGCTGGGAGGGCGCGTACGCCAGGGCCTACCGGCTCCGGATCTCGGCGAACGGCACGGACTGGACCACCGTGCACTCCACCACCGCCGGCGACGGCGGCTTCGACGGCATCGACCTGGACGCCTCCGCCCGGTACGTCCGGCTCGACCTCACCCAGCGCGGCACGGCCTACGGCTACTCGCTCTACGAGTTCGGCGTCTACGGCTGACCGCGGCTCCCATGCTCCGCGGGCGGGAGGCGCACCCCTCTCCCGCCCGTGGTACCCCCACCCCCCGACAACCGGAAGCGGACGGTAAGACATGAGACTCAGACCCGCCGGGAGCGCACTCGCGGTCCTGGCCGGGCTGCTGGCCGTACCCGTGGTCAGCAGCCCCGCGCACGCCGACGGCCCCCTGCTCTCGCAGGGCAGGACCGCGACGGCCTCGTCCACCGAGAACCACGGCACCCCCGCGAAGGACGCCTTCGACGGCAGCACCGGCACCCGCTGGTCCAGCGCGAGCAGCGACCCGCAGTGGCTCCAGGTCGACCTCGGCTCCGTGCAGGAGCTCGGCAGGGTCGTGCTCACCTGGGAGGCGGCGTACGCCACCGCCTACAAGGTCCAGTCCTCGCAGAACGGCACGACCTGGACCGACCTGAAGACGGTGACCGGCGGCGACGGCGGCGTCGACTCCTGGGAGGTGGCGGGCAGCGGCCGCTACGTCCGCATGCTCGGCACCGCCCGCGCCACCGGCTACGGCTACTCCCTGTGGGAGTTCCAGGTGTACGGCGCCGGCGACGGCGGGACCGGCGGAGAGTGCGGGACCGGCAACGCCGCGCTGGACGGGCCCGCCTCCGCCTCGTCGGTGGAGAACGGCGGCACCCCCGCGAAGAACGCCTTCGACGGGAACACCGGCACCCGCTGGTCCAGCGCGGCGGCGGACCCGCAGTGGCTCCAGGTGGACCTCGGCGCGGTCCAGGAGATCTGCAAGGTCGACCTGAGCTGGGAGGCCGCCTACGGCAGGGACTTCACCATCCAGGCGTCGGCCGACGGCACCGCCTGGACCACCCTGAAGACGGTCACCGGCGCGATCGGCGGCACCGCCTCCTACGAGGTGACCGGCTCCGGCCGCTACCTCCGCGTCCACGGGACGGCCCGCGGCACCGGCTACGGATACTCGTTGTGGGAGGTCGGCGTGCACACCAGGGGCGACGGCGGGGAGGACCTGCCCGGCGGCGGCGACCTCGGCCCGAACGTGAAGGTCTTCGACCCGTCCATGCCGGCCGCCGCGGTCCAGGCCCAGATCACCGAGATCTTCAAGGAGCAGGAGTCGGCCCAGTTCGGCCTCGGCCGGTACGCGCTGATGTTCAAGCCCGGAAGCTACGACGTCAACGTCGACACCGGCTTCTACACCTCCGTCTACGGCCTCGGGCGCAACCCCGGCGACGTCACGGTCAAGGGCGTGAGCGTCGACGCGGGCTGGTTCGGCGGCAACGCCACCCAGAACTTCTGGCGCTCCACCGAGAACCTCTCGGTCGCGCCCTACGACGGCACCAACCGGTGGGCGGTCTCCCAGGCCGCGCCGTTCCGCCGGATGCACATCAAGGGCGCGCTCAACCTGGCGCCGTCCGGGTACGGCTGGGCCTCCGGCGGCTACATCGCCGACAGCAAGATCGACGGCCAGGTCGGGCCGTACTCCCAGCAGCAGTGGTACACCCGCGACAGCACCATCGGCGGCTGGACCAACAGCGTGTGGAACATGACCTTCTCCGGCGTCCAGGGGGCTCCCGCCACCGGCTTCCCCGAGCCGCGCTACACGACGCTGGACACCACCCCGGTCAGCCGGGAGAAGCCGTACCTGTACCTGGACGGCGACGCCTACAAGGTGCTCGTACCGGCCAAGCGCACCAACGCGCGCGGCATCAGCTGGGCGAACGGCCCGACCCCGGGCACCTCCGTCCCGCTCACCGACTTCTACGTCGCCAAGCCCGGCGTCACGGCCGCGACCCTGAACCGGGCGCTCGCCCAGGGCCTGCACCTGCTGTTCACGCCGGGCATCTACCACCTCGACAAGACGATCGAGGTGAACCGGGCGGACACCGTCGTCATGGGCCTCGGCCTGGCGACGCTGGTCCCGCAGGGCGGGGTCACCGCGATGAAGGTGGCCGACGTGGACGGCGTGAAGCTGGCCGGCTTCCTGATCGACGCCGGCCCGGTCAACTCGCCGACGCTCCTGGAGATCGGCCGCCAGGGCGCGCACACCGACCACTCCGCCAACCCCGTCACGGTCCAGGACGTGTTCATCCGGGTCGGCGGCCAGTTCGCCGGCAAGGCGACCACCGGCCTGGTGGTGCACAGCGACGACACGATCATCGACCACACCTGGATCTGGCGCGCCGACCACGGCGACGGCGTCGGCTGGACCGTCAACACCTCCGACTACGGCATGCGGGTCTACGGCGACGACGTGCTGGCCACCGGCCTGTTCGTCGAGCACTTCCAGAAGTACAACGTGGAGTGGTTCGGCGAGCGCGGCAAGACGATCTTCTTCCAGAACGAGCTGCCCTACGACCCGCCGAACCAGGCCGCGTTCATGAACGGCTCCGTCAAGGGCTGGGCCGCCTACAAGGTCGCCGACTCGGTGAACGTCCACGAGGGCTGGGGCATGGGCAGCTACTGCGTCTTCACCAGCGACCCGACCATCGAGGTGGACCGCGGCTTCGAGGCCCCGGTGAAGCCCGGCGTGAAGTTCCACAGCCTCCTGGTCGTCTCCCTCGGCGGCAAGGGCCGGTACAACCACGTGATCAACGACACCGGCGACCCGGCGTACGGCGTCGAGACGATCCCCTCCATGGTCGTCTCCTACCCCTGATCCCCGGATCCGGGCCGCCGCGCGGCTCCCTGGGGCCCTGCCGTCGCCGTGACCCAGGTGCATTCCGGGGTTTTCGGTAAGCGAGTGGCAAGTGGGGTTCCAGGGACTTTCAAGGGATCGTCAAGTTGGAGCTCCTAATGTCTTCCTCGTAAGCCGGTCGCCGCGGTACGGCGACACGGGGGAACGACCGCCGCCACGCGGCGGTGGAAGGAGACCGACATGACCAAGATCAACATCGACGACATTCCGTTCGAGGGCGCCGAGCTCACCGACGCCGAGCTGGGCGAGGTCAGCGGTGGCCGCCAGAGCGTGTCCTGGCGCATCGGCGGCCGGCCCGCCGAGTGGGTCATCAGCTAGCAGCGTCGGCCCCGGCCGTCCGAGGAGGCACCTTCCCGCCTCCCCGGACGGCCGGGACGGGGGCCCCGACCGCCGGCCGGACCGTTGTCCGGCCGGCGGTTCTCCGTGAGAAGGGTGAACGGTGATCCTGGTACTGAGCGACCGGCGGGACGACGCGGTCGAGATGGTGCTGCCGAAGCTGGCGGCGCGCGGCGCGCCGGTGACGTGGTGGGACCCGGGGGAGTTCCCCGCCGGGAGCACGCTCACCGCCGCCTTCGCGGATGGCGCGCACCGGATCGTGCTCGACACCGGATCCGAGCGGCTGGACCTGTCCGAGGTCCGCGCCGTGTGGCGGCGGCGGCCGAACCCGCCCGAGCCGGCGGCGGCCGTCACCGACCCGTCCCACCGGCGCCACGTGGTCTGGCAGGCGGAGTTCCTGCTCGACGGGGCGTGGGAGCTGGCTCCCGCCCGGTGGCTCCCCTCCCGCCGGGAGGTGGAGCGCCGGGCGCACAACAAGATCATCCATATGGCCCGTGCGGCGGAGCTCGGCTTCCGGATACCGGAGACCGTCTACACCAACGACCCCGCCGAGCTGGTGCCCGCCTACGAGCGCGCGGGGGGCGAACTGATCGCCAAGCAGATCAACTCCGACGAGTTCACGGTGGACGGCGCCGGCCATCGCGCCTACACCACCGTCCTCACCCGGCGGCACCTCACCTCGCGCCACCGCCTGCGGTACGAGCCGGTCATCCTCCAGCCCTACGTCCGCAAGGCCGTGGAGCTCCGCGTGATCGTGGTGGGCGGCCGGGTCTTCACCGCGGAGATCGACTCCCAGGCGTCCCGGACGGCCAGGGACGACTGGCGGCACTACGACGACGACCGGGTGAGCTACCGCGCGCACCGGCTGCCGGACGGGCTGGGGCGCCGGTGCGTGGAACTGGTCGCGTCGCTGGGGCTGACCTACGGCGCCGTCGACCTCATCCTCACCCCGGAGGGGGAGTACGTGTTCCTGGAGATCAACCCGAACGGGGCCTGGGGCTTCGTGGAGGAGCAGGCGGGGCTGCCCGTCAGCGACGCGATCGCCGACTGGCTGGTGGCGGCGGAGAACGGGAAAGAATCATGAGTGACTTCGCGACGGCACTGGAGTCCGGCGTGCGGCTGCTGCGCGGCCTGCCCCGCCGGCGCGCCCGCGTGCACGAGGCGCGTACGGCCGCCGCCGCCTGGGCGGCCGCCCACCCCGGTCTCCGGGCCGAGCTCGTCGTCGACGAGCGGCCCGGCACCCCGGTGGTCGACTTCGACCTCCTCATCGAGGACCCCGAGGGCGGGACGGTCGCGCTCACCGCGCAGGCCGACGACGGGGTGCCCTGGCTGGTCGACCACTCCACGCACTGGGCGGCGGGCCAGCTGGTCACCGTGGACGAGGTGCACCTCTCGGTCGCCCAGGCCCTGACCATGATCCGCTCCCTTTCGCGCCGGGACACGACGCCGCACGACGAGATCGTCGACCAGTGCCTGATCCTCAACGAGGTCCAGCGGGACGACGGGCCGGTCCCCGACGAGGACCTGCAGGCCGCGGCGGACGAGTTCCGCAGGGGCCGGGGCCTGCACGACCGCGCGGCGACGCTGGCCTGGCTGGAGGAGACGGGCATGACCCCCCAGCAGTTCGAGGCCTACATCGGCGGGATCGCCCGGCGCCGGGGCTTCCGCCGCCGCAAGGAGGCCGAGCTCGGCCCGGCCCGCCTGGCCGCGCGCCCCGAGGCGTTCGACCGGGTCCGCGCGGTCTGGATCACCGGATCCGAGAGGGCCGTCGCCGCCGGCGCGGCACTCCTGCGGGAGACCGCCGGCGACCGGGCCGGAGCACCCGGGGGGACGGCGGGCGCCGAGGGGTCCCTCGGCGCGGCGCTGGCCGCCCTCGCGGCGGGCGGCGGGATCGAGACGACGCTCGCCGAGCGCTTCGCCTTCGAGCTGCCCGGACCGCTCGGGGAGGCCGCCGGAGGAACCGTCGTCGGACCTGTGGCGCAGGGCGGGACCTTCCTCGCCGGGACCGTCCTGGAGCGGACGGCCGCCTCGCCGGACGGGCCGACCCTGGCGGCGGCCGGCCGGGTCGCGTTCGCGGAGTGGCTGGCCGAGCGCCGCGGCCAGGCCTCGATCGAGTGGCACTGGTCGTGAGCCGCGGGATCTTCCGGGAGGAGACGCTGCGCCGGTACGGCTCCGCGCAGCGGCGGAGCCGTACCCCCCTGATGATCAGGACGGGCACGCTGTGGGCGCTGTGGGCGGTGGTCGCGCTCCTGGCCGTGGCGGCGGCCGCGTTCGCGCTGGTGCTGCTGGCACGGATCGGGGGCCCGGCGTGAGGCGCGTTCCCGTCGTGCTGCAGAACACCGCCACCGAGTGCGGGGCCGCGTGCCTGGCGATGGTCCTCACCCACCACGGCCACCGGGTCTCCCTCCAGGAGGTCACCGACCGGCTCCAGATCGGCCGGGACGGTCTCAGCGCGAAATCGCTGCTGGAGGGGGCCAAGGAGTGCGGGCTGAAGGCGCGGGCCTTCTCGCTGGCCCCGGAGGACCTCGCGCGCGTGCCGATGCCCGCGGTGGTCCACTGGGAGTTCAACCACTTCGTGGTCGTCGAGCGGTGGTCGCCGGAGCAGGTCCACATCGTCGATCCGTCCCGCGGGCGCCGGAGGCTCACGGCGGAGGAGTTCGACGAGGGCTTCACCGGCGTGCTGCTCGCCTTCGAGCCGGGGCCGGGCTTCCGGACGGGCCGCTCCAGCGCCGGGCAGGCCTGGCGCCGGGGCTTCGTCCGAGCCCTGCTGATGCGGAGGAAGGGCCTGCTCGCCCAGGTGGTGCTGGCCTCGCTGCTGCTGCAACTGCTCGGCCTGGCACTGCCGCTGTTCTCCGAGGCGCTGGTGGACCGGGTCCTGCCCGCCGGGGACGGCGGGCTGCTGTCCGTGCTCGGCCTGGGGCTGGCGCTCGCCGCGGTGACGCAGTTCGCGGTCGGCTACCTCCGCTCGGTCCTGCTGGTCGCGATCCGCGCGGGAGCCGATGCCGAGCTGACCTCAGGGGTGATCTCCCACCTGGTCGCCCTGCCGTACCGCTACTTCGCGCTGCGCGGCAAGGGCGACCTGCTGGCGCGGGCCGGGAGCGTGGCGGTGCTGCGGGACATGCTCACCGGGCAGGTCCTGTCGGCGTTGCTGGACGGGCCGCTCGCCCTCGGCTACCTGATCCTGGTGTTCGCCTGGGACCCCGTCATCGGCGCCTGCCTGCTCGGCGTCGCGGGCCTGCAGGTGCTCCTGCTCCTGGCCACCGCCCGCAGGGTCGGCCGCCTCACCCAGGAGGAGCTCGCCGCCTTCTCCGCGACCCAGAGCCAGCTCGTCCAGGCCATCGGCGGCATCGAGACGCTGAAGGCGTCCGGGGCCGAGCACCGCGCCGTCGAGCAGTGGTCGGAGCACTTCACCGACCAGCTGAACGCCGACATCCGGGGCGGTCTCACCCAGGGGCTGCTGGATGCCGCACTCGGCGCCCTGCGTCTGCTCGCCCCGCTCGGGCTGCTGTGGATCGGGGCGTGGCGGGTGCTCGACGGCGAGCTCACGCTGGGCGCCCTGCTGGCGCTCAACGCCGTCGCCGCCGCCGCGCTCACGCCCGTCGCCTCGCTCATGACCAGCCTGCAGGGACTCCAGCAGGCCGGGGCGCACTTCGACCGCCTCTCGGACATCCTCGCCTCGCAACCCGAGCCGAGCACCGGCATCGAGGTGCTCAACCTGCGGGGATCGATCGAGCTGCACGGTGTCGGCTTCCGGCACGACCCGCGCGGGCCGTGGACGCTCCGCGGCGTCTCCGTGGCGATCCGGCCGGGGCAGAAGGTCGCCCTGGTCGGTCCGTCGGGGGCGGGCAAGAGCACGCTGGCCCGCCTCCTGCTGGCCCTGTACACCCCGGCGGAGGGCCAGATCAGCTACGACGGCGTGCCGCTGGCGCAGCTCAACCTCCGATCCCTGCGGCACCGGTTCGGCGTGGTCAACCAGGAGCCGTCGCTGTTCACCGGGTCGATCCGGGAGAACATCGCGCTCAACGACCCCGGCGCGCCGATGGACCGGATCGTGCAGGCGGCCGAGCTGGCCTGCATCCACGACGAGATCTGCGCGATGCCGATGGGGTACGAGACCGTGCTCGTCGAGGGAGGGGGCCTCTCCGGCGGGCAGCGGCAGCGGCTCGCGCTCGCGCGGGCGCTGCTCGCCGAGCCGAGGATCCTGCTGCTCGACGAGGCCACCAGCCACCTGGACAGCACCACGGAGGCCCTGATCGAGGCCAATCTCGGCTGGCTCTCCCAGACGCGCATCGTGATCGCCCACCGGTTGAGCACGGTGCGGGACGCGGACCTCATCCTGGTGGTCGACGACGGGCAGATCGTGGAACGGGGGACCCACGAGGGCCTGCTCGCCCGGGGCGGCCGGTACGCGGCCCTGGTGGCGGCCCAGACCCCGGAGGCGGCGCCGGTCTCGGGCACGCCCGGCGCATGATCCAAGCCGGTCGGGGCCGCCTCCCGGCGGTCCCGCCGGGGACGCCCGCGCCCGCCCGTCAGGCCGCCGCGGTGGACGGGCCGGGACCGGCCCGTTCGATCCGGTTCCGACCGCCCCGCTTGGCGGCGTAGAGCGCCTGGTCGGCGGCGTGCAGCAGGTCGTCGGGACTCTGCCCGGGAGCGAGGACGGCGACGCCCGCGCTGAAGGTGACCGAGAGCGGGCGGCCGTCGGCCCGGACGGAGTCGGCCTCCACCGTCCGGCGCAGCTCCTCCAGCCGCGCGAGCGCGTGCTCGCCGGTCACGCCGGGGAACAGGACGACGAACTCCTCGCCGCCGTGGCGCGCCACGATCTCGCCCGGGCGGGATCCCGCGGTGAGGAGCTCGGCGAAGCGGACCAGGACCCGGTCGCCGGCCCGGTGCCCGTGGCGGTCGTTGACCTGCTTGAAGTGGTCGATGTCGAGGACGGCGACGCTGAGCGGCGAGCGCTCCCGGCCGGCCCGCTCGACCTCCCGGCACAGGGCGTCCATCAGGTGGCGGCGGTTGTGCAGCCCGGTCAGCGCGTCCCGGACGGCCTGCTCGGCCAGGTCGGAGCGGAGCGCCTCGATGGTGCGCAGCTGCTCGGACAGGCGGGCGTTGGCCCGCTCCAGCTCGCGCCGGTGGCGGTTGAGCGCGGTGATGTCGCGGGCGACCACGGCCCAGCCGATGTGGTCGCCGCGGCCGTCGTGCATCGGGCTGACGCGCACGTTGAGATCCACCCCGCTGCCCAGGTAGTCCGCGTAGATCCGGTCGGTGCGGGTCCCCTCGGTGAGGGAGACGTCGCAGAGCACCTCGTTCATCGGCAGCCCCGTCAGCCGGTCGGGCAGGTCCGGCGAGAGCCGCCGCACCAGGCGGTCCGCCGCCGGGTTCAGGTCGAGGATCCGGACCGACCGGTCCACGGTGACGACCATGTCGTCGATCATGTCGACGACGTTCTGCCGGGCCACGGGCACCAGTTCGTGCAGCGACCGGCGGACGAAGAGCCAGTAGGACACGACCACGGTGAAGCAGAACCCGACGGGGCTCAGGTCCACCCCCTGCACGACTCCGGCCACGTTGAGGAGGTTGCCGGCGGTCGGGGGCACGGTGGAGAGCAGGGTGAGGCCGTACAGCGTCCGCTGGCTGCGCGGGCCCCGCAGCCACGCACGGAACACCCGCACCGTGGCGATCATGAGCAGGGTGTAGCTGTAGGCCAGGTGCACCCACACGAGCGGGGTGTACGTGGACGGTTCGAGGGTGCGCCCGCCTTCGGAGAAGAACCAGTGGTGCCAGGGGTCGGTGGCGATCCCGGTCACGACGGTCAGCGGTTCGACCGCCAGCAGGAGGGCGGTACGGCGCCGCAGCCGCCACCCGCGGTCGGTCAGGGCCCGCGACAGGCAGAGGAAACCCGGGGGGACGAGGCACACGCCGAGGAACAGCAGGGCCCACAACATGCGGGGGGCGCCGCCGTCCCCGGTCAGCGTCATGATCCCGCTCACCAGGGACCACTCCGCGATGGCCGCCGAGACGACCGCCAGCATGCCGACCGCGGAGGCCGCCCGGCGGCGGCGCCAGGCGGTGACCGCCACGGTGGCGGACACGGACGCCGCCACCGCGAAGAGCAGGGCCAGCGGTTCCGCTCCCACGTCCCGCCTCCTTCCTCTGCCGCAGCGTGGTCCAACACGTCGGGATCCCATCGGCGCGGCCCGCTCCGGCATGAGGGTTTCCCGGCGGCCGTACGGCACCGGCGGCGCGGTCCCGGACGGATCGCGCCGCCGATCAGAAGACGGCCCGCGACCGGGCGAAGTACACCTCGTCGAGGTCGCCGTGGAACTGGTCGGTCTGCTCGTCGGCCTGGTCCGCGCGCACCCGCTTGCCGCCGACCAGCGCGGACCCCTCCGGGAGGATCGCCCCCAGCTCGGCGAGCGCGCGGGCGGGCGGGACGACCGGGGCGCCGGTCGCCGGGTCGAGCACCCGGATCTCGAACAGCGCCGGCGACAGCCGCGCGCACCGCACCCGGTACCAGCGCCCGACGGCGAGCCGGTGCCCGTGCGCGGACAGCAGCACCGTGCGGGTGCCGTCCGACCACCGGCACGAGGGACGGCCGTGGTCCACCTGGAGCTTCCACTGGCTGCGGCCGTCGCCGGCCAGGCCGAACTGCCACACGTTCATCCCGGCGGCGGGCGACGGCTCGGAGGTCAGCCTCAGGTCGGCGCCGAAGCTGAACCGTCCCGTCCCCTCCCGCGGCACCAGCGCCTCGGAGCCGGCCGGCCGGACGACCGCCTGGGGGCAGGGGGCCGCCGGGCAGCTCCCGGCGGGGAAGCGCAGGAAGAGGTTGCCGGTCTTGTCCGCCAGGGAGAGCACCCGGCCGTCGTTGGCGGTCAGGACGGTGCCGTGCCGGGCGCGGGAGGTGCGGTCGGCGACCAGGGCGGGCGGGACCGGGGCGGGCGGGGCCGGTGGGGGTGAGATCAGGGAGCCGTCGTAGCGCACCTCGTCGGCCCGGTCCGGCCCGGCCGCGGACGTGCCCGCGGCCAGCGTCATCACCAGCCAGGCGGCCACGGAGAGAGTCCTCGCCATGACGCTCAGTGCAACAGCGATCCGCCCGCCGGTCAACGGCCCGTCCGGGCCCGGCCCGAGGCCGGGACCCGGGACCGGGGCCCGGGCGGCCTCCCTCCTCATCCGGACGTCCCTGGGTTAGCATCGTGAAGCGCTCGTGGAAGCGAGGTGTGCCAGCGTGGCCTTCGTCACGGGAGACTCATCGCGAGAGTGGCCGGCCACGCTCGACGTGGACGAGATGCTGGTGAACGGGTGGCGGCCGCATCCCTTCCGGCAGTTCCTCCTGAAGGTGCACAGCCGCTGCAACCTCGCGTGCGACTACTGCTACGTCTACACGCTGGCGGACCAGAGCTGGCGGTCGCAGCCGATGGTCATGGCGCCCGAACTGGTCGCGGCCGTGGCGCGGCGGATCCGGGAGCACGCGCGCGCCCACGGACTCGGCTCGGTCCGGGTGATCCTGCACGGCGGTGAGCCGCTGCTCGCCGGGCACGACTACCTGGGCAAGATCGTGGAGATCGTCCGGTCGGAGGCCGGAGCCGGGCTGACGGTGGACGCGGCCGTGCAGACCAACGCCGTGCTGCTGGAGGAGCCGGCGCTCAGGTCCTTCGCCGAACTCGACGTGAAGGTGGGGGTGAGCCTCGACGGGAGCCCGCGGGCCAACGACCGCAACCGCCGGTTCGCGGACGGCCGGAGCAGCTTCGAGGCGGTGGCCCGGGCGCTCCGGCTGCTGATGTCCCCGCCCTACCGGCGGCTGTACGGCGGGCTGCTCTGCACGGTGGACCTGGCCAACGATCCGATCGAGACGTACGAGGCGCTGGCCGGGTTCGAGCCGCCGATGATCGATTTTCTGCTGCCCCACGGGACCTGGGACGCGCCGCCGCCCGGCCGCCCTCCCGATCCGGAGCGGGCGCCCTACGCCGACTGGCTGGTGCGGGTCTTCGACCGCTGGTACGACGCGGAAGGAGGACCGGCCGTCCGGATCTTCCGCGAGATCATCCACCTGCTGCTCGGCGGGAGCTCCGCCAGCGAGGCGGTCGGGCTGACCCCGTCCAGCCTCGTCGTGGTCGAGACCGACGGCACGATCGAGCAGACGGACTCCCTGAAAGCGGTACGGCACGGCGCCCCGGCCACCGGCCTGAACGTCGTCGACCATCCCTTCGACGCCGCGCTGCGCCACCCCGGGATGGTGGCCAGGCAGCTCGGGCGCGAGGCGCTGAGCGAGACGTGCGGCGCCTGCAGGTTCGGCCGGGTCTGCGGCGCGGGCCTCTACCCCCACCGGTACCGGAGCGGCACGGGGTTCCTCAACCCCTCCGTGTACTGCGCGGACCTGTACCGGCTGATCGGGCACATCCGCTCGCGCCTGGTCGCGGACCTCCACCGGGCGACCGCCTGAAACGACTGCCCGAAAGGAGCACCATGGAGCTCAGGCCGTACCGGCTGCCCGGCGACGTCCTGTCCCGCCTGGCCGCGGGCGGCGGCGGCGCCGAGGGCGCGCGGCACCTGGCGGCGGCGGAGGACAGCAAGCACAGGGGCCTGCTCATGGCACTGCTCGGCCTGGCCGGGACCGGGGCCGTGGAGCGGGCGTTCGACGTGCTCGCGGCGGTGGAGAAGCGCGACCCGGCGGCGGTGGAGGGGGTGCTGCGGTACCCGGCGGTCGGAGCGTGGGCGAACCGGGCGGTGTACCGGCTGAAGCGGGGAATCCGCGACCCCCTCGAACCGGCGCAGCTGGGAGCGGTCGCGGCGGCCGCGGCCATCGAGGCGGGCGTCGCGTGCGAGACGCCGGTCCCCGTCCGGCAGGGGAGGATCATGCTCCCCTCCCTCGGGCGGATCACCCTGCCGGGCGGCGGGTCGGAGCTCGTGACGCTGCGGGTGGGACCCGGCCGGACGGTCGAGGTGGGGGGAGTGCGCCTCCGGGCCGGAGCGGCCGGGCGGCCGGGCTGGGAGCCGCTGCACCGCATCGGCTCCGGGAGGCGGAGGCTGATCGTGGACGACCTGGACCCGTGCCGGTGGGATCCCGGGAAGGTCGTCGAGGGGCGCCTCTCCCCGGACGAGCTGCGTCACTGGCAGGACTGCCTGACCGCGGCCTGGCGCATGCTGACCGGGCACCACTGGACGGTCGCCCAGGAGGTGGCCGCCATCATCCCGGTGCTCGTCCCGATCAAGGGACCCGCGCGCGGGCAGGACAGCGCCTCGGACGGTGCGCGGTTCGGCGCGGTCGCCATGTCCACGCCGCCGGACGGACGGTGGCTGGCCGCCACGTTCGCGCACGAGGTGCAGCACGCCAAGCTGGGCGCGGTGCTGGACACCGTCCACCTGGTCCGGCCCGAGGTGCGGACGCGGGACGAGCGGGTGCACTACGCGCCGTGGCGGGACGATCCGCGGCCGCTGTCCGGTCTGCTCCACGGCGCGTACGCGTACCTCGGCGTGGCCGGGTTCTGGCGGCGGCAGCGCGCGCACGAGCCCGATCTCAGGCCGCACGTCGAGTTCGCCCGCTGGCGCCGGTCGGCGTTCGAGGTGACGGGTACGCTCCTGGCCGACGGCGGGCTCACCCCGCCCGGCGAGGAGTTCGTGGCCGCGATGCGGCGGACGCTGTCGGCGTGGCTGGACGAACCGGTTCCGGCCGCCGCCGCCGCCGAGGCCCGCCGGCTGTCCGCCGCCCACCGCGAGGCGTGGACCGCGAGGAACGGCCTCACAGGGTGAGGGGATCGAAGTCCCAGTCGATGCGCCGGCCGCCGTCGGCGCGCATCCGGTCGGGGTGGTCCGGCCTGAACGCTCGGAAACCCGCCTCCGTGCTCGCACGCAGAGCCTCGGCGTCCCGGCCGGCCGCGCGCAGGTCGAGCACGAGGTTGTGCGCGGCGGAGAGGACGAGCACGTGTTTCGCGGGGAAGAGCTCGCGCACCCGTTCCAGCGTGTGCTCGCCGAGCCGGCAGGCCTCGGCGGCGTCGCCGAGGGCGGCGTGGTCACCGGCGAGGTTGACGGCGGCGGCGAACGTGTACTCGTGGCGGGCGCCGACGCAGGCGAGCAGCGCGTCGCAGGTCTCCAGGTTCCGCCGGCGGGCCTCGGCGGCGTCGCCGCGCAGCCGGTGGAGCAGGGCCAGGTTGACCTCGCAGCCGTACCGGTACGGGTGCTGCCTGCCGAAGACGCTGTCGTATCTGGGGATCACGTTCCTGGTCAGCGTGAACGCCCTGTCCAGGTCCCCCGTCTCGCGCAGGGTGTTGGCCAGCGCGACCACCGCGGCCATGGTCTCCGGGTGGTCCGCGCCGTAGAACTTCTCAAGCCGGGCGAGGGTCTCCTCGGCGAGGTCGAGGGAGCCCGGGAGGTCGCCGTTGCGTCGCCGGGCGATCGACAGGTCCCTGGCGGTCATCAGCGTGAGCAGGTGCTCCACCTCGAGCTCCCTGCGCCCGTAGGCGTAGACCTCCTCACCGAGGTCGCAGGCCATCTCGTAGTCCCCGCAGAGCCGGACGATGCGGGCCAGGCCGTTCCAGGAGATCTGGACGTCCCACTTCCCGACGCCCTCGACGGCGTCGCTCTGCTCCAGGTAGGCCAGCTCCTGCAGCACCCGCGCCTGGTCGTACAGGCCGAGCAGCGCCTGGTCCAGGGCCAGGTTGTTGATCGCCCGCAGGGTGGCGGGATGGGTCTCCCCGAAGAGCTCCCGATGCGCTTTCAGCAGGCCGGTGTCGCGCTTGTAGGCGCCCTCGAAGTCGCCTGCGCCGCGGAGGTTCGCCGCGTAGCTCAGCCCCAGGCGGAGCGTCTCCTCGTGCGTCTCGCCGTAGTGGGGGGACCCCTGCATCAGCTCGTGGGTCTCCTTGTTGAGCTTGCGGCACTCGGTGTACTTGCCGAGCTGCCACAGGATGCTGCCCAGGTGCCGGCGCAGGCGCAGCACGTGCGGGTCCTGCCTGCCCGCCCCCCGCCACTGCCAGCGGTCGAGGAACTCCTCCGCGAAGTTCTCGGCCGGTCCGAGGGTGCCCTGGCGGAAGAGGTACCGGACGATGTTGACGGCGAACTCGCGGACCGCGTCCTCGCGGCTGTCGGCCAGCCCGGACGGGCGCACGTGCGGGACCAGTTCGCCGAAGCTGCGCCAGTTGGCGTTGTTCTCCGGGTCCGCGGGGGCGCCGCTGGCCATCAGCGTGTGGACCTCGGCCCGGATCTCCTCCCGCTCGTGCGGCTCCAGCGAGTCCCGCAGCAGCGCCTGCACCAGCCGGTGGACCTGGACGGTGCGCGCGTCCCCCTCGACCTTGACCAGGGCGAACCGGTTCAGGACCGCGAACGCCTGGTTGAGCGCGACCGGATCCTTCAGGATCGGCCCCATCCGGGCGCCGCCGCCCTTGTTCCCGCGCCGGAAGACGTCGCGCGGGACGGGGTTGGGGCCGAAGAACGCCAGGCACCGGAGCAGGTCGCCGGCCTGCGGCACCTTGCTCTCGACGGCCTCGAGCGAGAGCTGCCAGGCCGCGGTCATGGAGAGGGGGTACTCCGTCGACTGCCCCATCGACAGCAGGTCGCGGGTCCGCTCGTGCAGCTCCTCTATGTACTCCTCCGTGGACATGCCGGTCTGGTGCTGCAGGGCGGCGGCCTGCTCCAGCGCCAGCGGGAGGTCGCCG
Source organism: Thiemannella venezuelensis (assembly GCF_014203605.1). GTDB lineage: Bacteria > Actinomycetota > Actinomycetes > Streptosporangiales > Streptosporangiaceae > Planomonospora_A > Planomonospora_A venezuelensis. The sequence continues at coordinate 94,743 of NZ_JACHJJ010000008.1, read as the reverse complement.
AGCTCGGTGGCGAGCCGGTCGGCCTCCTTCCTGTCGACCTCGTGTCCCACCCGCTTGTTCAGGAAGGCCAGGCTCTCCTCGCGGGTGAAGACGTCGACGGTGACGGTCTCCGCCACCCCGCTCCACCTGCTGTTGCGCGAGGTGATCAGCACGTGCCCGGGCCCGCCGTCCGGGATCATGCCTCTGATCAGCTCCGGCTCGTCGGCGTTGTCGAAGATCAGCAGCCATCGGTCGTACGGCGTGCCGCGCTGCAACGCCTCACGGACCGAGGCGGCCGCCTCCTCGATGCCCACCACGGCGGCGGACCGCAGGCCGAGGCCCTCGGCGAGTCCCGCGAGCGCGCTGGGCACCAGTTCGGGCTGGTCGGCGGTGATCCACCAGACGACGTCGTACTCGCCGCGGTACTTCCAGGCGTATTCGATCGCGAGCTGCGTCTTCCCCACGCCGCCCAGGCCGTGCAGCGCCTGGGGCAGCGGCAGCAGCGCGGTGGGATCGGCGCTGGAGGTCAGGCTCTCGCGCAGGCGGGCGAGGACGGCGGAACGGCCCGTGAAGTTCTTGTTCTTTCCCGGGACCTTCTTTCCCCAGATCTCGGGAATGCGCGCCGGTGACCGCGTGCCGACCTGCTCGTCCACTCGCCCTCCCGCTGTTTTTTCGATCCTACGATTGCCTCCGCCGCGCTGTCGTCACAGAATCGCATACAGGGAAAAGGCGTCCGGGCGGAAGAGAAGAAAACCGCGGTTACGGAGGACCGTAATCGGGCGTGCGACTCCGGACAGGGGAGACTGCATGGAAGACGACCACGCCACCGGCCTCATCGACTTCAGCGACCTGAGCCTTGAGAAAATGAAGGCGTTGAACAATTCCAAGGTCAGGGAAGCGGTTCTCCGAATCGCCGGCGAGGACGGCGGTGTCGTGGCGGGATTTCAGTCGGCCCTGTGACCGGGCGCCCCGTCCCCGGCGGATCCGGTGAGACCGGCCGGACGGGCGGGATCGCAACCGGAACGCAATGAGCGTCATCTAGCCTGGGGCCATGGGCGAATGGTCGTCATAATTGCAGCGGAGACAGGTCAGGCGATGATCCCTAAAGGCACCGGCCTCAGACCCTTCGTCGGCCTGCGCCCGTTCACCCGGGACGACCAGGTCAGATTCTTCGGGCGGGGGAGGGAGTCGGCGGAGCTGGCCCGGCGCTGGCGCACCCACCGCCTCACCGTCGTGCACGGACCGCCGGGAGCGGGCAAGACGTCGCTGCTGTCGGCGGGGGTGCTGCCCCTGATCCATCACGCCGCGGCCGACGTGCTGCCGGTGGGCCGGCTGTCGCGGTCGTCCGCGGTCCCCGCGGCGCTCGTCTCCGCCGAGGACGACCCCCACGTCTTCGCCCTGCTGTCGTCCTGGGCGCCCCACCAGGCCCCGGCGGGGTTCATCGGCCAGACGGTCTCGGGGTTCCTGCGGCGCCGCCCCGCCAGGTTCGAACCGTCCGGCGCCCGGCTGCCCGTCCTGGCGGCCGTCGACCACGCCGAAGAGCTCTACACCGGCAGCCTCGCCGAGCCCAGGCCGGCACTCGACCAGCTGGTCGAGGCCCTCGACGGCAATCCGCACCTGCGCCTCCTGCTCGTCGTGGACGACGAGCACCTGGACCCGCTCACGGGGCACGAGGGCCTGCGCCGGCACCTGGGAGGCGAGCCGTACGAACTGGGCGCGCTGGGGGCCGGGCCCGCGCGCGAAGCCTGCGGGCTTCCGCTGGAGGACCTCCACTGGACCTTCGGCCCGGGGGTGGTGGAGTCGCTCGTGAACGACCTGCGCCGGGTCCCCGAGGGGCTCCTCGACACCGTGGAGCCCGCGTACCTGCAGGTGGCCTGCACCGCGCTCTGGGGAGCCGTGCGGGACGGCCCGCGGACGATCACCGGTGACGACCTCGCCGGCGTGGACGGGATACTGGCCGGCTTCTGCCGGCTGATGATCGAGGAGGTCGCCCACGACCACTTCCACGGGGACACCGGCGAGCTCACCGGGCTGCTGCGGCGGCTGGCCCGGGGCGGCACGGGCGAGGACAAGGCCCTGCCCGACCGGGTGGTCACGGCGCTGTCCGACCGCCACATCCTGCGCCACGAGAGGAGCGCCGGGGGATACGGGATCCACCGGCGCCTGGTCCGGCCTCTCCTGCTCGACGCCCTCGACCTCCCCGGCGGTCTCGACGGCTCCGGTGCGAGGGAGGCCCGGTGCGGCGACCCCGCCGGCGATCTGCTCGCCGCCGAGACGGCCCTGCACGAAGGACACTTCGATCTCGCGGTCACCTACGCCGGCCGGTTCGGGCGCCGTCCGGGCGGCGACGAGCGGCTGCACGCGCGCGTCGAGTCGCTCCTGGGCGACGTCTCCTACCTCAGAGGCGACTCCGCCGACGCGATCGCCCGCTACCGCCGGGCCGCCGAGCTCTACACGAGCGTGCGGGGCGCCGATCGCACCGTCGCCGCCCTGCTCACCGCGGTCGGCCGGATCCTGATCGACCGGGGCGCGTTCGGCGCCGCGGTCAGGGAGCTGCGGGCGGCGGTCAGGCGGAGCCCGGACGAGCCCGCCATCCACACCGAGCTGGCCTGGGCGCTCTGGTACGACGGACGCGAGAGCAACGCGGTCGACGAACTGAACGACGCGCTCGCGAGGGAGGGCAACGCCCCCGAGGCGCTCAGGGCCCGCGGTGAGATCATGTCCGACCTCGAACGGCCCGAACGCGCCCTGCGCGACCTGGACCGGGTGCGCCCGCTCAGGCGCTCCTCCACCAAGGCCGCCTACGCGCTGGCGCTGGCCCTGACCGGCGACGTGTCGAACGCCGTGCGGGTGATCCCGCCGCTCGACGCGGAGCAGGACGGCTCGACCCTGCTGCGGGCGGCCCGGGTGATGAAGGCCGCGGGAGACATGCCGGAGGCGGTCCGGCTGGCCCGGCTGGCCCGGCAGAGCGCCGACCGGCCGCTGCCGCCGCGGCTGGACGCCGAGGCGGAGCGTCTCATCACCGGCTGACCCGGAGGTCTCCCGGACCACTTCTCGGAACCGCTTGCCGAAGCCGCTTCCCGAAACACGGCACGCCGCCCCGCTTGCCGCCGCACGCCGCCGATCAATGCTCTACTCTGCGAAAGTGTTCCGCGCTCCACGTGCCGCTCGCGGCGCACCCGCCTCCGGGCCGGGCCGGGCGGGGCGGGCCGTGGTGGCGGGCACCCGCCAGGCCAGGCGTTCGTACGCGGTCTTCTCGGTCTACCCGTCCTTCAGATCGGCCTGGCTGGGATCGGCTCTCTCCATGCTGGGCACCCGCACACTGGGCGTGACCTACCCGCTGCTCGCCTTCTGGCTCACCGGTTCCCCCGCCTGGACGGGCTGGGTGGTGTTCGCCTCGACGGTGCCCGGGCTGCTCTGCTACATCCCGGCCGGAGTGCTCGTCGACCGGCTCGGGCGGCGGCGGGTGATGATGTGGAGCGAGGCCGGGCGGGCGCTGCTCGTCGGGGCGGTCTGCGCCGGGCTGCTGCACGGCTCGCTCCGCGGGGCGGACCTGGTGGCCGTCGCGCTGGCCGAGGGCGTGCTCTTCGTGACGTCCACGGTGGCGGAGACCGCCCTGATCCCGGCGACCGTGCACCGGCGGGACGTGGACACCGCGCTGGCGGTGCACGAGACGACGGTCCACGCGGTGGTGCTCGCCGGGCGCCCGCTCGGCGGGCTGCTGTACGGCCTCGGCCCGCTCACGCCGTTCCTGGCCAACGCGGCCGTGTTCGCCTGCGCGTCCGCCGCGTTCGCCCGGTTGCCCCGGGAGGAGGACCCGCGGCCGAAGGAGACGTTCCCCGGCGGGATCAGGTCGGGGCTGCGCGAGGTCTGGGAGAACAGGTTCCTCCGCTCCGCCACGGTGCTGACCGCGCTGGCCAACCTGGTCGTGCAGGCGCTCATCGTCGTGTTCCTGTCCGGGGCCGCCTCGACCGGGGTGCACCCGGCCGTCGTGGGGCTGACCCTGGCCGCCTCCGGTGTCGGCGGCGCCTTCGGCGCCTTCATCTCCCCGGCCAGGAGGCGGATCTCCAGGAAGATCGACGCGAGGGCGGCGCGCGGCCGGTGGACGCTCTGGCTGGCCGAGTGGCTGGGGCTCTCGCGGCGGGGCCGCTCGATGCTGCTGGTCCACGTCCTGACGTGCTGCGGGGCGCTGGGGCTGACCGTCGCGCTCGGGCAGGGGCCGCCGGTCGTCGGGGCCGCGCTGCTGGTCATCGGACTGGCGGGCGGGCTCAGCAACGTCACCATCAGGACCGTGCTCAGCCAGGTGCCCGAGGACCGGGTGGCGAAGGTGGTGAGCGTCTCCAGGCTGGGCAGCTACGGCGCGGTGGCGCTGGGGCCGCTGCTGGCCGGTGTCCTGGTGGCGAACGTGACGGCCGCGACCGCCGTGCTCATCCTGTTCGGGCTCATGTCGGCCGTCGCGCTGGCCGCGGCCCTGGTGCCGGTGTTCAGGCGCGCGCTCTCCCCCCGGCTGGTCGCGGGTAACCGTCAGGTCTCGGCGCGGCCGGGAGCGGCCCGCATGCGGTGAAATTGAGGCATGGCGATTCGGCGCTCACCGGTGTTGGCCGCCGTCGTGGCCGTCCTCCTCGTCCTCCTCGTGCTCGTCCGGCCGCCGGCCGCGCTGTCGCGGTCGGGCGCGGCCGGTCCGCAGTTCCTGGAGCGGACCCCGCTCTCCATCCCGCTCGACCGCCTGGGCGGGGGACGCACCTGGCAGGTCGCGATCGTCAACCCGGGCCCCTCCACCGAGGTCGAGGTCCGGGTCGTGGGACCGATCGCGGACGCCCTGGTGATCAGGGGCCCGCGGCGGCCGCCGGTGCCCTCCGGCGGCACCGCGTCGGTCGTCATGGCGCCCGGTCCGCGCCCGCACGCGGGGACCGGGGAGCTCGTGCTGTTCTCCGCCACGGGGATCGACCGGCGGCAGGTGGTCGTGACAGCGCCCTTCCTGGAGCGGTACCGCCTGCCGATCGCCCTCGGGGGCCTCGTTCTCGTGGCCGGCGCCGCCGCCGGTGTGCTGCTGCGGGCGCGGAGCAGGCGGCGTCGCAGGGACCGCGAGGAGATCCTGCGGTCGCCGTCCCCCCCGGTGCGGAGCCCGGCGGGCTTCACCCACACCGACGAGCCGGCCGAGGCCGACGGGCTCAACAGGTCCGAGTACGCCGAGGGACTCGCCCACCTGGCGGCCTCCGCCGCGCCGCCGCTGGTCATCGGGGTGTTCGGCGAGTGGGGGACGGGCAAGACCTCGATGCTGAAGCAGGTCAGGAAGGTGATCGAGAGCGACTACGGGCACTGCGCGCACGCGTGGTTCGACCCCTGGCGGCACCAGTACGACACCAACCCGGTGCTGCCGCTGCTCCACACCGTCGTGCGGGATCTCGGCCTGGAACGGCAGCAGGGCCTGCGGCGCAAGCTGGGGCTCATCTCCGAGGTGCTCGGCTCGCTGGTGCTGAGGTCCTCCGTCCAGCTCTCGGTCGCGGACATGCGCAAGTCCCTGGAGAGCTACGACGAGCAGAACTTCCTGATCCGCTCCGAGCACGCCAAGCTCGACGGGCACCTGGAGACCCTCATCACCCGGGCGCTGCAGGCACAGGGGAAGAGCAGGCTGGTCGTGTTCATCGACGATCTGGACCGCTGCCACGCCGACCAGATCGTGGCGCTGCTGGAGGCGCTCAAGCTCCACTTCAGCCGGAACAACTGCGTCTTCCTGCTCGGAGTCGCCAAGGAGCCGCTGAACGCCGCGGTGGAGCAGCGGTACGAGGGCCAGCCGGTCGGCGACTACCTCGAGAAGATCGTCCAGATCCCCTTTGAGATGCCGCGGATGTCCGACGCCGCCTTCGAGGGCTACGTGGACGTCCTGCTCACCGACGACATCAGGCCGGCGGGGAGACTGCTCAAGATCGGGCTGCGCCGCAACCCGCGCACGATCAAGCGGTTCGTCAACGTCCTCATCCTGCAGGACAGGGTGGCCAAGGACCGGGGTCTCGAACACTACGACGTCTCGGTCCTGGCGGCCGTGCTGCTGATCCGCGACGGCGACCAGGGGTTCTACGTCCAGCTCACCGAGAACCCCACCCTGCTGAAGCGGATCGCCGAGGACATCGACACCGCGGGAGACGACCGGCTGCCCGCCTGGAACCCGCTGCCGCTCAGGATCGTGCAGGAGTTCCCCGGCGGGCGGCACCGGCTTCCCGGCGACATCGGCTCCTACATCGACCTGGTGAAGGTCTCGCCGGTGGTCCAGCGGGGGGACGCCGTCGCGGCGGCCGAGGAGGAGCCCGCCCCGCAGACGTCCTCCCCGTTCCCCGGCCCGGCCGGGTCCGAGCTCGGCGTCCTGCGGGAGCGCGCGCAGCAGCACGTGAGCCGGGTGCTGGGGGACGAGGGCGCGCTGCTCACCCCGGTCGTCCGCTTCGCCGGGGGCGCGGCCCGCAAGACGCGCCCGGAGGAGATCGCCGCGAGAACGGACACCGGGCTGGTCATCACCGGCGAGCCGGGCAGCGGCCGGACGGTGCTCGCCGCCCGGCTCGCCCGCCGCCTCATTGAGGAGGGCGCGGTCCCCGTCTTCATGGAGCTGCGCACGCTCAGGCGCGACCGCTCCAACCCGCAGCTGCGGCTGGCGCACGCGCTGGCCGCCGAGCACGAGATCGCCCTGCCGGAGGCCTTCGACCTGGTCCGCCGCGGGTCGCTGGTCTACGTCATCGACGGCCTGGGCGAGCCGGACGGGCAGGCGAACGCCGGGCGGCTCATGGAGGAGCTCGCCCGGGGACTGACGAGATCGCGGTTCGTCATGATCGACCGGGACGGTTCCGCCCTGGGTCCGGCGACCGGTTCGCCCCACTTCGAGACGGTGGAGGTCCTCGGCGTGCCGCCGGAGGACGGGCGCCGGCGCCTGGAGGAGCTCCTGGCCGCACGCGACGTCCGGCCGGAGCGGCTGGGCGCGCTCGCGCCCGAGCTGGCGCGCTCACCGCAGTTCGTGTCGGCCCTCACCTCCTCGCCCGCGTGGGTCGACGCCCTGCCCGCCGAGCCCGTGGACTTCCTGCCGTGGTACGCGCGGTGGGCGCAGGCCGGGCTCGACGTGGCGGACGTCGAGCGGGGGAAGGCGGCCGAGGCGCTGCGCGAGCTCGCCGCGCACTCGCGGACGGAAGGGGTCGAGGAGTTCACCGGTGAGGAGATGGACATCAGGGAGATCTTCCGCGGCTGCGGGATCGTGGGGGTCCAGGTGCCCGCCGCTCTGAAGGCCATGGTCGCGGCGGGGATCCTGAGCCGGAGGCCCTCGGGCGCGTACCGGTTCGTCCACGCGCTGCTCCGCGACCGCCTCGCGGGCTGAGCGGCCGGCTTCGGCCGGCCGCGGTCGGCCGCGTACGGTGTGCGATCCGATTGCACATGCGATGCTTCATGGGTAAGTATTGCTGCTGTTGCGAAAGGCCATGGCGCTTTCTGGTGGCATGTGCGGCGAAGAAGGTGGGTTGTGGCGACATTCCGGATCAGTGAGGCCGCCGCGTTGCTCGGGGTCAGCGCCGACACCGTCCGGCGCTGGGTGGACGCCGGGCGGCTGTCCGCGCGGCGCGACGGCCAGGGCCACCGCCGGATCGCGGGCGCGGACCTGGCCGCGTTCGCCCGCGCGCGGATCGAGACGGAGGACGGCACCGGGCACTCCTCGGCGCGCAACCGCCTGCGCGGGATCGTGACCGAGGTGGTCAGGGACGCGGTGATGGCGCAGGTGGAGATCGCCGCCGGGCCGTTCCGGGTGGTCTCGCTGATGAGCCGCCAGGCGGCCGACGAGCTCGGCCTGGAGCCGGGAGTGGTGGCGGTCGCCGTGATCAAGTCCACCAACGTCGTCGTGGAGATCCCCGACCACTCCAGGAACGCGAGCCACTAGGAGAGCACCGTGACGCTCAAGTCCCTTTCCCGGCGTGCCGCCTGCGTCGCCTCCGCCGCCGCGGCCCTGGTACTCACCGCGGCCTGCGGCTCCGCCGGAGCGGGCCCGGCGGAGCCGCAGGCCGGGGCCCGGACGCTGACGGTGTTCGCCGCGGCCTCGCTGACCGGGACCTTCACCGAGCTGGGCAGGGCCTTCGAGGCCGCCCACCCGGACATCACGGTGAGGTTCAACTTCGGCTCCAGCGCCACGCTCGCCCAGCAGATCGTGCAGGGCGCTCCCGCCGACGTGTTCGCCGCGGCCAGCCCGGCCACCATGAAGACCGTCACCGACGCCTCCCTGGCGGGCCCGCCGGTCACGTTCGCGCGGAACAGGCTGCAGATCGCCGTACCGGCCGGCAACCCCGCCGGGATCGACGCGCTGGAGGACCTGGCGGACGCGGAGGTGAAGGTGGCGCTGTGCGCCGCGCAGGTGCCGTGCGGGGCCGCGGCGGCCAGGGCGCTGGAGGCGGCCGGGGTGGAGGTCACCCCGGTCACCCTGGAGCAGGACGTCAAGGCCACGCTGACCAAGGTCGTGCTGGGCGAGGTCGACGCCGCCCTGGTGTACGTCACCGACGTGCGGGCCTCCGGCGGCGAGGTCGAGGGCATCGACTTCCCCGAGGCCGCCCGGGCCGTCAACGACTACCCGATCGCCGTTCTCTCCACGGCGCCGGCCGGGCAGGCCGCCCAGCGGTTCGTCGACGCGGTGCGGTCGGCACAGGGCCGGGACGTCCTGGCACGGGCCGGTTTCGAGGTCCCCGGCCCGTGAGGGCTCACCCCGGACCGCGGCTCCGGTACGGCGCGCGCCGCACCGGGAGGGCCGTGACCGGCCGGCCGCCCTGGATGCTGCTGGTGCCCGCGCTGGCGGGCACGGCCTTCCTGGTGCTGCCGCTGGCCGGGCTGCTGGTGCGCGCCCCGTGGTCCACGCTCCCGGAGCGGCTGGCCCAGCCGCAGGTGCTCCAGGCGCTGCGGCTCTCGCTGGTGACCGCGACCGTCGCCACCGGGGTCTGCCTGCTGCTCGGGGTCCCGCTGGCCTGGCTGCTGGCCCGCACCTCCTTCCCCGGCCGCCGCCTGCTGCGCGCGCTGATCACCGTCCCGCTGGTGCTGCCCCCCGTGGTGGGCGGCGTCGCGCTGCTGCTGGTGCTGGGCCGGCGCGGCCTGCTCGGATCCTGGCTGGAGTCGGCGTTCGGCGTCACCCTGCCCTTCACCACCGCCGGAGTCGTCGTCGCCGAGGCGTTCGTGGCGATGCCCTTCCTGGTGATCAGCGTCGAGGGCGCGCTGCGCGCCGCCGACCCGCGTTTCGAGGAGGCCGCCGCCACCCTGGGCGCCTCCCGCTGGACCGTCTTCCGCCGGGTCACGCTGCCCCTGATCGCCCCCGGCGTCGCCGCCGGGGCCGTGCTGTGCTGGGCCCGCGCGCTGGGCGAGTTCGGGGCCACCATCACCTTCGCCGGCAACTTCCCCGGCACCACCCAGACCATGCCGCTGGCCGTCTACCTCGCCCTGGAGACGGACCCCGAGGCGGCCGTCGTGCTCAGCCTCGTGCTGCTCGCCGTCTCCGTGCTCATCCTGGCCGGTCTGCGCGAGCGGTGGGTGAGCAGGGTATGAGGCGGCCCGGCCCGGACTCGCCGCAGCACGGCGGGCTGCGCGCGCGTCTGGCCGTCGAGCGGCCCGGCTTCCGTCTCGACGTCGCGCTGGAGGTGGCGGCGGGGGAGGTCGTCGCGCTGCTCGGCCCCAACGGCGCGGGCAAGACCACCGCCCTGCGCGCCCTGGCCGGGCTGACCCCGCTGACCGGCGGGAGCATCGAGCTGGACGGCCGGGCCCTGCACACCCTGCCCGCCGAGCGCCGCCCGGTCGGTGTGGTCTTCCAGGACTACCTGCTCTTCCCGCACCTGTCCGCGCTGGACAACGTCGCCTTCGGCCCCCGCTGCCAGGGCGCCTCCAGAGCGGAGGCCCGCCGCGCCGCCGCCGAGCTGCTGGAGCGGGTCGGCCTGGCCGGCCACGCCTCGGCCAGGCCCCGGCGGCTCTCCGGCGGCCAGGCCCAGCGCGTCGCCCTGGCCCGGGCGCTGGCCGTACGGCCCCGCCTGCTGCTGCTGGACGAGCCGCTGGCCGCACTGGACGCCCACACCCGCCTGGAGATCCGCTCCGGGCTCCGCCGCCACCTGGCCGACTTCGACGGCGCCACCGTCCTGGTCACCCACGACCCGCTGGACGCCATGGTCCTGGCCGACCGGCTGATCGTCATCGAGGACGGCGCCGTCGTGCAGCAGGGCACCGCCGCCGAGGTCGCCCGCCGCCCGCGCACCCGGTACGTCGCCCGCCTGGTCGGCCTCAACCTCTACCGCGGCGCCGCCGACGGGCCGGAGGTCACGGTGGAGGGCGTCGTGTTCAGCGTCACCGAGCGCCTGCACGGGCCGGTGTTCGTCGCCTTCTCCCCGGCGGCCGTGGCCCTGTACCGCTCCCGGCCCGACGGCAGCCCGCGCAACCTCTGGCGGGCGCGCATCGACGGCATCGAGCGGTACGGCGACAACATCCGCGTGCACCTGGACGGGCCGATCACCGCCTCCGCGGACGTCACCCCCGCCGCCGTCGCCGACCTCGGCCTGAGCGCCGGACAGGAGATCTGGGCCGCGGTCAAGGCGACCGAGACCCACGCCTACCCCGCGTGACCGGCTACCGGGTCCGCCGCCCGGCCGGGGCGCCTCGCCCGGTCCTCCCCGTCCTCCCGGTCAGCAGCCGGGACACCCCCAGCCCGAGCCAGATCAGCACCGCCGCCACGCCGACCAGGAGATACTCGATCACGGGGATGCGGACGATCTCGTGGACCGAGCCGAGACCGCGGGCGCCGTACACCACCAGGACGGCGCCGGCGTAGCAGGCGGCGAACAGCCACCTGACGGCCGCGGACAGTCCGAGGCCGTGCATCTGGGTGATCAGGAAGACGCCGAGGAAGCCGAACAGGAACATCGGCCAGGCGCCGTCGGGACCGCTGGTCATGACGGCCACGAGGGTGCCGTGCACCGCCACCGCGATCTCCAGGGTGAAGGTCCACCGGCGGTCGGTGTGCGCCCGGGTCAGGAAGAGGCTGCCCTGCAGCAGGAGCAGGAACATGTAGAAGAACCCGATCAGGTGCCCGCTGGTGGCCTCCATCGGGTGGTACCAGAAGGTGTAGACGGCGGCCCAGCTGAACAGGTAGCCGTGGTACCTGCGGGCGAAGGCCACGACCTGCTCCCCGATGGGCGCGGGCCTGCCGAGGAACAGGCCGCGGCGCCGGTTCTCCATCAGCAGGACCGCGACCAGCAGCAGGACGACCGACCCCTGGGAGCTGTAGATCGAGACGTCCTGCGCGAGGCCGTCGTAGAACAGCTGGGTCTGCAGGGTGTGCAGGAGCACGAAGCCGAGGTTCACCGCGAGCGCCGCGACGTTGACGGCGTGCAGGCCGGAGGCGTACCGGCGGACCCGCGTCTGCGCGTAGTAGATCAGGCCCCAGAACGCCGCCTGGTGGGCGGCGTAGCCGAGCCAGGCCGAGACGCGGGTCCAGGCGGTCGGTTCGGGCAGCTTCCAGTAGTACCAGGACGCGCCCTGGTCGGGCAGGAGGCGCACGCCGTGCAGGCGCTGGCCGAGCAGCCACACGAGCCCGGTGAGCACGGCGCTGGCCGCTATCCCGACGACCAGGACGCGGTGGGCGTCCCCTGTCTCCGTACCGTTCCGCATACCGGCCATCACCCAATCGACACCTCGGCCGGCCGGGTCGGGGGCACCGCGCCCGGCCGGAGCCTCGCTCCGCCCCGCCCCTTCCCCCGATCGCGGGCCGTTCACCGGCCGGGGGAGACCGCGCGGTACGGCGCGGCCGGGCGGGGGACGCGGGGGGCGGGGGGCACGGCCGGATGCCGTCAGTCGTCCGCGGTCCCGTCCTCCGCGGTCTCGTCCTCCGCAGTCTCATCGTCCGCGGTCTCGTCCTCCTGGCCGGCGGTGCCGGCCTCCGCGGGGAGGACCTTCCCGGTGGCCGCGTCGACGAGGATCTCCCGCTCGCCTCCCTTGCCGTCGGCGACACCGATCTCCCACGCGCCGGCACCGCCCCCGTCCTCCAGTTCGGAGGAGACGATCCACCCTCCGCCCACCTGGGAGAGCGCGGTCCGCTGGGCCTGCTCGGCCAGTACGGCGGGCTTGGCCGTGAGGCCGGCGTCGTCGGTGTCGTCGGCGTCGGTGTCCGGGGCGGGGGCGCCCGGGGCGGGGGTGGCCGTGGCGGCCGGGGACGGGGAGCCGTGGCCGGCCTCGCCGTTCTCGGCGAAGGCGACGCCGCCGGCGGTCGCCAGCGCGGCGAGGGCGAGGCCGGAAAAGATGATCAATGGCTTGCGCATCGGGGTTTCTCCGTGTCCGTGAGGGTCCGCGATCACAGGGATTCGCGATGACCCTCCGAGACTGCCCGCCGGGGTGATAGCGAGATGCTTCAAGATTCCTAACGAATCGTTAAGCCGGTCCGGGGCCGAGTTCGAGGACGATCTCGGCTCCCCCTGCGGGCAGTGAGCGGGCCCTCAGGAGGCCGCCGGACTCCTCCGCGGTGCGGCGCGCGATGTCGAGGCCGAGACCGGTGGAGGAGCCGCCGCTCGCCCCGCGGTCGACCGGGGCCGGGTGGGCGAAGCCGGGTCCCCGGTCGGAGATCGTCAGCCGGGCCCCGCCCGCCGTCCGCGCGGTCAGCTCGACGGTGAACGGGGTGCCCTCGGGGGTGTGGGCGAACACGTTCTCCAGGAGGAGGTCGACGCAGGCGGCCAGCTCGGGGGCGCTCACGCCGACGCCGATCGGCTCGTCCGGGAGGCCGAGCCGCAGCGGCCGGTCCTGGTCCTCGGCCAGCGCCGACCAGAAGGCGACCCGGTCGCCGACCACCTGGGTGGCGTCGCAGCGGGGCGCGCCGTCCCGGTCGAACCGGCGCGCCTCGCGGATGATCTGGTCGACCATGCGCTCGACGCTGTCGACGGCCTGGCCCACCCGGGCGGCCTCGCCCTTGTCGCGCATGGTGTCGACCTCCAGCCGGAGCACCGTGACCGGTGTGCGCAGCCGGTGGGAGAGGTCGGCGACCGCCTCGCGCTCCCGGGCGAGCAGGTCGCGGATACGGGTCGCCAGATGGTTGAGGGCGGTGCCGACCTCGCGGATCTCGGGCGGGTCCGCCGGTTCCACGCGCGCGTCCAGGTCGCCGCCGGCCAACCGCCGGGAGACCTCCGCGACCTGCCTGACCGGCCGGATCAGCGAGCGGGCGAGCCGGTCGGCGACCGCGATGCCGACGGCCAGCAGCACCAGCCCGATCAGGCCGAGCACCAGCCAGGCCCACCCGACGCCCTGCCGCAGCCGCTCGGCGGTCACGAACGCGCGCACGACCACGGGCCCGCGGGCCCCGCCCTGGACGGCGACCAGGACCTCCCGGCCCGCCGGTGTCTCGACGGTGATGCTGCGCCCGCGCGAGGCCAGCTCCACTCCCGGCCCGCGGGGTGCCGGGGCGCCGATGAACCCGTTGCCGGGCAGGAAGACCGTGACCGGCATGCCGCTGGAGCCGGCCGCCTGCCGTACGGTGGCCTCCAGGGTGTTCCGGTCGCCCAGAGCCGCCGCGGTGGCGACCGACTGGGCCCACGCGGTGGCGGTGGCCGTGGCCCGTTCGGCGGCCAGCGCGCGCACCAGTACGGCGAGCGGCACGAGGAAGGCGACCAGGACCAGCGAGGCGGTCGCCACCGCGAGCAGGGCCAGGCGTCGCCTCATCCGGTCCCCTCACTCCTCCGGATCGACGATCTTGACGCCGACCCCGTGGACGGTCTGCAGGTAGCGGGGCCGGTGGGCGTTCTCGCCGAGCTTGCGGCGCAACCACGAGAGGTGGACGTCGACGGTCTTGTCCGCGCCGCCGTACGCCATCCGCCACACCTCGGTCAGCAGCTCCCGTTTGGAGACGACCTGGCCGGGACGGAGGGCGAGATAGTGCAGCAGGTCGAATTCCCTGGGCGTCAGTTCCAGGCGGGTCCCGTCGAGGAACGCCTCCCGGCCCGCCGGGTCGATGCGCAACCCGCCGACCCGGACGGCCGCCGTCCCGGTGCCGGTGTCGCGGCCGCGGCGCAGCACGGCCCGGATCCGCGCGTCCAGCTGGGCCGCGCTGAACGGCTTGACGACGTAGTCGTCGGCGCCGGCGTCCAGCGCCCGGACGATCTCCGGCTCGGCGTCGCGCGCGGTCGCCACGATGACCGGGACCGTGCTGACCGCGCGCAGCATGCGCAGGACCTCGCAGCCGTCGAGATCGGGCAGGCCCAGGTCGAGCACGACCAGGTCGGGGCGGTCCTCCAGGGCGCGGGTGAGCCCCGGCATGCCCGCGGCGGCCGAGACCACGGCGTGGCCGTGGCCGGCCAGCGCGCGGGTCAGCGCGGAGCGCACCCGGGCGTCGTCCTCGACGAGGAGCAGATGAGCCACGGTGATGCGGACCTCTCTCGGGTGAGGTGATGACGTGGGCCAGGAGGGAAGCTTCCCCGGCAGGCGCGGAAGACACCGGAGGGCGGTGGATCGGTGAACCGGCGGGTGCTGCTGGGGGCGGGCGGCTGGCTCGCGGCCGCCGCGCTCACCACGCTCGCCGGGATCTGGGCGGTCTCCCTGATCGGCGCCGACCTGTCCGGCCAGGCCGTCCGCTCCATGACTCCGGACGAGGTCGGGCGGGTCCTGGCCACCGCCTCCGCGGCCCCGGCGGCCGCCCCTCCCTCCGCGACCGGGCCTCATGCGGTCACCGGTGGTTTCTCCTACGCCGAGGGGTCGGTGACCGTCGCCTGCGAGGCCGGACGGGCGCTGCTGCTGTCGTGGACGCCGGCTCCCGGGTACGGCGTCGAGGAGGTCGAGCGCGGTCCCGCCGCCACCGCCTCCGTGGTGTTCGAGTCCGACGACCGCACGGCGGTGATCAGCCTGACGTGCTCCTCCGGAAGGCCCGCCGCCACGGTCCGCTCCGTGGCCGAGCACGACGAGGACTGAGCCGGTTCCGACCCGGCGCGGCAGGCCGGGGAGGGCGCGGAGGCGCGGAGGGCGCGGAGGGCATGGCCGATCCGGCTGCGCCGTGCGGTTGTGCGGTGTTGTTTGTGCACCGGTCATCCGGAGGCCGCACAACCTTCCAGCGGTTACAAAGGCTTACGCAAAGGCCGCGGCCAGGCAGGTGTCGGGAGTTATCGCCCGATCCGGGCAGTTGTATGCCGGCCGTCTCCGTACTCGACACGCGGCCCGGTTCCGCCCAGGGGTCCCCGCAGGGAGACCAGGCAATCGGACGCCGGGATGTTCCGCAGAGCAGAAGGGAAGCAATGCGTAAATTGTTTAAGACCCTGGTCAGATGCGCGGGTGCCGCGGCGCTGGCGGCGAGTGTGAGCGTGGTCGCCGCATCGCCGGCGAGCGCGACCACCGCGAGGTGCACCGTGGTCACCAATCACTGCGAGACGGCCATCCTCAAGGCGACGTACCCCCTTTGGTTCATCGACTGGGAGGTCGATTCCGGCGCCTCGGGATACGGCTGCAGCTGGCGGGTACGCGACACCGACAACCAGAACATCGTCGGGTCGGGGAGACTGGGCGCATTCCGCCACCACAGCGGGCGGATCACCGGGCTCTACGGTTACTACCGCCTGGAGCTGTTCAACTGCGGAACCTCGGCATTCGGCTGGCTCGACGACCAGTGGGTCTGACCGGGCCGAGCATCTCCCCGCCCGGCCCGGTCGTCCGGAGCGGGAGCGGGGGGCGGAACTGCGTGGGGCCGCCCGTCGGCGCGACCGCGGCTCGCGCTTCGGACGGCCGCACCGGCGCCGCCGCGTCCCGGGCGCTGTGAGGCTCGTGCGCGTGTAAGCAATCTGCGACCAGCGAGGTCTCCGGTGGACGGCCGATCGGCCGGGATGGATCGGCACCGGAGACCTCGCCGCCCGTCCGGGCACGACACGCCGTCCCCCGGCGGACGTCGAAACGGCGCCCGACTCACCCAGAAAGCTGCCTTTAGGCAATTAGGCAAGTTATTGCCTGATCGGGGGATTTCGGTGAATGCGCCGCTGGTATGAGCGGTGAATGACGTCCATCGAACTGCTGGTTGAGCGACAGGCCGAGGCCGCCGCGCGCCGGGTGGCGGAGCGGGCCGCGAGACGGCACGAGCACGAGTCGGCACTCGCGTCTCCGGGCGGGCTGGCCGCCGCCGACACCCGCGAGCGGATCGGCAAGCGCATCGAGCGGCTCAGCCGGTTCTACGGGGACGGCGACCTGATCGGGGGCGACGTGCCCGGGGCGGCCGCGCAGCTCGAAAAGATCATCAATACCGCGGACTTCGTGGGCGTGCGCTATCTCGACGCCGGGGTGGCCGCGGCCCGCGGGGTGGGACGGGTGAACGTCCGCGACGGGCACGGCCGGCTGACCGGCTACGGCACCGGGTCCATGGTGTCCCCGGTGCTGCTGCTGACCAACCACCACGTGCTGCCCGACGCCGGTACGGCCCGCAGCAGCGTGATCGAGTTCAACTACCAGGACGGGATCGACGGCAGGCCGCTGCACGCCGTGGCCCACCCGCTCGACCCGGACCGGTTCTTCCTCGCCGACGCCGAGCGCGACTTCGCACTGGTCGCGGTCCGCGCGCCCGCCGCCGACCTGGCGGCGCTCGGGTTCAACCGGATGATCGAGGACGAGGGCAAGGCGATCATCGGGGAGTTCGTCACGATCGTGCAGCACCCGCGCGGCGAGAAGAAGCAGGTGGCGCTCCGCGAGAACCGGATCGTCGACGTCCTCGACCAGTTCCTGCACTACATGGCCGACACCGAACCGGGCTCGTCCGGTTCGCCGGTGTTCAACGACCAGTGGGAGGTCGTCGCGCTCCACCACGCGAGCGTGCCGGTGGCCGGCGACAGGGGGTTCGGCATGTTCGTCAACGAGGGGATCCGGATCAGCCGGATCTGCCGGTTCGTGCGCGAGGCGCCGCTGCCGCCCGCGCAGCGCGCGCTCGCCGACCAGCTCTTCGTCCCCGGCCGGACCGGGCAGGCGGCGCCCGCCTCCTTCCCGCCGGCGGACGGCGCGGCCTCCTCCGCGGTCCCGGCGCCGGTGTCCTTCACCGCGGCGGGCTCACCGCCCGCCCGGGACGGCGAGATCACGATCTCGGTCCCGCTGGAGGTCACGGTCCGGCTCGACGGTACGGCCCCGGCGACGGACGGAGAGGGCGCGATCGACTCCGACTACGCCGGCCGCGGCGGCTACGACCCCGGGTTCCTGGCCCACCCGCTGCCGCTGCCCGTGCCCTCCCCGGAGCTGGCCGCGGTCGCCTCCACCGAACTGCGCTACCACCACTTCAGCATCGTCATGCACCGGCGGCGGCGGCTCGCGCTGTTCACCGCCTGCAACATCGACGGGAAGCTCGCCCGGCGGCCGCGGCGGGAGAGCGACCGCTGGATCTTCGACCCCCGGCTGCCGGTCGGGGAGCAGACCGGCGAGGCCGTCTACCGCGACAACGACCTGGACCGCGGGCACCTGGTACGCCGCCTCGACCCCGCGTGGGGCACCAGCGACGTGCAGGCCAGGGCCGCCAACGACGACACCTTCCACTTCACCAACTCCACCCCGCAGCACCACGCCTTCAACGCGGGCCAGACCCTCTGGCTCGGCCTGGAGGACTACGTCCTGAACAACGCCGACACCCACGACCTGGCCGTCAGCGTGTTCACCGGCCCGGTCCTGGCCGAGGACGACGACGCCTACCGCGGGGTCCTGCTGCCCCGCCAGTTCTGGAAGATCGTCGCGATGGTCAAGGAGTCCGGCGCCCTCTCCGTGACCGGCTACCTCCTCAGCCAGGCCGCCCTGATCGACGAACTGCCCACCGAGGAGGCGTTCTCCTACGGCGCCTACCGGACGTTCCAGGTCCCCGTGCGCAGCATTGCCGCCCTCACCGGCCTGGGCCTCGACCCGCACGCCGCCGCCGACCCCCTGGAGCGGATGGAGCGGGCACCGCTGCCCCGCGAGATCATCCGCCCCGAGGACCTGCTGCTCTGACCGCGCCGGCCGGCGTCACCTGGCGGCGCCCGTCTCCATGACGGGTCCCCGCGGGTAGTCCTTCAGCGCGACCTCGTCGTGCAGCCGCATCCCCCCGCCGCCGAGGCCGGCCAGCGCGCGGGCGACCGGCGTGGGGACGTGGTTGACCAGCCGGACCCCCTGGACGAGGCTCCACAGCCCCAGGCGGGTGGCGGGGATGAGCCGCTTGGCGGCCCCGACGGCGAAGGCGCGGCTGCGCCGCACGTAGTCGCCGATCTCCCGCTCGTAGGCCGGGAACGCCCGGGTGTGGTCGCCGCGGGCCTCGGCCAGCTCACCGGCCAGGACGTAGGCGCCCACGACGGCGAGGCTGGTGCTGCCGCCGACCGCGGGGCCCGGGCAGTAGCCCGCGTCGCCGACCAGGCTCACCCGCCCCCGGGACCAGGTGTCCATGCGCAGCTGGGTGATCGAGTCGAAGTAGAACGCCGACGCGCGGTCGAGCTCCTCACCCAGGAGGCGGGGCACCTCCCAGCCCAGCCCGGCGAACTCCCGGCGCAGCAGTTCCTTCTGCCGGTCGACGTCCCGGTGGTGGTAGTCGAGCTCGGCGGCGGGACGGAACAGGAAGATCGCGCGGGCGTCGTCCATGCGCGCGCCGCCGTACACGGCCGCCATCCTGTTCACGCCCGTCACCCCGTCCATGCGGTCGCGCAGCCCCAGGTAGTTGGGGATCGACATGACCGCCAGGTAGGCGCCGATCCAGGTGGAGAAGCGCGACTCCGGGCCGAAGACCAGGCGGCGGACGTTGGAGTGCAGCCCGTCGGCCCCGATCACCAGGTCGAACCTGCGTGGCGCTCCCCGTTCGAAGGCGACGTCGACGCCGCCGGGGTCCTCGGCGACGGCGGAGATGGAGTCTCCGAAGACGTACTCCGCGTCGTGCCGGGTGGCCTCGTAGAAGATCTCGCCCAGGTCGTCCCGCATGATCTCGACGTGCCGGTCGGACACGACGCGCATCAGCCTGCCGACCTCCAGTTCGTGCAGGCGGTCGCTGTTCTCGGGGCGGAGCGTGAGCCGCTCGGTGCCGGTCCCGCACGCCTGGACCGGCTCGATCAGGCCCATCCTGTCGACGATGTCCATGGCCGGGCGGAACAGGTCGACCGCGTGCCCGCCCGCCTTGCGCAGCGCCGGGGCCCGCTCGACCACGGTGACGGCGAAACCGTACCGGGTGAGCCAGTAGGCCAGCACCGGCCCGGCGACGCTGGCTCCGGAGATGAGGACCCGCATGAGCGTCTCCTTACTTAACGGAAGGTAAGTCGCTTACTTAACGATAGGTAAGCACAGGGAGCGCCGGGCGGCAAGGGCTTACTTAACGATAGGTAAGCGTTACCCTTGGCTCCATGGCGAGGCCTTCGGACACCAAGACGCGCATCCAGGCGGCGGCCCGCGAGCTCTTCCTCGCGCAGGGCGTGCGGAACACCAGCCTGAAGCAGATCTCCGACCGGCTCGGCATCACCAAACCGGCCCTCTACTACCACTTCGCGTCACGGGACGACCTGGTCAGGAGCATCCTCCAGCCGTTCATGGACGAGCTGGAGGCGTTCGTGGCCGGGCGCGAACCCACCGATGCGCGGCGGCTGCTCGACGACTACTTCGACCTCGTCTGGCGGCACCGCGAGGTCTTCATGATCATCCTGAACGATCCCGCCACGCTGGCCGCGCTCGACCTGGTGGACCGGATCTGGGAATGGCGCAGGCGGCTGGCCGCGCTCCTGCTCGGCCCGGACCCCTCCGCCGCCGCGCGGATCCGCGCGACCGTGGCGTTCGGCGGCATGTCGGACTGCGTGGTGGAGCACCGGGCCCTCCCGTTCGAGGAGGTCAAGAGCGTCGCCGTGGGAGCCGCGCTGGCCGCCCTCGCCGCCTAGCCGCCCGCGCGGTGCTGTCAGCACCGCCCGCGCGGTGCTGTCAGCCGGCACCGCCCGCGCGGTGCTGTCAGCCGGCACCGCCCGCGCGGTGCTGTCAGCCGGCACCGCCCGCGCGGTGCCACGGGGCGAAGCCGTTGCCGACGCCGCGCAGGGCCGGGCGGAGCTCGGGATGGTGGCGCAGGAGCACCGAGGCCATCGTGTTGTCCGCGATCCAGTCCAGCCCGGCCCGCGTGTAGATCCGCTCGGCGTAGTCCGCGGTGAAGAACCGGTCGCTGTTGAGCCTCCTGGAGGCCATCAGGATGAAGACGCGGAAGGCCGTGTCACTGAAGGCGAACCCCTCCGGCCGCCGCTCGGCGAACATCCCCACCGTCAGGTCGACGTCCTCCAGCCGGTCCCGGTACACCTCGCGCAGCGCCGCCGCGAGCCCCGGGTCGCCGGCGAGCGCCTCGAAGCTGCGCGCGGGCGGCAGGTGGAGCAGCCGGCGGAACTCGTTGTAGCGCGGCACGCCGAGCTCCCGGCAGCGCAGGATGTCGGTCGCCGCCAGGTCCATCAGCCTGCCGTCCGGCCGTTCGAACTCCTGCAGCAGGCGCGGGAAGTTGTTCAGGACGATCGCCCCCGGGTGCTCCGTCCCGAAGGAGTACAGCAGGTCGGCGGCGGAGACGGCCGAGGCGACCTCCAGGGCCGCCGGGCCGGACAGCTCGCGCAGCGTGTACCGGCGGATGGGGGAGTCGTCCCCCAGCGAGCGCAGGCCGTACTCGTCGGGTATCAGCGGATGCATCCGGTAGACCGCGACGAACTCCTCGGTGAGGCTGTAGGGGACCCCGAAGTGGTCGGTGGGCGAGCCCGGGATGCCGCTGACCACCTCGCCGCCGCCGAGCCTCCCCAGCGCCCTGCTGATCCGCTCGGAGGCCAGCCCCCACCAGTTGGCCCGCAGCCCGATCACCGCGGTGGGGTGGCTGATGACCGCGGGCGTCCACTCCACGGTGTGGATCTTGGCGACGAGCGCGGCGTTGACCAGCCTGGCGCGCTCGAACAGCTCGTCGTCGCCCCAGCCCGGGTACTCGGCCCGGAGCCGGTCGCAGATGGCGTTGTGCTCGCGGGTGAAGAGCGTGTGCAGCATCACCAGGCCGAGCCAGAACCCCGGTTCCATGGCCGGGTCCGCCTCACCGCCCGCCATCGGCCGGGTGCCGCGGGAGCGCAGGCGCAGCTTGCCGTCGGCGCCCGTGCGGGCCGCACGCTGCTCCTCGGCGGAGCTGCCGTAGACCAGTGACAGGTCCCACCAGTGCGAGACGGTGTTGAGCGACGTCACGGGCCCGTCGTAGCCGGGCGGGCGGGTGGTGTCGGCGGGGATCCGCGGGATCGTCATCGGCGGCGCCGGCCAGTCGTCGTCCGGTTCCAGCGGGATGGTCCAGGGGTCCTCGGACGGGCTGCGCCCGTGGCTGAACCAGTCCCTGATCATGAACTGGAGCCACGCCGCGGCCAGGACGTTGAGGCTCCCGGCGGGCTGGAACCGGGTGCGCGTCATGAGGCGGCGGCTGACCAGGCGCGGGTTCGGCGTCATGATCCGCCCCGGTGGTTCGGCGTACGCGCTGTCCAGCGGGACGTTCCTGCCGAACCGGGTCCCGGCCATGCCCATCGAGGGATGGTCGAGGTCGTTGCAGGAGCCGTCGGCGGTCCTCCGCACGCGGGGGTCGCCGGGGCCGGGTGCGGGCCGCGGCGGGCCGACGGAGGGCAGCCGGCCGGGGTCGTGCAGGTTCCGCTTGCGGAGCCGGTTGCGGATCCCGACCAGGACCGCCAGGCCGAGCGGGGTGGGCAGCCGGTCCCAGCCGAACCGGCGGTCGAGCAGCCCGGCCAGCGCGTCGTAGAGGGCCCAGAACCGCGAGCGGCGGTAGCCGGCCCCGGTGACGGGCTTCGCGGCGGGTCCGCCGCCCCGCTGCGGGCCGCTCCGGGCGGCGGGGGGCGCGTGGCCGGTCGGCGTCCGGTCGGCGGCCTGCCGTTCCGCGGAGTCCGGGCGCGCCGGGGCGGTGCCGGCCCCGGCCGCCTCGCGCGGCCCCATCACCGGCTCCCCGCCGGCCGCCGGTCCGGCCGGTACGGCACGGCCTCCCGGGCCTCCCGGGCCGTCCGCCGCCCACCGTCCGGCACCGCGTCCGGCGCGGCGGCGGGCGGCGGGGAGCCGCCGGCCGCCGCGAGCGCGGCCAGCGCGAGCGCGGTGTTGACCGCCGAGAGCCCGGCGGCCGCGGCCGCTCCGCGCCACGGCACCTGCCCGGCCCGGCCCGCGGCGAGCGCGGCGAGCGCGTCGCTCGCGTGGACCAGCGGGGCGGAGCGCAGCGCCCGGGCGTCCCCCGCCAGGAGGTCGAGGCCCATCACCACGGTGCGGACGCCGAAGAGCCGCAGGACGTACGGGGCGGCCGGGTTGCGTCCGGGGGCGTCCTGCAGCCGGCCCGCGATCAGGCCGGGCGCGAGGAGGGCCGTCGTGCCCATCACGATGCGGACGAGCGCGAGCGCGCGGCGCGCGCCGTCCGCGGTGGTCTGGTGGTCCATCGCTTCTCCTGAAGGGTCGTCTGGGAAGGGTCGTCCGGGAGAGGTGCCGTTCACCCCGCATGCCGTTCACACGCGGGTCGTTCCCCCGTGTGCCGTTCACACCGCGGGTCGTTCACACCAGGTGCAGGGCGGCGGCCTTGCGCAGGTGCCCCGTCCTGACGAGGTGCTCCCGGGCGGCGGTCCGGCCGGCCTCGATGGTGGGCCGCATCTGCCGCCGGTTGCGGAAGAAGAGGTAGCCGACCGGGACCGGCGCGGACGGCCGCACGATGTGCACGGTGACGTGGCGCTGCCCCGGCTCGGCGGTCCCGGCCGCCACCCGCGCGTTGACCTCCTCGATCCGGTCGAGCTCTCGTTTGAGGTTGCCCGTGGCGCAGATCTCGAAGATGTGGCCGAAGTGGTTCCAGAACCCGCCGCGCCACGTCGGCAGGTCCTCGATGGTCCAGATGAGCCAGATCTCGTCGGCGCCCTGCCGTACGGCCTCGGTGAGGTTGGCGTCCTTGAGGAGCATGGCGTCGAGGTAGAGCGTGCCGCCCCTGGCCACCGGCGGGACGACGCCGGGGACCGCGTCGATCGCCAGGAAGGAGTCGAGGTCCATCTGCGTGTGCGGGATGGTCTCGACCCGCTTCGTGGTGAAGTTCACCACGTTGAACGTGGCCGTGACCGGGTGGCCGGCGACCTCGCGGCAGGATCTGATCCTCGCCAGGTCGATACCCCACTTGGGGAGGATCCTGCGCACCGCGGCCTCCTGCGTGAGCAGCGACGGCAGCTTCCAGAACGTCAGGTAGCGCCACCACGGGTGGAAGGAGACGAACTCCCAGGGGGAGAGGTCCCCCCAGGCCGCGGCGACCTGCCCGCCGGAGCGGCCGGACAGCAGCATGCCGAGGTTGAAGACCGACCCGCTGGTCGCGTCGATGTGGTCGAACCTCAGGTCCGACTCCTCCAGCAGCACCTGCAGGGCGCCGGAGGCCCAGCCGATCTTCGCTCCGCCTCCGGCCAGGACGAGTGATCTCTTCACGGTGGTCACCTGCTTCCGGCGTGTTCGCGTGGTCCGGGCGCCCGCAGCAGGCGGTCGCTGGAGGCGCGGTCGGGGGGCGGCAGACGGTCCTGGCCGAGACCGAGGCCGGTCACGCTCTCCAGGCCGTCCTCCGGTGGCGCCGGTGGGGTGTCCGAGGTCAGGAACCACGTCTCCACGTGGTCGTCGAGCACGCCCCGCATCGCCGGGACGAAGGCGGTCACGAGCGGCCGCTCGGCGATGTCCAGCCGTTTCATCCAGGCCACCCGCTCGTGGTCGCCGACCAGGAGGCGGCTGCGCGGGCCGCCGCCGGGCGTCACGCCCATCCGGCCGCGCAGGGAGATCCGCGACTTGGCGAGCATGCCGCGGAAGCACCCGTACCCGACGCCGTTGAACCGCAGCGGCAGTCCCGTCCACGCCGGGCGCGGGACGTCGACGCGCATGACGAGCCGCCCGTCGAGGTCGTACTGGCTGCTCACCGTGGTCTCGCCGACGACGAAGTCGAGGTTGGCCCGCCGTTTGGGCATGCCCCAGATGCCGCGCCCGCCCTTCACCGAGATCTCGGTGCTCACCGGCAGGTCGTAGATGTAGACGCCGGTGCCGAAGGCGGAGCCGAGCAGGAGCGGGAGCAGCGGCGGCGCCGGCCGGCCGCCCCTGGTGCACAGGATCCCGATGCAGAACTCCACATAGGTGCCGATCGTGGTGTCCCGGTAGTCGACGACCGCGATCAGCAGCAGGCCACTGCCGCCCGTCCGGTACGGGTGCAGCTCCCGCGGGAGCACGGCCCGCGCGCCGTCCGGGTCGACGGCGTAGGCGGCCAGCAGCGCGGGGCTGCCGCGCGTCCCCACGGGCATCCGGAAGGGGATGCCGTCGACGTTGGCGAAGTGTTCCGCGGGTGAGGTCTCTTCAGGTGAGGTCATGGTCTCTCCCCGAGCCGCGCCGGGGAACCGGCCAGCTCCTCGGTGATCAGGGGGAAGACGTCGCGGTGCGCGCGCTCGCCGAAGAAGACGTCCAGGTGGCTGTAGCCCGGCAGGACGTGCAGCGCGTGGCGGCGGGGCCGGAAGGAGGAGAAGAACCGGTAGGACCGGATCTGGCTCTCCGGAAGGAAGCAGCGGTTCAGCCGCCCGGTCAGGAAGACGACGCGGGCGTCCGTCCCGGGCTCCTGCGCGGTGTAGTCGTCCGGCAGGCCGTCGAGGTGCTCGTAGGACACCAGGCGGCCGCGGCGCACGCACCGCTCCATCTGCCGGAAGAACGTCAGCGGCACCGGGCCGAACTCGCGCGGGATCCAGGCGTCGTGCGTGGCGGAGCCGACGTTCTCGTGCCGCCACAGGGCGGGGAACCCGCTGCCGTAGGTGAAGCTCACCAGCTTGCACTCCGTGCTGGCGCACTCGTGGTGGCTCGCCTTGACCAGCCAGGTGATCGCGGCGGCCGCCCCCGGCGGCGGCCGGTCCCCCCACGAGGGGTCGAGGTAGTCCAGGAACCGGTGGGCGAGCGGCACCGCGTAGCGGAGCTTGGCCTGCGACCAGAGCGGCACGACCGGGTGCAGGGACACCGCGTTCGTGATGATCGTGTCGACCTGGGGGACCAGGCCCGCGCAGGCGGACATCATGAACGAGGTCGAGCCCTGGCAGTGGACGACCGCCTTGACGCGGTCCGCCCCCGTCTCCTCGACGACCTTGCGCACGGCGGCGGGGTGGTCGTGGAGCGCGGCCTGGTCGAGGGTCCAGCGGTTGGGCGGCAGGTCGATGCTCGCCCGCCAGTCCTCCAGCCACACGTCGTGCCCGCGCGCGACGAGCGCGTCCACGAGGTTCACGGCCACGGGCGCGCGGAACACCCCGGAGCGCACCCCCGCGCCGTGGACGAGGACGACCGGGGCCCTGGTGGGCGGATGCGCCCCCTGGACGTTGACGAGTTTGAGGTCCATGCCGTCGCCGGCGGTGAAGGGGACGACACGTTCGCGCGTGGCGCGTTGCTGGTGCATGGCGATCGCCGCGATCCCGGGCACCGCGGGCCGGACGCTCGGACGGCACTGCCGGCTCCGGTGCTCATGTGACTGGTCGGTTAGTCTTTATTGTCTACCCCTCCCCCTGACTTGACAAGGTTGACCGCGGGAGGTCGGTATGAACGATCATGGCCGTCACCAGGGAACATTCCCGGGGGCCGAGCACGTGGACGCCATCGTCGTGGGCTCGGGGTTCGGCGGGGCGGTCGCGGCCTACCGGCTGGCGGAGGCGGGCCGGCGGGTGGTCGTGCTGGAGCGCGGCAAGCCGTACCCGCCGGGGTCCTTCCCGCGCACGCCGGCCGCGATGGCCCGCAACCTGTGGGACCCGAGCGAGGGGCTGCACGGCCTGTTCGACCTGTGGAGCTTCCGCGGGACCGGGGCGGTCGTCTCCAGCGGGCTCGGCGGCGGCTCCCTCATCTACGCCAACGTGCTGCTGCGCAAGCCCGAGCACTGGTTCGTGCGGGAGAGCCCGCTGCCCGGCGGCGGCTACGAGCACTGGCCGGTCACCCGAGCCGACCTGGACCCGCACTACGACGCCGTGGAGCGCATGCTGCAGGCCCAGCGGTACCCCTTCGGGCTGCCGCCGTACGACGCGACCGCCAAGACCCGCGCGATGCGGGAGGCCGCCGGGCGGCTCGGGCTGGAGTGGGAGCTGCCCCCGCTGGCGGTCGCCTTCGCCCCCGAACCCGGCGCCCGGCCGCTGCCCGGCCTGCCCGTCCCGGACCCGCCGTACGGCAACCTGCACGGGCTGCCGCGTACGACGTGCAGGCTGCGCGGGGAGTGCGACCTGGGATGCAACGACGGGGCCAAGAACTCCCTCGACCACACCTACCTGTCGGCCGCCGAGCACGCCGGCGCGGACATCCGCACGCTGCACGAGGTGCGGGGGCTGGCCCCGGCGCCCGGCGGCGGGTACGTCGTGCGCTACGTGGTGCACGACCCGCGCGACGAGGGACGGCGCACCCCCACCCGGCGGCTGCCGCTGCGCACGATCACGTGCGACCGGCTGGTCCTGGCCGCGGGCACGCTCGGCACCACCTACCTGCTGCTGACCAACAGGTCGGCGTTCCCCGGCATGAGCCGCAGGCTCGGCGCCCGGTTCAGCGGCAACGGCGACCTGCTCACCACGGTCCTGCGCGCCCGCGACGACGCCGGCGGCCACCGCCCGCTGGAGGGCAGCCGCGGACCGGTGATCACCAGTGCGATCCGCGTGCCGGACGCGCTCGACTCCGGCCGCCGGGTCCCGGGCAGGCGCGGCTTCTACGTCCAGGACGCCGGCTACCCGCCCATGGTGGAGTGGCTGGCGGAGTTCGCCGGAGTGCCCGGTCAGTTCAGGCGCGCGGCCTTCTTCCTGCTGGGCAGGCTCCGGGCGGTGCTGACCCGGTCCCCGCAGACCCGGATCAACGCCGAGCTGGCCGCGCTGCTCGGCGACGGGCACCTGTCCGACGGCTCGCTGGGACTGCTCGGCATGGGCCGGGACGTGCCCGACGGGGTCATGCGGCTGCGCCGCGGCTACCTCGACGTCGACTGGACGACGCGGACGTCCATGGCCTTCTTCACGGGGATGCGCGCGACCATGCAGGACATCGCCCGGGTCCTGCGGGCCGGCTACCGGGACAGCCCGCTCTGGCTGGCCCGCAGGGTGATCACGGTGCACCCGCTCGGCGGGGCCCCCATGGGGCGGCACCCCGGCGAGGGCGTCGTCGACGGGTACGGCCAGGTGTTCGGGTACCCGGGCCTGCACGTCCTCGACGGCGCGGCGCTGCCGGGACCGGTCGGCGCCAACCCCGCCCTGACGATCGCCGCGCTCTCCGACCGGGCGTGCGACCGCATCCTGGAGGCCCCGGCCGCCCGGCCGGGCCGTACCGGGACGGCCGCCGCCCCCGCTCCCGCGCCCGCCGCGCGGACGGTCTCGCGGGAGGCGACGGGACTGAGTTTCACCGAGGAGATGCACGGCCACGTCACCCTCGGGGCCGCCGACCCCGCCGAGGGCGAGCGGCTGGGCCGGGCGAACGGCCACCGGCTGATGTTCCGCCTGACCGTCACGGTGGACGACGGCGAGCGGTTCGTGGCGGACGCCGGGCACGAGGCCGCCATGACCGGGTGGGTGAGCTGCGACGAGCTCGGCGGCGAGCACCTGCCGGTGCAGGCGGGGTGGTTCAACCTCTTCGTGCGGGAGGAGGACCCGGCGTGCCGGCGGATGCGCTACCGCCTGCACTTCGCCGACGCCGGCGGCAACCCGCTGACCCTCGTCGGGTGGAAGGACGTCCGCGACGACCCCGGCGCCGACGCGTGGCGCGACACCTCCACCCTCTACGTCCGGGTGCTGGAAGGGCACACCGGGCCCGCCGGGGACGGGGGAGCCCGCGTCGTCGCCGCGGGCGTCCTCGCGATCCGCCTGCCGGACCTCCTCCGGATGCTCGCGACGTTCCGCACCCGCGGACCGGACGGGCCCGCCTGCCTGGCGCGGTTCGGCGGGCTGTTCCTCGGCGAGCTGTGGGAGGTCTACCACGAGCTCGCGGGGCGGGTGCGGGTACCGTGACGCCCGGAGCAGGGGACGGCCCCCTGCGGCGGGGGGAAGAGTCCTCCCGGACGGCCGCCGGCATACGGAGGTTCCATGAGTGAGGCGTATTCACCCGTTCCCGAGCTGAACCTGCTCAAGGAGCTGCAGGACCGGCTCGGAGGCAGACCCTACGCGGGCGGGTTCGAGCTGTTCGACTACGGCGACGCCGGTTACCTCCAGGGCCTGGCGCATCCGGAGTTCGGGGAGCGGCTGATCCCCTTCGCCCGGGCCTCCGACTCCGGTTCGTTCTACGCCCTGTGGCGGTGCGACGACCGGGAGGACATGGCCACCCTGCCGGTCCTGTTCTGCGGGGACGAGGGCGAGCTCTTCATCGAGGCCTCCGGCCTGCGGGACCTGTTCCGGCTGCTCGCCCTCGACGGCGCCCACCTCGACGGCGCCGAGCTCGAGGAGGAGGACCACACCGCCGGGCACCACGAGTACCTCGCCTGGCTGGAGGGGAACTTCGGGCTGGCACCGCCCCGCGACGCCGCCCCGATCCACGAGGCGGCCTTCGCGCAGTACGGGCGGCCCTTCGCCGAATGGTGGTTGCGGCTCGTGCCCGACCACGCCTCCGTGGAGGAGATGCTCAGGGAGCTGTCCTCCCGGTGGCTGCTCCTGTGACGGCGGGCGGTTCAGCCCGCGGCGTCCCGGACCGGGGCCCCGGACAGGCGACCGCCCCCGGGCGCCGCCCGCTCGGTGCGGCCGCGGCCGGCCTCCTTCGCGGCGTACAGCGCCGTGTCGGCGCGGTTCAGTAGTTCGAGGGGGGTCTCGCGGCCGTCCCAGAGGGCCAGGCCCGCCGAGAAGGTCTGCCCCTGCGGGGTGGCGGCGCGCAGGGCGGCCAGCAGGTGTTCGGCGCCGTCCGGATCGCGGCCGGGCATCAGCAGCACGAACTCCTCGCCGCCGTAGCGGGCCAGCATGTCGCCGCCGCCGAGCGCCAGGCTCCAGGCGGTGGCGGCGCCGGACAGCAGCGCGTCCCCGGCCTGGTGGCCGTGAGTGTCGTTGAACCGCTTGAACCGGTCGAGGTCGATCAGGGCCAGGGTCAGGGGAACGGCGTCCCGGGCGGCACGCTCGTACTCGCGGGCGAGCTGGGCGTCCATGGTGCGGCGGTTGGGCAGGCCGGTCAGCGTGTCGGTGCGGGCGATCTCGTCCAGCCGCCGGGCCTGCTCCTCCAGACGGCGCAGCATGCCGGCCATCCGGGCGACGACCAGGAGGAACAGCAGGACGGAGGCGATGGCGACGGCCCAGGAGTCGAGTTCGAACCCGAGGGCGAGCTGCACGATCAGGGTGCCCGGGGCGAGCAGCACGACCGCCGTCAGGACCAGCAGCCGGCGCGGGGTCAGGAAGGTGACCGGCTCCGTCCCGGCCCGCAGCAGGTCGGCTGCGGAAGGATGCAGCGCCGCGGCGCCCCAGAGCAGGTAGCTCAGCAGGTAGGGGAGGACGTCGACCGGCAGGGCCAGCCCGGCGGGGTCGTCGACCAGCACGAAGAGCACGTCTCCGGCGAGGAGGAATCCGAGGGCCGCGACGATCATCCTGAGGGCGGGCGTCCGCGCGCCCGTCACGGTCAGCACCACGGCGAGTCCGGCCAGCAGCAGCATGTCCCCGACGGGGTAGCCCAGCGTGATCACCCGGGTGAGCACGGAGTCGTGGCCGCCGGGGTCCGGGCCGAGCAGGACCCAGTACGGCAGGGCGAGGCCGACGGCGACGATGGCGCCGTCCAGCCAGGCCTCCCGGTCACCGGACGGGCGGCGGCGCCGGACGAGCGTGAACAGGGCCGCGGCGACGAGCGGGTACTCCAGGAGGTAGAACCCGTCGGCCGCGGACGGGAAGGGGTCGGTCCCGGCGACGTGCTGGTAGTAGACCCAGAGGGCGTCACCGGCGGTCATGGCGAGCTGGCCGAGCAGCAGCAGCGTCCAGGGCAGGACGGCTCCGCCGCGGCGGCGCGCGACCGAGCACAGCATCGCGGTCACGGCGGCCAGGCCGCCCAGGACGCACGCCACGTCGCGCGGCATGCCGTACGGCAGCAGCACGAAGACCGCCATGCCCGCCGCACCGGCCAGGAGGTAGGCGCGCCAGGCCCGGGAACCGTTCACGCCGCCCCATCGGCAGGCCGGGCGGGCACCTTAGCAGCAGGGAGCGGGAGCCGCCGGCGCGATCACGACTCCGTGTAGGAGGGGATCCCGAACTCGGCCTGGGCGCCGCCGCCGGTGAGGTCGACGGCCCAGACGCCGAGGAACGCGCCGGTGAACCCCCAGGAGCGGCCGTCGGTGGCGTACTCGTCGGACAGGATGCCCGCGTCCAGCACCGCCGGGAGCGTGGTCCACGCCCCGGTGCCGGAGGAGAAGGAGAAACGCAGCTCGGACCCGTCGAGTCCGGCCCGCAGCCGGATCGGCCCCGCCTCCGGCACCCCGACCGGGGCCCCCGCCGGGGCGGTGATCTCACCGCGGTCGCTGGCCAGCAGCTCCAGGCAGCGGCCGACCCCCTCCCGCCGGGTGACGGCGAGGAGGTACCAGTTCTGGGTGTTGTAGTAGGCGGTGATCCCGGCCAGCTGCTGGAAGTCCTCAGGGGAGAAGTCGACCGGAACGGTGAGGCTGCACCGGGTGGACGCGGCGCGCCGGGCGACCAGGCTGGGCCGGACCCGGGACCAGGGGGACTGGCCGCCGCGCACGCGCAGGCGGCCGTCGTGGACGGTCATCCAGTCCTCGGACGCCGGGCGGCGCAGCGTGTTCCACTCCGTTCCCGTCCAGCCCCCGTCCTCCTGCGGCCACGGGCGGGGTTCGAGCGGGAGCGGCACGGTCTCGGCGGGCACGCCGCCCTCGACCCGGGGCCAGCCGCCGGCGGGCCAGGTCACGCGCTGGAGGGCGGTCTCGCGGCCGAGCACGCACCGCCCGCGCGGGGTCAGCGGGCGGCCGGTCAGGTGGGCGAGGAACCAGTCGCCGCCGGGGGTGTCGACCAGGCTGGCGTGCCCGGCCTTCTGCAGCAGCAGGGCGGGGTCGTGGCGGGAGGTCAGCGCCGCGCCGGCCGGGTCCGGCTCGTACGGGCCCAGGATCGAGCGGGAGCGGGCGACGGTCACCTGGTGCTCCCAGTCCGTGCCGCCCTCCGCGGTGACGAGGTAGTACCAGCCGTCCCTGCGGTGCAGGTGCGGGCCCTCGGTGTACCCCGCCTCGGTGCCCTCGAAGATCACCTCAGGGGCGCCGATCAGCTTTCCCTCGGCCCGGGAGTACTCCTGGGCGATGATGCCCGATGCCCAGGGCATCCCGGGCCGCCAGTCGCATCGGTTGCTCAGCAGCCAGCTGCGGCCGTCGTCGTCGTGGAACAGCGAGGGGTCGAAGCCGCGGGCGTGCAGCGGGACGGGGTCCGACCACGGGCCCTCGGGAGAGGCGGCGGTGACGACGAAGTTCGGGGTGTCCCAGAAGCCGCCGAAGCTCTCCACGTCGGAGTAGACCAGGTAGAACAGGCCGTCGGCGTAGGACAGGCAGGGCGCCCACACGCCGCCGGAGTCGGGCACGCCGGTCAGGTCGACCTGCTCGGACCGGGTCAGGGCGCCGCCGAGGCAGCGCCAGTTGACGAGGTCGCGGGAGTGGTGGATGCGGACCCCGGGGCACCACTCGAAGGTCGAGGTGGCGATGTAGTAGTCCTCCCCGACCCGCAGGATGGACGGGTCGGGGTGGGAGCCGCGCAGGACCGGGTTGCGGGCGATGGCGGAGGGCATGCGGGAACGGTCTCCTTGCGTGGAAGGGGTGCGGTACGGCGTGCGGCCCGCCCCGCCGTACGGCTCACCGGCGGGGTGCGGCGGCGGGCGGAGGCGCGGATCAGGCGGTGATGCTTCCGGCGGCCAGGCCGGAGCGCCAGTGGCGCTGGAGCAGCAGGAACGCGGCCACCAGCGGGATCACCGAGACCAGTGCGCCGGTGACGACCAGGTGGTAGATGACGTTGCCGGAGGAGGGCGGGGTGGAGTTCCAGTCGACCAGGCCGAGGGTGATCGGATACAGCGCCCGCTCGTTCAGCATCACCAGCGGCAGGAAGAAGTTGTTCCAGATCGCGACGAACTGGAACAGGAAGATGGTGACCAGGGCGGGCGCCATCAGCCGGGCGGAGATCGAGAAGAAGATCGAGTACTCTCCCACGCCGTCCACCCGGGCCGCGTCCATGACCTCGTTCGGCACCGAGGAGCCGGCGTAGATCCGGGCCAGGTAGACGCCGATCGGGCTGACGCAGCTCGGCAGGATCACCGCGAGCGGGTTGTTGTCCAGGCCGAGGTCAACCATCAGGAAGTACAGCGGCAGTGCCAGGGCGGTGGTCGGCACCAGGACCGCGCCGAGGATCAGCACCGACAGGGTGCCCGAGCCCCGGAAGCGGTACTTGGCCATGGTGTAGCCCGCCAAGGCCGCGAGCAGGGTCGCCACCGTGGCGCCCGCACCGGCGTAGAACACGGTGTTGAGCATCCAGCGCCAGAACAGGCCGTGCTGGTAGGTGCCCAGTTCGGCGAGGTTGTCGAAGAGGGCGAACCGCTCGCCGAAGGCGAAGCCGATCGCGCTGAACAGGTCGTCGCTGCCCTTGGTGGCGTTGACCAGCACCCAGGCGAGCGGGAGCAGGAAGTAGACGGTGGACAGCAGCAGCACCAGCTGGGTGAGGGGGAGGCCGAGACGTTTCACAGGGCGCCCTTTCGCTGGCCGGCGCGGAGGAACACGAACGAGAAGGCGAACGTCGCCAGCGCCAGCACCACGGCGATGGCCGCGGCGTAGCCGGGCTGGGCGTCGGTGAACGCCTTGGAGTAGGCGTAGAGGTTGGGCGTGTAGTCGGCGGTGACGCTGCTGGACAGCGGCCGCAGCACCGCCGGCTCGTTGAACAGCTGGAACGCGCCGATCAGGGAGAAGATGAACGCCAGCAGCATCGCGGGCACCAGCATCGGCAGCTTGACCCGGAGCGCGAGCGCCAGCTCGCCGCAGCCGTCGAGCCGGGCCGCCTCGTAGACGCTGACCGGGACGGCCTGGAGCGCGGCGATCAGGATGATCATGTTGTAGCCGGTCCACTGCCAGACCGCGACGTTGGCGATCGAGCCGAGCAGCGCGCCGCCCTCCAGCAGCTCGGGCGTGCCGAAGCCGAGGGAGCGCAGCGCACCGGCGATCGGGCTGAACTCCGGCTGGTAGAAGAACCCCCAGACCAGGGTCGCCACGACGACGGGGATCGCGTAGGGCAGGAAGATCGCCAGCCGGTGCAGGCGGCGCAGCCGTACGATGCCGGAGTCGAGGATGAGCGCGAACCCGGCCGAGAGCACCAGCATCACCGGGATGGTGAGCAGCACGTAGCCGAGCACCCGCAGCAGTCCGGAGTGGAAGCCCGGGTCGGTGAGGACCTCGGCGTAGTTGCCCAGGCCCACGAACACGTCCTTGGGCTTGCCGAGCAGTCCGGCGCGCTCGGTGCCGTGCAGGCTCTGGTAGACCGCGATGCCGATGGGGACGAGGAAGAACAGCGCGAAGAACGCGGTGAAGGGCGCGACCATCACGTACGGGACGGCCCGCACGCCGATCCGGCGCGGGGCCCGGCGGCGGGACGCGGGGCGGGGGGTGCCGCCGTCGGGGCCGGTACGGCGTGGCGGCGCGGCCACCTGGCTCATGGGAACTCCTTCGAGGGGGTGTCCCGTACGGCCGGCCCCCGGTCTACGGGCGGGTGCGCCGGCGGCCGGCCGTACGGAAGCCTCTGGGTCGGGCCGTTACTCGGCGACGGGGAAGCCCTGCTTGCGCATGTCCTCCACGGCCCGCGCCTGGACCCGGTCGAGGGCGTCGGACAGGGTGCCCTGGCCGTTGACGGCCTTGCCGAACTCGTCCTTGAACATGGCGAACACGGTCGTCATGTTCGGGCCCCAGGTGAAGTCCGGGTCCACGCCCTGCTGCGCGGCGAGGAAGACCTCCTGGGTCTTCTGCCCGCCGAAGAACGGGTCCTCCTTGGTGAAGGCGGGGGAGCTCTGGCCGGAGACCAGGGCCGGGAAGATGCCGTTGGTGTCGACCGCCAGGTTCACCGCGTCGGGGTCGGTGTTGAGCCAGGTGATGAACTCCGCGGCCTGCGCGGCGTGCTTGGAGCCCTTGGGCACCGAGAGCGCCGAGCCTCCCCAGTTGCCGGCCGCGGTCCGGCCGTCGGCCCACTGGGGCATCGGGGCGACCTTGAACTTGCCCTCGGCCTTCTTCATGGAGCCCTTGATGTAGGACTGGGCCCAGGAGGGGGCGATCCAGGTGGCGATGGTGCCGTCGGTCAGGCCCTTGACCCACTCGGGGGAGAAGTCGGCGCCGCCGGCGACGGCCTTGGTGTCGAGCATGCGCTGCCAGACGGCGGCCACCTGCTTGGACTTGTCGTCGTTGAGGGTGACCTTCCAGGCGTCACTCTCGGCGGTGTACCACTTGGCGCCGTTCTGCCAGGTCAGGCCCGCCCACTGGCCGGCCTGCTGGGGGGAGAAGATCGCCATCTTGACCTCGGGGTCGGCCTTGGACAGCTTCTCGGCCGCCGCGGCGTACTCCTCCCAGGTCTTCGGCACCTCGATCCCGTGCTTGTCGAACACGTCGGCGCGGTAGTACATGCCCATGGGGGCGATGTCCTGCGGGATGCCGTAGACCTTCTCGCCCTGGGTGGACTGCTGCCAGGACCAGGCGGGGAACTTCCCGCCGAGGTCGGCGGGCACGTGCGCGGAGATGTCCTCCAGCGCGTCCGCGGCGACCATCGTGTTCATCATCTGGTACTCCACCAGCGCCACGTCGGGGGCGGTGCCGGCCTTGACCGCGGCCTGCAGCTTGGTGAAGTAGGTGTCCGACGGCAGGCTCTCGTACGTGACCTGGACGTTCGGGTGCGTCTGGTTCCACTTCTCGACCATCTTGGTCTGGTCGATGAAGTGCCAGTAGGTCAGCTCGACCTTCTCCGCGGGGGCCGAGGCCGCCGCGCTGCCACCGGTGGCGGGGGCCTCGGCCGTGCCGCCGCTTCCGCAGGCCGCGACCAGCAGCAGGCCCGCCAGGCCGGCGGCCATGCCGAGCCGGGTACCGATTCCGCTCATCCCGGGCTCCTCTCGGGTACTTCGGGGGGTAACTCTCACGACATGGAATCGAAATTTTCGCGAGATTTTCGAGTACCGTAACGGCGCCCACTGCTCCGGTCAATGGCATCCGCCCAGGTCCCCGCATCACAGATCGATGACGTACGCGTCAGAGCTGGTCGGCTGGTTGGCGGCGAAAATTTCGATGTAGGCTCCGACCCACACGAAGGGGGAGCAGGTGACGAAGGAACGCGTCAAGATCTCCGACATCGCCGAAGAGGCGGGGGTGTCGGTCGCGACGGTCTCCAAGGTGCTCAACGGCCGCTCGGACGTCGCGGCCGCGACCCGCGCCCGGGTGGAGTCCGCGCTGCGCCGGCACCGCTACGAGCGCCGCCGCTCCCACCGGCACGGCGACGTCGGCCTGGTCGACCTGGTGGTCAACGAGCTCGACAGCGCCTGGTCGACCGAGGTCATCCGCGGCGCCGAGGAGGTCTGCCACGACGCGGGGATCGGCATGGTCGTCTCGGCGGTGCACGGCCGCTCCTCGGCGACCCGCGAGTGGCTGGACAACCTGGCCGCGCGCCGCTCCGACGGGGTCGTCCTGGTGGTGTCGGAGCTCTCGCCCTCGGAGCGCGCCCGGCTGGACGCCCTGGGCGTGCCGTTCGTCGTCGTCGACCCCGTCGGCGAGCTCGACCCCGACGTCCCGGCCGTCGGCGCCACCAACTGGGCCGGCGGGCTCAGTGCCACCGAGCACCTGATCGGGCTGGGCCACACCCGCATCGCCCACCTGGGCGGCCCCCGCGGACTGCTGTGCAGCCAGGCCCGGGCGGACGGCTACCGCGCGGCGATGGAGCGGGCCCGGCTGACCGTCCCCGAGGGCTACCTGCGCCACGGCCGCTTCACCGACCGCTCGGGCTACGAGGACGCCGCCGCCCTGCTCGACCTGGCCGAGCCGCCCACCGCGATCTTCGCCGCCAGCGACCAGCAGGCCTTCGGCGTCTACGAGGCGCTGCGCGAGCGCTCCCTGCGCGTGCCCGCCGACGTCAGCGTGGTCGGCTTCGACGACGTCCCGGTGGCGCGCTGGGTCAGCCCTCCGCTGACCACGGTGCGCCAGCCCATCGTGGAGATGGCCGCGATGGCCGCCCGCCTGCTGGTCCGGCTCATCGACGGCGAGCCGGTGGACACCCCCCGGGTGGAACTGGCCACCCGGCTCGTCGTCCGCGAGAGCACGGCGGCCGCGGAGATCGGGATCGAAACTTTCACGAAACATTGACTTTGCGGTCGCCGCAGGATCACCATGGCGCGCAGAGCTCCACACCTGCGGGCGGGTCAGGTGCCGAGAGCCCGTCCCCCCACCGTGTGTGTATTGGAGCATCGCATGCGCATGTCCAGAGGTCTGGCCGCGATCGCCGCGGCCGCGGCCGCGGCCACGATGACCGCGACCCTGACCACGGCACAACCCGCCGCCGGCAGCGCCGTCTCGGCGGACCCCGTCGGGGGCCGCAACCTGCCGGCCGACGGCAGGGTGCTGTTCCTGATGGGCCAGGACAGCAGCACCCTGTCCGACTACAAGCGCGACGTGCTGGACAGGGGCCTGACGCCCAAGCCGGGCGGCGTCACGCTCTACACCAACCTCGTCCTGGGCGGTGACCCGCCGCCCCTGGCCGGCATGGCCGCCCCCGCCGACTGGGGCGCCGGCCGCGTCGACTTCCCCGCCACCCTGTCGCAGTACCCCGACGGCGCCCTCGCGGTCGGCCTCTACCTGTCCGACACCTCCAGCGGCTGCGGAAACCAGCCCCTGCGGGCCATCATCGACAACGGCGACGCCGACCTGACCCCGGCGCTGGTCGGCCAGTACCGCGCCAAGGTCGACGAGATGGTCAACCGGCTCAAGGGGTACGGCCGGGCGGTCTACCTGCGCATCGGCTACGAGTTCGACGGCCCGTGGAACTGCTACAACGCCGACTTCTACAAGAAGGCCTTCCGCTACATCAAGGGCCGCATCGACGCCCTCGGCGCCACCAGGGTCGCCACCGTCTGGCAGAGCGCGGCCTGGCCGCTCAACACCTCCCCGGACCACCCCGAGTGGAACTACGTCGTCACCGACCCGAACCACCTGAACACGTGGTACCCCGGCGACGACGTCGTCGACTGGGTCGGCCTGTCGTCCTTCTACAACGCCGGCTCCATCGCCACCCAGTGGGGCTGCCGGACCTCCGACATGCCCCCCGCGCAGGCGCAGAGCCGGATCCTCGACTTCGCCCGCGCCCACGCCAAGCCCGCCATGATCGCCGAGGCCGCGCCGCAGGGCTACAGCACCGGCACCGGCACCCGCAGCTGCATCTTCACCAAGCAGACCGGCGCCGCGAGCGCCGAGACGATCTGGAACCAGTGGTACGCCGGATTCTTCTCCCTCATCGAGAACAACCGCGACGTCATCCGCGCCGTCTCCTACATCAACACCGACTGGGAGAGCCAGCCGCTGTGGAAGTGCGCCGACGGCGCCCAGGCCGGCGGTCCCGGCTGCGCCAACGGCTACTGGGGCGACTCCCGGGTCCAGGGCAGCACCCTGATCCGCGACCGCTTCCTCGCCGAGCTGCGCAAGCCGGTCTACGTCAACGGGACCGGCACGCCCTCCCCGACCCCCACGCCCACGGTCTCGCCCACCCCGACCCCGACGGTGACGCCCACGGTCACGCCCACGGCGACCCCGACCGCCACGCCCGGCCGCTACACCCACGGCGCCGACCGCACGGCCGTCTGGTTCAAGCCGACCGGCTTCACCGCGAGCTTCGTCACCGTGCACTACACCGTCAACGGAGGCGGGCAGCTCAACTACTTCCTGAGCTGGAACGCCGCCCGCGGACGGTGGGAGCTGCCGGTCACCCTGCGCTCCGGTGACCGGCTGAGCTACTCCTTCGACTTCCAGCCGACCGGTCAGACCTATCAGGAGACCACCTCCACCTTCACCCAGACCGTCTCGTGAACCCGTGCGGCGGGTACGGCGCCGGCCGTACCCGCCGCGTCCCGGCCCGTCAGGCGGAGCGCGGTGCGGGAGCCGCCGGTTCCGCCGGGCCCGCCTGGCGGACCGCGCGGAGGAACCCGCAGACGATCAGGACCTGCGCGAGGACGTAGGTCGCCATCACGACCAGGCCCCTGCCCGGGAACTGCGTCCCCGCCACGCCGAGCCCGATCAGCAGGTCGGAGACCGCGAACAGGGCGCCGCCCGCCGCGACCACGCGGCCGACCCCGCTCGCGGCCGCCGCCATGGCGATCAGGGCCAGGCCGTACAGGACGATGGGGATTCGCAGCCCGCCCAGCGCGTCCCACAGCGCGACACTCGCGGCGAGCCACACCAGCAGGTAGACGCCCGGCACCCAGGGGCGGGCGCGCAGTACGGCGAAGGCGCCCGCACGGGCGAACGCCGCGATGTAGCAGACCTGCATGGCCAGGAAGCAGGCCATGCCGGCGGCGAAGGCGATCCGGCCCTCCATCAGGAGGGCGACGTCCCCGGCCGCGGCGAAGGCCAGGCCGGCGGGCAGCAGCCGCTGCCGGGGGTCGGCCCGCAGCAGGTACACCGCGAGGACCGGGGCGAGCAGCGGCTTGCTCGCCCATTCCAGCGCCGGGATGTCGAGCAGGACGGCGAGCAGGTCGGCCAGGGCGAGCCCGGCGTAGAGGAGGAGCATCGTCAGACCCGCTCCCGTGCCCGGGGCGCCCAGCCGGGCGGGCCGAGCAGGTAGCCCATGCGGTCGCGCCACCGGTCCGCGGCGCGGACGTCCCGCCAGAGGGCGGCGTACTCGTGGAAGGCCACCCGGACCGGGTTGTAGGTGCTGATGTTCTTGGTCAGGCCGTAGACGACCCGCTCGCCCTCGGCCTCGAAGGTGCGGAACAGGCGGTCCCAGACGATGAGGATGCCGCCGTAGTTGCGGTCCAGGTAGGCGCTGTTGGAGCCGTGGTGCACGCGGTGGTGGGAGGGGGTGTTGAAGACCAGCTCGATCGGGCGCCACAGCGTCCCGACCCGCTCGGTGTGCAGGAAGAACTGGTAGACCAGGCTGATCGACTGCTGCAGCAGGATCATCCAGGGCGGGATGCCCAGCAGGGCCAGCGGCAGCCAGAACGGCAGCGTGCTCATGGGGGTCCAGCTCTGCCGCAGCGCGGTGGAGAGGTTGAAGTACCGGCTGGAGTGGTGGACCACATGGCTGGCCCACAGCATGCGGATGCGGTGGTGCAGCCGGTGGAACCAGTAGTAGGCCAGGTCGTCGGCGAAGAACAGCAGCACCCACGTCCACGCCGAGGCGGGCGAGAGCTGCCAGGGGGCCAGCGTGTACAGGCCGGCGTAGGCGACGACCGCGAACGCCTTCCACGGGAAGCCGACCACCTGGCTGCCCGCGCCCATCGACATGCTGGTGACCGTGTCGCGCGCGTCGTAGCCGCGCTCGCCGTCGTCGGGACGGAACCGGTACGACAGGGCCTCGACCGCGACCAGCAGCACGAACGCCGGGATCGCGTACATCACCGCGGGGATCATCGCGCCCTCTCCGGCAGTGCGGGCACACTGCGCGACAGCAGCTCGCGGGCGGCGCGCTCGGCGTCGGCGGCCCGGCGCTCGGAGATCAGCCCGGCGAGCCGCCGGTGCGCGGCCACGTCCAGCAACTCCTCCGCACGGTGGTCGGACGGCACCCGGCCTACCGCCAGGTCGCTGCCGACCAGGCTGTTGAAGGCCAGCAGGTAGGCGACGTTGCCCGAGCCCCGGATGATCAGCCGCCACCAGGCGATGTCGGCGGCGCCGAGCGCGCCCAGGTCCTCGCCCTCCGTGCCGTAGCGGGCCGCCGCCCCGGCGATCGCCGCCAGGTCGGCGTCGGAGCCGCGCCCGGCGCACAGCCGGGCGGCGTCGGCGCCGATGCACGCGCGCATCTCCAGCATGTCCCGCTGCAGGTTCTCCACCCGCAGGACGTCGCCGGTGCGGGCGAGGTGCATCGCGAGGTCGAGGCCGGCGTTCTGCCGCCAGTCCAGTACGCGGGTCCGCCCGCCGTGGCTGACCTCCACGAGCCGGGCCTGCTGGAGTCTCTTGAGGGCCTCGCGTACGGCGTGCCGGTTGACGCCGTACTGCTCGGCGAGGTCCCGTTCGGCGGTGAGTTCGGCTCCGGGTTCCAGGGCACTGCTGAGGATGCGGTCCCTCAGGCGGGCGAAGACCTGGTCGGAGACCGATTCGCGCCGGATGCGCTCATCTGTCATGGCCAGAATTGTGTTCTGTACCGACACCTCTGGTCAACTGATTGGACCAGTTGATATCGCAGGTGACCGGGGTTCCGCGGCGGGGCGGGATGCGTGCGCCCGCACGGGGGCTCCGCCGGGCGTTCGGCGGTCCCCGCCGCTCCGGGGACTTCCGGCGCGAGCCGTACCCGGCGGACCGCGGAGCGGCGCGGGCCGGGGCGGCCGGAAAATCGTTCGCTCCCCCCGTACGGCCTGCGGCAGCATGGCCAGGGCGGTGTCGGCATTCGGGAGGGCGGATGGCTGGGCTCGGGGGCTCTGGAGCCGGTCCGTCGGTGCGGAAGTCGGCCGTCCTGCTGGTGCTGCGCCACTACTGCGGTGAGCTGAGGCGTCAGTGGCGGGTCGCGGTGCCCGCGCTGACGTTGCCGGCGATCGGGAACGTCTGCCTGCTGTACCTGGCGCCGCTGGCGGTGGCCGGGCTCGTGGGGCACCTGTCCCGCGGCGGGGACGGCTCCGTCGGCGCGCTGCTGCCCTACGTGCTCGGCTTCGCCGCGCTGCTGCTGGCGGGCGAGGTGCTGTGGCGGGTGGGGATCCACTTCCTGAACCGCACCGACGCCCGGGGCATCGAGCGGCTCGGCGTGGTGGGCATGGACGAGCTGCTGGCCAAGGACGCCGCGTTCTTCCACGACAACTTCGCCGGTTCGCTGACCAAGCGGGTGCTCGGATTCTCCTCCAGGTTCGAGGAGTTCGCCGACACGCTCACATTCTCGATCATCGCCAAGGTGGTGCCCCTGGCCTTCGCCTCGGTGGTGCTGTGGCGGTACCACCCGCTGCTGGTCCTCGTCCTCGTGGGCCTCATCGTCGTCACCGCCGTGCTCGTCGCCCCGCTCATCCGCCGCCGCCAGGCGCTGGTCGACGAACGCGAGGCCGCCAAGGTGCGGGTGTCGGGCCACGTCGCCGACGTGCTGGCCAACATGGACACGGTCCGCGCGTTCGCGGCCGAGGAGCGCGAGGCCGCCGAGCACCGGGTCAGGCTCGCCGAGCAGCACAGGCTGTCCCTGCGCTCCTGGGACTACGGCAACCTCCGGGTGGACACCGTCGT
The DNA here is from genome assembly GCF_014203605.1 of Thiemannella venezuelensis. Lineage (GTDB taxonomy): Bacteria > Actinomycetota > Actinomycetes > Streptosporangiales > Streptosporangiaceae > Planomonospora_A > Planomonospora_A venezuelensis. The sequence continues at coordinate 53,468 of NZ_JACHJJ010000008.1, read as the reverse complement.
CGCCCCGATGTCGGTGCTCACCAGCGCACTGGGCCTGCTCCTCGCCGTGGCGCTCGGCGGCGGCCTCGGGGTGGAGGCCATCGTGGTGACGTTCACCTACTACTCGAACACGATCAGCATCATGTTCGAGTTCAACCAGATATACCGGCGCATGGAGAGCGTGCTCACCGAAGCGGCGCAGTTCACCGAACTGCTCCTCGTGCCGCCGGCCGTGGTGGACCCGGCCGACCCGCAGCCGCTGCGCCCGGCCGGCGCGGGCGTCCGCTTCGAGCGGGTGAGGTTCGCGTACGGCGACGGCCCGCCCCTGTTCGAGGACCTCGACCTGGACATCCCCAGCGGCGCCAGGATCGGGCTGGTCGGCCAGTCCGGCGGCGGCAAGAGCACCCTCACCCGGCTGCTGCTGCGCCTCATGGACGTGGACGGGGGCAGGATCCTCGTGGGCGGCCAGGACATCACCCGGCTCCGCCAGGCCGACCTGCGCAGCCTCATCGCGTACGTCCCCCAGGAACCCGCCATGTTCCACCGGTCCGTGCGGGACAACCTCGCGTTCGCCCGGCCGGGCGCCACCGACGCCGAGATCCTCCGGGCCGCGCGGGCGGCGCATGTCACGGAGTTCGTCGAGTCCCTGCCGGACGGGTTCGACACCCTGGTCGGCGAGCGCGGCGTCAAGCTCTCCGGCGGCCAGCGGCAGCGCGTCGCCCTCGCGCGCGCCATCCTGCGCGACGCGCCGATCCTGCTGCTGGACGAGGCGACCAGCGCCCTGGACTCCGAGAGCGAGATCCTCGTCCAGGAGGCCCTGTGGAGCTCGATGCAGGGCCGTACCGCGATCGTGGTCGCGCACCGGCTGAGCACCGTCGTCCGCATGGACCGGCTCGTCGTGCTCAACCGGGGGCGCATCGTGGAGCAGGGCACCCACGACGAGCTGCTCCGGGCCCGGGGCCCCTACGCCCGGCTCTGGCACCACCAGTCCGGGGGCTTCCTGGCCGACGACGACGCCCCGGACGCGCTCCGCCGCTGACCGGCGCCCGCGCCGCGCCCTCCGGCGGGCCGCCCGGGTCCGGCCGGGACTCCGGCGGGTCGGCCGACCCGGTAGCTCCCATCAGTCGCGGGGGATGGCCTCGATGGTCGCCATGTGCTCCTCCCCCCACTCTCCGAGCGGGATGAGCGCGGTGTTGAGCGACCGGCCGAAGTCGGTGAGCGAGTACTCCACCTTCGGCGGGACCTGGTGGTAGACCTCCCGGTGCACCAGGCCGGAGGTCTCCATCTCGCGGAGCTGCTGGATCAGCATCTTCTCGCTGATGCCCGAGACCGACCGCCTCAGCTCCCCGAACCTGAGGGGCTCGTGGTGCAGCGCCCACAGGATCAGCGCCTTCCACTTGCCGCCCACGACGTCGACGGCGGCGTCGAGGCCGCAGTTGTACGTCCGCTTCTTCATCGCGTCCTCTTCACATACAAAAAGGTAAGTACCTGAAAAAATAGTAGGTACTTGAGGAAAGTGCACCACGGCGCGAGCATCGGAATGCCCGGTCCGGAATCCCGGACCGGGCTTTTCCGAGGCCGGACAGGCCGATCCGAACGGGGGCACGAAGTGACGGACGACAACCGCCCACCGGTGAGCGTCATCGGTCTGGGCGCGATGGGCAGGGCGCTGGCGGGGGCCTTCCTGGAGAACGGCCACCCCACGACCGTGTGGAACCGTACGCCCGGCAGGGCCGGAGAACTCGTCGCCCGGGGCGCGGCCGAGACCGCCGCCGTCGCCGAGGCGGTCGCCGCGAGCCCGGTCGCCGTGGTGTGCGTGCTGGACTACGCGGCGGTGCGCGAGACCCTCGACCCGGTGGCCGGGACGCTGGCGGGCCGGACGGTGGTGAACCTCACCAACGGCACGCCGGGACAGGCCCGTGAGACGGCCGGATGGGCGGCCGGGCACGGCGCCGGTTACCTGGACGGAGGGATCATGGCCGTGCCTCCGATGATCGGGCAGGCCGAGGCGATGATCCTCTACAGCGGCTCGCGGGACGCCTTCGGTGCCCACGAGCGGCTGCTCGGCGCGCTGGGCACGGCCGTCTACGTGGACGACGACCCGGGGCGGGCGTCGCTGTACGACCTGGCACTGCTCGGCGCGATGTACGGGATGTTCGGCGGCTTCTTCCACGCCGTCGCCATGGCCGGTTCGGAGGAGGTCCCGGCCTCGGAGTTCACGCCCATGGTCTCCGGGTTCCTCAACGCCATGATCGCGAGCCTTCCCGCGATGGCGGCGGCGGTCGACTCCGGCGACCACTCGGCCGCGGACTCGAACCTGGAGATGCAGGCGGCGGCCTACGTCAACCTGCTGGACGCCAGCAGGGCGCAGGGCGTCAGCACCGAGCTGGTGGAGCCCATGCGGGCGCTGCTCGACCGGGGCGTCGCCGCCGGCCACGGCGGGGGCGACGTCTCCAGCCTGGTCGGGCTGCTGCGCACGGCCCCGGCCCGGGGCTGAGCCGCCGGCGCCTCCCGGCGTCCCGGCCTCCCGGGACGCCTTCACCCTCGACGACTTCTCTGGAGTGTGCACACATGACCGACGGCGACCGATCCCCGGTGACGGTCCTGGGCCTGGGACCGATGGGCAGGGCACTGGCCACCGCCTTCCTGGAGAGCGGCCATCCCACGACCGTGTGGAACCGTACGGCCTCGAAAGCGGACGCCCTCGCGGCCCGGGGCGCCTCGCGGGCGGACAGCGTAGCCGACGCGGTCGCGGCGAGCCCGCTGACGATCGTCTGCGTGATCGACTACGACGCCGTACGCGCGGTCACCGAGCCCGCCGCCGGCGCGCTCAGGGGCAGGACGCTGGTGAACCTCACCGCGGACTCGCCGGAGAACGCCCGCCGTACCGCCGCGTGGGCGGCCGAACACGGCATCGACTACCTCGACGGCTCGATCATGACCCCCACCGGGACCATCGGGGGCCCCGGGGCCCTCGTCCTGTACAGCGGGCCGGAGGAGGTCCACCGGCGGCACCGGGACACGCTGGCGAGCCTGGGCGGCGCCGCCGTCCACCTCGGAGCCGACCCGGGGCGGGCGGCGGCGTACGACGTGGCCCTGCTCGACCTGTTCTGGACGTCCATGAGCGGCCTCGTCCACGCCTTCGCCCTGGCCTCCGCCGAGGGCGTCACGGCCCGGGAGCTGGCCCCGTTCGCGCGGGGGATCAGCGACCTGATGCCGGGCATCATCGACGAGTTCGCCGGGCACGTCGACGACGGCCGCCATCCGGGCGACGCGTCCACCGTCCGGTCGGCGCTCGCGGGCATGGAGCACATCGCCCACGCCGCCCGGGGCCACGGGCTCGACACCGGTGTGCTGGACGCGGCGGCGGCCGTCGCCCGGCGGGCCGTCGGCTCCGGCCACGGGGACGACGGCTTCTCCCGGCTGGCGGAGACCCTCGCGGGGCCGGAGAGGTAGCGGATGGGAGCCGGTCGCGCGCGGGAGCCGGCCGTCTGGCCCGCTCAGATCACCGGGCCACGGCCAGGCGGTAGCCCTCGTCGGCGGCCAGGAGGTTCCGGTGGGTGTCCTCGGCGGTGATGACGCCGCCGTCCAGGACGAGGACGCGGTCGGCGACGTCCAGGAGGGCCGGGCTGCTGGTGATCACGATGGTGGTGCGGTTCCGCCGCAGCTCCGCGACGTTGCGCGCGATGAGCTGTTCGGTGACCGCGTCGACGGCCGTCGTCGGGTCGTGCAGGACGAGGACGTCGGGGTCGGCGGCGAGGGCGCGGGCCAGGGACAGCCGCTGGCGCTGCCCGCCGGAGAGGTTCGCGCCGCGGTCGCGGACGCCGTGGTCGAGTCCTTCGCGGTGGAGGGCGACGACGTCGGTCAGCATGGACGCCTCGACGGCCTCGTGGATCATGCGGCCGGTGCCCGCCGGGTCGATGTTCGTGCGGAGGGTGCCCGCGAAGACCTCCCCGTCGTACGGGTTCACCAGCATGTGCTCGCGGACCGCCTCGACCGACAGGTCCGCCAGCTCCCGCCCGCCGACCCGCACCACGCCCTCGTACGCGCCGGGCGGGACGTTCACGGCCAGGACCGCCGCGAGGTCGGCCGCCGCGCGCGGCCGGTAGGCGGCGATCGCCACGAACTCGCCGGCGGACACGTGGAACTTCAGCTCGCGCAGGGACCCGTACCGCACGCCGTCGACCTCCAGGCCCCCGCCCGCGGCCGGGCGCTCCCGGCCGGGGGCCGCCACCGGCGGTGCGGCCAGCACCAGCGCCATCCGCTCCGCCGACGCCCGCGCGATCATCACGTACTTCGGCATCTCCGAGAACAGCTTGAGCGGTTCCATGATGAACTGCGCCAGCCCCACGGCCATGACGAGCTGCCCGATGGTGATCCGGCCGTCGAACGCCAGCCAGCCCGCCGTCAGGGTCACGGCGGCGGCGAGGAGCGCGTTGAGCGCCAGCGCGGCGCCGGTGTACGCGCCGTTCACCCTGGCGACGGTGACCGCCTGGTTCCTCGCCTCCGTGCTGACCTTCCGGTAGGACAGGAACGCCGCGTGGTTGCCGCCGAAGCCGTGCAGGGGGCGCAGGCCGGTGATCAGGTCGGCGACCTTCGCGCCGGCCCGCGCCACCCGGGCCTGCTGCTCGCGGGTGCTCGCGCCGATCCGCCTGGACATCACGCTCAGGACCGACAGGATCGCGACGGTCCCCGCGATCACCAGCAGGCCGAGCCGGACGTCGGCGACGCCCAGCGCGACCGCCGCGATCAGCACCGCGACCAGTGAGCTGACCAGCAGCGGTACCACCTCGATGATGTCGGCGGTCTGGTCGGCGTCCTCGGTGGCGATGGTCAGGACCTCGCCGGACCTGAGGCCGGTGTCCCTGGCCACCGGCTGGAGTCCGCAGGCCGCGACCCGCACCCGCCAGCGGTGCGCCTCGGTCGTGCCGGCCTTCTGCAGGATGCGCATCCCGAACCGCCACGACAGCGACACGGTCGTGATGATCACGGCCAGCGCGGCGACCGACAGGCCGAGCGAGCCGAGGCTGCGCTCCCGCATCGTGTGCTCGACGATCAGGCCGAGCGCGATGGGGAAGGCGGTCTCACCCGCCTGGTACATGCCCAGCAGGACGGTGCCCCGGGTCATGGCGCCCGCGTTGCGGCGCAGCGCGGCCCGCAGGACGCCGGACCCCGTGCGGGGTCCCCGCCCGTCAGGAGTCGTCATCGGGGTGTCGGGCAACCTAGCCACTCTCCCGCCACGCGTGCCACAGCCGTGCGTACCGGCCGTCCAGCGCCACCAACTCGTCGTGGGTGCCCTGCTCCACGATGCGTCCCGCGTCCAGCACGGCGATCCGGTCCGCGGCCATCGCCTGGGTCAGCCGGTGCGCCACGAACAGCGTGGTGCGGCCCCGGCACGCGGCCGACACGGCCCGCTCCAGCTCGGCGGCGCCCTGGCTGCCCGCCTCCGCGGTCGACTCGTCCAGCACCACCACCGGCGACCGGCCCAGTACCAGCCGGGCCAGGGCGAGCTGGGCGGCCTTGGTGCCGTCCAGGCGCCCACCGCCCTCGCCGACCACCGTGTCCAGCCCGTCGGGCAGCGCCGCGACCCACGCGTCGGCGCCGACCGTGCGCAGCGCGTCCACCAGCTCGGCGTCGGTCGCCTGCGGCGCGGCCAGCCGCAGGTCGTCGGCGAGCGGACCGGAGAACACGTGCGTCTCCTGCGTCAGGATGCTCACCAGGGCCCGCGCCCCGGCCTCGTCCAGGCCCGCGAGATCGGTCGATCCGATGCGGATCGACCCGGCCTGCGGGCTCCCGATGCCCGCGATCAGTGCCGCCAGGGTCGTCTTGCCCGCGCCCGTCGCCCCCACCAGCGCGAGTGAGCCGCCCGCCGGGATCACCAGGTCGACGTCCCGCAGGACCGGCTGCTCGGAATCGGGGTAGCCGAACGTCAGCCCCTCCACCGCCACCGGGTACGGCCCGGCGTCCGCCGGCGCGACGGCCGCACCGCCCACCAGCCGTTCGTCGGAGGCCTCGCCCAGCACCCCGACCAGCCGGGTCAGGCTCGCCCCCGACTTCTGCGCCTCGTCGAAGGTGAACAGGATGGCGCCCAGCGGATTGAACAGCCGGTGGAACAGCAGCGGGGCCACCGACACCTCGCCCAGGGTGGCGGCGCCGGTCTCCAGCAGGACGTACCCCACCACGATGATCAGGACCAGCCCGACGAACTCGGCGCGGTTCTCCCTGCCGACGAACCGGCCGAAGAACCGGAACACCTCGACGCCGAGATCGCGCACCCGCCACGACTCGGCGGTGACCTTCTCGCGGAAGGCGTCCTCCAGGCGGTAGGCCCGGACGGTGTCGATCCCGTTCAGGCCGCTGATCAGCGCCTGCGCGCGGTCGGCCTGGGCCTCCCGCTGCCTGCGGTAGAGCGGCGCGGAACGAGGCAGGTACCAGCGCAGGGCCAGCCAGTACGCGGGCAGCGCGCCGGCGCCCGCCAGGCCGAGCCGCCAGTCCAGCCCGAACATGCCGGCCGTGGCGATGACGACCAGAACTCCCGAGGAGAACACCGTGGGGACGGCCGTCCGGATGCCCTGGGACACCACGGCCACGTCGTCGCCGACCCGGGACAGCACGTCGCCCCGGCCGGCCTGCTCGATCCGTGCGCTCGGCATGCTCAGCACCGCCCGGACGGCGTCCTCCCGCAGCCGCGCGAGCAGATCCGCGCCCAGCCGTCCGACCAGGTACGTCGAGGCCGCGGCGGCCGCCACGCCGAGCAGCGCGGCGGCCGCCATCAGGGCTCCGACCGTGACCAGGACCGACCGGGACTCGCCTGCGACCACCCCGTCGACCACCCGGCCGAGCAGGAGCACCGGCAGCAGTTCGAGCGCCGCCCCGGCCACCGCGCTGAGGACGGTGGCGGCCGTCAGCCACGGCGCCTCGCGGCAGCGCGCCGCGACCCATCGGGTGGCCTCGCGTCCGGTCGCCGTGTGCAGGACGGCCGGGGCGGCGCGCGTGTCGGTGGCGCTCACACCCGGACCACGGCGGCTCGGGGGCGGGACGTGCCGGCGGCCGTCCCCGGCCGACCGGCCCGACGGGCTCGTCGATCGCGTACGGCGGGGACGGCGGGGGCGGTTGGGACGGCGCCGCGGCGAACCGCCGGAGCGGACCGCCACCGGTCCCCCGCGACCGCCGTTCGCCGGAGAAGCATCCGCAATCCCTTGCCCCCGCGCTGTCCGCTGCACTCTTGACCACGACCAGGCAAACCGTAACATGCGGCAATTAGGTTAGCCTAACCTCATGATTCTGCGGTCGTCGGCCGCCCTCGACTGCATCTGCGGACGTCGCGGTCAGGCCGCTTCCCCGCCGGCGACCGCGCCTGATGCGGTGTCACAGACCGGCCAGGAGCGTGCCGAAGGGCGGGGGATCGTCGAACGGGTCGGCGACGGCGGCCCGCGGCCGCTGCGCGACCAGTGCGGCCAGCTCGCCGGCGGCGCGCCGGACGCGGTCGCTCAGCGCCGCGCCGGTCCGGTCGCCGCCGGCCCAGTCCTCCGACGCGGCGAACACGGCGGTGGGTGTGACGACGGCCCGCAGGTAGGCGAACAGGGGCCGCATCCCGTGTTCGAGGGCCAGCGAGTGCCGGGCGGTTCCGGCGGTCGCGCCCATCAGCACGGGCTTGCCGGTCAGCGCCTCCTTGTCGAGCACGTCGAAGAAGGTCTTGAACAGGCCGCTGTAGGAGGCGGAGAAGATCGGTGTGACGGCGATCAGCCCGTCGGCGCCGGTCACCGTGTCGACGGCCGTCCGTAGAGCGGTGTTCGGGAAGCCCGTGACGAGGTTGTCGGCCAGGTCGCGGGCGTGTCCCCGCAGCTCGACGACCTCGACGGCGGCGGCGAGGTCCAGCGCGGCCAGCGCCTCGACGCCGGCCTGCGCGAGCCGGTCGGCCAGCAGCCGGGTGGAGGAGGGGACCGACAGGCCGGCGCTGACGACGGCGAGGGTGCGCGTGCTCATCGGGCCTGCACCTCCTGGCCGGCCCGGCCGGTCACGGTGTCGGCGGTCGTGTGCACGGTGGCGTCCCTGGCGCCGCCCGCCGCGGCGACCCGGCCGGCATGGGTGGGCGCGTCGGGAACGTGGGCGGGCTTGAGCGCGGCGAACTCCTTGCGCAGCACCGGCACGACCTCCTCGCCGAGGATGTCGAGCTGCTCCAGGACGGTCTTCAGCGGCAGGCCCGCGTGGTCGATGAGGAACAGCTGCCGCTGGTAGTCGCCCACGTAGTCGCGGAAGCCCAGGGTGCGGTCGATGACCTGCTGCGGACTGCCCACGGTCAGCGGCGTCTCGCGCATGAACTCCTCCAGCGACGGGCCGCGGCCGTAGACCGGGGCGTCGTCGAAGTAGGGGCGGAACTCGCGGACCGCGTCCTGGCTGTTCCTGCGCATGAACACCTGCCCGCCGAGGCCGACGACGGCCTGGTCGGCCGAGCCGTGGCCGTAGTGCTCGAAGCGCCGCCGGTAGAGGCCGACCATCCGCCGGGTGTGCTCCTTGGGCCAGAAGATGTGGTTGTGGAAGAAGCCGTCGCCGTAGTAGGCGGCCTGCTCGGCGATCTCGGGGCTGCGGATGGAGCCGTGCCAGACGAACGGCGGCACGCCGTCGAGGGGCCGCGGAGTCGAGGTGAAGCCCTGCAGCGGAGTGCGGAAGCGGCCCTGCCAGTCGACCACGTCCTCGCGCCACAGCCGGTGCAGCAGGGCGTAGTTCTCGACCGCGAGCGCGATGCCGTCGCGGATGTCCTGGCCGAACCAGGGGTAGACCGGGCCGGTGTTGCCGCGGCCCAGCATGAGGTCCACGCGGCCGCCGGCGAGGTGCTGCAGCATCGCGTAGTCCTCGGCGATCTTCACCGGGTCGTTGGTGGTGATCAGTGTGGTGGCCGTGGAGAGCTGCAGCCGCTGCGTCCGCGCGGCGATGTAGCCCAGTGTGGTGGTGGGCGAGGAGGAGAAGAACGGCGGGTTGTGGTGCTCGCCGAGCGCGAACACGTCCAGGCCGACCTCCTCTGCCTTCTCGGCGATCGTGACGACCGCCCGGATCCGCTCGGCCTCACCGGGCGCCCGCCCGGTCGTGGGGTCGGTGGTGATGTCGCTGACCGAAAAGACACCGAACTGCATGACATTCCTCGTCCACGTAGATGACCCATCATGTACGCTTCGGCCAACGTATATGACGCATCATTTATTTCGCGGGCGGCGCTCCTCCGCCCGGAGGCGAGGGCCGTACGGCGTGCGCGGGCCTCGGTGCTTCCCGCGCCCGGGCGGCCGGGTCTCCGGCGCCGGCACGGAACCGGGGGCCGTCGGATCCGACGGCCCCCGGTTCGGGTGATCAATGGCGGGCGGCGCTCACCGCGCCGGCGCCGGGTGCGTTTCCGCCGTCCGGCGGGTCCGGGGCGGACCGGACCCGGGCGGGCGGCGGGACCGCGCCGCTATCCGGCGTAGGTCTCGTACTCGGCGACCTTCGGCGTACCGGTCGAGCCGGTGATCTCGAAGGTGAGCTTGCGCAGCGAGGTCCGGGCGAAGGTGATGACGCCCGCCCCGCTGCCGGAGGTCAGGACGGCGCCGGTGTCGCCGTTGACGACCCTCCAGGTCTTGATGCCGCCCGCGGAGCCCGACGCCTCCCTGATGTTGATCTTGGACACCGCGGTGGCGGAGCCCCACTTGATCGAGATGGAGCCGGTCGAGCCGGCCGGCGACCAGTAGGTGCTCATGGAGCCGTCCCGCACGTTGCCGTAGCTCGTCCCGGAGGCCTTGCTGGAGCCGTCGGAGCCGGCCCCGATGCTGAGGTTGGTCCCGCTGGGCTGGGTGGACGTCGGCGTCGGCGTCGGCGTGGCCGTCACGGTGGGCGTCGGCGTGGCCGTCACGGTGGGCGTGGGGGTCGGCGTCTGCGGCGAGCAGCTGCCGTTCGACACCTTCAGTCCCTTGCCGGCTCCCGCCGTCTGGCTCACGATGCTCGGCACGCAACCGGCCGCGTCGAGGCTGTAGGAGTAGGGGATGCTGACCGTGGTGTTGGACTGCGGGTCGGGACCGGCGGGCTTGTTGTCGGTGCCGGGGCTGGACCAGGTCACGTTGTCGAAGATGTTGCCGCTGACCTGCCAGTAGCCGGCCGCGTCGGTGTAGAACGTGCCCAGGACGTCCTTGGAGTTCTTGAAGTAGTTGTTGTCGACCTTGGCGCGGGCCCCGGCGCGGGAGTTGATGCCGGACTCGTTGAGGCTGACGTAGTGGTTGTTGTAGATGTGGGCGATGCCGCCGCGCAGCAGGGGCGTACGGGAGTCGATGTTCTCGTACAGGTTGTGGTGGTACGTGATGAAGCCGTTGCCGGTGTCGCTCTCGCTGGACCCGACGAGGCCGCCGCGGCCGGAGTTGCGCAGGGTGCTGTAGGACAGGGTCACGTACCGGACGTCGTCCTTCATGTCGAAGAGGCCGTCGAAGCCCTCCGACTCCCCGCCCGACGCCTCCAGGGTGACGTGGTCGACCCAGACGTTGCGGACCGTGCTCTCCATGCCGATGGCGTCACCGCCGTTGGACGTGGGGGAGCCCGACTTCTTGACGTTCCGGACGGTCACGTTCTGGATGATGATGTTGCTGGAGTCGCGGATGTGGATGCCCAGCTGGTCGAAGACGGCTCCGCCGCCGACTCCGACGATCGTGACGTTGCTGATCTGCTTGAGCTCGATCAGCCCGGCGGCGGTGTTGCAGCTGGAGCCCGACACCTTGGCGGTGTTGGCGTGGTTGATGGTGCCCTCGACCTCGATGATGATCGGGGTGCTGCTGCTGGCCCGGCCGCACAGGGCCGCGTGGATCGCGGTCCCCGTGGTGGCGCGCACCGTCTGCCCGCCCGCACCGCCGGTGGTCCCGCCGTTCTGGGTCGCGTAGCCGGTGGCGCCGCCGGCCGCCGCCGACGCCGCGGGCATCGACAGGACCACACCGGCCGCGGCCGCCATGGCCGTCGTTGCCAGTGCCGCGGAGAGTCGCAGGGCGACTGGTCGTCTCATTCTGGCCTTCCTTCGCTGGGGGGTGCTGCTGCGTACCGTGGCCGTTCCGGCGGGCCGCCGAGGCCGCCGACCTGTCGTCGGAGCGGCGGCGACCCATGCCGAAGTCGCCGCAGGTGCTGCGATGGCCGCTTCACCGGGCTGGTCGTGGTAAAGTAGGAAAGCGCTTTCCATCCGGGAGAATAGGATGGCTCCCATCGGCTTGGCAAGACCGCGGGAGCCGGAAATCCATCGGGCCGCCTCAGGCGGCGGGTCGGCGGGTGCTCGGGGTGCGCGTCCCCCGTCGTTCGGCCGAGCCGTGGATCCGGGGCCCGGGGTGGCCGGATGGAGGAGGCGGGGTCATGGCCCGGTGGCGCCGCCGTCCGAGGCGGGAATCGTGCGGGTCAACTGGGTGGCTCGGCGGAGCCGCCCGTCGTCGGCGAGCCGGCCGAACATGTGGATCTCTGTGCTGATGACGTTCCCCCTGCGCATGGACGCGGTCAGCCGGTAGCGTGCGGCGACGCGGTCACCGCTGACGAGTGCCTCGTCGACCTCGACGCGGACGGCGGCGGCGCGCCTGCGGCCGGAGTGGACATGGTCGAGCAACCGCTGCCGGTCCAGGAGGATCCCGTCGTTGACCAGCTCGTAGTCCGGCGTGTGATAGCGGTCCATGACCGTTCCCGGTTCCTCGTCGCCGAAGGTGATCTCCTCGGCGTACCGGGTCAGGTAGCCCGCCAGATCGGTCGCGGGCGTGAGGTGTGCGCTGGACATGCGTGCCTCCGGGTGTCGAGGGAGGAGTGCGCTCGCCGCCCACTCAACTCTTACATCCGTGTCAAATGTATTCCCTTGCACTATCCTTGACAACCGTGTCTGAGAAAACTGGCGAGGGACGCCGGCGGCGCCGGGCGGATGCTCACCGCAGCGCCGCCGCCGTCCTCGACGCGGCGGTGCGCGTGCTCGGCAGGCGGCCCGAGGCCGGGCTGGAGGAGGTCGCGACCGCGGCGGGAGTGACCCGTCAGACCGTCTACGCCCATTTCCCGTCGCGGCGGGTGCTGCTGGACGCAGTGATGGACCGGATCACCGCCGAGGTCGTCGCCGCGATCGTCGCCGCGGACCTCGACGCCGGTTCGGCGGCCGACGCCCTCATGCGGTGGCTCGACACGAGCTGGCGCATTTTCGAGCGCTACCCGCTCCTGATGCACCCGTCGGTCGCGGTGACCGACCCTGCGGAGTCCCGCGAACGGCACCGGCCGATCAACGACCGGCTGCACCGGCTGATCTGCCGTGGCCAGGACACCGGGGAGTTCGACCGCGTGCTCTCGCCGGCCTGGCTCCTGACCGCCACGATGGCCTTGGGGCACGCCGCCGGCGACGAGGTCGCCGCCGGCAGGCTGACCTCCGCGCAGGCCGGTGCCGCGCTGCGCAGAAGTGTCCTGCGCCTGTACCGCGCGCCTCGCACCGACGGATGATCGCCGGGCGCCGCCCGGCGTGTCGCCGGGTGCGCGGTGGAACGGCCGGCGACCCTTCGGGGGACTGCCCGCGGCGCCGCGGGCGTCAGAGGGCCTTGACGAGGGCGACGAGCTGGTCGAGCGCCGCGCCCCAGCCCTCGACGAAGCCCATGTCCGTGTGCTTCTTGTTGTCCTCGGGCGTCTGGTGCATGGCGACGGCCCGGTAGCGGGTGCCGCCGGAGCCGTTCGGCCGGAGCTCGATGATCGCGGTGAAGACCATCTCGCCGGACTGCGGACGGTAGCCGGGCGCCAGGGCGCTGGTCCACACCAGCCGCTCGTTCGGGACCACCTCGAGGTAGCAGCCGGCCCCGTCGAACTCCGTGCCTTCGGGCGAGCGCATCACCGTGCGGAAGACGCCGCCGGGACGGAGGTCGATCTCGCAGTGCGGCGTCTCGAAGGGCTTGGGCGCGAACCACTGCTTGAGGAGGTCCGGCGTGGTCCACGCCTTCCAGACGAGCTCGGGCGCCACGTCGACCTCCCGGTCGAGCTCGATGTCGAGGTTCGGGTCGAGGGTGTGCGGGGTGAAGCTCATGGTTGCTCCTTCAGGTCGGTGAGAAAGCGGTCGAGTTGGTCGAGGCGCCGCTCCCAGGTGCGGCGCTGCTCCGCCAGCCAGCCGCCGGCGACCTCCAGGGCGGCGGGGGCGAGCCGGTAGGTCCGCACCCGCCCCTGCTTGGCCGAGGTCACCAGCCCCGCGCGCTCCAGCACCGTCAGGTGCTGGGTGAACGACGGGAGCGCCATGTCGAACGGCTTGGCCAGCTCCGAGGTGGCGGCCGGCCCCGAGACGAGCCGTTCGATCACCTTGCGTCGCGTCGGGTCGGCCAGTGCCTGGAAGACCTGGTCGAGCCGCGCCTGTTCATTAGGCACATACCTAAGTATGCAGCTGCCCCATGCTTAGGTCAATACCTAAGTATTGGGCAGCGGAGCGGGACGCGGCCGGCCTGCCTCCCGGCACCGCGGGACGCTCCCGGGAGCACCCGCCTCCCGCCGACGGCATCAACCGTTCGGTGGATTTCCGGATCGGCACCATTCGCGGACGAGTATGACCGGCAGGTCGATTCGCCTCGGGCGCGACCGGAAGATGCTTGATCCATGGCAGTCATCGAAGTCACAGACCTCCGCAAGAGCTACGCGGACCTGACGGTCCTGGACGGGGTGTCCTTCTCCGTGGAGGAGGGCGAGATCTTCGGCATCCTCGGTCCCAACGGCACCGGCAAGACCACCACCGTGGAGTGCGTGGAGGGCCTGCGGCGGCCCGACGGCGGGTCGATCAGGGTCCTCGGGCTCGACCCGGTCAAGGACGCGCGCAAGGTGCACGAGCTGATCGGGGTGCAGCTCCAGCAGACCCAGCTGCCGGAGAACATCAAGGTCTGGGAGGCCCTCGACCTGTACGCCTCCTTCTACGCGAACCCGCGCGACTGGCGGGAGCTGCTGGAGGAGTGGGGGCTGGCCGGCAAGCGCGACGCCCGCTTCGGCAAGCTGTCCGGCGGTCAGCAGCAGCGGCTGTTCATCGCGCTGGCACTGGTCGGCAACCCGCGGGTGGCCTTCCTGGACGAGCTGACCACGGGCCTGGACCCGCAGGCCCGCCGTACCACCTGGGAACTGGTCAAGCGGGTCCGGGCGAGCGGGGTGACGGTGGTGCTGGTCAGCCACTTCATGGACGAGGTGGAGGAGCTGTGCGACCGCGTCGCCGTCTTCAACCGCGGCAGGGTCGTGGCGGTCGACACCCCGGCCGGGCTGGTCGGCGGCGAGCACCGGATGCGGTTCACGCTGATGGCGGGGGACACGAGCGGCACGGCCGGCCTGGAGAACCTGCCCGAGGTGATCGACGTGTCCCGGGAGGGGACCCGGGTGGTCGTCACCGGCCGGGGCGACTTCGCCACGGCGGTGACCGCGCACCTGGCCCGCCACCACGTCCTGGTCAGTGACCTCCGCATCGACAAGCGCACCCTGGACGACGCCTTCGCCGCCCTGACCGGCCGGTCCTTCGAGTAAAGGAATTCTGATCATGATGAAGCTCGCCGTCGTCGAGGCCAAGCTGCTGACCCGGGAGCCCGGGGCGCTGTTCTCGCTGCTCATCCCGCTGTTCATCCTGGTGGTGTTCGGAAGCTCGATCGAGCCGGGCGACACCGTGCTGCTGCCGATGGCGCTGGCCATCGCCGTGGGGATGGTGGGCCTGTACCTGCTGCCCACCACCCTGGCCACCTACCGCGAACGGGGGATCCTGCGCAGGTTGTCCGCCACGCCGGTGCGCCCGGGGAACATGCTGGTGGTGCAGGTGCTCCTGCAGCTCGTCCTCGCGGTGACCGCCTGCGGCCTGCTGCTGGCCGTCGCGGGCACCGTCCTCGGCGCCCACCTGCCCACCGGGGTGCCGTCCGCCGTGCTGGTGTTCCTCCTCGGTACGGCGAGCATGTTCGCCATCGGCCTGCTCATCGCGGCGCTGGCGCCCAACGGCCGGGCCGCCAACGGCATCGGGGTCCTGCTGTACTTCCCGATGGCCTACCTCGCCGGGCTCATGCAGCCCAAGGACCAGATGCCCGCTATGGTGGCCCGCATCGGGGAGTACACCCCCCTGGGTGCTTTCGGGCAGAGCATGCGGGAGGTCTGGGCGGGTGCCGCTCCCAGCCCCCTGCTGCTGGGGGTGCTGGCCGGCTACGCCCTGGTCGTCAGCATCGCGGCGGCCACGTTCTTCCGCTGGGAGTGACGGATGACCGGCCGGCTCGACCGATGGGAACGGCTGCTGGAGCGCCAGATGGCGGCCGCGCCGTACGTCCTGCTGGTGGTCTCCGCGGTGCTCTCCCTGCTGACCGGCGGAAACCCCTGGATCACCCTCGGCCTCGCCGCTCTCGCGGCCGCCTGGATGCGGCTGGCGCCGCGGGGCGTGGCCGCAGGCGCGGTCTACGTGGCGGGGCTGGTGGTCCTGATCGGCGCGCTCTGCACGCAGGGAGTGTGGTTCGCGAGCTTCTTTGGCTTCGTCGGATTCCTGCACTCCTGGCAGTACCTGAAGGGGACGTGGCGGGCGGCCGGGGTGAGCGCCACGGCGGCGATCAGCGTCGCGGCCTACGGCGGGGGCCTGCCCGAGCCCACCCCGTCCGCGATCTTCACCTACCTGTTCTTCACCGCCGCCATCGTCGGGGGAGTGAGTCTGTTCAGCTTCGTCGGAGAGGTCACCGCCGAGCGGAGCGACGAGCGCAGGCGCATGGTGGTGCGGCTCGAAGAGGCCATGCGGGAGAACGCCGGACTCCAGGCCCAGCTCCTGGTCCAGGCCCGCGAGGCGGGCGTGCTCGACGAACGGCAGCGCATGGCGGCCGAGATCCACGACACCCTCGCCCAGGGCCTGACCGGCATCATCACCCAGCTCCAGGCCGCCAGGCAGGCCGACGACTGGCGGCGTCACGTGGACAACGCGGTACGGCTGGCCCGGGAGAGCCTCGCCGAGGCCCGGCGCTCGGTGCACGCGGTGGGACCCGGCCAGCTGGAAGCGGCGCCGCTGCCCGAGGCGCTGCAGGACGTCGTGGCCCGCTGGGGCGAACTCAACGGGGTGCGTGCGGACTTCACCGCCACTGGTACGGTCCGTCCCATGCACCCGGAGATCGAGGAGACATTGCTGCGCACGGTGCAGGAGGCCCTGGCCAACGCCGCCAAACACGCCGGCGCCTCCCGGGTCGGCGTGACCCTGTCCTACATGGAGGACGTGGTCACCCTGGACGTCCGCGACGACGGCGCCGGGTTCGACCCCGAGCGCGTGCGCGACGGCGGCGGCTTCGGCCTGGCGTCGATGCGCCGGCGGGTGAGCCGCCTGGCGGGCACGCTGGAGATCGAGTCCGAGCCCGGCGCGGGCACCGCGATCTCGGCGAGCGTTCCGGCGGTGGCCCGTGGCTGAGCCCCCCGTCCGGCTGCTGATCGCCGACGACCACCCCATCGTGCGCGACGGAATCCGGGGCATGTTCGCCGGCGACCCGGAGTTCGAGGTGCTCGGCGAGGCCGGAGACGGCGCGCAGGCCGTCGAGCTCGCGCAGGCGTTGAACCCGGACGTGATCCTCATGGACCTGCGCATGCCGGGGACGGACGGCGTCACCGCCATCAAGGAACTCGCCCGGCGGGGCAACGCGGCCCGCGTCCTGGTCCTGACCACCTACGACACCGACCGGGACGTCCTGCCCGCCATCGAGGCCGGAGCCACCGGCTACCTCCTGAAGGACACCGGCCGCGACGAGCTCGTCCGGGCCGTGCGGACGGCGGCGCGGGGCGAAGCCGTGCTCTCCCCGTCGGTCGCCACCCGCCTCCTCGGCCGGGTCCGCACCCCCGCCGACCCGCTGAGCGCCCGGGAACTGGAGGTCCTCCGGCTCATCGCCGAGGGCGCCACCAACCGCGAGACGGCCGCGCGCCTGTTCATCAGCGAGGCCACGGTCAAGAGCCACGTGCTGCACATCTACACCAAACTCGGCGTCAACGACCGCGCGGCCGCCGTCGCCACCGCCTTCCGGCGCGGTCTGCTCACCCTGGACAACGGCTGACCGGACCGGCGCCGGCCCCCGCGGAGCCCGGGACACGCCGCCGCTGAAAGAGGCAGGGCGGTTCACCGGACAGGCCCGTTTCCGAAGGGGTCCCGCCCGCCGCCGGCTTCCGGAGCCGAGCCGTGGCGGCGATCCTTTTCCGGGCAAGGTACAGTGTGAGTACCGAGGATATTTCGAGCGTTGGCAGTCAAGCCGGCGTCACCCGCGGCGATCGACCGCTTTCGGCCCCTTCGAGGGCCTGGACGGGCCAGGCGACCATGACGCCGACGCTTCTTTCTCATCTCACACGGCTGAACACCGCCGCCACCGCGGGTCCCACCGTCGGCTCCGAGGTCCGCAGCACCCCGGACCCCTTTCCCGGCCGGCGGGACACCCCGGACGGGGCGCGGTGGCCGTACCCGCGTGACGCCGCGGCCGAACCGACCGGGCTCATCGCCGCCGACCGGCGGCCGGCCGCCCGAGCGTGACCACACGCCGCCCGGCGCCGCGTCCTCTTCTCTTCTCTGATCGGAGAACCCCATGACCATCATCGACACACGCCCACTCGACCTGGCCGGTCCGTCGGCTCCGACCACCGTCCACCTGTCCGGTGAGATCGACCTCCACACCCGGGGAGCGCTTCGCGAGCGGCTGCTGGCCGTGCTGCGCTACAGCACGAGCCTGCTCGTGCTCGACCTGTCGGAGGTGTCGTTCTGCGACGCCTGCGGCCTGTCGGTCCTGGTCGGCATCCAGCGCCGCGCCAGAGAGCAGGGCGTCACCCTCCTGCTGAGCGCGCCCCGCCCGCACATGTCCCGGATCCTGCGCATCACCGGCCTGGACCGCAGCCTGCCGACGGCGGCGTGACGAGACGCGCGCCCGTCCCCGCCCGCCGCGGCGGGCGCCGGAGCGTCACGGCAGCAGACCCCGGCGGTAGGCGGCGGCCACGGCCGCGGCCCGGTCGGAGACGCCCAGCTTCGTATAGATGTGCGCCAGGTGGGTCTTCACCGTCGTCTCGCTGATGAACAGCGCCGCCGCCGCCTCCTTGTTGGTGGAGCCGCGCGCGACCAGGGAGAGCACGGTCCGTTCGCGCTCGCTCAGCCCGGCGGGGGCGGGCGTGCGGACCCGGTTGAGCACCCGGGCGGCCACCGCGGGGGACAGCACCGTCTCTCCCGCCGCCGCCGCCCGCACGGCGCGGAAGACCTCCTCGCGCGGGGAGTCCTTGAGCAGGTAGCCGATCGCGCCCGCGGTCAGCGCGGGCAGCACGTCGTCGTCGCCGTCGTAGGTGGTCAGAACCAGCACGCGGGCCGAGGGCACCCGTTCCGCCAGCAGCCGGATGAACTCCGCTCCGCCGAGGCCGGGCATGCGCAGGTCGGTCAGCACGACGTCGGGACGCTCCCGCGCGACCACGGCCAGCCCCCGCTCCCCGTCCTCCGCCTCGCCCACGACCTCCAGGTCGGCCTGCTCCACGAACATGCCCCGCAGTCCGTCCCGCACGACGGGGTGGTCGTCCACGATCACCAGCCGTACGCTCATGTCGCCTCCCTCCCGGCCTCGGCGGAGACCGCGGGGACCGTCACGCTGACCGCGGTTCCCTGACCGGGCGCGGACTCCACCTCGAGGCTCCCGGCGAGCCTGACGACCCGCTGCCGCATGGCGGTGAGCCCGAAGCCTCCGGCCCCGGAGTCCTCGCCGCCCGTTCCGGAGGGGGTGAACCCCACCCCGTCGTCCCGGATATCGGCCACCAGCACATCCTCCATGTACGACAGGGTCACACCGGCCTTGCGGGCCTGGGCGTGCCGGGCCACGTTGGCCAGCGCCTCCTGCACGGCCCGGTACACGGTCACCTCGACCTCGGGATGCAGCAGCCGGGCGGTACCGGTGACGGTGAGCGCGGCGGGCAGCTCGTGCGCGGCGCTCCAGTCGGAGACCAGCGCCGACAGCGCCTCGGGCAACCTGCTGTCCGCCAGCGGCCCGGGGCGCAGGCCGTCCAGGGAGCGGCGGACCTCGGTCAGGCTCTCCCTGGCGAGGTTCCGCGCGACGGCCAGCCGCCGCCGCACCGCCTCGGCGTCGCTCGCGGCCTCCTCGGCGGCTTCGAGCTGCGTGACGATGCCCGCCAGTCCCTGCGCGACGGTGTCGTGGATCTCCCGGGCCAGCCGGCCCCGCTCCCCGGCCACACCGGTCTGGCGGGCCGCGGCCAGCAGCCTGCCCTGCAGCTCGGCGTTCTCCTCCCCGAGCCGGGCGAGGCGGAGGTTCGCGCCCTCCAGTTCCCGGTTGGCGTCCTCCAGCGCCTGGTTGGCCGCGCGCCGGCGTCCGACCTCGCCCTCCAGCGTTCTGATGCTCCAGCCGATGAACGCCGCCAGCGTCCCTCCGGCGAGCGCCGACGCGATCGGCCAGGGGTCCTCGGCGTCCAGCAGGGCGGCCGGGCCGCCGACGACGACGAGCGCCGTGGCGGCCACCCCGAGGTAGGCGTGGCGGCCGGGAAGCGTCGCGAAGGCCGTGGGGAAGCCCGCCACCACCAGGAGCGTGTACGCCGGGTGGCGCGAGGACAGCACCCAGGCCAGCGCGAGGAACCCGGCGAAGTAGACCGCCATCGGCACCGGCGCCCGCTCCGGCCACCCGGGGTGCGCCAGCACCATCCACCAGTGCCACACCGCCACGGCGGCGGCCGTCGCGAACGTGACGGCCCGCTCGTACGGCGGTGCCGACGGGTCGGCCACCGCGATCAGGGTCACCGCTCCGAGGACGCCCAGCGGCAGGGTGCGCCATGCCCTGTCCCAGTCGTGAACCCGCAGCACGTCGCCCTCGCTCTCACCGGCGCGGATAGGCCAGGCGCCGCAGCAGCGCCTCGGCGGGTCCGCGCATCCCGGCCCTGCGCATGAACTCGGCCGCGACCACCGTCGCGGCCCACGTGCCGACCGCCAGCGCGACCGTGGCAGCGGATCCCAGCCATCCGCCCAGCCCGATCGTATAAGGGGGCAGAAGCGCCACGAACACCACCGACTGGAGAAGGTAACTCGTCATCGAGCGCTGGCCGCAGGCCGACAGCGCGGTCACCAGCGGCCCGCGCCGCGTCCCGATCCGCCGCGCGAGCAGGGCGATCAGGGCCGCGTACCCCAGGCCGGCGGCGATGCCGGTCACCATGTGGACGGCGTTGAGCGCCATCACCGTGACGGGACCCTCCACGTCGAGGAAGCCGGTCGCGGTCAGGCCCACGGGCAGCCCGCCGAGCGTCCCGGCGAGCGGTCCCCACACCGCGGCCCGCCGCAGCAGCCCGTCCGGCGCGGACAGGAGATCCCGCCGTCCCGCCCAGACGCCCACGAGCCCGGCGGTGAACACGCCCGTCATCCCGACCGGGGTCATCAGCCACTCGATCGGCCGCAAGGTCAGCGCCGTCAGCGGGTCCTCGGCCGCGAGCGACCAGAAGATGGTCCGCTCCTGCGTGGCCCGGGGCGTGTTGTAGGCCAGGGCGGACAGCAGGGCGACGGGGACGAGCCAGACGCCGGCGAGGACCAGCAGGGTGCGGTCGCGCACGCGCAGCAACCGGACGATCGCGAGCCCGAGCAGTCCGTAGACCCCGAGCACGTCCCCGGAGAACAGCAGCACGGCGTGGACCGCCCCGAACAGCAGCAGCCACAGGCTCCGCCGCTTCAGGACCCGCCGCCCCTCCTCCTCGTCGCGCCGCCGGTTCCAGATCTGCACCATGCCATAGCCGAACAGCGCGGCGAACATCGGGTAGGCCCGGCCGTCCACGAACGTCATGGTCAGTGCCGCGGTCACCCGGTCCGGCAGGCCGTGCTCGATGACGTGCTGCCGCATGCCGTACGGGCGGCCGTACAGGTAGAGGGCGGAGTTGGCCACGGCGATCAGCGCCAGCATGACCCCTCGGGCGAGGTCGGGGGCGAGTTGTCGCTCGCCTTCCCGGACCGGCCGCAGTCCCGGTGTGGAAACCATGTCTCTCCTCGGTTCGACGGGTTCTCACCGAGTGTGCGAGAAGGGCACCGGCCGCCGGATCATGCGATCGTGCGCAATCCGGCGGCAGACGGACGACCGCCGCCATCCTCCGTTCGGAGGATGGCGGCGGGCAGCGGCCGCCGGGTGGACGGCCGGTCGAACCGGTCAGGAATGAAGAAGCGGCGGCCGCGGGGCCGTCCTAGCCTGGTTTCCGCGGGCAGCACCGAGCACAGAGGAGACAAGGCATGAAAGCGCACGTGAGCTCGATCCTTCTCGGCGTCCGGGACATGGAGCAGTCCAAGCGGTTCTACACGGAGGGCCTCGGCTGGAAGATCCAGCAGGACTACGGCGTCTCGGTCTTCTTCGAGCCGGACGGCGGCACGCCCGTCGGCTTCTACGGCCGCGAAGGCCTGGCCGACCAGGTGGGCACGAGCCCGGAGGGCGGCGGCTTCAGCGGGCTGGTCCTCACCTACGTGGTCCGCAGCGAGGCGCGGGTCGACGAGATCATGGAGGAGGCCGCGAAGGCCGGCGCCGCGATCCTCAAGCCCGCCGGCCCCCTGGCGTGGGGCGGGTACGGCGGTTCCTTCGCGGACCCCGACGGCTACATCTGGAGCCTCGGCTACAGCGCCCAGGGAGAGGACCAGCCCTACGCGGAGTAGCACCGGACAAGGCCCCGGGGCGGTCCGGCCGCTACGGGTGCAGCTCCAGGGAGATGTGCGGCGACAGCGCGCGGAGGAAGTCGGGCGCGTCGAAGATCTCTCCGGCGGAGGCGACACCGGCCGTCCTGGTCCGCCCGGTGAGGATGCGGTCGACCGCCTCCACCACGAGCGGCGCGGTGACGGCGTAGATGTCCCGGCCCCTGGCCACGGCGCGCCGTTCGTCGCCGGCGGAGCGCACGACGACGTCGACGAGGAAGGTCTGCGCCGACCGCCCCAGCTCGTCGGCCGGCTCCGGCTCCGGTGTGTCCGGGGCCGACAGGTCCCTGGCCGCCTCGACCGTCATGTAGGTGCACACCTCGGGGATGGACAGGTGGCTGGGAACCGTGACGACGTCGGCCATCGTGAACTCCCCGATGACGGCCCGGGGGCCCACCGGGTCGGGGAAGGGCCACTCCAGGGTCGGCGGGTCGTCATGGCGGTACTCCAGCCGGCCGTCCGTGTAGCGGACGCGCCGGCCGTCCCGGCGCCGCCGGGAGACCGCGCCCGCGGCGCGCGTCCCGGCGGTGGGGTGCCAGCCGCTCAGCCCGTAGGCGATGTGCGCCTCGTCCGCCTCCGTCCAGTCGCCCATCGCGGCGGTGGTCAGCAGGTCGCCGAGGCCGCCGTAGAAGGCCATCGCCGGGACGATCACCGCTCCCGCGGCGCGGGAGCGTTCCGCGAAGTGCGTGAACGTGTCGGCGTTGGCCTCGATCTCGGCCGCCACGTCCACGTACGGGATCCCGGCGCGCAGTGCCGCCTCGATCACGGGGGCGGCCGTCACGGCGAAGGGGCCGGCGCAGTTGACCACGGCCGCCGCGCCGGCCAGCGCGCGGTCGAGCGAGGCCGGGTCGTCGACCGACGCCGGGCGGGCCTCCAGCCCGGATCCGGACGCCGACGCCTTCAGCTTGCCGGCGTCGCGCCCGGACAGGACCGGGACGAACCCGCGGCGCCGCAGCTCCGCCACCACGAAGCGCCCGGTGTGCCCGTACGCGCCGAACACCGCCACCATGAGCCCTGATCCCACGGGTTCTCCTCCCGGTCCGGATGATCTGCTGCTGCGATCTGCCGTGAACATCCTGGCAAGGGCCGGTTCTCCCGACGAGTGTCCGGAACGCCATCACCCATACAATTCCGGACATGAGCACTGTCGCGGTGGCCGTCACCGACGGAATGCTGCACTTCGAGCTGTCCCTGGCGTGCGAGGTCTTCGGGGCCGCCCCCACCGGCGCGGCCGGTCCCTGGTACAGCGTCCTCGTCTGCGGACCGGCCGCCGTGCGGGTCGGCCGGTTCCGGCTGGAGCCCGACCACGGTCTCGACCGGCTTCCGCATGCCGACACCGTGATCGTGCCGGGCTGGGCCGACATCGACGTGGATCCACCCGCCGACCTGGTCGACGCGGTGCGCGCGGCCCACGAGGCCGGCGCGCGTGTGGCCTCCCTCTGCACGGGCGCGTTCGTGCTGGCCGCCGCCGGCCTGCTGGACGGCAGGCGCGCGACCACGCACTGGGCGCACGCCCGGGACCTGGCCGTCCGCCATCCCCGGGTGGAGGTGGACCCGGACGTCCTGTACGTGGACAACGGCAGCGTCCTCACCTCCGCGGGCAAAGCCGCCGCCATGGACCTGTGCCTGCACCTGGTCCGCCTCGACCACGGGTCGTCGGTCGCCAACGCGCTCGCCCGCCGCCTGGTCGTGCCGCCGCACCGGGACGGCGGCCAGGCCCAGTTCGTCACCACCCCGGTGCCCGCCCCGGGCAACCACCCGCTCGCCGACCTGCTCCCCTGGGTGATCGAACGGCTGGACCGCCCGCTGACCGTGGAGGACCTGGCCCGCCGGGCGCGGATGAGCTCGCGCAACCTGGGCCGGCACTTCAGGTCGGTGACCGGCACCACCCCGCTGCAGTGGCTGCTGACCCAGCGGATCCGCCACGCCCAGGAGCTGCTGGAGACCACCGACGACAGCGTCGACGCCATCGCGGAGGCCACCGGCATGGGCACCGCCACGACGCTGCGCCGGCACTTCAACCGCACGGTCGGCGTGCCCCCGGACAACTACCGCCGCACCTTCCGCTCGCGGACCCGCCCCGGCGCGGACGGCGGGTGACGGGCGGGCCCAGCGCGATGCCGGCGGATCCGGAGCGGACGTGCCGCCGTCAGGCTCCGAGGTAGGCGAGGACGGCGAGCACCCGACGGTGCCGGGAGTCGTCGGGCGGCAGGCCGAGCTTGGTGAAGACATTGCCGATGTGCTTCTCCACCGTGCTGGCGGAGACCACCAGCCGCTCGGCGATGGCCGTGTTGGAATGCCCCTCGGCCATCAGCGCCAGGAGCTGCCGTTCACGCGAGGTCAGCGCCTCCAGGGCGTCGTCCCGGCGCTGCCCGGCCAGCAGTTGCGCGACGACCTGCGGGTCGAGCACCGTCGCGCCCCGGGCGACCCGGTCGAGGGCGTCCAGGAACTCCTCCACCCGGGAGACCCGGTTCTTCAGCAGGTACCCGACCGAGCCGGAGCCGTCCGCGAGCAGATCACCGGCGTAGGACGCCTCCACGTACTGGCTGAGCACGAGCATGGGGGCGCCGGGCAACCGCGAGCGGGCCGTGATCGCCGCGCGCAGGCCCTCGTCCGTGTAGGCCGGCGGCATCCGCACATCGACGATCGACACGTCCGGGCGGTGTTCGAGCACGGCCTCGACCAGGGCCGGACCGTCACCGACCGCGGCCACCACCTGATGGCCGTCCTCGGTGAGCAGGCGGACCAGGCCCTCGCGCAGCAGTACCGCGTCGTCGGCCAGGACGATCCGCAGCGGACCGCGGGCCGTGCGGTCCGGCGGTGGGCCGGGCGGGTTCAGCGGCACGGCAGTTCCGCGGTGATCGTCGTCGGGCCGCCGCGGGGACTGGTGATCCGCAGCCGGCCGCCGGCCGCGTGCAGGCGGTCCTCCAGCCCCCGCAGTCCGTGCCCCTTGTCCAGCGCGGCGCCGCCCACTCCGTCGTCCGTCACCCAGACCCGCAAGGTCCCCTCCCCGTGGCGCAGCCCGATCGTGCACCGGTCGGCGCGGCTGTGCTTGGCCACGTTGGTCAGAGCCTCGGCGACCACGAAGTACGCGGCCGTCTCGACGGCGGCGGCCGGCCGGCGGTCCAGGGGGCCGGCATCGAGGTCGACGGGTACGGTCGAGCGCGCCGCCAGGGCGGTGAGCGCCGCGCGCAGGCCGCGGTCGGCGAGGATCGGCGGTGCGATCCCCCGCGACAGGGCGCGCAGCTCCTCCAGCGCCTCCTCGGTCTGGACGATCGCGTCGGCGAGTGCCGAGCGGACGGCCTCCGGCCTGCTGTCGAAGTGGTACTGGGCGCGGCCCAGTTCCATCGCCAGCCGGACCAGCCGCTGCTGGGGCCCGTCGTGGATGTCGCGTTCGAGCCGGCGCAGCGCGGTCGCCTCGGCCGCCACCGCGGCGGCCTGCGCGCGGGAGGCGCCACGCTCCCGCTCCGGTCCGCTGGTCCTGCGGCGCGACGCGGACGCGCCGGACAGCAGGGCCCGCCCCAGTCCGGCATGGACGGCGACACACGCCCGGGTCGCCAACGGCAGGGTGGACAGCAGCAGCAGGCCGACCGCGGTCCCGAAGGCGAGCCGCTCGGCCGGTGACGTCAGCCCCAGGCTCAGGGCGATGTGGGATCGGGCGTCGCCCACGGTCAGGGTCATGGGCTCCATCCGCCCGGCGGACGAGTAGAGGTTGCGCAGGGCGGACGTGCCGCCGCCGAGGCCGGCGAACCACCACAGCACCGTCGTCACCGAGGTGACCAGAGCGACGGGGAGCATCACCACCGAGTGCGCCACGCCGAGCCACAGCCCCGGGCCGGACGCGGCGGCGGTCTCCTCCGGCCCCCGCCGCCGGCCCGCGCCGTCCGTCCCGGCGGCCGGTGGAAGCACCTTGGCGATCCGCCACCGCTCGATGCCGGCGGACCACCGCACCGGCGCCAGAGCACCGGCGACGATCGGCGATCCGCCCGGCAGCAGCAGGCCGACCGCTCCGGCGCACAGACCGGCGAGCACCAGCAGCAGGCCGGCCGCGGCGGTCACCGGCGCGGTGAGCAGGTACAGCGACTCCACGATCGTGCGACGCCCCATGCGGAAGACGGATCTGGCGTCCGGCCGCCACCGGCGCCGGACCGCAGAGGGGAACGATCCGGTCATGGCCCCAGCCTAATCCGGAGTTCCGGGGCGAGTCCGGACACCGGCATGATCGCGGGCGCGCCGGGACCCGTCCGCTCCGCCCCGGGAGGTGGGGCAGGCCCCACCTCCGAGTGTCCGGCGCACCCCGATGACCGGGCGACCGCCGGTGCGCAATGGTGATCGCAACGACGGCGGCGCCACAACCGCCGGGCGCGCACGAGCGGCCTGCGGGCACGACCGGCTGAGCGGATCCTCTCCGCCGGCGGGCCCGCAGGCCGGTGCGCCTTCCACCCACTCGATCGAGCCGAAGGAGTCTCCTTGCGC
The DNA here is from genome assembly GCF_014203605.1 of Thiemannella venezuelensis. GTDB lineage: Bacteria > Actinomycetota > Actinomycetes > Streptosporangiales > Streptosporangiaceae > Planomonospora_A > Planomonospora_A venezuelensis. Next base: position 27,382 of record NZ_JACHJJ010000008.1, on the reverse strand, counting down.
ACTTCCACGGTCCCGTCGCGATCGGCCGGTCTTCCCGGTCGCGCACTCGCCGTACTCGTCGCCCTCACGGCGGCCCTCGCCACCGCCTTCGTCGTCGCTCCGCGCACACTGGCGGCGAGCGGCCCGGACGGCTTCGCCGACGAACGCGACCTCGGCGGCGCCTTCAGCGAGGCGTTCACCGCGTACTGGGCGTCCGGCGGCCGGGATTTCCCGCCGGGCCTGGAGCGGGTCGTCGACTACTGGTTCCGCTACCACGCGGCCAAGGCCGTGATCGCTGCGACCTTGCTGATCGTGCTCGTCGCGCTCGGCGTTCTCCTCTGGCGGGCGTTCCTGAGGGCCGGCGGTCTCGGGGCGGGGCGGAGGGCCGCCCTCGCGTCGGCCGGCGTTCTCGTCACGATGCTCACGCTGTGCTCGTTGCCGCTGGTGATGGCCAACGTCCAGGGGGCGGTGGCGCCCTTCTCCTCGCTGCTGCCGCTGCTGGCGGCCGGTGAAGCCGGCGGAGAGCTCTCCGGCACGCTCGACCAGGTCAAGCGGCGGCTGGCCGAGTCCCTGGACGCGGGCGGCCGGACTCCGCCCGCCCTGGAGGTGATGATCGGAGACTTCGCCCGGTACCACGTCGCGCTCGCCGCGGTCGCCGCGGTCGTGGCGGCCGTCCTCATCGGCGTGGGCGTCGCGTCGTGGAAGAGGTTCGCGGGAACGGGGCCGTCCGACAGGCGGACGAGGCGCGTGCTGGGGGCGTCCGGCGTCCTCGCGGTGTCGTCGTCGCTGCTCGTGATCGTCGTCGGTGCGGCGAACACGGCCACCGCGGCGGACCCGGCCCCGGCGCTCCTGGCCTTCTTCGAAGGCGGATGGTGACGCGCCTCGGCGGAGGCCCCGGCTCAGGTCTCCGCGGACCGCATGCCCAGGAACAACGTGGCGAGCACCTCTTCCGCCAGGTCGTCCGGGTCGCCGGTGTAGCCCTTCGCCGCGAGCTGGTCGTCGACCACGAGGGAGCTGATGCCGTGCACGGTGGACCACGCCGTCAGCGCCAGCGCCGCCGGGGCGGCGGGGCCGAGGTGGCCGTCGGCCTGCGCGCGCAGGACGGCCGCGTGCAGCACGTCGAAGGCGCGGTCGGACGCCGAGAGCAGATCGGGGTGCTGGGATTTGTCGGCCAGCGACGGATGGGTGAGCACGCGGAAGGTGTTCGGTTCCCGGCGGGCGAAGCCGACGTAGGCCAGGCCCACGGCGCGGAGGGCGGAGAGCGAGTCCCCGGCGGAGTCCGCGGCTTCGGTCAGCGCGGCTGCGAGCCGCTCGTAGCCGACCGCCGCGACGGCGGCCAGAAAGCTCGTCGCCGTCGGAAAGTAGCGCGCCGGGGCGGCGTGGCTGACTCCGGCCATGCGCGCCGCGCTCCGGATGCCCACCGCCTCGACCCCTCCTTCGCCCAGGAGCCGCAGGCCCGCCTCGATCAAGGCTGCCCGCAGGTTCCCGTGGTGGTACGCCCGCTCGGTCACCGGCACCCCTCCTAATGTTGACGCTGTCTAGATAGGCGGCTATCTTCCTATGTTGACACTATCAACTTAGGAAGTCCCATGGAGGTCCGATGAGAGTGGCCCTGCTCGGCGCCACGGGCGCCACCGGCGCCCTGCTGCTCCCGATCCTGGAGCGCGATCACGAAGTGACGGTCCTGGCGCGCCGGCCGGACCGGGTGGCCGCGAGTTCACCGGACACCCGGCTCCACCGGGGCGACGCCACCGACCCGGCGGCCGTCCGCGGTGCCGTCTCCGGCGCCGAGGCGGTGATCACCCTGGTCGCCGCGCCCGGTCGGGGCGCCCCGGGCACCGTGCGCTCCCAGGCCACCGGCGTCCTGCTCTCCGCCGCCCGGGAGGCGGCGCCCGGCGCGCATCTGGTGCTGGTCTCCGCTCTCGGAGGCACCGCCAGCGCCGGGCAGCTCTCCTGGTTCGGCCGGATGGTCTACGCCGCGGCCGTGGGGCGCGAACGGCTGGCCGAGGTCGACCGCCAGGAACGCCTCGTCGCCGGCGCGGCGCTTCCGGCGACGCTGGTGCGACCGCCGAAACTCGACGACGGGCCTGCGACCGGCGCGCTGGAGGTCACCGGGCGGGTCAGGGCGTCGCAGTCGCTGCACCGCGCCGATCTCGCCGGATTCCTCGCCGACGTCATCCACCGCCGGCCCTCGGGGCCGCGTGCGGCGACCGTCGTCTCGAAGTGACGCGCGCCTCAGCCCACCGCCTGCCTCACCAGGGCGGAGATCCGCGCCTCCACCTCGTCCGTCACCTCGGTGAGGGCGAAAGCGGTCGGCCACATCGTGCCCTCGTCCAGCCTCGCCAGGTCGTTGAACCCGAGCGTCGCGTAGCGCGCCTTGAACTTCTCCGCGCTCTGGAAGAAGCAGACGACCTTGCCGTCCCGTGCGTAGGCGGGCATCCCGTACCAGAGCTTCGGTTCGAGGACCGGGGCGTAGGCCTTGACGATGGCGTGGACGCGCTCCGCCATGACCCGGTCCGAGTCCTGCATCTCGGAGATCTTCGCGAGCACGTCCCGCTCCGCCTCCGCAGCCTTGTCCGCACGCGAGCCGCGGCGCGCCGCCTTCTTCTGCTCCTGGGCGTGCTCCTTCATCGCGGCCCGCTCCTCGGCCGTGAACCCCTCGTACGTGCCGCTTCCGGTGCTGCTCATCGTGTTCTCCTCCATCGTTGCCGGTGTGAGACAACAGTGCCCGTACCGATTGATACATCCGCTATGCGATGACGATGCGACGCCTCCGGGGAGGCGGGGGAGGCGGGGACCCCGCCCGTGGGTGCCGGGCCGTGCCCGGCACGGCTCTGACGGCACCGCTCCCACCGCGGTCATGCCCCTACCGCCGATCCGGACGGTCTACCCGGACCAGGTCGAGGAAGGCCGCGGCCGCCGGGGACGGCCGGTTGTCCCAGATCAGGTACTCCGTCCGGGTGGGAGCATCGCGAAGCCGGATGATGCGCAGGTCGGAGAAGCGCGGCGCGTACGCGGCCGGCAGCATGCCCACGCCGAGGCCCTGCCGTACCAGATCGACCATGAAGTCGACGGACGACACCTCGAAGGACACCTCGCGTCGCACCCCGGCGGCCGCGAAGGCCTCGTCCGACTGCGATCGCCCGGCATGGGGAGGACAACGCGTCCGCCACGCCCTTCTTCGTCTCCTCGCGTACGGTACCCGCCAGAGGGCCCCGCGCACCGTTCCCGGCTACGCGCCGGCCGCCGGTGAATGAGACGCGGCGGCCCGCGGACACGGCGGGCCGCCTCTGCTCCGGCGGGCCCGCCGTGTCCGGGCGGCGCCGTCGCGCGGGGTCACGTCACCCCGGCGGGGACCCGTTCGCCGCCCAGAGACTCCTCCGACCGCTTGTTCCGGGCCAGATGGACGTAGGCCATCGCGCCCAGGAACAGGGCGATCGACGTCCACTGGTTCAGCCGCATCCCGAGGATCTCGTTGGCCGGGTCGACGCGCAGGCCCTCGATCCAGAACCGGCCCGCGGTGTAGCCCGCCACGTACAGGGCGAACAGGCGGCCGTGCCGCAGCGCGAAGCGACCGCCGATCCAGACCAGTGCCAGCGCCAGGCCCAGGTTCCACAGCGACTCGTACAGGAACGTCGGGTGGTAGGTGGTGACGCCCGGCACGGTCCCCGGGCGGCCCGCGTCGATGACCAGACCCCAGGGCAGGTCGGTGGGACCGCCGAACAGCTCCTGGTTGAAGTAGTTGCACCACCGGCCGACGGCCTGGCCGATCGCGACGGCCGGGGCCACGGTGTCGGCGACCGCGCTCAGCGTGATGCCCCGGCGGCGGCAGGCGATCCACACGCCCACCCCGCCCAAGGCGATGCCGCCCCAGACGCCCAGGCCGCGCCAGCCCGGCCCGGAGTCGCTCCAGATCAGGATCGCGTCGATCGGCCGGTTGGGGGCGTCGGGCCCGAAGTACAGCTGCCAGTCGGTGATGACGTGGTACAGCCGTGCGCCCACGATGCCGAACGGGAGCCCCCAGGTCGCCAGGTCGACCATGGTTCCCGGAGCCCCGCCGCGGTTCCGCCAGCGGCGCTCGGCGACGACGACGGCCACGACGACACCGAGCATGATGCAGACCGTGTAACCGCGGATGGGCAGCGGCCCCAGGTGCCAGACCCCTTCGGAGGGGCTGGGAATGAGCGCGAGCGACATGGCAGGCACGCTAGTACGGCCCGCCGCGACCGCACATCCCACCAAAGTCCATACTTCACAGGGCCTCACCGCCCCGGAGGCAGGACCTCCCGGCCGGACCGGCCCCGGCCGCGGCCGGGGTCACGCCGCGGGGGGCGTGACCGTGCCGGTCGGGAGCGGGTAGGCGATGTCCAATATGTGTCGCAGGGGCCGTGACGGGGCGCGCAGGCGCCTCCGGTCCGCGCCCACGGCCGTGATCAGGGCTCGTGTGCCGGCCACGTCGATGAAGGTCAGGGCGCTGCCGTCGATGACGTAGGAGTCGTCGATCCGCGCGGCGTGTGCCAGTGTCCGCGTCACCTCCGCGGTGTTGCGGGCGTCGATCTCACCGATGAGGCGGACGGTCGACGGTCCCACCGAGGTCTGGCAGACGATGCGCAGCTGGGGGTCGGCGTACAGGAGCTGGTCGACCACGGCCGGTCCGGCCGCCGGCGAGGGGCGCGGGCGGGGCGGTGTGCCCGGGTTTCCCGTCTGGATCATTGCAAGCGGGGCTCACGCGCCGCGGTGGTGGCGTGCGGCCGCCTCCGCGCGGGAGGCGGGGCGTGTGACGACGGCGGGCGCGGTGGCGGTCATCGTGTCCCCTCGGGTGTTCCTGATCGCGGCGTCGACGGCGGACGCCGATACGGCAATGGTAATCAGGAAACATCTTACCGGAAATGCTTTTCTGGATAGAATCTTCGTGTAGGCCGTCCGGCGCGATGCGTTAGCCTGAGCCGCGGATCAGCTCGACAAGACAGTGAAGGTGCCCGTGATGACCGGCACGGACGAGACCCGTTCCCGGTGGACGTTCCTGACCAACCACGCGCGTGTTCTGCTGGAGATCGCCCGTGACCCCCAGGCGCGGCTGCGTGACATCGCCGCCGCCATCGGCATCACCGAACGCGCCGCCCAGGGAATCGTGAGCGATCTGGAGGAGGCCGGTTACCTGACGCGTGACCGGGTCGGCCGCCGCAACCACTACAACGTCAACCCCGACCGGCGGTTCCGGCACCCCACCGAGGCCGACACCCCGGTCGGCGCCCTGATCGAGATCTTCACCCACCGGGAGACGAAGGAGAGCGGCCGGCCGTACCCGTGACGGCCGGGTCCGGGGCTCCGCGGGCGGGTCTCAGGGGCAGTGGGAGCGCGGCAACCTGCCGGACGCCTTGACGGTGACCGTCTTGTGCCGCGAGGAGTCCGGACTGCTGATCCACATGGTCAGCCTCGGGTATTCGTGGGCGCATACCCTCCTGGCGCTCTTCTTCAGGTGTTTGAACTGGTAGATCACCTTCTTCCAGTTCTTCTCAGGGGTCTCCACCATCCATCCCTCGCCGTCCTGCATCGCGGCCTGGCAGTTGCGGATGCCCTGGCACGGGCTGCTGTACGTTGCGGCGGCGTCGGCGGACCGAGCCGTCACCTGGGTGGCCGCGAGCGCGACCAGAGTGACGGCGGCGCCGGCGGCGAACTTCCCGATCATGTCCATGTCCTCGCTGTGCTTGCACTTCCCCGGCGTGGGCCGCACCCGCGCTCTCCCGTTCCCGCGCGTCGCGCTTCTCCGCGAGAGCCCGGTGCGGTCCACGGCAGTAGGGTCCCGGGCCGCTGTTGCAAACGGCTTGGATCTTTCTAGTGAAAGGGCGTGCGGCGGGGACGAAGCGGTGCAGGAGCACTGCGGGCGGTCCGGTGGCGCGGCCCGCCGGCCGTCTCGGAGATCACGCCGGCGGGGCGGGCGCCGGACACCGCCGGGCGGGCCTCAGGGCCGTTCGGCGACGAAGCCGCCGAACGGCCAGAACTCGAGGTCGCTCTCGCCGGGGAACGCCCGGAACGAGGGGAATCCGGCGTCGGTCAGCGAGCGCGCCCACTCCTGCTGGGTGAGGTAGCCGACGTTGACGCGGCGCGGGGGGTCCAGGACCGCCCGGTTGTAGCTGTGCAGGCTGGTCTGCAGGACCTCGCAGGGGAAGAACACACCGGGCCGCGTGCGGTTGCCCGAGGTGAAGGTGAGCCAGCCGCCGGGCTTCAGGATGCGGTGGCAGGAGCGCAGCACCTCGTGGAGGTTCTCGACGTCGTGCAGGACGTTCTCCAGGATGACCAGGTCGGCCGAGCCGTCCCGCAGGTAGGGCACGTCGTCGTAGGAGTCCAGGTCGTCGAGGTCGACCCGGTCGAAGGAGGTGACGGCCAGCAGCTCCGGCGCCTCCTCCTGCAGCATCCGCCTGGCGCCGCGCATGAGCTCGCGGCTGATGTCGGTGAAGCCGTAGTGCCGGATCGCCCGGGCCCGCTCCCGGAAGCCGTCGATCTGCAGGGCGGCGCGGATGGTGGCTCCGACGCCGGCGCCGCCCTCGAACACCACGATGGGGTCGCCCGCGCGCAGGCGCTGGTCCAGCACACGGGCCACGAGGCTGTTGCAGGTCTGCTTGGGCGCCACGTCCACCATGAGGTACTGCCAGATGCGCCAGGTCTCCGCGACGCCGATCCGCTCCTCCATCGCGGCCAGCCCGTCACGGCCCCGCAGGACCTCCCCGGCCACCGACTCGACGGCGCGCAGCGCGACCATGGTGGCCGTGTCCGGCGACGACACCCCGGCGAGATAGGCGTCCTCGCGGGCCTGCGCGCGCCGGGCCAGCTCGGGGGTGGGGCGGTAGGCGTAGCCGTCGCGGACCAGGTCGCCGCGGTCGGCGAGGTACTCGATCAGCCGCTTGCGGAAGAAGTACGGCTGCCGCTCCGACCCGGTGGACGGCGGCGGCGCCTTCGGGTCGTGCACGGCCTCGCCCGTCGCGAAGAGGTGCCGCATGGCGATGCGCGACAGCACCAGCGCGGCCTCGTACCTGATGCGTTCGAGTGTGACCGTGTACTCGGGCGTGCAGATGTCGCTGATGTCGATCGCCGCGATGTCGGCGCGCGTCGCTTCCTGGACCGGCTGAGTCATGACGTGACCTCCGTGTTTCCTGATCCGAGCCACTCCACGGCGGCGTCGACGACCGCGCCGGGCCGGTGCGCCCAGCGGAAGTGGTGTGTCCTGCCCAGCCCGACGTCCTCGGGTGGGATCTCCGCCCATGCGACCCTGGCCGACCGGAGTTTGGCGGCGAGATGCTCCGAACAGGGTTCGGGAACGTAGCGGTCCCCGGGCAGTACGACGAACAGCACGGGGACCGCCGAGCGGGCCAGGGCCGCCTCGTAGTCGACCCGGCTGCCGTGGACGAGGTAGGCGCCGTGCACGGCGTCGTGCATCCAGTCGCGGACCACGCCGCGGGCCTCCTTGCCCGCGAAGGGCAGCCAGCCGGGCAGGTAGCCGTGCAGCGCGGTGGCGACCCGGATGATCTGCAGGCCCAGGAACCTGGCCGGCCTGCGTATCCCGGGCACGCGGCCGTACCAGCTCGTCCCGGTGGCGACGAGCACGGCGGCGGCCACGTGCGGCGAGGTCGCGGCGTGCAGCACGCTCAGATGACCACCGAGGCTGTGCCCGAACAACGTGACCCGCTCGGCGCCGAACTCCCGGCGCAGCGCGTCGACGATCTCCGGCAGCTCGGTTTCGAGCATCTCGGCGTAGCCGAACGTGGTCGAGCGCGACGGGCGGACCGAGCTGCCGCCGTTGCCGCGCAGGTCGGCCAGGACCGCGGTGTGCCCGCGAGCGGCGAGCTCGGCGGCGACCGCCGTGTAGTAGCTCGCCCGCACGCCCATGGCGGGCAGGCAGAGCACGATCGGCGCGTCCTTCTCGGCGGCCCGGAAGACCACGAGTTCGCTCGTGCTGCCGTCGGTGAAGCTCACGCGGAGGCGCTGCGGTGCCCGCCGGTGATCGGTAATGGTCATCTCAGGGGCACCTCGATGTCGGAGAAGAGCCGTCGCCCGTCGTGGTCGAGTCCGATGCGGTCCACCGTCCGCCGGCGCAGGCCGGCGTCCGCGGGCTGGGGCTCGCCCAGTCGTACGGCGATCCGCCGCAGGCACAGCAGCAGCCACGCCCCGGTGGCGTGGAAGTCGTCGCGGTGCCGCCCGTGCAGCCAGGCCGAGGCGCAGGCCGCCGCGGCGTCCAGACGGGCGTCGCCGGGCGACGGCGACGCCCCGCGGTGTGAGGCGATCCCGGCCAGGCGGTCGAGCAGCTCCAGCAGGCGGGGGGCGTACGGTCCCGGCAGGCCCTCCTCGCGGACGAGGGCGCGGGCCCGCGCGAGGGGGTCGCCGTCACCGGCGCCGTCCGCCGCGGGCTCCCCCAGCCACGCCAGCTCGGGCGGGACCGGGACGAACGGGTCGGGCGGCAGCTCGTCCGGCGGCGCGGCGGGCGGGAAGTCCCCGGAGTCCGCCAGGGCGGTCACCACGGCCACGTCGCGGCGCATCTTCTCCACGATGCCGTGCCAGTGCTCGGTCGCGCAGTACGCCCGCGCGCCCAGCACGATCGCCAGGGACTCCACGCCGTCGCCGGCCAGTTCCGGCACCAGGTCGCCGACGCGCGCCGAGGCCGCGGGAAAGCGGTGCGGATCCGTGCGCGCGGTGCGGCACAGCCCGTGGCAGACGGCCTCGCCGATGAGCAGGTCCGCGTAGACGTCGGCCAGGCGGACGGCGACCGGTTCGAGCTCCAGGATCGGCGCGCCGTACAGCCGCCGGGACCGCGTGAACGCCACGACCGCGCGCAGGCAGGTGTCCAGTCCGCCGAGGGCCAGGCCGGCGACCACCAGCCGCGCCACCGGCAGGGTCCGCGCGGCGGTCTCCCGCCCCTGCCCCGGCGGGCCCACCGTCTCGGCCGGGCCGGCGGGGAAACCCGACAGGGTGAGGCGGCCGAGGGCCGAACCGCGCAGGCCGTGGGTCTCGTACGCGGGGTCGGACCGCCAGTGCCCGCCGCGGTCCGCCTCCCGCAGCAGCAGGAACGCGGTGACGCCGGCGCCGGTGCGGGCGAGCAGGGTCGTGCCCGCGACGTGCCCGTCGTGGCCGGCGAGCGTGGTCCTGCCGCTCAGGCTCCACGCGTTCCCGGCCCCGGCCAGGGCATCGAGCCGGGCGTCCGCCGTGATGTCCACGCCGTGCTCCGCCTCGCCCATCGGCAGCCCCAGCAACTCGTGCCGGCGCAGCAGCGCGGCGACCGCCCGGCGCTGGGCGGGCGTGCCGCGCTGCCAGACGGGCAGGCCGGCCAGGAAGCCGGCCGCGATCGCCGACGCCGCCGTGAGGTCGCGCCGCGCCAGGACGCGGAACAGGGCGAGGCAGTGGTCCAGGGACCGCAGCCGGCCGCCCGAGGCGGCGGGGGTCAGGTACTCGGCGAGCCCCCACGAGAACGCCGCGTCGCGCAGGTGCTGGGGGAACCTGCCCTCCCTGTCGGTCGCGACGGCCGCGTGGAAGGAGGCGGGATTGCGCTCGTCCATGGGGTCGCCGAGGGCCCGGTCGAGCCGGGCGGCCGTGCCGAGGGCCGCCTCGATGGTCTGGTCCATGTATCCGCCCCTTCAAGCCGGTCGGGACAGCGACAACGCCGAGCGGCCCGCGTAGCGCATGGCGAGATCCAGGAACAGGCTCTCGGCCGTCTCACGCGGCATGCGGGCGCCGCCGGGGCGCAGCAGCGACTCCACACCGGCCGCGAGCCAGTGCCCGGGCCCCGACCGGGCGAGGCAGACCGCGGCGAAGGTGCGCGCGTACCGCTCGCCGACCTGCAGCCCGTCCTCGGACCGCGGGTCCACGTCCCGGCGCGCGTCCGCGAGCAGGTCGCGGCCCGCCTGCCGGAGCAGCGCGGCGGCACGTGCGGACCCCGCCCCGCGCTCCAGGTCGGCGCAGGCGCCGTCCAGGCCGGCGGTGACGGGGTCGAGGTCGCTCGCCGTGCCCAGTGCCGCGAGCCCCGCGGGGTACGGCTGCGGCGCGAAGGCCGGCTGGAACACCTCGTCGGCCGCGCGCGGGTCGGCCCCCGGCTCGGTCAGGCACGACACCTGGGCCGCCAGCGAGCTGAGCACGACCGGCTCGCTGCCGTCGAACAGGCTGAAGAGCCGCGTGTCGCGCACGAGCTTGTCGTAGACGCCGTACCAGTGGTCCTGGCGCAGCAGGTAGCGCGCCCCGAGCACCCCGGCCAGGCGGCGCAGCCGCTGCTCGGCGAGGTGCGGCACGAGGTACTTGGCGACCGCCGAGGCGACGGGGGCCAGGGCGGGCAGGTGCTGCAGGATCCGCACGCAGCAGGTGGCCAGCGTCTCGGCCACGCGCAGGTCCAGGTCGGCGGCGGCGAGCTCCTCCCGGACGTACGGCAGGTCGATCGCCCGCCCCTGCCGTACGTGACGGTGGCGCAGGACGTCGAACGCGCAGCGCAGTCCGGTGTCGAACGCGCCCAGGCTGAGTCCGGGCACCATCGTGCGGATGGTGATCAGCGAGCGGATCGTGAGATCCAGCCCGCGGCCGGGCCGCCCCAGGACGGCCGACGACGGCACGAACGCGTCCAGGAACCGCACCCCCGCGATGTCCGCGCCCCGGATCCCGTGCGTGTGGATCCTCGGCAGCAGCTCGTAACCGCCGGCCGGCAGCCGTTCCATGTCCACCAGCAGCAGGGTCAGCGAACGCAGCCCGGCCAGGGACGGCTCGCGTACGAGCAGGCAGACGAACCGGGCCAGCCGGACGTTGTTGATCATCCATTTGGCGCCGTCGAGCACGTACCCGCCGCTCACGCGCCGCGCGGTGAGGTCGCCCGACAGCAGGTCGGCGCCCTTGTCGAACTCGGTCAGCGCCAGCGACATCCACTGGCCGCGCAGGACGGCGTCGGCGTAGTCCCGCTGCTGGGCGGGCGTCCCCGCGAGCCACACCGGCGTGCCGGACGCCCACGGGGAGTTCGCGATCACGGCCACGGTCGGGTCGCGGCGCGCCACCACCCTGCCGAGGGCCAGCAGCTCCTCCAGGGACGTCAACCGGCCGCCGAGCGAGGCGGGCACCAGATGGGCCGGGTAGCCCCATGCCCGCAGCCGGTCCAGCGAGCCGTGCGGCCAGCGCTCCGCGTGGTCGCCCGCCATCGCGGCGCCGAACGTGAGAGGGCCGGCGGGCCGGTGCGGGTCGCCGAGGGCCAGGTCGAGTTCCTCCGCGGCGGGGAAGCGGTTCACGCGGCGCTCCTGACGCGTTCTTCCGCGGTCACGTGCTCGAGGACCCGGTCGAGCGTGCCGGCGAGCAGGCGGTCGCGCATGAGGAGGCGCTGGAACTTGCCGCTGGTGGTGCGCAGCAGTCCGCCCCTGCCCAGGAGCACGACGTCGACGGAGGCGCCGCCCAGTTCCCCGGCCGCCGCCGCCCTGAGGTCGGAGACGAGCGGCCCGTGGGGCGGCCGCGCGGTGGCGGCCTCGGCCAGCACCGCGATGCGCTCGGGCCGGCCGGTGCCGTGGCCGGCCGGGAGGACGACCGCGACGGCCCGCCCGCGGTACAGTCCCGCCACCCGGCGGACCCTGGCCTCGACGTCCTCCGGGTAGTGGTTGCGCCCGCCGAGAATGATCATTTCCTTGCGGCGCCCCGTGACGTGCAGCGCCGAGCCGGCCAGGTAGCCGAGGTCTCCCGTGGGGCACCAGCCGCCGGCGGGAAGGGGCGCCTGCCCGTGGTAGCCGCGCATCACCGGCTCGCCCCGGACCTCGATGTCGCCGACGGCCCTCTCGCCCGCCTCGACGCCGTCCTTGACGATCCGGACCTCGACGCCGGGCGCGGGCACACCGCAGCTCACGATGCCGCGCGCTGCGAGGGCGCCCCGGTCGGCGGGTTCGGCCCGCCCCGCGTCGTTGAGCACGTCGCGATCGACCCAGTCGACCCGGGCCTCCTGCCCGACGGGGGTGAAGGTGACCGCGAGGGTGGCCTCGGCCAGGCCGTAGCACGGGGTCATGGCGCGCGGGTCGAGCCCGGCGGGTGCGAAGCGCTCCTGGAAGGCGGTGATCAGCTCGGGAGCGATCGGCTCGGCGCCGTTGAGCATGACCCGCACCGCGGACAGGTCGAAGCCGGGCACGTCCTCCGGGGGTACGGAGTCGAGCAGGTGGCCGTAGCCGAAGGCCGGGCCCAGGTAGACGGTGGCGCGCAGGTCGCAGAACCGGCGCAGCCAGTCGTCCGGCCGCTTGATGAAGTCCTGCGGCGCGGACACGTGGACCGCGATGCCGCCGCCGATCGCCGCCAGCGTGGAGAACAGCCCCATGTCGTGGGAGAGCGGCAGCCAGTGGCAGGTCACGTCGCCGGCTCGCGCGTCGACTCCGCGCTGGATGGCGCGCAGGCCGGCCAGCACGTTGCGGTGGGTCAGCGCGACGCCGCGGGGCGCCGAGGTGCTGCCGGAGGTGTACTGGATCAGCGCGAGGTCGTCGTCCCCGGCCTGCGGCGGTTCCATGACACCGCCGTCGCCGTCGCTGTCGCCGTCGTCGAGCAGGTGGGCGTACGGGCCGGCGAGCCGGGAGAGCGGCACGACGCGCAGACCGGGCACCAGCTCGGCGAGCGGCTCGGCGTACGGGTCGTCGATGACGGCGAACCGCGTGCCGCTGTCGGCCAGCACGTGCCGCATCCGGGACAGGAACGCCTTGGTGAACCCGGTGGAGACGGCGAGGGGGACCATCACCGCGCCCGCGAGCGCGATGCCGCCGGTGATCCGGAGGAAGTCCACCGGCGACTGCAGGAGAACGGCCACCGGCGTGGCAGGCTCCACGCCGAGGGACCGCAGCCGCGCGGCCGCGAGGCGGCCGTCGCGGACCAGCTCGTGGAAGGTCAGGCACCGGCCGGGGAAGAAGGTGCCGACGACCTGACCGGGGTGCGACTCCGACGCGCGGACGAACATCTCACCCAGCGTCCGCACCCCTGCCGGGACGAGCGCGCTCAAGCGACCTTCTCCCGTTCCTGCACGCACAGCCGGTAGATCTCGTCGGCGACCTCGCTCAGGGTTCCGGTGCGGAACAGCACCTCGTTGTCGAACTCGATGCCGAAGGTGCGCTCGATCCGCCCGGCGATCCGCAGCAGCTTGATGGATTCGACGAGGCTCAGGTCGGTGATCCTGGCATCGTCGGTGATGGTGCTCTCGGGGATCTGGAGTACGCGCGCCACGATGCCTTTCAGGGCATGGGAAACCGCCTGGTGCGTGAGCTGGCCTGCCATTGATAACCCCATTTCAAGTGCTACGCGGTTGAACGGGGCAAACGTAACCAGGGAATTGCGGCTCTCCAACCCCTAACAAATGCCACCCCTATGCCGCGGCCTCCGCCGCCTGCGCGGACGCCTGCCTTGAAACGCCTTAGGGGTGGCCGGCGCGGCTGGCCGGCCAGGGAGCGCCGGTGAGCGGCTGTCGATCAGGAGCGGCACGCACGCGGTCGGGCCGCGACTCGGCGCCGGGACCGACCGGCATCCGAAGCATCCGTACGAGGGCGCAGCGGTCGACGGCGCGGGCGAAGTGCGGATGTTCCGAATGGATACGCCACCGCTCAGCGCCCTCGTGCCACCCGGCCGGAGACCTGGTGCCGGGCGAAGTAGTCCAGGAGTCCGGGCTCCAGCGGAGGAACGGTGCGGGGAGTGCCGCCCTCGCGCAGCGAGAGGGTGGCGAGGTAGCCCGCGGCGACGCTCATCCGGGCGGCCACCGGTGAGGTGTCGGTCGGGCCGCCGTGGCGGGCGAACCGGAGGAACTCGTCGATGACGGCCTCGTCGGCTCCTCCGTGCCCGCCTTCGGCCGGGGGGACGGTGTAGGCGATGTCGCAGTCGTCCCGGTAGGCGGAGGGGCCCCGGTTCCATACCTTGACGACGGCGCCGGCTTCGTCCCCGAAGTTCTCCAGACGGCCGTGGGTGCCGATGACCGTGTAGTTGCGCCAGTAGTCGGGGCTGAAGTGGCACTGCTGGTAGGCGGCGATGACACCGTTGTCCAGGCGCATGTTCACGACCGACACGTCCTCGACGTCGATGCGGTGGTGCAGGCCGGTCGAGGCCGTCGGCGGCCAGGGCCAGTCGGTGAGCCAGCCGTCGGCCGGCGGCGTGCCCTCCGGGCGGCGGGGCAGCCCTCCGTAGAGCATGAGGTCGCCGAAGGCGTTGACGTGCCGGGTGTAGCCGCCGGCGAGCCAGTGGATCACATCGATGTCATGTGCGGCCTTCTGGATGAGCAGGCCGGTGGTGCGCCGCCGGTCGGCGTGCCAGTCCTTGAAGTAGTAGTCGCCGCCGCGGCCGACGAAATGCCGCACCCAGATGGTCTTGGGGACTCCGATTTCGCCGCGGCTGATGATGTCCCGCATCACCCGGACCACGCCCAGATGCCGCATGTTGTGCCCGAGGTAGAGGCGTGTCCCGGTCCTGGCCGCCACGCGCAGCACCTCATCGCAGTCTTCGATGGTGATGGCCAGGGGCTTTTCGAGGTAAACGGTCTTGCCCGCGGTCAGGGCGTCGCGGGCGATCGCGGCGTGGGTGTCATCCGGCGTGGCGATGATGACGGCGTCCACATCGGTTCGGCAGAGCAGGCGGCGGTGGTCGGTGACGGCGGCGGCGCCGTTCACGCCGAACCGCCGCGCGCTGTTCTCCAGCGTCGCGGGGTCGGTGTCGCACAGGGCGGTTATGCGAGCCCCCCGGCCTGGCCGGTGGGCGGCGGCGGCGAGAACACCGCGTTGCCCGGCGCCGATCACGCCCAGACGGAGGTCGTGCAGGTCGGTCATGGTCTCCCCCCGGAGAACGCGGAGACCCGGACCGGTGACCGGTCCGGAGACGTCTGCGGACCTCAGCCCGCGTCGGTGCCGGTCCTGGCCGTCGTCACCGGCGCTGCTTGAGGCGCTGCGCCTCCTTGCGCACCTCGGCCTGGACCGACCGCTCGTGCTTCAGCCACTCGGGGTCCTCCGCCTTGATGGCGTCGATCTCGGCGGTGGTGAGCGGCCCGGTGATGCCGCCCCTGGCCAGGCCCGAGTTGGAGACGCCCAGCTTCACGGCGACGACCTGCCGGGGGTGCGGCCCGTTGCGCCGCAGCTCGGTCAGCCAGGCCGGCGGAGCGGCCTGCAGCGCGTTCAGCTCGTCCCGGGAGACGACTCCCTCCTGGAACTCGGCGGGAGTGGCCGAGAGGAGCACACCCAGCTTCTTGGCCGCGGTCGCGGGCTTCATCGTCTGGGTGGTCTTGGGCTTGGTCATGGTGTCAAGGGTATGGCGGGGAACCGCCTCCCCCGACATCGGTAACCTGAGGAGATGACCGACAGGGAGTTCCGGCTGGCGTACGTGCCCGGGGTGACGCCCGCCAAATGGGCCGGCGTCTGGGCCGAGCGCGTGCCCGACGTGCCGCTCACCCTGGTCCCCGTCGCCGCCGCCGACGCGGTGAGGTGCCTGCGCGACGGCGGCGCCGACGCCGGGTTCGTGCGGCTGCCGGTGGACCGCGAGGGGCTCAGCGTGATCCCCCTCTACGTCGAGACCACCATGGTCGTGGTGCCGAAGGACCACGCGGTGGCCGCCGCCGACGAGGTGACCGTCGCCGATCTCGCCGACGACGAGGTGCTCCACCCGATGGACGACACCCTTGGGTGGACGGTCCTGCCGGGACTGCCGGCTTTCACGCGTCCGGACACGACGGCGGAGGCGATCGAGCTGGTGGCGGCGGGGGCCGGGCTGCTGCTGGTCCCGCAGTCGCTGGCGCGGCTGCACCACCGCAGGGATCTGACCTACCGGCCGGTCGTGGAGACGCCGCAGTCGCAGGTCGCGCTGGCCTGGCCCACGGAGGCGACGACCGAGCTGGTGGAGGACTTCATCGGCATCGTCCGCGGGCGTACGGCGAACAGCTCGCGGGGCCGTACTCCCGCGCCTGCCCCGGAGAAGGCGCGGAAGAAGCCGCGGAGTCCCGCTCCGGACGGGTCGGGCCGCCGGGGCGCGCAGAGCGGCCGGGACAGGAAGGGGCGCCGTCCCCGCTGAACCGCGCGCCGCTTCGAAAGCCGCTGCGGGGCATGCGGCCGGGGCGGCCCGCCCGGCCCGGAGAACCACCGGAGCATGCCTCATCCGACCGGTTGTGAAGCGGTACGGGCCGAGCCCTCCTGTTCAGCCGACGATGGTCTTCTCTTCGGGTAGCTCGTAGCGGCGCACCTGGGCGCGCAGCGCCATGGCGGAGAAGACCGTGGCAGGGCCCACCCGGCCGATGAACATCAGCAACGTGATGGGATCTGCCCGGCAGGGGTGAGCGCGGCGGTGATGCCGGTGGACAGTCCCACCGTGGCCAGCGCCGAGACGACCTCGAACAGCACCTGGTCCAGGGTGTGCGGGGTCAGCGCCGGCAGCACGTAGGTGGAGACCGCGACCAGGCCCGCGCCCCGCAGCGCCTGGGCGGACGAGCGACGGATCACTGCACCCCCCTTCCGTTTCGGGTGGTTTCTCAATGGCTCGGATCGGATGGGAAGACGGGTCGGTGCGTTCCTCATGGGCCGGAGCCGCGGTAGGTCAGGGTCCGGCCCGTGGCTCGGTCCGGTGGGAGGCGGACACCGACCCGCTGAAGAGCGCCGGTCCGGCCTGACCCGTCGGTGGTCCCCGCGGCCGCCGTACATCCCGGCGTGCGGGAAGAAGCGTTTTCAGCCGACGTGGACCAGGGGGCGGCGGGCGATGTCGGGTTCGGCCTGGCGCAGGACCTCCCGGGTCAGCGGCGGGATGTCGCCGCCGCCGAAGACCAGGTAGCGCAGCAGTGCGCCGATCGGGTTGCCTTCGGCGGCCCAGTGGTAGTAGACGTGCGGCAGCTTGCCGGTCTCATCGCGCAGGTACAGCAGCAGGGCGGCGATGGCGTTGGCGATGGTGGTGCTCTCCATGCGCAGGATGCGAAAGCCGTGGCGTTCTTCGCCGACGACGCGCAGCTCGCTTGCGAACTCCGAGGCGTCCGGGACGGTGACCTCCAAGAACAGCAGGCCCTCGGCGGTGCGCAGCCGGTGCAGCTCCCAGGCTTCGCGGGTTTTGTCGACGTACTCCTTGCAGTCGCGTTCATGCGGCTCGTTGGCGATCAGATGGATCTCCCCGGCCTCGTTGATGTAGCGCCGGGCCAGGTCGTCCAGGGTGATGCGGGTGACGCGCAGTTCGGTGGAGCGGGTGGCGCGGGAGACCAGGGAGGTCAGCACGATGCCCGCGACGAAGAACGCCGCGATCACCAGGCCGTCGGGGCGTTCGACGATGTTGGCGACGGTGGCGTAGGCGAACACGATCGTGATGAGGCCGAACGCCGCCGTCGCCCCGGCCTGCCGCTGCTTCCACGCCGACAGGGTGACCGCCACGGCCGCCGACAGGATCAGCGCGAGTACACCGGTGGCGTAGGCGCCGCCCTGGGATTCGACGTCGGCGTCGAAGAACAGCGTGATGGCGAAGGAGACGGCGGTGAAGACCAGCACCATCGGCCGGGTGGCCCGGGACCAGTCGGGGGCCATGCCGTAGCGGGGCAGGTAGCGCGGGACGATGTTGAGCAGCCCGGCCAGGGCCGAGGCGCCGGCGAACCACAGGATCGCGATCGTGGAGATGTCGTAGGCGGTGCCGAACCAGTCGCCCAGGAACGCGTGCGCCAGATAGGCCAGGGCGCGGCCGTTGGCGCGGCCGCCCTCGGCGAACTCCCCGGCGGGGATGAGCACGGTGGTGGCAAAGCTGGAGGCGATCAGGAAGACGCTCATGATGAGCGCCGCGGTGGTCAGCAGTTTCCTCGCGCCTGTGATCCGCCGGTCCAGGTCGCCCTTGACCAGTGGCATGACCGCCACGCCGGTCTCGAAACCCGACAGGCCCAGGGCGAGTTTGGGCATGACGTACAGCGAGACGGCGATCATCGCGATCGGGCTGGAGTGCTCGGCGGTCAGCGCGGCACCCCAGTCGGCGACCAGGGCCGGCTCGGCCAGCACATGCCGGACGGCCACCGCCACGACCACGACGTTGAGCGTCAGGTAGACCGCGACCAGCACCACGGCGATGGAGATGGCCTCGCTGAAGCCGAGCAGGAACACTCCGCCCAGCGCGGCGATCAGCACCAGCGTGACCGGGACCTGCCAGGTGGAGAGGGCCGCGGGCACGAACGGGTTGTGCAGCACGTGGGCGGTGGCGTCGGCGGCCGACAGGGTGATCGTCACGATGAACGCGGTGGCCACGAAGCCGAGCAGGGACAGCACCAGCAGTTTGCCGCGCCAGCCGGGCAGCAGGCGCTCCAGCATCGACAGCGAGCCCAGCCCGCTGGGGCTCTGGCGGGCCACCGCCCGGTAGGTGGGCAGCGCCCCCAGCAGGGTGAGCGCGACCAGCAGCAGTGTGGCGATCGGGCTGAGCGTCCCGGCGGCCAGCGCGGCGATGCCGGGCTGGTAGCCCAGGGTGGAGAAGTAGTCGACGCCGGTCAGGCACATCACCTGCCACCAGGCGTGCTGGTGGCCCGGCGCCTCCTCGTGGTGGGGCCCGCTGGTCTTGGGGCCGGTCCGCGCCAGTCCGTGCAGCAGCCATCGGCGCAGCCCGGATTCGGCATGTCCGGCCTCCGCATGTCCGGTCTGGGGGTTCCCGGCGGCGGCGGGTTTCGGGGCCGATGCCTTCACCGCCCTCCACCTCCCGCGGTCATCGGCCGATGTGCTCCGGCGGCATGTGTCGTGTGCATGGTGTGGTCCGTTCCAGGCTCTGCGGGGTGGGTACGGCGGCGCCGGTCTGTCGCTCAGGGGGCGAACCGGTAGCCCATGCCGGGTTCGGTGATCAGATGCACCGGGCGGGCCGGGTCGGGCTCCAGCTTCCGGCGCAGCTGGGCCATGTACTGGCGCAGGTAGTGGGTCTCCTTGGCGTAGCCGGCGCCCCACACCTCGGTGAGCATCTGGCGCTGGCTGATCAACCGGCCCGGGTGGCGCAGCAGCAGCTCCAGCAGTCGCCATTCGGTCGGGGTCAGTCGTACGCCGCCGGAGACCGTCTTGGCGGCCAGATCGACCGTGCGCTCACCGATCCGGATCTGCACCGGCTGCGTCTCATGCGGTGAGGCGCGGCGGGTGACGGCCCGGATCCGGGCCAGGAGCTCCTCGATGTCGAACGGTTTGGTGACGTAGTCGTCGGCTCCGGCGTCCAGGGCGTCGATCTTGTCCTGGCTGCCCGCCCGGCCCGACAGCACGATGATCGGCACGGAGGTCCAGCCGCGCAGACCGTGGACGACCTCCACGCCGTCGATGTCGGGCAGGCCCAGATCCAGCACGACCACGTCGGGGTGGAACTGCGCGGCCTGGCGCAGCGCGGAGCCGCCGTCATCGGCCAGGGCGACCTCGTAGTGGCGGGCGGCCAGGTTGATGCGCAGCGCCCGCAGCAGCTGCGGCTCGTCGTCGACGATCAGGACGCGGGTCATGCGTCCCCCTGCGCGGAGGCGCGCTCCGCCGCGGGGAGGACGGGCATGGAAACGACCATGGTGAGTCCGCCTCCGGGGGTCTCGTCGGGAACCAGGGTGCCGCCCATGGCCTCGGTGAGCCCGCGGGCCAGCGCCAGGCCCAGGCCGACACCGGTGTGGGTGTCGCGGTCGCCGAGGCGTTGGAAGGGCAGGAAGACCTGATCGCGGGCCGCGGGCGGGATGCCGGGCCCGTGGTCGATCACGCGGATCTCCACGCGGTCGCCGTACCGGCTGGCGGTGACCAGGACCTTGTGACCGGGCGGGCTGTGGCGGGCCGCGTTCGACATCAGGTTGACCAGGACGCGTTCCAGCAGGGCCGGATCGGCGACGATCTCGGGCAGGTCCAGCGGGATGTCGCCCTCGACGCGCTCACGCAGCGGGCCCAGGGCGTCGACGGAGCGCGGCACGATCTCCTCCAGCGCCACCGGATGCGCGGCCAGGCCGAGCACGCCGGCCTGCAGGCGGCTCATGTCGAGCAGGTTGGACACCAGCCGGTCCAGCATGGCCAGGGACTCGGCGGCGGTGGCCAGGAGTTCGGCGCGGTCGTCGTCGCTCCAGCCGATCTCGGTGTTGCGCAGGCTGTCGACGGCCGCCTTGGCCGAGGCCAGCGGGGTGCGCAGATCATGGCTGACGGCGGCCAGCAGGGCGGTGCGCATCTTGTCGGCCTCGGCCAGCGGCCGGGCCCGTGCGGCCTCCTGCTGCAGCCGCTCCTGGCGCAGGGCGACGGCGGCCTCGGTGGCGAACGCCTCCAGCACCCGGCGGTCGGAGGCTTTCAGCAGCCGCCCGCGGACCGCCAGCACCAGGCAGGTGTCGATGACGACGTCGGTGTCGGCGGTGGCCGGGTGGGTGCAGGGCGGGCCGCCGGAGGTGGCCAGGATGCGCCAGGCCCCGGGGTCGCCGCGATCGTCGGGGCCCGGCTCGCCGACGCGTTCCAGGAGCGTCACCGAGGTCAGGGCGAAGGTCTCACGCAGCCGGGCCAGCAGGGAGGCCAGCGCGGCCTGTCCGCGCAGCACGTGCCCGGCCAGGGTGGACAGCACCTCGGCCTCCGCACCGGCGCGGGCGGCCTCTTCGGTCCGGCGGGCGGCCAGGTCGACGATGGTGCTGACCGTGACCGCGACCAGAACGAACACGATGAGTGCGAGCAGGTTGTCCGCATCGGCCACGAACAGGGTGTGCAGGGGCGGAGTGAAGAACCAGTTGAGCAGGGTGGATCCGCCCACGGCGGCGGTGATCGCGGGCCACCTGCCGCCGAGCAGGGCCACGCCGGCGACCATCAGCAAGAACAGCAGGATCCGGCTGGACATGCTCACCGCTCCGCCCAGCCAGACGAGCACCGCGGCCAGGGAGGGCAGGCCGAGCGCGGTCAGGCACCACCCGGCGGTCCGCCGGGTCCGGGAAAGCCCGGCAGGCGAGCGCGACGGGCGCCGCCGTCCGGTGGCGCTCTGCTCGTGGGTGACCATGTGCACGTCGATGGAACCGGACAGCGCGATCGTCTCCGCGCCGACGCCGCGAGAGCGAAGGCGGGCCAGCCGGCCGCGGCGGGAGGCGCCCAGCACCAGCTGGGTGGCGTTGACACCGCGCGAGAAGTCCAGCAGTGCACGTGCAACGTCGTCGCCCACCACCTGGTGGTAGGAGCCGCCGAGGGCTTCGACCAGCGTGCGCTGGCGGGCCAGATGGGCCGGATCCGCGCCGATCAGGCCGCCGCCCGCGCGGGTGACGTGCACGGCCAGCAGGTCGGCGCCCTTGGTCCGGCCGGCGATCCGGGCCGCCCGCCGGATCAGCGTCTCGCCCTCCGGGCCGCCGGTCAGCGCGACCACGACCCGCTCCCGCGCGCCCCAGGGTGCGGCGATGCCGTGTTCGACGCGATAGCGTTCCAGTTGCTCGTCGACCTTTCCCGCCACCCACAGCAGCGCCAGCTCCCGCAGCGCCGTCAGGTTCCCCTCCCGGAAGTAGTTCGCCAGCGCGGCGTCGATCTCCTGCGGTGCGTAGACGTTGCCGTGCGCCAGGCGGCGGCGCAGCGCCTGGGGGGTCATGTCGACCAGCTCGACCTGGTCGGCCCGCCGCACGACCTCGTCCGGCACGGTCTCGTGCTGCGTCATCCCGGTGATCTGCCGCACCACATCGGTGAGCGACTCCAGGTGCTGGATGTTGACCGTGGAGACGACGTCGATGCCGGCCTCCAGGATCTGTTCGATGTCCTGCCAGCGCTTGGCGTTCCCCGACCCCGGAGCGTTGGTGTGGGCGAGCTCGTCGATGAGGGCGACCGCCGGCCGCCGGGCGATGACCGCCTCGGTGTCCAGCTCGGTGAAGACGATCCCGCCGCGGGGCGCACGTCTGGCGGGGACGATCTCCATGCCCTCCAGCAACCCGGCGGTGCGGGCGCGACCGTGGGTCTCCACGAAGCCCACGACCACGTCCCGGCCGCGCTGCAGGCCGCGGCACCCCTCGTTCAGCATCGCGAAGGTCTTGCCCACCCCTGGCGCCGCACCCAGATAGATCCGCAGCCGTCCCCGTGGCATGCCGATCACCATTTCCCCGATCCTGAAACGCCCCAAGGTCCATAAGTTAGGACCAAGGTCTATGAAATAGCGCTAGCGGAGCTTTTCCTCGCATCTTGACGGTTTCCCTACGCTGTCGGATGGATTGTTGACGCGATCCATACGGGTCACGGCCGCGTCCGGCGAAGTGGTGGATGACGCTGTGAAGCGCTCCGGGTCCGCTGGGCTTGGGGCGGACCGCCCTGGCGTGCGCGGGGCACCTCGGTCGGGCGTCCCAGGTGACCGGGAGGCTTCCGACGCCGTGGACGTCGGCGGTCTCGGGGCGCGGGGCGGCCTGTCCGGCGGGTACGGCCGGCCGCAGGGTGAGGGATTCGGCCATGACCTTGAATCGAGATAGTACGTGTTCGGGAGGACTCGGGGGCCGTGCTGAATCGGAGAACGACCGCCGCGGCCCCGGAAGGCGTCCCGTCCACGGCGACCGCGCCGCGAGGCGCCTCTCCGCCGCGCCGGCCGGTACGGTCTAGGAGACCTTGCGGCGGTAGGTGTTCATGGCGAGGCCGTACGCGACGACGAGGAGGCCGGCGCACCACGCCAGAGCGGTCCAGAGGCCGGCGCCGACGGGCTGCTGGGTGAACAGGTCGCGGATGGCGTTGACGATGGACGTCACCGGCTGGTGCTCGGCGAAGACGCGCAGCGGGCCGGGCATGGTGGCGGTGGGCACGAACGCCGAGCTGAGGAACGGCAGGAAGATGAGCGGGTAGGAGAACGCGCTCGCGCCGTCAGCGGTCTTCGCGACCAGGCCGGGGATGACGGCGAGCCATGTCAGCGCCAGGGTGAACAGGAGCAGGATGCCGGCGACCGACAGCCATGCCGGCAGGCCCGCCCCCGAGCGGAAACCCATGAGCAGGGCGACGAGCACGACCACCACGAGCGAGATCGAATTGGCGACCACCGAGGTCAGCACGTGCGCCCACAGCACCGACGACCGGGCGGTCGGCATGGACTGGAATCGCTCGAAGATGCCGCTCCTCATGTCCATGAACAGCCGGAACGCGGTGTAGGCGATGCCCGAGGCGACCGTGATGAGCAGGATGCCGGGCAGCAGGTAGTTCACATACGGCACCGATCCCGTGTCGATCGCGCCGCCGAACACGTAGACGAACAGCAGCAGCATGGCGATCGGCATGACCGCCGTCGTGATGATGGTGTCCGCGCTCCGCGTGATGTGGCGCAGGGATCGTCCCAGCAGGACGGCGGTGTCGCCGAAGAAGTGCTTGCTCATGGTTGCTCCTTACGCGTTCGTGCCGGCGTTGCGGTCCTTGCCGTCGGCGCCGACGAGTGCGAGGAAGACGTCCTCGAGGGTCGGCTGCTTCTCGACGTATTCGATTTCGGCGGGTGGGAGCAGCCGCTTGAGCTCGGACAGGGTGCCGTTGACGATGATCCGGCCCTCGTGGAGGATCGCGATCCGGTCGGCGAGCTGCTCGGCCTCGTCCAGGTACTGAGTGGTGAGCAGCACCGTCGTACCCTGGGCGGCGAGTTCCTTGACGACCTGCCACACCTCGATGCGCGCCTGGGGGTCGAGCCCGGTCGTCGGCTCGTCGAGGAAGATGACCGGCGGATCGCCGATGAGGCTCATCGCGATGTCGAGACGGCGGCGCATGCCGCCGGAATAGGTCGAGACCCGCCTCGCGGCCGCGTCGGTCAGCGAGAAACGCTCCAGCAGGTCATCGGCGACCTCGCCCGGATTCCCGAGGTGCCGCAGCCGGGCGACCAGCACGAGGTTCTCGCGCCCGCTGAGGATCTCGTCCACGGCCGCGAACTGCCCGGTGAGGCTGATGGACTCCCGTACGTCCGCGGCCTGCGCGGCGACGTCGAAGCCGTTGACGCGGGCCGTTCCCGCGTCGGGCTTGAGCAGCGTGGACAGGATCTTCACGACCGTGGTCTTGCCCGCCCCGTTCGAGCCGAGCAGGGCGAAGATGCCGCCCCGCGCCACGGTGAAGTCCACGCCGCGCAGCACCCGCAGCCCCCCGTACGACTTCTCCAGGCCGTGGACCTGGATCGCCTGTGCTTGCCGTGTCGTCATCAGACGGCCCTGTCCTTTCCTCCGGTGTCCTCGCCGGCGGCGCGCTCGATGGCGCTGGTGAAGCGGTTCCGCTCCCGGGATCTCCACTGTCCGGCCGGGTAGTTGGCCATGAACGCCTCCACGAACTCCACCGGGTCCTCCCCGAAGAGGTCGCGGATCGGGGTTCCGTCCGCCGCGCTCTGCTCGAGCAGGTCGGCGAGGTCCTCGTACATCGCCATCGCGCCGGCGCCGTCCGCCGGCCCGAGCATCATCAGGTACCGCTCCAGCGCCTCGGCCGCCGTGCGGTAGTTCTCGGGAAGCCGCCTGATGCGCGCCTTGTACTGCCGGTAGCGCCGCTTGTCCTCCAGCGACCCGGTGACCAGTTCCAGGTACTGCCGGTAGCGGCTCTTCTGCTCGTTCGACTCCGTGGTCATGTCTACTCGCCTCCCTTGCGGAGCTGTTCGAGCCGTTCTGCGAGGAAGCTCCAGGTCCTCCAGAACTCTTCGAGGTACTCCCGCCCCTGGGTGTTGAGGGAGTACACCTTGCGCGGCGGCCCCTTCTCGGACGGGACCTTCTCCACGTCGACCAGGCCGCGCTGCTCGATCCTGACCAGCAGTGCGTAGATGGTGCCCTCGGCGATGTCGGAGAAGCCCTGCTCCCGCAGCCACGCCGTGATCTCGTAGCCGTAGGCGGGCCGGTCGGCCAGGATCGCCAGGACGATGCCCTCCAGCGTTCCCTTGAGCATCTCTGTCGCCTGCTTGCCCATGAGACGTCCTTCAGCTACTTGGTGATGCTGACTACCGGTACAAAGTAACACTGACTACCAGTACATAGCAATGCTGAATAGCAGGGCATGGTCGCGGCCCGACGGGCGCGGGCGGCCCGGTCGCCGCCCATGGGCGGGCTCCGCATGCCGTCTCCACCTCTTGTATCTGGCAGATATTTCTATTAGATATAAACTCATGGAAACGACGCGCATCCGGGAGATCGACGCCATCCGCGCCTTCGCGCTCCTGGGCATCCTGCTCGGCACCATCGCCTACCTGCCCGACCCCGCCCACGTGGCGGTCGGCGCCCTGCCCCCGACCGACGACCCGGTCGCCTTCGCGGTGAACGCTCTGGTCTTCAGCAAGTTCTACGTGATCTTCGCGTTCCTGTTCGGCTACTCCTTCACCCTGCAGATGCGCTCATGGGGTGAGGGCCGGGTCCGGAGCCGGATGCTCCGCCGCTGCCTGGGCCTGTTCGTCCTCGGGGTGCTGCACGGGTTCTTCCTGTGGTTCGGCGACATCCTCACGCTGTACGCCGTCCTCGGCGTGATCCTGCTGCCGATGCGCGCCGTCAAGCCGCGGACCGCCGTCCTCGCCGGCTCCTGCATCGTCGGCCTCGTCGGCCTGTTCTGGGCCGGGCTGGGGTGGCTCTCCACCCTCGCCCCGGCCGACCCGATCCCCGCCGCCGACCCCGCCGCCGGAGCGCGCGCCCTCCGGCTGGTGACCGACGGGCCGCTCGGCTTCCTCACCTTCCAGACCGAGGTCTATCTGCCGTCCGCCCTGTTCGTGTGGGGCTTCCAGGGTCCGGTCGCACTGGCGATGTTCCTGCTCGGACTGGCTGCGGGCAGGACCGGGCTGCTGGAGCGGCCGGAACTCCGGCAGCGCCTGGTGGCGCGTGCCCAGGGGGTCGGCTTCCTGGTGGGCCTGCCCGGCATGCTCTTCTTCGCCTGGGCCTCCGGCCGTTCCGACGAGGTCGCCCTGTACGGCCTGGCGGTCAACACGGTGACCTCGCCCTTCCTGGCGGCGGCCTTCGTCGCCACCCTGCTGCGGGCGCTGCGGCGCTTCCCCGCGCTCACCGGCGTCCTCGGCCCGGCGGGACGGATGGCCGCCTCCAACTACATCGGCCAGTCCGTGCTGATCGCCCTGCTCTTCACCGGCTACGGCCTCGGCCTGGCCGGGCGGCTCACGCCTCCGGTGGTGACGGGCGTGGCCGTCGTGATCTACGTGGTCCTGCTCGGACTGAGTTCCTGGTGGATGCGGTCCCACCGGTACGGCCCGATCGAGTACGGCCTGCGGATCGTGACCCAGGGCACCCGGAGACCGGCCGGCTCCGCTGAGCCCCTGCGACACCGCTGAGTCACGGCGGCGCCGGTGAGCGGGTCCCGGGCTCACCGGCGCTGGTCTGGATCGTCATCCTCTCGGGCCGAAGGCCGTCATGAGGACATGCACGCCGATGAGGACGGTGATCCAGATCATGGCGCGCCTGGTCGGCGGGGGACCGCTGCGCAGCAGCGAGACGCCCAGGGGGATGAAGGCGAGGCAGAGGCCGGCCACGGCGATGAAGGACTGGGGCTCGGTGCCCTTGAGCGTCCCGAGCGCGAGGGCCGACATCAGGCCGAGTGCGATCGAACGGCCCAGTCCCAGGGCGCCGGAGCGGTAGGCGCCGATGGCCAGCACGACCCAGCCGAAGAAGGCCGGTCCGGACATGGACCTGAACGGGTGCCAGTGCGTGTCCCGCCACGCGTTGTAGTAGCCGTCGATGCCGTCGAGCATCGTCTGCAGGCCGAGGACGTCGGTCAGGTGGAAGGCCAGGTGATCGGTGCCGAACTGGAAGACCCGGGTGAACAGGCCGACCATCACCAGGCAGCCGCCCCACATTCCCCACAGCGGGTGGGTGGCGGAGATCCTCTGCGCCAGCGTCATGACCGCCGGCCACAGCAGCACGAACCCCAGGGCGAAGCAGGCGTAGGCGGCGGTGATGAGGGCGGGGTGCTGGGTGTAGGCGGCGAGCTGGTACGGGACGAAGTAGTAGAACTGGGAGCGCAGGAGAGTCCCGGTCATGATCAGGATAGGGCCGCCGATCAGTGAGACGGCGCTCACCCATCGGCCGGGAAACGCGGGCCGGCGGTCCAGGTTGGCGGCGGCGTTGGCGGCCCGCCGCTCCGCGCCGGTCCGCCGCCATCGAGTCACTCGCCCCTGAAGATCAACGCTCATGGATTGCCGCCCATCATGTCCGTATCGGTGTGCCCGGACCGGTACGCCGTGGCACGTCAACATGGTGCTGGGCGAGGCGGGGGGCGCGCGTCTGGCCCGGGTCGCATCTTGGCGGGCGGGCACGAGCCGGTGGTGCGACCTCAGGCGGATGCACATATCTGACCGTGGTCGGATGCCGAGCGAGCCGTTGAGGCGATAGCTTCGCGCCGTGGTGGCCCGCCCCGCCGGCGGTCGACGGACCTCTTCGGGGCGAGGCCGTGCCATCCGGAAGGGTAGGGCCAGCCCTACCCCGGGATGCCTGCCAACAGGGTCGATCGGGCCCGCCGGGGGCTCGTAGCGTTGGCTCCATGAGATCCCTCCTGCGCCGCATCGGCATCGACACCCGCTACCTGCTCCTGGGCTTCCCGCTCTCCGT
>NZ_JACHJJ010000007.1:259586-291569 GCF_014203605.1 Thiemannella venezuelensis | reverse complement strand
GGTTACATTCCGAACCCGGAAGTTAAGCTCTTCAGCGCCGATGGTACTGCACTCGGGAGGGTGTGGGAGAGTAGGTCGCCGCCGGACAATCTTTTTTCAGTGAGGGCCATCCTTCGGGGTGGCCCTTTCTGTGTTTCGGAGGGGGTCGTCCCTGAAGGGGACGGCCCCCTTTTTTTCGTGTTTTCCGGGGGTGTCTCGTTTCCGGGGGGTTCAGGTCGGTCCCGGTTCCCCGGTGCCTCGGTTCGGGGAACCGGGGCCGGGAGGGGCCGCCGGCAGGCGCAGTGAACCTTTTTCACCCTCTGGGGACGAGCCGTCACAGCATGATCGTGACTCTGACGTTCGCCTGATGACGTAGAAAGCTCCTGGTAGACGGATTGATCACCACAACCGAGCCCGTCACAACCAGGAGCTTCAGGTGCTGTTCTATTGTGTCGGTCGGTACTGCGAGGATGACGAAATGATCGCGAC
Source organism: Thiemannella venezuelensis (assembly GCF_014203605.1). Classification (GTDB taxonomy): domain Bacteria; phylum Actinomycetota; class Actinomycetes; order Streptosporangiales; family Streptosporangiaceae; genus Planomonospora_A; species Planomonospora_A venezuelensis. Next base: position 291,101 of record NZ_JACHJJ010000007.1, on the reverse strand, counting down.
CCCTGACGACTATGCCTGGTTCTCCTACGAGCACTTCCCCGGCCTGGCGGATGCCTACTGCTTCACCTACGTCCGCGGCCTGACGCCCGAGCAACTGGTGACCCGGCTCGGTGGCCGACCGGAGGATTTCACGCCCATGACGCTTGGGGAGCTGATCGAGGCCCGTTACAGGCACGGCTACGACACCGCGTTCCTCGGTGCCACGACCATCGGCGACTGGGTGTTCGTCGTCGAGCCCAACGTCGGGCTCGGCGCCGATGAAGGAATCATCACGCCGTTGTCGGCGGGAACCCGCCTCGTCTCCCACTTCCGCGACGTCGAAGGCGTTGAGTGCTTCTACTGGATCGAAGACGAAAAGACCCGGTTCTGCTTCATCGCTGATGACGGTTACTCGGAAGAGGTGCCGGACGAGGTCGCGGAGACCCTGCCGCGGATCGGCTCCGACTACAGACACCTCTACCCCAGCGAGGGGCCGGCGTTTCTCCTGACCGAGCGTCTCACCGGGATCACGCTGACACCGGAGCTGCTTGAGGGGTCCACCTACCTGTGCGGAGTCATCCCCGAACCGAGGTGAGCAGGATCCATTGTCTGTGGCCCCGTAGGCTGGCCGCAGCGGGTGGATCACTCCGCTGCAAGCTCCTGCGAGATCCACCGGGGGCACTGTTCTGCGCGGACCTGCTGTGTCAGGCCACCAGGGTGAAAAAGCTTCAGTGCTGTGGGGGTCGTCCGGTAGGGACGGGCCCCTTTCTGAAGCATGGGGTAGGCCATCGGCCCTTCAAGACGAGTCGGATGGCCAGCACTCTCCGACGAGGATCTTGAGCGAGGCATGATGATCCACGCTGACCGGGAATGATCTCATGCCCATGGGCATTCGATAGAAGGGCGCCTATGGCAGCAGGACATAGGGCGTGGGGACTTTGGACGGCTTGCTAGGCTGGAGAAGCCGGGCTGCCTCCTACCACGGGTGGCCTTCCTCGCGCCACACCACGATAGGGCGGGGCAGCGAGAGCGAACGGGGCGCATCCCGCGGCCGGAGACCGCCCGCACAGCGAATCGCCTCGATGACAACACGGGGCGTGCTCGCGGAGTGAGCATACGAAATGGACCAGAAGTGAACAGTGACAACGGGCGGGACGGCGCAGGCCGCCGCGAAGAGGGCGAGAACCGCGGATCAGGCGGGCAGGGAGGCTACCGGGCGGGTGGCGGCAGGGGGCGTCCTGGAGACGGCCCCCGATACGGTGAGCGTCGTTCAGGCGGATCGTTCGGTTCGGGAGAGCGGAGGGACCGCCCGTTCAACCGTGAGGGTGGTCAGCGTTCCTACGGGGATCGCGACCAGTCCCGTGGTTCGTACGGTTCCCGTGACGACCGCGGTGAGCGTCGTCCGTTCAACCGTGACGATCGTCCCGGTGGGGAGCGTCGTCCGTACGGGGACCGTGAGGGTGGTCAGCGTTCCTATGGGGATCGTGACCAGGCGCGCGGTCAGTACGGTCCGCGTGGTGGCGGTGAGCGTCGTCCGTTCAACCGTGACGACCGTCCCGGTGGCGGGTTCCGTGGCCGTGACGACCGTCCCGGTGGGGAGCGCCGTGCGTTCAACCGCGATGACCGTGGTGGGGAGCGTCGTCCGTACGGGGACCGTGACCAGTCCCGTGGTTCGTACGGTTCCCGCGACGATCGTCCCGGTGGGGAGCGTCGTCCGTACGGGGACCGTGAGGGTGGTCAGCGTTCCTATGGGGATCGTGACCAGGCGCGCGGTCAGTACGGTCCGCGTGGTGGCGGTGAGCGTCGTCCGTTCAACCGCGATGACCGTCCCGGTGGCGGGTTCCGTGGCCGTGACGACCGTCCCGGTGGCGGGTTCCGTGGCCGTGACGATCGTCCGGGTGGGGAGCGTCGTCCGTACGGGGACCGTGAGGGTGGTCAGCGTTCCTATGGGGATCGTGACCAGGCGCGCGGTCAGTACGGTCCGCGTGGTGGCGGTGAGCGTCGTCCGTTCAACCGCGATGACCGTCCCGGTGGCGGGTTCCGTGGCCGTGACGACCGTCCCGGTGGCGGGTTCCGTGGCCGTGACGATCGTCCGGGTGGGGAGCGTCGTCCGTACGGGGACCGTGAGGGTGGTCAGCGTTCCTATGGGGATCGTGACCAGGCGCGCGGTCAGTACGGTCCGCGTGGTGGCGGTGAGCGTCGTCCGTTCAACCGCGATGACCGTCCCGGTGGCGGGTTCCGTGGCCGTGACGATCGTCCGGGTGGGGAGCGTCGTCCGTACGGGGACCGTGACCAGTCCCGTGGTTCGTACGGTTCCCGTGACGACCGCGGTGAGCGCCGTCCGTTCAACCGTGACGACCGTCCCGGAGACGGCTTCCACGGAGAAGGCGGCTCCCGCACCCGTTACGGCAGGGAGGAGCAGTCGGGCGGGCGCTACGAGGCCGGGCCGGCGCGAGAGCGCGAGGAACTGCCTCCGCTCGCCCCGGACATCACCGCGGAGGAGCTCGACAAGGAGGTCCGCGAGGAACTGCGCTCGCTTCCCCTCGATCTCGCCGACCTGATCTCCCGCCACCTCGTGGCGGCGGAACGGGCCTTGGGGGAGGAGAACGCGGAGCAGGCCTACGAGCACACCAAGGTCGCACGGCGCTTCGCAGCGAGGATCGGCGTGGTGCGGGAGGCCGTCGGCATCGCCGCCTACCACGCCGGGCATTTCGCCGAGGCACTCAGCGACCTGCGTGCCGCTCGCCGGATGACGGGCTCGGACGCGTACCTGCCGATCATGGCCGACTGCGAGCGCGGCCTCGGACGTCCGGAGCGTGCCCTCGATCTGGTCCGCTCGAAGGAAGCCGAGCGGCTCGACCGGATGGGCAAGATCGAGCTGGCCATCGTGGAGTCCGGCGCCCGCCGGGATCTCGGCCAGAAGGACGCCGCGGTCGTCACCCTTCAGCGACTCCCCGAACTGCGTGACAGCCGTCCGCAGCCCTGGTCGGCCCGCCTGGCCTTCGCCTACGCCGACGCCCTGGCCGACGCGGGTCACGAGGGCGCGGCCACCGACTGGTTCGGCCGGGCGATGGCCTTCGACGAGGACGGCGAGACCGACGCGGCCGAGCGTTACGCGGAGCTGACCGGCGCCGTCATCGAAGACCTCGAAGAGGACCTCGACGACGAGGCGGCCGACGAGGATGTCTCCGAGGACGAGGCGGCCGTCGAGGTCGGCGAACTCACCGGACCCGCCCTCCCGGCCGAGGACGAGGACGAGGCCGGCTTCGAGGACGAGTCCGACGAGGATGAGCTCGACGAGGACGAGGAGTCCGCCACCGTGGAAACGGCCGTGGACGAGAAGACGACGGAGACCGGTGTCGGACCGGCCTTCATCGAGCCCGACTTCGGAGACGCCCTCGACACCGACGAGGACGAGGACGACCAGGCCTCGGACAAGGACGACGAGAAGTAGTGCTCACCCCGGCGGCGGTGAACGGAACGGTCCGTCCACCGCCGCCGGACCTGTGGCTCAGGGCTGGACCCGGTCCAGCCAGTGCAGGATGCCGGCCACATTCGACGGGGCGCCGCTGAGCAGCTCGAACTGCTCGGCGGTCGCCTCGTCGGCCTTCAGCGCCGCATAGCGCTCCCGCGTGCGCTCCCTGACCATGGCCACCGCGTGGTCCAGATCCATGCCCTCCGACCGGGCCTGCCGGGTCAGGTCGACCCAGATCCGCAGTTCCTCCGCCGAGCGCTCCAAGGTCGCCGCCACGTCCGTGACCGGTCCGTAATGACTGAACAGCAGGCGCTGCGGGCCCAGCGCCTCGAACAGCGCGATCGAGTCCAGGGCGGTGCCCAGGTCGAAGTCCGGCGGCGGCGTGGCGGGGCGCAGGTCGCCCGTCTGCGGGAGGTAGACGCCGGCGGCGTCGCCGACGTAGAGATCGCCCGTCTCCGAGTCGATGAGCCCCACGTGGTGCTTGGCGTGGCCGGGGGAGTAGTGGCTGCTGAGGGTCCGCCCGTTGCCGAGGTCCACGGCTCCCGTGTCGCCGAGCGCGCGGATGCGCGAGGCCTCCGTGGGAGACAGCTCGCCGAACAGGGTGTCCAGTTTGTCGCCCCAGACCATCCGGGCGCTGGCCATGAGACGCGACGGGTCCGCGAGGTGGCGGGCACCCTTCTCGTGCACGACGATCTCGGCCTGCGGGTAGAACCCGGCGATGTCGCCGACCCCGCCGGCGTGGTCGAGGTGGATGTGGGTGACGACGACCGTGGCGAGGTCGTCCGGGCCGACTCCCAGCGAGGCCAGGGCGTCCCGGACCACCGGCGCGGAGGTGGAGGTCCCCGTCTCGACCAGGCACGGCCGGTCCCCCAGGATCAGATAACCTGCCGTGATGCCGGAGAACCCGGCCATCCGCGTGTCGATCTCATAGACGTCTCCGCCGAGGGCGGTGATGTTGTCCACAGGCCACCTCAGGGTTGGAACCGGTATCCCCAGAACGGCGTTCGGGCCATTCCGGCACAGCTCACATCGTAAAGAGTCGTCCTCGATCGGCAGAGATCGAAGGAGGATTCGATGGATCGCAACGAGGTCGTCCTGACAGGCCGCCTGCCCGAGGCGGTGCAGATCAGGACGCTGGAGAGCGGCACCAGGATCGGCACCTGGCGGCTGATCGTACGGCGCCGGCCGCGCGGGCGCGGCACCCGGGTGGACACCATCCCGTGCGTCTCGTTCGACTCCGGAGTGATCGAGAGCGTGACCGGTTGGCTCCCCGACGACGTCGTCGAGGTGGTGGGGTCCCTGCGCCGCAGGTGGTGGGGGAGGGAGAAGCCCAAGGCCTCCGGCTACGAGGTCGAGATCCGCGCGGTGCGGCGCCTGGAGCGCCGGGTCACGACGGTTCTCACCGGCGACGAGGGCCTGCCCGCCGCGGATCCGTCGCCCGCCCCCGTCCCGGCGCGGCCCCGGCCGCTCCATTCCCTCACCCAGGCCGGGCGCGGCCACGCGCCTTCCCACGCCGGCGTCAGCGTTGCCCCGCCTCCGGATCCGGATGTCGTGCGAGTCCCGGCGCCCCGGCCGGCGGGAGCCGGAAACCTGCTGAGGACTCCGCCCCCCGAGGACGCCCCCGCGGTGGAGGAGAGTCCGCTCGCGGAAGGACCGCAAGCGTCGGGAGGACCGGGAGCGGCGGTTTCGGGCCGGCTCTCAGCATGACCGTCCGGGAGTGAGCAGGCGCATGAGCAGGCCGGTCCGGGGCTTGGGGCCGAAGGAGGTCGACTTTCGCGGCACCCGTTCTCCCTGGGCCGCGACCGCGAGCACGTCGTCGACCGCGAGCGGGTTCATCAACACGGCGGTGCCTCCGAAGTCGTGCGCGAGCCGTACGGCCGCCTCGGGGTCGTGGTGCACGATGCGCACCGAGTGCTCGTCGTCGCGCATCCCCCACACCTTGGGCAGCAGGAACTCCGCGAGGATGGAGGTGTTCAGCGCCCGCCAGCGGGCCGACCTGCCGGTCGGCATGGCGTGCGCGACCTGGTCCGGGTCGGGATCGGTGATCAGGTGTGCAGGGCCTCCGGCGGCGAGCAGGAAGGCCGGTCCCGCGATCTCCCGCAGGGCGGCGAGGCCCTCCGCCAGATCGGCGTACTCATGGGCCTGCCACGCGCCCTTGGCTCGCGCGAGGGCCTCACCGAGCGGCAGGCCGGGGATGACCCGGTGGATGGCCTGCAGGTCGGGGGGATAGGCGTCGGAGTCCACCAGGAGGGCCAGGCCGAAGTCCCAGGGCCCGGCGGCCGAGTCCGGGGACGCGGCGGTGTGGTGCCCGGCGGCCTCGTGCCCGGTGGCGCGATGCTCGGCCTGGAGCGCCCGGTAGGTGGCGTAGCGGTGGTGGCCGTCGGCTATGAGAGCCCGGCGGGGGCGCAGGTCGGCGTCGACGGCGGCGAGTTCGGCGGGATCGGTCACGGCCCACAGGCGGTGGCGGAGCCCGTCGCCGGTGACGGTCTCGACCAGCGGCGTCCGGGCGGCGGCGACCTGGTCGACGAGACGGGTGGCCGCGCCGCCCCCGCCCTCGTAGAGCAGGAAGATGGGCTCCAGGTTCGCCTCGGTCGTGCGCATGAGCGCCAGGCGGTCGGCCACCGGACCGGGCATGACGTCCTCGTGCGGCAGGATCGTCCCCCGCTCGGGGGAGGCCAGGCCCACCTCGCCGATGAGCCCGCGCTGCAGGGTTCCCGGGCCGCTCTGCTCGTAGACGTACACCCCGGGGACCTCGTCGGTGACCAGAACACTGGAGGAGAGCCAGGCGTGCAGGGTCTGGCGGGCCTCGGCGTACCGGTGGCGGTCGGCGCCGGGAAGGATCAGCCGCACCACGTTGTTGGGATGGGCGGTGAGCAGGTCCCGGACACCGGTCTCGCCGATGAGGTCGTAGGGAGGAGAGGTGACCGCGGCCAGGTCGGCGACCGCGAACCGCACCCCGCGGAACGGACGTAGCACCAGTCCGTCGGGCACCGGCAGTTCAGGATCAGCCATAGGGGGCATGCTGCCATAAAGGCCCGAAGCGTCCAGATGCCGCGCCGCGGGCGGCGCACCGGCGCCTGGTCCGTTAGGGAATCGGTCAGGTCGGTCGTCTGACGATGAAGGAGGCCTCACACAATGATCCAAGGACGTGGTGGTCCGTCTGATTCCCCCGGCTCCGAGGCGGGCGCACCGGCGGGGGAGGTCTACGACTGGTTCCAGCGGGGGATGAAACTCCTCTCCGAGGGAAGCCCCGCAGCCGCCGCCGCACTGCTGGAACGCGCCGTGGACGCCGAGCCCGAGTCGCGGAGCATCCGTGAGGCGCTCGCCCGCGCCCAGTTCAACTCCCACCAGTACGCCGACGCCGCCGACAGCTTCCGCTGGATCGTCGACACCAACCCGACCGAGGACTACGCCTATTTCGGCCTGGGCCTCTCCCTGTGGAGGACCGGGGACATGGAGGCCGCCCAGGAGCCGCTGGCCATCGCCGTCGCGATGAGGCCCGACCAGCGGCACTACGTGTCGGCGCTGAAGAGCGTCCGCGCCACGCTGAACGCCCGCAGGAACGACCCGGAAGGGCGGTGGCGGGAGCACGTCCGGCGCACGGACTGACAGGGCGGGCCGGGGACTCCGCAGAGCACGGAGCGAGCCGGTCCGCCGTACGGGCAGAGGAGCGGGGAGGACGCCCCGCGGACGGGGCCGGCGTACGCGCCGCACGGACCGGCGCCGGCGGGGCGTCCCGGAGGAGAGAGGGGTCGGGCGCGTGCGCCGTACGGGCCGGGAGGGTGAACGGGCGTTCCCGCGGGCTGATGGAATGACCCGGTGCACTCACAGACGCTGATCGACGCCTACGACACCCTCCTGCTGGACCTGGACGGGGTGGTGTACCTCGGCCGCGACGCCGTACCGGGAGCGCCTGAGGCGTTGCGACTGGCCGGGAGCCGCGGCGTACGGCTCGCGTACGTCACCAACAACGCCTCCCGCACCCCCGGCGCCATCGCCCAGCACCTGAGCGCGCTCGGCGCCCCCGCGGCCGCGGCCGACGTGGTCACGTCGGCCCAGGCGGCGGCGCGGCTGCTCGCAGAGCGGTTCGGGCCGGGTGCGGCGGTCCTGGTCGTCGGGGGCATGGGCCTGCGCGGCGCGCTGCGCGCCCACGGGCTGCGCCCGGTCAGCACCGCGCTCGACGAACCGGTCGCGGTGGTGCAGGGAATCGCCCCCGACCTCTCGTACGGCCTGCTGTCGGAGGGCACGCTGGCCGTACGGCGGGGCGCCCTGTTCGTCGCCGCGAACGCGGACTCGACCATGCCCACCGGCAGGGGAGAGCTTCCCGGAAACGGCGCCATGACCCGGGTGATCGCCACCGCCACCGGAGTGGAGCCGATCGTCGCGGGCAAGCCCGAGCCGCCGCTGCACCGCGAGTCGATGCTGAGGACCGGGGCGCGGCGGCCGCTGGTCGTCGGAGACCGGCTCGACACCGACATCGAGGGGGCGGCCAACGCAGGAGTGGACAGCCTGCTGGTGCTGACCGGAGTCGCCGCGCCGCTCGACCTGCTGACGGCCGGTCCCCGGCACCGCCCCACCTACATCGCCGCGGACCTGTCCGCCCTGCACCGGCCGTACTCACGCCCGCGGCGGAACGAGGGGGCGTGGCACTGCGAGGGGTGGACCGCCCGCTGGTCGGACGGCGCGGGCCTCCGCCTGGAGGGGCGGGGGGACGCCGTCGACGGGCTGCGGGCGGCCTGCGCGGCGGCATGGGAGGCCGCGGGTGACGGAGCGGCAGACCAGGACGCCGTGAAGTCCGCGCTCAGAGAAGTTTCCGCAGGCGGAGGAGGTCTCCGAAGCTCGCGTCGACCTTGACCCGGCCGCCGAACAGGGCACGCCCCATGTCGAGCTCGCCGTTGACCAGCGCGACCAGGTCGTCGCTGCCGATGGTCAGCTTCACCTCGGCGGGCAGGCCGTCGGCCGGCGGGCGGTCCTCGAACGGGTCGAGGCCGCCGTGGTGGATGCGGCCGTAGAAGGTGACCCCGAGGTCGCTGATGTGGCAGCTGATCCTGCGCTCGACCACGTGCCTGGCACGGCTCTCCTGGTCGACCTCGTCGAACTGCTCACCGAGTTTCCGCAGTGCCACCCGGCACTCGTCGACGGTCGCCATCGAGTAGCGCTCCTTTCTTTCCGGACCGGCCCGAATCCCTCTTGTCTACGGACGGTAGCGTTCCACATAGACACAATGCGCGATCCAGCATGCGGGGGTGTGCTGGAAGAGGAGGCTTCTGCCATGGTGTTCGAAGCACTGCGGGGGTATGTGCAGGGGGCTACCGGTCTCACGGAGATGACAACGAGCAAGGCCACCGCGATAGTTCGCGAGTTGCTCGCCTCGGGGGAGAACGGCCTGTCCCAGATGTCCGGCCAGGTCGACAAGCTGGCCAGGGAACTGGTCTCGACGGGGAAGGCCAACCGCGACCAGCTCAACGAGCTGGTCAGGGCCGAGGTGGACCGCCTGCTCGGCCGGCTCGACCTGGCCCGCGCCGAGGACCTCGACCGGCTCGGATCCCGGATCGCGGAGCTGGAGGCCCGCCTCGCGGCCGTCGGCGGGCGGCCCGCGTCCCAGGCCGCCGCGCCTCAGACCGCCGCGCCTCAGGCCACCGCGCCTCAGGCCACCGCGCCTCAGACCGCCGCGAGCAGGGCCGTCACGGCGGAGACGGCATCCGCGATCAAGGCCGTCACGGACGAAGAAGTGCCTGTGGCCAAGCCCGCCAAGCCGGTGAAGACCACCGGGACGAGCTCGCGGGCTCCCGGGCCCGCCGTGGCGGGCGCGGCGGCGGGCCGGACGGCCGCCACCCGGAGCCGCACCACGCCCAAGACCGCCTCCGGGGAGAAGGCGACCGCCGGGCGGGGCCGCGCCGCGGCCGTCACGGACCCCGCGGAGAAGGAGGCGCTGGAGACCGCGCCGGTGACCAGGGCGAGGAGGACGGCCGCACAGAGCGCTCCGGCGGTCAAGGAGAAGAAGCCGGCGGGGAAGCGCGCCGGGGGGGACCCGGACCGGTGAGGCGGCCCAGGGACCGGGGCAGGCGCCGGGAGGCACCGCCGGGACGACGGAGGCCACGGGTTCCGATACGGTCGGGGGGTCCACGGGCGGGGCGGTGCGTGCGCCGCGCGCCCGGGCGGCCGCCAGGCCGGGCAAGGCGGACAAGACAGATAAGACGGACAAGGCGCTCGCCAAGCCGCCCACGTCGGCCGGGACAGCGAATACGACCAGGAGCACCTCCGGAGGGGGCGAATGACGGACCTGCCGCAGGAGACCGGCGACGAGCGGGTGGACGCCGCACTCGGCGGGCTCGCCGTGCTCGGCGACCTGCCCGTCCCGGCGCACGTCGGTGTGTTCGAGGAGGTGTTCACCGGGCTGGAGCGGGTGCTCGCCTCGGTGGACGGCACCCCGGACCGGCAGAAGTGAGCCGCAGGGCGCGCCTCGACAGCGAGCTCGTCCGCCGGAAGCTGGCCCGTTCCCGCGAGCACGCGGCCCAGCTCATCGAGGCGGGCCGGGTCGCCGTCGGCGGCCGCACCGCCGCCAAACCCGCCACCCAGGTGGACACCGCCTCGGCGATCGTGGTCGCCGAGGCCGCCGAGGGACCCGACTACGTCTCCCGGGGGGCGCACAAGCTGCTCGGCGCGCTGGCGGCGTTCGGCCCGCGGGGGCTGGCCGTCGCGGGCCGGCGCTGCCTGGACGCCGGGGCCTCGACCGGCGGCTTCACCGACGTGCTGCTGCGCAACGGCGCGGCGCACGTGCTCGCCGTGGACGTCGGGTACGGCCAGCTCGCCTGGTCGCTCCGGACCGACGAGCGGGTCACGGTCATGGAGCGGGTCAACGTCAGGGACCTGACCCCCGACATGGTCGGCGAGGCGCCCACGCTGATCGTCGGTGACCTGTCGTTCATCTCGCTGCGGCTCGTGCTCCCGGCCCTGACCTCCTGCGCGGCTCCGGCCTCGGACTTCGCGATGCTGGTCAAGCCCCAGTTCGAGGTCGGCAGGGAGCGGGTCGGGGCGGGCGGGGTCGTCCGCGATCCCGCGTTGCGCGCCCGGGCGGTGCAGGATGTGGCCGAGGCCGCGCAGTCGCTCGGCCTGACCGTGCGGGGCGTCACCGCGAGCCCGCTGCCGGGCCCGTCGGGCAACGTCGAGTACGTCATCTGGCTGGGCAAGGGAGAGGGCGCGCCGCCGGTCGCGGACGTGCCCGCCGAGATCGAGCGCGCGGTGGCAGAAGGCCCTCAATAGTGGAGATTCCCCCGAAAGGGCAGGAAATGACAGCAAAGCGCATCATGCTGGTCACCGCCCACACCGGCCGCAAGGCGGCCGTCGACAGCGCCCGCCTGGTGATCAGCCGGCTCGTGGACGCGGGCCTGACCGTCCGCGTGCTCCACGCGGAGGCGGAGGCCATCGGCTGCCAGGGCGCCGAGGTGGTGCCCGCGGGCCTGGCCGCGATCCAGGACGCCGAGATGATGATCGTGCTCGGCGGGGACGGCAGCCTGCTGCGGGCCGCGGAGCTGGCCCGCCCGGCCGGCGTGCCGCTGCTCGGCGTCAACCTCGGTCACGTGGGCTTCCTGGCCGAGGCCGAGGTGGAGGACCTGGCGGCCGCGGTCGACTGCGTGGTGCAGGGCCGCTACGACGTGGAGGAGCGGATGACCGTCGAGGTCACCGCCCGTCTCAACGGCCAGCTCCTGGCCGACACCTGGGCGCTCAACGAGGCCACCGTGGAGAAGCGCGAGCGCATGCTCGAGGTGGTCGCCGAGATCGACGGGCGGCCGCTGTCCCGCTGGGGCTGCGACGGCGTCATCTGCGCGACGCCGACCGGGTCCACCGCCTACGCGTTCTCCGCGGGCGGACCCGTGGTCTGGCCCGAGGTGGAGGCGCTGCTGCTGGTCCCGATCAGCGCCCACGCGCTCTTCGCCCGGCCGCTGGTGGTGTCGCCCCGCTCCGCCCTCGCCCTGGAGATCCAGCCCCAGACGGCGGGCGCGGTGCTCTGGTGCGACGGCCGCCGCCGGTTCGACCTGCCCGCCGGGGCGCGGGTCGAGGTCCGCCGGGGCGAGGTGCCCGTGCGGCTCGCCCGCCTGCACGGGGTCGAGGACACCGGGGCGCCGTTCACCGACCGGCTGGTGGCCAAGTTCGACCTGCCCGTCCAGGGCTGGCGGGGGCGCATGAGATCGTGACGTCCCCGCCCGGTGACGTCGCCCGGACCCCCGCCGGCCCGCCGTACCCGCGGTGACCTGCGGGCCGGGGACGGCCGCGGCCCGGCGGCCCGCGCGACCGTGACGCACCGGGGCCGCGCGCTCGCGAACGGTCGCGGTGTGTCCGGGCGGTACCCGCCGCGAGCGCGTAGGATCGTGCCCGCGCACCGCACTGATGTTCGGTCGGGGACCCCGATCCGGAGCCGGGGCTCCACGCTGAAGGCAATTGGTGAATTCGACGTGACGGGAGGGACCAGTGCGACCCAGGGTCGAGGAGGTCCGCATCCAGGGGCTCGGCGTGATCGACGAGGCCGTGCTGGTGCTATCACCGGGATTCACCGTGGTCACGGGCGAGACCGGAGCGGGCAAGACCATGGTGGTAACCGGCCTGGGGCTGCTGTTCGGCGGCCGGGCCGACCCCGCCCGGGTCCGGCCGGGCTCCGACCGGGCCGCCGTCGAGGGCACCCTCGTGGTCGACCCGCGGGGCCGGGTGGCCCAGCAGGTCGAGGACGCCGGCGGGGAGATCGACGAGGGCGAGCTGATCATCTCGCGGACCGTCTCCGCGGAGGGCCGCAGCCGGGCGTGGCTGGGCGGGCGGAGCGTCCCGGTGGGCACGCTCACCTACCTGGCCGAGGACCTGGTGGCCGTGCACGGCCAGATGGACCAGCAGCGGCTGCTCCAGCCGGGCCGCCAGCGCGCCGCCCTGGACCGCTACGCCGGCGACGACCTGGTCAAGCCGTTGCGCGCCTACGAGCAGGCCTACAAGCGGCACAAGGAGATCGCCGACCTCCTGGCAGAGCTCACCGCCCGGGCCAGGGAGCGCGCCCAGGAGGCCGACCTGCTCAGGTTCGGCCTCGACGAGGTGGAGAAGGCCGACCCCAAGCCGGGGGAGGACGTCTCGCTCCGCGAGGAGGAGGACCGGCTCTCCCACGCCGACGCGCTCAGGACCGCCGCCGAGACCGCCCACACGGCGCTGCTCGGCGACCCGATCTCCGGAGAGCAAGGCGTCCAGGACGCCGTCTCGCTGGTCGGGCAGGCCCGCGCCGCCGTCGACGGGGTCCGCGACGTCGACCCGGCGCTGGCCGGGATCGCCGAGCGGCTCGCCGAGGCCGGTTACCTCCTGTCCGACGTCGCGACCGAGCTGGCCGCCTACGCCGAGTCCGTCGAGGCCGACCCGGCACGGCTGGCGGTCGTCCAGGAACGGCGGGCCGTGCTCACCCACCTCATCCGCAAGTACGGCGAGGACACCGGCGCGGTGCTCGGCTGGGCCGAGCAGGCCGCGCTGCGCCTGACCGAGCTGGAGGGCGACGACGACCGGATCACCGACCTCACCCGCGAGCACGATGAGCTCACCGGCAGGCTCACCGAGCTGGCCGCCGAGCTCACCCGGGTCCGTACGGCCGCCGCCGAGCGGTTCGGCCTGGCCGTCACCGAGGAGCTCACCGCCCTGGCCATGCCGCACGCCCGCGTCGTGGTCGACATCACCCGGGCGGACGGCTTCGGCCCGCACGGCGTGGACGAGGTCGAGCTGAAGATGTCCCCGCACCCCGCCTCGCCCCCGCTCCCGCTGAACAAGGGGGCCTCCGGAGGCGAGCTGAGCCGGGTCATGCTGGCCATCGAGGTGGTGTTCGCGGGTGCCGACCCGGTGCCGACGTTCGTGTTCGACGAGGTCGACGCCGGAGTGGGCGGCAAGGCCGCGGTCGAGATCGGGCGGCGCCTGGCCCTCCTCGCCCGCACCGCGCAGGTGATCGTCGTCACCCACCTGCCCCAGGTGGCGGCCTTCGCCGACCAGCACCTGGTCGTGGAGAAGGACAGCGACGGCAGCGTGGTGCGCAGCGGGGTGACCGCCCTCGACAAGGACGGCCGGATCCGTGAGCTCTCCCGCATGCTGGCCGGTCTGGAGGACTCCGAGCTCGGCCGGGCGCACGCCGAGGAACTCCTCGCGGCGGCCGCCGCGGCGCGGGCGTGAGCGGGCGGACCGCGGGCGCAGCGGCCGTGCGGGCGGCGGAGGAGGCTCCGTGAGCAGGCCCTTCCGCGCGTCCGGGGAAAACGGACGCGCGGGGATTCGCTGTGAGAAGGTTGACATCCGGACCGATGCGTGGCTCACCTGCTCGTTCCCTCTGGCAGGATGGTCATGATGAAGGTGCCGACTGAAGAGCTGCAACGCAGGCTCACGGGTTACCTCCGCCGCAGGAAGGTCAGCGACCTTCCCGGGGTGACGGCAGTGGCGAGGATCGACCGGCGGACCAAGAGGCTGACCAAGCGCCTCAAGCCCGGAGAGATCGCGATCATCGATCACGTCGACGTCGACCGGGTGAGCGCGGAGGCCCTTGTCGCGTGCGGCGCGGCGGGCGTGGTCAACGTCGCCGCGGGCATCAGCGGGCGCTACCCCAACATGGGCCCGCAGATCATCGTCGAGGCCGGAGTGTCGTTCGTCGACAACGCGACCCCCGAGTTGTTCGAGCGGATCAGGGACGGCGACGTGATCCGCCTGCACGAGGGCGTCGTCCACCTCGACGACGAGATCGTCGGCAAGGGCGACGTGCAGACGGCCGAGTCCGTCGAGGCCGCGATGACCGAGGCGCGGGCCGGGCTGACCGTGCAGATCGAGGCGTTCGCCGTCAACACGATGGAGTACGTCCGGCGCGAGAGCGACCTGCTCATCGACGGGGTCGGCGTGCCCGACATCCGCACGCCCATGGAGGGCAGGCACGTCCTCATCGTGGTGCGCGGCTACCACTACAAGGAGGACATCGCCGTCCTGCGCCCCTACATCCGGGAGTGCCGCCCGGTCATGATCGGGGTGGACGGCGGCGCCGACGCGCTGCTGGAGGCCGGCTACCTGCCCGACGTGATCGTGGGCGACTTCGACTCCGTCTCCACCAAGGCGCTGACCTGCGGCGCCGAACTGGTCGTGCACGCCTACCGGGACGGCCGCGCGCCCGGCATGGAGCGGGTGGAGCAGCTCGGCCTCAACGCGGTGGTCTTCCCCGCCATCGGTACCAGCGAGGACATCGCGATGCTGCTCGCCGACGACAAGGGCGCCGAGCTGCTCGTCGCCGTCGGCACGCACTGGACCCTGGAGGAGTTCCTCGACAAGGGCCGTTCGGGCATGGCCAGCACCCTCCTCACCCGCCTGCGGGTGGGCAGCAAACTCATCGACGCCAAGGGCGTCAGCCGGCTCTACCGGAGCCGGATCTCCACCCCGTCCCTGCTCCTGCTCGCCGCCGTCACGCTGATCACCATGGGGGTCGCGGTCTTCTCCACCCCGGTGGGCAGGATCTGGCTGGACGATGCCTGGAACGCCTTCATCTTCTGGCTGGTCGGACTCTTCTCGTGATCGATTTCCGCTATCACCTCGTCTCCATCGTCGCGATCTTCCTCGCGCTCTCGGTCGGCATCGTGCTGGGCACGACCCTGCTCGAGGAGCCCGCCCTCCAGGCGACCGAGGCCGTCGCCGACACCCTCCAGAAGGGCAACAGCGAGCTCCGCGCCGAGCTGGACGCCCTGCGCAAGCGCGACGCGGGCAACGACGCCTTCGTCACCGCGCACGCCGCCGAGCTGGCCCAGGGCGTGCTGGCGGGGGAGAGCGTGGTGATCGTGGAGGCCCCCGGCGCCGCGGCGGCCACAACCGAGGCCGTCCGGCAGTCGATCGAGCAGGCCGGGGCGACCGTGACCGGCCAGGTCACCCTCACCGACAAGTACGCCGACCCCGCCCAGTCGGCCTTCGTCGACAACCTGGCCACCGGGGTCAAGCCCGCCGACATGGTCTTCCCCGCCGAGGACAGCCCCTACGACAAGGCCGCGGCGGTGCTCGCCGGCGCGCTCGTGACCGTGGTCCCCGAGCAGGCGGGCAAGGAGAACCCGTCCACCGCCGGGATCCTCGACGCCTTCCAGCGCGCCGAGCTGCTCACCGTCGCCGCCGGGCCCGGCCAGAGCGGCGAGCCGGGGCGGCTCACCAGGGCCGGCCTGGCCGTGCTGATCGCCCCCGCGGAGCCGTACACCGGGGAGAGCGCCGCGACCCAGGCGGGTGCGATCGTCTCACTGGTGCTCGGCCTGGACGAGGGCTCCCGCGGCGGGGTGCTGGCCGGCACCCAGAGCGCGGTGGCGGTCGGCGGCGTCGTCGCCGCGCTGCGCGAGAGCGTCGCGGAGGAGAAGGTCTCCAGCGTGGACACCGCCGATACGCCCGCGGGCCGGGTCGTGGTGGTCTACGCTCTGCGGGAGCAGCTGTCCGGCCTCACCGGCCAGTACGGCACCGGCCCCGGCGCCGCGGCCTTCGAGCCCGCGGTGCCGGCGCCGAAGGACTCCCCGTCCCCGGCGCAGACGGCCTCCCCGCCCGCGCCGCCCACGGCCACTCCCGGAGGATGATCCCGATGGCTCGTCGTGCTCTCGCCGGCGCTCTCGCCGGTGCCCTGCTCGGTGCGGTGGCCGCCCGCGCCGCCTACGCGGCCTTCACCCGCAGGCCGCCGGTCGGCGACCCGGAGACGTGGAGCAGGAGCAACCACCGGGGCGAGCCGATCACCCTGCTCGAGGGCCCGGCCTTCGTCGCGGGGGCCGGCGCGGCGGCCGCGGCCGTCCCCGGCCTGCCCGCCAGGACGCGTGCGGCCGCCCTGCTGGCCGTGGCGGGCAGCGGCGCCCTCGGCGCCTACGACGACCTCTACGGCGTGACCTCCTCCAAGGGGTTCAGGGGCCACCTGGGCGCGCTGGCCAAGGGCGAGGTCACCAGCGGTGCGGTGAAGATCCTCGGCATCGGCGCCACCGGTCTGGCCGCCGCCGCCCTGACCTCCCGCGGGCCGGTCGACACCGCGGTCAACGGCGCCCTGGTCGCCGGGAGCGCCAACCTGGCCAACCTCTTCGACCTGCGTCCCGGCCGCGCCATCAAGGTCGGCCTGCTCGGCGGCGCGCCGCTGCTGGCCGCCTCGCTGCTCCGCGGAGCCCCCGCCCCGGCGGCGCTGGCCGCACTCCCGCTCGGCGCGGCCGCCGCGCTGCTGCCCGAGGACCTGGGCGAGCGGGCGATGCTGGGCGACGCCGGGGCCAACGCGCTCGGCGCGCTGCTCGGCCTGGCCGCCGCGGTCGGACTCGGCCGTCCCGGCCGGCTGGCGGTCCTCGGCACCGTGGTCGCGCTGACCGCCGCCTCGGAGAAGATCAGCTTCACCCGGGTCATCGCCGGCAACCGCGTGCTCAACCGGATCGACATGCTCGGCCGCCGTCCTGTGGAGCAGGCGCCCGCCCCCCGATGATCAGAAAGATCGGTCAGGGGGTCGCCGGAGCGGCGCTCCTCATCGGGGCCGTGACCGTCGCGGCCCGTCTCGTCGGCTTCGGCAGGTACTACGTCCAGTCGCAGACCATCGGCAACGCCTGCCTGAGCACCGCCTACAACACCGCCAACTACGTGCCCAACATCGTCTTCGAGCTGGTCGCCGGCGGCGCGCTCGCCGGGATGGTGGTCCCGGTGCTCGCCTCGGCGGCCTCCCGGTCGGCCGACGACCCGCAGGCGCGGGCCGAGGCCGGACGGACGGCCTCCGCGCTGCTCACCTGGACGATGCTGGTCCTGGTGCCGCTGGCCGCGCTGATCGCGGCGTTCGCCGGACCTGTCGTCTCACTGCTGGCCGGAGACGGCGGGGAGACCGGCACGTGCGACGCCTCCCAGGCCGTGGCGGCGGGGGCGGACATGCTGGTCGTGTTCGCCCCCCGGATGGTCTTCTTCGGGCTGGCCGTGGTCCTGTACGGCGTGCTCCAGGCGCACCGGCGGTTCATGGGCCCGGCCCTGGCGCCGCTGGTCTCCAGCCTGCTGATCGTCGCCTCCCACCTGGTCTTCGAATCGGTCAACGGCGAGGCCGCCGGTTCCCTGGACGGGCTGACCACGGCAGGGGAGCTGACCCTGTCCCTCGGCGCGACGATCGCCGCCGCCGCCATGGTCCTCACCGTGCTCGGCCCGGTGGCCCGGCTCCGGCTCCGGCTGCGCCCGTCGCTCTCCTTCCCGCCCGGCGTGGGGGCGCGGGCCCGCCGGCTGGCCACGGCCGGCCTGGCCGTACTGGTCGCCCAGCAGGTCGCGCTGACCGCGGTGGTGAGGCTGACCAACGACCTCGGCGAGGACGGGGCGGTCGGCGTCTACACCTACGCCTGGGCGCTGTACCAGCTGCCGTTCGCGGTGCTCGTGGTGCCGGTCGCGACCAGTTCCTTCCCCGTCCTCTCCACCCGCCATGCCGACGGGGACCGGCCGGGCTTCGACACCCTGGCCGCGTCCAGCACGCGGGTGATCCTGCTGGCGATGGGGCTAGCGGCGGGGGTGATGGCGGCGGTCGCCGGTCCGGTCTCCCGGGTGTTCCTGGAGGGCACCGAGGGCGGCGTCCCGGCGGAGATGGCCGCCGGCGTCGCCTGGTTCGCCCCAGGGCTGATCGGGTACGCGCTGATGCTGCACCTCGCCCGGGTGCTGTACGCCTGCGGCCGGGGCCGCTCGGCGGCGCTCGCCTCCGTGGCGGGCTGGGCGGTGGCGCTGGTCGCGCAGATCGTGCTGGCGCATGCGGCGGAGCCGACCGAGGTCGTGGGGCGGCTGGCCCTGGGCAACACGATCGGGATGACGGCGGGCGGGGTGCTTTTGGTGCTGACGGTGCTGCGGGCCAGGGGGAGGGGCGCGCTCGCGGGGACCCGGCGGGCGGTGCTCGCCGCCGCGACCGGTGGCGCCGCCGCGTACGGGGCCGGACTCGCCGCCTCGGCGGCCTTCGGCGACGTGCCGAAGTGGATGTGCGTGCCGGTCGGGGCGGGCGCGGCGGTGGCGGCGGTGGCGGTGTTCGCCGCGGTGGCCGCGGTGGCCGACCGGCCGGACGCCCGGGCGCTGCTGGAGCGGTTGCCTCTCCGCGGGAGGGTCCGGACCGGGCCCGGAGCGGACCGGGACGAGACGCCGGAGGCCGGCCGGGCGCCGGGCGGCGCGGCAGCGGACGCCGGGAAGCCGGCGGACGGCGGGATCGGGGCCGTTCGCGCGGGGAAGGCGCCGGATGACGGGGACGGGACCGCGGCCGGCGCAACGGCGCCGGACGGCGGGGACGGGATCGCGGAGAAGAGCGGGAGCGCCGATGGATGAGCCGGGGATGCGAGTGGCGTTCGTGCTGGGGACCAGCGCGGGCGGGGTCGGGCGGCACGTGGCGATGCTGGCCGGCGGGCTCCTGCGGCGGGGGCACCGGGTGGTGGTGGCCGGGCCGCAGAGCACGGAGGAGGCCTTCGGGTTCGGCGGGCTGGGCGCCCGGTTCGTGCCGGTCCCCATCTCCGACCGGCCCCGCCCCGCCGCCGACCTGCGGGCGGTGCGTGCGCTGCGCGCCCTGCGCGGGGCGGACGCCGTACACGCGCATGGGCTGCGGGCCGGGGCACTGGCGGCCCTCGCCCTGGCGGGAACCGGAACCGGGCCGGTGGTGACGCTGCACAACGCCGCCACGGCGGGCGGGGCCGTCGGCGCGGTCCACGCGGTTCTGGAGCGGGTCGTGGCCCGGCTCGCCGGCCGGATCCTGGTGGTCTCCCCCGATCTGGGAGACCGGATGGCCGCCCTGGGCGCACGGCACGTGGAGGGCGCGGTCGTCCCGGCTCCCGAACTGGCCCCTCCGGGCCGGAGTCCGGAGGAGATCCGGGCGGAGCTCGGCGCCGGAGACCGCCCCGTCCTCCTGACGGTCGCCCGGCTCGCCCAGCAGAAGGGACTGGAGACCCTCCTGGACGTCGCGGCCGCCCTCGCCTCCGGCTCCGGGCGGAGTGGAGGGACCGGGCCGGAGGCGAGGGCGCTGTTCCTCGTGGCGGGGGAGGGACCGCTCAGGGAGGAACTGCAGCGGCGGATCGACGCGGAGGACCTGCAGGTGCGGTTGCTGGGCAACCGGAGCGACGTCGGGGACCTGCTCGCCGTGGCGCGGGCGCTGGTCGTGCCGAGCCGGTGGGAGGGGCAGCCGCTGAGCGTGCAGGAGGCACTGCGGGCGGGGACGCCGGTG
Source organism: Thiemannella venezuelensis (assembly GCF_014203605.1). GTDB lineage: Bacteria > Actinomycetota > Actinomycetes > Streptosporangiales > Streptosporangiaceae > Planomonospora_A > Planomonospora_A venezuelensis. The sequence continues at coordinate 271,467 of NZ_JACHJJ010000007.1, read as the reverse complement.
GTCGCCACCGCAGTCGGAGGGATCCCGCCGATGGTGGGCGGCGGCGGGGTGCTGGTGCCGTACGGCGACGCCGCAGCCATGGCCGGGGCGGTCGGGAGGATCGTCGCCGACGACGGGTTCGCCGGGGAGCTGGCGCGGGAGGCCGCGCGGCGGGGCGGCGAACTGCCCGGGGAGCCGGAGGCGCTGGAGGCGGTGCTGTCGGTCTACGCCGGGCTGGGCCGGGCGCGCTGACCGTCCTGGCCGGGTCCTCCCCTGCGGGTGCCCCCGGATCCGGGTGGCCGCCGGACGCGGGGTCTGCGAGCAGGCCTGGTCCGGACGGGTGCGCGGCCGGACGGGCCGGGGCGGGCCCATCCTGAACCGGGGTGAGATTTATCTGGTTTGGGTGACTTTGTGCAGGTTTGATGGTGGGTTGTGCGATGGGGGAACAACTCCGTACCCCCGTGGGTTGGATTAGGTGCCGCCAAGTCTGATCCCTATACTGACTTGGTTAGGGGGGGAGTATCCCTTCGCGACAGTCTCGTCATCACGGTGCCGCCTCGATCCACGGGGCCCCCGGGGCTGCCGGTCCGCGCTCGATCTTCGCTGGGCGGGAGAGACCTCCGGCAATCAGTCATGCGCGCCGGAGGGTTTGATAACACCATGACCATACCTGCCTGGGCATGGGCCGCCGTGATCGTCGGCCTGCTCGTGGTTCTCGCATTCGACCTGTGGATCGTCGACCGGGGCGAGCCCCGGGAGTTCTCCATGAGGCAGGCCGGCTTCTGGGTCGGCTTCTACGTCACGCTCGCCGTCGTCTTCGGCGGCGTCCTGTGGGCCACCGCGGGACCGACCTCGGCGGGTGAGTTCTTCGCCGGCTACATCACCGAATACAGCCTGAGCGTCGACAACCTCTTCGTCTTCTACATCATCATGACCCGCTTCGCGGTGCCCAGGATGTACCAGCACAAGGTCCTGCTGGTCGGCATCCTGATGGCCCTGGTCATGCGCGGCATCTTCATCGCCGTCGGCGCCGCCGCCCTGGCGAGCTTCAGCTGGCTGTTCTACATCTTCGGGCTCTTCCTGATCTACACCGCGGTGCAGCTCGTCCGCCAGCACGGCCAGGAGGAGGACGTCCCCGAGAACGCGGTCCTGCGCTGGGCCCGCCGGACGCTGCCGCACACCGACGACTACGTGGGATCGAAGGTCACCGTCAAGATCGACGGCAAGCGGTTCGTCACCCCGATGCTGATCGTCATGATCGCCATCGGAACCACCGACCTGCTGTTCGCGCTCGACTCGATCCCGGCGATCTTCGGTCTCACCACCGACGCGTTCATCGTCTTCACGGCCAACGCGTTCGCCCTGATGGGCCTGCGCCAGCTCTACTTCCTGCTGGGCGGCCTGCTGCAGCGCCTGGTCTACCTCGGCTACGGCCTGGCGTTCATCCTCGGGTTCATCGGGGTTAAGCTGATCCTCGAGGCGCTGCACTCCAGCGGCGTCCACTGGGCACCCGAGGTGCCGATCTCGCTGTCGCTGTCCGTCATCGGCGTCACCATGGTGGTCACCACCGTGGCGAGTCTCGTCAAGTCCCGGCGTGACACCCGTAAAGGCAACGAAATCCCCACCTCGGCGGAGGCCAAGCAGGGCTAGCGGATTGGCGGGGGAGGCGCTTTGCTTGTCTCGTTGCGCCGTAAAAGGGCTGCGAGGTCGGTAGCATCCTCCCCCAGGGCGGGTAGACATACCGGTCTATAGCCGCAAGACATCACAAAAGGTTCCCTGTGTCCCACGATTCAGCAAGCCATCGGCCCGGCCGCGTCCGGCTGGCGCGCGGCGTCTCTCCGTGGTTGCTCCCGACGGTGGCGGCGGCCGCCACGACCTCGCTGCTCAGCAGGCGCGACAAGCGCTGGGCGCTGGCGGCGGCCCCGCTGACCGCACTCACCGGAGCCATGCTCTGGTTCTTCCGCGATCCCGAGCGCACGCCGGGCAGCGCGCGGATCCTGTCGCCCGCCGACGGCGTGGTGCAGAGCATCGACCCGTGGCCGGACGGCCGCACCCGGGTGGCCATCTTCATGAGCCCGCTCAACGTGCACGTCAATCGCGCGCCGCTGGCCGGCACGGTCACCTCGGTGGAGCACGTGCCCGGAGGGTTCGTGCCGGCCTTCAACAAGGACAGCGACCGGAACGAGCGGGTCGTGTGGCATCTGGACACCGCGCTCGGCGACATCGAGCTGGTCCAGATCGCGGGCGCGGTCGCACGCCGCATCGTGCCCTACCTGACGGCGGGCGCCAAGGTGGCCAGGGCCGAGCGCATCGGGCTGATCCGGTTCGGCTCGCGGGTGGACGTCTACCTCCCGGAGGGCGTCGCTCCGGCGGTGTCCGTCGGGCAGAAGACCGTCGCGGGGGTGACCGGCCTTGACCACGGCTGACGCGGGCTGGTCGATGGACGAGGCGGACGACGAGCCGCGCGGGCCCGTCGGCAAGGCGTTCCGGCTCTCGGCCGCGGACTCCCTCTCGCTGGGCAACGCGCTCTGCGGCTTCCTGGCCGTCTGCGTGCTGGCATGGTCGGCCATCACCTCGCTCCAGTCGGGCGCCAAGTTCTCGGCCGACCCCCGCTTCTTCGGCACCGCGGTGGTCCTGCTGCTGCTCGGCGCGACCTGCGACCTGTTCGACGGCCTGGTGGCCCGCAAGTTCCGGGCCTCGGCGATGGGCGCGGAGCTCGACAACCTCGCGGACGTCATCAGCTTCGGCTTCGCCCCCGCGTTCATGATCGTGATCTGGGCGGGCTTCAACCCGAAGATCCCGTTCGTGCTGGTAATGGTCGCCGCCGCCTCGGTGCTGCTGGCCGGGGTCATCCGCCTCGCCCGCTTCGCCTGCGTGAAGACCAAGAGCGGCGACTTCATGGGCCTGCCCATCCCGATGGGCGCCATGACCGTGGTCGCGATCGTGCTGCTGTTCCCGCCGTCGATCTGGACCGTGCTGCCCATCTTCGGCGTGTCCTACCTCATGGTGAGCCGGATCGAGTATCCCAAGCCCAAGGGGAACCTGGCCGCCGCCGTGCTGGCCTGGATGATGATCAACGTCGCCTGCCTGACGATCTGGGCCGCAGGCCTGGCCGGGGGCGACAACCTCATCAAGGTCGGCGCCGCCATGCAGGTGGCGATCGTGGCCGCCATCCCGCTGCGCATCCTGATGTTCAAGCGCGAGAAGCGCAAGGAGCGCAAGGAGGCCGAGCGCATCGGCTGACAGACGGCCCGGCCGGCGCAACGCCCGGCCGGCGGACGTGGAACCGGCCCGGTGGAGATGATCCACCGGGCCGGTTCCGCGTCCCGGTCTCCCGGGGCCGCACCCGCGCTCTACCAGCCCCGCTCGCGCCAGGCCGGCAGGGACGGCCGCTCGGCGCCCAGCGTGGTGTCCTTGCCGTGGCCCGGGTAGACCCAGGTCTCGTCGGGGAAGCGGTCGAAGAGCCGCTCGGAGACGTCCGCGAAGAGCTGGGCGAAGCGCTCCGGGTCCTTCTCGGTGTTGCCGACCCCGCCGGGGAACAGCGAGTCGCCGGTGAACAGATGACCGTTGTAGTGCAGCGCGATCGAGCCCGGCGTGTGCCCGCGCAGGTGGACGACGTCCATGCTGACCACGCCCACGGTGACCCTGTCGCCGTGTTCCACCGTCAGGTCCACCGGGACCGGCAGCTCCGGGGCGTCCAGCGGGTGGGCGATCACCAGGGCGCCGGTCGCCCGGGCGACCTCCTCCAGCGCCTGCCAGTGGTCGCCGTGCCGGTGGGTCGTGACGATCCTGCCGATCGGCATGCCGCCGATCAGCTCCAGCAGCCGGTCGGCCTCGGCGGCGGCGTCGATCAGCAGGCCGTCGCCGGTGTCGTTGCACCGGATCAGGTAGGCGTTGTTGTCGAACGGCCCGACGGCCAGCTTCGAGATCGTCACAGCGGGCAGCTCGCGCACGTCGGCGGGACCGCCGGCCTGCACGTCACCGGTATACGTCACGGGTACTCCTCCGGAGGTGTCGCGGGAAGACTGGAAGCGGTGGGCAGGGCCGACCACGGCGGAGGCGAGGGCAGCGGCCCCGCGGCGGGCCGGTTGCCCGTGTCCCCCTCTCGCATCACCCTAAGCCCCGCGCCCGCCGAGCGGCCGGTCACCCAGGCCAGCAGCGTGCGGGCGTCTCCCTGGACCACCGGTCCCGAGCCGAGGTCGCGCCAGACCTGGCGGTGCTTGTCGCCGTCCTTGACCTCCTCCACCACGATCTCGCTGACCGTGCTGAGCTCCCGGGACCACGAGACCATCGCGTCGTGCAGCTCACGCCGGACGAACGGCTCCGGCCAGTCGGAGCAGTCGTAGCCCGCGCCGAGGTCCACATGGTGGATCTCGGTCTCGCGGACCCGCCGGACCAGCAGGTACCAGGCGGGGTGCGGTGGCGGCTGCATCCCGCTGACCATCGCCGACCACGCCGCGGCGGGCATGTCCCGGAAGGCGGCGGCGAGTCTCGCCGAGCTCTCCTCGAGATCGGCGAGCTGCTCCTTGACGGGCCGGGAGGCTCCCGCCGCGATGTCGGCGTCGCGGGCGGCCACGCTGGGGTACTGCGGGGTCTCGACGCCGGTCCTGGCCCAGTCCACGAGGTTGACGAGGCTGTCGGCGTTGCGGGCGACGTGAGTGATCAGGTGGCCCCGGGTCCAGCCGGGCAGCCGGGAGGGCTCGGCCAGGTCGGCGTCGGACAGCCCGGCCACGGTGCTGAGGAGGCGGCCGGTCGAGGCGGCGAGTTCGGACTGGAGCGCGTTGAGGACATCCATGCCCACACTCCATCACCACGGTGCGGGCCGTACCAGGGAGGGGTGGGGGAAGTCGGGGCGTCGGCGGGCCTGCGCGCAAGGAATGCGAAATTTCCCACGGTGAGGCGGGGCGGCAGGACGGGGGCAGGGAAGGGGGCGGTGGGACGTGAGGTTCGCCCGGTCTTGGGCGGGAAGCTACCCGCCGGAGCCCGGGGAGGCCGTACCCTGGAGAGGGCGGGAAACCCCGGCCCCTGAAAAAGGGGAGGCCGTCGCTCCCCGGACGCTGTTCCGCAAAATTGTCGGACCCCGTCGCTACTCTTCCCGCGACCGCTTCTCAACCTTCTACATCGACGTCGGGACTACTGTGGCTGACCGCCTCATCGTGCGTGGCGCACGCGAACACAACCTCAAGGACGTCTCGCTGGACCTTCCGCGGGACTCGCTGATCGTCTTCACCGGCCTGTCCGGGTCCGGCAAGTCCAGCCTGGCCTTCGACACCATCTTCGCCGAGGGCCAGCGGCGCTACGTCGAGTCCCTCTCGGCGTACGCCCGCCAGTTCCTCGGGCAGATGGACAAGCCCGACGTGGACTTCATCGAGGGGCTGTCGCCCGCGGTGTCGATCGACCAGAAGTCGACCAGCAGGAACCCCCGGTCGACCGTCGGCACGATCACCGAGGTCTACGACTACCTGCGCCTGCTCTGGGCGCGCATCGGCAAGCCGCACTGCCCGCAGTGCGGCCGGCCGATCGCCCGGCAGAGCCCCGAGCAGATCGTCGACCGGGTGATGGAGCTTGAGGAGGGCACCCGCTTCCAGGTGCTCGCCCCGGTGATCCGCGGGCGCAAGGGCGAGTACACCGAGCTCTTCGGGCAGCTCCAGGCCAAGGGATACGCCCGCGCCCGGGTCGACGGCACCGTGATCCGGCTGGACGAGCCGCCGAAGCTGAAGAAGTACGAGAAGCACGACATCGAGGTCATCGTCGACCGGCTCGCGGTGAAGGAGAGCGCGCGCAGCCGCCTCACCGGCTCGGTGGAGACCGCCCTGCACCTGTCCGGCGGCACGATCACGCTGGAGTTCGTGGACCTCCCGGAGGACGACCCGAACCGCGAGCGCTTCTACTCCGAGCACCTCTACTGCCCCTACGACGACCTGTCGTTCGAGGAGCTGGAGCCGCGCTCGTTCTCCTTCAACTCGCCGTTCGGCGCCTGCCCCGAGTGCACCGGGCTGGGCACGCGGATGGAGGTCGACCCGGAGCTGGTCGTGCCCGACCCGGAGGCGACCCTCGGCGAGGGCGCGCTCACCCCGTGGGCGGGCGGCCACACCAGCGACTACTTCGAGCGCCTGATCGAGGCGCTCGGCAAGGCGATGGGGTTCAACCTCGACACGCCCTGGGAGCGATTGTCGAAGAAGGCGCAGAAGGCGCTGCTGCACGGCCACGACGAGCAGGTGCACGTCCGCTACAGCAACCGCTACGGCCGCGAGCGCTCCTACTACACCACCTTCGAGGGCGTGATCCCCTGGGTGCAGCGCCGGCATGCCGAGTCCGAGAGCGACGGCATGCGGGAGAAGTACGAAGGCTACATGCGGGAGATCCCGTGCCCGGCCTGCGAGGGGGCCAGGCTCAAGCCGGTCTCGCTGGCCGTCACGGTGGACGGGCGCTCCATCGCCGAGGTCTCGGCGCTGTCGATCGGCGAGTGCGCGGCGTTCCTGGCCGGGCTGAAGCTCTCCGACCGCGACATGCAGATCGCCGAGCGGGTGGTCAAGGAGATCAACGCCCGGATGGGCTTCCTGCTCGACGTCGGCCTCGACTACCTGACCATGGACCGGGCGGCGGGCACGCTCGCCGGCGGCGAGGCCCAGCGCATCCGGCTGGCGACCCAGATCGGCTCCGGCCTGGTCGGCGTGCTCTACGTGCTGGACGAGCCCTCCATCGGCCTGCACCAGCGCGACAACCAGCGGCTGCTGGAGACCCTGATCCGGCTGCGCGACATGGGCAACACGCTCATCGTGGTCGAGCACGACGAGGACACCATCGCCGCCGCCGACTGGGTGGTGGACATCGGCCCCGGCGCGGGCGAGCACGGCGGCCAGGTCGTCGTCTCCGGCACCGTCCCCGAGCTGCTGGCGTGCGAGGAGTCGATGACCGGCGCCTACCTGTCCGGGCGCAAGGCCATCGCGATCCCCGCCGAGCGGCGCCGGCGCGACCGCAAGCGGCAGATCACCGTGAAGGGCGCCCGCGAGCACAACCTCAAGGGCGTGGACGTGGAGTTCCCGCTCGGGGTGTTCACCGCGGTCACCGGCGTCTCGGGGTCCGGGAAGTCCACGCTGGTCAACGACATCCTCTACAACGCCCTGGCCAAGGAGCTGAACGGCGCCCGCACGGTCCCCGGCCGGCACTCGCGGGTCAATGGCATGGACCTGGTCGACAAGGTCGTGCACGTGGACCAGTCGCCGATCGGCCGGACCCCCCGCTCGAACCCGGCGACCTACACCGGCGTCTTCGACAAGGTGCGCGACCTGTTCGCCCAGACCACCGAGGCGAAGGTCCGCGGCTACGCCAAGGGCCGCTTCAGCTTCAACGTCAAGGGCGGGCGGTGCGAGGCCTGCTCCGGCGACGGCACCATCAAGATCGAGATGAACTTCCTGCCCGACGTGTACGTGCCGTGCGAGGTCTGCCACGGCGCGCGCTACAACCGGGAGACCCTGGAGGTCCACTACAAGGGCAAGACGATCTCCGAGGTGCTCGACATGCCGATCGAGGAGGCGCTCGAGTTCTTCGACGCCATCCCGGCGATCAAGCGCTACCTCAAGACGCTCAACGACGTCGGTCTGGGCTACGTCCGGCTCGGCCAGCCCGCCACCACCCTGTCCGGCGGCGAGGCCCAGCGCGTCAAGCTCGCCTCGGAGCTGCAGCGCCGCTCCACCGGCCGGACGATCTACGTGCTGGACGAGCCGACCACCGGCCTGCACTTCGAGGACATCCGGCGGCTGCTGGGCGTGCTCGGCAGGCTCGTCGACGGCGGGAACACGGTGATCGTGATCGAGCACAACCTCGACGTCATCAAGACCGCCGACTGGATCATCGACATGGGTCCGGAGGGCGGCTCCAAGGGCGGCACGGTGCTCGCCACCGGCACGCCCGAGGAGGTCGCGCTGGTCGAGGCCAGCCACACCGGCCGCTTCCTCCGCAAGATCCTCGGCAGCTGACGGCGGCCCCGCTCCGCCCGCGGGCGGAGCGGGGCCGCCGCCGGCGCCCGGCGGCGCGCCGTGCGTGAGCGCGGTTCCGCGCCGCCGGCCGTCCCGGGCCCGGATTCGGGACCGGGCCCCCGCGTCAATACCCTTGACTCGGAGCCCGGTTGTTCACGGGGGATGGTGCGAAGAAGGGCCGCAATGACGAGCAGTGATGGTTCCGCCATGCCCACGCGCAGGCATGTGATCGGCGCCGCGGGGGCCGTGGCGTGCGGTGCGGCCCTGGCCGGCTGCGCCACCGCCGCGGGGGAGCGTACGGCCGGGCCGCCGCCGGCGGTCAAGGGCAAGGTCGTCGCGCAGACCGCGGACATCCCGGTGGGCGGCGGCAAGGTGATCCACAAGTGGAAGATCGTGATCACCCAGCCGAGCGCGGGGGTGTTCAAGGCGTTCAACGCGAGCTGCCCGCACAAGGGCTGCGCGGTCAGCAACCCCAGCGAGGGCGTCATCCGCTGCCCCTGCCACGGCAGCGAGTTCGACGCCGTCTCCGGCAAGTGCCTCAAGGGACCGGCGGAGGCCCCGCTGGTCGAGTTCGCGCTGAGGGTCGAGGGTGGCGGCATCGTCATGGTGTGAGGCGCGGGTGGCCCGGCCCCGGCCTCCTGAGGGCCCGGCTCCGGTACGGCGGCACGCGGACGCGCCGAAGGCGTAAATCTTCACAGTCTCCTGACGCCGGGTGCGGCATGCTGAACCGTCATCGGGACGCGAGCCGTACCGACAGGAAAGGGACCTGGGAGGGTGACCATGGCAGATACGACGACGCGCCGCGCGGTGATGCTGGGCGCTGGGGGTGTGGGGCTCACGGCCGTGCTGACCGCGTGCTCCGGCTACGGCCAGCCGACGGCGGACCAGGCGAGCGAGCCCGCCGCCTCGTCCCCGCCCGCGACCGGATCGGACTCCGGGGCCGGGACGGGTTCCGGCGACGGCGGCGCCGCGGCCGACGCGCTGGCCAAGACGGCGGACATCCCCGAGGGCGGCGGCAAGGTCTTCAAGGCCCAGAAGGTCGTGGTGACCCAGCCGAAGGCCGGGGAGTTCAAGTGCTTCAGCTCCGTCTGCACCCACCAGGGGTGCGACGTGTCGGACGTCGACGGCGGCACGATCAACTGCCCCTGCCACGGGAGCAAGTTCAACATCGCCGACGGCTCGGTGGCCAACGGCCCCGCCGACAAGCCCCTTGAGGAGAAGACCATCAAGGTCGACGGCGAGTCGATCACCCTGGCCTGAGCCGGGCGCCCGCCGCATCCGCCGGAGACGAGGGGTCCGGGTGGATGCGGCCGGCTCCGGTGACCCGCGGGTCGTCCGCGCCGGGCGCAGGTCCGGGGCAGGAGGGGCCAGGGCGGGAAGGACGGGTGCGAGAGGACGGACGCCGCGCGGGCCGCCGTCCGCCACAGGTCCGCCGCGGGCAGGGATGCCTGTCGGTGCGGGCCGATAGGCTTCCGTACGTGGCGAGATCTGCAGGCGGTCCGGCGAGCTTCCGGCCGAGTCCGGGGTCGATCCCCGAGTCCCCCGGCGTCTACCGGTTCAGAGATCCCGACGGCCGGGTCATCTACGTCGGCAAGGCCAAGAGCCTGCGCCAGCGGCTCAACTCCTACTTCGCCGACTTCGCGGGGCTGCACCCGCGCACCCAGACCATGCTCACGACCGCCGCCGGAGTCGACTGGACGGTCGTCGGCACCGAGGTCGAGGCGCTCCAGCTCGAATACTCCTGGATCAAGGAGTACGACCCGCGGTTCAACGTCAAGTACCGCGACGACAAGTCCTACCCCTACCTCGCGGTCACCATGGGCGAGGAGTTCCCCCGCGTCCAGGTGCTGCGCGGCGCCAAACGCAAGGGCACCCGCTACTTCGGGCCCTACTCGCACGCCTGGGCGATCAGGGAGACCGTCGACCTGCTGCTGCGGGTCTTCCCGATCAGGAGCTGCTCGTCGGGGGTGTTCCGGCGGGCCGCGCAGATCGGCCGGCCGTGCCTGCTCGGCTACATCGACAAGTGCTCGGCGCCGTGCGTCTCCCGGGTCACCGAGGCGGAGCACCGCGCGCTCGCCGAGGACTTCTGCGACTTCATGGCGGGCAACACCGGCCGGTTCATCAAGCGGCTGGAGGGTGAGATGCGCCAGGCCGCCGCCGAGCAGGAGTACGAACGGGCGGCCCGGCTCCGCGACGACATCGAGGCGCTCCGGCGGGCGCTGGAGAAGCAGGCCGTGGTGCTGGGCGACAGCACCGACTGCGACGTGGTCGCGCTGGCGGACGACCAGCTGGAGGCCGCCGTCCAGGTGTTCTACGTGCGCGGCGGGCGGATCCGCGGGCAGCAGGGCTGGGTGGTCGACAAGGTCGAGGAGACCGGCCCCGGCGAGCTGGTCGAGCGCTTCCTGCTGCAGATGTACGGCGAGGCCGCCGCCGAGACGGTGCCCAGGGAGGTGCTGGTGCCCGCCCTCCCACCGGACGCGGAGGCCGTCGCCGAGCTGCTCGGCGAGCGGCGCGGGGCCCGGGTGGAGATCCGCGTCCCGCAGCGGGGCGACAAGCGGTCGCTGATGGAGACCGTCGAACGCAACGCAAAGGAGTCCCTGACCCAGCACAAGCTCAAGCGCTCCAGCGACCTGACCGCGCGGAGCAGGGCGCTGCAGGAGATCGCCGACGCGCTCGACCTGGACCAGGTGCCGCTGCGCATCGAGTGCTACGACGTCTCCCACCTCCAGGGCACCAACGTGGTGGCCTCGATGGTGGTGTTCGAGGACGGCCTGGCCCGCAAGAGCGAGTACCGCAGGTTCTCCGTCCGTTCGGCCGAGGGCGACGTCGCCTCCATCCACGAGGTGATCTCACGCAGGTTCAAGCGCTACCTGGAGGAGCGCTCGGCCACCGGCGAGCTCGACGTCGAGCCGGGTACCGAGCCCGGGGCGGAGGCCGGCATCGGGAACGGCGGAGCATCCGGAGCGGGGGCCGGAGCCGTGGCGGAAGGCGGCGGTGCGCCCGGCCCGGGGGCCGGTTCCGGACCCGGCACCGAGGACGGCGCGGAGGACGGCACTGAGGACGGCGCGGGGTCCGCGGCGGGGTCGGCCATCGACCCGGAGACGGGCCGGCCGCGCAAGTTCGCCTATCCGCCGCATCTGGTGGTCGTGGACGGCGGCCCGGCCCAGGCGGCCGCCGCCCGGCGGGCCCTCGACGAGCTCGGCGTCGACGACGTCGCGGTCTGCGGCCTGGCCAAGCGGCTGGAGGAGGTGTGGCTGCCCGGCGAGGACCTGCCGGTCATCCTGCCCCGCGCGAGCGAGGCTCTTTACCTTCTGCAGCGAGTGCGTGACGAAGCGCACCGCTTCGCCATCACCTACCATCGTTCCAAGCGCTCCAAGAGCGTGCGGGAGAGCGCCCTGGACGATGTCGCCGGGCTCGGCCCGGCCCGGAGGCAGGCTCTGATCAAGCATTTCGGATCAGTGAAACGGCTGCGTGAGGCGTCCGCCGCCGAGATCTGCCAGGTACCCGGAATCGGCCCCGCGACGGCCGAGGCGATCGTGTCGGCCCTGAAGGGGGAGAGTCCATCGTGAGTGAGCGAGCCATGGGTGCAGCAGCGTCGCGAGCGCGACCGACGGAGGAGGGCTCGTGAGTGAGCGGAGCGAGCGAGCCATGGGTGCAGCAGCGTCGCGAGCGCGACCGACGGAGGAGGGCTCGTGAGTGAGCGGAGCGAGCGAGCCATGGGTGCAGCAGCGTCGCGAGCGCGACCGACGGAGGAGGGCTCGTGAGTGAGCGGAGCGAGCGAGCCATGAGTGCAGCAGCGTCGCGAGCGCGACCGACGGAGGAGGGCTCGTGAGTGAGCGGAGCGAGCGAGCCATGGGTGCAGCAGCGTCGCGAGCGCGACCGACGGAGGAGGGCTCGTGAGTGAGCGGAGCGAGCGAGCCATG
>NZ_JACHJJ010000007.1:0-259488 GCF_014203605.1 Thiemannella venezuelensis | reverse complement strand
CGTCGCGAGCGCGACCGACGGAGGAGGGCTCGTGAGTGAGCGGAGCGAGCGAGCCATGGGTGCAGCAGCGTCGCGAGCGCGACCGACGGAGGAGGGCGCGTGAGCGAGAGAGAGCCCGCGTTCGTCATCGTCACCGGTATGTCCGGGGCGGGGCGGAGCACGGCGGCCAAGGCCCTGGAGGATCTGGGCTGGTTCGTCATCGACAACCTGCCGCCGGGGCTGCTGTTCGCCATGGCGGAGGAGGCCGGCCGGGTCAAGCTGGCCGCCGACAAGGTGGCCGCGGTGGTCGACGTGCGCAGCCTGGCCTTCACCACCGACCTCAGCGCCGCGATCGAGGAGCTGGACGGGCGGGGCGTCGCCGTACGGGTCGTGTTCCTGGAGGCCGGAGACGAGGAGCTGGTCCGCCGGTTCGAGAGCGTCCGCCGGCCCCACCCGCTCCAGGGGGACGGCCGGCTGGTCGACGGGATCGCCCGCGAGCGCGGCATCCTGCGTGACGTGCGGGCCAACGCCGACCTGGTCATCGACACCTCCAACCTCAACGTCCACGAGCTCCGCGGCAAGATAGTCGCGTTCTTCGGCGGTGAGGACCGGCCGGGCCTGCGGGTCAACGTGGTCTCCTTCGGGTTCAAGTACGGCCTGCCCGTCGACGCCGACCTGGTCGTCGACTGCCGCTTCCTGCCCAACCCCCACTGGGTTCCGGAGCTGCGCCCGATGAACGGCCTGGACACCCCCGTGCGGGAGTACGTCCTCGGCCAGCCGGGCGCCAAGGAGCTCCTCGACGCCTACGAGGAGGTGGTGGGCATCATCGCCGCCGGCTACAGCCGCGAGGGCAAGAGCTACGCCACGCTCGCCGTCGGCTGTACCGGCGGCAAGCACCGCAGCGTGGCGATGGCCGAGCAGATCGCCGGCCGCCTGCGCGACAAGGGCGGGATGGACGTGCAGGTCAGCCACCGGGATGTGGGCCGGGAGTGAACGAGGCCGAGAGAAGGGATCCCAGGGTCGTCGCACTGGGCGGGGGGCACGGGCTCTATGCCTCGCTCTCGGCGCTGCGCCGGGTCACCGCCGAGCTGACCGCGGTGGTGACCGTGGCCGACGACGGGGGTTCCAGCGGGCGGCTCCGCCGCGAGCTCGGCGTGGTGCCCCCGGGTGATCTAAGGATGGCTCTGGCCGCGCTCTGCGGCGACGACGAGTGGGGCCGGACCTGGAGCGAGGTCGTCCAGCACCGTTTCCGGAGCGAGGGCGAGCTGCACGGCCACGCGGTCGGCAACCTGCTCATCGTGGCGCTGTGGGAGAAGCTCGGCGACACGGTCGCCGGGCTCGACTGGCTGGGGCGGCTGCTCGGGGCCCACGGCAGGGTGCTGCCGATGTCCTCGGTCCCGCTCGACATCGCCGCCGAGGTGGAGCTGGAGGGCGAGCTGAGCACCGTGCACGGCCAGGTGGCCTGCGCGCTCACCCCGGGCCGGGTCCAGGCGATCTCGCTCGTCCCCGCCGACCCCCCGGCCTGCCCCGAGGCGGTCCAGGCGGTCGCGGACGCCGACTGGGTGGTCTTCGGCCCGGGGTCGTGGTTCACCAGTGTCCTGCCGCACCTGAAGGTGCCCCGGCTGGCCGAGGCCCTGCACGCCACCCGGGCCCGGCGCCTGGTCACGCTGAACCTGGCGCCCCAGCCGGGGGAGACCGACGACTTCTCCCCCCAGCAGCACCTGGAGGTGCTGCACCGGCACGCGCCCGCGCTGGAGATCGACGTGGTGCTGGCCGACACCGGCGTGGTCGACGACCCCGAGGAGCTGGAGAAGGCCGCCGCCGGGCTGGGCGGGCGGCTCGTGCTGGCCGACGTCGCGGCCCCGGACGGCTCGCCGCGGCACGATGCACGACGTCTTGCCTCCGTCCTGGACGAGATTTTCCATGCGAAGCGATGATCCTGGCCGGATCGGTCCCGGAGTGCGAGAAACTTCTGTGAGCCTGGTCTGTCCGGGCCGTGCGGGGCCGGAGGCGGAGCCGATTTCGTCGGCATCGATCAACGTTCGTTGGCTACCATCGGTCCGGGTCGATCACATCGGCGGGAATTGCGCCGGTGTGGGAGGCCGCATCGGTGTGACGTCGCCCGGAAGTCCCCCCTAAGGAGACGTGAAACGCCTGTGAAGACCAGGTAGGCCCCGCGGGAGGCCGAGGGCGCAGGTCGGTGAAGCAGGAACAGGGAAAGAGAGTCATCGAGATTCTCTGAATGGTTCATATGGGGGAGGACGAACACGCATGGCGATGACGGGTGTGGTGAAGGACGAGCTGAGCAGGCTGCCGGTCCTCAAGCCTTGCTGCCGCAAGGCGGAGGTGTCGACGCTGCTCCGGTTCGCGAGCGGGCTGCACCTGGTGGGCGGGCGGATCGTGATCGAGGCGGAGCTGGACACCAACGTCACGGCGCGGCGGCTCATCAAGGACATCGGAGAGGTGTTCGGGCACAAGGCCGAGGTGCTCGTGCTGGCTCCCGCGGGTCTGCGCAAGGGCTCCCGCTATGTCGTGCGGGTCTACCGCGACGGGGAGGCGCTGGCCCGGCAGACCGGGCTGATCGACAACCACGGGCGCCCGGTCCGCGGCCTGCCGCGCCAGGTGGTCGCCGGGGCGACCTGTGACGCCGAGGCCGCCTGGCGGGGGGCCTTCCTGGCGCACGGCTCCCTCACCGAGCCCGGCCGCTCCATGTCGCTGGAGATCACCTGCCCGGGACCGGAGGCGGCGCTCGCGCTGGTCGGCTCCGCGCGCCGGCTGAAGATCCACGCCAAGGCCCGCGAGGTGCGCGGCATCGACCGGGTCGTGGTCCGCGACGGTGATGCGATCAGCGCGCTCCTGACCCGCCTGGGCGCCCACGACAGCGTGCTGGCCTGGGAGGAGCGCCGCATGCGCCGCGAGGTGCGCGCGACCGCCAACCGCCTGGCCAACTTCGACGACGCCAACCTGCGCCGCTCGGCGAGGGCCGCGGTCGCCGCCGGAGCCAGGGTGCAGCGCGCGCTGGAGATCCTCGGCGAGGAGGCCCCGGACCACCTGGTGATCGCCGGACGGCTCCGGGTGGAGCACAAGCAGGCCTCCCTGGAGGAGCTCGGCCAGCTCGCCGACCCGCCGCTGACCAAGGACGCCATCGCCGGGCGCATCCGCCGCCTGCTCGCCATGGCCGACAAGCGCGCCCAGGACATCGGCATCCCCAACACCGAGGCGAACCTCACGGTGGACATGCTGACCTCGTAGCGGCGTCGCGGGAACAGACGACGGCCACGCGGGAGAGCCGGGACCCCTGAGAAGGGTCCCGGCTCTCGTGCGTCCGCCACCGCCCGGGCGGAGCATGCGCCGAGCCCGCCGGGGACGGCGCCGGCGGGGGAGAAGAGCGCGGGGGAACGGGGGACCACCAATGGTCTAAACCAATCGGGGTCCGATAGGGTTCGCGATGAGGTACCAGCCCGCCCATGTCGCCGGTCCAACCGGCCGGCGCACCGACGTACGAGGAGATCGGCACCGTGAGCATCCGCGTAGGCGTCAACGGATTCGGCCGCATCGGCCGCAACTTCTGGCGCGCGGTCGCTGCCAGTGGCAAGGACATCGAGATCGTTGCGGTCAACGACCTGACCGACAACGCCACGCTCGCCCACCTGCTCAAGTACGACAGCATCCTCGGCCGCCTGCCGTACGAGGTGAAGAGCACCGCTGACGAGATCATCGTCGACGGCAAGGCGATCAAGGCCTTCGCCGAGCGCGACCCCGCCAAGCTGCCCTGGGGCGACCTGGGCGTGGACGTGGTCGTGGAGTCCACCGGCTTCTTCACCGACGCCACCAAGGCCCGCGTGCACGCCGAGAACGGCGCCAAGAAGGTCATCATCTCGGCCCCGGCCAAGAACGAGGACGTCACCATCGTCATGGGCGTCAACCATGACCAGTACGACCCGGCCAACCACACCGTCATCTCCAACGCGTCCTGCACCACCAACTGCCTGGCGCCGATGGCCAAGGTCATCCACGACACCTTCGGCATCACCAAGGGCCTGATGACCACCATCCACGCCTACACGCAGGACCAGAACCTGCAGGACGCCCCGCACAAGGACCTGCGCCGCGCCCGCGCCGCCGCGCTGAACATCGTGCCGACCTCCACCGGCGCCGCCAAGGCCATCGGGCTGGTCCTGCCCGAACTCAAGGGCAAGCTCGACGGCTACGCGCTGCGCGTGCCGATCCCCACCGGCTCGGCCACCGACCTGACCGTCGAGGTCGGCCGCGAGACCACCGTCGAGGAGGTCAACGCCGCGATCAAGGCCGCCGCCGAGGGCCCGCTCAAGGGCTTCCTCAGCTACAACGAGGACCCGATCGTCTCGGCCGACATCGTCACCGACCCGGCGTCCTGCATCTTCGACGCCCCGCTGACCAAGGTGATCGGCAACCAGGTCAAGGTCGTCGGCTGGTACGACAACGAGTGGGGCTACTCCAACCGCCTCGGCGACCTCATCGAGCTCGTGGGCCGCGACCTCTGATGAAGGACCTGTCCCAGCTCGACGTGAAGGGCCGGCGCGTGCTCGTGCGCGCCGACCTCAACGTCCCCCTGGAGGGGGACGTCATCACCGACGACGGCCGCATCCGCGCCTCCCTGCCGACCATCAGGGACCTGGCCGGGCGCGGCGCCAAAGTGATCGTCTGCGCCCACCTGGGCCGCCCGAAGGGCTCGCCCGATCCGAAGTACTCCCTGGCCCCCGTGGCCAGGCGGCTGGGCGAGCTCCTGGAGACCGAGATCGCCTTCGCCTCCGACACGGTGGGTGAGTCCGCCCAGTCGGTCGTGGCGGGACTGGGCGACGGAGAGGTCGCCCTGCTGGAGAACCTGCGCTTCGAGGCGGGCGAGACGTCCAAGGACGACGCCGAGCGCGCGGAGTTCGCCGGGAGGCTGGCCGGCCTCGCCGAGCTCTACGTCGGCGACGGCTTCGGCGCGGTGCACCGCAGGCACGCCAGCGTCTACGACGTGCCGGAGATCCTTCCGCACGCCGCGGGCGGCCTGATCACCACCGAGGTCGGGGTGCTCAGGCGGCTGACCGAGGACCCGGCCCGGCCGTACGCCGTGGTGCTCGGCGGCGCGAAGGTCTCCGACAAGCTCGGGGTCATCGCCAACCTGCTCACCAAGGTCGACCGGCTGATCATCGGCGGCGGCATGGCGTACACCTTCCTCAAGGCGCAGGGCTTCGAGGTCGGGCGGTCGCTGCTCCAGGAGGACCAGCTCGACCAGGTGCGCGGCTTCCTGCGGGAGGCGGCCGAGCGCGGTGTGGAGCTCGTCCTCCCGGTCGACGTGCTCGCGGCCGTGGAGTTCGCCGAGGACGCCGAGTACGAGGTGGTCGACGCCACCGCCATCCCGGCCGACCGGCAGGGCCTCGACATCGGCCCGCGCAGCCGCGAGCTGTTCGCGGGCAAGCTGGCCGACGCCAGGACGGTGTTCTGGAACGGCCCGATGGGCGTCTTCGAGTTCGAGGCGTTCTCCGGGGGAACCCGGGCGGTCGCCGAGGCGTTGGTCGCCTCGGAGGCGTTCACCGTCGTCGGCGGTGGCGACTCGGCCGCGGCCGTGCGCCGGCTCGGCCTGCCCGAGGACGGGTTCTCGCACATCTCCACCGGTGGCGGGGCCAGCCTCGAATACCTGGAGGGCAAGACCCTGCCCGGACTCGCCGCCCTGGAGGCATAGCAGATGGAGCGCAAGCCCCTCATCGCCGGCAACTGGAAGATGAACCTCAACCACCTCGAGGCCATCGCCACCGTCCAGAAGCTGGCGTTCGCGCTGAACGACAAGGACTTCGACAGGGTCGAGGTCGCCGTGCTGCCGCCCTACACCGACCTGCGCAGCGTGCAGACGCTGGTGGACGGCGACAAGCTGCGGATCGTGTACGGCGCGCAGGACCTGTCGGCGTTCGACGGCGGGGCCTACACCGGGGAGGTCTCCGGTGCCATGCTCGCCAAGCTCGGCTGCACCTTCGTCACGATCGGCCACTCCGAGCGGCGGCAGTACCACCGCGAGGACGACGCGCTCGTCAACGCCAAGGTGCGCGCCGCCTACCGGCACTCGCTCACGCCGATCCTGTGCGTGGGAGAGGGCCTGGAGGTCCGGCAGGCCGGCGGCCACGTGGCGCACAGCGTCGCGCAGCTCGACGGGGCGCTGCGCGAGGTCCCGGCCGAGCAGGCCGCCTCGATCGTGCTCGCCTACGAGCCGGTCTGGGCGATCGGCACCGGGGAGGTGGCCACTCCGGCCGACGCCCAGGAGGTCTGCGGGGCGCTGCGCGCCCGGCTCGCCGAGCTGTACGACGGCGAGGTGGCCGCGGCCGTCCGCATCCTCTACGGTGGCTCGGTCAAGTCCGACAACATCGCCGGTATCATGGCCCAGCCCGATGTCGACGGAGCCCTGGTCGGCGGCGCCAGCCTCGACCCGGGGGAGTTCGTCAAACTCTGCCGGTTCAGTGAAATGTCCGGCTGACTGGCCCGTTCGGAGGGTACGACTTGACAGCAGGTCGTACCCTCTTAGAGCAAGTTCGAATCGTCACGCCGCAGGGCGTCATACAAAGGGGTCGCACCCGGACGCGGGTCGCGCGCAATAAGGAAACAGGTCAACGGTGACAATCGGAATCTCCATCGCCCTCATCCTGTCGAGCATGCTGATGATCCTGCTCGTCCTGCTCCACAAGGGCAAGGGCGGTGGTCTGTCGGATCTGTTCGGTGGCGGTTTCTCGTCGTCGTTCGGAGGCTCGTCGGTGGTGGAGCGCAACCTCGACCGGCTCACCATCATCACCGGGGTGGTCTGGTTCGTGTGCATCATCGCGCTGGGTCTGCTCCTGAAGCCCTGATTCGGCTTGCCGGAAGCGTGACAGTGGTACAGCCCCCCGCATCCCGGGCGGAGGGGCCATCGAGCGAGGAGTTCATCCGTGGGTAGTGGCAACGCGATCCGTGGCAGCCGTGTCGGCGCAGGCCCGATGGGGGAGGCGGAGCGTGGCGAGGCGGCTCCCCGTGTAAGGGTTCCCTTCTGGTGCGCGAACATGCACGAGACGCGCCCCAGCTTCGCCAGCGACGCGGCCGTCCCCGAGTTCTGGGACTGCCCGCGGTGCGGTCTCCCGGCCGGTCAGGACGAGGCCAACCCGCCCGCGCCTCCGCGCAACGAGCCCTACAAGACGCACCTCGCCTACGTGAAGGAGCGTCGCAGCGACAAGGACGGCGCGCAGATCCTGGCCGAGGCGCTGGAGCGCCTGCGCTCCTCCTCGCGCCCGATCTACTAGCCGTCCCTCGGTCGGAGCCCGGTACGGGCTCCGACCGCACAGGCGGTACGTCATGGGCAGGGCCCCCGCGGCACGATCCGCGGGGGCCCTGCCCATGTCCGTGTTCCGAGGGCCGTCCGCCGGTTCCTCACTCCTGGGCGTTTCCCGCGGGCGCATCGTTAACGCCGCCGGTGCCGGCGTCCCACAGCCGTGCCGTGCCGTCCGAGCCGCCGGTGGCCAGCAGGCGGCCGTCCGGGGAGAAGGCGATCGCGGAGACCGGCCGCGCCTGGAGGTGGCCGATGGAGCGGACGGGGTGCCGCACCGGGCCTTCCGGAGTGGCTTTCAACGCCAGATGGAAGGCTGAGAGCTTCTCCTCGATCTCCTCGAGTTCCTGGGATTCGATGCCCTTGATCGCCAGTATGTGCTGCCTCCTGCGGGAGACCAGCTCACCGAAGCTGTCGATGCCCGCGCGTTTGAGACGGCTGTAGGTGCGGACTGGGAGGCTGAGTTCTTCGACGGGCAGGCCCAGGTCGCCTATCGAGTACGGCCGGCACAGCGGTTCTTCGGGTGCTTCCCACGACTGGCGGAGCGGCATCGCGGACCTTCCTCGGGCTCGTGCTCTCTGCGGAGGTCCCGCCACGTTCGCCGGTGACGGGCCGGTGATCCGCCCAGCGTGCTCGGACCGGCTTGTGTCCCTCTTGGAAGCGGCTGGCGGGCGCGACAGCGCCGGGTACCGGTCGTGCCCGGTTGCGGTGTTCACGCTTCCCGCCGCGGAGTTCGCCGATGGCACCGGCTCCGGACAGGGCCGTGTTCGAGGGGAGGATGGTCACCGGCGCTTGCGCGACGGTCCCTAGCGGTTCACCCCGTCGGACCGGGTCAGGAGCGCCAGGTCGGCACGGCGGGGGAGGCTCTCCCAGTCGCCGCTCGCGGTGACCGCGAACGCCCCGGCGGCGCAGGCGGTGGACAGCCGCCGCTCCGGCGCCGCCTCGTCCAGCCAGCCGGTCAGCCACCCGGCGGCGAAGGCGTCCCCGGCTCCCACCGGGTCGAGCTCGGTGACGGGGTACGGCGCCGCCCGCCGGACCTCGCCGTCGGAGAGCTCCACCGCCCCGCGCGCTCCCAGCTTGACCAGCACGTGGCGGGGGCCCAGGGCGGCGAGAGCCGAGGCCAGCCCTTCGGGATCGTCGCCCTCAACCAGCAGCCGGGCCTCGGCCTCGGTGACGAACAGCACGTCGGCGGCCGCGACGAGCCCGCGCAGCACGGAGGCCGCCTCGGCGGGCGTCCACAGGCCCCGGCGGTAGTTGACGTCCATGGAGACCGGCACCCCGGCGGCGCGGGCCTCGGCCACCGCGGCGCGGACCGCCTCGTGGGCCGAGACCGAGAGCGCCGGGGTGATCCCGGTGACGTGCAGCACGCGGGCCGAGCGGACCAGCTCCGGGTCCAGGTCGTCCGGGCAGAGCCGGGAACCCGCGCTCGCCGCGCGGTAGTAGCCCACGTCCACCAGGTCCGCGGTGCGCCTCCCCTTGATCATCAGTCCGGTGGGCGCACCCGGGTCGACGACCGCCCGGGAGGTGTCCACGTGCTCCCCGGTCAGGGTCGAGCGGACCAGCTCGCCGAGCTCGTCGGCCCCCACCCGGCCGATCCACGCCGCCCGCAGGCCCAGCCGGGTGACGCCGATCGCCACGTTCGACTCCGCGCCGCCCACGCCGAGGTCGAACTCGCGGGCGTGCCGGAGCAGGCCGACGCGGCGGGCGGTGAACAGGGCCATGGTCTCGCCGAGGGTCACCAGGTCGGTCATCGGGCGGTCTCCGGGATTCGAGGAGCGGACGGGATCGGATCGCCGGAGTCGCGGGGGCGGCCGGCGGGTGGTGTCCGGCTCCCGGGAGCCGGACGGGCGGTCATCGGAGGGAACCCAGCTTCCTGGAGATGCGCAGGGCGGTCCGCGCCACCAGCGGTCCCAGGTCGCGCACCCGGGCGGCGGTGATCCGCGAGGTCAGGCCGGAGACGGACAGGGCGGAGGACACGGAGTCGTCGTGGCCGAAGATGGGCGCGGCCACGCAGCGGACCTCGGGCTCGTTCTCCCGGTCGTCGACCGCGTAGCCGCGCTGCCGGATGCGGGCCAGCTCGGTGCGGAGCCGTACCGGGTCGGTGATCGTGTGGCGGGTGAGGGCGGGCATGCCCGCCGCCACGGTCTCCGCCACGACCGCCTCCGGCTGCCAGGCGAGGATCGCCTTTCCGACGGCCGTGCAGTAGAGCCGTCCCCGGCTGCCGATGCGCGAGGCCATGCGGACCTTGCTCTCGTCCTCGACCTTGTCGATGTAGACGACGTACGGCGGCTCGTAGACGACCAGGTGCACGGTCTCGCCGGCCTCGCGCATGAGCTCGCGCGTCTCCTCCGCGGCCACCGAGCGCAGGTCGAGCGTGGACAGGTAGGCCTGGCCGAGGCGGAGCGTGCCGTGGCCGAGACGGTAGGCGCCGGTGCGGCGGTCGCGTTCCAGCAGCCTCGCCTCCACCAGCGGGACGGTCAACCGGAGCACGGTGCTCTTGGACAGGCCGAGCGCCTCGGCCAGCCGGGAGAGCGAGAGTCCCTGCCCGGCGCCCGCGTGGTCGCGCACGTACTCCAGTACGGCCAGCGCCCGGCGGAGCGAGGCCGACTGGTTGCGCTCGCGCCCGGCCGCCCGGCCCTGCTCCGGCTCGGCCGTCCGGCCCTGGTCGCGGCCGGGCACGGGGGCGCTCATCGGGGCCTCAGCGGGCGCCCGGTGAGGGCGCCGGTGAGGGCGCCGCCCGCCAGCACCGGCACGCCGCCGACCAGCACGTCGCCGATCCCCTCGGCGAGGACGCGCGG
This sequence comes from Thiemannella venezuelensis, assembly GCF_014203605.1. Lineage (GTDB taxonomy): Bacteria > Actinomycetota > Actinomycetes > Streptosporangiales > Streptosporangiaceae > Planomonospora_A > Planomonospora_A venezuelensis. The sequence goes on along the minus strand of NZ_JACHJJ010000007.1, from coordinate 249,402 downwards.
CCGGGGGTAGTCGGCGGCGTCGGTCACCCGCTCCGGGTCGATCACCACGAGGTCCGCGGCCATGCCGGGGCGGATCTCCCCCCGGTCCGGAAGCCGGAACCGGCGGGCGGGGCCGGTGGACAGGTGCGCGACGGCCTCCTGCCACGTCCAGTCGCCCAGCTCGCGGACGTGCCGGCCGAGGAAGCGGGCGAAGGCCCCGAAGGCCCGCGGGTGCGGGTGGCCACCGAGGTGGATGCCGTCGGATCCGCCCAGGTGCGCCGGGTGGCGCAGCAGCAGCCGCATGGAGGCGTCGTCGTTCCCCGGCGGCTGGGCGAACACGCAGCTCGCCTCCAGCGCCGTCGCGACCAGCAGGTCCGCGCAGAACGCGGCGGGCTCCCGCCCCGCCTCGGCGGCGGCCTCGGCGATGGTCCTGCCCTCGGCCCAGCCCAGCTCGGCGGAGGGCACGTGAGCCAGCACGGCGCGGTGCCAGAGCGCGGGGTCGGTCTCGCGGGCCAGGCGGCGCCGTACCTCCGGCTCGCGCAGGCGCTCCACGAGGCGGTCGAGGTCCGGGTCGTCCAGGTCGCGGGGGAGGGCGACCATCGCCAGGATGCTGAACCCGCTGAGGTAGGGGTAGCTGTCGAAGGTGACGTCCAGGCCCGCCGCGAGGGCGTCGTCGACCATGCCCGCCAGCTCCGCGCCGGGGCCGTGGTAGTGCGAGACGTGCAGCGCCGCTCCGGACCTCTCGGCGATCAGCCGGGCCTCGGCCATGCCGGCGGACGCCTTCTCCTCGTAGCCGCGCATGTGGGTCACGTACGGCAGGCCGGCCGCGGCGACGGGCGCGCACAGCGCGGCGAGCTCGGCGGCGTCGCCGTACCGGCCGGGGATGTACTCCAGGCCGCTGGACAGTCCGGCCGCGCCCTCCTCCAGACCCCGCTCCACCAGGCGGAGCATCGCGGCGGGGTCGGCGCCGGCGGTGTGCCGGACCGTGCCGTGCGGGACCAGGTAGGCGGTGTTGAGCGCGGTGGTCCGGTCGTAGGTGGCCAGCAGCCGGGCCACGCTCACCGGCCCGCCGTCCAGCGCCGGATGGGCGCCGTTGATCGCGGCGAAGTAGCGGGTGACGAAGCGCAGCGCCTGCGGGGAGGACGGCGCGAAGGACAGCCCGTCCTGGCCGAGCACGAACGTGGTGACGCCCTGCCGCAGCGCCGCCAGCTGGACCTCGGGGTCCAGCACGGTGGCGTCGCCGTGCACGTGGGCGTCGATGAAACCGGGGGCCACCAGACGGCCGGAGGCGTCGATCCGGGCCGCGCGGGGAACGTCCGCCCGGGAGAGGTCGCCGACCGCCTCGATGCGGCCGTCGCGGACGCCGACGTCGGCGGGGTACGGCGCGGCGCCGGTGCCGTCGACCACGCGGCCGCCATGGATGAGCACGTCGAACACGCTGGTCAAGGTAGGGGGAACCGGTGCGGTTTGTCATACCCGGGACGCAACGTTGTGCAGTGCACAATCACCGGCCCGCGCAGTGCACGATCACCGGCCCGCGCAGTGCACGATCACCGGCTCGCGCAGTGCACGGTCACCGGCCCGTGCATTGCGCGGCCGGCGGCCGGTGCGCCGGGCCGCTCCGGGAGCGCGGAGGCGGGGTTCCTCGCAGGCCCGCGCGTCCCGTAGGTTGGCTGCTGACTCGGACTACGGAAGGCGGGACACATGTCGACGGAGCGGTTGGCCGGGCTGCGGGAGAGGTTCGTCGCCATCGACGGCGACGGCGACGGTTTCATCACCGAGGCGGAGCTCCTGCGGCACTTCCCCGAGCTTCCGGCGGAGGCGATCGGCTCGCTGAGCCGTGACGCCGACTCCGACGGCGACGGGCGGTTCTCCTTCGAGGAGTTCGTCAGGATGATGTCGCGCGACTGAGCTGCGCGACTGATCTGCGCGACTGATCTGCGCGACTGATCTGCATGGCCGGCCTGCGCGACTGATCCGTCCGGGCGCGGCCGGTGGCCCGGGGCCGCGCGGCCGCCGGCCGGGATACGGCGGGCCCGCAGACCGGCCCCGTCCGCGCGGCCGGCGGTCCCGGTCAGGCGCCCAGGTCCCGGACGACGTTGTCGAGCCGGTCCGCCAGCATGTCGAGCTGCTGCTCGGTGAGCGTGTCACCGCCGGGCAGCAGCCTGGTCAGCTCCCGCCGGCTCGCGATGACCAGTCCCCGGTGGGCGTCGTCGATCTCCTTGTCGGGCAGGACCACGCAGTCGCCCCGGACGAAGACCAGGGTGGCGTCGGGGTCCGGTGCCTCCAGCAGTTTCCGCACGCATTCTCGGTCGATGAGCGCCATGGGGCGCCTCCTTGTCCGTTCCTCGTCCATCGTGTGCCGTGTCCATCGTGTGCCGCACTGTGCTGTTTGCGACGGCACTGTCCGATCCATGGCTTCCTGCCCGGATATCGAGGCCGGAACCGTCCCCTTCCAACGCCGGCCGGGGGGTTCGCACTGTTCCGGCGGGTTCGCGGGTAAGAGAAGACGAGTGGCGTCCCGCCACGGAACATCACCCGCGCACCAGGAAGACCCCATGACCGAGACCATGCTCGCCGGGCGGCTCGACGTCCGGGCCAAGACCTTCGCCGTCGAGGAGGTACCCGTCCCCGAACCCGGCCCCGGCCAGGTCAGGATCAGGGTGAAGGCGGCCGGCGTGTGCCTGTCGGACGTTCACCTGATCGACGGAAGCATCCGGCCGCTCTTCCTCCCGGCGGACAAGGTCACCCTCGGTCACGAGGTCTCCGGCGTGGTCGACGCCCTGGGCCCTGACGTGCCCCCCGCCTGGACCGCCGGGCAGCGCGTCCTGCTGCAGGCCGGGGAGCGCTGCGGGCGGTGCGCCAACTGCGTGAGCTTCGCCGAGCCCTGCCTGCAGGTCCGCACCCGCGGGGTCGACTACGACGGCGGCTGGGCCGAGTACGCCCTGGCCACCCACCACACCCTCGTCGCCGTCCCCGACGACCTGCCGTTCGAGCAGGCGGCCGTCATCCCCGACGCCGTCTCCACCCCGTGGGCGGCGATCGTCTCCACCGGGAAGGCCGCGCCCGCCCGACCGGCCGGGGTCTGGGGCGTCGGCGGGCTGGGCACCCACGCCGTCCAGTTGCTCCGCCTGGTCGGCGCCGTCCCGATCATCGCGATCGACCCGATCGAGGCCGCCCGCGAGCGCGCCTCCGCCCTCGGCGCCGACGCCGTCCTGGACTCCGCCGCCCCGGACCTGCGGGAGCGGATCCGGGAGCTCACCGCGGGCCGGGGCCTGGACCTGGCCCTCGACATGGCGGGGGCGCCCGCCGTACGGGAGCAGGCCGTCTCCTGCCTCGCCCCGGGAGGGCGGCTCGTGCTGGTCGGCCTGACCCCCGACCCGCTCACCATCACCCAGAGCATCCCGCTCTCCTACTTCGCCCAGCAGATCCTGGGGCACTACGGCTCGACGCCCGAACACGTCGTCGAGCTCGTCGAACTCGTCCGCCACGGCCGCCTGGACCTCGGCGGCTCCATCAGCGGCACCCTGCCCCTGACCGAGGCCGCCGCGGCGGTGGAACGCCTGGCACGCAAGGAGGGCGACCCGGTCCGCCTGATCCTCACGCCCTGACCGGCCTCGCCGGCGGCGGACGCGGCCGGCGGCGCGGCCCGGTTCGCCGTCGCCGCCGGGCTCACGCTCCTAGTTGCCGCAGTCCTGCCTGTTGAGGACCAGGGCCATCTGGCGGACCTCCCCGCCTGACAGCAGGAAGGCGAAGTGAGCCTCCGGGTTCCTCGGGACGGAGGCGATGAAGTACCCGCTCGCGACCCGCTCCAGGTCGGGGTAGGCCCTTTCCAGTTGCCGCCTGGTGGAGCCGATCTCGATCCCCCGGCGGGTCTCGGTGCCTTCGGCGGCGAAGATGGCGGCCACGCCGTGCCGCCTGGAGATGAACAGGTCGGGTCCGTTGCGGCGGTTCGGGCCCGTCCTGAAGTTCCATTCCGAGCACCGGCCCGACCGGGCCGTGCGCACGATCTTCCCGGTCTCCCGGGCCTCCCTGAGGCTCATCTCGAGTTTCACGCCGCGATATCCGAACGGCCCCAGTTTCCTCTCCGGGGCCGGGACCGGGGCCGCGGCGGACTCGGCGACCGCCGCGGCCGCGCCGCCGGTCAGGAGCATCCCCCCGGCCAGCGCCGCCGCCAGCACCGTGCGACCCAGCCGCCGGACAACCGTGTGCTTCATCGTCGTCCTTCCATGATTGTGCTCACAGGCCCGGTCGCCTCCGGCGAAGCGGTGCGCGAACAGGCCTTTGCAGATCCTGTTTTCGCAGGTTAAGCGGTGAGTGTCCGCGGAAGCGGGAGCGGGTGCCGGGCCGGTGTGTCGTCCGCGGCCACGGGCGGCCGGGACGGCTGCGGGCGGCGGGCGGCGCGACGGACCCGGTGGTCCGTCCCGCCGCCCGCCGCCCGCAGGCGGTCTAGTAGCTGAAGGTGGTGGCGCCCTCGTCGCCGATCCACTGCCACATCGGGACGGTGCCGCCCAGCTCCGCTCCCTCGATCAGCCCGCTCTTGCCGAGCTTGCGGGCGTCGAAGCAGATGGGGCAGACCAGATAGCGCCCGCCCGCCTTGGCGTAGCGCGCCAGCAGGTCCGCCAGCGGCGGGCATCCGTCGCACGCGACCCCGGTCGCGACGCCCTCCAGGGCCAGGCGGGTGGCCTCCTTGGTGAGGAACATCAGCGTCGGCCGGCCCTGCTCGGCCGCGCCGAGCGCGACCAGGAACGCCACCGTGACCCGCTCGGGGTCCTCCAGCCCGGTGGCCAAACTGACGACGGCCTTTCCTGCCATGGGTCTCTCCTTCTCTCGTTCCGCCGAGCCTCGTGGAACGTGCCACATGCACCGCCCGCGCCCCGGCCTCGTCCGGATCATGGGTCTGCGCCGCACGGGGAGCCGTGCGGCGAGTCCCGTCATTCCACCGCGCGCCTCACGTCCCCCACATCCGTGCCCGGTACGGAAATCCCGTACGGAGAACCCGCTCAGTGCCGGACGTGTACATCCGTCCGGATGGCGACATACTCGGATCCATGGGTTCGGACGTCTTCCACGAGCTGCGGGAGTCCGGTGTGACACCGCGCGAGCTGGAGGTCCTGCGGCTCGTGGGTGACCGCCTGCAGAACCAGGAGATCGCCGCCAGGCTGCGGTTGTCGGAGCGGACCGTGGAGAGCCACGTGTCGTCGCTGCTGCGCAAGCTCGGCGGGAGCAACCGGCTCGCCCTGGTGGAGACCGCGGCCCGTCTCCGCGCAGGCCGCGGGCCCCGCCGTGTCCTGCCCAGGCCGCTGTCGTCGTTCGTGGGGCGGGCCCGGGAGACCGGAGACGTGCGCCGGCTGCTCGACGCTCACCGGATGGTGACGCTGACCGGCCCCGCCGGCACCGGAAAGACCCGGCTGGCGCTGTACCTCGCCCACGCGGTGACCGCGCTGCCCCCGGCCGTCCTGGTCGATCTCGCGCCCCTGTCCCCCGGGGACGCCGTGGAGCGGGTGTTCGCCGACGCCCTGGGCGTCGTCGGCGAGGAGCACCGGCTGCGCGCCCTGATCCGCGGGACCCTCGCCGAGGGCCGGCACTGGCTCGTGGTGGACAACTGCGAGCACGTGACCGCCCCCGTGGCGGAGCTGCTCGCCGAGCTGCTCGCGGCCACCGACCACCTGCACGTGCTGGCCACCGGCCACGAGGCGCTGCATCTGGCGGGGGAGGCCGTGTACGAGATCCCGCCGCTGCCGCTGCCCGCCGAGCCCGGCGACCCCGCCGCCGTCCTGGACTCCGGAGCCGGCCGGCTCTTCGCCGAGCGGGCCGCGACGGCCTCACCGGGGTTCGAGATCACCGCCGGCAACGCCCGGCAGGTCGCGGCGATCTGCCGCCGGCTGGACGGCCTGCCGCTGGCCATCGAACTGGCCGCCGCCCGGATCCGCTTCTTCACGCCCGCCGAACTGCTGGCCCGGCTGGATGACCGGTTCGCCCTGCTGACCGACGGGGCGCGCGGGGCCCCGAACCGGCACCGCACGCTGGAGGAGGCCCTCACCTGGAGCTACGAGCTGCTGAGCGAGGACGAGCGACTGCTGCTCGAGCGCTGCTCGGTGTTCCCGGGCGCGTTCGACTACGACACCGCGGCGCAGGTCCTCGCCCACCCGCCGCTGGATCCGGCCGGCCTGATCCGGGTCTTCTCCCGGCTGCTGGACCGGTCGCTGGTCTCCTCCCGTCACCGGGAGGAGACCACCGAATACCGCCTGCTGGACAGCGTCCGGCAGTTCGCGCACCGGCGGCTGCTCGCGCGCGGCGCCGCCGGGACGGCGCACGAGGAGCACGCCCGCCACCACCTGCGCCGCGCCGTGGCCGCCGTGCCGGACCTGCGCGGCCGGGACCAGGCCGCCGCGCTCCGCTGGATCGACCAGCGCTCGGCGGACCTGAGGGCCGCGCTGCGCTGGGTCCTCGACCGGGGCGACACCGCCGCCGCCTGGGAGTTCATCGCCGGCATCGGCACGGCGTGGGAGGTCGTCGGCTGCAGCGGCGAGATATTCGACTGGCTCGGCAGGCTGCTCCAGCGGCCCCTGCCCGACGGCGACCTGGGCTTCCGGGCCGCGATCACCTGCGCCGTCGTGCTGTGCTACCAGGACGCGGAACGGGCGCGGGAACACGCGGAGCACGCGCACCGGATGGCGGCCGGCGGTACCGACCACGACCGGGCGCTCGCCCTGCTCGCCCTGGGCTGGACGATGCGGTACGGCGAGCGGCGCGCGGAATCGCCCGGGCATCTGGCCCGGGCGACCGCGCTCTTCGAACGGCTGGGCGACGACTGGCACCGCGCCATGGCGCTGTCCGGGTACGTGTTCGTCGCGGACGTCGACGCCACGCTGACCCGGCTGGCCCACGCCGCCGAGCTGTTCGGCGGCCTCGGCGACCACGTCGGACGCGCCAACTGCCTCAACGAGATGGCCATCAGGGCGATCGAGCGCCAGATCCGCCTGGACGACGTGCCCGGCTGGCTGGCCGAGTCCGCGCGCCTGGCCCGCATCAGCGGCAACGACCACGAGCGGCTGCACGCCGAGCTCTACCGGGCCACCTTCGACCAGCACCGGGGGGAACACGTCGTCGCGCAGGCCCGCTTCGCCGGCCTGCTGGCCGAGTTCCGGCGGATCGGCGACCTGCGCTGCGCGGTCCGCTGCCTGCTGGGGCTGGGCCGCGCCGCGGGGTTCGACGGCGATGACGAACACGCACGGCGGTACTTCGCCGAAGGCGCCAGGGCCGCCGTCGGCCTCGGGGACGTGCGGATCACCGCGCTCGGCCTGCGCCTGCTCGCCGGCGCCGACCACGCGACCGGCCGCTTCGAGCGCGCCGCCGCCCTGCTCGGCACCGCCGAACGACTCGACCCCGCAGCCCGGGAGGTCCTCCTTCCCGACCCCGGACTGCCCGCGTCACTGCGTGAGCGGCTCGGCCCCGAGGGGTTCGACTCCGCATTCGCGGAGGGGTACCGCACACCCCCGGCCGGGCAGCTGGAGGGCCTCGCCTCTCCCCTCGGAACGGGATCGGTCCAGGGCGGCTGACCTCCGGCCGGAACCCGGCGGAACGCCGTACCCGCGTGCGGGCGCCGACCTGCGCGCGGGCGCCGTACACGTGCGCGGGTGTCGTTCCGTCACGAGCCGGCGTCGCCGGGCCGCCAGCGGGGATCACGGCCGGTGAGCCCGAGCAGCCGGTCCAGCAGCGGCGCGTCGCCGGGCACGGGGACCGGCGGCCCGAACAGTCCGGGGCTGCCGTCCGGACTCTGGGCGGCGACGGCGCCGACCCACTCGTACGCGGTGGCCATGGAGTCGGCCAGAGCGGGTTCTGCGCCGGGATAGGACTGGCCGGTCGCGACGGCCAGGTCCCAGCCGTGCACGATGACCTCGTCGAGCGCCGCCGCCCCGGCGGCGCCGGCCGGGAGCCGGACGCCGCCGGCCTCGGTGGTGCCGGTCCACGCCGACGCCTCCCGCCACGCCCGGGCCAGGCCGTCGAGGCGGGCCGGGATGCGCCGGCGCCAGTCGTCGCCCAGCCGGGACGCGTCGGGCACCGGGGCGCCGCCGCCGTCGAGGGGCGTCTTGGCGGCGGCCGCGGTGAACGCGACGCAGAGGCCGTCGACGTGGTCGAGGAGTTCGGCGACGGTGATGCCGCCGCAGGGGGTGGGCGCGGTGAGCCGGTCGTCGCGGACCTGCCCGATGAGAGAGGTGAGTACGGCGGTCGCGGGGCGCAGGTCGGCTGTCATGGTGTCTCCTCACTGGCGGACGGGTTCGGTGAGCCGAGGACGTGCCGCTGGGCGGTTCCGGGACCGCTCGTGGAAGCGCAGCCCTGCCACGGCACAGGGGAGCGGCTGGGCAACCGCGCAGGAGAGCGGCCGGGGCCGCAGCCGGCGCACGTGCCGCCGTCCGGCGGCGGAACACCGCGTCCAGCCTCTTTCACTACCCTCGACCGCACCGCCGAAGCCCTCGCGGCCGGTACGGCTCGCGCAGGCGGATCAGCGGGAGAAGGTGATCTCCACGCGCCGGTTCTTCGCCCGGCCCCTCGGATTGTCGACCGTCCGTCCGTACTCGTCGGGCATCGTGTTGGGCGCCACGGGGACGGCGGCGCCGTGGCCCTTGACGGCGAAGGTGATGCCCGTCCCCTCCAGCAGCGGGGCGAGCGCCCGCTCCACCGCCCTCGCGCGCCTGAGCGAGAGGGCGAGGTTGTAGGCGTCGTCGCCCTTGGCGTCGGTGTGGCCGTCGATCCGGACCCGTTTGCCGCCCGCCTCCTGCCTGAGCATGTCGGCGGCCTGGGCCAGGCGCTCTTCGGCCTCCGCCGTGAGCGCGGCCCTGTCGAAGGCGAACAGGACGTCGGCCGCCATTGTGATCCTGTTCCTGGCGGGGGTGTCCGCGTCGATGATCGACTCGTCCAGGTTGCCGATGCGGAGCTCGATGTCGATCACGGGCGCGCGGACGTCGATGATCGGCGCCTGCGCCAGCGGTCCGGGGGTGGGATCCGGGCCCTGGGTGGGAGCGGGGGAGGGGGCGGCGACGGCCAGCCCCACGGCCAGCGCGGCGCTAACCGAGCGGAACATTCTTGAACGTCCCCGCCCGCGGAATGAACACGTCCATGGTGGCGACGTCCGCCGGAGGGGCGGCGAACGTGGCGGAGAACACGACCGTCTTGTCCGTGTCGATCTCCACGAGGCCGGAGCTGCACAGGCACCTGCCCTCCGCGTCCGTGGCGGCCAGGTGCTTCTTGGCGTTCTTGGTGTCCACGAGGTAGACGCCGTCCACGGTGGGCGTGTCGGAGGGGACGGCGGAGAAGGTGTCGCGCACGTCCCACCCGCTGGCGCGGTCGTGCTCCAGGACGGTCGCCGCGAAGTTGACGGTGATCAGCTTGTCCTGGCGCTGGAGGGAGTACAGGTCGATGCGGACCTTGTACCAGTTGTTCCCGGTGATCTCCCGGCTGCCGATGACCTGGTCGGCCGGGAGGCTCGCCGCCGCCGACGGGGAGGACGGGGGCCGGCTCGACGCGGGCTGGGCGCTCTGGGCGGGCGGGCTGGGCTGGGGAGTCTGGCCGAGTTGGCAGCCCGCCGTCAGCAGCGCCACCCCGGCCAGGGTCAGGATTTTCTTCACGGGAACGCGAGTGGAGCGAGACTGCTTTTCCACGATGGGTCTTTTTCTATGTGAACGGGGATTTCGTGATCAGGGGAGTGCCTGGTTCCTCTGTGGTGACCCGGCTGAGTGTCCAGAGCCTTCAGGGGCGGACGGCCCCGCCGGCCGATCGCGGGATTCGGGATCGGCCGGCGGAGGTGATCTCCAGGGTGCGGGGTCTTCTCGTGAAGGCGTGTACCGGAACGACCGGCGCCGGGTGGTACCGCTGCTCCCTGGCCGCTCGTATCAGGGTGGGCGAGGCCGATTTCCGGCGTCCGCCGGGAGGGCGGGGGTCCAAGGCGATCGGCCGCGGAGAGTCGTCCTTCAAGACCCGATACCCGCGCGACCGCGTGGCCGGCGGCCTCCGCAGCGGCTTCGCCCGACTTCGGATTCCAGGGGCGTGGGATTTCTCAGCCATGGCGCCACCTCACCCGGATGCGTCGGCGAACAGGACCGGCGGGCGAGTGCCCGCCCGCGACATGCCGCAACCGTATGGGCTGGCGGGCGGCGTGGCATCGGATCAAGGTTTGAATGCGGGTCAACTTTGGCGGTAGGCGCTCCGTGACTTCCACCGTACGCGTGACATCCGGATTCCGGCGCACGGTAGACGAACTGGAGTGCCTCGGGAGTGCGGGCGGCCGGGTGTGCGTGAATGCGGGGCCCGCCGCCGGTGTGCGCGGCGGCTCAGGCCGAGGGGTGGCGGGAGGTGAGGTCGGAGAGTGCGGTGAGGTCGTCGGCGAGCCGGAGGATGGTCTCGCGGCCCTCGACCGCGTGCGCCCAGTCGGCGGGCAGGGCGGCCTCGCCGTACGCCGCGCCGACGATGTTGCCGCAGATCGCGCCGGTGGAGTCGGCGTCCCCGGAGTGGTTGACCGCCAGCAGCAGCGCCCGGCGCGGGTCGGGCTCGGCCAGGGCGCAGTAAAGCGCGACGGCCAGGGCCTCCTCGGCGATCCAGCCCGCGCCGAGGCTCTCGACCTTCTCCGCGGTGGGCGCGCCCGCTCCGGCGAGCCGTACGGCGGCGCGCAGGGCGTCACCGGTCTCCCGGTGCTCGGCGCCCTGCTTGTCGAAGGCCGACAGCATCGACTCGGTGGACGCGGTGGCCTCGGCGAGCGAGTCGCCCCGGACGAGGCGGTCGACGAGGTGGGCCAGGGCGCCGGAGGCGATGGCGGCGGTGGGGTGGCCGTGGGTGAGGCGGGCTGCGGCGACGGCCAGGGGGACCGGGTCGCCGGGCAGGCAGCCGCGCAGCAGGCCGAAGGGGGCCGAGCGCATGACGGTGCCGCAGCCCTTGGAGTCGGGGTTGACGGGCCCGCGGCCGAGCGGGGAGCCGGGCGGGCGCGGGGTGATGCGGGAGCGCAGGCCGGACAGGCAGGCGTTGCCGGGGGCGCGGCGGGCGTACAGCCACTCGTGGGTGCGCAGCCAGCCGGTGCGGAAGCCGCCGTCCTCGGGTGCCGGTGCCGGGCGGTTCTGGGTGTCGAACCAGCGCAGGTAGGCCTGGTGCACGGAGGCGACCGGGTCGCCGCCGTTCAGGCGGGCGCGGATCAGCCCTTCGGCGGTGAACAGTGTCATCTGGGTGTCGTCGGTGACGTCGGTCTCGATCATGGCGGTGAGACCGGCCTGCCCGAACTTCGCGCGGATCTGGGCCAGGGACATGAACTCGACCGGGTTGCCGAGGGCGTCACCGACGGCGCCGCCGAGCAGGCAGCCCCGGACGCGTGAGCCGTACGACGGGGGCCGCTGGTGTCCGTCCATGGTCGGGCTCGCTTTCGGGAGAGACGGCGTGATGCGCCGGGTCCGGCTGACGAAGTAAATCACATGTGAATTCAGTCCACAATATTCAGAAGGTTTCCTGTCATCTCCGAGGCCACCTGAAGGGCGGGCATCCCTCCCGGCCGTACCTGCCGCGGCCTGTCAGGTACGGCCGTCATGATGAGAGCCATGGAGACCTTGACGCCGCGGCGGCTCAACCGGGCGACGCTGGCCAGGCAGATGCTGCTCGCCCGGGAGAAGACCGACGCCGTGACGGCGGTGGAGCGGCTCGGCGGCATGCAGGCGCAGGAACCCCGGCACCCCTTCACCGGTCTGTGGACACGGCTGGAGGACTTCCGCCGGGAGGACCTGCACCGGGCGCTGCACGGCCGGACGGTCGTGCGGGCCATGATGATGCGGGCCACGCTGCACCTGGTGAGCGCGGCCGACCACGCCGGGTTCCGCGCGGCGGTGGACCCCGTGCTCGCCGCCGCGCTGAGCGGGCGCGGCACGCTGACCGCCGGGCTGGACCTCGACCGGCTCCTCCCGGCCGCCCGGGAGATCCTGGCCGAGGGGCCCCGCGACTTCACCGCGCTGCGCGCCCTGCTCCAGGAGAGGTTCCCCGAGGCGAACGACCGCGCGCTGGGCTACGCCGTACGGACCCGGCTGCCGCTGGTCATGGTCCCCACCCAGGACCGCTGGGCCTTCCCGACCTCGGCGGACTTCACCCTGGCGGAGAGCTGGCTGGGGGAGGACCCGCGCGAGGGGGCCGTCCCGGCGCAGAGCCGGCGCGAGGAGGCGCCGGACGATCCGGTGGAGGGGCTGGTGCTGCGCTACCTGGCGGCGTACGGCCCGGCCACCGCCGCCGACGCGCAGGCCTGGTCGGGGCTCAGAGGGCTGCGCGCCGTGCTGGACCGCCTCCGCCCGCGGCTGGCCGTCTTCCGCGACGGGAAGGGCAGGGAGCTGTTCGACCTGCCCGGCGCCCCGCGACCGGACGAGGACGTGCCCGCCCCGGCCCGCTTTCTGCCCGACTTCGACAACCTCGTCCTCGCCCACGCCGACCGCACTCGCCTGATGGCCGAGGAGTACCGGCCCCGGGTCACCACCAAGAACCTCCGGGTGCGCGCCACGTTCCTCTGGGACGGCACCGTCCGCGGCACCTGGCAGGCCGAGACCAGCCGGAGAACGGCCACCCTGCGGCTGACCGCCTTCGAACCGCTGCCCGAGGAGGCGCTCGCCGAGCTGACGGCGGAGGGCGAGGCGCTCCTGCGCTTCCTGGAACCGGACGCCGCCGCCTCCGAGGTCCGCGTCGAGGCCGCCTGACGCGGAGCCCGCGACGGGCTCCGGTGATCCGGGGCCCGTCGCCACTGCCGGGAAGGCGGAAAACGCCGGCACGGGTGTGGCGGCCGGACGTGGACCGGTGGGACCGTGCCGACCACACTGTCGATCATGCCGTCACCACGGAGCGCCGCCGTCGGCGCCTGCCTGCTGCTCGCTCTCGCGGGGCTGTCCGCGACCGCCCCGGCCGCCAGGAGGCCCGGAGCGGGCGTTGCCGGGGCGCTCCGGACCGCCGGAGCGTTCCCGGCCGCCGAGGTCTCCGGGAGTACGGGGCCGGTTGAGACGACCCGGCCGGTCGGAACGGCGGACCCGGCCGAGACGGCCCGGCCGGCCGGGGGAACAGGAGCCGCCGGAGACTGGTGGATCCTGCCGGCGCCGTCCCTCGCGCCCCGCGCCGAGATCGAGGACGTGGCCGTTCCCGCCGGTGACGACATCTGGGTGAGCGGAAGAGAGCACGTCGCCGGCTGGTCGCCCGTCCACGACCGCTCCACCCCGGTGACGCGGCAGCGGACCTGGTTCGGCTGGCGGAAGGCCGACCCGCTCGGTTACGGCGACACGCAGGTGCGGGTGGAACTGGAGGCGGGCAACGCCGCGGACCTCTGGATCGCCTCGATCGAAGGCCCCGTGCTCCGGGCGGCGCACTGGGACGGGTGGAACTGGAGGCGGAGGGACCCGCCCGACAGAGCCGGACGGCAGACCCTCGCAGGACTGGCGGTCAGGGACTCCCACGCCTGGATGAGCGTCTCCGACGAGGACGGGCGGACCAGCAGGCTGTACCACGGCACCGGGCTCGACGGCTGGGGCGGGTGGACCGAGCACGAGCCGCCGGGATTCCGCGTGCGCCTGCTCGGGGCCGGACCCGGCGGTGAGCTCTGGGCGTACGGCACGCAGACCGGGGATGCGGAATCACCCGCGCGCCTGGCCTACTGGGACGGCTGGTCCTGGCACGGCATGCCGCTCCCGCCGCCGGCCTTCAGGCCGGAGGCGATCTCCGTCCGCTGGGCCGCCGAAGTCTGGATGGCGGGCAGCGAGGCGCCGCAGGACGGCTCGGACAGGGTGGGGGCGCTGTTCCACTGGGACGGCCGCGCCTGGGGGCGGGCGGAGCTTCCCGAAGGGGTGGGTCCCCTGACGGATGTGGTGGCGATCGGAAGCCACGAATTCTGGGCGACGGGCATGGACGCCGCCGACCCGGCCAGACCGCTGATCCTGCAGTGGATCCTGGGGACCTGGGAACGGGCGCCCGTGCCGGAGCCGCCGGGCGCGAACCGGGTGGAGATGCGGGAACTGGTCGTCGTCCCCGGCACCTCGATCCTCGTCGCCGCAGGCCACAGCGACCGGGCACCGGTCATCGTCACCAACGCCCGGGCGCCGGGCACCGGCGGGCTCGTGGAGGCCCCCGCCCGCCCTCGGCGCACCGATGCCGCGCACGTCCCGGCCATGCGCGGCATCCACTGGTGACCCCTGAAGGTCTTTGCCATGGTCGTCTCCTTTCGGCGGGCCGCATACCCGTCCCGCCGTGACCTATCCACCGGTCCGGGGGACGGGTGGGGAGGAGTTTGCCCAGGGTAAGCCGCCCGTCGGTGCGATGTCTCGCTTGCGAAGGAGCAGCCGAAATGTCCGACCGGATCGCCGACCCGTGGGGGAGGCGCACGCCGTACGGCCCGCCCGCCCCGCTGGAACGGCTCGTCGCGACCCTGCCCGGAGGGCTCAGGGACCTGCTCCCCGGCGGTCTCGGCCGCCGCAGCCCCTGGCCGGTCCGGGTGGACACGTTCCTGCGCGCAGGAGGAACCTGTTCGTGGTGGTCCAGGACCTCTTCCTGACCGAGACCGCCCGCCTGGCCGACGTGGTCCTCCCCGCCGCCTGGGGTGAGAAGCAGGGGACCTTCACCAGCGCCGACCGCACGGTCCACCTCGCGGACAAGGCCGTCGAGCCGCCCGGGGAGGCCCGCTCCGATCTGGACGTCTTCCTCGACTACGCGCGGCGGATGGACTTCCGGGACAGGGACGGCGCACCGCTCATCACCTGGCACGACCCGGAGTCGGCGTTCGAGGCGTGGAAAAGGTGCTCGGCGGGCCGCCCGTGCGACTACACCGGCCTCACCTACGGCATGCCGCGCGGCGGCAGCGGGATCCAGGTCCCCTGCACCGCGGCGGCGCCGCGCGGCTGTACGCCGCCGGGCGCTTCCACACCGACCCGGACTACTGCGAGACCTACGGCCACGACCTGCTCACCGGGGCCGAGCGCACCGGGGAGCGGTACCGCGCCGAGGCGCCCGGGGGACGGGCCTTCCTGCACACGGTGCCGTACCGGCCGCCGTCCGAGACGACGAGCCAGGAGCACCCGACGGTGCTGACCACCGGCCGCACCGTCTACCACTTCCACACCCGCACCAAGACCGGCCGGGCCGCCCAGCTGAACGCCGCCGCCCCCGAGGTGTGGGCGGAGATCAACCCCGAGGACGCGGCCGCGCTGGGCGTGGCCGAGGGCGACCTGCTCCGCCTCGACTCGCCCCGGGGAGCGGTGCAGGCGCGGTCAGGAACGGGGCGACCGGCCGGGACCTCCGCGGCCCCGGAGCGGCCCGGGGAACGGACGCGGTCCGGACCGCGGGAGACCTCCGCTCCGTCACGGCGATTCGGGGAGGGCTGACCCGTGCATCTCGCCCACTACCTCGGGCTGCTGCGCCGCTCCCAGAACGAGCTGGCCGGCGCGTGAGGCCGGGGACGAGCCCGAGCGGCTGCACTCCGCGCTCTTCTCCGGCACCCGATCCGGTCCCCTCGGGCTCCTGCACGACCTGTACCTCATGGTCGCCGAGTGCGATCTGTCCTGGAGCCTGATCGGGCACGCCGCGCAGGGCGCCGGGGACACCGGGCTGCTGGAGGTCGTCGGCAGGTGCGAGGGCGAGACCGCCACCCAGCTGCTCTGGGTGAGCGGCCGGATGAGGCAGGCGGCCCCGCAGGCGCTGGTCGTGGCCTCCTGAGCGCCGCCCGCGGGCCCTGCGCGGCGTCGTCCGGCGCCGTTTTTCTGCTGCGAGGAGAGTCGCTCACAGCAGATCCCCATGCCCGGACGCGCCGCGATGGACGACGGTTGGTGGCGGGGCCGCCTTCCCGGCCCCGGTATCCGAGGAACGGAGAATCACCACCATGGACAAGCCGTCCGCGGCCGTGGGCACGCTCGACGACCAGTTGACCGCCCGCCTGCTCTCCGAACGCATCATCGTCCTGGGCACCGAGGTCGACGACCGGGTCGCCAACCGGATCTGCGCCCAGCTGCTGCTGCTGTCGGCGGAGGACCCGCACCGTGACATCAGCCTCTACCTCAACTCTCCCGGGGGATCGGTCCTGGCCGGACTGGCGATCTACGACATGATGCGGCTGATCCCCAACGACGTGAGCACGCTGGCGATGGGCCAGGCCGGCAGCATGGCCCAGTTCCTGCTGTGCGCGGGGACGACCGGCAAGAGGTACGGCCTGCCGCACGCCCAGATCCTGATGCACCAGGGGTCGGCGGGCCTGGGCGGAACGGCGGCCGACGTCGAGATCTACGCCGCGCAGCTCGACCGGATCGGGAACCTGATGAACGCGCTCATCGCGCGGCACACGGGGCAGAAGGCGGAGAGGATCGCCCAGGACGGGCTGCGCGACCGGTGGTTCAGCGCCCAGGAGGCGCTGGACTACGGAATGATCGACCACATCGTGGAACACGTCGACGACGTACGGCCGGCCGCGGCCCTGCGGAACGCGGAGGCGTGAGCCGATGAGCCAGTACATGATCCCGACGGTGGTGGAGAAGTCCCCGCGGGGCGAGCGGGCCTTCGACATCTACTCGAGGCTGCTCTCCGAGCGGATCATCTTCCTCGGCACCGTGATCGACGACGGCGTCGCCAACGTGGTGATCGCCCAGTTGCTCCACCTGCAGGCGGAGGACCCCGACGCCGAGATCAGCTTCTACATCAACTCCCGGGGCGGCTCGTTCAGCGCGCTGACCGCGATCTACGACACGATGCGGTACGTCCGGCCGGACGTCGCGACCCTCTGCGTGGGGCAGGCGTCGTCCGCCGCGGCGGTCCTGCTCGCCGCGGGCGCGGCGGGCAAGCGCTCGGTCCTGGCCCACGCCAAGGTGGTGCTGCACCAGCCGTCGAGCTACGAGGGATCGTTCGACGTGGCCCAGGGCACCCTCCCCGACCTCGCCGTCCAGGCCCACGAGGTGGCCAGGCTGCGGGCCGAGATGGACGAGATCCTCAGCAGGCACACCGGCCATCCGGTGGACAGGATCAGGAAGGACATCGACCGCCACAAGACGCTCACCGCCCGCGAGGCCGTCGGCTACGGCCTCGCGGACCAGATCATCACCACCGCGAAGACGGGCCCGGCCCACCGGACCGGCGCGTGGTGATCACGCGGCCAGGCAGACGGTCTCGCCGGGGCCGGGCCGGGGCGGTGCGACCGGCCGGGCGGCCGGCGCCGGCCGCGTGCTCCGGACGGGGCGTGCGGCGGCCTGGTCGCGGACGACGGCCATCAGCAGGTCGGGCAGTTCGACGTCGAGCGCGTCGCAGAGCGCGGCCAGGACCTCGGAGGAGGCCTCCTTGCGGCCCCGCTCCACCTCCGAGAGGTAGGGGAGCGAGACCCTCGCGGCCAGCGCGACGTCCGCCAGGGTGCGGCGCTGCTCCAGCCGCATCCGGCGCAGCGTCCCTCCCAGGAGAGCCCGGAGCAGCGCCTTCGGCCGCCGCGCGGGTCCTCGCATGGAGATCACGTTCCGGTCCGTCATCAGGCCCCTCTTCCCGGCGGTGGCGGCGATCCGCAGCGGATCGTGGAGTTCTCCCAGATATAGCCCTGATACCGGTGTCCGGGGAGGCGATTTCGCCGCCGGCGCACTCCACGCGGTGCCCCGGCCGGACCGCTGGGAGAGTCCGGCCGGACGGGCGCCCCGCACCCGGACGGAGCAGGCGGTCCCGCGGGCCGGCCGTGGTCTCCCGGCCCGCCGCCGTGGTCCGCCGGACGACCGTTGGCTAGCGTGGAGCGGACGGGGGACGCCGTGCCGGAGACACCGAGGGAGTCACGATGGACATCATGGAAGTGATCGACCAGGCGAAGGACAACGCCACCGTCAGCCGCGTCTTCGGCGAGCCGATCACCCGTGAGGGGGTGACGGTCGTCCCGGTCGCCAAGATCGCCAGCGGCGGGGGCGGCGGCAGGGGCAGGCAGGAGGGCGGGGACCGCCCGGGGGAGGGCGCCGGGGGCGGGTACGGCCTCAGCGCGACCCCGGCCGGGGTGTTCGTCATCAAGGACGGCGAGGTGCGCTGGCAACCCGCGATCGACGTCAACCGGATCGTGCTGGGCGGCCAGATCGTCGGCGTCGTGCTGCTGCTCACCGTCCGCGCGATCGTGCGGATGAGCCTCAGGAGGCGCAGGGGCCGGCGCGGCTGAGCCCGGAGGCGGCACGCCCGCGGCGTCCCGCCCGGGAACGGCGGGGCGCCGCCCGGGTGCGGTGGCCGGTACGGCCCGTACCGGCCACCGCACCCGGGCGTGCCGTCATGCCTGGTGGACCTGCTCCCCGCCGACGAAGGTCATGGCCACCTTCGCCCGCCAGATGTCGGCCTCCGGCTCCAGGAAGGGGTCCCGGTCCAGGACGACCAGGTCGGCGCGGTTGCCGGCCGCGATGACGCCCGCGTCGTCGTCGTGGTTGATCCAGGCCGACCCGGCCGTGTACGCCGTCAGCGCGGTGGCCAGGTCCAGGCGCTGCCCCGGCAGGAACGGTGTCTGCGCCGTCGGGTAGTCCGCGTGCACGGAGCCTCCCGGTTCGGTCCGGTTGACCGCGACGTGCATGCCCTGGATCGGGTCGGCGTTGGAGACCGGCCAGTCGCTGCCCGCGCAGAACCGGGCGCCCGCCCGGAGCAGGTCCGCGAACGGGTACTGCCAGGCCGAGCGCTCCTCGCCGAGGAACGGCATGGTCAGCTCGTCCATCTGGGCGTGGTGGGTGGCCCAGAGCGGCTGCAGGTTGGCGGTCACGCCGAGCCTGGCGAAGCGCGGCACGTCGGACGGCTCGACGATCTGCAGGTGCGCGATGTGGTGGCGGTTGACCGGGTCGGTGCCCTCGAAGCTGTCGAGCGCCTCACGGACGGCCCGCTCGCCGATGGCGTGGAAGTGCACCTGGAAACCGTGCCGGTCCAGCTCGGCGACGTACCCCTTCAGCAGCTCCGGGTCCACGTAGGACAGCCCGGTCCCGCCGCAGCGGCAGTACGGCTCGATCACCGCGGCGGTGAAGTTCTCGGTGATGCCGTCCTGCATGATCTTCACCGAGGTCGCCCGGAACGTCTCCAGCCCCTCGGCGGACCTGCGGCGCGCGACCAGCTCCTCGATCTGCTCGGCGCCGCGCGCCCGGTCCCACCAGAGCGCGCCCACGACCCGGGCCCTGAGCCTGCCGGAGGCCGCCGCCGCGACGTAGGTCGGCAGCTGGTCGTCCGAGCCCGCGTACGAGCCGACGATGGCGTCCTGCCAGCCGGTGACGCCCAGCGAGAACAGGTGCCGCTGGGCGTCCAGCAGCGCGTCCATCAGGTCCCGCTCGGTCGGGCGCGGGGTGAGCAGGCCGACCAGGTCCATCGCGCCCTCGTGCAGCACGCCGCTCGGGGTGCCGTCGGCGTCGCGCTCGATCCGGCCGTCGGCCGGGTCGGGGGTGTCCCGGGTGATCCCGGCGAGCTCCAGCGCGCGGGTGTTCACCCAGGCGGCGTGGTGGTCGCGCTGGATCAGGTAGACCGGCCGGTCGAGGAAGTCGAGCTGCGAGCGGTGCGGCAGGCCGCCGGGGAAGGCGGACATGTCCCAGCCGCCGCCGTCGATCCACCCGTGGTCCGGACGGGCCGCGGCGTAGTCGTGGATCCTCGAGACGTAGGCGTCCAGGCCGTAGACCTCGGACAGGTCGCACTTCGCCCGCTCCAGCCCCGCCTGCACCGGGTGCATGTGGGAATCGGTGATGCCCGGGACGAGCAGGCCGCCGCCCAGGTCCACGCTCTCGCAGCCGGGGGCCGCCAGCCGTACCACGTCGGCCTCCGCGCCCGCGGCGGCGATGCGGCCCCTCCGGACGAGCACCGCCTCGGCGAAGGCTCCGGCGGCCAGGAACGCCCGGCCGCCGCGGAACAGCAGGTCCGTCATGCCCTCACCGCCGGGGCGGGGGAGTCGGGCAGGTGGGTCACGGTCTCTCCTCGTCTGTACGGGGTCGTCGGTACGGCGTGTCTCCCACGCGGGCGGGTTCCGTGCGGGCGCCGGGGCGGCTCCCGGCCGGTCCCGCCCCGCCCGGAGCCGGGTCAGCGGCCGGTGATGGCGTCGGCCACCCGCGCCAGCACCGAGGTGCGGCCGAGCCCGGCCTTCTCCCGGGCGTCGGCACGGCGGTAGAGGTCGTACATGGTGTGCACGCCGAGCCAGCGCAGCGGCTCGACCTCCCAGCTTCGCACCCTCCGCCCCACCCAGGGCAGCCGGGTCAGCTCGGTCTCCTCGCCCAGGACGAGGTCGCGCAGGGTGCGGCCGGCGAGGTTGGCGGTGGTCACCCCGTGCCCGGTGTACCCGCCCGCCCAGCCGATCCCGGTGGCGCGGTCGAGGTGCACGGTCGCGCACCAGTCGCGCGGCACGCCGAGCACCCCGGACCAGGTGTGCGCGACCTTCGACTCCGCGACCGCCGGGAACATCCCGGTCAGCAGCTTCCACAGGGCCTCGACGGTCCAGGAGTGGGTGCGGCCCCGGTCGTCGACGCGGGAGCCGTACAGGTAGGGCTTGCCGCGCCCGCCGAACGCGATCCGGCCGTCGGCGGTCCGCTGCGCGTACATGTAGTAGTGGGCCATGTCGCCGAGCAGTTCGCCGCCCTCCCAGCCGATGGAGTCCCACAGCCCGCCCAGCGGCTCGGTGACGATCATCGAGCTGTTCATCGGGAGCCAGGCGCGGTGGTACTGCCGCAGCCCGGCGGTGAAGCCCTCGGTGGCGCGGATGACGTGCTCCGCCCGGACCGTTCCGTACGGCGTGCGCGCCGTGCGCGGGGCGATCTCGGTGACCGGGGTCCGCTCGTAGACCTCCGCCCCGAGCCTCCGTACGGCCTCCGCCAGCCCCAGCACCAGCTTGGCCGGCTGGATGCGGGCGCAGTGCGGGCTCCAGACGGCGTTCACCGCGCCGCTGACCCGCAGGCGCTCCTCCCGCTCGGCGGGCTCCAGCAGCCGCACGTCGTCCTCGGTCCAGCCCCAGCGGCGGGCGTGCGCCAGCGACGCGTGCAGCCGCCGGTCCTGGGCGGCGTTGGTGGCGACCGTGGTGACGCCGCCCTTGACGACGTCGGCCTCGATCCCCTCGGCCCCGGCGGCGGCGACGACCTCGTCGACGGTGTCGAACATCACCCGCTGGAAGCGCCTGGCGGCCTCCTCCCCGTGGGTCCTGGCGTAGCGCTCGGGGGTGCCGGCCAGCTCGCCGACCAGCCAGCCGCCGTTGCGCCCGGACGCGCCGTACCCGGCGAACTCCTTCTCGAGCACGACGACGCGCAGGTCCGGACGGGCCTTCTTCAGGTAGTACGCGGTCCACAGTCCGGTGTAGCCGGCGCCGACGATCGCCACGTCGGCCTCGATGTCGCCGTCGAGGGGGGCGCCCGGGGCGGGCAGGCCCGAGGAGCGGAACCAGAAGGAGACGTCTCCGTTCACGAAGCCGTCAGACAGGGGAACACACGTGCTCATGGCCACATATCCTGCTATATCCGTCAATCCGGCCGCAGCTTCGCACGGAAACCGTTGCAGAACCGCGTCATGAGTGATCTTTCAGGACGTAACGGCGACCTCACTCCGGTGTAGCGGTGCCGTAACAGGGGTGCGCCACGCTTACTCCGTGACGGAGGGAGCGTTCTGATGGGATTCCTGAGGATCCGTACAACGGTGGACGAGCGGCCCGGACGGCTGGCGTCCCTGGCCGCCGCGCTCGCGGAGAAGGGCGGCAACATCCTCGGCCTGAGCGTCCACCCGGACACCGACGGCACGGTGGACGAGTTCGTCGCCGAGATCCCGGCGGCTCCGGAGGCCGTACGCGAGGCGCTGGAGGCGGCCGGCGGGCGCCGGGTCCAGGTCGTGCCCGCCACCGCCCACGAGCTGACCGACGAGCCCACCCGGGTGCTCCTGCTCGCCTCCCGGCTGCGCGCCACGCCCTGGCGGCTGCCCGAGCTCCTGGGCGAGCTGCTCCGCGCCGACGACGCCCGCTGGGTCTACGGTTCGGACATGAGCGACCTGCCCGACCCGACCCTGCTGACCGTCCCGATCGCCCCGCGGCGGTCGATCCGGCTGCGCCGCAGCGAGCTGCCCTTCACCCTGACCGAGGCCGCCCGCGCCGCCTCCTTCGCACGGCTGGCGCAGCCCGCGGCCGACCCGGTGAGCTCCGCCGATCGGGTGGTCAGGCTGGCCGACGGCACCGAGACCCAGATCAGGCCGCTCACCCGGCTCTACCGCGAGGCGGTGCGCGACCTGCACGACCGCTGCTCGCCGGAGACCCGCCGCTTCCGCTACTTCACCGCGATGCCCGCGCTGCCGCCCCGCGTCTTCGACCGGCTCTGCGACCGCACCCGCGGCCACTCCCTGGTCGCCGGGCACGACGGGCAGGTCGTCGCGCTGGCCAACCTGATGTTCACCCCCGACCCGGGCATCGCCGAGATGGCCTTCCTCGTCGAGGACCGCTGGCAGGGCAGGGGGCTGGGCGCGGCGCTGGCCAGGATGGTCGTCACCGAGGCCCGCGACCTGGGCTTCGCCGAGGTGAGGGCGACCCTGCTCTCGGACAACGCGCGCATGCGCAGGCTCCTGGCCTCGCTCGGCGCCACCCTGAGCCGCACCGACGACCCCGGGGTGGTCGAGGCCAGGCTGGCCGTAGGCGTGATGGCGGCGGCGTCCCCGAGCTGACCCATCACCCGGCCCCCCGATCCGGGAGAGCTCAGGGGCTCCCGGATCGGGGGCCGTCCATGCCGGAGCCCGCGTCCCGGCAGGCGCCCGCGCCCGGGGCCGCGCCGCGGAGGACCGCCCGCACCGGGGGCGTGCGGCAGGGCGGTCATCCCTCCCGCGCCACGGGTCCCCCGGGCTCTCCGGGCTCCTCGGACCTCCCGGGATCCCCGCGGTCCGGCGGTGCGCCCAGGGCGTCCAGCCGCCGCTCGATCCGGTCCAGGCTCTCCTGGATCCGGTCCAGCCTCGCGCCGGACGACGGCCCTCCGGAGAAGAACGCCTCCTCCACGCTCCCGCCCCGATGCCGGCGCCCGCCCCGGTGGAGGAGCTCGATCACCTGCGCCCGCACGGCTCCCAGCTCCAGCCCCTGCCCGGTGAGGACCCGGGCCGCGAGGCCCTCCCCCTCGCGGATCAGTCCGAGCAGGATGTGCTCGGTGCCGATGTAGTTGTGGCGCAGGTTGAGCGCCTCGCGCAGCGACAGCTCCAGCACCGCCTTGGCGCGAGGGGTGAACGGGATGTGGCCGGGCGGCCCGTGCGACCCCTGCCCGATGGTCTCCTCGACCTCCTGGCGCACCTGCGCGAGGCTGACGTCGAAGGCCTGCAGGGTGCGGGCCGCGACGCCGTCGTCCTCGCCGACGAGGCCGAGCAGGATGTGCTCGGTGCCGATGTAGTTGTGGTTGAGCCGCCTGGCCTCCTCCTGTGCCAGGACCACGACACGGCGGGCACGGTCGGTGAAGCGCTCGAACACGGGGGCCTCCGAGAGGGGGATCGAGTTGCCCTTCACCCCACTATGCGTCAGATCGCCCGGTCGGCGGGAGCGCGCGCTGCTCCGGGATCCCGCCCGTCCCCGGTCGTGTCCCCGGGGAGCGGCCCCTTCCCGCCGTCTCACGGCACCGCGACGGCGCGCCCGCCGGCGGTCCCGCCGCCCGCCGGCGCCGAAGGCGGACGAGTGATCAGGGAGAGCGGAGACGCGGGACCCCCGCTGCGGGGGACCGGCCTCCGATCAGGAGAACATGACATTTTCATGTTAGATAACGGGCCGATCTCTGTCCGTCGGAGAGGGAGATGCATAAGGTCGCGGCATGTCGATCCACTCCTTCATCGATGCGCTTCCCAAGGTCGAGCTCCACGTCCACCTCGTCGGCTCCGCCTCCGTACCGACCGTGCTGGAGCTGTCCCGCCGTCATCCCGGCAGCGGCGTGCCGACCACGGAGGAGGAGCTTCGGGCCTTCTACGTCTTCCGGGACTTCACGGATTTCGCCGCGGTCTACCAGGCGGTCAACGCCCTGGTCCGCGAGCCCGAGGACGTGGCGACCCTGGTGACCGGCCTGGCCGGGGACCTGGCCGGGCAGAACGGGCGCTACGCCGAGGTGACGGTCACGCCGTACGCCCACCACGTCGCGGGCATGCCGATGAGGGCCGTCACCGAGGCGCTGGACATCGCCGCCCGGAGCTCCTTCGACGAGCACGGGGTGCGGATCGGCTACATCTTCGACATCCCCGGTGAGTGCGGTGCCGAGGCGGCCCGGGTCACCCTGGACCACGCCCTGCAGGAACCTCCCCAGGCACTGGTAGCTTTCGGCCTGGCCGGGATCGAGCAGGAGCGCGTGCGCCACCGGGACGCCTTCCGGGACGCCTTCCGCGCCGCCACCGCCGCCGGCCTGCACAGCGTCCCGCACGCCGGGGAGATGACCGGCCCCGAGACCGTCTGGGAGGTCGTCGGCCACCTCGGCGCCGAGCGCATCGGCCACGGCATCTCCTGCCTGGACGACCCGCGTCTCGTCGCGCACCTGCGCGAGGCGCAGATCCCCCTGGACGTCTGCCCCACCTCCAACGTCTGCACCGGCCAGGTCGCCCGCATCGCCGAGCACCCGCTCCCGCGCCTGCTCGGCGAGGGCCTGTTCGTCACCCTCAACAGCGACGACCCGCCCATGTTCGCCACCACCCTGACCGGCGAGTACCGCATCGCCGCCGACGTCTTCGGCCTCGACCGCGCCGCCCTGGCCGCCCTGGCGCGCAACGCCGTCACCGCCTCCTACCTCGGCTCCGCGGCCAAGCGGGACCTCCTCGCCGAGATCGACGCCCTCGCCTGATCCCGCCCGCCGGCCGGTCCGGGGCCGCTCGCGGCGGCGCCCGACACGTCGGCCACGGCCCGGTCCCGTCCCCCGCCGCCGCCGTCTCCGCCGTTATCGTGACTGTGTGTAATCGGCGAGTGTGCCGAGTGGCGGAAGTGGTGGCCGGCGTCGGACCGGCCGGTCGCGAAGGAGGAGGGGTGCCCCGCAACCATCCGGACGTCACGCACCCGGCTCCTCCGCGCCCGGGCGTCACGGCGGAGCCGCCCGGGGCCCGGCCCGGGCGGGGCGCGCCCGTCTCCGGCCTCCTCGTACGGCGCCGCCGCCCGATCCTGTGGCTCGCCGCCCTCGGCGTCGTGCTGGCCGTGCTCGCCGGGCACGACGTGCACGACCGGCTGGTCCCCGGCGGTGCGACCGCCTCCGGCGCGGAGTCCGGGCGCGCGGCGGAACTGCTGGCGAAGGGGTTCGGCGCGGGCGACCCGCACCTCGTCCTCATCGCCAGGGGAGCGCAGCCGGTGGACCGCGCGCCCGCCGCGGCGGCCGGGAGGGCCGTGGCGGCGCGGCTCGCCCGCGATCCCGCAGTCGCCCGCGTCACCTCCTACTGGCACACCCGCTCACCCGGCCTCCGCAGCAGGGACGGGCGGGCCGCGCTCATCCTGGCCCGCCTGCGCGGCGACGACAGAGGGCAGGTCGCCGCGGCCGCCCGCCTGGCGGCCGCCCTGGCCGGCGCGCACGGGCCGCTGACCGTCTCCGTCACGGGGGAGGCGCAGGTCAAGGCCGAGACGCAGAGCCGCAGCGAGCAGGACCTCCGCACGCTGGAACTCATCACCGCCCCGCTGACCTTCGCGATCCTGCTGCTGGTCTTCGGCAGCCTCACCGCCGCGGTGCTGCCGGTCCTCGTCGGAGTGTCCGCGGTGGCCGGGACCATGGCGGTGCTCCGCCTGCTCACCGAGCTGACCGAGGTCTCCGTCTTCGCGATGAGCCTCGCCAGCGCCCTCGGGTTCGCCCTGGCAGTGGACTTCAGCCTGTTCATCGTCACCCGCTTCCGCGAGGAACTCGCGGGCGGGCGCGACGCCGCGGACGCGATCCGGGTCACCATGCGCACCACCGGCCGGGCGGTGGCCTTCTCCGCGGTCACCGTGGCGCTGTCCCTGGCCGCGCTCCTGCTCTTCCCGTTCATGATGTTCCGCTCGGTCGCCCTCGGCGGCATCACGGTGACCCTGCTGGCCGCGGCCGGGAGCCTGGTGGTGCTCCCGGCGCTGCTCGCCGTCCTCGGCCGGAGGGTCGACAGCCTGGCCGTGCCGGGGCCCTGGCGGGCCGGGCGGAGCCGTACGGCGGGCGGCTGGTTCCGCCTGGCCATGGCCGTGATGCGCCGCCCCCTGACCGTCGCCGTCCCCGCGGTCCTGCTGCTGGCCGTCCTGGCCGCGCCCTTCCTCGGGGCACGCTTCGGGGTCTTCGACGACCGGCTGCTCCCGCCGCAGGCGCCCGCCGCGCGGGCCGCCGAGGAGCTGCGCCGGGACTTCGACGCCCGCGGCAGCGTCTCGGCGACGACGGTGGTGCTGCCCGGCCTGGCCGCCGGCGCCGCGGGCGGTACGGCCCACCTGTCGCTGGACGCCTACGCGCGGAGCCTGTCGGCGGTGGCGGGGGTGCACCAGGTGGAGACCGCCACCGGCGCCTACGCCGGCGGCAGGTTCACCGGCCTGCCCGCCGGGCCGCCGGAGCGTTTCACCGGCCCCGCCGGGACGTGGCTCTCGGTCGCCACCGCGCACGAGCCCTACTCGGTGGAGAACAGCGAGCTCGCCGGGCACCTGCGCGCCGTGCCCGCGCCCGCGGAGGCGCTGGTGGGCGGCCCCGGGGCCCAGCTGCGCGACATCCGGCTCGCCATCGCCGGAGCCCTGCCCCCGGGGCTCGCCCTGGTCGCGCTGACGACATTCGCGCTGGTCACCGGGCTGACCGGAAGCGTGGTCCTGGCCGCCAAGGCCCTGCTGCTGAACGTCCTGAGCCTCGGCGCGACGTTCGGCGCGCTGGTCCACGTCTTCCAGGAGGGCCACCTGCGCTGGCTGGTCGGCGGCTTCACCCCGACGGGCACGACCGACGTCCTGGTGCCCGCCCTGATGTTCTGCATGGCCTTCGGGCTCTCCATGGACTACGAGATCTTCCTGCTGTCCCGGATCACCGAGGAGTACCGGCGGACCGGGAACACCGTCACCGCGGTGGCCCTGGGGCTGGAGCACACCGGCCGCCTGTTCACCTCGGCGGCCGTGGTCTTCGCCGTGGTGATGGCCTCCCTGGCGACCTCCGGCCTGGTCCTGCTCAAGATGGTCGGGGTGGGCCTGGCGCTGGCCGTACTCCTGGACTGCACGCTGATCCGCGCGCTGCTCGTCCCCGCCGTCATGCGGCTGGCCGGCCGCGCGAACTGGTGGTCCCCGCGGCGGCCGCCCCTCCCGGCGCCGGCGTGGTTCAGAGGCCGAGCGCGGACAGCACCTGCCGCAGGTCCCAGTACGCGCGCACCGAGCTGATCCGCCGGTCGCCGCCGACCCGGTAGACGAAGACGCCGTCGTAGCGCGCCTCGGCGCCGCCGGGGAACCGGATCGCCACCGAGGCCACGACCGCCGCCTCGTCGCCCGCCGGATGCACGGCGGCGACGTCGAAGCGCACGTCGTTGGGGGCGACGGTGAGCTCCCAGAACCGTTCGAGGGACTCCCGCCCTGTCAGTCCCGTCCCCTCCGGGTCCAGCGGCGAACCGCCGACCGGGTCGTGGAGCACGGCGTCCGGGGCGTAGCAGGCGAGCCAGGCGTCCCGGTCGCCGGCGCCGACGGCCTCCATCGCGGCGAGCGCGGCGGCGGCCGCCGGGTGGGTGGTGTTCATCGGGTGCCTCCAGCGGAACCGTTTGCTTGACGCGTGTCAAGCTAGGGCTATGATTGACACGTGTCAAGCACGCGACCGCGCATCCTCGAGACCGCCGGGCGGCTCATCGCCGAGCACGGGACCGGGTTCACGATGGCCGACGTAGCCCGTGAGACCGGTGTCTCACGCCAGGCGGTCTACCTGCACTTCGCCTCGCGGGCGAGCCTGCTCATGGCCCTCGTGCGGCACATGGACGACGCCGACGGCATCCGCCCGCGCTGCGAGCGGGCGCTGGCCGCCCCGGACCCCGTCGAGGCCCTGCGCGCGTTCCTGCTCGCCTGGCTCCGCTACGCGGACCGGATCCGCCCCGTCGCCTCGGCGCTGCTGGCCTCCCGCCGCGACGACCCCGACACCGCGGCGGCCTGGGACGACCGCATGGGCGAGCTCCGCCAGGGCTTCCTCGCCGCCACCCGGAGACTGGACGGGTCGGGCCTGCTCCGGCCCGGTCTGGGGCCGGAGGCCGCCGCGGACCTGGCCTGGGCGATGACCTCCGTCCCGGTCTGGGAGCAGCTCACGATCGACCGCGGCAGGAGTGCCCGCGACGCCGAGGCGCACCTGCTCGACGCCGTCACCGCCGCCCTCACCTGCCGCCGGCCTCCTCCCGCGCGGGGCTCAGCGCGCCGTCGCGGCGTCCCCCGCCGCGCGCCGCCCGCCCCCCGCTCCGGCAGGTCCGCCCCGGCCGTGCCTCTCCGCCAGGCCGTGCCTCTCCGCCCAGGCGGTGATCGCCGCGGCGATGGCCTCGGGACGGTCCTCCGGCGCGTGGTGGCCGGCCGGGCCGCAGTGTTCGATCTCCAGCGCTGCGATGTTCGCCGCGCACCAGGCGGCCGTCTCCTCCTTGACGAGCAGGGTCGGCGAGGAGTCGAAGGTGAGCAGCAGCTTGGGGACGCCGTCGCTGCCCGCGAGCCATGTGCCGTAGCGCTCGATCCGTCCGGCCACGTCGGCGGGCTCTCCGTCGAGCGGCAGCGAGCGCGCCCACTCCAGCAGCGGACGGCGGCTCTCGCGGGTGGGGTACGGCGCCCGGTACGGCTCCATCTCCTCCTCGCTCAGGGGCGTCAGCACCCCTCCGGTGAACGCGGTCTCCACCAGGAAGTTCCGGTCGAGGACCAGAGCCTCGCCCTGCGGGCCCCGTACGGCCTCGGCGCGGGAGCGCGGGCCGTCGCCCAGCTCGCGCCAGGACATCGGCCGGACGAAGGTCTCCAGGAAGGCCGCGCCGCGGACGCGGCCGGGGTGGCGGGCCGCCCAGTCGAAGGCGAGCGCTCCGCCCCAGTCGTGGCCGACGAGCACCACGTCCTCCAGCTCCAGCAGGTCGAACCAGGCGTCCAGATAGCGGGCGTGATCGGCGAAGCGGTACGGCCCGCCGGGCTTGCCGGAGCGGCCCATGCCGATGAGGTCGGGGGCGAGCAGCCGGGCGGGCCCGCCGATGCCGGGCAGCACGTTGCGCCACAGGTGGGAGGAGGCGGGGTTGCCGTGCAGGAAGACGAAGGAGACGCCGCTCCCGCTGTCCTCGCGGTATCCGGTGTCCTCGTAGTGCATCGCCGAGTCGAGCACGTCGATCGAAGGCATGGGCGCCCCTCTAATTGTTAGTGCGACTAACGTTCGTCACGCGAACGAACTTATATCGTTAGTCGGGCTAACGCAACGAGGTAGGATCGCCGGCATGAACAGCAGCGCGTCCGGCATGGCAGACCCCCTGGGCGGGGAGGCCGCCCCCGCCCGGCTGCGGAACCTGCCCACCCGGCTGCTGGCGCTGACCGCGCTGCACTCCGACCGGCTGGTGACGGAGGGACTGGCCGGTGCGGACGCCCGCCAGTGGCACTACGCCGTGCTCGCGACGCTGCAGGAGTTCGGCCCGGCGAGCCAGGCGGAGCTGAGCCGCCGCACCCGCATCTACCGCAGCGACCTGGTCACCGTCATCAACGAGCTGGCCGAGCGGGGCTTCGTGGAACGCGCGCCCGACCCCGCCGACCGCCGCCGCAACGTCATCACCATGACCGGGCAGGGCCGGCGCCGGCTGCACAGGCTCGACGAACTGCTCGCCGCCATCGGGGACGACGTGCTCGCCCCGCTGAGCCGGGAGGAACGCCGCCAGTTCACCGACCTGCTCACCCGCCTGCTGGACCACCACGGGAGATCCCGCCACCGGGACGCCTGAACCGGTGACGGAAACGGTGTGCCCGATCGGAGTCGTACAGGTCCCGTGCGATCGCCGGGCGCTCGGCGTGCACCCGGCGCTCGGCCTCCCGGGCGTACCCCTGGGAGGTCAGCTCGGCGATCCGCCGCCGGGCCTGCCGCGGGGTGCTCCCTGGCGGCGCCGGTGCGAGGGACGGGGTCAGGGCGAGGAGATCCGCCCCAGAGAGGCAGGGATCTTCGACGCCGACGCCCGGTCCAGCAGGAACAGCGTGCGCTGCCGCCCGCGCGCCCCCGCCGCCGGGACCTGCACCGGCCCCGACTCCGACAGCGCCAGCCGTACGGCCCCCGCCTTGTCCGAGCCCGCCGCGACCACCCACACCTCACGCGCTCCCTGGATCACCGGCAGCGTCAGCGAGATCCGGGTGGGCGGCGGCTTGGGGGAGCCGTGCACGGCCACCACCGGCCGGGTGTCGTGCAGCGCGGGCATCTCCGGGAACAGCGACGCGACATGCGCGTCCGGGCCCATGCCCAGCAGCAGCACGTCGAACGAGGGCGCCGGGCCGTGGTCCTCGGGCCGCGCCGCGCGGCGCAGCTCCTCGGCGTAGGCGTCGGCGGACTCCTCGGCCGTCATCCCCGAGTCGGGGCCGCGCATCACGTGCACGCGGTCCGGGTCGAGGTCGACGTGGTCGAGCAGGGCCTTGCGGGCGCCGGTCTCGTTGCGCTCGGCGTCCCCGGACGGCAGGAAGCGCTCGTCGCCCCACCAGATGTCCAGGTTCCGCCAGTCGACGGCGTCGCGGGCCGGGCTGGCGGCGATCTCGGCCAGCGTGGCGATGCCGACGGACCCGCCGGTCAGGACCAGGGACGCCGAGCCCTTGGCGGACTGCGCGTCGACGAGCCGGGTGATCACCCGGGCGGCGACGGCCCTGGCGAGCATGTCGGCGTCGCGGTGGACGACGACGTTGGGAACACTCACTGCACGCTCTCTCTGACTCGGGGATGATCCGGGCCTGCGACCTGCCCGGGTTCGGACCGCGACCGGCGGGCCCGAGGGCTCACGTCCGGCCGGGTTCCGGGTTCACGACCGGACGGTCTTCGAGACCCGCCGGATCGCGGCCTCGTAGACCTCGTCGGGGTCCAGCCGCCGCAGCTCCTCGGCGATCAGCTCCGAGGTCGGGCGGCGGGCCAGGGCGACCTGCCGGTCCGGCTGACCCGGGCGGGACAACGTGGCCAGCCGGGCGTCCGAACGGGTGATGGCGATGTCGCCGTCCGCGGTGGAGAGCACCACCCTGGTCAGGCCGGGGCCACCCGACTCGGTGACCTTCACCGGGGCGCCGAGCCGCTCACCGAGCCAGGCGGCCAGCAGCGGGGCGCTCGGGTGACCGGCCGCGGCCTCCACCACGCCCTTCTTCACCTTGCCCACCGGCTGGTCGAACGCGGCGGCCAGCAGACTCCGCCACGGCGTCAGCCGGGTCCAGGCCAGGTCGGTGTCACCGGGGACGTAACTGCGGGTACGGCTCGCGAGCACCTTCACCGGCTCGGCCGCGGGCCGGGCGTCGACGATCCGGCGCTGGGCGAGCGCCCCGATGGGATCCTTGGCGGGCACGTCCGGGCACTCCCGCGGCCACCAGGCCACCACCGGGGTGTCGGTGAGCAGCAGCGGGCTGACCACCGAGTCGGCGTGCCGGGTGAGCTCGCCGTACAGGCGGAGCAGGATGACCTCGCCCGGTGTGGACTCGCCGACGCGCAGCTCCGCGTCCAGCCGGTTCGGTTCGGCGGGGTCGCGCGCGATGACGACCAGGATCCGGGAGGGGTGCTCCCGGGCGGCCTCGGTCGCGGCGCGCACCGCGTCGTACTGCTCGCCCTCGTCGCAGACCACCACCAGCGTCAGCACCATGCCCACCGCCGGGCTGCCCATCTGGTGGCGCAGATGGGTGAGCTGCGAGGAGATCTTCGAGGCGGTCGTGTCGCTGAGCATGAAGCTCGTCATCTGCGGCCTCCTGCGCGCATCGCCGTCACAGCCTCCTCCAGACGCGCCCGTCGCGGGCCATCATCTCGTCCGCCGAGGCGGGACCCCAGGTGCCGGCCGGGTAGTCCTCCGGCACGCCCTGCGAGGCCCAGAACTCCTCGATCGGGTCGAGGATCTTCCATGAGAGCTCGACCTCCCGCTGGTGCGGGAAGAGCGGCGGGTCGCCGATCAGCACGTCCAGCAGGAGCCGCTCGTAGGCCTCCGGCGACGACTCCATGAACGACTCGCCGTAGGCGAAGTCCATCGAGACGTCCCGGACCTCCATCGCGGTGCCCGGCACCTTGGAGCCGAACCGCACCGTGATGCCCTCGTCCGGCTGGACCCGGATGACCAGCGCGTTGTGCCCCAGGATCTCGGTGTCGTCCTTGCTGAACGGCAGGTGCGGCGCCTTCTGGAAGACCACGGCGACCTCGGTCACCCGGCGGCCCAGCCGCTTGCCGGTGCGCAGGTAGAACGGGACCCCGGCCCAGCGCCGGTTGGCGATCTCCAGCTTGATGGCGGCGTAGGTCTCGGTGATGGAGTCGGCGGGGATGCCCTCCTCCTCCGCGTAGCCGATGACCTGCCGGCCGCCCTGCCAGCCCGCGGCGTAGCGCCCGCGCGCGGTCGAGAGGGACAGGTCCTGCGGCAGCCGCACCGCCTTGAGGACCTTCTCCTTCTCCCGGCGCAGCGCGTCGGCGTCGAAGGAGGTCGGATCCTCCATCGCGACCAGCGCCAGCAGCTGGAGCAGGTGGTTCTGGATCACGTCGCGGGCCGCGCCGATGCCGTCGTAGTAGCCCGCCCGGCCGCCGATGCCGATGTCCTCGGCCATCGTGATCTGGACGTGGTCGACGTACCCGCGGTTCCAGATCGGCTCGAACAGGTTGTTGGCGAACCGCAGCGCCATGATGTTCTGGACGGTCTCCTTGCCCAGGTAGTGGTCGATGCGGAACACCGAGCTCTCCGGGAAGACCGCGCTGGTGATCGCGTTGAGCTCGTGGGCGCTCTTCAGATCGTGCCCGAACGGCTTCTCGATCACCACCCGGCGCCAGGCGGCGTCCGGGCCGTGCGCGAGGTCGGTCCGCTTGAGCTGCTCGACCACGACCGGGAAGAACTTCGGCGGCACCGACAGGTAGAACCCGTAGTTGCCGCCGGTGCCCCGGGTCTCGTCGATCTCCTTGAGCATCATCGCCAGCGCGTCGAACGCGCCGTCGTCGGTGAACTCGCCGGGGCAGAAGAAGATGCCCTCCGAGAGCTGCTTCCAGACCTCCTCGCGGAACGGCGTGCGCGCGTGCTGCTTGACCGCGTCGTACGTGAGCTTCGCGAAGTCCTGGTCGGCCCAGTCGCGGCGGGCGAAGCCGACCAGAGAGAAGCCCGGGGGCAGCAGCCCCCGGTTGGCCAGGTCGTAGATCGCCGGGAGCAGCTTCTTGCGCGCCAGGTCACCGGTCACGCCGAACAGCACCAGCACGCACGGCCCCGCCACCCGCGGCAGGCGCTTGTCGCTCGGGTCGCGCAGCGGATTGGCCGCCACCACCGCCTCGGTGGTGGCGGCGACCGCTGCGGTCGAGGCGGCGAGCACCGCCTCCTCGGCGTGCGCCGCCGGTTCGGTGCGCGTCGGCGGCTCGGTGAGCGCCCCCGGGCTTCCCTCTGTCATCAGACCTCCCGCGCTGCCGCGAGCAGGCGCGCGACCCCGGCCGCGCGATCGGTCAGGTGCAACCGTACGGCCGGCCGGTCCCGCTTGACCAGCGCGCCCTGGTCGCCCAGGGCCTGGGCGAGCTGGAGGCGGCCCAGCGTGTACGGCTTGCCGGGCACCTCGAGGTCGGCCTCGTTGGCC
Source organism: Thiemannella venezuelensis (assembly GCF_014203605.1). Classification (GTDB taxonomy): domain Bacteria; phylum Actinomycetota; class Actinomycetes; order Streptosporangiales; family Streptosporangiaceae; genus Planomonospora_A; species Planomonospora_A venezuelensis. The sequence continues at coordinate 215,816 of NZ_JACHJJ010000007.1, read as the reverse complement.
CCGGTGATCTGCAGGAACACGCCGTTCTGCGGACCGCCCTTGTGGTACTGGCCGGTGGAGTGCAGGAACCGGGGGCCCCACCCGAAGGTGACCGGCCGCTCGGTCCTGATCGCCATCAGGCTGCGCAGCGTGGCCGGGTCGGCCGCGCTCCAGGCGTCGGTCATGGCCTCGAAGGAGGCGCCCTCGGCCACGGGCGCGTCGAACGCCGCCTCCCGGTCGAGGTAGGCCATGATCGTCAGGTAGCCGTCCCCGGGGACGGCCTCCAGCAGCCTGGTGAGCACCTCCGGCAGGTCCTTGGCGCCGTCGGCGAGCGCGCCGTACACCTCGACCGGGCCGTCGACCAGCGCCGGCGTGCCCGCCGGGAGCTCGCCGGCGGCCAGCAGCGCGCCGGTGTTCTCCTTGGACTCGGTCACGTTCGGCTGGTTGAACGGGTCGATGCCCAGGACCCGCCCGGCGATGGCCGTGGCGTACTCCCAGACGAGGAACTGCGCGCCCAGCGGGCCGCTGACCGTCACCGCGCCGTCGGACTCGATCCCGGCGACCAGCTCGTCGGAGGCCTCGTTGGGGTCGGCGCCGACGACCGGCAGGATGCCCTTGGCGGACTTGCCGGTGGACTCGGCGACCAGCTGCTCGATCCAGTCGGGCAGGCCGTTGATCTCCGACATGCTGTCCTCGAGGAGGAGCTTGTCGCGCCCGGCGAGCGCGGCGGCGCCCAGGGCGGCGCCGAGCTCCAGGCCGGGGTTGCCCTCGGCCTGGGCGAGCAGCGGCCGCACCGCGGCGGCGTCGTCGAGGAGCTTCTCGACGTCGGCCCCGGCCAGCGCGCTGGGCACCAGGCCGAACGCCGACAGCGCGCTGTAGCGGCCGCCCACGTTGGGGTCGGCCAGGATGACCGGGTAGCCCGCCTCGATCGCCGCCTGCTCCAGCGGCGAGCCCGGGTCGGTGACCACGACGATCCGGTCGGCCGGGTCGATCCCGGCGTCGCGGAAGGCCTTCTCGTAGATGCGCCGGTGGCTGTCGGTCTCGACCGTGCCGCCGCTCTTGCTGGCCACCACGACGATGGTCCGGTCGAGCCGGTCGGCCAGGGCGCGGCGGACCTGGCCGGGGTCGGTGGTGTCGAGCACGGTCAGCGGCACGTCGGCGGTGGCGCAGATGACCTCGGGGGCCAGGGAGGAGCCGCCCATCCCGGCGAGGACCACGTGGTCGAGGCCCTCGGCGCGGGCCCGTTCGACCAGCTTGCCGATCTCGGGGAGCAGTTCCCTGCTGGTGAGGGGGAGGTTGAGCCAGCCGAGCCGGACGGCCGCCTCGGCCTGCGCCTCCTCGCCCCACAGGGTGGCGTCGCCGCCCGAGAGGGCCTCGTGGACCCCCTCGGCGACGAGCCGCCGGACCGTCTCCGCGGTCTGCTCGGCCAGGGCGTCCTCGTTGAACGTCACGGACGTCGTAGGTGCTGCCATGCGGTTCACGCCTTCCGGAGTTCGGCGCTGACGGTGGCCAGCAGCTCGGTCCAGGACGCCTCGAACTTCTCCACGCCCTCCTCCTCCAGCCTCCGCACGACGTCGTCGTAGTCGACGCCGATCTCCTTGAGCGCGGCCATGGTGTTCCAGGCCCGCTCGTAGGAGCCGCGGACGGTGTCGCCGGTGATCTTCCCGTGGTCGGCGACGGCGTCGAGGGTCTTCTCCGGCATGGTGTTGACCGTGCCCGCCGTGACCAGCTCGTCCACGTAGAGGGTGTCGGGGTAGCTGGGGTCCTTGGTGCCGGTGGAGGCCCACAGCGGGCGCTGGGGGCGGGCCCCGGCGGCCTGCAGCGCCTGCCAGCGCGGGGAGTTCACGACCTCCTCGAAGGCGGCGAAGGCCAGCTGCGCGTTGGCGACCGCGGCCTTGCCCTTGAGCGCCGCCGCCTCCGGCGAGCCGAGCTTGTCCAGGCGCTTGTCGATCTCGGTGTCGACGCGGCTGACGAAGAAGGAGGCCACCGACTCGATCGTGGACAGGTTCAGGCCGGCGGCCCTGGCCTGCTCCAGGCCGGTCAGCCAGGCGTCCATCACCGCGCGGTAGCGCTCCAGGGAGAAGATCAGCGTGACGTTGACGCTGATGCCCTCCGCGATGGCCCGGGTGATCGCGGGCAGGCCCTCGACCGTCGCCGGGATCTTGATGAACAGGTTGGGCCGGTCGACCATCCACCACAGCGCGCGCGCCTCGGCGATGGTCTTCTCGGTCTCCCTGGCCAGCCGCGGGTCCACCTCGATGGAGACGCGGCCGTCCACGCCGCCGGTGGCGTCGTAGACGGGGCGCAGCACGTCGGCGGCCCAGCGGATGTCGTAGGTGGTGATCGCGCGGACCGCCTCCTCCACGTCGACGCCGCGGATGGACAGGTCGTGCAGCTGGGTGGTGTAGGCGTCGCCCTTGCTCAGCGCGGAAGCGAAGATCGTCGGGTTGGAGGTGACGCCGACCACGCTCTTGTCGCGGATCAGGGCATCGAGGTTGCCGGTGCGCAGGCGCTCGCGGCTGATGTCGTCCAGCCAGATGGACACGCCGTGGCCGGAGAGGTTCTTCAGGATCTCACTCATGATCAGTTTCCCGTCGTCTCGCCCTTGTCGGCACCGGTCTTGGCGAGGCTGCCCTTGGCTGCGGCGACCACGCGCTCGGCGGTCAGGCCGAACTGCTCGAAAAGGGTCCTGTAGGGGGCGGAGGCGCCGAAGTGCTCCAGGCTCACCACTACCCCTTCGTCGCCGACGAACTCCCGCCAGCCCAGCGCGATGCCGGCCTCGACGGCGACGCGCGCCCGGACCGCCGGCGGCAGCACGGTCTGCTGGTAGGCGGAGTCCTGGGCCCGGAACCACTCGACGCACGGCATCGACACGACCCGGGTCGGGACGCCGTCGGCCTCCAGGATCTCGCGGGCCTTGACGGCCAGCTCGACCTCGGAGCCGGTGCCGATCAGGACCACCCGGGGCTGGCCGTCGGAGGCGTCCTGCAGGATGTAGCCGCCCTTGGCCACCTTGCAGGCGTCCGCGGTGCCCTCGTAGACCGGCAGGTTCTGCCGGGTCAGCGCCAGCGCGGCGGGGCGGTCGGCGTGCTCCAGCACGACCCGCCAGGCGGCGGCGGTCTCGTTGGCGTCGGCCGGGCGCACCACGTCGAGGCCGGGGATGGCGCGCAGCGCCCACAGGTGCTCGACCGGCTGGTGGGTCGGTCCGTCCTCGCCCAGGCCGATGGAGTCGTGCGTCCACACGTAGGTGACCGGCAGCTTCATCAGCGCCGCGAGCCGTACGGCGGGGCGCATGTAGTCGCTGAAGACCAGGAACGTCCCGCCGTAGGGGCGGGTGCCGCCGTGCAGGGCGATGCCGTTGAGGATCGCGCCCATGCCGTGCTCGCGGATGCCGAAGTGCAGCGTCCGGCCGTAGGGGCCGCCGGGGAACTCCTTGGTCTGGAACTCCTCGGGGATGAAGGACGGCTCGCCCTTCATCGTGGTGTTGTTGGACTCGGCCAGGTCGGCCGAGCCGCCCCAGAGCTCGGGCAGGACCGGCGCGAGCGCGTTCAGCACCTCGCCGGAGGCCTTGCGGGTGGCGACGGACGAGCCGGTCTCGAAGGACGGCAGCGCCTTGTGCCAGCCCTCCGGGAACTCCCGCCGGGAGATCCGGTCGAACGCGGCGGCGCGCTCGGGGTCGGCCGCCCGCCAGCGCTCGAAGGCGACGTCCCACTCGGCGCGGACGGCGCGGCCCCGCTGCACGACCTGGCGGGCGTGCTCCAGCACCGCGGCCGGGACGTCGAAGGACTTCTCCGGGTCCATGCCCATGATCTTCTTGGTCGCGGCGATCTCCGCCTCGCCCAGCGCCGCACCGTGGATCTTGCCGGTGTTCTGCTTGTTCGGCGCGGGCCAGCCGATGATGGTCCGCAGCCGGATGAACGACGGCTTGTCGGTCACCCGGCGGGCGGCCTCCAGGGCCTCGTTCAGCGCCTGGACGTCCTCGGCGTACTCGCCGGTCTGGGTCCAGTCGACGGTCTGGACGTGCCAGCCGTACGCCTCGTAGCGCTTGACGACGTCCTCGCTCAGCGCGATCTGGGTGTCGTCCTCGATGGAGATGTGGTTGCTGTCGAAGACGACGACGAGGTTGCCCAGCTTCTGGTGGCCGGCCAGGGCGCTGACCTCGTGGCTGATGCCCTCCTCGATGTCGCCCTCGGAGGCGAAGCACCAGATCATGTGGTCGAACGGGCTGGTGCCCGGCGCGGCGTCCGGGTCGAACAGGCCCCGCTCGCGGCGGGCGGCCATCGCCATGCCGACCGCGTTTCCGATGCCCTGGCCGAGCGGGCCGGTGGTGGTCTCCACGCCCGCGGTGTGGCCGTGCTCCGGGTGGCCCGGGGTCCGGCTGTCCCACTGCCTGAGCATCTCCAGGTCGTGCAGGGTCAGGCCGTATCCCGACAGGTAGAGCTGGATGTAGAGGGTCAGGCTGGTGTGGCCGCACGACAGGACGAAGCGGTCGCGCCCCGCCCACGTGGGGTCGGACGGGTCGTGGCGCATGGTGCGCTGGAAAAGCAGATATGCGGCGGGTGCCAGGCTCATCGCGGTGCCGGGGTGCCCCGAACCCGCCTTCTCCACCGCGTCCATCGCCAGGGCCCGAACGACGTCGACCGCCTGTCGGTCCAGGTCGCTCCATTCGAGGGCTGGCACGAGTTCGCTGCTCAAGTGCTCGATCTCCGGATCTAGTTGTGATGGTGCCGTTGGTTTGGCATTTCCCGCCCACACCGGACCCTAACGGTTCGGCTCCGTCACCGTGGCGCAAGGGCCAGCCGGGGCGAGTCGCCAGGAGCCATGAAGAGCGCGGACGAAACATCCCGAACCGGATGACGTCTCGCGTGGCCTGTGCCCCCGTGCCGGGACCGGCCACCGGTGCAACTACAGTGAAGACCACGAAAAGCCAGAAGACCGCGGGAGCCGGCCTTCGCCCGCACCGCCGCCCGCACCACCGCCCGCATGACGGATCCGTCTGATCAGAGGTTACGCGTTGACCCCGCACGTGCTGGAAGCGCCCTAGATGGTGCTGACCGACAAGCAACCGGCGTCCCCGCTCGAGGAGAGCGCGGCGGCCGGCGCCGCACCGCGCTCGTTCGGCGAGGTCGTGAAGGCCTACGTCGCACTCACCAAGCCCCGGATCATCGAGCTGCTGCTGATCACGACGCTGCCGGTGATGTTCCTGGCGGCCAAGGGGCTGCCGCCGCTGTGGACCGCCGTCAACACCCTGGTGTTCGGCACCCTCTCCGCGGGCAGCGCCAACGCGCTGAACTGCTACGTCGACCGCGACATCGACGCCGCGATGCGCCGCACCCGCCGCCGCCCGCTCGCCCGTGAGCAGGTCCCGCCGGTCAACGCGCTGATCTTCGGCATCGTCCTGGGCGCCCTGTCGACCCTCGGCCTCGGCCTGACGGTCAACTGGCTCGCCGCCGGCCTCTCGCTGGCCGCGAACCTGTTCTACGTCCTGGTCTACTCGATGATCCTCAAGCGGCGGACCGCCCAGAACATCGTGTGGGGCGGCCTCGCCGGCTGCATGCCGGTGCTGATCGGCTGGGCCGGCGTCACCGGGAGCCTCGACTGGGCCCCGGTGGTCCTGTTCGGAGTGGTGTTCTTCTGGACGCCTCCGCACACCTGGACCCTCGCCATGCGCTACAAGGAGGACTACGCCGCGGCGAAGGTCCCCATGCTCCCGGTGGTCGCCACCGAGCGCCGCGTGGTACTGGAGAGCATCGCCTACACCTGGGCGACCGTGGCCTGCTCGCTGCTGCTGTGGCCGGTCGCGGGCACCACGCTCCTCTACCCGGCGGTGGCCGCGGTCCTCGGCGCGGTCTGCCTGTGGGAGGCCCACGCGCTGCTGACCCGCCTCAACGCCGGCCGGACCGGCGTCGATCTTCGCCCGATGCGGTTCTTCCACTGGTCCAACGCCTACCTCGCGCTGCTCTTCCTCGCCGTCGCGATCGACTCCATGCTCGTCTGAGCTTGCGGGGGGCAATCTTTCCGTCCCGGGCAGGCGGGGACACGGGGGCGGCGATCGGTTACGGTTTCTCCATGTCGAGCCGTGATCCTCGATGGGTGTTCAGGGACCGCCCGTCCGTCGCACTGATCTCAGGGCTCGTCGTGACCGGGCTGTGCGGGCTGGCGTCGCTCTCCTTCGACGTGCTCAACGGCGACCCGGTGCGCTTCTTCATCGCGCTGACGCTGGCGCTGGCCCCGGTCCCGGTGCTGCTGGCGGCGGTGCTCGCGCTGGACCGCATGGAGCCCGAGCCCCGCAGCAACCTGGTCTTCGCCTTCGGCTGGGGTGCGGGCGTGGCCGTCCTGGTGGCGGGGGTCATCAACTCCCTCAACCTGCTGTACATCGGCCAGGCCGCCGCGATCGAGTACGCCGACGCGCGCAACCTCACCGCGACCTTCGGCGCCCCGGTGGTGGAGGAGACGATGAAGGGGCTGGTCCTGCTGGGCCTGCTGAGGTTCAGGCGGGCGGAGCTGGACGGCCCCACCGACGGCGTCATCTACGCCAGCATGGTCGGCCTCGGCTTCGCGATGAGCGAGAACGTCAGCTACTACGTGGCCGCCCTCGACGAGACGGGGGCGCAGGGACTGGCGGTGACCGTCGTGATCCGGGGCATCCTCTCCCCGTTCGCGCACCCGCTGTTCACCTCGATGATCGGCGTCGCGGTGGCCTACGCGGCGCAGCGGCACGGTCCCGGCCGGGCCGGCGTCATCGCGGCGGGCTGGATCGGCGCGATGCTGCTGCACGGCATCTGGAACGGCTTCGCCTCCTACCTCGGCTTCGCCGGGCTGGCCCTGGCCTACCTGCTGCTGATGGCCGTGCTGGTCGTGCTGATCATGGTCGTCGTCCGCGACCGCAGGCGCATCGTCGGCCTGATCCAGAGCTATCTGCCCGCCTACCAGCCCACCGGCCTCGTCGCCCCGTACGACGTGCACATGCTCTCCTCGCTGCCCGGGCGGCGGCAGGCCCGGCAGTGGGCCAGGACGCACGGCGGGCGGCCCGGTCTGCGGGCGATGAGCGACTACCAGCTGGCCGCCACCGAGCTCGGCCTGCTGCACGAGCGGGCCGCCCGCCGCGTGATCGACGAGCGCACGTTCAACGACGAGCAGCACGCGCTGCTGAGCTGCATGGCCGAGGCCCGCCGCAGCTTCCCGGCCCCGGGACGGGGCGTCGTCCCCGGCTGAGGCCCGGGTCAGCCCTCCGGCCGGAGCGCGGCCTCCAGGGTCGTCTCCCGGGGCCCGGGGAAGACGGGGGTGGAGTCGAGCACCACGGCGTCCAGGAAGCCCTTCGCCGAGGCGAAGAACTCGCGGGCCGCGTAGACGTAGGTGGTGCCGGCCCACCGCCGGGTGGAGTCGTCGCCGACGCCGTGGGTCTCCAGTCCCGCCGTACGGCAGAGCGCGACCGCCCTGGGCAGGTGGAAGACCTGGGTGACCAGGGTCACCCTGGTGGCTCCGAACACGTCGCGGGCCCGTACGCACGAGTCCCAGGTGTCGAAGCCCGCGTAGTCCAGGACGAGCGCCCGGGCGGGCACGCCGCGCACGACCAGGTAGTCCCGCATCACGGTCGGTTCGTCGTAGTCCCTGCGGCCGTTGTCGCCCGAGAGCAGGATCGCCCGCACCTTGCCCGCCCGGTACAGCTCGGCGGAGATGTCCAGCCGGCTCGCGAGCATGGGGGAGGGGTGGGCGCCGCGCACGCCCGCGCCGAGCACCAGCGCCACCGGGGCCTCCGGAACGCCGGACACCCAGCCGGGGGAGGCGCCGGCGACCGTGCGGTGCCCGGAGCTCGACAGCCAGGCCCAGGTGAGCGGGGTGACCGCCAGCACGCTCAGCAGCACGGCCACCTGGTAGGCGCGGCGCAGGACCGCGCGGGAGAGGAGGACCTCGCGCGAGAGGACCTTCTTGAGGGGCAGGGGCAGGGGCATCGGCTCCGCCGTTCCGTCCGCTACACCGGGACCGCGCCGAGCCCGGCCGCGTCGCCGGCCGGGACGCCGAGCGGGCCCCGGACCCGCATCGCGAACGCCACCCGGAGCGTGCAGATCCACACCAGCGTCGAGCCGAGGACGTGCAGGCCGACCAGGAAGGCGGGCACGGCCAGGAAGTACTGGACGTAGCCGATGACGCCCTGGGCCAGTTCCACGGCGAGCAGCGTCAGCGCCGCCCGCCGGGCCCCGCCCCGCACGTCGGTCACGTGCAGCGCGAACAGCAGCGCGAACGTCAGCCCGACCACCAGGTAGGCGACGTCGGCGTGGATCCTGGCCACGGTCTCGATGTCGAAGTCGAACCGGGAGGCCATCTCGTCGCCGGAGTGCGGCCCGGTGCCGGTCACCACCATGCCCGCGAGGATCAGCAGGAGCACCGCGCCGACCAGGACGTACCCGAGCGTGCGGATGTCGCGGTGGACCAGGCGCTGCGCCGGCGCGTCGCCCTCCCCGGCCCGGGCGTACAGCGCGCAGGCGGCGGCGATCATGCCGATGGAGAACAGGAAGTGCACGTTCACCGTGACCGGGTTGAGCGCGCTGTGCACCACCACGCCGCCCCACAGGGCCTGCACGGCCACGCCGACCGGCTGCAGCCAGGCCAGGCGGACCAGGTCGCGGCGGCGCTCCGGCAGCCGCAGCGCGGCGGCGAGGCAGGCCAGCGCGACGACCAGCACCAGGAAGGTCAGCAGCCGGTTGCCGAACTCGATCGCGGTGTTGAGCGGTGAGATCCCGTCGTGGGCCGCCGGGACGAAGCTGTCGGGGGTGCACCGGGGCCAGGTGGGGCAGCCGAGCCCCGAGCCGGTCACCCGGACCACCGCGCCCGTCACCGTGATCCCGGCGTTGACGGCCACCGCGATCAGGGCCCACCACCGCATGGTGGCCGCCGTCGGGGACCACACGGTCCGGAACAGGGGCGCGACGGGCCGGCGGATCGGGTCCAGGAGCTGATTCACGGCTCACATCGTAGGTGGCCGGGGCGGTGGTCCCGCCGCCGACCCGGGCACCCTATTGATCCCCTCAGAGGTATGTGACATTTTACAGGGGAGCCGCGGAGGGAGGTGAGCCGTGCCGGACGTCGTCGTCATCGGGGCCGGGATCGTCGGGGCCGCGTGCGCCTACTACGCGGCGCGCGCCGGGCTCGACGTGGCGGTCGTGGACCGCGGGCCGGTGGCGGGCGGCACGACCGGCGCGGGCGAGGGCAACATTCTCGTCTCCGACAAGGAGCCCGGCCCGGAGCTCGGGCTCGCCCTGCTCTCCAACCGGCTCTGGCGCGAGCTGGCGGCCTCCGGAGACGGGGAGGGCGCCCGGCGCGCTCCCGGCGGCGCGCGGCCCGGGGGGCTCCGGGGGCCCGCCCGGGCGGGCGGCGGGTTCGAGTTCGAGGCCAAGGGCGGCCTGGTGGTGGCCGAGACGGCGCAGGCGATGGAGGCCCTCGCCGGCCTGGCCGCCCGGCAGGGCGCCGGGAGCGCCTCCGGAGGCGCCGTCGAGTCCACCGTGGTCGCGCCGGACCGGCTGCGCGACTACGAGCCCCACCTGGCCGGAGGGCTCGCCGGAGGCGTGTTCTACCCGCAGGACGCCCAGGTCCAGCCCGCGCTGGCCGCCGCACGGCTGATCCGCGGGGGTGCCGAGAGATTCGGCCGGAGCGCCCTGACGCTGCGCACCGGCGTCACCGTCACCGGGTTCACCCGCGACGGCGGCCGCGTCACCGGTGTCAGGACCGACCGCGGCGACATCCCCGCCGGAGCCGTCGTCAACGCCGCCGGGACCTGGGGCGGCGAGGTCGCCGCGCTGGCCGGGACGCACGTGCCCGTGCTGCCCCGGCGCGGATTCATCCTGGTCACCGAGCCGCTGGAGAAGCCGCTGATCAGGCACAAGGTCTACACCGCCGCCTACGTCACCGCCGTGGCGAGCGACTCCGCCGGGCTGGAGACCTCCGCCGTGGTGGAGGGCACCCCGGCGGGCCCGGTGCTCATCGGCGCCAGCCGCGAGCGGGCCGGCTTCGACCGGACCGTCCCGCCGGCGGTGCTGGGCAGGCTCGCCGCGCAGGCCGTCGCCCTCTTCCCCGCCCTGGCGCGGCGCCGGGTGATCCGCGCCTACTGCGGCTTCCGCCCCTACTGCCCCGACCACCTCCCGGTGATCGGCGAGGACCCCCGGGCCCCCGGCCTCTACCACGCCTGCGGCCACGAGGGGGCGGGCATCGGCCTGGCCCCGGCCACCGGCCACCTGCTCGCCCAGGCCCTGACCGGCCTCCGGACCGACCTGGACCTGACCCCCTTCCGCCCGGACCGCTTCGAGGGGGAACGCCGGTGACCGGCGCGGCGGCGCCCGGAGACGGGGACGGGACGGCCGCGAGCCGCGCCCACCGGCTGGTGCGGGCCCGCCCCGAGCCGGCGTTCGAGATCACGGTGGACGGCGCCGCCGTCCCGGTCGTCCCCGGCCAGAGCATCGGCGCCGCCCTGTACGGCGCGGGCGTCCGCTCCTGGCGCACCACCCGGCACGGCGGCCGCCCGCGCGGGCTGTTCTGCGGCATCGGCGTCTGCTTCGACTGCCTGGTCACGGTCAACGGCGTCCCGTCCCTGCGGGCCTGCCAGATCGAGGCCCGGGCCGGGGACCGGGTGACGACCGGCGACGACGACACCGCGGGCGGCGCCGGTGCCGTCGGGGCTGACGGTGGCGGGGGCGGCGGTGTCGGGGCTGACGGTGGCGGGGATGGCGGCGGCGGGGATGGCGGCGGCGGGGAACGGGAGGACCGGAGATGACCCCGGAGTACGACCTCGCGGTGATCGGCGGCGGGCCCGCCGGGGTGGCCGGGGCGCTGACCGCCTCGCTCGCCGGACTCGCCGTGGTCCTCGTCGACGCCGCCCCGCGTCTCGGCGGGCAGTACTTCCGCCGCCTCCCGGCGGGGTTCCGCGCGGCCCGGCCCGGTGCGCTCCACCACGCCCCCGGAGGCCTCGACCGGTTCACCCGGCAGTGCGAGGGCCTCGCCGCGCGGGCCGACGTACTGACCGGCCACCGCGTCTGGACCGCCGGACGCGAGGAGGCGGACGGGACGGTGACCGTACGGTGCCTGGAGGGCGACCGGGAGGAGCGGCCCCGCACGGTCACCGCGCGCAGGCTGCTCATCGCCACCGGCGCGTACGACCTGCCGCTGCCGTTCCCCGGCTGGGACCTGCCGGGCGTGCTCACCGCCGGGGGCGCCCAGGCGCTGCTCAAAGGCGACCTCGTCGTCGCGGGCCGCAGGGTCGTGGTCGCCGGGACCGGCCCCTTCCTGCTCCCGGTCGCCGCGGGCCTGGCCGCCGCGGGCGCGCACGTGCTCGGCGTGCACGAGGCCGCCGGCCGGTTCGGCCTCGCCAGGCACCCGCTCCTCGCCGCGGGCAAGGCCGGCGAGGCGCTCGGGTACGGTCTGCGCCTGGCCCGGCACCGGGTGCCCTACCGGGGCCGCCAGGCGGTGATCGAGGCGCACGGCGAGCACGGGCTGACCCACGTCACGATCGCGGACCTGGACCACGACTGGCGGCCGCTCGCCACCCGCACGGTCGCGTGCGACACCCTCGCCACCGGATACGGCTTCGTCCCCCGGATCGACCTGGCCGTCCAGCTCGGCTGCGCCCTGCGCGGCGACCACGGCGGTCAGGGAGGTCACGGGAGCCCCGTCGTCGCCGTGGACGCGGGCATGCGCACCAGCGTGCCCGGCGTCTACGCGGCCGGGGAGACCACCGGCGTCGGCGGGGCCGTACTGGCCGAGGCCGAGGGCCGGCTGGCGGGCCGCTCGGCGGCCGCCGACCTGGGCCGCCGGGTCCCGCCCGACCCCGCCCTGTCCCGGCGGCGCGACCGCCTGGCCGCGTTCGCCCGGGCGCTGCGGGAGTCCTACCCCGTACGGCCCGGCTGGCAGGAGTGGCTCCGCGACGAGACGCCGGTCTGCCGCTGCGAGGAGGTGCCGCTGGCCGCCGTGCGCGAGGCGCGGGCGCTGGGGGCCTCCGACGCGCGCTCGGTCAAGCTGCTCTCCCGGGCGGGGATGGGCTGGTGCCAGGGCCGGATGTGCGGCTACGCCGTCTCGTGCCTGGCCGGCGAGGCGGACGGGCCGGGAGGGAGCCCTCCGGCGCCCCGGCGGACGATCGCCCAGCCCGTCCGCCTCGGCGACCTCGCCGGGCTCGCCCCGGACTCCCCGGCCGGAGGCTCCGCGCCCCCGGCCTCCCCCTCCCCGGAAGGACCACCGCGATGACGACCCGAGAGCACCCCTGGCACGGAGTGATGGTGGCGACCGCGCTGCCGCTGGACGGAGACCTCTCCGTCGACTACGACGCCTACGCCGAGCACTGCCGCTGGCTGGTGGACAGCGGCTGCGACGGCGTGGTCCCCAACGGCTCGCTGGGCGAGTACCAGACGCTGTCGCCCGAGGAGCGGGCCGAGGTGGTCCGGGTGGCGGTGGCGGCCGTCGGCGGGGACCGGGTCATGCCGGGGATCGCCGCCTACGGCGCGCTGGAGGCCCGCCGCTGGGCCGAGCAGGCCCGCGAGGCCGGGTGCCGCGCGGTGATGCTGCTCCCGCCCAACGCCTACCGGGCCGACGAGCGGACCGTGGTCGAGCACTACCGCGAGGCGGCGCGGGCCGGCCTGCCGGTGGTGGCCTACAACAACCCCGTCGACACCAAGGTGGACCTCACCCCCGCGCTGCTCGCGCGGCTGCACGCCGAGGGCCTGATCGCGGCGGTCAAGGAGTTCAGCGGCGACGTCCGGAGGGCCTACGAACTGGCCGAGCTCGCCCCCGGCCTGGACCTGCTGGCCGGCGCCGACGACGTGCTGCTGGAGCTGGCCGTGGCCGGGGCGGCGGGGTGGGTGGCGGGCTACCCCAACGCGCTGCCCGAGTCCTGCGTGGCGCTCTACCGGGCCGCGACCGCCGGGGACCTGGCGACCGCGCTCCCGCTCTACCGGGCGCTCCACCCGCTGCTGCGCTGGGACTCCAGGACCGTGTTCGTGCAGGCCATCAAGGCCTCCATGGACCTGGCCGGGCGCCGGGGCGGCCCGTGCCGGCCGCCCCGGCTCCCGCTGACGCCGCAGGACGAGGCGGCCGTCCGCACCGCCACCGGACAGGCCCTGGCCCGGGGACTCCGCTAGGGCGCAGGAGGGTTCCGCCGCGGCGGGGACCCGCAGGACATCCCCGGCGCCGGGCCGCTCCGGCCGGGCCCCGGAACCGAACGCCGTCCCCGAGGAGGGTCGATGAGAACGAAACGGGTCTTCCACGCCGTGGACTCCCACACCGAGGGCATGCCCACCCGGGTGATCACCGGGGGAGTGGGCGTCGTGCCCGGCGCGACCATGGCCGAGCGGCGCGAGCACTTCATGACGCACCTGGACCACGTCCGCACCCTGCTCATGTACGAGCCGCGCGGCCACGCGGCGATGAGCGGGGCGATCCTGCAGCCGCCCACCCGGCCCGACGCCGACTACGGCGTGCTCTACATCGAGGTCTCCGGCTGCCTGCCGATGTGCGGGCACGGCACCATCGGCGTGGCCACCGTCCTGGTGGAGACGGGGATGGTCGAGGTGACCGAGCCGGTCACCTCCGTCCGCCTGGACACCCCGGCCGGACTGGTCGTCGCCGAGGTCCGGGTCGAGGACGGCGCCGCGGCCGAGGTGACCATCACCAACGTGCCCTCCTTCAGCGTCGGCCTGGACCGGGTGGTCAAGGTGCCGGGGATCGGCGAGGTGGTCTACGACCTGGCCTACGGCGGCAACTTCTACGCGATCGTGCAGCTGGACGCCCTCGGCCTGCCGTTCGACCGCGCGCACGGGCAGCGGCTCCTCGACGCGGGGCTGGCGATCATGGAGGCGGTCAACGAGGCGGACGAGCCGGTGCACCCGCTCGACGACCGGGTCCGGGGCTGCCACCACGTCTACCTCGCCGCCCCGGGATCGCACGCCCGGCACTCCCGGCACGCCATGGCCATCCACCCCGGTTGGTTCGACCGCTCCCCGTGCGGCACCGGCACCAGCGCCCGGATGGCCCAGCTGCACGCCCGGGGCGAGCTCGCTCCGGGCGCGGACTTCGTCAACGAGTCGTTCATCGGCACCCGGTTCACCGGCCGGGTGGTGGGGGAGACCTCCGTCGCCGGACGGCCCGCGGTCATCCCGGCGATCACCGGCCGGGCGTGGGTGACGGGCACCGCCCAGTACTTCCTCGACCCCCGCGACCCCTTCCCCGAGGGCTTCCTGATGTGATCCCGCGGCGGTTCCGCGGCGGGCCCCCGCCCGCGATCCCGCCCGGCCGGGCCCTTGACGGGACCGCCTCCGCGACGTGCAATGTCACACATCACCATATGTGAGGAGCCTCCCATGCGCGCCACCCCCCTGAAACCCCTCGCCGCGCTCGCCGTCCTCGCCCTGCTTCTCGCCGGATGCGGCCAGGGACTGCTCGGCGGCGGGGACGACGCCGCCACCGGAGACGGCCCGATCGTGCTCGGCATGCTCGTCCCGCAGTCGGGCGGCGAGGCCGCGATCGGCCCCTACATGAGCAACGCGGCGCAGCTCGCGATCGACGAGATCAACGCCAAGGGCGGAGTGCTCGGCCGCAAACTGGAGCTGAAGACCGCCGACGACGCCTGCGACCCCCAGACGGCCTCGGCCGCGGCCAGCAAGCTCGTCACCGAGGGCGTGCACGTCTCGGTGGGCGGGTACTGCTCCGGCGCGACCCTGCCCACCCTGCCCATCTTCGGCAAGGCGGACATCCCCATGATCATCCCGGCGGCCAACTCCCAGGAACTGGTCGACCAGAAGCTCAAGCACGTCTTCCTGATCAACGGGACCGGCTCCCAGCAGGCCGCGGCCGCCCAGAAGTGGATCGCCAAGCAGGGCGCGAAGAGCGTCGCGCTGATGCACGACAACACCAGCTACTCCAAGGACATCGCGGTCCGGGCCCAGCAGCTCCTCGGCGACCAGGCCGTGATCGTCGAGGCGGTCACGCCCGAGGAGAGCGACTACAGCGCCAACATCACCAACGTGCTGGCGAAGAAACCCGACTTCGTCTACTGGACCGGCTACTTCCAGGAGGGCGGCCTGATCGCGCGCCAGCTCCGGCAGGCCGGGTACGAGGGAGCGGTCATGGTGGCCGACGGCGCCGTCTCGCCGAAGCTGGCCGAGATCGCCGGGAACGAGGCCGCCGAGGGCGTCTACGCCACCATGACGCAGACCCCGGAGACCCTCCAGGGGGCCGAGAACTGGATCGCGGCCTACAAGAAGAAGTACAACGCCGACCCCGGCCCCTACTCCAACCAGTCCTACGACGCGGTACGGCTGGCCGCCGAGGCGATCACCAAGGCGGGCGGGACCGACGGCGCCAAGGTCGTCGCCGCGCTGGAGGCGGTCGACGGCTTCCCGATGTTCTCCGGACCGCTGAAGTTCACCCCCGAGCACACCCTGGCCAACGGCGGCTTCCAGATCCTCGTGGTCAAGGACGGCGCGTTCACCCTGCAGGACTCCCTCCAGTGAGCCCCGCAGCACCCCCCGCCGGCCCGGCAGTGCTTCCCGCCGGCCCGGCAGTGCTTCCCGCCGGCCCGGCAGTGCTTCCCGCCGGCCCGGCAGTGCTTCCCGCCGGCCCGGCAGTGCTTCCCGCTGGCCCGGCAGTGCTTCCCGCCGGCCCGGCGGAGACCTCCCGCGTTCCCGCGGCGCGGGAGGCCGCATGACGCAGCTCGTCTGGAACGGCCTGTTCGTCGGCTCGTTCTACGCCCTGGTCGCGCTGGGCTACAGCATGGTCTACGGGATCATCAAACTGCTCAACTTCGCCCACGGCGACCTGTACATGCTCGGCGCCTTCACCGGGTTCGCCGTCCTCGGCGCCGTCGGCGGCGTCTCGTCCTCGATGGCCCTGCCGGTGCTGCTCGCCGTACTCCTGGCGACCATGGCGGTCACCGGCCTGGCCGGGGTGGTCCTGGAACGCGTCGCCTACCGGCCGCTGCGCGGAGCGCCCCGCCTCTCCCTGCTGATCACCGCCGTCGGCGCCTCCTTCGCCCTGGAGTACGGCATGCGCGCCGCCGCCGGGGCCGACCCCCGGGTCTACCCGGTACGGCTCGGCGGCACCCCGCTGGAGGTGCTCGGCGCCCGGCTGACCCTCCAGCAGCTGGTGCTGGTCGCGGTGGCCGTGGCGCTCATGGCCGGGCTGAACCTGCTGGTCACCCGGACCCGCGAGGGCCGGGCCATGCGGGCCATCGCGCTGGACCCGCGCACCAGCGCGCTCATGGGCGTCGACGTCAACGCGGTGATCTCCCGGACGTTCTTCCTCGGCTCGGCCCTGGCCGGGGCCGCCGGGGTGATGGCCGGGGCCTACTACGGGAAGATCGACTTCCTGATGGGCTTCCTCATCGGGCTCAAGGCGTTCACCGCGGCGGTCATCGGCGGGATCGGCAACGTTCCCGGCACCATGCTCGGCGGGCTGCTGCTCGGGCTGCTGGAGTCGTTCGGCACGTTCTGGCTGGGCGGGCAATGGCGCGACGTCTTCGCCTTCGGCGTGCTGATCCTCTTCCTGACCGTGCGGCCCACCGGCCTGCTCGGCGAGCGCGTCACGGAGCGGGTGTGAAGGGCCCCACCCCGGAGCCCCGCCCGGAGCCCGTGACCACCGGCCGGGACCCCGCGGGCCCCGAACCGCCGGACGGGGACCGCACGGGCGCGCGGAAGGTCCGCCTGCGGGGCGTCTCCCGGCCGCCGACGCGGGCGTCGCGGCTGCTGGCGAACCGGTGGGCCGGGCTCGCGGGCCTGCTCGTCGCGCTGCTGGCGCCCTTCGTGAACGCCACGCCGTACGCGCTCTCCGTCATGACCAGCGCGGCGATCTTCGTGATGCTCGCCGCCGGGCTGAACATCGTGGTCGGCTACTGCGGCCTGCTCGACCTGGGCTACGCGGCCTTCTTCGCCGTCGGCGCCTACACCGGCGGCGTGCTGTCCACCCGGTTCGACCTGCCGCTGCTCGCCACGGTGCCCGCGGTCCTGGTGGTCACCGTGGTCGCCGGGGTCGTCGTCGGCGCGCCGACCCTGCGGCTGCGCAGCGACTACCTCGCCATCGTCACCCTCGGCTTCGGCGAGATCATCCGGATCACCGCCAACAACCTGGACGTCACCGGCGGACCGTCGGGCGTCTACGGCATCCCGCCCCTGGCCGGCGACCCGGTCGCCTTCTACTACCTGACCGTGGCCGTCGTCTCCCTGGCCGTCCTGGGCGCGGCCCGGCTGGGCCGCTCCCGCCTCGGCCGGGCCTGGCGGTTCGTCCGGGAGGACGAGGACGCCGCCGAGGCCATGGGCGTGCACACCTACCGGGTCAAGCTCGCCGCCTACATCGCCGGGGCGGTCTGGGGCGGGCTGGCCGGAGTGCTGTTCGCCGCGCACCTGTCGGCGATCTCCCCGGCCAGCTTCACCTTCCTGCAGTCGGCGCTGGTCCTGATGGCCGTGGTCCTGGGCGGCATGGGCTCCGTCCCCGGCGTCGTGGTCGGCGCCGTCGTGATCAGCCTTCTCCCCGAGGTCCTCCGCGACCTCGCCGACCACCGCTTCCTGCTGTTCGGGATCCTGCTCATCGCGGTCATGCTCCTGCGCCCGCAGGGGCTGTGGCCCGCCCGCTCCAAGGAGGCCCTCAAGTGACCCTGCTGAGCGTGGAGGACCTGCGCCTGTCCTTCGGCGGGCTGCTGGCCGTCGACGGGCTGAGCTTCTCCGTGCGCGAAGGGGAGATCGTCTCGATCATCGGGCCCAACGGCGCGGGCAAGACCTCGGCCTTCAACTGCGTCACCGGGTTCTACCGGCCCTCCTCCGGGCGGATCGCGCTGCGCGGCAGGGACCTGCGCGGGCTCCGGCCGTCCGCCGTCGCGGCGCTGGGCGTCGCACGGACCTTCCAGAACCTGCGCCTGTTCGGGGAGCTCTCGGTCCTCGACAACGTGCGCGCCGGAGCCCACCTGTGGTTGCGGCAGAGCGCGTTCGACGCGCTCCTGCACACCCCCCGCTACCGCCGCTCCGAGCGCGAGTGCACCGAGCAGGCCCACCACTGGCTGGACTTCGTCGGCCTGCGCGGCGACCGGCACGGCCCCGCTCGCGCCCTGCCCTACGGCGAGCAGCGCCGTACCGAGATCGCCAGAGCGCTGGCCCGGCGCCCCGCCCTGCTCCTGCTGGACGAGCCGGCCGCCGGGCTCAACCACGGAGAGAAGGCCGGGATGCTGGACCTGCTCCGGCGGATCCAGGCGCTCGGCGTCGCCGTCGTGCTCATTGAGCACGACATGGGCCTGGTCATGGAGGTCTCCGAGCGCGTGGTCGTGCTCAACTTCGGCCGGGAGATCGCCGACGGCCGCCCCGAGGAGGTCCGGCGCGACCCCGCCGTCATCGAGGCCTACCTGGGAGGTGCGCCGGATGCTTGAGATCCGCGGGCTCGACGTGCACTACGGCGGTGTGCACGCCCTGCGCGGCCTGTCCCTCACCGTCGCGCCGGGGGAGGTCGTCGCGCTGCTCGGCAACAACGGCGCGGGCAAGACCACCGCGCTCTCGGCGGTCTCCGGCCTGCTCCGGCCCAGCGGCGGCGCGATCCTCTTCGAGGGCTCCGACATCACCCGGGAGCGGCCGCACCGGATCACCGAGCGCGGGCTGGTGCACGTGCCCGAGGGCCGGAAGGTCTTCAGCACCCTCACCGTCCACGAGAACCTGCAGCTCGGCGGCCACCTGGTCCGCGACCAGGCAGAGCTCCGCCGCCGGATCGAGCGCGTCTACGCCCTCCTGCCCCGCCTGGCCGAACGGCGCGGTCAGCAGGGCGGCACCCTGTCCGGCGGTGAGCAGCAGATGCTCGCCATCGGCCGGGCGCTGGTCACCGGCCCCCGGCTGCTGCTGCTCGACGAGCCCTCCATGGGCCTGGCCCCGCTGGTGGTCGCCTCGGTCATGAAACTCGTCGCGGACGTCAACGCCGAGGGCGTCTCGGTCCTGCTCGTCGAGCAGAACGCGGTCGCCGCCCTGCGCATCGCGCACCGCGGGTACGTGATCGAGAACGGGGCGTGCGTGCTCGACGGCCCCGCCGCCGGGCTGCGCGAGGACGCCCGGGTCGTGGCGGCCTACCTGGGCGGGGTCCGGGACGGCGGGGTCTGAGACAATGGCCGCCGCCCGCGAGGGCGACGACGAGCGAGATGAGAGGCGCTGGAATGGCTCCTTCGGCACCCGACCGGCTCGACCTGCCGGCCGTGGGCGAGCGGCAGAGCCTGCGGGAGCAGGTGGCCGACGCGCTGCGGGCGGCTCTGGTCACCGGGGAGATGCGTTCCGGCGTGGTCTACTCCGCGCCGGTGCTGGCCGCCCAGTTCGGCGTCTCGGCCACACCGGTCCGCGAGGCGATGCTCGACCTGGCCAAGGAGGGCCTGGTGGAGGCGGTCAGGAACAAGGGCTTCCGGGTCACCGAACTGTCCGGACGCGATCTGGACGAGCTCACCGAGATCCGCAGGCTCGTCGAGGTCCCCACGGTGGCGCGGCTGGCGGACGCCTCCCGCGCGGAGAGCTTCGAGGAGCTGCGCCCGCTCGCCCGCCGGATCGTCGAGGCGGCCGAGGAGGGCGACCTGCTCGCCTACGTGGACGCCGACCTCCGCTTCCACCTGGCCCTGCTGGCGCTGGGCGGCAACGCCCACCTGGTCGAGGTGGTGCGCGACCTGCGCAACCGGGCCCGGCTGTACGGCCTGGCGGCGCTGCGCGAGCGGGGAGTCCTGGCCGACTCCGCCCGAGAGCACCTCGACCTGCTCGACCTGCTCTCCGCCGGGGACACCGGCGGCTGCGAACGCCTCATGCGCGACCACATCCGGCAGGTCCGGGGCATCTGGGCCGACGGCCCGGAGTAGGCGCGGGCCGCCGGGCGGCGACGCGCGGCCGCGGCGGTCAGCCGGTGCTGCGGGTCGCGCCCACGCTGGCGATGACCACGCAGCCGATGGCGGCCCACTCGCGCACGTTCAGCACCTCGCCCAGGACGACCAGCCCGACCAGCGCCGCCATCGCCGGCTCCAGGCTCATCAGGATGCCGAAGACCCGCTTCGACATCCTGCGCAGCGCCTCCAGCTCGATCGCGTACGGGATGGCCGAGGAGAGCAGCCCGACGCCCAGGCCGATCAGGAGCAGCTCGGGGTGGAGCAGGTCGCTCCCGCCCGCGCCGATCCCGATGGGAGCGACCAGCAGGCAGGCGACGACCATCGCGAAGGAGACGCCCCCGGTGCCGGGGAAGCGCTGCCCCACGGCCGCCGAGAGCAGGATGTACGCCGCCCAGCAGGCCCCGGCGACCAGTGCGAAGCCGATCCCCGCCCAGCTGAGGCCGGTCGCCCGGCCCCAGGGCGCCAGCAGCGCGATGCCGGAGCCGGCCAGCGCCACCCAGAGCAGGTCCAGCCGCCGCCGCGAGGCGGCCACCGCCACGCCGAGCGGGCCGAGGAACTCGATCGCCACCGCGATCCCCATGGGCAGCCGGGCCAGGGCCTCGTAGAACGACAGGTTCATCAGGCCGAGCGTCGCGCCGAACGCGGCGCCCACCCCCAGGTCCGCCCGGGTCAGCCCCTTCAGCCGGGGCCGGGCGACCACGCCCAGGACCAGCGCGCCCATCGCGATCCGCAGGAACACCACCGCGCTCGGCGGCAACTGCGCGAACAGCTCCTTGGCGAAGCCCGCGCCGATCTGCACCGACAGGATGGCCAGCAGGACCAGACCGGACGGGGGGACGGCGTCGGAGGCAGCCCGGAACAGCGCCCCCGTCCGGGGCAGGCCCCGACGGTACGGCTCGGCGGACCCCGTCAGGGCGTCGGCGGTCACGGGATTCCTCCTGAGGATCGGGCCGTGCTGCTGGTCTGGCCGTGCTGCCGGGCTGGCCGGTCTGGTGCCCGCCGCGGTCGTCCGGGCGCCGTGCCGAGAGGCGACGGCACGGTCGTGCAGACATTCCCCAAACGGCGTCATACACCTTACAGGGGGCGCGCTCCCTCCCGGAGGGCCGTCCGCGATGCGGGACGGCCCGTCCCGTCACGCGCCTCCCTGTCCGGCGGGGTCACCCGCTGCGTTCCGGCTCCCTGCCGTACAGGGCGACGGTCATGCCGGGCACCCGCCCGGTGCGCCACGCCTTGGTCCGGGTGAAACCCGCCTCGACCAGCGCGGAGACCCGTTCGACGCCGGCCGCGGCCTCGCTGCCCCCGCGCCAGACGACCCAGACCCGTTCACGGCCCTCGACGGCGGCGGCGACGTCGTCCCGCTCCGGATAGTGGAAGGACTCGGGGAGGGGATCGGGCCCGGTCAGGAGCACGTCGTCGGGGAGCGCGCCGCCGTCGTAGTACAGGAACCCCTCCCGGAGGGAGGAGCGTCCGTAGACGATCGCGTCGCCGGGCCGCGCCTGCTGCTCGACGAGCCGCACCGCCCGGGGGAAGTTCTCGTGGCGCCCGTCCGGCTTGCGGACGTCCAGCTGCCCGGGGACCGCCGCGGCGACGGCGCCCGCCAGCGCGAGCGCCGCGGCGGCGCGGGGGAGCGAGGCGAGGGCGATACCGGCCAGCAGCGCGTACGCGGGCACGGTCGCGAACAGGTACCGGTCGACGTAGACCGGGGAGACCAGGTGGGAGACGGCGAACAGCAGCACGGGCGGGAGCAGGGCCCAGCCCGCCAGGGCCGCGAGCCAGGGCCAGGAGGCGCGCGCTCTCTCCCCGGAGCGGGGCGTGCGCCGGCCCTCCCGGGCCCCCGGGGCGGGCAGCGCCCGCAGGAGCAGGGCGAGGAGCGCGGTCCCCGCCAGGACCCAGCCCGCCGCGGGGGTCCCCCCGACCATCTTGGGCAGCGCCAGGAACACCGAGGGCTCCGGCAGCTTGATCCAGCTGATCGCGTGCCGCTCGGCGAACCCGATCGCCAGCCACACGGCGCCGGGGACGCAGCCCGCGGCCATGGCGGGCAGGGTCCGCACCAGCACGCCCCTGCCGGACATCGCCACGACGATCAGGTGGGCCGAGAGCGTGAGCAGCGAGAACACCTGGGTGGAGCCGAGCAGCGCGACGGCCGCCGCGTAACCCGCCCACCGGCCCCGGCGGGCGGGCTCGGCGACCGCGCGGTGCAGCGCCCACGTGGCCAGGACCGCCGCCGCGGCGGCGAAGGCGTAGGAGCGGGCGTTCTGCCCGTGGTAGGAGACCGCGGGCAGGGCGGCGTAGACCGCGGCGGCCAGCAGCCCGGCGGGCAGGGAGTGCAGGCGGCGGCCGAGGGCCGCCACGAGCATCGCCGCCGCGCCGGTCGCCAGGGCCGAGGGCAGCCGCATCCACCACTCGGCCTGGCCGAACTGCAGCCACAGGTGCATGAACCCGTAGTAGGGCAGGAAGTGCCCGTCGATGTGCTGCGCGAGCTCCCACAACCCGCCCAGGCCCCGCCGGGCCGCGCTGTGGGTGGCCAGCTCGTCCGAGGAGAGCGAGGCCGCCGATGAGCCGGCGACGGCGACGACCGTTGCGATGATCCCCATGGCCGCGTACGGCCAGAGATTCCGCCCCGTGTGCCGTTCCGCCGGAGCGGCCGCGGGCCGCGTTCCGGTAATGATCACCCGGGGGATGATAGGAGATCTTCACCGGCCCTGCGGCGTGATCGGGATCACTCCCAGCGGAACGTCCGGGAGGCCAGCAGCAGCGAGCCCGCGGCCCAGGCGCCCAGGACCGCCAGGGCGGCGAGCGGCGTCCCGCCGCCGTCGGCCAGGACGGCCCGGAGCCCGCCGGACAGCGCGGAGATCGGCAGCAGCTCCAGCACCGGCTCCACCGAGTCGGGGAACGCCGCCAGCGGGAAGACGACCCCGCCGCAGCCGAGCATGAGCAGGTAGACCAGGTTCGCCCCGGCCAGCGTGGCCTCCGCCCGGAGCGTGCCCGCCATCAGCAGGCCCATCCCGCTGAAGGCGGCGGTGCCGAGCAGGACCAGCGCGAGCGCCGCGAACGGGGAGCCGCCGGGCCGCCAGCCCAGCGCGAGCGCCACCCCGCTGATGACCGCGACCTGGACGGCCTCGACCGCGACCACCGCGAGCGTCTTGGCCAGCAGCAGCCCGCTCCGGGAGAGCGGGGAGGCGCCCAGCCGCTTCAGCACGCCGTACCGGCGCTCGAAGCCGGTCGCGATGGCCTGCCCGGTGAAGGCCGTGGACATCACGGCCAGCGCGAGCACGCCGGGGGTCATGAAGTCGATCCGCGGGCCGCCGCCCACGTTCACCAGGGGCGCGGCGGAGAAGCCGACGAGCAGCAGCACTGGAATGATCATCGTGAGCAGCAGCTGCTCGCCGTTGCGGAGCATCGCCCGGATCTCCGCGCCCGCCTGGGCGAACACCATCGCCGGCAGCGGCGCGGCGCCCGGGGCCGGCGTGAGGTCCTGCCCGGCCGTTCCATCGACCATGGTCATCGCAGCTCCCGGCCGGTCAGTTCGAGGAAGACGTCTTCGAGGGTGCGGCGCTCGATGCTGAGGTCGTCGGCCGTGACGCCCTCGGCCGCGCACCAGGCCGTCACGGTCGCCAGCAGCTCGGGGCCGACCTGGCCCTCGATGATGTAGTGCCCCGCGGGGGACTCCTTGGCCGCGCTCCCCGCGGGCAGCGCGGTGAGCAGCTCGTCCAGGGCGAGGCCCGGCCGGGCGCGGAAGCGCAGCTGCCGCTCGGCCCCGGTGAGCGAGGCGGGCGTGCCCTCGGCCACCACCCTGCCGTGGTCGATGATCACCACGTGGTCCGAGAGCTTCTCGGCCTCGTCCATGTGGTGGGTGGTGAGCACCACGGAGACCCCCGCGGCCCGCAGGTCGCACACCAGCTCCCAGCAGGCGTGCCGGGCCTGCGGGTCCAGCCCGGCGGTCGGCTCGTCGAGGAAGACCAGCTCGGGGCGGCCGACGACGGCTCCGGCCAGCGAGACGCGCTGCTGCTGGCCGCCGGAGAGCCTCCGGTACGGCGTGCGGGCGTGCCCGGTCATGCCGAGCCGCTCCAGCAGCGCGGCCGGATCGAGCGGGCTGGCGTGGAAGCGGGCCATCAGCCGCAGCCACTCCCCGCAGCGCATGGCCGGGGGCACCCCGCCGGCCTGGAGCATCACGCCCACCCGGGCCCGGAGCTCCGGCCGGGACGGGTCGAGCCCGAGCACGTTCACGGTGCCGCCGTCGGCCCGCCGGAACCCCTCGCAGATCTCGACGGTGGAGGTCTTGCCCGCGCCGTTGGGGCCCAGGATCGCGGTCACCGCGCCGCGGGCGGCGCTGAGGGTCAGGCCGTCGACCGCGGTGGTGCGGCCGTACCTCTTGACCAGATCGGTGATCTCGACGGCTGGGGAGTCCATGGCCACGAGTTTAGGGACTCCCCGGGCCGGTCCGGCTCGCGCCCTTCCGCCCGGGCCTCCCGGGTCCGGTAAAAGCCTCCGGGCCATGTCCGGTAAAAGCCTTCGGGCCGATCCCGCCAAGTCCGCCGACCGTCCCCGAGGGGCCCTCGCCCGCGCATGTCACGCTGGCTCCGTCTCCGGTCGCGGCAGAGAGGAGGCCGGATGCCCGAGCGCAGCGGCCACGAGCACGGCGTCCCGTGCTGGGTGGAGCTCTCCAGCACCGACGTCTCCCTGTCGGTCGGGTTCTACCGGGAGCTCTTCGGCTGGGAGGCGGCGTTCGACGACGGGCCGGAGCCGGGCGGGTACGGCCGGTTCAGGATGAGCGGCAGGCTGGTGGCCGGGATCACCCCGAGCCTCGGCGGGGACGCGCCCGCCGCCTGGAACACCTACGTGGCCGTCGACGACGCCGCCGCCGCGATGGCGCGGGTGCGCGCGGCCGGGGGAGAGGTCGTCCTGGAGCCGGTGAAGGTCCGGGAGAGGGGCGTGATGGCCGCCTTCACGGATCCGTCGGGCGCCTTCCTCGCGGTCTGGCAGCCGGGCGAGGACCACGGCGTCGAACTCGTCGCGGAGCCGGGGGCGTTCGCCTGGTGCGAGCTGTCCTCCCGGGACACGGCCGCCGCGCTCTCCTTCTACCGGCAGGTCTTCGGCTGGCAGGCCAGGGACATGGGCGTCGGCGGCGTGGAGTACACCCAGTGGCGGGCGCACGGCCGCCCCGTCGCCGGGATGACCGCCATCGGGGCGGACGTCCGGGCGGAGGTGCCGTCGCACTGGCGGACCTACTTCGCGGTCGCGGACGCCGACGCCGCCGTGGCGAAGGTCCGCGAGCTGGGCGGCAGGGTCTTCGCCGAACCGGTGAAGACGGTGGGGGGCCTCGTCGCGGTGATGACCGATCCGGAGTTCGCCACCTTCGCCGTCATCGTGCTGCCCGAACCCGCCGTTCTCGAAAAAATACGGGAAAGCCCGCTTTAGGGAATACCGGCGGCCCCTATTCCCGTTACGGAGCATCGGCCCTCACGGGCTCTGTGGCCTGCGAGGGATGGGGGACCGGAATGACCGCGGCCGACACTGCGCCGGAGAGAGCCGGCGTTTCGCCGGAGAGACCGGAGGCGCCGGGGGAGCCCGGCGGTTCGGCGGGCCCGCCGGAGGAGCCCGGCGTCTCGGCCGGCGGGCGCCGCCGGGCGCTGCTCCTGCTCGTCCTGGGCGCGCTCTCGGCGATCGGCCCGCTCTCCATCGACATGTACCTGCCCGCCTTCCCGGCCATCGCCGGGGAGCTGGGCACCGGCCAGGCCCAGGTGCAGCTCACGCTGACGGCCTGCCTCGTCGGCGTCTCCGTGGGGCAGGTCATCGCCGGCCCGCTCAGCGACGTGCGGGGGCGCCGGGTCCCGCTGATGGTCGGCATCGTCGCCTACGCCGCCGCCTCCCTGCTGTGCGCGTTCTCCCCGACGGTCTACGGGCTGATCGGGTTCCGCCTGCTCCAGGGGATCGCGGGCGGCGCCGCGCTGGTGATCGTCCGCGCGGTCGTCCGCGACCTCTACGAGGGCGCCGCCATCGCGCGCATCTTCGCCACCCTCATGCTCGTCAGCGGGCTCGCGCCGATCCTGGCCCCGATCCTCGGCGCGGAACTGCTCTCCCACACCTCCTGGCGCGGGATCTTCGTCGTGCTGAGCGCCGGCGGGCTCGTGCTGCTGACCGCCGCGCTCTCCGGCGTGCGGGAGACGCTCCCCGCGGACCGGCGCGAGGCCGGCGGCCTGCGCAGGACCCTGGCCACCTTCGGGGGGCTGCTGCGCAGCAGGCCCTTCATGGCCAGCGCGCTCGCCGCCGGCCTGGGGTTCGGCGGCATGTTCGCCTACATCTCCGGCTCGCCGTTCGTCCTCCAGGAGGTGTACGGCGCCTCGCCGCGGACCTTCTCGCTGGTGTTCGCGCTCAACGCGATCGGCCTGACGGTCACCGCCCAGATCGGCGGCCGGCTCGCCGGGCGCAGGGTGGCGCCCGCGCGGCTGGTCGTGATCGGCCTGTTCGCCTACGTGGCCGGGGCGGGCGCGCTGACCGTCACCGCCCTGTTCGACCTCCCGCTCCCCGTCCTGGTCGCCTCGCTGTTCGTGATGATGTGCGGTGCTGGCTTCGTGCTGCCGGGCGCCGGGGCGCTCGCGCTGGCGGGCCAGCCCCCGCAGATCGCCGGGAGCGCCTCGGCGCTGCTGGGCGTCCTGCAGTTCGCGCTCGGCGCGCTCGCCGCCCCGCTGGTGGGATTGGGCGACGGGTCGGCACTGCCGATGGCCGCCGTCCTGGCGGTCTTCGCGGTGGCGGCGGCCGCCGCGTTCGCCGGGCTGCGCGGACACACCGGAGCCGTTTCCGCAGCTTAGGTAAGCCTTACCTGGGTGATGAATTGCATTTCTCCGGACCCCGCGCCGGTTTGGCAGCCGGGAAGGAATTACGCCACACTGATGTTGTGAAATACGTGGAAGGGATGCCGGGCACCGAGGAGACCGCCGTCGCGCGGTCCGCCGGGGTGTCCGCCGAGAGCGGCACGCGCGCGCGGGTCGCCCGGCTCATCCTGGAACACGGACCCATCACCGCCGCCGCCCTCGGACAGAGGCTCGGGCTCACCCCCGCCGCCGTCCGCCGCCATCTGGACGCGCTGCTCGCCGACGGGATGATCGAGCCCCGTACGGCGCGCCCGCGCGGTCAGCGTGGACGGGGGCGACCGGCGAAACTGTTCGCCATCACCGATGCCGGGCGGAGCGCCTTCGAACACGCCTACGACGGTCTGGCCGGCAGCGCCCTGCGCTTCCTGGCCGAGCGCGCGGGCGAGGAAGCCGTGGCCGAGTTCGCCCGGTCGCAGGTGTCCGGCCTGGTCGGCCGCCTGCGCTCAGAGATGGACGGCGTCCCCGCCTCCGAGCGGGTGCGCGTCCTGGCCGAGGCGCTCTCGGCCGACGGCTACGCCGCCTCGGCGAGCAAGGCCAGTCTCGGTGGCGAGCAGCTGTGCCAGCACCACTGCCCGGTGGCGCACGTGGCCGCGGAGTTCCCGCAGCTGTGCGAGGCCGAGACGGAGGCGTTCGCGCAGATCCTCGGCACGCCAGTGCAGCGGCTCGCGACCATCGCCCACGGCGACGGGGTGTGCACCACCCACGTGAGCCCGCCCCGTCATAGAACGATCGACGAATCGAGCAAGGAGACCGGAAGGTGACTGTCACCGACCGCCCGGAGCTGGAAGGCCTCGGGAATTACAAGTTCGGCTGGGCCGACTCGGACGCCGCGGGCGCGGCCGCCAAGCGTGGTCTGTCCGAGGAGGTCGTCCGCAACATCTCCGCGCTCAAGAACGAGCCGGAGTGGATGCTGGACCTGCGTCTGAAGGGCCTGCGCCTCTTCGGCAAGAAGCCCATGCCGACCTGGGGCTCCGACCTCTCCGGCATCGACTTCGACAACATCAAGTACTTCGTGCGCTCCACCGAGAAGCAGGCCGCCTCCTGGGACGAGCTGCCCGAGGACATCAAGAACACCTACGACAGGCTCGGCATCCCCGAGGCGGAGAAGCAGCGCCTGATCGCCGGCGTCGCCGCCCAGTACGAGTCCGAGGTCGTCTACCACAAGATCCGCGAGGACCTTGAGGAGAAGGGCGTCATCTTCGTCGACACCGACACCGGCCTGCGCGAGCACGAGGAGCTCTTCAAGGAGTACTTCGGCTCGGTCATCCCGGTCGGCGACAACAAGTTCGCCGCGCTGAACACCGCGACCTGGTCCGGCGGCTCCTTCATCTACGTGCCGCCGAACGTCAACGTCGAGATCCCGCTCCAGGCCTACTTCCGGATCAACACGGAGAACATGGGCCAGTTCGAGCGGACCCTGATCATCGTGGACGAGAACTCCTACGTCCACTACGTCGAGGGCTGCACCGCGCCGATCTACTCCTCCGACTCGCTGCACAGCGCGGTCGTGGAGATCGTCGTGAAGAAGGGCGCCCGCTGCCGCTACACGACCATCCAGAACTGGTCGAACAACGTCTACAACCTGGTCACCAAGCGCGCCGTGGCCTACGAGGGCGCGACCATGGAGTGGATCGACGGCAACATCGGCTCCAAGGTCACGATGAAGTACCCGGCCGTCTACCTGATGGGCGAGCACGCCAAGGGGGAGACGCTGAGCGTCGCCTTCGCCGGCGAGGGCCAGCACCAGGACGCCGGGGCCAAGATGGTGCACCTCGCGCCGAACACCAGCTCCACCGTCATCTCCAAGTCCGTCGCCCGGGGCGGCGGCCGTACCTCCTACCGCGGTCTGGTCCAGATCGAGGAGGGCGCCCACGGCAGCGCCAGCACGGTCAAGTGCGACGCGCTCCTGGTCGACCAGATCAGCCGCTCCGACACCTACCCCTACGTCGACGTCCGCGAGGACGACGTGGCGATGGGGCACGAGGCGACGGTCTCCAAGGTCTCCGACGACCAGCTCTTCTACCTGATGAGCCGCGGCCTGGACGAGGACGAGGCGATGGCGATGATCGTGCGCGGCTTCGTCGAGCCGATCGCCCGCGAGCTCCCGATGGAGTACGCCCTGGAGCTCAACCGCCTTATCGAACTGCAGATGGAAGGGGCCGTCGGCTGATGGGTCTCGCAACAACCCCCTCGTCGACCCTCCAGCGCAAGTCCTCCTACGAGCTGGACGACTTCGCCGTGCCGACCGGCCGGGAGGAGGAGTGGCGCTTCACGCCGCTGTCGCGGCTCAAGGGCCTGCACGACGGCACGGCCGCCGGCTCCGGCGCCGTGTCCGTCGCGGTGGACGCCGCCCCCGAGGCCACCGTGGAGACCGTGGGCCGGGAGGACGAGCGGATCGGCAAGGCGTACGTGCCCGCCGACCGGGTCAGCGCCCAGGCCTACGCCGCCTTCGAGAAGGCCACCGTCGTCACGGTTCCGCGGGAGGCGGTCGCCTCCAAGCCGACGGTGATCACCTTCACCGGCGGCGGCGGCACGGCCTACGGCCACACCGTGGTCCGGCTGGAGCCGATGGCCGAGGCCGTCGTCGTCCTGGACCACCGGGGCAGCGCGGTCTACGCCGACAACGTCGAGTTCGTCGTGGGCGACGGCGCCACCCTCAAGGTCGTCAGCCTGCAGGACTGGGCCGACGACGCGGTGCACGTCTCCCACCACCACGCCCAGCTCGGCAAGGACGCGACCTTCCGCGGCTTCGTGGTCACCCTCGGCGGCGACGTGGTACGGCTCTCGCCGTCGGTCTCCTACACCGCCCCCGGCGGCGACGCCGACCTGACCGGCCTGTACTTCGTGGACGCCGGCCAGCACCTGGAGCACCGCCTGCTGGTCGACCACTCCCAGCCCAACTGCAAGAGCAACGTGGTCTACAAGGGCGCGCTGCAGGGCGACGACGCGCACGCGGTCTGGATCGGCGACGTGATCATCCGGGTGGAGGCCGAGGGCACCGACACCTACGAGCTCAACCGGAACCTCCTGCTCACCGACGGCGCCCGCGCCGACTCGGTGCCGAACCTGGAGATCCTCACCGGCGAGGTCGCCGGGGCGGGACACGCCAGCGCCTCCGGCCGTCTGGACGACGAGCACATCTTCTACCTCCAGGCCCGCGGCATCCCGTTCGACGAGGCCCGCCGCCTGGTCATCCGGGGCTTCTTCGGCCAGCTCATCGAGAAGATCGAGGTCGAGGAGCTCCGAGACCGGGTGATGGCCAAGGTCGAGGCGGAGCTCGCCGGATGACGTTCGAGAAAGTCTGCAAGGTCGCCGACGTCCCCGACGGCGGTGTGATCGGCGTCGAGGTCGGAGACACCCCGGTCGCCCTGGTCCGCCAGGGCGGGGAGGTGCACGCCCTGCACGACGTGTGCTCCCATGCCGAGGTGAAGCTCAGCGAGGGCGAGGTCTACGACGGCACCCTGGAGTGCTGGCTGCACGGCTCGTGCTTCGACCTGCGCTCGGGCAAGCCCACCGGCCCGCCCGCCATCAAGCCCGTTCCCGTTTACCGAGTCAAGATCGACGGCGACGACGTCCTCGTCTCGCTCTCGAAGGAGTCATAAGTGTCAACGCTTGAGATCCGCGACCTCCACGTCGCCGTCGAGGACAAGCCGATCCTGCGCGGCGTCAACCTGACCGTGAAGGCCGGCGAGACCCACGCCATCATGGGCCCCAACGGCTCGGGCAAGTCCACGCTCGCCTACGCGATCGCCGGCCACCCGAAGTACACCGTCACCGGCGGCCAGGTCCTGCTGGACGGCGTCGACCTGCTGGAGCTGAGCGTGGACGAGCGCGCCCGCGCCGGCCTGTTCCTCGCCATGCAGTACCCGGTCGAGGTCCCCGGCGTCAGCGTCTCCAACTTCCTGCGCTCGGCGGTCACCTCCGTGCGCGGCGAGGCGCCCAAGCTCCGCGAGTTCGCCAAGGACCTGAAGGCCGGCATGGACGCGCTGTCCATCGACGCCGCCTTCGCGCAGCGCAACCTGAACGAGGGCTTCTCCGGCGGTGAGAAGAAGCGCCACGAGATCCTCCAGCTGGAGCTGCTCAAGCCGAAGATCGCCGTCCTCGACGAGACCGACTCCGGCCTGGACGTCGACGCGCTGCGCGTGGTCTCCGAGGGCATCAACCGCTTCCGCGCCGCCGGTGAGACCGGCGTGCTCCTCATCACCCACTACACCCGCATCCTGCGCTACGTGAAGCCGGACTTCGTCCACGTCTTCGCGGCCGGCCGGGTCGTGGAGGAGGGCGGTCCCGAGCTCGCCGACAAGCTGGAGGCCGAGGGCTACGAGGCCTACACCAAGGCCTCTG
Organism: Thiemannella venezuelensis; assembly: GCF_014203605.1. Taxonomy (GTDB): domain Bacteria; phylum Actinomycetota; class Actinomycetes; order Streptosporangiales; family Streptosporangiaceae; genus Planomonospora_A; species Planomonospora_A venezuelensis. The sequence goes on along the minus strand of NZ_JACHJJ010000007.1, from coordinate 184,763 downwards.
CGTGATCTTGGGAGCGGTGGGAGTGGTGAGCGACCGATGAGCACTGCGTTCGACGTGGAGAGGATCAGGAAGGACTTCCCGGTCCTCTCCCGCGAGCTGCCCGGCGGCAGGCCGCTGATCTACCTCGACTCGGGCAACTCCTCGCAGAAGCCGGTCCAGGTGATCGAGGTCATGCGCGAGCACCTGGCGATGCACTACGGCAACGTCGGCCGCGCCATGCACGTGCTGGGCGCGGAGTCCACCGAGGCCTACGAGGCCGCCCGCGACAAGGTCGCCTCCTTCGTCGGCGCGCCGAGCCGCGACGAGATCGTCTTCACCAAGAACGCCTCCGAGGCGCTCAACCTGGTGGCCTACGCCTTCGGCAACCCCGTCAACGAGGACCCCCGGTTCATGATGGGGCCCGGCGACGAGATCGTCATCTCCGAGATGGAGCACCACTCCAACATCGTCCCGTGGCAGCTGCTCGCGCGGCGCACCGGCGCCACGCTGCGCTGGTTCTCCGTCACGGACGAGGGCCGCCTCGACCTGTCGAACCTCGACGAGCTGGTCACCGAGCGCACGAAGATCGTTTCGATCGCGCACCAGTCGAACGTGCTCGGCACGGTCAACCCGGTGGCCCGGGTGCTCGCCCGGGCCCGCCAGGCGGGCGCGCTGCTGATGCTCGACGCCTCCCAGTCGGTCCCGCACAAGCCGGTGGACGTGGCCGCGCTGGGCGTGGACTTCGTGGCCTTCACCGGGCACAAGGCGGCCGGTCCCTCCGGGATCGGCGTGCTGTGGGCCCGCGCGGAGCTGCTGGAGGCCATGCCCCCGTTCCTGGGCGGCGGCGAGATGATCGAGGCGGTCTGGATGGACCGCTCGACCTACGCGCCCGCGCCGCACAAGTTCGAGGCGGGCACCCCGCCGATCGTCGAGGCCATCGGCCTCGGCGCCGCGGTGGAGTACCTGTCCTCGATCGGGATGGACGCCATCGCCGCCCACGAGCGCGAGCTGACCCGCCACGCCCTGGAGGCGCTGGGCGAGGTGCCCGGCCTGAAGGTGGTCGGGCCGACCGGCCTGGAGGACCGCGGCGGCACGGTCTCGTTCACCCTGGAGGGGATCCACCCGCACGACGTCGGCCAGATCCTGGACGACGAGTTCGGCGTGGCCGTGCGCGTGGGGCACCACTGCGCCCGCCCGCTCCACCTGAGGTTCGGGATCCCCGCCACCACGCGGGCCTCCTTCTACCTCTACAACACCCCGGCCGAGATCGACGCCCTGGTCCGCGGCCTCCACCACGTGCGGAAGGTGTTCGCGTAGCGATGCCGGAGCAGCCGAGCCGACGAGTGAGCCGAGAGCCATGATCGCCGAGTCCATGTACCAGGAGCTGATCCTGGAGCACTACAAGCACCCCCAGGGGCGCGGTCTGCGCGACCCCTTCGACGCCGAGGTCCACCACGTCAACCCGACCTGCGGCGACGAGATCACCATGCGGGTCAGGGTGGGCGACGGCGGCAAGGTCGAGGACGTCTCCTACGACGGCCAGGGCTGCTCGATCAGCCAGGCCGCGGCCTCGGTCCTGCACGAGCTGACGACCGGCTCCACCGTGCCGGAGACGCTCGCGGTGGTGGAGGAGTTCACCCGGCTCATGCAGGGCAGGGGCCAGGTGGATCCGGACGAGGACGTGCTCGGCGACGCCGTGGCGTTCGCCGGGGTCGCCAAGTTCCCGGCCCGGGTCAAGTGCGCGCTGCTCGCGTGGATGGCCTACAAGGACGCTGTTGTGAGGAGTGCATCATGAGCAAGCCCGTGGAGACGCCGACCTCGGCGTACGACGGCGAGACCACCCTTGACGAGGTCATGGAGGCCCTCAAGGACGTCGTGGACCCCGAGCTCGGCATCAACGTCGTCGACCTCGGCCTGATCTACGGGGTCAACCTCGACCCCGCCGAGGCCGGGGCCCCGCCGATCGCGACCATCGACATGACGCTGACCAGCGCGGCCTGCCCGCTGACCGACGTCATCGAGGAGCAGGCGCACTCCGCGCTGGACGGCATGGTCTCCGACGTGAAGATCAACTGGGTCTGGCTCCCGCCGTGGGGTCCCGACAAGATCACCGACGAGGGCCGTGACCAGCTCAGAATGCTCGGTTTCAACGTCTGACCCGGCCCTTCCCGGTACGGTTCGCACCTCGCGAGTTGCGAGCCGTACCGGATTGTGTGAGAGGATGCCCGGGGCCGGGAAGAAAATCCCGGCTCGGAGCGTTGGCTCCACCGACGGACAAGCGCCCGCCCCATGGCGGACGCCCCGACCGACCCGGCACTGCGAACGCCGGGAATGCTTGATCGTGGTTTGACTGCGTGCGGGTATGATTGACCCGCCCCGTGCGGTGCGCCTCGACTTGCACCGCACCACCGCCCCTCATGTGGGCGCCGATCGAGCGCGGCTCCGCGCCGCGCGCTCCAGGCTCGTCCTTTCGCAGAAGTGACGTGCCCCGTACTTCTATCGAAAGGCACGAACCTTCGTGACCATGCTTGACGCTGCCCTGCCCGAGAACACCGAGTTCCGCGAGGTCTCCGAGCTTCCCGAGGCGCCCGCCGGCGTGTCCGAGTTCACCCGGCTCGGCCTGCCCAAGCCCCTCGTGACCGCGCTCTCCCGCCAGGGCATCGAGAGCCCCTTCCCGATCCAGAGCATCGCCATCCCCGACGTCCTGGCCGGGATCGACGTGCTCGGCCGCGGCCAGACCGGCTCCGGCAAGACCCTGGCCTTCGGCCTGCCCACCATGACGCGCATCGCCGGCGTCAAGGCGGCCCCCGGCCGCCCCCGCGCCGTCATCCTGGTGCCCACCCGCGAGCTGGCCATGCAGGTCACCGACGCGCTCGAGCCGCTGGGCCGCGGGCTGTCGCTGCGCATGAAGACCGTCGTCGGCGGCATGTCCATGGGCCGCCAGATCGAGGCGCTGCGCCGCGGCGTCGAGATCGTCGTGGCCACCCCGGGCCGGCTCACCGACCTCATCCAGCAGGGCGAGTGCTCCCTGGAGGAGGTCCAGGTGACCGTCCTGGACGAGGCCGACCACATGTGCGACCTCGGCTTCTTCCCGGTGGTCAGCGCCCTGCTCCAGCAGACCCCGGCCGGCAGCCAGCGCCTGCTGTTCTCCGCCACCCTCGACGGCGACGTGGACAAGCTCGTCAAGCGCTTCCTCACCGACCCGGTGACCCACTCCCTGGCCCCGGCCACCTCTCCGGTCGACACCATGGAGCACCACGTCCTGGAGGTGCACCGCGACGACAAGTTCCCGGTGACCGCCGAGATCGCCAACCGCGAGGGCCGGACGATCATCTTCGTCCGCACCCAGCACGGTGTGGACCGCCTGTGCAAGCAGCTGGCCCAGGTCGGCGTCAAGGCCGGCGGCCTGCACGGCGGCAAGCGCCAGAACCAGCGCACCCGCATCCTGGCCGAGTTCAAGGAAGGTGCGATCAACGTCCTGGTCTGCACCGACGTCGCGGCCCGCGGCATCCACGTCGACAACATCAGCCTCGTGCTGCACGTCGACCCGCCGCAGGACCACAAGAGCTACCTGCACCGCGGCGGCCGTACGGCCCGCGCCGGGGAGAAGGGCACCGTCATGACGCTGGTGCTCCCCAACGAGCGCCGCTCCACCGACGCGATGACCCGCCGCGCGGGCATCAAGCCGTTCCGCCTCAAGGCCACCCCGGGCCACCCGCGCCTGGAGGAGGTCGCCGGCGCCCGCACGCCCAGCGGCGAGGCGATCCCGGTCTGGGAGCCCTCGGCGCCGGTCGCCAAGCAGCGCCAGCGCCGCGAGGGCTTCGGCGGCGGCGGTGGCGGCCGCGGGCCGCGCCGGTTCCGCGGCGACCGTCCCGGCCACGGCGGCGAGGGCTACCAGTCCCGCGAGCGCTCCGGTGAGGACCGCGGCCACCGCGGCGAGCGTTCCTTCGGCGACGACAACCGCGGCGGCGAGCGCCAGGGCGGCTACCGCGGCAACGGCGGCAACGGCGGCAGCGTGAACGACCTGCGCGGCCAGTACCGCTCCGAGCGTCCGGCGGGCGAGCGCGACTCCTACCGCGGCGAGCGCTCCGGCGGCGGCTACCAGGGCGGCAACGGCGGCTACCGCGGTGACCGCCCCGCGGGCGGCGGCTACCGCGGCGAGCGTTCCGGCGGCGGCTACCGCAGCGGCGAGCCGTTCCGGGCCGAGGGCCGTTCCGGCGGCTACCGCTCCGAGCGTCCGGCGGGCGAGCGCGACTCCTACCGCGGCGAGCGCTCCGGCGGCGGCTACCAGGGCGGCAACGGCGGCTACCGCGGTGACCGCCCCGCGGGCGGCGGCTACCGCGGCGAGCGTTCCGGCGGCGGCTACCGCAGCGGCGAGCCGTTCCGGGCCGAGGGCCGCGGCGACAACCGCGGGTTCCGCGGCGGCCGGCCGCACGGCGACCACTCCGGCGGCGCCCGCTACGGCCGCTGATCACCTGATCCGACCCGAAGGGCCGGTACGGCGGACGCCGTACCGGCCCTTCGGGCATCACCGCGGGGCGGGGGCGCGGGCACCCGGCGGTCAGCGGCCCGGTCCGGGAGGCGGAGGCGGGGCGGTGCTGCCGCGGGGGACGAGCCGGGGCGCCTCGTCCTCGAAGGCCGTGACCTCCTCGCCGGAGATCAGCGTCAGCAGGGTCCGCGCGGCGTGGGCGCCGTAGGAGGGGATGTCACGGCTCAGCGCGGTCAGGGCCGGTCGCACCACCCGGGAGAGGGGGGAGTCGTCCCAGGCCACGATGGACAGGTCCGCCGGCACGTCGAGCCGCATCTCCTGGGCGGCCGAGAGGCCGGCCACGGCCATGATGTCGTTGTCGTAGACGATCGCCGTCGGCCGGGAGGGTGAGCCGATCAGCCGCCTGGTCGCCCTCGCGCCCTCCTCCCCGGTGTAGTCGGTGTGCGTGACGGTGTATCCGGTCACGCCCATCTCCTTGCACGCGGCGGTGAACGCCTGGTCGCGCAGGGCGGTGTGGACCAGCTCGGGCATGCCCGCCACCCGGGCGATCCTGCGGTGCCCGAGGGCGACGAGATACTCCACGGCCTCGCGGACGGCGGCGGTGTCGTCGGACCAGACGGGCACGAGCGACCCCGACTCCGAGGGATGGCCGACCACGACGGCAGGCAGGCCCAGCTCCGCGAGCCCGGTGACGCGCGGGTCGCAGAAACGCAGGTCCACCAGGATCGCCCCGTCCACCCGGCGCTCTCCCCACCAGCGGCGGTACACCTCCATCTCCTGGCCGGGGTCCGCCGTCATCTGGAGCATCAGCGCGTACGACCGCGCCGCGAGCTCGCTCTCGATCCCGCTGATCAGCTCCATGAAGAACGGCTCCATGCCCAGGATGCGCGCCGGGCGGCACACGGTCAGGCCGACGGTGCGGGCCAGCGCCCCGTTGAGCGCGCGCGCCGCGCTGTTGGGACGCCAGCCGATCTCCTCGGCGATGGCCTTGATCATGACTCGCTTCGTCTCGGAGACCCCCGGGCGGTCGTTCAGCGCGTAGGAGACCGCCACCTTGGACACTCCCGCCCGACGGGCGATGTCGGCGATCGTCGGTCGCTTCACGCAAGCCCCCTGTTGAACCGGTTAGTCCCTGTTGCCGTGACCCTACCGCCTCGCGTTCCAGAGAACCCACCAGGGCCTTTGCCGGGCAGATATCGAACGTGTCACGACTATTGACGGCGAGGTTACGCGGAATTTACGTTCGCCCTACTTATCCGGTTCAGCAGGTGCTGGCGGATGGGAGCGAGATGCCGGCCGTGATCGCCCGGCATCCCGCGGAGGTCGTCATCAACCGGTCCGATGGGCGGGAGGTGCGGTCTTCATAGCTATGGGAGCGCTCCCAGGCGGCGGGGCGGTAACCCCGCCGCCTGGCTATCGGGGTCTGTGACGACGTTCATGACCTCCGCCGGCAGGGCGGGGGGAAGGAGAGACGCGATGCGAAGCCGGATGCGGATCATGGCTCCACTCCTGGCGGCGGGCCTGGCCGCCGCCGCGTGCTCGAGCGGCGGGACGACGCCCGCTCCCCAGGGATCCCAGGCGGGCAGCGCGCCCGCGGTGAATCCGGGAGGCGGCGACGGCGGCGCGCTGCCCCGCCACGAGACGCTCTACACCAGCGGCACGCAGTGGGGGCCGCCGGCCAACTTCAACCCGCTCCGCGAGTGGGACTACGCGACCGGCACGGAGGGCCTGGTCTACGAGTCGCTGTTCCACTTCGACGGCACCGCGGGCAAGCTGGTCCCCTGGCTGGCCGAGAGCGGCGCGTGGGCCGACGAGACGACCTACGAGCTGAAGCTCCGCCAGGGCGTCACCTGGTCGGACGGCAAGCCGTTCACCGCCAAGGACGTCGTCTTCACCTTCGAGCTCGGCAAGATGGAGACGGTCCCCTACCACAACATCTGGGAGTGGCTGGAGAAGGCCGAGGCGGTCGACGACCGGACCGTGAAGTTCACCTTCTCCAAGGCCAACTACCAGGAGTGGGACTTCCAGCTGTACAGCCGCGCGATCGTCCCGCAGCACGTCTGGCAGGGCCGCTCCGAGCAGGAGGTCCTGGACGGCAAGAACGAGAACCCGGTCGGCACCGGCGCCTACACCTACAAGAGCCACGACCAGGACCGCGTCGTCTGGCAGCGCCGCGACGACTGGTGGGGCAAGACCGCGCTCTCCATGGAGCCCAAGCCGAAGTACATCGTCGACATCGTCAACTCCAGCAACGAGGTGGCGATGGGCCTGCTGCTGCAGAAGGGCATGGACCTCAGCAACAACTTCCTGCCCGGCGCGGCCAACCTGGTCAAGGGCAACTTCGGCATCACCACCTACTACCCCGAGCCGCCGTACATGCTCTCGGCCAACACCGCCTTCCTGGTGCTGAACACCAAGAAGAAGCCGATGGACGACCCGGCGTTCCGCAAGGCGCTCGCCGGCTCGATCGACACCAAGAAGATCGTCGAGGGCGTCTACGGCAACCTGGTCAAGCCGGCCAGCCCCACCGGCCTGCTGCCCCAGTGGGAGCAGTACGTCGACCAGGCGGTCGTCGGGGAGAAGGGCTTCTCCTTCGACGTCGCCAAGGCCAAGAAGCTGCTGGCGGACGCGGGCTACAAGGACTCCGACGGCGACGGGTTCGTGGAGAACAAGGACGGCTCGAAGATCGAGCTGGACATCATCGTCCCGTCGGGCTGGACCGACTGGATGGAGTCGATCCGCGTCATCGCCGCCGGCGCCAAGGAGGCGGGGATCAACGTCACCCCCGACTTCCCCGACTTCAACGCCCTGGTGGACAAGCGGGGCAAGGGCGACTTCGACATGCTGATCAACAACGAGCGGCAGCTGTCGAACACCCCCTGGACGTACTACGACTACATGTTCCAGCTCCCGGTCCAGAAGACGCAGAACACCGTCAACTTCGGCCGGTACGAGAACAAGGAGGTCTGGAAGCTCGTCCAGGAGCTCGACCAGGTCAAGACCGACGACGTCGAGGGCATGAAGCAGGTCATGTCCAAGATCCAGGCGATCCACCTGGACGAGCTGCCGATCATCCCGCTCTGGTACAACGGCCTGTGGTCGCAGGTGAGCAACGCCGCCTGGACCAACTGGCCCTCCTCGGAGGCGAGCACGCCCAAGACGCCGCCGACGATGTGGCGCAACTGGCTGGAGCTGGGCGGCTTCGAGACGCTCACGCAGATCAAGCCGGCCTCCTGACCGGATGACACCGCCCCCGCCCCTCCCCGCCCGGGGAGGGGCGGGGGCCCTCTGGGAGGGTTCCCTTGCGTCAATACTTCGGCCGGAAACTGCTGGTCTACGGCCTGACGTTCTTCGTCGCCGTCACGATCAACTGGATGGTCCCGCGGTTCATGCCCGGCGACCCGGTCTCGAGCATGGTGGCCAGGGCGGGTGTGAGCAATCCCGGCGCCGTGGAGACCATGCGGACCTACTACACCAACCTCTTCGGCTTCGACCAGCCGCTGTGGAAGCAGTACGCGAACTTCTGGGCGGCCCTGCTCCAGGGCGACTTCGGCATCAGCATCTGGGTGTTCCCCACCCCGGTGAGCGAGGTCATCATGGGCGCCGTGCCGTACACCCTGGGGCTGATGATCCCCTCGGTGCTGCTGAGCTGGGTGGTGGGGAACTGGGCCGGCGCCTTCGCCGCGCGGCGGAAGCTGCTGGACAACACGGTGCTGCCGGTGGGCTACGTCCTGACCGCCATGCCGTACATGTGGCTGGCGGTGCTCCTGGCCTGGGGCCTGGGGGTCGTGGCGGGGATCTTCCCGGTCGCGGGCGGTTACAGCTTCTCGCTGCAGCCCAGCCTGTCCTGGGAGTTCGTCGCCGACCTGCTGCACCACTGGGTGCTGCCGTTCCTGTCGCTCTTCCTGGTCGCGCTGGGCGGCTGGGCGATCGGCATGCGCAACATGATCATCTATGAGCTGGAGTCGGACTACTCGAACTACCTGTCCGCGCTGGGGGCGCCGCAGCGGCTGATCCGCCGCTACGCCTTCCGCAACGCGGTGCTGCCCCAGATCACCGGCCTGGCCCTGCAACTGGGCGTGCTGGTGGCAGGCGCCCTGGTCACCGAGATCGTCTTCTCCTACCCGGGACTGGGCAGCCTCATCCTCAAGGCCATCCAGAACCAGGACTTCTTCCTGCTGCAGGGCACATTCATGTTCATCGTCCTCGGCGTGCTGATCGCCAACTTCATCATCGACATCGTCTACGTCGTGGTCGATCCGCGGACGCGGGCCGGAATGGCGGGTGCGCAGGCATGACGGCGATCCAGGAGACCCCCGCCAAGGACGCCGGCGCCGGGGTGCGCCGGGAGGCGCTGTACTTCGCGCTGCGCAACGGCAAGCTGCTGGCCGGTTTCGGCGTCGTGGCCGTCCTCTTCCTCCTCGGCTTCGCCGGCCCGCTGGTGCTGGAGGCCGCCGACCCCAACGCGTACGGCTCGCAGCCCATGGCGCCGCCCTCGGGCGAGCACTGGTTCGGCACGACGACGTTCGGCCAGGACGTGTTCGCGCAGTTCGTCCACGGCCTGCGGACCACCTTCGTCGTGGGCGCGCTCGGCGGCGGCATCGCCGCGGTCATCGCGATGGCGGTCGGGTTCACCGCCGGCTACCGGGGAGGCCTGGTCGACGAGATCCTCAACATGGTCACCAACATCGTCCTGGTCATCCCGACCCTGGCCGTGCTGCTGATCATCAACGCCTACCTGGGGGTGCGCAGCGTCCCCGCGCAGGCCCTGTTCATCGGGCTCACCTCGTGGCCGTGGGCGGCGCGGGCGATCCGGGCGCAGACCTTCTCGCTGCGCACCCGGGACTTCGTGGCCCTGGCCCGGCTCAGCGGTTCGAGCACGCGGAAGATCATCCTCCGGGAGATCGCGCCGAACATGAGCTCCTACCTGTTCATGATGTTCATCCTTCTCTTCGGCGGCTCGATCCTGATCGCCTCCTCGCTCGACTTCATCGGGCTCGGTCCCACCGAGGGCGTCTCGCTCGGCCTGATGCTCCAGAACGCCAACCAGTGGAGCGCGATGCAACTGGGCCTGTGGTGGTGGTTCCTGCCGCCGGGCGCCGGGATCACCGCGGTCGTCGGGGCGCTGTACGTGGCCAACGTCGGGCTCGACGAGGTCTTCAACCCGAAACTGAGGGAGACATGAGTCTGCGGGTCAGCGAACTGAGGGTGTACTACCGGACCCTCAAGGGCGACGTGAAGGCGCTCGACGACGTCTCCTTCACGATGCGCGACGGGGAGATCCTCGGCCTGGCAGGGGAGTCGGGCTGCGGCAAGACGACCCTGGGCAAGAGCCTCATCCGCCTGGACGGACGGATGCGGCACATGGGCGGCACGGTGGAACTCGACGGCCGCGAACTGCCCATCGGCGACGACCGGCGGATGAACGAGTTCCGCTTCCACGAGGTCTCCCTCATCCCGCAGTACTCGATGAGCGCCATGAACCCGACGCGGAAGATCGGGAAGATGGTGGGCGAGCTGCTCAGGTCCAGGGGCGTCACCCTCGACCGGGCCGAGCTGGAGTCCCGCCTCGACCTGGTCGAGCTGCCGCGCACGGTGCTGGGCAACTACCCGATCGAGCTGTCCGGCGGCATGAAGCAGCGGATGGTCATGGTCATCTCCACGCTGCTCAACCCGTCGCTGCTCATCGCCGACGAGGTCACCTCCGCGCTCGACGTGTCCACGCAGAAGGCGGTGGCCAAGGCGCTGACGGGCTTCCGCGACGCCGGGTTCGTCAAGAGCATGATCTTCGTCACCCACGACCTCGCGCTCACCTCCCGCATCGCCGACACGATCATGGTCATGTACGCGGGCAGGCTCGCCGAGAAGGCGCCCGCCGGGGTGATGGTCACCGCGCCGCGCCACCCGTACACCAAGCTGCTGATCAACTCGCTGCCCGAGGTCGGCGTTCGCTACGCCGACAAGAAACTGGCCGGCATCGCCGGCAGCCCGCCCTCGCTCCTCGACCCGCCGGCCGGCTGCCGCTTCCGGGACCGCTGCCCGCTCGCCGGAGACGAGTGCGCGCAGGAACCGCCCGTGGCCGAGGTCGAGCCCGGCCACTTCGTCGCGTGCTGGAAGGCATGATGCTGAGACTCGACAACGTCACGAAGGTCTACAAGGTCGGCGCCTTCGGAGGGAAGGCCTTCGCGGCCGTGGACGGCGTGAGCTTCGACGTGCGCCAGGGCGAGGTCGTCTCCCTCATCGGGGAGAGCGGCAGCGGCAAGAGCACGATCGGCAGGATGATCCTCGGTCTCACCTCGATCACCACGGGCTCGATCACCGTCGACGGCGTGCCGGTCAAGGCGGCCAAGGAGTACTACCGGCACGTGCAGGGCGTCTTCCAGGACCCCTTCAGCTGCTACAACCCGGTGTTCAAGGCCGACCGCGTCTTCCGGATGATCAAAGACTCCTACTATCCGGAGGTCTCGGGCGCCGAATGGGACGAGCGCGTGCGCTCCACCGTCCAGGACGTCCGGCTCAACCCCGGCCAGGTCCTCGGCAAGTACCCCCACCAGCTCAGCGGCGGCCAGCTCCAGCGCCTCCTCATCGCCCGGGCGCTGCTGCTCGACATCAAGCTGCTGGTCGCCGACGAGATCACCAGCATGCTCGACGCCTCGACCCGCATCGACGTGCTCAACCTGCTGGCCGAGCTCAAGGAGCGCGGCCTGGGGGTGCTGTACGTCACGCACGACCTGTCGCTCGGCAACTACCTGGCCGAGCGCACCGTCGTGCTGCGCAACGGCACGGTGGTCGAGATGGGGCTGACCGAGAAGGTCTTCGGCGACCCGCTGCACCCCTACACCCGTAAGCTGCTGGCCGCCGTGCCCCGGCTGAACGCCCCCTGGGAGGACGCCGAGCCCACCGGTGTCTGCCGCTACCACGCCGCCGGGGCGTCCGGCCCGCTGCTCGAGGCGGAGGCGGGGCACTTCGTGGCGTGCGCCCGGCTCGGCGACTGCCCCCGGTGACGTCGCACAGTGACGTCCTCCATGACCGCTAAGGAGACCTGCGTGAGTTCGTACCGTCCGTTGCACGACGGCTGGACCCTGACCGCCGTCTCGGGGGACGCCGAGGTGGCGGGCGTCGCCGCGGCCGTGCCCGGCTGCGTGCACACCGACCTGCTCGCCGCCGGGCTCATCGCCGACCCCTACCTCGACGACAACGAGGCCCGGCTGGCCTGGATCGGCCGGACCGACTGGGTCTACGAGACCGTCTTCGACTGGTCCGGCGACGGCTTCGAGCGGACCGACCTGGTCTGCGAGGGGCTCGACACGGTCGCCACGGTGATCCTCAACGGCGTGCAGGTCGCGACCACCGCCAACCAGCACCGCTCCTACCGGTTCCCGGTACGGCACCTGCTGCGCGAGGGCGCCAACACGCTCACCGTGCGCTTCGACTCGGCCTACGCCTACGCGGAGGCGCAGCGGGCGGCGCTGGGGGACCGGCCGGGCGCCTACGCCGAGCCGTACCCGTTCATCCGGAAGATGGCCTGCAACTTCGGCTGGGACTGGGGGCCGACCCTGGTCACCGCCGGGATCTGGCGGCCGATCGGGCTGGAGTCCTGGAGCGGCGCCCGGCTGGCCGAGGTGCGCCCGCTGGTGACGATGGAGGGAGCCGACGGCCGGGTGCGGGTGCACGTCCGGGTGGAGCGCACCGCCGAGGGGCCGCTCACGGTGGACGCCGCCGTCGCGGGCGTGACCGCGCAGGCGCGGCTGGAGGACGGGCAGTGCGAGGCGGTGCTGGAGCTGGCCGTGCCGGAGCCGGAGCCGTGGTGGCCGCGCGGGTACGGCGCGCAGCCGCTGCACGAGCTGACCGTGTCCCTGGACGGGCGGCGGTGGAGCGCGAAGGTCGGGTTCCGCACGGTCGAGCTGGAGCGCGACGGCGGAGCCTTCACCCTGGCCGTCAACGGTGTGCCGGTGTTCGTGCGCGGCGTCAACTGGATCCCCGACGACTGCTTCCCGGCCCGGGTCACCCGCGAGCGGCTGGCCGAGCGGTTCGCCCGGGCAGCGGAGGCGAACGTCAACCTGCTGCGGGTGTGGGGCGGCGGCCTGTACGAGAGCGGGGACTTCTACGACCTCGCCGACGAGCTGGGCCTGCTGGTCTGGCAGGACTTCCCCTTCGCCTGCGCGGCCTATCCGGAGGAGGAGCCGCTGCGCTCGGAGGTGGAGGCCGAGGCGCGCCAGAACGTGGCCCGGCTGGCGCACCGGGCGAGCCTGGTGCTGTGGTGCGGCAACAACGAGAACATCGAGGGCCACGCCGACTGGGGCTGGCAGGAGAAGCTGGCCGGGCGGAGCTGGGGGGCCGGCTTCTACCACGACCTGCTGCCGAAGGTCGTGGCCGAGCTGGATTCCACCCGCCCCTACTGGCCGGGCAGCCCCTACTCCGGCGCCCCGGATCTGCCGCCCAACGACCCGGCCCGCGGCACCGTGCACATCTGGGACGTGTGGAACCGCGAGGACTACACCCGCTACGGCGCCTACACGCCCCGGTTCGTGGCCGAGTTCGGCTTCCAGGGGCCGCCGGCGTACGCCACGCTGCGCCGCGCGGTCAGCGGGGAGCTGGCGGCCGACGCCCCGCTGGTGCTGCACCACCAGAAGGCGATCGACGGCGGCGCCAAGCTGCTGCGCGGGCTGGGCGAGCACCTGCCGCAGCCGCAGGGCTTCGACGACTGGCACTACCTGACGCAGCTCAACCAGGCCCGCGCGGTGGCCTTCGGCATCGAGCGCTTCCGCGCGCTGGCGCCGCACTGCATGGGGACGGTCGTCTGGCAGCTCAACGACTGCTGGCCGGTCGTCTCCTGGGCGGCGGTCGACGGCGACGGGCGGCGCAAGCCGCTGTGGTACGCGCTGCGCCGCGTCTACGCCGACCGCCTGCTCACCGTCCAGGACGGCGCGGTCGCGGTGGTCAACGACAGCGCCGAGCCGTGGACCGGTGAACTCTCCCTGGTGCGGCACTCCCTCACCGGAAAGCCGCTGGCCCGCGCCTCGGCCGCCGTGGAGGCGGCCCCGCGGTCGGTGGAACTGGTGCCGCTGCCGGACTCCGTGGCCGTGCCCGGGGACCCGGCCGCCGAGCTGCTGGCCGTACGGCTGGGCGGGACGCGGATCGTGCGCTTCTTCGCGGAGGACCCGCGGGTGGCCTTCCCGCCGGCCGCCTACGACGCCGAGACGGCCCCGGTCCCGGGCGGCCTGGAGGTGACCGTCACCGCCCGTACCGTCCTGCGCGACCTGTGCCTGTTCCCCGACCGCCTCGACCCCGCCTCGACCGTGGACGACATGCTCCTCACCCTCCTGCCCGGCGAGACCGCCACCCTGCGCGTGACCGGCTCCCCCGACCCGGAGGCGCTCGTCGGACACCCGGTGCTGCGCGTCGTGAACGGTCCCACTGTGTGGACCGGCGCACGTGGCAGGGCCAGGGGCCGTTAGGCTGGGCGGGCACATCCACCGAGGCCGAGAGAGATCATGAAGACCTTCGAAGAGCTGTTCGCCGAGCTGTCCGACAAGGCGCGCACCCGGCCCGAGGGGTCGGGGACCGTGGCCGCGCTGGACGCCGGGGTCCATGCCATCGGCAAGAAGGTCGTGGAGGAGGCCGCCGAGAGCTGGATGGCGGCCGAGCACGAGTCCGACGAGCGGGCCGCCGAGGAGATCTCCCAGCTCCTCTACCACGTGCAGGTCCTCATGATCGCCAAGGGGATCGGCCTGGAAGACGTCTACAAGCATCTGTGAGCCGGTAGGCCCGGCCTCCCGTCTCACAGATCAGACACTTCCCGACAAGGAACCCCCGCCATGCTGCGTCTCGCCGTCCCCAACAAGGGGGCCCTCGCCGAGGGCGCCCAGACGATCCTCAAGGAAGCCGGGTACCGCCCGCGCAGGGACAGCAAGGAGCTCGTGGTCGTCGACCCCGACAACTCCTGCGAGCTGTTCTTCCTGCGGCCCAAGGACATCGCCGTCTACGTCGGCGAGGGCACCCTGGACGCCGGGATCACCGGCCGCGACATGCTCCACGACTCGGGCGCCCGGGTCGAGGAGGTCCTGCCGCTCGGCTTCGGCCGCTCCACCTTCCGCTTCGCCGCCCCGCCGGACGGCTTCGCCTCCGTCGCCGACCTGAAGGGCAGGCGGATCGCCACCGCCTACGCCGGGCTGCTGGAGGGCTACCTCGCCGAGCAGGGCGTCGACGCCCGGGTGATCAAGCTGGACGGCGCGGTCGAGACCGCCATCCGGCTGGGCGTGGCCGACGCGGTCGCCGACGTCGTGGAGACCGGGACCACCCTGCGCAACATGGGCCTGCAGGTGTTCGGCGAGCCGATCGCCCGTTCCGAGGCGGTGCTGATCAGGCCGGTGGGCGCCGCGGAGGACCAGGGGGTCGGGCAGCTCGTCCGCCGCCTGCAGGGCGTGCTGGTGGCCCGCGACTACGTGATGATCGACTACGACATCCGGGCCGAGCGGATCGAGGAGGCCATCGCGCTCACGCCGGGCATGGAGGGACCCACGGTCTCCCCGCTGCACCGGGAGGGCTGGGTCGCCGTGCGGGCCATGGTGCCGCGCAAGGGCCACCAGCAGGTCATGGACCAGCTCTGGGAGATCGGCGCCAAGGCGATCCTCGTCACCGCCATCTACGCCGCCCGGCTGTGACGCCGTCCCGGGCGGCGCGGCCCGCACGCCGGGGTCAGGAGGGAAGGGCGGCGGCCTCCTCCTCCTCGATCTGCTTGTTCCACTCGCGCTTGGAGGACTGCCAGCCGTCCTCGTCGCGGCCGAGCCGCCAGTAGCCGGAGATGGACAGCTGGGAGAGCGGGACGCCGCGCTCGGTGCGCAGGTGGCGGCGGAGCTCCCTGACGAAGTTCGCCTCGCCGTGGACGAAGGCGTGCAGCGTGCCTTCGGGGAACTCGAGCTCGCGCACCGCGGAGACCAGCGCCTCGCCGACCGGGGCGTCGCCGCGGTGCAGCCAGACGAGCTTCACGTCGCCGGGGGAGTCCAGCCGCTGCTCCTCCTCGGGACCGGCGACCTCGACGAAGACGTGGGCGGGGGCGCCGGAGGGCAGGCGCTCCAGGGACGCGGCGATGGCGGGCAGCGCGCTCTCGTCGCCCACGAGCAGGTGCCAGCCGGCGTCCGCGGAGGGTGCGTAGGCGCCGCCGGGGCCGAAGAACCAGATCTCGTCACCCGGCCGGACCCGGGCGGCCCACGGCCCGGCCAGGCCGCTCTCGCCGTGGTGGACGAAGTCGAGTGTCAGCTCGACCGCCTCGGGGTCCCAGGCGCGGACCGTGTAGGTCCGGGTGGTGGGCCACTGCTCGCGGGGCAGGTCGCGCTGGATCGCCTCCATGTCGAAAGGGGAGGGGTAGGTCACCCCCTCGGGGGCGAACAGGAGCTTCACGTAGTGGTCGGTGAACTCGCCCGCGCCGAAGCCGCGGAGCCCCTCGCCGCCGAGCACCACCCGGATCATGTGCGGGGTGAGCCGCTCGGTGCGGAGCACCTCGCCGCGGGTCGCCTTCCGGGCCGGCCTGCCCTCTGCCATATGCCACTCCCCGAGGTATCAACTTAGGTATGCCTAAGTTGTAGCATACGGTCATTCGAGCGTTGCGACCGCCTTCACCGCGCGGTCGACCTCCTCGGGCGTGGTGACGATGCCGGGGCCGAAGCGCAGGTAGGCCTCCCGGTACGGCGTGACGCCGGCGATGATCCGGTGCCTCTCCCGCAGGCGGAGCACGGCCAGGTCCGCCTCGACGCCGACGACCGCGCAGCAGACCAGCCCGGCCGAGAGGCCGGGGTCCCGGGGTGTGATCAGGCGGACGTTCCGGAGCCCGGCGAGCCCTTCCTTGAGCCGGGCGGCCTGCTCGGCGATCCGCGCGGCGACCCGGTCCTTGCCGATCGCCCGGTGGAAGGCGAAGGCCTCGCCGAGCGCCCAGCGGTGCTCGAAGCTGTGGTAGCCGCCCGGCGTGCCGAGGACGCCGCCGGGGCCGGACGGTTCGTGCCCGCCGATCCACCCGGCGAAGGCGGGCAGGGAGAAGCTGGGGACGACGGGCCGCAGGGCGTCCCAGGCGCGGCCCCACAGGACGCCGGTGCCGCGCGGGCCGTACAGCCACTTGTGGGTGCCGCTGGCCAGGAAGTCGCAGTCCAGGTCGGCCACCCCGTCGGCCAGCGCCCCGAACCCGTGCACGCCGTCCACGCAGAGCAGCGCGCGGTCCTCCTCGTCCCTGCCGGCGTTGGCCTCCGCGATCATGCGGGCGATCTCCCGGACCGGCAGGCGCACCCCGGTGCCGGAGTGCACCCAGGTGACGGCGACCACCCGGGTCCTGGGGCGCAGGGCGTCCTTGAGCCGGGAGACGATCCCGTCGGCCGAGGCGGCGGCGGGGTCGTCGTACAGGCGGGCCCGGCGGACCTCCGCCCCGGTGCGCCCGGCGAGCAGCCGCAGGCTCTCGTGGGTGGCGTAGAAGTCGTGCTCGGTGGTGAGCACGTCCTGGCCGGCAAGCAGGCGCAGGCCGCCGTAGAGCAGGCCCAGGCCCATGGTGGTGCTGTCGGTGAGCGCCACGTCGTCCGCCCGGCCCCCGAGGTAGGCCGCGGCGGCCTCGCGCACCGCCTGCTCGCGGTCCGGTCCGTCCAGGTAGGCGGCGGTGTCGGTGTCCAGGCGGCGCCGGTGCTCCTCGACGGCCCGCCGCACCGGGGCGGGATGGGAGGCGAGCACGTAGGCGGCGAACTGCGCGTGCGCCGGGTCGAGGGCGAACTGGGCGCGCACCGACTCCCAGCTCGCCGGGTCGAACGGCGGTGCGGAGCCGGCGGGCGGCGTCCCGCCGGAGGTGCATCCGGCCAGCGCAGCCCCGGCCCCGGCGGCCAGGCCCGCGCCGAGCAGGGCCCTGCGCCCCATCGAGGGGTCGTGCTCCCGCATCGTGGCAACCCCCTGCCGCTCGCCGGCGCCTCGCGCCGTGTCCTGGCCCTTTCCTACCGTGATCGCGGGGGGACTGCCAAGGGCGGCGGCCGACCGGCCGCCACGGAATGAATCTACAATGTAAAGGCGAGGGGTGGGCGCCCCGCTCAGCGCTGCATGCCCGCCACCTGGCGGATCAGGTCGGAGACGCGGACGATGCCCATGCAGCGCCCGACCTCGTCGGTGACCACCAGGTCGTCGTAGACGCGCTCGGCGTCGCGGCCGGCGACCTGCATGGCGGCGATGGCGGGCGTGGTCTTGGGGACCGCGCGCACGGTGTCGGCCAGCCGGACGGCGGGCTTCTTGCCGTGCAGGGCGTGGCCGAAGCGGCTGGCGATGGAGAGCAGGAAGCGGCTGCGGTCCAGGCTGCCCTTGGGCCGCTGGTACTCGTCCACCAGGATCACGCTGGTGATGGAGGGCTCGCTGCTGAAGATCTCCACGGCGTCCTCGGAGGTGGCCTCCTCCGGGAGGGTCACCGCGGGCAGCAGGAACTCCTGGACGCGCGGGCCGAGCAGGAGCTGCACCGGCTCGGGCTTGACGGCCGGCAGCGGCACGTGGATGCGCCCGGACGGGCCGGGGGCCAGCAGCGGGCCCTGCGCCAGCCGTACCCCCCAGGAGCGGACCGCCGCGAGCTGCGCCTCATCGGTCAGGCCGGGGGCGAGCACGTGGGCGCCGACGTTCCTGGCGAGGGCGGCCAGGGACTCGGCCAGCGCCGCGCGCCGCGGGTCGCGCGCGACCCGCGCCATGAGCCGGGGGGAGAGCACCGCCAGGTACGGCGCGGCGTCGGTGAGCAGGTCCGGCGGGACGTGCGCGGTGCCCAGGTCGCCCACGGCGATCAGGTATCCGATGGCGCGCAGGCCGTCGAGCCCGACGACCAGGGCCCGCCGGTCGGCCTCGGAGAACCCGCCCCGGAGCGTGAGGATGATCTCGCGGGGCCGCCGCCCGGACAGGCGCAGGGCTTCGTGGAGCGGGGCCAGCGCGGCCGAGCCGCTGATCACCGCCGCCGTGGGCAGGGCGAGCACGAGGGGGAGCCGGGCCTCGCTCCTGGAGACGTCGAGGACCGTCCTGGCGAGGGCGACGACGTCTCCGTGGCCTGAGCCGCCGTCCCCCAGGTCGCCGCCGACCGCCTGCAGCGCGATGACGCCGCCCGTGTCGAGGTCGACGATCGGCGTGACGCCCGTGATCCCGACCGGAGGGGCCGCTGCGGTGGCCCCGGGGGTCGCGGCGGTCGTCGCCGTGGCCGCCGCCGAGGTGGCCGGCGGGAGGAGCTGTGTATTGGTCGACACGCTCAGAGGATGGAACATTCCTCTTCCGCCGCATAAGTACCGTTCATCGTTGTTCACCGACAATTCTCCATCTGTTGGATGGGGAATGCGGAAGCGGTCACGGAGCCCGCGGGAGGCGGGGGAGCGCCGGGCCGGTAGGGTCCGGGACATGACGTCACGACCGGCCGCCGGGGGAGGACGCTGGGTCTCGGTGGGGCCGGAGCGGCTCGGCCGCTGGATCGACGGCTTCGCCGAACGGCACGGCCCGATCGCCGTGACCGCCTCGGAGGAGGCCGTGCGGATCGAGGGCGCCGACGGGGCGGTGGCCGAGTGCCTGGTGCCCTTCCCGCCGCTGACCGCCGAGGGGGGCGGGCCGCTGGCCAGGCTGACCACCCACGCGCGCAGAGAGCGCCGGATCGGCGTGCTGCTGGTACGGCTCGGCGGCCACGCGGCCGGGATCTTCCAGGGTGACGAGCTGGTCTCCTCCAAGGTCGGCTCGCGGCAGGTGCACGGCCGCAGCGCCGCGGGAGGCTGGTCGCAGCGGCGCTTCGCCCGGCGCAGGGAGAAGCAGGTGGACCAGGCGCACGACGCGGCCGCCGAGGTGGCGCTGCGGATCCTCGGCCCGCACGTGGCCGGGCTGGAGGCGGTGGTCCTCGGCGGCGACCGGCGCGCGGTGGACGCGCTGCGGGCCGACCGCAGGCTCGCTCCGGTCTTCGCGCTGGAGGCCGGGCCCTTCCTGGCGGTCCCCGACCCCAGGCACGCGGTGCTCGCCGGGACCCCCGCCCAGTTCCGCGCGGTCAGGATCAGGGTCGTCGACCCCGGCTGAAAACGAGGGGAAGAGGGGTGCCGGCGCGCCGTACACTGATCGGTATGCACGCTCCCGATTGACGCCGCCCGCGCTTGATGCGGGACGGCCGGGCCGAGAGCCGGGGGACACCGGGCGCGGCGGGTCCGGTCGCAGTGACGTACGCCGGTGTATCTCCAGTCTGGGAGTGTTCTCCAACCATGATCGTGGCTTCTGGCATCGAACTGCGCGCCGGGGCGCGCCTGCTCATCGAGGGCGCGTCGTTCCGGGTGAACCCCGGTGACAAGATCGGGCTCGTCGGGCGCAACGGCGCGGGCAAGACCACGCTGACCCGGGTGCTGGCGGGCGAGGGCATCCCCGCCGCCGGCACGGTCGCCATCACCGGCTCGGTGGGCTACCTGCCGCAGGACCCGCGCACCGGCGACCTGCAGGTGATCGCCCGCGACCGTATCCTGTCCGCGCGCGGGCTGGACGAGGTGCTGCGCGAGCTGCGCGAGGCCGAGCTCGGCATGTCCTCGGCGGACGAGCGCACCCGGGACCGCGCGGTGCGCGCCTACGGGCGGCTGGAGGACCGGCTGCACGTGCTGGGCGGGTACGCGGCGGAGTCGGAGGCGGCCTCGATCGCCTCCAGCCTCGGCCTGCCCGACCGGGTGCTGGTCCAGCCGCTGGAGACCCTCTCGGGAGGCCAGCGCAGGCGGGTGGAGCTGGCCCGGATCCTGTTCAGCGGGGCCGAGACTCTCCTGCTCGACGAGCCCACAAACCACCTGGATGCGGACTCGATCGGCTGGCTCCGCGACTTTTTGCGATCACATCAAGGTGGCTTGATCATTATCAGCCACGACGTGGGCCTCCTTGAAGCGACGGTAAACAGGGTCCTGCACCTGGACGCCAACCGCGCGGTGATCGACACCTACAACGTCGGCTGGAAGGCCTACCTGGCGCAGCGGGAGACCGACGAGAAGCGCCGCAAGCGCGAGCGCGCCAACGCCGAGAAGCAGGCCTCGGCGCTGATGGCGCAGGCCGACAAGATGCGGGCCAAGGCCACCAAGGCCAAGGCCGCGCAGGACATGCAGCGCCGCGCCGAGCGGCTGCTGTCCGGGCTCGAGGTGGAGCGGCGCAGCGACAGGGTCGCCAAGCTGCGCTTCCCCGAGCCCGCGCCCTGCGGGCGCACCCCGATCTCGGCGACGGACCTGTCGAAGTCGTACGGCTCGCTGGAGGTCTTCACCGACGTCAACGCGGCCGTGGACAAGGGCTCCAGGGTCGTCATCCTGGGCCTGAACGGCGCCGGCAAGACCACGCTGCTGCGCATCCTCGGAGGCATCGAGAAGCCCGACACCGGCGAGGTCAGGCCCGGGCACGGCCTCAAGCTGGGCTACTACGCCCAGGAGCACGAGACGATCGACCCGGAGCGCACCGTGCTGGAGAACATGCGCTCGGCCGGGGGCGAGCTGGCCGACGTCGAGCTGCGCAAGGTGCTGGGCTCGTTCCTGTTCACCGGCGACGACGTGGACAAGCCCGCGGGCGTGCTCTCCGGCGGGGAGAAGACGCGGCTGGCCCTGGCCACGCTCGTGCTCTCGGCGGCCAACGTCCTGCTGCTCGACGAGCCCACGAACAACCTCGATCCGGCGAGCCGGGAGCAGGTGCTTTCGGCCCTAAGGTCCTATTCTGGGGCGATTGTTCTCGTTACGCACGATGAGGGTGCTGTGGACGCCCTGCAGCCCGATAGGGTGATCTTGCTGCCTGACGGAGTTGAAGACGCGTGGAGCGACGAATTTTCCGATCTTGTGGCACTTGCCTGATCTTATTTTGAGCGGGTACGGATCTTTTCCCTGGGAGTAGGTAGCCGATCCCGCAGAAATGACTGATCATGGCGGAGTAACGCTGCGGAAGTCTGGCACTACAGGAGGTACTCGTGGCCGAGACTCTTAAGAAGGGCACCCGGGTGACCGGGGCCGACCGTGAAAAACTGGCCGCCGATCTCAAGAAGCGCTACAGCTCGGGTGAGAGCATCCGGGCGCTCGCCGCTTCGACCGGCCGGTCGTACGGGTTCATCCACCGCATCCTGAGCGAGTCCGGCGTGACTCTGCGCGGGCGCGGCGGCGCCACCCGGGGCAAGTCCAAGCGCTGACCCGCCTCGGAACGCGCGACCGCAGCCGCTCGTCCACAGCCGGCCGTCCGCCCGGGTCTGTAGAACCTCATTCTGGAGAGTTCGGTAGGCTCGGGCGGAACGGACGGCGACCTGTATGGGAGAACGAGCGATGGTGGACGTGGCCCCTGGGGGGAGTGCGGAGGAGGTCTCCCTCGCGGAGATCGGCCTGCGCTACGAGGTGGACGGCGAGATCGCGACGATCACGCTGGACCGGCCGGACAAGCGGAACGCGCAGACGTTCGCCACCTGGTCGGCACTGGCCCAGATCGGTGAGAACCTGCCGCAGCAGGTGAGAGTCGTCGTGGTCCGAGGTGAGGGGCCGTCCTTCTCGGCGGGCATCGACCTGCGCATGTTCACCCCCGAAGGGGTCCCCGGTCAGGGTTCGTTCTCGAGCACCGCCACGCTCGGCGGCGCGGCGTTCGACGAGCGGATCGCGCAGGCCCAGAAGGGGTTCCTGTGGCTGCGGCGCCCGGACATCGTCTCGGTCGCGGCCGTTCAGGGGCACGCCGTCGGCGCGGGCTTCCAGCTGGCGCTCGCCTGCGACCTGAGGGTCCTGGCGGACGACGCCAAGCTGTGCATGAAGGAGCCCGCGCTCGGCCTGGTCCCCGACCTGACGGGGACCAAGCCGCTGGTCGACCTGGTCGGCCTGTCCCGTGCCGTGGAGATCTGCCTCACGGCGCGGGTCGTGGGGGCGCAGGAGGCGGCCAGGATCGGCCTCGCCGAGCTGGTGGTCGCCCCCGGAGAGCTGATGCAGGCCGTACGCGACCTGGCGGACGCCCTGCTGGCGACCAACAGGGACGCCGCGACGGCGACCAAGCGGCTGCTCCAGGGCGCCCAGGGGCGGACGCTGGAGGAGCAGTGCGCGGCCGAGCGCCAGGAGCAGATGGCGCGGATCAGGTCGCTCTTCGGCTGATCCGCGCTGCGCGGGCACGGGCCGTGCCCGCGCAGGACGCCGCACGGTCCTGTTCGCCCGGAGCTGACGGGGGAATCCCGTAGCCTCTTGCGGTGCTCGCACCGGGAGAGGAGGCCTGATGGCGATGATGGGAGGGGGCTTCGGCCCCCAGGCGATGCGCTCGCTGCGGCGTGACAGTTCCGTTACCAAGGAGCGCCTCGCGCCGGGCACGGTCCGGCGCATCGCCCGGTACGCGCGTCCCTTCTCCCGGCAGATCGCCGCCTTCCTCGCGCTCGTCGTGCTGGGCTCGGTCATCGTGATCGCCAACCCCCTGCTGATGAAGGCGATCATCGACGACGGCATCATCGGGAAGGACGCCGGCCTCGTCGTCCGGCTCGCCCTGGCCATCGCCGCGCTCGCGGTCGTGGACGCCGGGCTCGGGCTGGCCCAGCGCTGGTTCTCCGCCCGCGTCGGCGAGGGCCTGATCTACAACCTGCGCACCGAGGTCTTCGACCACGTGCAGCGCATGCCCGTCGCGTTCTTCATGCGGACCCAGACCGGCGCCCTGGTCTCCCGGCTGAACACCGATGTGATCGGCGCGCAGCGGGCGCTGACCAGCACGCTCTCGTCGGTCGTGTCCAACGTGGTCATGCTGGTGCTGGTGCTCGGCGCGATGATCGCGCTCTCCTGGCAGATCACCGCCGTCGCCCTCGTGCTGCTGCCGATCTTCATCTTCCCCGCCAAGTGGGTCGGGCGGAAGATGTCCGGGCTCACCCGCGAGCAGATGGAGCTCGACGCCGAGATGAGCTCCATGATGACCGAGCGGTTCAACGTCGCCGGCGCCATGGTCGCCAAGCTGTACGGCCGGCCCGACGAGGAGGCGGCCGTCTTCGGGGGCCGGGCCGGGCGGGTCAGGGACGTCGGCGTCACCGTCGGCATGTACGGAACGGTGTTCCGGGTCGCCCTCGGCCTGGTCGCCTCACTCGCCACCGCCCTGGTGTACGGCGCCGGCGGCGTGCTGGCCGTGAACGGCGCCTTCGAGGTCGGCACCCTGGTCGCGCTCGCCGCACTCCTGATGCGCCTGTACGGCCCGCTGACGAGCCTGTCCAACGTGCACGTGGACGTGATGACCGCGCTGGTCAGCTTCGACCGGGTCTTCGAGGTGCTCGACCTGAAGCCGATGGTCGCCGAGAAGGCCGGTGCGCGGCCCGTCCCGGCGGGGCCCGCGACGGTCGAGTTCGACGATGTGTCCTTCCGCTACCCGGCCGCCTCCGAGGTCTCGCTGGCCTCGCTGGAGGCGGTGGCCAGGCCCGACACGGGCCAGAGCCACGAGGTGCTGCGCGGGATCGGCTTCACCGCCCGCCCCGGCGAGCTCGTCGCGCTGGTCGGCCCCTCGGGCGCGGGCAAGACGACCATCACCTCGCTGGTCTCGCGGCTGTACGACGTCAACGACGGCGCGGTCCGGATCAACGGCCTGGACGTGCGTGAGGCCACCCTCGGCTCGCTGCGCGAGACCGTGGGCGTCGTCATGCAGGACGCGCACCTGTTCCACGACACCATCGGGGCCAACCTGCGCTACGCCCGGCCGGGCGCGAGCGAGGAGGAGATCTGGGAGGCGCTGCGCGCCGCGCAGATCGCCGAGCTGGTCGAGTCCCTGCCGGAGGGCCTGGAGACCGTGGTGGGCGACCGGGGCTACCGGCTGTCCGGCGGTGAGAAGCAGCGCCTGGCCCTGGCCAGGCTGCTGCTCAAGGCGCCCCGGGTGGTGGTGCTCGACGAGGCCACCGCGCATCTGGACTCGGAGGCGGAGGCCGCGGTGCAGCGGGCGCTGAAGACTGCGCTGGCCGGGCGGACCTCACTGGTCATCGCGCACCGGCTGTCCACCATCCGCGAGGCCGACCAGATCCTGGTGGTCTCGGGCGGCCGGATCGTCGAGCGCGGCCGCCACGAGGAACTGCTGGCCAAGGGCGCCGTCTACGCCGAGCTCTACCGCACCCAGTTCAGCCGCGGGAACTGACCGCCGGTCACCGGTAGCCCAGGCGGGCGAGCTCCTGCCGGGCCACCTTCTCCACCAGCGCGGCGTCCTCGGAGCGCAGCCGGGTGCGCCAGGCGCCGACCTTCGGGGCGCTCCTGCCGTACAGGCCGATCCTGGACACGCGGGTCTCGAGGAAGCGGGACAGGGCGTCCGCCGTCTCGCCCGGGGAGGCCGCCACGTCCTCGTAGCGCAGGGTCAGCAACTGCTCGGCGGGCAGTTCCCGGCGGAGCTCGGCCGAGAGCCGCACGGCGCCGCGCCAGCGCAGCGCGCACTTGCCGGCCGTGGACATCGCCTTCCACCGGTCGACGTTCTCGGCGGAGTTGACGCCGAGGAAGGCGTTGGGGAACTCGGCCTCGTCGCTCAGCATGGCCGGCCTGAACCACGACAGGGCCGCCGGATCGGTCAGCATGTCGGCGGCCACGTCGCGGCCGTCCCGGATGAGCTGGACGAACCGGGCGTCCGGGAAGGCCTGGAGCAGCACCGGGGCGCTGTAGAGCAGGTCGGGGCTGGCGTCGCCGAAGCGGGCGACGGTGTCGGGGGCGGCGCACGGGCCCGTGCCCGTCACGCCGCCCGCCTCCCGGCACGGCTCCGGGCACTCGCGGCAGGCGCCCGGCAGGATCTGCCAGGACTCGGCCATGGCGTCGCGGAGCACGCGGGTGGCCCCCAGGCCGCGCCGGGTGATGGAGGGGCGGCGGGCGAAGGCGTGCACGACATGGGCCACGGCCGCACGGCCCATGGTGACGTGGAAGCCGGGAGAGCGTTTGAGGGCGCGGGCAAGCAGGTCCGCGCCGGAGTGCGGGGCGGCGAGCACGAAGACCGGCCGGCGGACCTTGATGCCGTTGACCACGAGGATGTGGGTCGGAGGTCGCATATCTGACCCCAGTGTGGCACCGTTTCCCGGGTGAACGAACCGGCCGCGCCCATCCAGGCCAGGACGGCGGCGGCGGGCGCCGGACTCGCGCGGGGTCCCGGCACCGCGGCCACCGCGCTCGCCCCGGGCGGAGCGCCCCTGCGGGGCTCCGGCGCCGCACCCGCCCAGGGCTCCGGCGGAGCGGCCGTCCCGCCCGCGCTGCGCCCCGGCGACACGGTCGCGGTGGTGGCCCCCTGCGGGCCGCCCGACCCCGTACGGCTGGCGCGCGGCGTCCAGGTGCTGCGAGGGCTCGGGCTGAAGGTCGTCACCGGCGCCCACGTGCTGGACCGCGACCGCTATCTGGCCGGGTCCGACGCCGCCCGCGCGGCCGACCTGCAGGACGCCTGGTGCGACCCGGCGGTGGCGGCCGTGCTGTGCGCGCGGGGCGGCTACGGCGCGACCCGGATCCTGGACCTGGTCGACTGGGACGCCATGCGGGCGGCCGGGCCGAAGACCCTGGCCGGATCCAGCGACGTCACCGCCCTGCACCGGGCGTTCGCCGTCGAGCTCGGCGTCGTGACGTGGTTCGGCCCCATGCCGGCCTGCGCCACGATCAGCGACCCCGGCGGGCCCGAGCCCCGCACCTTCGAGCACCTCACCGCGGCCCTGTTCGCCGAGGCCCCGCCCGTCGCCGGTGACCGGGTCATCGCCCGGGGCGGCGGCGACCCGGTCGCGGCCCCCATCACGGGGGGCAACCTGTCGCTGCTGGCGGCGCTGTGCGGCACGCCGTACCAGATGGACGCCCGGGGGCGGATCGTGCTGCTGGAGGACGTCTGCGAGGCGCCCTACCGGATCGACCGCATGCTCACCCAGCTGCTCCACGCGGGTTCGCTGGACGGGGCGGCGGGGTTCGCGCTCGGTTCGTGGGTGGAGTGCGGAGACCCCTACCCGGTGCTGGAGGAGCGGCTCGCGCCGCTCGGCGTGCCGGTGATCGCCGGTCTGCCGGTCGGGCATGGGATGCCCCAGTTCAGCCTGCCGTTAGGGGCACTTGGTGCTATTGATGCGGAATCGTGCTCTCTGACCTGGTCAATCCGTACTTCCGAGGGGGCAGTCTAGAAAAGGGAGAAAACCGGCAGAGGGGATGTGCGCGTGAGGCTGTTCCGGCGGCATCGCGACCGGCGGGCCGAGACATCGTCTGGGACGCCGGCCAGAACACCGTCGCGCCCGATCGAAGACGTCGACCTCGACTCGCTGCTCGGCCTGGTCGCCGACTCCCTCGGCTACACCTGCTCCTTCGCCTCCGACGGCGGCACGCTCGTGCTGTCGGGCCCGCGCGAGGTGACCGTACGGCTGGCCGGGCTGCGCGCCGAGGCCGCCCGCCGCTCCCGCGAGGACTGGCCGATGCTCGTCTCCGAGCACCTGTCGCACACCCTGGCCACCGTGGACGAGCCGCTGGACGCCTGCGACCTGGCGCAGGTCCGCCCGCTGCTGCGCACCCGCATCCAGCGCGACGACGACCTGGTCTCGGGCGGAGCCCCCGGCCGGGTGGTCGGCCGCCACCTCACCGCCGACCTGGTCGAGGTGCTCACGGTCGGGTACGGCCCCGCCGGACGCCCGGTCCGCCCCGAGGAGGCCGGCTGCTGGCCGGTCACCGCGGCCCAGGCGCTGGACCTGGCACTGGACAACGCCTGGCAGGACGAACTGCTCTCGGTGACCGCCGGCGACCTCGACGGCGTGGCGGTCCTGAGGCTGACCGGTCCCACCTCGTGCGCCGCCGCCCACCTGCGCCGTCTTGGCGACTACCTGCCCGTTCCCGCCGACGGCGTGCTGGTCGTGCTGCCCGATCCGGCGACCCTGGTCGTCCACCCGGTCGAGGGCATCGACGTCGTGCGGGCGATCGAGCGGATGCGCCTGCTGGCCCAGCGCGAGTTCGAGCGCGGAGCCGACCCGCTCAGTCCCCAGGTCTACTGGTGGCACCGGGGCCGCCTCGCCCTGATCAGGGCCGACCTGGTCAGCCAGGAGGGGCAGACCCGGCTGGTCGTGGCCCCGCCTCCGGAGTTCGCCCGCGTGCTCGCCGCCCTGGCCGTCCGTCCCGGTGGCGGGGCGCCGGGGAGCTGACGGCGCCGCGAAGTCAGGAGAAATCGCGAGTTCTCCGCAGATCGTAGGAAGATGGTCTTCTGCTCCGGATCCATGCCGATGGTCCTTTCGCATACCCTGGATCGTTCCCGGGTGCCCGCCCGCGACGGGGGTGCGTCCGGCGGATGCGGAGTGATCGGGTTCGCGTCGACGAGGAGTGAGAAATGGCGCAGTGGTGCCTCGGTGTCGACCTCGGGACGAGTTTCTCGGCCGGGGTGATAGCGGCCGAGGGGCGCTTCGACATCCTTGAGGTGGAGGGGGAGCGGCGCATCCCCTCCGCCGTCATGCTGGACGAGCGCGGGACGCTGGTGGCCGGCCGGGTGGCCCAGCGGGGGATCGGCATCAGCCCAGAGCGCGTCGAGCGCAACCCCAAACGCTACGTCGGCCGCGGCCGCATGCTGCTCGGCGGGGTCCCGGTGGACGTCACCGACGCCATGGCGGCGCTGCTGGAGCTGTTCGTGAGCGAGGGCCGGCGGCGCTTCGACGGGGCCGCGCCCGACTGCATCGCGCTGACCCACCCGGTGGCCTGGAGCGAGGAGCGCAAGGCGGTGCTGGTGGCGGCCGCCAAGAAGGTCGTGCGCGGCGTGCGGATCGTGCTCATCGACGAGCCGGTGGCCTCGGCACGCTACTTCGCCTCCTCCGGGCGGGTGGCCCCCGGCTCGCACCTGGCCGTCTACGACCTCGGCGGCGGCACGTTCGACGCCGCCGTGCTCACCGTGGACGGCAGCGACTTCAAGGTCGTCGGAGAGCCGGGCGGGCACGACGAGATCGGCGGCGAGAGCTTCGACGAGCAGGTCTTCGCCTTCCTCGGGACGCAGATCGAGCGGCACGACGCCGAGTGGTGGCAGCAGGTGACCACCAGCGCCGAACGCCGGTACCTCAGCTACGCCGCCGACCTGTTCAAGATGGCGCGGGAGGCCAAGGAGGCCCTGTCGAAGTTCGACACCTCCTCCCACTACGTGGTCGGCATCAACGAGGACGTGCACATCAACAGGGCCGACCTGGAGGGGCTCATCGGGGAGGAGATCGTCAAGACGGTCGACATCCTGGACGAGACCATCCGCGGCGCCGGCATCCGGGGCGACGAGCTGGGCGCGGTGTTCATGACCGGCGGCGCCAGCCGGATGCCGCTGGTCCAGCAGGTCGTGCGCGACCGCCACGGGGACCTGGTCCGCACCTACGACGACCCGAAGATCGTGGTCGCCTACGGCGCCGCCCAGCTCGCCTGGAAGCTCAAGGTCGAGCGGCCCGACACCACCGGCCCGCGGTCCACGGACGGGTCCGCCCTGTCCGTGGCCGGGCGGACCGGCCACGGGCAGACAGGGGGCCACCAGGCCTTCGCGGGCTCCACCGGAGGCCACCCGGCGTTCACCGGCCCCAGCGGCGGCCAGACCGGCGGTCACCGGCTCCCCGGCGGTGCGGCTCCCGCCCCGGACGGCCCCACCGCCAAGGGGATCGAGAAGGTGCTCGACGGCGTGCTCGAGGTGCGCGCCGAGGCCGGCCGGGTCTACGTCCACCAGGCGTTCGAGAACGGCCACTTCCTGCGCAGGCTCGACGGGCTCGGCGGCCGCCACGACCGCGAGTTCGCCTTCGGGCGCCTGGTGGAGTGGGCCGCCTCCAGCGAGGGCGTCGTCACGGTGGAGCAGGTCGGACCGGCGCAGACGCTGGCCCGCACGCTCACGCCGGAGCTGGCCGTACGCTCCACGCACCCGCTGCAGATGTGGGGCAACCCCACCGTGCTGGCCCACGGCCCCACGGCGTGGGTCTTCTACCAGCCCGGTCAGGTGCTGGCGGTCGACGGCGCGGTGGGCCTGCCCTGGGGGGAGACGGGCCACCTGGCGATGATCGAGCTCGACCTGGGCGGAGGGTTCTTCTTCCAGGAGCCCAAGCCCCGCGACCTCGGCGCCTACGCCCAGTGGTTCGTGAACGAGGACAACCGGACCCGGCGGCTGCTGGACCAGGAGGGGCCGGGCGGCACGGAGCCGTCGCCCTCGGTGGGCGCACCGGGCTGCACCGTGGTGCTCGGCCAGTTCAGCAGCACCAAGCCGGTGTTCGCCAACCAGCACCAGAACTTCCGGCCGTGGCAGGTGCTGTGCCTGATCGACCCGGGCGGCGTCGTCCGCCCGACGGTGCGCGACGGCGGGCAGAGCTGGCTGCACCAGGTCGTCCTGCACAAGGGCAGGTGGTTCACGGCCAGCTCGGCGGGGCTGGAGGCCGACACCGTGGACGGCCGGACCGTGCCGGTCCTGCCGCGCCCGCGGACCGGCGCGCTGCGCTGGTTCCCGGCCGGCAACCAGATCTACGCGGTCGGCACCGACCAGGTGAGCCCGGCCAGGGGCTGGTCGGTCGGGGTCTTCGACGAGCGCTCCCACTCGGTGGCCTTCCTGATGGGAAAGCAGTCGGCGACCCTCTCGGGCCACCTCACCTCCCGGTACCGCTGGGAGCGCCCCCGCATGGTCGCCGACGGCGACTCCATGTGGATGACGATGCGCGACGCCGGCCGGAGCAGGCTCCTGCACGTCACCCCCGCCGGGGCGCGGGAGGTGCACCGCACCTCGGGGACGTTCGAACCGGTGGCCCGGGTCGCCACCGGCCTGCTCTGCCTGCACAACCCCGGCGATACGGCGGGGACCGCCCGGGACCAGCCCGCCACCCTGGTCCACCTGCCGCTCTAGACACGCGAGAGCCCGGCACCCGAGGGGGTGCCGGGCCTGCGGACGGCGCGGTCAGCGGGTCGGCGAGCCGATGCTCTGGCCGTAGCGGAAGACGCCCTCGGGGTCGTACCGGTGTTTGATCCGCACCAGGCGCCGGTAGTTGTCGCCGTAGTAGGCGCGCGCCCAGTCCGGCAGGGTGGGGTCGGGGAAGTTGACGTAGGCCGACGAGGTGTCCAGGTCGGCGCGGAGCCTGCGGTACACGGCGCGGGCCTGGCGGCGCAGGCGCCGTACCGTCTCCTGCGGAGTGGCCGGGGCCCACTCGGCGCCGATGTCGATCACGAAGGTGGCGCCGCGGTGGGCGAAGGCGGTCTCCCCGGGGCCGACGTCACCGACCCGGCCGCCCATGGCGAACAGGGTGACGTACCCGCCGGTGCCCGGGCCCCCGGGTTGCCAGCCGGTGACGGCCTCGGCGATGGCCTGCACCGTCCGGGCGGGCAGCCAGCGGTCGGGCATCAGGGAGTGGGAGGTCATGGCGGTCCGTTCGGGCCGCATCATCAGGTAGCTCTGCGCGGACCAGAACTGGCGCTGCTCGATGAAGCGCCGGGACGGGCCGAGGGCCAGCAGCGGCGCCAGCAGGCGGCGCGCGGCCTCCTCCGCGCCCAGGTACTGGCCCAGCAGCGTGATCGAGGCCGGGCCGGTGCCGGAGCGGGAGAAGCCGACGCGGCAGTCGAAGCGGCCGGCCCGGTCCTGCTGCAGGATCTCCTGCACCGCGTCCATCGCCGCCACGGCGTGGCGGGGGTCGACGGTCAGGTCGAAGACGGTGGCGGTCTGGTCGGCCACCGGGACCGCGTCGAAGACGAAGGAGGTGTTGATGCCGAAGTTTCCGCCGGCGCCGCCGCGGCAGGCCCACCACAGGTCGGCGTTCTCCCGCTCGCCGGCACGCACCAGGGACCCGTCGGCCAGCACGACCTCGGTCTCCACCATCCGGTCGCAGGTCAGGCCCCATCTGCGGTCGTTGAAGCCCAGGCCGCCGCCCAGCGTCAGCCCGGCCACGCCCACGCCGGGGCAGCGGCCGCCGGGGAAGTACAGGTCGCCGGCCCGGGCGCGGTGGACGTCGGAGTTGGTCGCCCCGCCCCCCACCAGCAGGCGGCGGCCGCGGGCCTGGACCCCGTCGATGCGGCGCAGGCTGATCAGCAGGCCGGTCGTGGTGGAGTATCCGGCGTAGTTGTGGCCGCCGGAGCGCGCCGCCAGCGGCATGTCGTGGGCGGTGGCCCAGCGCAGGGCCGCCTGCACGTCGGCGGTGCCGGCACAGGCGACGATGCCGGCCGGAAGCACGTCGGCGTACCGCAGGTTCCACGGCGCGGCCAGGCGGTCGTAGGCGTTGGCCCGGGGGCGGTACAGATCCGCTCCGGGGCCGAGGGCGCGGCCCAGCGCACGCCAGGCGGCCTCGTCGACCGGCGGTGGCACGGGTGACGGCCGAAGGGGCGGCGCGGCGGAGGCCCGGCCGGGGATCAGCGTCGTGGCGAGGCCGGCGGTGGCGGCGGCTCCCCAGCGTAGAAGGTCGCGTCTGCGGTACATCGTTCTCCTTGCACGTGGTCGTGTCCTGTCCATGCGTCCGTGTCCGGCCGGCGCCGAGGCGGCCGGGGGACGGCGGAGGAGAAGGACGGGAACACGGCGGCGGGCAGGGTGCGGCGCGCTCGGTGCTGGGCGGACATGGTGTAGCCGTATCAGGAGCCCAGCCCGTACGGATACCGTATGTTACGGAGTCATTACTCAGAGTAAGCAAGGTGTGGCCGGACCGGCCGCCTCCCCCGGGGCCGCCGGAGGAGGCGGGGCCGCCGGGCGGTCAGGGCCGTGAGGCGCCGCCGCCCAGGGCGGCCACCGCGGTCGCGAGCTCCTTGCGCAGCTCGTGGCCGCGCTTGGTGAGGGTCCCGATGGCGGTGATCCGGTCCTGGCCGGACTGGCGCGCCTTGCGGCGCTCCTCGGCCGAGCGCGCGGAGGCGGCCTTCAGCTCGGCGCGCCTGCCCTCCAGCTCCCTGCGCCGCCGCATGAGGCTCTCGTCCGCGACCTGCTCGACGTTGACCCGCCAGGTTGCGACCATCCGCTCCAGGTCGAGGGTCATCTCCCGGGAGACGATCGAGAACTGGTCCCGCAGCGCGCTCCTGAGCGCCGCCTGGTTGCGCTGCACCTTCTCCATCGATCGGCGTCCCATGAAGATGGCCGCGCCGATCGCCGGGGCGACCAGGATGAAGCCCACCGGGCCGAGCAGGGTCGCGGCGAAACCGCCCAGGGAGAGCCCGATCGATGCCGACGGCAGCACGTCGCGGACCATGTCCACGCTCTCCGGGGCGCCCGCGGCCATGTCGCCCCGGACCTGGACCTGCGAGAGGTTGGGCAGCATCCGCCGGTCGGCCTCCAGGTCCACCGGGTCCAGGCCGAGGTCGCGGGCGAAGGCGTCCAGCGTGGTCCGGGAGAGCACCTCCACGTCGTAGACGATCTGCGACCAGATGGCCTCCAGCGAGCGCTGCACGCTCAGCGGCAGCTCCGCCATGTACCGGTCGATCTGCTCCTGCTTCTTCAGCGTGGAGATCGTGTTCTCGTACGGCTGGCGGACCTCGGCCACCCGCGCCGCCACGATGCCCGCCACCTCGCGGCCGAGGAAGGTGTTGGCCACCGCGCCCGCCCGGCGCTTGGCGGCCAGCTCGGTGAGCTGCTCCAGCCCGGCGTCCACCTCGGCCAGCCGGGCGGTGACGTCGCCCTCGTCGTCGGAGCCCGCGGCGACGTCGTCCTTGGCCCCGGTGGCCAGCGAGCCCAGCACCGAGAGCGCGGCGGCGACCACGGTGGCCCCCCGCGCGGAGTCGCGGCCCTCGGCGAAGGCGCGCAGGTGCCGCTCCAGCACGTCCATGCCGCTGCGCGCGCGCAGCGCGTCGGCGCGTTCGGTGCGCCCCTCCCGGCGCTTGACCTCGGCGGCCTCGGCGAGCTTGGAGCTCACCGGGATCCACGGCGCCGACAGCAGCGGGTTCAGCGTCGCCGCCCGGGCCGGGTTCTCCGCGACCGCCTCGGTGACGAAGGTCCGCAACCGGGCCTGGTTCTCCTCCATCAGGCTCCGCCAGTTGGCCGAGTCCTCCACCTTGGTGAGCACGAACACGATCGCCTGCACCCGCTCGGCGGCCTCGGCCAGGAACTCCAGCTCGTGCCGGAGCACGGGCTGGTCCTGCGCGCTGAGCGTGAACAGCAGGGCGTCGGCCCGCTGGAGCATGGCGACGGTCACCTGGCGGTGGCCGACGGTGAGGCTGTCCACCCCGGGCGTGTCGAGCAGCCGCAGGCCGTCGAGGAGGGGGCTGTCGAGGGTGATGTCCACGCTGACCACGTCGCGGCGCTTGCCGGCGTCGCCGCGCATCGAGGCGTAGTCGGGGATCGACTCGACGGTGATCGGGGTCTGGACCGGCCCGTTCTCGGTGCTGCGGTGCACGACGGCGGCCAGCTTGGGGCCGCGGCGCAGCGACAGGAAGCAGTTGGTGGCCACGTCGGCGTCGACCGGGACCAGGTCGGGGTGGCCGACCAGGGTGTTGAGCAGGCGGCTCTTGCCCCGCTTCTGCGCCCCGGCGACCACGATGTCGGTGCACTCGTCCTTCCAGCGGGCCGCGCAGGAGGCCAGCACCTCCGCCAGGTCCGCCCGGCCGCACCGGCTCGCCAGCGAGTGGACCTCGTTGGCGTAGCGCAGCAGCCGGGCCACCGGGCCGTTCTGGTCGGGGGTCGTCATGTGTCTCTCCTATGGGGAACGGGAGCCGGTCCCGGTGTCCGCGGACACCGGGACCGGCGGTGGCTGGTGGTCACCGGGTCAGGACGCGCCGTCCTGGTGGTAGCGGGCCCAGATGGCCTCGTAGGCGTCGCAGAGGGTCTCCGCCGCCCGCCGCTGCCGCAGCGAGATCGGCCGGTGGGTCAGGACGCGGAACCGCGCGCCCAGCGCGGCGGCGTAGCCGGCGACCTCGGCGCGCGGGGCGCCGGGCGGGGCGCCGAGCTGGGTCGCCAGCTCGGTCCCGGCGAGCAGGAGTTCCAGCGCCCGCTTGTCGTCGGCGGGGACCAGCGGGGCCGCGCGCAGGACCTCGATCGCCGCGGAGTCGACCCGGACCGGCGGGAGCGGGTCGCCCGCCGCAGCGGCGGCCGGACCGGAGTCTTCCTCCAGCGCCGCGATGACGACGTCCTCCAGCACGGTCAGCACGTCCCTGGCCCGGTGTCCGGCGGTACGGCCCTCGTTCATCATGGCGAGCGTGCGCCAGCGCGTCGTGGCGGCGGTGGCCGCGGCGGCGACGTCCTGCCGGGAGGCCCCCGCGGCCAGGCCGAACTGCTCGGCGGGGTCGTCGTGGCGGGCCAGACGGAGCAGCTCGGCGGTCATCTCCTCGCTCAGCACCAGTGTGCCCCGGCCGAGCGCCTCGGCCGCGGTGAAGATGCGCAGGCCGCCCAGGGCGGTCGCGATCGGCCGGTTCTCGTCGAGCTGGGCCGCCAGCGCGTCCAGGGTGGCGCGGTCGGAGCCGAGCGCGGGCGTGCGGGCGATCCGGCGGAGCCGGGTCACCGCGTCGAGCGCCTTGAGCTGGTCGGCGCGGCGGGCGAAGTGGGTCAGGCCCGCGGCGACCGACCCGGTCGCCGCGCGTCCCGCAGAGGCGTACCCCGAGCGCTGCAGCAGCAGGGCGGTGAGCGAGGCGGCGTCGGCCGCCTCGCCCCGGCGCAGCGCGTCCACCGCGACGCGGATGCCGTAGCGGTGCAGCCGCTCCACCAGGCGGTGCCGTACCCCGGCCGGGACGGGCAGGTCGGGCGCCGTGCGGAAGTCCTCCATGTCGAGGAGGTAGTCCTCCAGGTCGTCCTCGTCGAGTTCGGCCAGGCGGGACAGGGCGGCGATCTCCTCGCCGTCCAGCGGGCGGGCGCGGGCGGTCTCGGCCAGCAGGCCGATCACGGGGACCACGTCGAAGACGGAGGTGCGCAGGTCCCGGTAGCCGCCGGCGGCCAGCCGCCGGGCGGTCGGCCAGGGGTCCTCCTCGTCGCCGCGCCGGTCGATCTGGCCGAGCACGGCGAGGGTGTTGACACAGCTCATGCCGGAGGCGTCGGTGAGGCGGCGGAAGTCGGCGAGGGTCGTGTCGTCGAACTTCTGGACGTAGCGCAGCACGTAGATCATCGCCTGCGCACGGTCGTCCTCGTCGCCGGAGCCGAAGAGCATGCTCCTGGCCGCCCGCTCGTTGACGGCCGTCACCGTGTTCATGCCTGGGGTGTCGATGATGGTGACCGTGCGCAGCGACGGCAGGTTCAGCGTGACGCGCAGCCGCCGGATCCGCGCCACGTCCACGCCGAGGTCGGCGGGGAGCCGGTGGCCGGGCAGCAGCCGGGAGTGGGCCGCCGTGCCGTCGGTGAGCTCGATCGTGATGCGGCCGTCGTCCTGGCCGTACTCGTACTGGGTCACCACGAAGGTGCACTCGCCCGCGTCCACCGGGGCGACGGGCAGCCCGAGCAGGGCGTTGACCAGGGTCGACTTCCCGCTGCTCACCGCGCCCGCCACCGCGACCCGCAGCGGCGCGTCGAGGTCGGCGCGCACCCGCGCCACCCGCTCGCGCAGCTCCGCCCCGGCGAGCCTGGCCGCGGTGCCGTCGCACAGGCGGCGCAGCAGGTCCGCGGGTCCGGCGGTCGTCACACGCCACCTCCGAAGATCGGGTCGTCCCAGCCGCCGTGGTCGTCGTCCGGGGTGTAGGGGTCCTCGCCGTGGTCGCCGTCCTGGTCGCCGCTGTGGTCGCCGTAGTCCTCGTGACCGGCGTCCTCGTGACCGGCGTCCTGGGCGTCCCCCCGGTCCTCCCCGCCGAAGGACCCGTCCTCGCCGAACGGGCCGGGCTCGCCGGCGGGGTCCTGCGCGTCCGGGGCGGAGTCGCCGGAGAGGACGTCCTCGTCGGGCAGGAGGGACAGGTCGGCCTCGTCCGCGGAGAACGTCTGCGCGAACATGTCGCCGGTCTCCTCCTCGGTCGGTCCGGGGACCGCGTCGAAGAGGAGCCTGCGCAGTTCGTCCAGGTCGTCCGAACCGTCGAAAGCCGCTCCGAACTCTGTATTGTTACGGTCCAATATCATGGCTAGATACCTCATACCGGGCAAACGTGCGGCGTGATGTCATTGGCTGATTTCCACCTCGGGAGGACGGGTGACCGATGACGAGTGGGTCGTTGAGCAGCGCGGTTGACGACGAGAGCCTTCTCCTCGTCGCGGCGCGGGCGGGCGACGAGGCGGCCTTCGCCGCGCTGTGGTCCACGGCGCAGCGTCAGGCCTTCGGCGTCTGCTACCACCTGACCGAGAACCGCGCCGACGCGCTCGACGCGCTGCAGGACACCCAGCTCGCCGCCTGGAAGGGCCTGGCCACCTTCGAGGGCAAGGCCCCCTTCCGGGCCTGGGTCCTCGCCATCGCGCGCAATGCCGCACGCGCGGTGGTACGGCGCCGCGCCCCCATGGGGACGATCTTCGACGAGGTGGGCGAGGAATCGGTGGTCACCGAGCCCTTCGAGGACACCGTCGCCGAGCTGACCGACCTGCGCCGGGCGCTGGCCACGGTGCCCGACTCCCACCGCGAGGCGCTGCTGCTGTGGGCCGGCGGGCTCACCTACGAGCAGGTGGGCGCGACCCTCCAGGTCCCGCTCAACACGGTGAAGGTCTGGATCCACCGGGCCAGGCAGCGTCTCCAGGCCGAGCTCGGGGCGGCCTGACCTCCTCATCGCCCGGCCCCGTCCGAGTCGGGGACGGCGGCCGGCTCGTGGCGGTAGACCGCCACCTGCGGCACCCGGACCACGCGGTCGCCGTCGGCGTACCCGTGCTTGACGGTCTCCGCGACGATGTCGTGCAGTTCCGGCCGGTCGGTCGGCTCGGTGCCGAACGCCTCGTGCAGGCGCGGGTCGAAGCGCTGCCCGTCCGCGACGATCTCCCGGACCCCGGCCCGGTTCAGCCCGGCCAGCAGCCTGTCGGCCAGCCGGGGGTGGCGCTCGGCGATCTGGTCCCGGCAGCCGATGCACGCCTCCACCAGGGCCTCCCTGCTCGGACGGCCACCGGCGAACAGGCGCTCCACCTGCTGGGTGAGCGCCTGGCTGATCCCGCTCCCGGCGACCTCCTCCAGGACGTCCTTCAGCGGGTCCGAGGCGGCGGGAGCGGGATCTCCGTCCGGTACGGCGGGCTGTGCGGATGGCATGGGGTCTCCAGAGGGTGCGGGCGATCCCGGAGGCGCGGACGCTCCGGACGACCTGGCGGGCGGTCCGGACGGTGCGGCAGGGCTGGGCGGTGCGGTGGGCGGCATGGCGGACTGCGCGGTGGGCGGCGCAGCCGGGGCGGGCGCCCCCGCGGGCGGGACGGGCATCGGCGCGCCGGCCTGCGGGGCTGCGGGACCCGCCGGCTCCGGAGGAACGGGCCCTGCCTGCCAGGCGGCGGGAGAGGAGGCGCCGGCGTTCCGCCGCCACAGGAGCACTCCGGCGGCGATCGCGGCGACGGCCGCCGCCCCCAGCGCGAGCAGCAGCGGCAGCAGCGGCAGGCCGAACGGGCCCGGCTCCTCCGGGGCGCCGGACTCGCCGGCCGGCTTCTCCCCGCCGCGCCCGGCCTCCCCGGAGGGCTGCGCGGCACCGGCTCCGCCGGGGGTCTGCGCCACGCCGTCCTCGCCTCTGGGCAGCAGGCGCCCGACACCGCCCCCGCTCGTCTCGGCGGGGGCGGGCGCGGGCTGCGTGACCGCGGTGACCGCGTCCCCGCCGGCACCCGCCGCGTTCCCGCCGGATCCCGCCACCGAGCCGCAGCCGGCCAGTGCCAGGCCGCCCAGGAGCAGCAGCGGAAGGAGCGCGCGTCGGTCTCTCATCAGTTCCTCCAGTGTGGAGACCCAGGCTCTCGGGCCTGGGCTCTTGACCGGTCGCCTTCCTCGTCGGCGGCCCGGGTGCCCCGGGTTCCCCCGGCGGGACCGCACGGGCTCGTACCGGACGATCGGTCAGGCGGTCGTGAACGGGCCCTGGTGCTCGGTGTGGTCGGAGACGCCGTCGCCGTCGAGGTCCACGCGGACCTCGTCGACGTAGCCGTCGCCGTCGTGGTCGAGGTAGACGACGTCGGTCACGCCGTCGCCGTCGACGTCGTAGCGCTCCTCGTCGGCGACGCGGTCGCCGTCGGTGTCGATCAGCTGGGCGTCGACGCCGCCGTCGCCGTCGTAGTCGACGTACTCGGTGGTGGTGATATCGAAGTCGCTCATCGGGTTCTTCCGTTCCGCTCGGTGGTTCATCAGATGAGAGGAGCGGCGGCGGCGGATTGTTACAGCGGGTTTCAAGATTTTTTCGAACTTCTTCCGGCGCCGGGGCATCAAAGCCCCGGACCCCGGCTGGGGCGGTTCTCCCGCAGGCCACGGCCGCCCGGGTACCGTGCGGCCGTGGCCCGGAGCGCGGGCGGCTACCGCGCCCGGGTGAGGGTGTACTTCATGATCCGCATCCACTGGTCGTCTCCGGCCGGCACGTCGGAGTCGACGGTGACGGTGCCGTCGGCGCCGGGCGTGCGGGTGATGCGGGCCGGGCCGGTCACCACCAGGGCCCCGTCCTCGAAGCCGCCGTGGTACTTGCTGCCCTCGTGGTCGTAGGGGCCCAGGCTGTTGAAGAAGTGCGTGCGGTACCGGCCGCCCTCCGGGTCGTAGTCGAAGAACTCGTACCCGGCGTCGACGACCTCGACGCCGTCGACCGCGAAGCTGCTCTCCCAGCGGTGGACGAGGAAGAAGCCGCCCTCCATCCACTCGAAGGTCTCCCAGCCGGTGATCTCGGTGGCCGGGCCTATCGGGCCCTCCACCGTGGAGCCCTTCAGCTCCCAGGAGCCGACCAGGAAGTCCAGGCGCTTGAGCGCGGGGTCGGGGGCCGGCATCTGGAACTCTGCGTTCTCGGACATCGTGCGATCCTTTCGTCGGGGGCCGGGGCCTTCTGCCGGTCCCGGCCCGTCTGCCTGCAGACTGCTGCGGTTGCGGGGGTACGGGCATCCGTGACGACCACGTGTCCACCACGGGGAGACCACGTGCCGATCCCGAGAAACCACCGAAAAATGATCAAAATTCGGTCATCATGATCCGGTGGATCAGACGCATCCCGTCGAGGTCTCGGCCCGGGAGGCCGAGGTGCTGGCCCTGCTGGGCCTGCGGTTGTCGAACGCGCAGATCGGCGGCAGGCTGCACGTCTCGGTGCGCACCGTCGAGGGACACGTCTCCTCGCTGCTGCGCAAGTACGGCGTGGCGGACCGCAGGGCGCTCGCGGAGCTGGCCGCGACAGCGGGCGGCGGCACACCGCCCCCCGTCGGCCAGGTGACCGGTCTGCCGCGGACACGCACCAGCTTCGTCGGACGTGCCGGGGAGCAGAAGACCGTGCTCGCCGTGCTCGGCGAGACCCGGCTGGTGACCCTGCTGGGCCCCGGCGGGGTCGGCAAGACCCGCCTGGCCGCGGTGGCCGCCGAGACGGCCGCCCCGTCGTTCCCGTTCGGGGTGGTCTTCGTCGACCTGATCCCGGTCCGCGGCGAGGCCGTCACACAGGCCGTGGCCGCGGCGCTGGGCGTGACCGAGCGGGCGCAGCAGCCGCTGGCCGAGGCCGTCGTGGAGCGGCTCGGCCGCGGCCGGTCGCTGCTCGTCCTGGACAACTGCGAGCACCTGATCGACGCGGTGGCCGAGCTCGCCGAGCGGGTGCTGTCGGACTGCCCCGAGACCACGATCCTGGCCACCAGCCGCGAGCGGCTCGGCCTGCCCGGCGAACGCACCGTCCCGGTCGCGCCGCTCCCGCTGGACTCCGACGCCGAGCGGCTCTTCCGGGAGCGCGCCCTCGCGGCCGATCCCGGCTTCACCGCCGAGCCTGCCGCCGTCGCGGACCTCTGCGCCCGGCTGGACGGGCTGCCGCTGGCGATCGAGCTGGCCGCGGCCCGCTGCGCGTCGCTGGGCGCGGCCGGGCTGCTCACCGGGCTGGGGGACTACGTGCGGCTGCTGGCCGGTGGCCGCGGGCCCGCCGTACGGCACCGCTCGCTGGGCGCGGTGATCGGCTGGAGCCACGACCTGCTGGCGGAGGAGGAACGGGTGCTGTTCCGCCGGCTGGCCGTGCTCGCCGGTGCTTTCGGCCTGGAGGCGGTGGCGGCGGTGGCCGCCGACGGCGACCGGGCCGTGGCCGCCGACCTCCTGGGCCGGCTCGTGGACAAGAGCCTGGTGGCCCGGGGACGGGCGGGCGGGTGGCGGCTGCTGGAGACCGTCCGCGCCTTCGCCGCCGGGTGTCTGGACGACAGCGGCGAGCGGCAGGAGATCCGGCGCAGGCACCTGGAGTGGGCCGTGGACGCCGCGAGCGTGCTGGAGGCCCGGCTGGGCGGCGACGGAGGGCGGGACGGGTGGCGCGACGACTTCGACGCCGTCGCCGGCGACCTGCGGGCGGCGCTGGCCGCCGCCCCGCCCGGCCCGGACCCCGCCGTGCACCGGCTGGCCCGGACGATGGGCGGGCTGGCCTTCGCGCGCCGGTTCCTCGCCGAAGCGTTCGACCACTACCGGCAGGCCGCGGAACGGGCGCCCGGGCCGGGTGAGGCCGCCCGCGACTTGTACAGCGCAGCCGGCTGCGCGTGCTTCGTCCACGGCGCCGGCCAGCGGGTCTTCGACCTGCTGCTTGCCTCGGCAGAGCGGGCGCGCGCGGCCGGCGATGGCGACGCGGAGGCGATCGCGCTCGCCTCCGCCGTCGTCATGGTCGCCGGGAGCCCGGCCGGGTTCGCCGCCGAGGTGCCCCATGAGCGGCTGCGCAGCCTGTTCGAGCAGGCGGTCGCCGCGGGAGATCCGCGCGAGCCCCGGGTGGCGGCTCACCTGGCCCTGGCGGACGCGTGGATCGCCGACCCGCGGTTGTTCGAGGTGGACATCGTCCGGGCCGAGACCGCCGTCGCGGCGGCCCGCGCCACCGGCGATCCCGTTCTCGTCCTGGCCGCCCTGGACGGGGTCGGCGCCTGGGCCCTGGCACCGGGACGACGGAGAAAGGGAAGCGAGTTCACTTCCGAACGGCTGTCCCTGTTGGCCGGGATGTCCCGTGACGACCCCCGCGCCGCTCCGGAGATCTTCGACACCTACCGGATGGCCGCCGCGGCCGCCCTGGCGACCGGTGATCTTCGCACCGCGGTGTCCGTCAGCCGGTGGGCGTGGGACGACGACCTCATCGGCGCCTCCCACATCGGGGCGGTCCGCCTGGTCACGTCCCTGGCGCTCACCGGGGACTTCGACGAGGTGCTGCGCCTGGCGCCGCCGCTGTGGGACGGCTGGAAGCGGGCCGGGAGCCCCGTGGCAGGCATACTCGCCCCGCCCCTGGCAGCCGTCGCCCTCGTGCACGGCCTGCGCGGTGACGAGCGCGGATGCCGGATGTGGCGTGCCCGGGCGGGCGCGGTCATGGGTGGCGTGGTGCGCGACCACGCGACGTTCACGACCTTCGTCGACGTCCGCCTGGCCGTCCACACCCGCAGGTTCGACGATGCCGCCGCCCTCATGGAGGTGGCCTTCACCGAGAACCAGACCTGGTCACCGCCGTACGCGTGCGCCGCCGCGGCCGAGCTCGCCGTCGTCGCAGGGTTCCCCGACGCCGAACGGCACCTGGCCGCCGTGATCCCCGCGGCCGAGGAGAACGACTGGGCCGCCGCGTGCCTGGCCCGTGCCCGCGGCCGGCTGCACGGCGACGCCGCCGCGCTGGAGGAGTCCGTCGATGGGTGGGAGCGCATCGGCGCCCGTTTCGAACGCGCCTGCACCCTCGCGCTGCTGCCCGGCCGCGAGGCCGAGGGCCGTGCCGAGCTCGCCGCTCTGGGCATCCCGCCGGGGACGCGGCCGTGACCTGCGGCGCCCTGCTGTTACCTGCGGTGCCGTGCCGTGACCGGGGCGGCGGACCCGGCGGCCCGCCCCCTGTCCGGACGCCCCCTGTCCGGACGCCCCCTGTCCGGACGCCCCCTGTCCGGACGCCCCCTGTCCGGGACGGCTCCGCGGGGCGCCTCAGCTGAGCGCGCGGGCCACGTGGACCAGCGGGACGTGGCTGAAGGCCTGCGGGAAGTTGCCGACCAGGCGGCCGTAGCGCGGGTCGTACTCCTCGGCCAGCAGGCCGACGTCGTTGCGCAGGGCCAGCAGGCGCTCGAAGAGCTCGACCGCCTCCTCCCTGCGGCCGATCATCACCAGGGCCTCGGCCAGCCAGAAGCTGCACGCCAGGAACGAGCCCTCGCCGCCGGGCAGGCCGTCCACGTCGTTGTCCCTGGCCACCGGGTAGCGCAGCACGAACCCGTCCACCATCAGCTCGCGCTGGACGGCCTCGACGGTCCCGACCACGCGCGGGTCCTCCGGCGGCAGGAAGCCGACGATCGGGATGAGCAGCAGGGCGGCGTCCAGTTCCTGCGAGCCGTACGCCTGGGTGAAGGTGCCCCGCACCGGGTCGAAGGCCTTCTCGCAGATCTCGGCGTGGATCCGGGCGCGCATCTCCCTCCAGCGCTCCACCGGGCCGTCCTGGCCGAGGACCTCCACGTACTTGATCGCGCGGTCCAGGGCGACCCAGCACATCACCTTGGAGTGGGTGAAGTGGCGGCGGGGCCCGCGGACCTCCCACAGGCCCTCGTCGGGCTCGTCCCAGTGGGCCTCGACGTAGTCGATGAGCTGCCGCTGGATGGTCCAGGCCCGCTTGTCGGGCTCCATGCCGGAGGTGCGCGAGAGGTACAGGGAGTTCATCACCTCGCCGTAGACGTCGAGCTGGAGCTGGTTGACCGCGCCGTTGCCGATCCGGACCGGCCGGGAGTCCTCGTAGCCGGGCAGCCAGCCGATCTCCATCTCCGGCAGGCGGCGCTCGCCGGCGACGCCGTACATGATCTGCAGGTCCTCGGCCCGGCCCGCGATGGCGCGCAGCAGCCACGCCCGCCAGTCGCGGGCCTCCTGCAGGTAGCCGGCGCCGATCAGGGCGTCGAGGGTCATGGTGGCGTCGCGCAGCCAGCAGAAGCGGTAGTCCCAGTTGCGGACCCCGCCCAGGTCCTCGGGGAGCGAGGTGGTGGGGGCGGCGACGATGCCTCCGGTGGGGGCGTAGGTGAGCGCCTTGAGCGTGATGAGGGAGCGGACCACGGCCTCCCGCCAGGGCCCCTTGTGGGTGCACTGCTCCACCCACTCGGCCCACAGCGCCTCGGTCTCGGTCAGCTGCTCGAACGGGTCGATCTCGACGGGCCGGGGCTCGTGGGAGGGATGCCAGGTGAACAGGAACGCCATCCGCTCGCCGGCGGAGACCCGGAAGGTGCCCTCGTGCGAGTAGCCGTCGCTGTGCAGCGGCACGGGGGAGTGCAGCCAGACCGAGTCGGGGCCGCCGACGGCGTGCAGCAGGCCGCCGTCAGTGCGGCGCACCCAGGGCACGATCCGGCCGTAGTCGAACCGGATGCGGATCTGGGTGGTCATCTCGACGGTGCCGGAGACGCCTTCCACGATCCTGACCAGGTCGGGATTGGTCTGCCGGGCGGGCATGAAGTCGATCACCCGGACGGTGCCGCCGGGGGTGTCCCACTCGCTCTCCAGCACCAGGGTCTCGCCCCGGTAGCGCCGCCGGGTCGCGGGGGAGCGCCCGGTCCCCGCGGGCCCGAGCCACCACTGCCCGTGGTCCTCGTCGCCGAGCAGCGCCCCGAAGCACGACGGGGAGTCGAACCTGGGGAGGCAGAGCCAGTCGATGGAGCCGTTCCGCCCGACGAGGGCGGCCGACTGCATGTCGCCAATGAGGGCGTAGTCCTCGATCCGCATGATCCGACGCTAATACCCGGGGCGGCGTCCGTCAGTCCTCGCGGGCGCGGTGGTCCGCCCGGCCCCCCGCGCCGTGCCCCGGTCCGGGCCGGTCCGGGGCGGCGGGTCAGCTCTGCACGGCGGGGCGGGAGAAGCTCAGCCGCGGCATGAAGAACTGGGTGAGCGGGCCGATGGCGAGGGCGAAGACCACCGTGCCGACGCCCACGGTGCCGCCGAGCAGCCAGCCGACCGCCAGCACGGTCACCTCGATGAGGGTGCGCGCCAGCCGGATCGACAGTCCGAGGCGGACCAGGCCGGTCATGATACCGTCCCGGGGGCCGGGGCCCAGGCCGGCGCCGATGTACAGGGCCGTGGCCGCCGAGGTGGCCACCACGCCCGTCAGCAGGTAGGCCCACCGGCCGGGGAGGGAGGTCAGGGACGGGGCCAGCCACAAGGCCGCGTCGGCGAACAGCCCGAGGAAGACGACGTTGCTCAGCGTGCCGATGCCGGGC
The DNA here is from genome assembly GCF_014203605.1 of Thiemannella venezuelensis. Lineage (GTDB taxonomy): Bacteria > Actinomycetota > Actinomycetes > Streptosporangiales > Streptosporangiaceae > Planomonospora_A > Planomonospora_A venezuelensis. The sequence goes on along the minus strand of NZ_JACHJJ010000007.1, from coordinate 140,308 downwards.
TTCTGGCGCAGGGGGATCCAGAGCAGCATCACCGCCGCGCCCACGACGATGATCCAGGTTCCGATGGACAGGCCGAAGTGGATCGAGAGGCCCTGGTGGAACACGTCCCAGGGGCTCCCGCCGAGCTGGGACTCGATCTGCAGGCCGACACCGGCGCCGTAGAGCGCCAGGCCCGAGTAGAGACGGACGAGACGGTTGGGGAGGGCATCCAGGGAGGAAAGGGAGAGTTCGCTCATAACTAGACCAATCATTCTGGAGGGCGTTGGGTAATAAAAGGGCCAATCAGGGCAAGTGGCTTTATGCTGGCCCGTATGGACCGGTACCTGAGTGGCCCCCAGCTCGCCCGGCTCGTCGCGATCGACCCCGGCGCCCGGCCGTACTACCGGGTGCTGGCGGAGGCCGTGCGCTCGCTGATCCTCGACGGGCGGCTCCCGGTCCGGGTGCGCGTGCCGGCCGAGCGCCACCTGGCCGAGGCGCTGGGCGTGAGCCGCACCACCGTGACGGCCGCCTACGACCGCCTGCGCGAGCAGGGCTACCTGGAGAGCCGCCAGGGCGCCGGGAGCTGGACCGCGCTGCCCGACCCCGGCGCGCTCGGGGTGGAGAACCCGTGGATCGCGGCGGGCGACGACGGCCTGCTCCCGCTGCACTGCGCCGCACCGCACGCGACCTCGGCGCTGCCCGCGGCGATCGCCCACGCGAGCGAGCACTACCCGCGCTACGCGCTCGGCATGGGCTACGACCCGGTCGGCATCGTGCCGCTGCGCGAGGCGATCGCGGCCCGCTACACCGCGCGCGGGCTGGCCACCCGGCCCGAGCAGATCCTCGTCACCACCGGCGCCCAGCAGGCGATCCACCTGCTGATCACGATGTTCCTCTCGCCCGGCGACCCGATGCTGATCGAGTCGCCCACCTACCCGCACGTGATCGACCTGGCCAGGATACGCGGCGCCCGGATCGTCCCGGCAGGCCTCGCCGAGGACGGCTGGCACCTGGACCTGCTCGCCTCCGCGATGGGCCAGTCGGCCGCCCGCCTCGCCTACGTGATCCCCGACTTCCAGAACCCCACCGGGCACCTGATGGACGACGCCGTCCGGGCCGGGCTGGTCGGCGCGGCCCGCAGGCACGGCACCACGCTGGTCGTCGACGAGACCTGGAGCGAGCTGGCGATCGACGAGGTGTCCCGGACCGCGCCGCTGGGCGCGTTCGACACCGACAACCGGGTGATCAGCGTCGGATCGGCGTCCAAGTTGTGGTGGGGAGGGCTGCGCATCGGCTGGATCCGCGCCACCGCCGCCACGGTCCGCCGCCTGGCGGTGCTCCGCGCGGCCGTGGACATCGCCAGCCCGCTCTTCGAGCAGCTGGTCGTGGCCCGGTTGTTCGAGGACATGGAGGAGACCAGGGCCGAGCGGCGGCGCACGCTCGGCGCCTCCCGGGACGCGCTGGCGGCGGCGCTGCGGGAGCGGATGCCGGACTGGACGTTCACGGTCCCGGCGGGCGGGGGCTCCCTCTGGGTCCGGCTGGAGGGCCCCTCGGCCGGTGCGCTGGCCGACGCCGCGGCCTGCCACGGGGTACGGCTCGCGCCCGGCACCTGGTTCGGCGTGGACGGCGCCCTGGAGCACCGGCTCCGCCTGCCGTTCACCCAGCCGCCCCGGATCGTCACCGAGGCGGTGGAGCGCATCGCCGAGGCGAGGCTCAGGGGCCCGCACGGCGCCCGCCCGGCCGAGCCGCTCACTCCCGCGCTGTGACCGCTCGGCGGTCACCGTCATGCTGTGACCGCTCGGCGGTCACCGTCATGCTGTGACCGCTCGGCGGTCACCGTCATGCTGTGACCGCTCGGCGGTCATTCCTGTCCTGTGACGCCCCGGGCGAGCGGGGCCTGCAGCCGGAAGCGCACGGCGGCGATCCGCAGTCCGAAGGCGAGGACGGCCGCGGCCAGGGTGGCGGGCCAGCCGTGCAGGTCGAGGATGTAGAGCACGGCCATCGCCGCCGAGCCGAGCATGGCCGGGACCGCGTAGAACTGGCGGTCGTACAGCAGGGTGGGGATCTGGCCGGCCAGCATGTCGCGCAGCACGCCTCCGCCGACCGCCGTGGTCACCCCCAGCAGGACCGCGTGCAGCGGGCTGAGGCCGTGGTCCATCGCCTTCTCGGTGCCGACCGCGCAGAACAGGCCCAGCCCGGCCGCGTCGAACACGTTCACGACGGGCATCACCCGCTCCACCTGCGGGTGCCAGAAGAACACGATCACCGTGGCGGCCAGCGGGGTGAGGACGTAGCCGACGCTGGAGAAGGCGGTGGGCTGCACGTTGAGGATCAGGTCCCGCAGGATCCCGCCGCCCAGCGCGGTCATCGAGGCCAGGACGGCCATGCCGACCACGTCCAGCCGCCGGCGGACGCCGACGAGGGCGCCGGAGAGCGCGAAGACGAAGATCCCGACGAGATCGAGCACCTGGTTCACCGGGGAATCATCCCATGATTGGTTTTATGGTGGCTCCGGTCGTCCTGCCGGTCGGCGGAGGCTCCGGCTCCGGACCGCCTCCAATCGGTGACCCTATGTGTTTCCGCGGTCTCTTCTCCGGCGGGCGCGCCGCTTCTTGCGGCGCAGGTCTTGCCTGGACTGATGGGGTGTGGTGCGATGCATGCCAATCGTGCAAGTAAGCACTTTCTGGAGGCGCGTCATGGGTGATGTCCTTGCGGAGCGCACGTCGATCGAGGAGACGATCGCAGGCCGTACGGTATGCGTACAGCTGAAGGAGGCCGCCGAGAGCGATCCCGGCGCCCCCGCCTACTCCGATCCGGCCGGGGACGGCTGGACCACCCTGACCTACGCCGAGGCCCGGCAGCGGGTCCTGGAGATCGCGGCCGGATTCGCCGCCCTCGGCGTCGAGCCCGGTGACGCCGTCGCGCTGATGATGATCAACCGGAGCGAGCATGTGCTGGCCGACCTCGGCGCCGTGCACGCCGGGGCCGTGTCGTGCTCGATCTACTCCACCTTCGCCCCCGACCAGATCGCCTACGTCTCGGGTGACGTCGGCGCGAAGGTCGCGGTGCTGGGCGGCCCGGCCGAGCTGGCCCGCTGGGAGCCGATCCTCGGCGAGCTGCCCGGGCTGGAGAAGATCGTGATGCTGGACGGCGCCCCGGCGGGCGACGACCGGTTCATCGGCTGGGACGACCTCACCGCGCTGGGCCGCGAGCGGCTCGCCGCCGACCCGGCCGCCGTCGACGCCCGCTGGCAGGCCGTCAAGCCCGACGACGTGCTGACGGTCCTGTACACCTCGGGCACCACCGGCAACCCCAAGGGCGTGCCGCTCACCCACACCAACGTGCTCTACGAGGTGGAGGCCACCGAGCGGCTGACCTCCCTGCCCACCCACGGCACCCAGATCTCCTACCTGACCTACGCGCACATCGCCGAGCGGGTGCTCAGCCTGTACCTGCCGCTGTTCAAGATGTCCCACATCCACTTCTGCACCGACCTGGCCAACCTGGGCGCCTCGCTCGCCCAGGTCAAGCCGGTCATGTTCTTCGGCGTGCCCCGGGTGTGGGAGAAGATCATGGCCCGCCTGCAGGCGATGATGGCGACCCAGCCCGAGGAGCAGCAGGAGAAGGTCCGCGCGGCCATGGCCGCCGGGCTGGCCTACATCGAGGCCGGCCAGTACGGGCAGACCGTCACCCCGGAGATCCGGGAGGCCTACGAGCAGGCGGACGCCGCCCTCCTGTCGATCATCCGCTCCCTGATCGGCCTCGAGAACGCGAGCTGGCTGGCCACCGCCGCCGCCCCGATGCCGATCGAGGTCCAGCGCTTCTTCGCCGGGCTCGGCCTGAAGATCCTGGACGTGTACGGCATGACCGAGACGACCGGCGCCTTCACCGGCAACACCAACGACGCCTACAAGCTCGGCACCGTCGGCCGGGGCCAGCCCGGCGTCGAGATCCGCATCGCCGAGGACGGCGAGATCCTCAGCCGGAGCCCGCTCAACACCAGGGGCTACCTGAACCGGCCGGACGCCGACGCGGAGCTGCTGGACGACGACGGCTGGCTGCACACCGGCGACGTGGGCTCCCTCGACGACGACGGCTTCCTGAAGCTCGTCGACCGGAAGAAGGAGCTCATCATCACCGCGGGCGGGGAGAACATCTCCCCGGCCAACATCGAGAACTACCTCAAGGAGCACCCCCTCGTCGGCCAGGCCCTCGCCTTCGGGGACGGCAGGCCGTACCCGGTGGCGATCCTCACCCTCGACGGCGAGGTGGCCCCCGGCTGGGCGCAGGCCAACGGCATCGGGTTCACCACGCTGGCCGAGTTCGCCGAGCACCCCGACGTCCTCAAGGCGGTCGGGGCGGCGGTCGAGGCGGCCAACGAGAAGCTCGCCCGGGTCCAGCAGGTCAAGCGCTGGAGGCTGCTGCCGGTGGAGTGGACGGCCGAGACCGAGGAACTCACCCCGAGCCTGAAGCTCAAGCGCCGCGTCATCCACGCCAAGTACGCCGAGGTGATCGCCGGGATGTACGAGGACTGACCGGCGGGCCGCGCGGGCGCCCGTCCTCCCGGCGGGGGCGGGCGCCCTTTCCGCTGTTTTGCCCAACCGGGCGTGTGTCGTCCCGCTGCCATGACCGGCCGGTTCCTAGCGTCCTGATCATGAAGGTCAGAGCTCTTCTCGCGTTCCTGGCGGCCGGGGCCTGCGCGCTGCCCGCGGCGGCGACGGCGGGCCCCGCGGCCGAGGACCGGCCCGCCGCGGACGGTCCGGAGATCCGATCGATCACGCTGCATCCCGCGGAGCCGGTGGTCCGCCCGGGCGACGCCGTACGGCTGGTGATCGACGTGGTCGCCCGCGGGACCTCCGGGCCGGACGGCGTGACGATCCAGGTCGGGCCGGGTGAGGCACCGGAGGCCGGGGCAGGCCGGTTGCCGTCTCCCGGGCCGTCTCCCGGGCCGTCTTCCGGCGCCGGGCCCGAGTCCGGTCCTGCTCCCTCGGCCGACGGGGCTCCACCGCCCGGATCCGCCCCATGGCCGGGGAGGGAGTCCGTGGGGCCGGCAGGGCGGGAGTCCGCAGGACAGGAGTGGGCGACCTGGAGGTTCCTGCCGGAGAAGCGGCTGAGCCGCTGGTATCCCGCGGGACGCTGGACGATCACCGCCACCGCCAGGGGGTCCGGCGGCGCCGAGGCCGTCCGGCACGCCGGGTTCTGGCTGAAGCGGGAGACCGTGTTCAGCGCGGTCCGGGCGGCCGGGGAGGGGCGGGGCGTCCGGGTCGAGGGCGTGCTGAACCGGGTCGATCCGCAGGGATATACCGACTACGCGCCTTTCGCCGGGGCGTCCGTGCAGATCCTGCACCGCAGGACGGACGGGGACGCGTGGGAGGAGGCGGCCGCGGCGGTGACGGACCGCCTGGGCTATTTCGCGAGGAAGGTGAGGGAGCGCCGCCGGGGTGACTGGCGGATCCGCTTCCCGGGCACGAGCCGCTTCGCCTCCGGCCTGAGCCGGACCATCCATATCGGCAAAAGGGACAAATAGCCATTAAGGACCATAAATCTCAACGAATGTTTCCAAAATGGAATAGATTTCTCTGTTCTGGATGGCAACTTTTCTTTACCTTGGAGCGTCTTTGACGGTAGGCGCGCTCCGTCCCGGGGCGCGTTTCTTCACGGGGAGAGGAAGTTCCATATGATGCGACGCCTTGCCACGGCTCTGGCCGCGGCGACCCTGAGCGTCTCCGCGCTCGCGATCGCCGCTCCGGCGCAGGCCGCGTCCGCCGCGGTGGACCACCCGCAGTATGACCAGTCCACGCGGATCACCGGATTCCAGGCGAGCCCCGGCCGGGTCCACAGGCACCACAAGATCTCGCTCTCGGGCCGCCTGCAGATCGAGGAGGAGTGCACTCCTTCCGAGCGCGGCCGCGGCGAGGACGTGGTGACCGTCCATGTCCCGTGTGACGAGCGCACGCGGCGGACCTGGAGCGGGAACGCGGGCGGACAGAAGATCGTCGTCCTGTTCCGCGTCGCCGGCAAGCACAAGTGGCACTACGTCGACTCGATCTGGACCGGCCGTGACGGGCACTTCTACACCGAGGTCCCGGCCCGCGTCTCCGGCACCTGGCGGGTCGTCTTCGAGGGCGCCAGGGGCCTGTCCGGCGCCGAGGCCAGGGACTGGGTGAAGGTCTACCACTGACCTGACCGGCTCCAGGGCCCGGCACACGAGGTCGCCCGGCACCCCGCCAGGGGCGCCGGGCGCTTCCTTTCCCGGCCGGGTACGGCTCCTGCGCGAGGTCAGGCCAGTGCCCGCACCGCCGCGCCGAACAGGGCGGGCATCCGCTGCGCTGCCGGGACGATCAGCCGGGCCGCCGCCGGATGCCGCCGGGCGGACAGGAGCGCCCCGGTGATCAGCCGGTGGCGCCGCGACAGCCGGAGCCAGGCGGCCTCGTAGTCCTGCGGGGCGCCCGCACGCAGGCAGCGGACCAGGGCCCGCGCCGACAGCAGCGCGAGCGAGATCCCCTCGCCGGTGAGCGCGTCGGTGTAGCCGGCGGCGTCGCCGACCAGCAGCACCCTCCCCGCGACCCGGGCCCGGACCCGCTGGCGGAGCGGACCGGCGCCGCGCACCCGGGTCGCGGCAGGCCCGCCGAGCCGGTCCAGGAGCGAGGGGAACGCCGCCAGCCGGTCCGGATAGCCGCCCCGCCTGGAGGTCAGCACCGCCACGCCCACCAGGTCGTCGCCCACCGGGGTCACGTACGCCTCGGCGTCGGCCGCCCAGTGGACCTCGACGAAGTCGGTCCAGGGGGCGACCGGGTAGTGCTGGCGCAGGCCGTACCGGCGCGGCCCGCGACCGGGCAGCTCCAGCCCGAGCCGGGCCCGCAGCGGAGAGTGCAGGCCGTCGGCGGCCACCAGCCAGCGGGCCCGGAACCCGGCGGCCTCGACGCCGCCGGAGTGCTGGCGGACCTCCGAGACCCGCCCCGGGACGATCCGCACGCCCAGCTCCGCCGCGCGCCGCGAGAGCGCGGCGTGCAGCGCGGTACGGCGCACGCCCAGCCCCCAGCCGCCGCCGAAGGCCGCCTGGGCCTCGTGGCGCCCGTCCAGGTAGCGGATCCCGCGCAGCGGCCGGCCTTCGGGCTCGACGCCCATCGCGTGCAGGAGGGCGGCCCCGGTGGGCATCAGGCCCTCGCCGCACGCCTTGTCCACCGGCCCGGGGCGGGGCTCGATCACGACCGCCTCCATGCCGGCCGCGGCCGCGTGGATGGCCGTCGCCAGGCCCGCGGGCCCGCCCCCGGCGACCAGCACGTCGATCACGCGGGGGCCCGGCCCTCGGCCCGGCCCGTATCCGGCCCGCCCGCCCGCTCCGGGGCGGGCGCCGGGGTGAGCGCCGCCAGCGCGGCGTCCTCGCACCGGATCCGCACGATCATCAGGGCGGCGTTGCAGAGGGTGAAGACCAGCGCGGTGATCCACGCCCCGTGCACCAGCGGCAGCGCCGCACCCTCCACGGCCACCGCGACGTAGTTGGGGTGGGGGAGCCATGAGAGGCGGTAGGGACCGCCCGCCACCCGCGGCAGGCCGGGAACCACGATCACCTGGGTGTTCCACTGCCGTCCCAGCGTGATCACGCACCACCAGCGCAGCGCCTGCGCGGCGGCCACGAGGACGAGCATCGGCCAGCCCAGCGCCGGGACGAAGGGCCGCCCCGCCAGGTGGACCTCGGCCAGGCAGGCCGCGAGCAGGCCCGTGTGCAGGGCGACCATCCACGGGTAGTGCCCGCGTCCGCTGACCGTCCCGCCGCGGGCCAGGCTCCACCGGGCGTTGCGGCGGGAGACGGCCAGCTCCGCCAGCCGCTCCGCCGCGATCAGCAGGACGAGCGCCGTGTACCAGGACACCGTGTTCCAGAGCATGGGAACCCCTACCAGCGCAGCAGGACGAGCTCGGAGCAGAAGCCCGGGCCCATCGCGACGACCAGGCCCGGCGTGCCCGGCGGCGGCCGCAGGGCGATCGTGTCGCGCAGGACGTGCAGCACCGAGGAGGAGGACAGGTTGCCGACCTCCGCCAGGGAGTGCCAGGTGACGTCCAGCGCGCCGGGCGGCAGCTCCAGCGTCTCCGCCACCGCCTCCAGGACCCTGGGACCGCCCGGGTGGCAGACCCAGGCGGTGACGTCGCCGGTGCTCAGGCCGTGGCCGGCGAGGAACCCGTGCACGTCGGCGGCGAGATGGGTCCGCACGACGTCCGGGACGCCCGGGTCGAGCACCACCCGGAAACCGGTGTCGCCGACCTCCCAGCCCATCACCTGCCCGGAGCCCGGGTACAGGTGGCTGCGGGAGGCCACGACGGCCGGCCCCGTCCTCCCCGGCGGCCGGGACGCTCCCGGCGACCCCGCCGGATCCGGCGCCCGCGGGCTCCGCTCGTCGCCGCAGAGCACCACCGCGGCCGCGCCGTCGCCGAACAGCGCCCCCGCCACCATGTTGGCGACGGAGGCGTCCTCGCGCTGCAGGGTCAGCGAGCACAACTCGACCGAGAGCAGCACGGCCACGTGGTCCGGCCAGCCCCGCAGGTAGTCGTGGACGCGGGCGATCCCCGCCGCCCCCGCCACGCACCCCAGCCCGAACACCGGCACCCGCTTGACGTCGGGACGCAGCCCGATCCGGCCGGCCAGCCGGGCCTCCACCGAGGGCGCGGCGATGCCGGTCACCGAGGTGCACATGATCATATCGACGTCCTCCGGCGCGAGCCCGGCCGCGTCCAGCGCGCCGCAGACCGCTTCCGCGCCCAGCTCGACGGACGTCTCGATGAAGGCGTCGTTGGCCGCCCCGAAGCCGTCGAGCTTGCCGTACCGGTCGAGGGGCAGGCTCAGGTGGCGGTGCCCGACCCGTGCACCCGCGTACAGGCGGTCGAGCAGCGCCCGGCCGCTCCCCTCCGGCAGGCACATCCGGGCGAACGCGTCCGCGATCTCGTCCTGGGAGTAGCGGTTCGGCGGCAGCGCCCCTTGGACAGCGGCGATACGGCTCAATCTGGACACCCCCGGACGGCGGACGGCGGAACACCCGCTCTGTGCCCATCCGGCCGGACGTCATGCCTCTCCGCCGCGCGGGCCGCCCGTCGCGGCGTCGCCGTACGGCGTCCTAGGATCGGCTCCGTGACGACGAGCGGGCGCACCCGCGGGGCCGTGCCGGCGGCGGCCCTCGGGCTGGCGCGGTCCTGCCACCCCGGGCCGACCGCCGCGGTCACCGTCCTGACCGCCGCGCTGGCCGCGGCGAGCGGGCGGGACGCGGCAGGATGCGCCGCGGTGGCCGCCGCCGTGCTCACCGGGCAGCTCTCCATCGGCTGGTGCAACGACGCGGTGGACGCCGGGCGGGACCGCGCGGCCGGGCGGGCGGACAAGCCGATCGTCGGCGGCGAGGTGAGCGTCCGGACAGTGCGGGCCGCCGCGTTCGCCGCCCTGGCGCTCTGCGTGCCGCTCTCCCTCGCCTCAGGCCCGGCGGCCGGAGCCGTCCACCTCGCGGGCGTCGCCGCCGCGTGGGCCTACGACCTCGGGCTGAAGGCCACCGTGCTGTCCTGGGCCCCCTACGCGGCGGGGTTCGGCTCGCTGCCCGCGTTCGTCGCGCTCGGCCTGCCCGGGGAGCCCCGGCCCGCCTGGTGGGCGGTCGCCGCGGCGGCGCTGCTCGGCTGCGGAGCCCACCTGGCCAACGTGCTGCCCGACATCTCCGACGACCTCGCCACCGGGGTCCGCGGCTGGCCGCAGCGGCTCGGCCCCGCCCGCGTCCGCGCACTGATTCCGCTCCCGCTGCTCGCGGCGACCGGCCTGCTCGTCCTGGCCCCGGACGGCCCGCCCGGCGCGGCGGGCTGGGCCGCCCTCGCCGCGGCCTGCGTGTTCGCGGGCGCGGGAGTGCTGCTGGGAGGGCGCTCACCCCGGATCCCGTTCGCGGCGGCCATCGCGGTGGCCGCCGTCGGCGTCCTCCTCCTGCTCGCGCAGGGCGTCGGGATCACCGCGCCCTGATCCTGCCGGGCTCCTCCGCGCCGCCGTCCGCACCGCCGTCCGCACGGGCTGCCGCGGACGGGTTCCCCAGCCGGACCGGCGGATGAGCACGCAGCCCCACGGCCTCGTGATGACCCGGCGGCGGAGGGGGAAGACGCGCGCCCGGGAACCTCCGGTGCGCGGAGTGGAGATGCCCCCTCGCGTGATCACAGGACAGGCTCCGGCGGAGCCGTACAGGAAGATTTGAGGGTGTTTTGACTGCTCAGATCCTTCGCGCGTGGTTAATTCGGTTGCGGGGGCAGTGCGGTTTCTGGCGTTATTGATCTCGTTCACGACCGACTGACGCGCCGGAGGGAGGCGACGTGGGGATGACGTACAACGAGGTGATGGGTGGCCGGGCGCCGATCCGCATGTGGGCCGAGCCGGCCGAGGTCGAGCCGGACGTGATGCGGCAGCTGCGCAACGTCTCCGACCTGCCGTGGGTGCACGGCGTCGCGGTGATGCCGGACGTGCACCACGGCAAGGGCGCCACGGTCGGCTCGGTGATCGCGATGCGCGACGCCGTCTCGCCGGCGGCGGTGGGTGTGGACATCGGCTGCGGGATGACCGCGGTGAAGACCTCCTACCGGGCCGAGAGCCTGCCCGACAACCTGGGATACCTGCGCTCGAAGCTGGAGCGGGCGGTCCCCGTCGGGTTCGGGCACCACAAGCGGCCGGTCGACCCGACCGCGCTGCAGGGGCTCAGGGGAACCGGCTGGGCGGAGTTCTGGAAGGGCTTCGACGAGCTGGCCCCGTCCGTTCAGGGGCGCCGTGAGAAGGCCGAGGTGCAGATGGGGACCCTCGGGGGAGGCAACCACTTCCTGGAGGTCTGCGCCGACGACGAGGGCGTGGTCTGGGTCGTGCTGCACTCCGGGTCGCGCAACATCGGCAAGGAGCTGGCCGACCACCACATCGAGGTGGCGCGGGGGCTGCCGCACAACCAGGATCTGCCGGACCGGGATCTCGCGGTGTTCGTCGGGGGCACATCGCAGATGGACGCCTACCGGCGCGACCTGTTCTGGGCGCAGGACTACGCGCGCCGCAACCGGGCGGTCATGATGGCCCTGGTCTGCGACGTGCTCCGCCGCCACCTGCCGAACATCACCTTCGAGCAGCCGATCTCCTGCCACCACAACTACGTGGCCGAGGAGCGGTACGACGACGTGGATGTGCTCGTCACCCGCAAGGGCGCGATCCGCGCGGGATCCGGCGAGTTCGGCATCATCCCCGGCTCGATGGCGACCGGCACCTACATCGTGAAGGGCCGGGGGAACGCCGCGGCGTTCAACTCGGCCTCGCACGGTGCCGGTCGCCGGATGAGCCGGAACAAGGCCAAGAAGACGTTCACCCTGGCGGACTTCAAGGCCCAGACCGAGGGCGTCGAGTGCCGCAAGGACACCGGGGTGATCGACGAGATCCCGGCCGCCTACAAGGACATCGAGTCGGTCATGGCGGCCCAGACCGACCTGGTCGAGGTCGTCGCCCACCTGCGCCAGCTCATCTGCATCAAGGGCTGACCTGCTCTGAGAGCCTGCGCCGCAGCGGCGGAACCCCCGCTGACCTGCGGCGCAGGTCTCGTCATTTCTCATCGCTCCGTGTGTGATCGCGGTGTGAGGCGCCTAGCAGATTCCGGACAGTCGGCTACGTAAGCTGATAGAAGTCTGGAAGAGGTAGGTGCGTGACGAGGCGTCGTAGGCCGGTTCCCGCCCGAGTTCAAGGACGAAGCCGTCCGCATGGTGCCGGAGGGCGAGCGGGCGGTCGCGGCGGTGGCCGATCACTCCCGCACCGAGCCGATCAAGGACGGATCCGGACGGCCGCCGGCGCCGGCCTGCTCCAGCCCGGCGCCGTTTTCCACGCCGACCGCGGCTCGAACTGCACCTCGGACGAGTTCGGCCGCTTCCTGACCGGCCTGCACACCCGCCGCTCGGTCGGTCGCACCGGGATCTGCTACGACAACGCGATGGCCGAGTCGTTCTTCGCCGCGCTGGAGAACGAGTGGCTGCGCCGTTTCGTCCTCACCACCCGGGCCAAGGCAAGACGCCAGGTCATCCGGTATATCGAGGGGCTCTACAACCGGCGACGCATCACCCGCCGACGGTCTTCCCGCGGCGGCAGCCCCGGGCGAATGAACACCCCACCGCACACGATCACCCAGTCCGCCACAATGCGGAACGGACGACACGACCACAGCGGTGGGTGCCCAGCGCGTACACCTGACGCCCCCCAGGCCGCACCACCAGATCCATCACCAGGTCCACCGACGGCCCCGCGCAACCGCCGAAGCCGGGAAGCCGCCCCCGGCTCCAGCGCCCACCCGACATATGCCACAACTTCCCGGCCTTACTCACCACCCACATCCCGCCCGCACCGTCGGGCTCGGCATGCTGGAACCACTCACTGCGGTCCCCCGCGGCGGGACCCCAATGACAGCTCCAGGACCTCCCGTCCCAGTGCATCGCCATCGGACGGAAATCCACCTCCTCATCCTCGCCGGTCTCCACCAGCATCACCGCCGCACCGACCACCCACACGTCACCGGCACCCAGCACCGCCACGTCGTTGACCATCACGTAGGTCTCGATAAGCCTCCGGCCGCTCTTCAGGACGCCCCTGCCCGGGCCGCCCACGCCGGGCATTCCGATCTCCCGCCAGCCCGTCCCCTCCCAGCGCAGCAGCCCCGTCCGCCAGCCACCCCCGTCGCCCTCCCTCCCGGCGATCGCCCAGAACTCGTCGCCCCGTCCCTCGAACATCGAGACGTCCTGTAAACCGCCATAACCCGGAACGCCCAACTGCGGGGCCGGCAGCCGGTAGGACCGCCAGGCCGAACCCGTCCAGTGCAACGCCCGCCCGACGCCGTACCTCACCCACGGCCCACGTGCCTGCACGGAAGCATCGGGCTCCGCGGCGACGGGAAAGACCTCACTGCGCCACCGCCCTTCGTCGAAAGTGTGGACGAACATCGCGGGACCGGAGGAACGGTGGGCGTACTGCGGGCTACCGAAGACCCGCACCTGCCGATCCGGCGTCACCGCCACCTGCTTCGCGGTATGGGGGTTGGAGTAAGAGTCGAACGGCCCGCTGAACGGCACCGCCGGGATGTCGAAGACCCGCCAGGCCGAACCATCCCAGCGGCGGAGTCGACCGGGCCGGTACCCCGCGCCATCACGATCATGGACGGCCCACACCGTCCCGTCCGCGGCGGCGGCCACCCCGAGCGGCGCGGCGAAGGCGTCATCCTTATCGGCCGCCAGTCCTTTCCACGCCGGGGCCTTGCCCGCCACACGGAAATCGTCGGCACGCGCCGGCGGCTGGAGACAGGCGGTGGGCCGGGCCCGGACGGGCTCGAGCCTGAAGGGCTTGGCCGATCGCAGCAACAGGGTCGGGGCCGCCACCGGCTGCGGGGGCACGGTCGCCGGCGCATCGGGCGGAGACGGAACACGGGTCTTGCCGGGGGAGGAGCGCGCGGTCTCGGCGGACGGACGCTCGTCTCCGGATGAGGAGATTCCGGGTGACGGTGCCGTGCACCCGATCAGGGCCAGCACCAGCGCGCCCAGTGCCACACCCGTCAGGGGCTTCCCATCACGAGGGGAGGACATTCTCCGAATCCTCGCATACAGGGAGAGGCGAATCGTCTATCTGTCCATATCGGACAGTATGAGGTATATCTGCAGGTCGGTGAGGGTGCTCGCGTCTTATGCAGATCTGCTTGCCGATGAGGCAGCCGGAACGGCGTTCCGTTGGACCCGCAAGCGACCCGAGACGAGCCTGGGAAACAATAGGCAGACCATGGGCGGCCTGGTCTGGGCGGTGCTGGACCGCCCGAAGGGGAGGAGCGGCCCGTCGACGTCGAGCAAGAGCGGCGGGCGTCCGGTACGGCCGGTCATGCCGCGCCGGCCTCGTCCCGTCCGGTGGGTGCGCCGCGTTCGCAGCGGAGTGCGGGCCCGGTGCCCGGCCGGGTCCCCGTGGGCGGAGCGGCCGGGACGCTCATCGCACGGCGGGGTTCGGCGGCCCTGGGAGAACCCGTGCCTTCACTCGCCGTGCCCTCGCAGCCTTCGGGGAGCGTCCGTACGGACGATGCCTGAGGCTTACCAAAATACCCTTTTGTCCTGATTTATAGGGGTGCTGGATCCAGAAGATTCGTCCCAATTCGGAAGACATCAGTGGGGACTTACGGAAGGATGCATCCCGGCGGCACCCGGATTGTCGAGCCTTTCCGAAAGTTACTGAAAGGACTATGATCTTTTGCGGCAACTTTCTCTCGGAACGCCGGGCGAAGCGCTCCTTCGCTCTGTGTCCCCTCTACCTCACCCGTCAGCCGGACCCTCCCCGGAGGGGCCGGAGCCGAACACCCCCGTCCACGCCTCACTCGGCACCCCGGCCACCGCACGCCGCGGACGCGACCTTCCTCCGGGCCCCGGCAGGGCGGCCCGCGTCTCGGGTCCGAACGGGTGCCGGAGCACTGGCAACGGAAGAAAGGCGCTGAAGCCATGGCAGTAAACAGGGGGAGCCCCCCTTCCCTCGGCCTCCTCCGCGGCGGTGTTCCCGCCACCGGGTCTCCGCGGCATCCTCAGGGCTCCGTCCTGAGGTCGGAGCGGGCGTGGGCGCGGCACGTGTGGTGGATCGCCCTGGTCCTCGGCGGCGCCGGAGCCGCGTTCACATGGCTGGCCACGCCGCACGGCAGAGAGATAGAAGCGGTGTGGGAGCTCGGGGTCAAGCTGGCCGCGTTCGCCTGCCTGTGCGCGGCGATCGCGTTCTTCCCCTGGTCGACGCCGCGCCTCCACTGGCTGCTGTACGTCCCCTTCGTGTTCTTCACCGGATACGTCATCCCGCGGATCAGCTACTTCTACTACGGGGACGTGGCGCGCGCCCAGGGCGACAGCTTCTACACGCACCTCTACCTGCTCCTGTACCCCGGGATCGTGCTCACCGTCGCGGCCGCGCACCGGCTGGGGGGCGGAAGCCCGGGCGCCTGCCTGAAGATCGCGGTGAACGGCATCGTCATCGTGTTCTCCGGCTTCCTCGACCTGATGTGGTTCCTCGTCAACCCGGTCGAACTGCCCCGGGTCATCGACGCGCCGCACATCTCGATCTTCACGGGCGGTCCGATCTCCTACGGGGCGACCGTCCTGTTCACCCTGGCTCACCTCCCTGCCGTCGTGCTTGTGGGAGCGCTCCCAATAGATCGCTGGATCGATCGCCTGCTCGGCGTTGCACAGGTCGGCGGTTCGAAATGACCGCCCGCTTTGTCATGGTTTTTTTGGGAGCGCTCCCACAAAACCGCCGGATCGACCGCCTGCCCGGCACCGCCCCCACCGGCGGCCCGAAATGATCACGAAGGGCGAGCGCATGCCGGAAGTCCCGACAGCGTCCCGGACGGTCGAGCTCTCCGTCGCGGCGCCCGCCTTCAACGAGGCCGACAACATCGCGGCGGCGGTGGGGGAGTGGCGCGGCTATCTGGAGGACCACCCGGCGATCGGCGCGTGGGAGATCGTCGTGTGCGACGACGGCAGCACCGACGCCACCCGCGCGATCCTGGAAGACCTGCGGAAGGGATGCCCCGAGCTCGTCGTGGTGGGCTTCGAGCGCAACCGCGGCGCGGGCGCCGCGATCGCGGCCGCGATCGCCGCCACCCGCCTCGACTGGGTCGTGCTTCTCGACTCCGACGGCCAGTTCCCGATCTCCAATCTGGACGGGTTCCTCGACCGCGTCCGCGCCGGCGAGGGGACCGCCTTCTCCGGGGCCAGGATCCGGAAGGCGGACGGCCTGCGGTACCGGTGGGGGTCGGCGCTCAGCGGCGCCGTCGGAAACCTGCTCCACCGCACCCGGTACCGCGACTTCAACTCGATCTTCAAGGTCGTGTACGGCCCGCTCTTCCGCACCCTGCCGCTGGAGTCCGGCGGGATGAACTGCTCGACCGAGATCACCGCCCGGGTCGTCGAGGTCGGCCACGACTGGATCGAGATCCCGATCGAACACCGGGAGCGCGGCGGCGGCAGCCGGGGCTGGCGGTTCTGGCGGGGGGCGCGCGACCGTGCCCTGTTCGTGGGCTACCTCGGGTACCGGCGCTGGCTGCTCCGCATGGGCGTGCTGCGGCCCCCGGCCCTGCCCGCCGCCGGTGGACCGGCCGACCCGCCCCTGGAGGTCCGATGACCACGCCGCACCTCGACCGGGCGTCGGTGGTCCTGTTCAGCGGAGGGCGAGGCGGGGCCAGCATCGCCCGGGGCCTGCTGCGCGTGCCGGACCTCGACCTGTCCGTGGTGATCAACGGATACGACAACGGGCAGTCCACCGGGGCGCTCCGCCGCTACCTGCCGGGCATGCTCGGCCCTTCGGACTTCCGCAAGAACCTCCTGCTGCACCTCCACGGGGACGACTCGCGCCAGGCGGCGCTGAGGGGCGTGCTCGACCACCGGCTGCCCGCCCAGGCCACCCGGCAGGACCTCGACGACCTCGTGGACGGACTGGCGCGGGGCGGGGTGTACGGCATGCTGCCACCGCGCACGAGGGCGGCGGTGGTGCGCGACCTCCGCGTCCTGACGGACATGCTCGACGGCCGCCCCGGCCTCGATCTCGGCGACTGCGCGCTCGGCAACCTCGTGTTCGCGGGCGCGTACCTGAGACTGGGCCGGGACTTCAACGCCGCGATCCGCTCCTGCGCCGAGACGTTCGGGTCGCCGGTGCGGCTCGTCAACGTGACGGGCGGCGAGAACGCCTTCCTGGTGGCGCTCAAGCAGGACGGCCGGCTCCTGGCGGACGAGGCCGACATCGTCGCCCCGCAGGACCCGGTCGCCATCTCCGACCTGTTCCTCCTCGACAGGCCGATCACCCCGCGGCGGCGGGCCGAACTCGAGGCGCTCCCCGACGAGCACCGGCGACGCGCCCTGGCCCGCGACGGCGCCGGGATCTCCCTCAATCCGGAGGCCAGGGACGCCGTCGTGCACGCCGACCTGATCGTGTACGGGCCCGGCACCCCGCACTCGTCGCTGCTGCCGAGCTATCTCACCCCCGGGATCGCCGACGCGATCGCCGCCGGCCGCGCCGCCGCGAAGGTGTTCGTCGTCAACGTCAGGGACGACCACGACGTCCAGGGACTCGACGCCCGCGCCCTCGTCGGCCGCACCCTGCGCTACCTCGGCGACCCCCGCAACGAGCGGCGCATGGTCACCCACGTCCTCTGCCACCGCGCGGGGCCCGCCGCGACGGGGGACTCCCGGGCGCCCGAGGACGCGGGAGACGGGGACGGGGCGCGGTGGGTCACGGCCGACCTGGAGGACCCGCGGCGGCCCGGTGTGCACTCCGGGGCCCGCACGGTGGCCGCGCTGGCCCGCATCGTCGGCGAGACCTCCCTGCTGGGCGCCGGATGAGCGCGGTCACGCGGCGGACGGCCGCGGTGCTCGCCGGGCGGCGCGTCTGGTTGTGCGACCTGGACGGCACGCTCGTCGACTCCGCCCCCGCCCACGAGGCCGCCTTCCGCGCCGCGCTCGCCGAGGTGTCCCCCGGATTGTCCGGCTCCTTCGACTACGGCGCCCACACGGGGGCGAGCACCCGGCAGGTGGTGGAGGGGCTGGGCGTGGACCCGGCCCTCGCCGAAGGGGTGATCAGGCGCAAGCAGCGGTTGTACCGGGCGTACGTCCTGGACGGGGCGGTGCCGGTCCTGCCCGGGGCGCACCGGCTGCTGGCGCTCCTGGCCGACCGGGGGCACACCGCCTACCTCGTCACCAGCGGGAGCCGCGACTCGGTCACCCGCGTCCTGGAGGCATGCGCGCTGACCGGATACTTCCGCGGCGTGCTGACCGCCGACGACGTGTCGTGCAGCAAGCCCGATCCGGACTTCTACCGGCGGGCCTGCGACGCCTGGGCGGTCGATCCCCGCGGCGCCGTCGTGCTGGAGGACTCCGCGCACGGGGTGGCCTCCGCCGTCGGCGCGGGTCTTCTCACCCTCCAGGTGCACGGCGCCGCCCCGGCGGCCGGAGCGGTGCCGGTACGGGACCTGGAAGAGATCGTTTCCCTTCTCGGCACGGATGACATGAGCGACATGGAGGCTCTGGACATGGAGGCTCTGGACATGGAGGAGAACCCCCTTGGGTGACGGACGTGTCTGCGCGGTGGTCCCCGCGGCGGGGCAGGGGTCCCGGCTCGGCCTCGGGATCCCGAAGATCATGTTGGAGGTGGCCGGCGGCGTCACCGTGTGGGACCTGCTGCGCGGCCGCCTCGCACCGTGGGCGGAGCACGTCCACGTGGTGCTCTCCCCGGCGGGGAAGGCCCCCTTCCAGCGGCTGGCCGCCGAGGCGATCGAACGGGGAGAGGTCTCCGTCAGCGTCCAGGAAGAGCCCACGGGCATGGGCGACGCCGTCTTCGGGGCCGCCGTGCCGTACTGGGCGGACCACGACGCGATCCTGGTCGTCTGGGGCGACCAGGCGAACCTCTCCTCGCGGACGGTCGGCGAGACGGTGCGGGCCCATCGCGGGAGCGCCGCCGGGGGAGGGCCGGCACTGGCCCTTCCGCTGGTCGCGCTGCCCGACCCCTACGTCGAGTACGAATACGACGAGGACTCCTCGGCCCTGCTCCGGGTACGCATGTCCAGGGAGGGGGACGAGTGCCGCCCCGGCGGGCTCAGCGACGTCGGCGTCTTCTGCCTCAGCGTGGACGGGCTGGCCCAGGCGTGGCCGCGCTACCTGGCCGCGGCCAGGACCGGGACGGTCACCGGCGAGGTCAACTTCCTGCCGTTCCTGCCGTACCTGTCGCGGGAGCTCGGCTGGCGGACCACGGTGGTGCCGGTCGCCGACCCCGACGAGGCCCGCGGCATCAACACCCCCGCCGACCTGGAGTTCACCCGTAGGGCGTACCTGCGATGCACGAGCTGACCCCCGGTCCCGGACTGCCCCGCCGGGTCCACGTCGTCTGCTCGGAGATCCCGCCCGACGTCGTGGGCGGGCTCGGCCGCTACGCGGAACGCATGATGGACGCCCTGCGCCGCGGCGGGGTCCCCGTCACGGTGTACGGCACCGCCCGCAGGGGCCGGTCGCCCCGGACCGAGCGCCGCGGCGACGTCACGCTGCACCGGCTGACGACGGCGGGCGGCGGCCACGGGAGGAACCCGCGCACCCCGCGCGTGCTCCGGCTGGCAGCCAGGATCGCCGGGCTGCTCGCCTTCAACGTGCGCGTCGCGAGCCGCATCCTCCGCGCCGAGGCGGGACGGCCCCGGGCCGAGCGGTCCGGGACGGTCGTCGCCGTGCACGACTGGATGGGCTCCCCGGCCGGCATCCTGTGCCGCCTGGTCGGCCGCCTGCCGGTGGTCTTCCACGTGCACACCCGCGAACTCAACGCCGACCCGTCCGGGGGCCGCTCCCTGCAGGCGGCCTGCCTCGACGCGGTGGAGACGGCGCAGGCCCGCCTGGCGGACCTGATCATCGTGCCGAGCGCGAGCGTCCGCGACGACCTCGCGGCCCGCGGCTGGCCGGGGGAGCGGCTGCGGGTCCTGCCGCACGGCTTCGAGGAACCGGAGCTGCTGCGGCTGGCCGCGCTGCCCGGCGACGAGCGCGCCCGCGTCGTCTCGCGGATACGGAGCCGCTACCTGCCGGACGGCGAAGGCCGGCTGGTGGTGTTCGCCGGGCGGCTGTCCCCGCACAAGGGCGTGCACACCCTCATCCGGGCGGCGCCGCTGCTGGCGGAGAAGTACGGCGACCTGCGGATCGTGATCATCGGTGCGCAGCTCCCGCAGACCGACGACGACGCGGTCGTCGCGCGGCTGATCGACGAGACCGGCGCCGGCGAGCACGTGGTCGCCGGCTACCGGTTCCTCGACTCGGCCGAGCTGTTCGCGCACTTCCTCGCCGCCGACGTGTGCGTCTTCCCGTCCGTGTACGAGCCGTTCGGGCTGGTCGCGGTGGAGGCCATGGCCCTGGCCAGGCCGGTGCTCGTCGGCCCCGGCTACTCGCCGGAGGTCGTGGGGGACGGGGCGCTGCGGTACGCGCGCGACTGCCCCGGGGAACTGGCCGACGCCCTGTCGCGCTGCCTCGACGACCCGGCGGAGGCCGCGCGGCTCGCCGCCCGCGGCGCCGCGTACGTCCGGGAGCGCTACAGCTGGTCCCGGACGGCCGAGCGGACCCTGGCCGCCTACGCCGAGGCGGCGCGGCGGCCCTCCCGCACCGGGGCGGCACGGTGATCTTCCGGCGCGGCGGGCGGCGCTGGGCCGTCGCGGCCCCGATGGCCGTCAACGCGGTCGCCAGCGGCGTCTCGGCCTCGACCACGCTGCTGGTGGCCTGGGGAGTCAGCGCCGCCGAGTTCGGACGCTTCACCCTGGTCCTGTCGATCGCGCTGATCGTCACGGTCGGCATGGTGATGAGCCTGCACTTCGTCATGTACCAGGAGCTCCCGCGGGCCCGGACGGAGGAGCACCGCGCCCTGATCACCACGGCACTGCTGTCCACCCTCGTGCTGGGCACGGCCATGGCCCTGGCGGGGCTGCTGGCCGCCCCCCTGCTGACCGTGCTCGTGGGAGTGGACCTGCGCACCCTCTGCCTCGCGCTGGCCCTCGCCCTGTCAATGGCGGTGAACCACCTCACCGAGAGCTTCCTGCGGGGCCTGCGGAAGTACGGCCTCACCTCCGGAATCAAGATCGTCATCGCCTTCGCCTACCTGGGACTCTCGGCCTACTGCCTGCTCGTGCTCGACGTCAGGAACGTCGACTGGTACCTGCTGGCGCTGATCGGCACGAACCTGCTCTTCGCCCTCGTCTCGGCGATCGGCTTCCGGATCGACCCGCGCTCCTGGTCGCGCCCGCTCGCCCGCTCGCTGTACCGGCACGGCGCCTACCTCACCGTCCTCGGCGGCCTCAGCGCCGTGCTCTTCGGCGTGGACGTGATCTTCCTCAACCACTGGGCGGACCAGACCGAGGTGGGGGTGTACTCGATCTACAACAACTTTCCCAAGCGGCTCCTGGGGGTGGTGGTCGCCGACGGCATCGGCCTGGTCCTGCTGCCCGCGCTGGCCGTCACGGACACGTCCTCGGCACTGCGCCGCATCGGGCGGCTGTCCCCGGCCGTCTTCGCGGCGACGGTTCTGCTGTCGTTCGCGGCGAGCGCGGTGTTCTTCCTCCTCCTCCGGGACGAGTATCCGTACTCGTTCGGCCTCATGGCCCTGTCGGCCCTGGGCATCGGCGCCCACACGGTCTTCAACCTCTACTCGGCGGCCCTGTCGATGGACGGGGTGCGGGGAGCCAAGGCCCTCATCGCCGCGCAGTCCGCCGCGGCGCCGATCGTGCTCTCCTGCCAGGCCGCCCTCATCGCCTGGCAGGGCCTGGTAGGCGGGCTGGTGGCGTTCATCCTGTGCAATCTCGTTCTCATCGCGGCCGTGGCCGTCGTCTCCGCCCGGGTGTACCGGTCGCGGGCCGAGGCGCCGAGCGTCCGCAGTCCGGAGGTCCGGCGATGAAGATCGCTCACATCATCAACCAGTTCCCGCCCAACATCACCGCGGGGCTCGGCCGCTACATCGCGGAGATCGCCCCCCGCATGGCCGAGGGGCACCGCCTGACCGTCTTCACGCCCAACGACGGCCGCCTGCCGGCCCTCGAACGCGTCGGAGGCGTGGTCGTCCACCGGCCCGGGGACCGGCTGCTCGGCGCGATCAGCCGCAGGCGGCGGCTCAACCGCACCCGCAGGCTCGACTTCGCCCTGCTCACGCTGAACGTCCTGGTCAGCAACTGGCGGTACTTCCTGCGCCTTCTCTCCGCCGGGCGGAACGGGCGGCCCGACCTGGTGGCGGTGCACGACTCCACCAACTTCCTCGCCGGCCTCCTCTGCCACCACCTGCTGCGGCTTCCCGTCGTCTTCCACGTCCACACCACCGAGTACGGCGTCAACCGCAGCCACGGCACCGCGGGGGCGAAGGGACTGCTCGCCGCGGTCGAGCGGTGGCTGGCACGGGTCGCCCGCCGGATCGTGGTCCCCACCCCGGAGGTGCGCGACCAGCTCGCCGCCTCCGGCTGGGACCGCTCGTCGATCGAGGTGGTCTGCCTGGGCGGCACCTTCGAGCGGCTGCTCGCCGGAGACGGGCCCGGAGGGGAGGCGCTGCGGGCGCGGGCCGGCGGCCTGCGCGCCCGGCTCGGCGTCGGGTCCGACGACACGGTCCTGCTGTTCGTCGGCAGGATCGAACGGCAGAAGGGGATCTACCAGCTGCTGGAGGCCATGCCGCGGATCGTCGCCGCGGTGCCCGGGCTGCGCCTGGTGATCGTCGGGGAGGGCGACGATGAGGGCGTGCGGCGGATCGTCGCCGAGGCCGGGCTGGCCGGGCACGTCCGCACCTCCGGCGGGTGGGTCGGCGGCGAGGACCTGCTGGAGTACTACGAGATGGCCGATGCCTGCGTCTTCCCCTCGCTCTTCGAACCGTTCGGCCTGGTGGCGACCGAGGCGATGGCCATGGGGAAGCCGACGATCCTCGGTCACGGCTTCTCCCGGATCTTCCTCGGCGACCCGGCCCGCCCCGCGGCGCGCTTCGTACGCGGGGACGACCCGGACGACATCGCCGAGGCCGTGATCGAGCTCATGCCCGACCGGGAGGCGCGGGATTCGCTCGCGGCGGAGGGCGAGCGGTTCGTCCGGAAACGGCTGAGCTGGGACCGGACCACCGAGGAGACGCTCGCCGTCTACCGGAGCGTCCTGGACGGGGACCCCCCGGGGACCCGCCGGCGGCGGCACCGGCCCGACGACGGCGGGCCGGTGGTCAGGCGATCGCGACCCGGTCCATGATCCGGCGTTCGGGCAGGTAGTCGGCGACGGCGTAGTGCTGGACGGAGCGGTTGTCCCACAGGACCACGGTCCCCTCCGCCCACCGCACGCGGCACTGCACCTCCGGCACGGACGCCATCCGGAACAACCGCCCGAGCAGGGCGGCGCTCTCGTTCTCCGGGATGCCGACCACCCGCGTGGTGTAGGCGGGGTTGGCGAACAGGATCTCCTCCCCGGTCTCCGGATGCGCCCGCATCAGAGGATGGACGGCCGGCGGGAAACCGGCGAGACGTCCGCGCTCCTCGGCGCGCGCGCACTTGGCGATGTCGTGCTCGGCGGAGAGGTCCCGGACGACCTCCCTGAGCCTCTCCGGCAGCCGCCGCCAGGCGGCCCTCATGTCGGCGAACAACGTGTCGCCGCCGACCGCGGGAAGGCGCACCGCACGCAGCAGGGCGCCGATCGGGGGGTTCGGGAGGAAGCTCATGTCGCTGTGCCAGACGTTCTCCGTGGGAGGCGCGTCCACCCCGTGGTCGATGCGCGCGATCTCGGGATGGCCGGGCAGCCCGGAGGGCAGGGGCGTGACACCGCCGAAGCAGCGCGCCAGCGCGATCTGGCCCTGCGGGGTGAGCGCGGCCTGCCCGCGGAATACGAGGACTCCGTGGCGCAGGAGCAGGGGGCGCAGGCCCCGGGCGACGGCGGCCGGCGGCCCCGCCAGGTCGGCGCCGTGGACCTCGGCCCCGCAGGCCGGGGTCATGGGCGTCACGCGAAGGTCCACGAGGCACCCCCGAGCCGGGCGCGGACGGTCAGCAGCCGCCGCGCCGCCCCGTCGACGACGCTGGACCCGGCCACGTCGCGCATGCCGAGGAGCGCCAGGACGCCGGGGGTGTCCTGGCGGGAGGCGGCGTCGAGGAGATAGGCGTCGACCACGGTGCGCAGGAGGTCCGGCTCGCCTCCGCGCGCCGCCGCGATCCCCTCCCACGACTCGCAGGTGTGCACGATCTGCGCGCCCAGCCCCGTGACGCCCGCGCGTCCGCCGTGCCACTCCTCCGGGAGCTCCGGCTCCGGGACCCCCGACGTCATGAGACGGGCGAGCGCGCTCCCGTGCGCGCCGGACGTGATCAGGACCGCGCAGAGCAGGCCGTAGACGAAGGTGCTGTGATAGCTGTGGAAGAACAGGTACGCGGACGGATCCTCCGCGGCGGCATGGTCCTGCGCGCGGAAGGTCGGGGCGGGCACGAAGCCGAGCCGGTCGAAGACCGTGCTCAGCGCCGCGGCCGCGGCGAGGGTCCCGGCCTCCGGCGCCCCGCGGGTGAGCACGTCGGTGACGGCCAGCTCGCCGGCCAGGTCGAAGTCGCCGAGCAGCAGCCGCGCCGCGGCGAGCGCGCCGATCCAGCCCGGGGCGGCCGGTACCCGGCCGGCGTTGCCGAAGTCGGTGAGGTACATGGCCGCGTGCGTGATCGCGTAGAGGTCGTTCCGGCTCATGAGCAGCGCGCCGTCGAGGTTCCACAGGGACGTGGTCGACCGCAGGCCGGCCGAGGAGATCCGGGAGTCGGGCCTCCCCCGCGCGATCATCCGGGTCCACGCCTGGTCCAGCAACCGGTACGGCACGCGCTCCCGGGGCTCGACGACCGGGGCGTTCCAGAGCTCGCGCAGCAGTCCCCGCTTCACCGGATCCCCGGCGGACAACCGGTCGAGGAAGACCCAGACGGCCCCCGCGGACGTCCACAGGTAGGGGCGCCAGCGCACGATCTCGTATGTGCGGTCGAGGGACTCGCGGCAGTCCGTGATCGCGCCGACGAGATCGGTGACCGCGGGGTGGGGGCCGATGGCGCGCCGGGCGAGCAGCGCCAGCAGGGCCGCCTCGACCAGCAGCTTGTCGAACGGCTGGACGACGGCGGTGCCGTCCTGCCTCCAGGGCGGCCGTCCGGGGTCCGCGGCCCGGATGGTGACGGCGCCCCACCTGAGGGCGGCGACGAGGCGGTCTTCGAGCTCGCGTGTCACGATGGCTTCCTTCCTGGGACGTTCCTTCGGGCGATGAGGCGTTCCAGCTCCCCGGGCCCGTCGATCACCCGTTCGCCGGGCGGTCCCTCGGTGACGACGACCAGGTGCGACGGGGTCAGCGCGGTCCCGTCGAGGAGGACCGACACCTCCAGCACCCCTCGCGACCCGAGGAACAGGTCGCACATGACGGGTACGCCCGGCCGGGCCGGCTGCAGCCCGAACTCGTAGGAGCGCAGCGGCGCTCCGGCCAGCGCGCGGCGGCGCAGCGTGAGGGTGCCCGCCGCGGTGACCCGCACCGCCCTGGTGAGCAGGTAGGCGGCCCCCGCGGGGACCTGGACGTGTGTCGCCGGCGCGTCCCACTCGACCAGCCCGCGGGACGACGCCGGCTCGTAGGCGAAGATGTCCGAGGCGCCTGTGACGCCCGGGCCGCCTGTGGGGATGCGGGCCGAGGCCACGGCCCCCGCGACCGGGTACCGCACGGCGAGGAGGCATCGGCACCGCCCGAGCGCGAGGAGGGCGTGGCCGAGGCGCTGGTTCAGCGCCCCGCCCAGGTACAGGTAGGCGAGGTCTCCGGCCACGCCGGCGTGGTCGAGAACGTCACCCTCGATAAGGGTGACGTTCCCGGCCGGTACTCGCACGCGTGCGTGCTCAAGGGCGTGCGCGTCGATGTCGACGCCGACGCACGGCAGGTCCGGGAACCTTCGCGCGACGCTCAGCAGCACCTCGCCCCGGCCGCAGCCGAAGTCCACGAACTGGGCGGGCCGGTCGGCCTCGATCAGATCGAGGAGCGTCCGGATGACGGCGGGCGGTGAGTCGGCGACGACGGAGCGCACGGCGGTCTACCCCTTCGGGCCGGCGAGGCGCCGCAGCTCCTCGATCCCGGTCGCGTCGCCCTTGTAGATGAGCAGGTAGCCGTCCCATGCGAGGGCGCCGCTGTCGGTCGGGTTCTCCGGGTCGAGCTCGGCGGTCTCGACGATCGTGAGCAGGTCCTGGATCGTCCCGCCGAAGTTGACGATGCCGGCCTGCTGCAGGGCGTCGGCGATGCTCTTGACGTTCTTGTTCCGCATTGCGTTTCCTCTCTCGTTCACCGTGCCGGTGGTCACCAGCACATGACAGCCGTCTGGCCCGACCCCCATGAGGAGTGCAGGCGCACACGGACGATGTAGCGGCGCCCCTTGACCAGGTGGGCCGTCACGGACGCGTTGCCGGGCCGCCCGCCGTCGTCCTCGCCGGTCAGGTAGCGCGGTTCTCCGCCGATCTCCTCGAACAGCACGAGCACCGCGTCGCTCTCGCCGAACGTGGCGACGGTGTAGTCGCGGGTCGCCTCGGGCACGACCAGGAAGTCGGCCTGGGCCCCCGCGTCCAGGCCGAGCGGGGCCGAGCGGAAGGGGAGGAGCCGGGGCGGCTCGGCGTCTCCGAAGGACGGGTACCAGCGCCGGGCGAACGCGGCGTCGGTCTCGGAGATCGTCCCCGGCGGGAACAAGCCGGCCCGGAACCTCTCCGGTTCCAGGATGAGACCCGGGCTGAAGGGATACTCCATGATCGACTGCGGGTCCCAGTCCGATCCGTTCACCTCGGCGGGATCCTGCTTGCGGATGATGTTGTGGAAGGTCCGCTCCCGGGGCCAGAAGTTCGGCGGGCCGGCCAGGTTCGCGTAGACCGCCTCCTCGTCCCAGACGATGCCCGCGAACGGGCTCTGGTGCTCGTGGACCATCCCGAGGGCGTGGCCGATCTCGTGCAGGGCCGTGGACCGCTCGTCCGGAGGCGTGAGGTCCCACCCGAAGTTCATGGTGCGCTGGTCGGTCGCGACCGCGAGCGCGCTGCGTCCCACCCGGGAGAACGATCCGCCGCCGCGCTGGAAGCCGATCCGCAGCTCCGCCTCGGTCCGGTCGGCCACCTCGGTGAACTCCAGGCCGATTCCCAGGTCCTTCCACGCCCGGAAGCTCTCGCGGACGACGTCCTGCTGGTCCTTGCCGCCGACCCAGGAGACCCACCGCCGGGTCTCCTCTCCCGGGATCGGGATGACGGACCCGTCGGTCTCCCCGTCGAAGAAGTAGTAGTGCAGGACCGTGCCGTTCAGCCACGTGAAGCGCGTGGCGACGATCGCGTTCAGCCGGTCGGCGTCGAGGTCGGCAGGGAGCGCCGGCGGAGGCTGCCGGGGGATGGAGCAGTAACGAATGTTCATGGCACCAGGCTGCGGCCGGGCACCCGGCGGACGCCTGAGCAGGGGCATGCTCAACCGTCCCTGTATCAGACCTGAGCAACCCGGCTCTCCCTGTCATGGAGAACCTCCGGAGGCCCTGGCCGTTCACCGGCCGGGGCGAAGAACTCGATCTCGTACGGCGGAGCCTCTCCGCGGGCCACCGGGGAACCGTGGTGACCGGGGCCGCCGGGAGCGGCAAGACCCGCCTCGCCGCGGAGGCCGTACGCGAACTGGAGCACGTCATGGTCGCCGGCACGCCCGGAGCGCGGCCGATGCCCTTCGCCGCCTTCGCCCAGTTGCTGCCGGGCACCGTCTCCCTGCACCGGGCTGCTCAGGCGCTGCAGCCGGTGCGCGTGCTGGTGGTGGACGACGCCCACCTGCTCGACGAGGCCTCGGCGGCGCTCGTCCACCACCTGGCGGTGCACGGACGGACCCGCCTCCTCGTGCTGGCTCGGCCGGACCGCGGCGCACCGGACGCGGTGGCGCGGCTCCGGACGGGCGGACCGCTGCCGCATCTGCCGCTGGGCCCCCTCCCCGCAGACGCCTCGGCCCGGCTGCTGGAGGAGGTGCTGGGAGGTCGCGTGAACACCCTCACCGCCCGCCGGCTGCACCGCGCGTGCCAGGGCGACCTGCGGCTGCTGCACGAACTGCTCGCCGCCGTGCACGCGGCCGGGCGGTTGCGCATGGAGGACGGCCTGTGGACCTGGCGCGGCCCGGTGCCTGTCACCTCGCGTCTGGGCGAGCTGGCAGAAGCGTCCATCGCGGCCTCGGCGGCCTCGGCGGCCTCGGCGGCCTCGGCGGCCTCCGTCGGCACGGAGGAGGCGGAGGCGATGGAACGGCTCGCCTTCGCCGAGCCGCTGCAGGCCCCGGCTCTGCCGGAGTGCGTGCTGGAGCGCCTGGAGGCCGGGCGGTTCGTCGCCGTCGGCGGCCGCCCGGAGATCCGTCTCGCCCACCCCCTGCACGGTCCGCTGCTACGCGCCCGTGCCGGGCGGCTGCGCGCGGCACGGCTCCGCCGTACCGACCGGGACTTCGCCTCCGCGCTGGCCGCGGAGTGCGACGAACTGGCGGACCGCGTCACCGCCGGGGACCTCCGGGAGCTCCCCGGCGGCGCGGGGGAGTGGCTGGTCGAGGAGGACTCCGGCTGGGAGGAGCCCGCGCTGCCGGAGTTCTGCGCCCGCCGCGCCCGGTTCGCCAGGTTGCGGGGCGAGGTCCGCGAGGCCCTGTCCTGGAGCGGGGAGGGGCTGCGCCGCGACGGCGGGCACCCCGGCTGCCTGGCCGAACTGGCCCATGCCGCCGCCTACCTCGGCGACCTGGAGACCGCGCGGCGGGCGCTGTCCGGCGATCGCACGCCCACACCGGCCCGTACGTGGCTGCTCGCGGCGGAGGGCGACCTCGGCGGGGCGCTGCGCTCGCTCACCGGAGACTGCGCGTTCGCCCTGCACGACGCCGTACGGCTGGGCGCCCCCGGCCTGGTCGCGGACCGGCTGGGACGGCTGCCCGGAGCGCTCCCCGCGCTGCTGGCGGAGCACGCGACCGCGCTGATCTCGTGCGAAGGCAAGGCCCTGGACCGGGTGGCGGACCGGCTCCGGCAGTGCGGCCTGTCCCTCCACGCGGCCGAGGCGTTCGCGCAGGCGGCCGCGGCCCACCGCGACCACCGGGCGTCGCGCGTCTCCCGTGCCAGGGCCTCGGCCCTGGCACGGCACTGCCAGGGGGCGCGGACCCCGGCGCTGGTCGACGTCACTCTGGGAGAGCTCACCCCCCGGCAGCGGCAGGTGGTGAGCCTGGCCGCCGGCGGTCTGAGCAACCGCCAGATCGCCCAGCAGCTCACCCTGTCCACCCGCACCGTGGCCAACCACCTGTACGGGGCCTACACGCGCCTGGGCGGCGGCGACCGGGCCGGGCTGGAGCGCCTGTTCTAGAGACGTTCCCCGCATCTTCGGCGTGGCGGGGATCCGGGGCACCCGCCACGCCGGCACACCGCGGCAGCCGCCCCTGGCCGCTTGCCGAGCCTCCACTCGACGTTCTGGGCGAACACGAGGTGCTGGGTGGCGACATCGAGGGCTTCTGCGTGGCGCCGGCCGCCGGCGAAGGGGCACTGAGCCATCGCGGCCGGTGGCGCGAGCAGCTGAACAGGAACGATGACCGGACGCGCAGCGAGGAGAGGTCACCTCGTGTACGGCGCGGGCTCCTTCGGAGCGTCCACGGCGCGCTGCCCGGACGTCCGGTGCGGTTCTCGGTCACGGCGCCCGGCCCGGGCCGGGCGGGCCTGCAGGACGGCGACGGAGGACAGGACGAGCAGGCCGCCGACGAGCTGCACCGGCGTGAGGAACTCCGTCAGGGTGAGGGCGGCCAGTGCCGTGGTGACGACCGGCTCGAAGGTCGACAGGATGGCCGCAGTGGAAGGACCGGTGCGCCGCAGCCCGGCGAAGAAGGTGAGCATCGCCACGACCGTGGACACGACGGCGATGCACGCCAGCCACCACCAGCCCTGTACGCCGAAGCCGAGGTCGACGCCGCCGGTGAGCAGGGCGCGGACGGCCAGGGTGAAGGCGGCTCCGGTCATCACCAGCGCGCAGAGCACCACCGGCGGCAGCCGGTGCACCACGGTGTCGGAGACCAGGATGTAGACGGTGTAGGTGATCGAGGCGCCGAAGGCCAGGAGCACGCCGAGCGGGTTGAAGTCCAGCCCGCCGGTACCGATCAGGACGAGCAGCGTTCCGCAGCACGCGGCCGCCAGCGCGGCGACCCGTCCGGAGGTCAGGCGGTCGCGGCCGAGCAGGACCGCCGTCACGGTGACCAGCAGCGGATAGGTGTAGAAGACCAGGGACAGCAGCGAGGCGTCCATCAGTTCCAGGGCCGAGAAGTACAGGCTCGCCTGCGCCGCATACCCGACCGCGCCCAGTCCGACGGCCGTCCCCAGCACACCGGCGGTCGCGCGACCGGGACGGGGCGCCGAAGCGGAAGGTGAGGGGCCGCGGCGGAGCCCCGGCCGCAGAAGCAGCAGCAGCATCAGCACGGCGGCCGCCAGGCCGAAGCGCACCAGCAGCAGCGCCGCGGGTGAGACGCCCGCGGCGTAGGCGAGCTTGCCGAAGATCGCCATGGCGCCGAAGCACGCCGCTGACAGCAGACACATCGCAGGACCCATGCCTCCAGCATCAGCGGTCACGACTCATCGCGTCCAGCGACGATTGGTGGACCTGATTCATTAGAATTCATGCATGATCGAGTTCGATCTCCGACGGCTCCGCCTGCTGCGCGAATTCGAGGAGCGCGGGACGCTGGCCGCGGTCGCGGCGGCCCTGGACTACAGCCCGTCCGCGGTCTCGCAGCAGTTGAGCGTGCTGGAGAAGGAGGTCGGCGCGCGATTGCTCGAAAAGGCCGGGCGCGGTGTGCGGCTGACCGACGCCGGGCGGCTGCTGGCGCAGCACGCGCGGGTCCTGCTGGCGGCGGCCGAGGCGACGGCGGCGGACCTGGCGGCCCTGGGCGGTGAGGTCCGGGGCACCGTACGCGCCGGCGGCCTGCAGTCGGCGGCGCGCCGCCTGCTGGTGCCCGCCGTGGCCCGCCTGATGGCCGAGCACCCGCTGGTGCGCGTGGAGGTCTCCGAA
This sequence comes from Thiemannella venezuelensis, assembly GCF_014203605.1. Taxonomy (GTDB): domain Bacteria; phylum Actinomycetota; class Actinomycetes; order Streptosporangiales; family Streptosporangiaceae; genus Planomonospora_A; species Planomonospora_A venezuelensis. The sequence continues at coordinate 109,795 of NZ_JACHJJ010000007.1, read as the reverse complement.
CTCGAACTGGAGCAGGCGCTGCCGGGGCTGCGCCTGGGAGCGGTCGACCTGGTCATCAGCGACGAGTACGACGGCCACCCGCGCCCCCGGCCGGCAGGGCTGTGCTTCGCGCCGCTGCACGAGGAACCGCTCAAGCTGGTGCTCCCGCCGGCGCATCCGCTGGCCCGGCGGGAAGGGCCCGTCGCCCTGGCCTCGCTGCGCCAGGAGGTCTGGGTCGCCTCGGCCGCGGGCACCGGTCACCACGCCATGGTGGTGGGGACCTGCCGGTCTCTGGGCGGCTACGAACCCGATGTGCGGCACCGCTCCAACGACGCGGAGATCCAGCTCGAGCTCGTGCGCACCACGGGAGCCGTCGGGCTGCTGCCGGTCCTGACACTGCCGGCGGCGGACACGGCGCTGGCGATCCGCGACGTCGCCGAAGCCGTCGTCCGGCGCCGCCTCGTCGCCGTCACCCGGGAAGGCCCGACGGCTCCCGCGCTGAGAGCGCTCCTGGGAGCCGTGACCGATCAGGTGCGCCGAGTCGGCCGACTCCCGTGACACCGCGGGCGGGGAGGTCCGGTGGCGGTGGCGCACCGCGGAGCCGTACCGGCCGACGCGCTCCCGCCGTGACGGCCCCGGTCGTGGAGACGCCGCGTGAAGAGGCGGAAGACGAAGGCGAACAAAAACCCCAAATGGGTACGAAACCTATTTGGGGGTGAGGGAGATGCGCGTAGCCGACCGTTTCCACGACCGGAGCCGCCTGCAGGCCCTGCGTGCCACCGGCCTGCTGGAGGCGACGAACGTCCCGCTGCTGGACCGGGTGACCCGGCTGGCGGCCCGGTGGCTGCAGACGTCGGTGGCCATGGTGTCGCTGATCACCGCCGACCGCCAGGTCGTCGTCAGCGCGGCCGGCCCCGCCGATCCGTGGACGGTCCAGCACAGCCCCTTGTCGCAGTCCTTGTGCCAGAACATCGTGGCCACCGGCACGCCCCTGATCGTGCCGGACGCCCGAGCCGACGAGCGCTGGCGCGACGTCGTGACGGTGGGCGGCGGGCAGCTGCTGTCCTACGCGGGGATGCCGTTGCACACCGAGGGCGACCAGGTGCTGGGCGCGGTGTGCGTGATCGACGACCGGCCCCGGCAGTGGAGCGCCGAGCAACTCGGCACACTGGAGGATCTGGCCGCGATGGTGGAGGCGGAGATCGCGGTACGGCTGGCGCACGCTCAGGCGGCGCTGGACCGCGTGCCGGAGGCGGCCCTGTCCTTCGACGCCGCCGGGGCGGTGATGGCGTGGAACGCCGCGGCCGAGCGCCTGTTCGGCTGGTCGCCCATCGAGGCGCTCGGCCGGCCGGTCGAGGAGCTGATCTGCCCTCGGCGGCTGCGCGCCGGTTGGGACCGGATCCTGCGCCGGGTGTGGGAAGAGGGCGGATCGGCCGGACAGCGCCTGGAACTGACAGCGGTCGACCGGTCCGGGCGGGAGTTCCCCGTCGAGATGCTCGTACGCACCGCGGCCGGCAACGACGGGTTGCTGTACGACGCGCTGCTGCACGACATCACCGACCAGAAGCGCCTCGGGGTACTGCGTCAGATCCAGCAGGCGGTGGTGCAGGTGCTGGCCGAGGCCGCCTCCAGCCGGGAGGCGGCCGCCGGGGTGCTGGCCGCGGTCACCGGCGCCCTGGGCTGGACCTGCGGTGAGTACTGGCAGGTCCAGCCCGGCGGGAGCGGTATCACACGCATCGCCTCCTGGGTGCGGCCCGGGCGGGAGGCGGCGGTCTTCACCGGCGCCGAGCCGCTCACCTTCGAGCGGGGCAGAGGGCTGGCCGGCCTGGTGTGGGACAGCGGACGCGCGATGTGGCTGGCGGACCTGTCGGCCGATGACCGCGACTTCGTCCGCAAGCGCGAGGCGTTGCAGGCCGGTCTGCACGCCGCCGTCGGCCTGCCGGTCTGCAGCGGCGGGCGGGCGGGAGAGGCGGGAGGGGTGCTGGCCTTCTTCTCCGACACCGTGCAGAGCCCCGACGAGGACCTGGTCACCCTGCTGGACGGGGTCTGCGCCCACGTCGGCCGGTACATGGAGCGCCGCCGCGCCGAGGAACTGACGTTGGAGCTGGCCGAGAGCCGACGCTGGTTCGAGCAGGTCATCGCTCAGCTCGACGATGATGTGTGGACCGCGGAGATCGGCCCGGACGGCGGGGTCGGCTGCCTGAAGGCCGGTCCGAACTTCGCCAAACTGCTCGGGGGTCCGCCGCCTGCGGGCAGCGGCGCGTTCGAGACCGTCATGCGGCAGATCCACCCCGACGACCACCCGTCCGTCGCCGCCTTCCAAGCCGCCGTCGCCTCCGGCCGCCGGGCCGAGGTCGAATACCGGCTCATCGGCCTGGACGGCGTCACCCGCTGGATCTGGATGCGGGGCATGCCGCGCCGCGAAGGGACGAGGTCGCTGGTCGACGGCATCTCCACCGACATCACCGAACGCCACCGGCTTGCCGAGCAACGCGAACGCCTGCTGGCCGCCGAGCAGGAGCAGGTGCGCCGCCTGCGGGAGCTGGACGCGATGAAGGACGAGCTGATGGCCCTGGTCACCCACGAGCTGCGCAATCCCATCGGCGCCGTCCGCGGTTACGTCGAGCTGCTGCTGGAGGATGCGGACCTGACCGACGGGCAGCGCACCTTCGCCGACGTGATCGACCGCAAGAGCGCCCACATGCAGTGCCTGGTCGACGACCTGCTCGATCTGGCCCGGCTGGAGGCCGGGCACGTCGGTATCGACCCGCGGCCCCTGGCGCTGACCGGTCTGCTGCGCGAGGCCCTCGACGACCACCGGCCCGCCGCCGAGGCCAGGAAGCTGACCGTCGGCGCGGAGCTGGCCCAGGGGCTGCGCGTGCACGCCGATCCGGTGCGGTTGCGCCAGATGGTCGACAACCTGCTGTCGAACGCGATCAAGTACACCCCGTCGGGCGGGACGGTGACCGTCACCGCCCGGTCCGCCGACGGCAGCGCCTGCGCGGGCGGATCGGTCATGATCGAAATCGCCGACACCGGTATCGGCGTTCCCGCCGAGCAGTACGGGCAGCTGTTCCACCGGTTCTTCCGCGCCTCCACCGCCAAAGCCGCCGGGATCAAGGGCACCGGCCTGGGCCTGGCCGTCACCAAGGCGATCGTGACCGCGCACGGCGGCACCATCACGGCCTCACCCCGCGACGGCGGCGGCACCGTCTTCACCGTGCGCCTGCCCGTGGACCCGCCGGAACCGGGCTGATGCCCGCACCGGAGCACGGCTCACCGGCCGTTCCGGCACCGGGGGAGACCGCCTCCGGCGCTGCCGCATGGACAGGCCTTCGAGGCGAAGGCCTGTCGCGCGGCGGCTGTCCGGGGAGCGGGTCTACGCGGAGCTGAGGTGTTCGTTGCCGGGGCGGGCGGTGCGGCGGGTGGCCGCGCGCAGGGCGTCGGCGACGTCGGAGTGGACGGTGAAGGTGGTGCGCAGGCCGGTGACGGCCAGGACGCGGGCCACGACGCCGCCGACGCCGGCGAGCATCAGCCGGGTGCCCCGGGTCTCGCTGCGCTGCAGGGCGGTGACCAGCACGCCGAGGCCGGCGGAGTCGCAGAAGGCGGTCTCGGCCAGGTCGATGATGAGGACCGGCAGGTCGGGCAGGTCCCACAGGCGCTGCAGGTGCTCGTGCAGGACCGGGGCACCGGCCGCGTCCAGGGCGCCGGTGGCGCGCAGGACGACCGCGTCGTTGTACAGGCCGGCCCAGACGGTGAGCGCCGGGCCGTGATCGGGCGCGAACAGCATGGCGGAGCCTTCCTCCCGCCTGCGGGTTCCAGGGCAGGCATTTGCTCTTTTACCGATACCGCGGCGTTTCTAACACCGGGAAGACGCTTCGTCCGGTGCCGGCCGCGGAACCGGCGACGGCGCCCGCTTCGTCGCTTACCCCGCACGCCGCCGCGCAGGGCGAGCCGGCCCGGTGAGCCGCCCCGCCGCGGCAGTCGCGTCGGCGGCCACCCCGCCCCCGGCGGTGCCTCTTCGTGATCGCGTGACTGCACGAACGATAGATTCGAGGTGAGCCGCCGGTCGGCCTGCGGGTGATCGGCTGGGAAAGGGGGCGGCGGCGTGACGGGTACGCAGCGGGAAGTGGCGCTGGTCGCGCTGCTCGACGATGTCATCGCGGTGGCCGGCGCCACCGACGACCTGCAGGAGGCGGCGCACGCGACCCTGTCGGCGGTGTGCGAGGTGGCCGGTTGGTCGCTGGGGCATCTGTGCGTGCCGGCCGACGGCGAGGCGTTCGTCTCGGCCGGCATCTGGGTCGGGCCGATCGAGGACTTCCCGATGCTGCGGGAGATCGCCGAGACCACCCGCTTTCCTCCCGGGGTCGGTGTCGTCGGCCAGGTCGCCGCCACCGGGCAGCCGGTCTGGTCGTGCGATCTGACCGCCGACCCGCTGGCGGTGCGCGTCCTGCGGGGCCGTGACCCGGGCGTGCGGGCGGCGTTCGCCTTCCCCGTCCTGGCGGTCGACGGGGTCGCGGCGGTGCTGCAGTTCTTCTCCGAGCGGGTGATGGCGCGCGACGAGGCACTGCTGCGGGTGATGGCCACCGTCGGCCACCAGCTCGGCCGGGTGGCCGATCGCCGTACCGTGCACCAGGCCGTCCGGACCAGTCAGAGCCGGCTGCGGCAGATGATCGACGCCTCCGTGGAGGCCTTCATCTCCATGGACGCCGCCGGGCACATCACCGAATGGAACGCCGCGGCGACGCACATGTTCGGCCGCTCCCACGAGCAGGTGCTGGGCCGGCTGGTGCACGAGACGATCGTGCCGGAGCGCTACCGCGCGGCCGACCAGGCCGGGCGGGCCCGGTTCCTGGCCACCGGCCGGTCGAAGGTGCTGGGCCGCAGGCTGGAGCTGGCCGGTGTCCGGTCCGACGGCAGCGAGTTCCCCATCGAGATCGTGGTGTGGACCACCCGTGAGAACGGGGGCGAGTGGGCCTTTCACGCCTTCGTCCACGACATCACCGAGCGCCGCCAGGCCGAGCAGGCGCTGCGGCAGGCCTACGAGGCCGAGCAGGCCACCGTGGCCCGCCTGCGGGAGCTGGACGCGGCCAAGGACGCCTTCGTCGCCACCGTCTCCCACGAGTTGCGCACCCCGCTGACCACGCTGGCCGGATATCTGGAACTGCTCGGTGACAGCGAGGTCGGCCCGCTGAACGCTCAGCAGCAACGGATGGTGGAGGCAGGAACGCGCAGCGCGAGCCGGCTGCAGAACCTGGTCGAAGACCTGCTGGCGGTCAACACCCTGACCGCCGGCGAGCTGGTCGTGGACGCGGCTCCGGTCGCGGTGCGCCAGGCCGTCGAGGAGGCGGTGCGCACCGTCGGCGCCCAGGCCCGGAGCAGCGGCCACACCGTCGAGGTGCGGGTGGACGCCGGTGTGCAGACCGTCGTCGCCGATCGCGAGCTGCTGGTGCGGGCGATCGGCGCGCTGCTGTCCAACGCGGTCAAGTACTCGCCCGCCGGAACGTCGGTCACCGCGCACGCCTCGTCGCAGGGCGCGCAGGCGGTGATCGCGGTCGCCGACCACGGCGTCGGCATCGACGCCGACGAGCTGCCGCGGGTCTTCGAGCGCTTCTACCGCGCCCGCTACGCCCACGAGCACGCCATCCAGGGCGTCGGGCTGGGGCTGTGGCTGACCAGGACCATCGCCGAGGCCCACGGCGGAACCGTCACGGCCGCCAGCACCCCGGGCGAGGGCTCCGTCTTCACCCTGTACCTCCCGACGGCCGGTAACGGTCAGGACGCCGGTGAACGGCGGACATCCGACGGCGGCGGGGACCACTGCCGCACCGTCACCGTCAGGCTGCCGACCGGCCAGGGCGGTCCCGCGGATGGATGAGCCTGCGGCCGCACGCCGCCTGATCGGTCGGCGGCGACTCCGCGTGCACCGCAGCGTCGGCGAGTGTGCCGCCAGCTCCTCCGACTTCCGACTCCTCCGACTTCCGAGACGAGACATGTGACGAGCGCGTCCGCCGGCTGGGCGCCCTCGGCGGCCGGCGAACCGACGCCCCGGCGAGCCGTTCGCCGGCTGCGCGGTCCTCGGAGCGCTTGACATTGGTTTGTATTACCAACCATTATGAAGTTGTTGGTAATACAAACCAATGGCCCGGCCGGGAGCGATTCCGCTGCGATGGTGATCGTCTGCGGCTTTTTCCGGCCGGCGCCGGTGGATGAGCGACGGTCTCGTCCTCCCCTGATGCAAGGAGGAATCCTCATGCCCGCATTCGGGACCAAAGGCCGGGTGGCAGCCCCGGTCACCGCGGCAGCGGCCCTGGCGTTCTGCGCGTTCGCCGGCTCTTCGGCCCCGGCGGCCGCCCTGTCCGCAACCCCGACCGCCCGCACCGCCGCGTCAGGGATCCCTGCCCTGGTCGATCCCGCGACCGACCTGGGACGGCACACGCCCGGGCCTGAGCCGACCTGGTTCGACTCGATCTACTTCACCGGCTCGGTGAAGGCGAACGGCCAGGAGTTCGGTCTTCAGGTCCACACGCGCATCCTCCCGAACAGGAGTGAGGCCGCGTACCGCTGGACGTTCTCGGTGATCAACAAGACCACCGGGTGGTACAAGGACTACGACGCGATGGTCGAGCCGAAGGACTACCGGTGGAGCGAGGGCGAACTCGACATCAAGGCGCCAGGGCTGAGCTGGACGGGTGACTCCGTCCGCCAGTCGGTGCAGGTCGAGACGCCCTGGGGATCTCTCGATGTCCGGCTGGTGCCCACCGGCCCCGCCATGAACTACGCGTCGACCGGCGTTTTCAACCTGGCCGACGGCGTACCGAACTACGAGTTCGCGCTCCCGGAGATGCGGACGTCCGGAACGCTCGTCGTCGACGGTAAGAAGCACGAGGTCAGGGGTACCTCCTGGCTGGACAGGCAATGGGGTGAGATGCCGACGTCGCTGACCCGGTGGACGTGGATGAACCTCAGCATGCCCAACGGCGACAAGGTCGCCGTCTGGGACACGATCGGCGCCGGATCCAAGGACAGCTGGGCGACGGTGCTCCATCCGGACGGCTCCTACGACGTGGTCGACGTCGAGCCGCTCGCGCAGGGCGCCTCCCGGCAGTGGACCAGTCCGGCCACCGGCCAGACGTATCCCACTCGCTGGCGCGTCCGCATCCCCGCCCTGCGCTCCGAACTCGACGTGCGGATCACCGGAAATCCGGACCAGGAGATCGAGACTCCCGACGGAAGCGGCTACCTGGAGGCCACAGCGGCTTTCACCGGTAAGTACAACGGCAAAAGGGTCCGCGGCGAGAACTACGTCGAGATGACCGGCGAGTGGAACTCCTGATCAGCGGCGGAGCCGTCCTCGCCTGACGCAGTCCGACATCACCCCGGGATCGAACACCGGTCCCGGGGTGGGCCATCGGGATGGGCCATGGGGAGAAGACGGTCTCAGCCGGGGGAGTGCAGGGCGGCGTGCAGCAGCCGGACGAGTCGGTCGCGGTCCTGCGGGTCGAGCCGGTTTATCGCAGGTGCCAGTGCGCGTCGGACCTCGCCGTACACCTGCTCCGCCAGTTCCTGGCCGGCGGGGGTGAGGAACACGTCGACGACGCGGCGGTCTTGGGGATTCCTGCCCCTGGCCACCAGCCCTCGGTGTTCGGCGCGGTCGATGAGGCCGGACAGGGTCGATTTGTCCAGACCGAGGAACACGGCGAGTTCGGTCATGCGCGGGCGGCGGTCACGCAGGATGCCGAGGGCCCGCAGCTGGGTGAGTGAGAGGTCGCGCTCGGCTCCGATGCGGGTGAGCACGCCCGCCACCTGGAAGGTGCTGCGGACGAGGGCGTCCACGAGGGCGTCGGAAGTCATGTGCCCACGCTACTCGCCATTATTTGTATTACAAACTACTGGGGGGCCGGATCGCTCAGCGTGTCCCCGCGTCCCACCCGTCGGCCCGGGGAGTGAGCAGTGCGGGCCGGCGGCCCGGGACGGATGCGGATATCCGACCGTGGTCGGACGCCGCATGATCCAGTGAGGCGATACCGTCCCACCATGAAATGGGCTGAACGGCGGTACGGAAGAAGAGACGTCATCGACGCGGCGGTGGCGGTCGCCGTGGCGCTGCTCATCAGGTACGCCGTCGTCGACCCGCCGGGACCGTCGTCGCACTGGCCCGAGTGGTCGGCTTGGCCGATGGCGGCGATCGTGAGCTTTCCGATCGCGGTCCGGCGGCGCCGGCCGTGGGCCGCGCTCGCCCTCGCGTGCGCCACGGCCGCGGCGGCGACCATGGCCGGGGCCATCGCGGCGGGCGCGATCTGGGTGTCGTTCGTGCCGACCGTGCTCGTGCTGTACCTGGTGGCCGCCACCACCTCGATCGCCTGGTCGGCGGCGGGCCTGGCGGCCTGCCTGTCCGCCGCGGCCACCGCGGTCCCGGTCTTCTACTCGCAGGTGTTCCCCGGCCTCGCCCCCGCGGCCACGCCCAGCGAGATACCGCCGGCCTGGCCGATCGAGATCGGTGTGATCGGTGTGCTCCTGACCGCCGCATGGGCCGTGGGGGCGGTCGTGCGCTGGAAGCGGGACACCACCGCCCGCCTCGTCCGCCACCTCGCCGACGCCGCGGTGACCGACGAGCGCAGGCGCATCGCCCGGGAACTGCACGACGTCATCGGCCACAGCATGAGCCTGATCGCCGTCAAGGCCACCGTCGCCAACCACGTCGCCGACGCCCGCCCGCAGGAGGTCCGCGCCGCGCTGGCCGTCATCGAGCAGACCAGCCGGAGCACGCTCACCGAGATCCACCGGGTACTCGACCTGCTGCGCGCCGACGACGATCCCCGGCAGGCCCCGCTGCCCGCGCCCGGCATGGCGGACCTGCCCGAGCTGGCCGCCCACGCCCGCTCGGCCGGGGTCGAGGTGGAGCTGACCGTTCCCCGGGAGACCGCGCTGCCTGCCGCGGTCGCGATGTCGGTGTACCGGATCGTGCAGCAGGCCCTGACCAATGTGATCACCCACGTGGGCCCCACCCGCTGCTCGGTCACCGTGGACGTCGACGGGCGGGAAGCCGTGATCGAGGTCGTCGACGACGGCCCTCGCCACGGCCGGCCGCCGCGCCCGGGCCACGACGGGCGCGGCGGGCACGGTTTGATCGGCATGCGGGAACGGGCCAGGATGTACGGAGGCACATTCGATGCGGGGCCCCGGCCCGAAGGAGGTTTTCGCGTGTCGGCTCGACTGCCCTACGAACCGGACGGCACCGTGACGTGAGCACCGACCACATGAGCGTCGGCGCCGCCCCGCACGATCCGTCCCCGCCCGTCCGGGTCCTGCTCGCCGAGGACCAGGTGCTGATCCGCGACAGCCTCAAAATCCTCATCGACACCGCACCGGGGCTGGCCGCCGTGGGCGAGGCGGGCACCGGTGCCGAAGCCGTGCTCCTGGCCCGCCGCCACCGGCCCGACGTCGTCCTCATGGACGTGCGTATGCCGGACATGGACGGTATCGAGGCGACCAGGCGCATCTGCGCGGACCCCGCCTGCGCCGGCGTCCGCGTGCTGATCCTCACCACGTTCGATCTGGACGAGTACGTGTACGCGTCGCTGCGGGCCGGCGCGAGCGGCTTCCTCCTCAAGAGCGCGGCGGCGAATGAGCTCCTGACCGCCATCGGCGTCGTCGCCTCCGGTGAGGCGCTGCTCGCACCCACCGTCACCCGCCGGCTCATCACCGAATTCCTGCAGGGCCCCCACCCCGCCCCGGCCGTGCGGAGCCTCGATGACGTCACCCGGCGCGAGCGCGAGGTGCTCACCCTCATCGGCAGAGGACTGTCCAACTCCGAGATCGCCGAGCATCTGCACCTCACCGTCGGCACGGTCAAGACCCACATCGGCCGCCTCCTGGCCAAACTGCACGCCCGCGACCGGGCCCAGCTCGTCATCGCCGCCTACGAAGGCGGGCTCATCACCAACCAGGATGGCCGCCGGTCACCGGTCAGCCCCGCTCCGAACGACGACGCGTCCCTGCCCGTCCATCCGTACCGGCCTCTGTAGGCAGGTGCGGGATCTGTTCGCGGAGCCGGTGCCCATGGAGGAGCGGGTGCCGGGCGGAAGCCGCGTACCCAACCTCACGGGACAGAACAGCTAGCCGTCCGCGCCCGCAGCCGGCAGTGGCACCTCGGCGACGAAGAACAGAAAGCTGATTTTGGTCGAGAAGTCATGGAAATCGTCGGGGAACAGCTCGCGGGCGGCCGGGTCGGGCTGCGGCTCGCTGATGGTGGCGAGGTGGAAACCGGCGGCGGTGAAGGCGTCGGTCATCGCGTGCAACGGCCTGCGCCAGAAGACCATCGGGAAGGACCGCCCGTTGAACGTCCACTCGTCGGTATAGCTGGTGGTCGCGAAGTAGTCGGGCCGAGGGTCCTGGAACACGTAGTCCACGAACGGGTGGTTCACCGACGCGACCAGTCGGCCGCCGGGCCTGAGCACGCGCCGCATCTCGGCCAGCGCCGGCCCCCAGTCCTGCAGGTAGTGCAGCACCAGCGACGCGACCACGTCGTCGAACGCGCCGTCGGTGAACGGCAGGGGCTCGCTCAGGTCGGCCACGTGCAGGTCCGCGTCGTCGCCGAGCCGCCGCCGGGCCAGCGCCAGCATCCCGGCGCTGGCGTCGATGCCGGTGACGACGGCGCCGCGCTCGCGCAGTGCGGCGGTCAGGGGGCCTGAGCCGCAGCCGGCGTCCAGGACCCGGCGGCCGGCCACGTCTCCGGCGAGGGCCGTGATCGCGGGCCGTGCGTAGTACGCGTTGATGAAGCTGTTCTCGGTTTCCGCCGAGTACGCCTCGGCGAAGCCGTCGTAGTCGTTCACCCGGGCCGTCGGATCTGCGGCCCGGGTCGCGGTCGAAACCCAGGCGGGCCCCGACGGCGCGGGATTCTCGGGCACGTCTGCTACACGTTCCATGATCGCAGCCTAACCCGCCGCCGGCGGGCGCGGCATGGTCGGTCCGCTGCGTGGGCAGCAGTGTGCGCTGTCACTTCCCGCGGACATCTCCGCATCCGTTGACCATCGGCTGCTGCCCGAATCCGTCAGCGAAGGCTGCTCCCTCCCACCGGCATGGCCGGCTGCCGCGCGGTGGGACGGTCTGCGACCCGGCCGACCCGATGGGCATGATGTTCTTCATCATCCCGGTTCTTCACCATCCCGGACGCCTTCGCCGAGTTCGAGGCCGGCCTGCTGCGCGACCACGATCAGCACGTGAGCTCTTCAATCGTCGGCGGACGGCATCCGGTAGGGGATGCGAGCCGCCTTGATCTTGGCCTTCGCGCGGGTGATGCGCTGCTCCATGGTGGTCCCCTGCACCAGGAAGGCACGGGCGATCTCGGGTACGGTCAGACCGCCGACCATGCGCAGCGTCAACGCCACGCGTGCTTCCACCGCCGGCGCCGGGTGGCAGCAGGTGAAGACCAGCCGGAGCCGGTCGTCGTCGATGGCGCCCAGCGGCTCAGGCGGGGCCTGGTCGTACAGCATCTGCGCCTCCTTCTGCTTGTCGCCGCGCTTGTTCTCGCGCCGGACCCGGTCGATGGCCTCGCGGTTGGCGGTGGTGGTCAGCCACGCGCCCGGGTTGGGCGGTACGCCGTCGGCACGCCACCGCTCGACGGCGGTCGTGAACGCCTCGGCCGCTGCCTCCTCGGCGATGTCGAGGTCACCGAAGCGCCTGGTCAGGGCGGCCACCACCCGCGACCACCCGCCGTGGTGGGCCCGGGTGATCGCCTCCTCGACGTCGCTCACCGGAACGGCCGCACCTCGATCTTCCGATCGCAGATCTTCGACGCCTCGGCGGCGAGCGTGAGCGCCGCATCCAGATCGGGGGCCTCCCACACCCAGACGCCGGCGAGGTACTCCTTCGACTCCACGAAAGGCCCGTCGCTGAACACCGCCTGCTCTCCCCGGTTGTCGATGACCGTGGCCGCGTCGGGGTCCGTGAGTCCGCCCGCGAAAACCCAGTAGCCCTCGGCGATCAGTCGTTCGTTGAACGTGCTGATGGCGGGCCGCCTGTCCGTGCTGCCGGGATCGCTCTTGTCGTCAGGTACTGCATCTGAAGATCATCTCCTGTGGTGTCAAGACAGCGTGGTCCGGTGGCAGGGACTTCAGTCCGTCGCATACCGCGGGCGCCCGGCCGGCCGGTAGCGGGTCCTCGTGGATCCGGTGCGGGATCCGCAGCCGCCGGCCCCTGGCCGCCCTACGCGTTCCTTTCGAGGGGCCAAAGGTGATCATGCGGTTCGCCGGGCGTCGGCGCTTACGCACTCACCCCGGCTCCCCGCGTAGGGCAAGATGCAGTGATGGAGATCGTTGAGGCCCCGAAGGTCGTCGCCCTGCCCGAACGGAACTATGCGGGCATTCGGACGGTCACTCCGTTCAAAGGCATGTTCCTGGTGCGGGATCGGCTCATGAAGGAGCTTCATGCCCGATTCGACCAGGGGGACACTTTTTTCAGGCTGCACGTCATCGATATGGCCGGGGAGATGCACGTCGAGGTCGGGATCGTCACCGGTGCCGCCGTGGAACCGGACGGACGGGTCCTGCCCGGGGTATTGCCGGCCGGAGATTACGCCACGATGACCTATGTCGGTCACGGGCGGCGGGCCAACCGGACTCTCCTGGAATGGATCCGGGGCAACGACCTGGCGATGGATTGCGTGGAGGACCCTGCCGGTGACCGGTTCGGCTGCCGCTACGAGCTCTACCGCACGGACCCGCGGACGGAGCGGATGAAGACCCGCTGGCAGACCCAGCTGGCGATCCGGCTTGACCGCTGACGGGATGACCGGCCACAAGCGAGCGTCGGGTGCCCGCTTGTGGCCGCAGACACCGCGCGCCCGGCCCACCGGACCCCGTCCTCGTCCGGCTGGGGCGGGGTGTCGGCGACTGTACGTCCGGGCCGAAGCCGGGCAGGCCCGTTGAGCAACCGCGATCGACAACGGTAGAAGCCGATCATGGGGAGATGCCGGCACTGCGTCGCGTGGATCTCATGTTCGCAGACGCCTGACGCACCCGTGCCGCACAGGCTCGGCCCGATCGGTCGGCTCGCGGAGCGCATCGCACACCGGGCGGCAAGCCCGTCCGGCGTTCGAGCCGATCCCGACGTTGCATCGCGCGACCCGCCGGATGGAGGGCGGTGCCGCAGCTCCGGCCGCCGCGGCGATGAACCCGTGAGTCCTCTCCGTCCTGACGGCGCAGGGCGCGACGGGTTCGTGCGGAACGGTGGCGGATGAGAGGAGGCTCCCGGTAAGACACAGTCGGCCAAGATCCGATGCCCCGACCGGAAGCCTCGTCGCTGTCTTACGGTCCCTCGGCGCGGGCTCGCGGTTCCTCAGGTGGCGGAGGGGTGCGGGTGCGTGGCGAGGTGTTCCTTGAGTAGGTCGAAGCCGTAGTCGTTGCCGTTGGGTGTGCGGATGACGGCGTGGATGTGGTTGCGGGAACCGCCCCCGCCACCGCCGCCGGGGGCTGCACCGCCGCTGGCGTCGGCACCGGGGGGACCGCTGCCGGGCTGCGGGCCGCCGGAGCCGCCGGGCGCGGGGCCGCCGCCTTGGGTGTTGCCGGATACGACCCCGGTCTTGGTGGCGTTGTCCGGCACCAGCGCGGCCTCGACGGCGCCGGAGGCGGGCCCGCCGCCTTGGCAGTCGAATTCGATCAGGATGACCGGGCTCTGGATGCGGAAGTAGAACGCCCCGTCGGCGGTGGTGGGTCCTTGCCATGCGAAGTACGTCTCGGCCAGCTTGTCCTTGATCTCGGCCATCTTCACCGCGGCGTGGCCGGTGTCCATGTTGCCGACGAACAGGTTCGCCAGGTCGAGGAGCCGGGTCTGCTGCGCTGTGGTCAGCTCGCTGACTTTGATGCCCGCGTACGGGAGCACGGCGTTGTCCTTGCCGGCCTCGGTCGAGTTGACCGTGCCGCCCTTGGTCGCCGCGGTGATCGCCTCGGCCTTCTGCGAGGCGTCCAGGGCGTTGATCATCGCGACGCCGGCGGCGAGTTCCTCGGTGAAAAGTTCGATCTTCGTGCCGTCGTCGTAGTAGCCCACCCGCGGCTCGGAACCGAGGAACGTCGGGGTCATGACGACCTGGTCGCCGAGGACGAAGTAGTTCAGCACCAGATGGTGGCCCTGGAACTGCCAGCCCCACGGTTCTGTCTGCGACGGGGTGCCCATGACGGTGATGAAGTACAGGTCCTCGTCGAACTGGTCGAGCCGGCCCATCAGCCGGCCGGTGACGTGGTTGAGCTTGCGGATGTTGTTGCTCAGCGCCAGGCCCTCGGCTGACAGTCCGGCCTGCAGAACCGCCAGGGCGGCCTTCTGCTGGGCGGCGGTCATGTCCTTCATCCGCACGCCGTTGCGGCTGAAATTGTGGATGTTGGACCAGTTCAGCCACTGGTCGGCGGTGACGTCGTAGAGGGTTTCGGCCTTCTGCGCGTCGGTCAGCGCCGCGACGAAAGCGGTGCCCGCGGCGACGACCGCGGCGGTGGACACGCCGGTGGAGTGCACCGCGAACAGGTCCGGCACGACGGTGCCGTCGGTGGTGACGCCCTTGAAGTCGGTGTACGACACCATGGTGCCGCCGCCACCGGGTGCCCCTGGCCCGCCCGCTGACGGGGTGGCGGTGCTGCCGGTCGGCGTCGTGGACGTGTTGTCCGACGAGCAACCGGTCATCGCCGCTACGGCGGCCGCGCCACTGAGCAGCAGAGCCCGGTTCATGAATATCCGCCGACTGAAACCAGTGCTAGTTACATTAAGTGAGTTATTCGTCACACAAGGCACTGTATCCGTCGACCAACATTTTCATCCTCCGGTGTCCGTCGCCCGGGGCCTGGTGGGCGGCCTGTCGGTGAACCGTCTCATCCCGACACCCGGCGAGGGGGCGGATCGACCTGCGTGGGGACCGGGGGCACCTTCGGGAGCGTGGGGTCGGCGGGGGCTGCCGATCTGTCGACGGCGTTGAGAAAGCGTGTGCCCCAATCTCTCAAGTGATCGACGAGCTCCGGCGGTTCGAGCACCTCGAATTCGGTGCCGAGGTTGCCCAGCGCCTGCGTGGGCCAGTCCAGGCTGGTGGAGATCATCGTGAGCCGGCATCGATGGTGGGCGACCGGTTCGATCTCACCCCACTGGCCGACCATCCGCTGCACGTGTTCTGCGGGTGCGTGAACCAGCACGACGACGGTGTGAGCGGTCGGAACCTGAGCCGCGGTGCGGACGAACGCGGCGGCGTCCCCGCCGGGAAGCGGTCGCGGCAGGAAAGGGGCGCCGGTGCTGCGCGGCCGTGCCAGCCGGTCCAGGCGGAAGCTGCGCCAGTCATGCCTGGTCAGGTCATACGCCAGCAGATACCAGCGGCCTGCGAGCGCGACGAGGCGATGGGGTTCCACTTCGCGTTCGGTTTGCGTGCCGCCGCGCGTGGTGTAGTGGAAGCGCAGCCGTTCCTGATCCCGGCAGGACTGGGCGGTCAGCATCAGCACCTCCGCGGGGATGACCGGCCCGGTGGACGCCGCCGAGACGGTCATCGCGCGCAGCGCGTTCACCCTGGCCCGCAGACGGGGCGGAAGGACCTGCACCACCTTGGTCAACGCGCGCACCGCCGCCTCCTCCAGCCCCGCGATGCCGCTCTGCGCCGCGTCTCCCATGCCGACCGCCAGCGCGACCCCTTCTTCGTCGTCGAGCACCAGTGGCGGCAGCACGGCCCCGGGCTCCAGCTGGTAGCCGCCGTCGGTGCCCCGGGAGGCCCGTACCGGATACCCCAGCTCACGCAGACGATCGACATCCCGGCGCAGCGTGCGTTCTGACACGCCGAGACGATCGGCTAGATCCGCCCCTGGCCAGTGGCGGTGCGTCTGCAGCAACGACAGCAGCGTGAGCGTGCGGGAGCTGGTGTTGGCCATATCGCCATTATGTGATGCTTCCGGTCAAAAAGTGACCGGAAGCATCACTATGGTGGTCGCCATGATGACTCGCGAGATCCAGCTGACCGCCCAGATCGCCGCCGTCCCCGGTCCCGAGCACTTCACCGTCGCCCACAAGCAGATCGAGGGCGAGGTCGTGGTCCGTACCGACTACCTGGGTCTGGCTGCCACCTACCTCGAACTCATGCGCGCCGACTGCCGCCTTCCGATTCCGGCTCGGCGGCCTGGCCAGCGGGTGGGCGTCATGGCGATCGGCACCGTGTTGAGCTCGGCCGGCCCCGAGCTGCAGGAGGGCGACCTGGTCCAGTCGATGAGCGGCTGGAGCACGCACTCGGCGGGACCGGCGGCCTCCTACGTCAAGTTGGACCCGGACGTCTATCCCGACCCGAGCTACTACCTGGGCCAGGGCCCGACCGCCTACTGCGGTGTCGCGGACGTGGCCGAGGTCGGCGAGGGCGACATCGTGTTCGTCTCCGGCGCGGCCGGAGGCGTCGGCTCACTGGCCGGACAGATCGCCCGCAACCTGGGAGCCAAGAAGGTGATCGGCAGCGCGGGCAGCCAGGCCAAGGCCGACTACCTCGTGGATGAGCTCGGTTTCAACGCCGCCTTCGACTACCATCACGACCCGATCGCCGCGCTCAAGGAACTGGCCCCGGAGGGCATCACCGTCTTCTTCGACACCGTGGGCGGTGCGCTGTACGACGCCGCGCTCGAGGTCGCCGCGCCGGGCGCCAGGTTCGCCCTGTGCGGCTCGCTGTCCACCCAGCTCGGCGCCGCCGCCGACCGCTTCCCCGAGCCCGACCGCGATGCCGCCCGGGCCAGAGGGGTCGAGCTGCTGCCGTTCTCCTGCCACCACACGCCCGACCAGATCGCCGCCTGGCACCACCACTTCCGCACAGCGCTCGACCAGAGCCGCTTCGTCTACCCGCGGACCGTGGTCGAGACCGGCATCGACGGCGTGCCCGGCGCATTCCTGGCCATGCTGCGGGGCGAGTACCGAGGCAACGTCTCGGTACGGCTGGCATGACCACCCTGTCCCGCCGAGCGCTCAACCGGGCCCTGCTCCGGCGGCAGTTCCTGCTGGAGCGGGCCGACCTGACGGCCCTGAACGTGATCGGCCACCTGGTCGCCATGCAGGCCCAGGAGCCGAACTGGCCCTACGCCGGCCTGTGGACCCGAATCCGCCACTTCACCCACGCCGACCTCACACCCTGCTCTCCGAGGGACGAGTGGTGCGTTCCGGCCTCCTGCGCAGCACGATGCACCTCGCCGCAGCCGACGACATCCTGCAGGGCGGTGATCGGGCCGACTTACTTGCGGCGCGCCGGGGCGCTCAGCACGTCGCTGAACTCATCGACGGCCAGTCCTCGTCCCGGCCTCGCCTTGGGCGCGATGATCGTCATCGGCTTGTCCCAGTTGCGGTACTGCGTGCCCAGGCGCGCCTGATCGATCCGGCCCTCTCCCCACCCTGCGACCTTGGAGCGCAGGTCTGGGTGCAGGTTGAAGCTCCAAACGACCCGGTAGGGCCATCCGCGGTCGTCATACATGTAGGTCCAGTCCACCTCGGAGGTGCCCAAATCCGCGGTCCCCGCGGCCTCACGGAAACTGGGCGAGACACGGTAGAGCTGTTTGAGCGTGATCGTCCCGCTCAGGGTGTAGATCCGCTGCCTGCGCCCGCTGGTGCTGTCCTTCAGCCAGGGCGTGACGTCCTTGCTTCCGGCGGCCGCCAGCAGCGTGCGCAGCGTGGCCGGCTCCAAGACGTTGATGAACTGATCGCCGTAAGCGGCGGCGGCGCCGCCGGCGCGGCCGACGCGCACCCAGGATGCGGCCCCCGGCGCCAGCTGGTACTGCCAGCCGCCCACGCTGATGAGACGCAGCCTGCCCGCCGCGCGCAGCACGCCGGCGAAGTAGGGGTCGGTGGCCGCCGCCTCCACCATCAGCTGCTTTTCGCCGCCGATGCTCATGTGCCGGGTGTGCTCTGAGGCGATCACGCCGGCCCGCCCCAGCTTGACCTTGCCGGTGCCCTTGACTTCCATGCCGGTGGTGATGATGGTGGTCCGGCCGTTGCTCAACTGCACCTGCCGCTCCAGGTCGGTGGAGGTGTTGCCGTAGAACTCCGTCGTTGCGCCGGCCCCGCGGGCCAGCAGGAACCGCAGGCCCGCCACCGGGTCGGGCTCGGCGGTGTGGACCGGGGCGATGGCGGGTGCGCCGGCCAGGGTCAGGGCGATGATGAGGGAGTGCATGCCGGACATCCAAGGTGGGTGAGCGCAGACGATCTTTTCCGGGTGACTGTAGCGTGCGTGCGCGAGCTCCTTGGCAGCCGGATCATCTCCGAGGCGGCGGATTCCGAGGCGGTCGGCGGCTACCGGTCACCGGCCGGGTACGGGTCGGCGCGCTCGTGTTCGTCCCGACCATGGTGGCCACCGGCGTCGTGCTGTCGTGCCAGGCCGAGCGGCACCGCCGCGACCTGGCCGGCGTCCGCCGCGCCCACGCCGAGGTGCAGCGCGCCGAGCGCCGGCGCTCACCGTCAGCGCCGAACCGGGGCAACTCCAGTCTGCCCTCAAGCGTAGCCCCGCCGCCTCCCGCAGGCACGGGGCACTTCGGCGCTCGCGCCGATCACTGGGATCCCGATCATCTTGGGCAGCGGTGAGCAGGGCGGGCCTCAGCCGGACGGCCGGTGGGTGACGGCGGTCGTCGGACCGCCGTCACCCACCGGCCGTTTCGTTGTCGCTCAGCCCGGGTGCTGCCAGGCTCAGTACCGGTAGTGCCCGATCACGGACTGCAGCTCACCGCCCATCCGGGCCAGTTCGGCCGTGGCGCGTTTGGCCTCGTCGATACCGTCGGCCGCATTCTGCGCGGCCTCGGCCACTCCGGCGATGTTGGCCGCGATGTCGCTGGTGCCGGTTGCGGCATCGGTGACGCTGCGGTTGATCTCGTTGGTCGTGGCGGTCTGTTCCTCGACCGCGCTGGCGATGGTGGTCTGGTAATCGTTGATCTTGCTGATCACCTCGGTGATCTGTGCGATCGCCTCGACGGAACCCCGGCTGTCGCTTTGCAGGGTCGCGATCCGGCCGGCGATGTTCTCGGTGGCCTTGGCGGTCTCCTGGGCCAGGTCCTTGACCTCGCTGGCGACGACCGCGAAGCCCTTGCCGGCGTCGCCGGCGCGGGCGGCCTCGATGGTGGCGTTCAGCGCCAGCAGGTTGGTCTGTTCGGCGATCGAGGTGATGACCTTGATGACTTCGCCGATCTCCTGTGACGATTCGCCCAGCTTGGTCATGGTCCGGTTGGTCGATTCGGCGATCGCGACGGCGTCGCCGACGACCCGGGCGGCCTCGTTGGCGTTCTGGGAGATCTCCCGGATCGACATGCCCATCTGCTCAGCCGCTGCGGCGACGGTCTGCACGTTGTGCGCCACCTGCTCAGCCGTACTGCTGACGACGGCGGCCTGACCGCTCGCCCGATCGGCGCTGCCGGCCACCAGCTCGCTGGTGGTCGACAGCTCCTGCGAGGAGGAGGCCAGCGTGTCGGCGCTGCCGGCGATCGTGCGGACCAGGTCGAGTTTGCGTGCCAGCTCGTCGTTGAACGCCCCGGCCAGCGCGGACAGCTCCTGGGTGCCTGCCGGGGTGAGCTGGAAGGTCAGATCGTTGTGGTCGCGCATGCGCAGGGAGGCGGTGTAGGCGACGATGACGCCGCCGACCTTTGTCTGCAGCAGGAACAACACCGCGCCCATCGCGATGGGCAGCAGTACGGCAAGGCCGATCAGCAGCTGGATCGAGGTGTCGGTTGTGCTGTTGGCGTCCTGGACGGCCCGGGCCGAGCGGTCGTTCAGCAGCTTCTGGAATTCGTCCATCGGGCCGGTGATGATCGCCTTGTCGGCGGCGTAGGTCGCGTCGAACATGATGGTGCGCGCGACCTGGAGCTTGCGCGCCGGGCTGAGCGCTGCGTCGGCCGCATCCAGCTCGGTCTGCGCGATGGCCGGCGGCATGTCGGCCACAGCGGTCCCGGACGCCTCCAAAACCAGTCGCTGGGATCGGGACTCGGTCTTGACCAGCGCGTCGGAATTGGCTTTGGCCTGGTCGACGAGCGCGAGCTCCTCCTGGCTCGCGCCGAGCTGCTTGAGCCGGGCGAGGGCCTTGTCGCGGGTCTTGGTGACGTTGATCTCGTTCCAGTAGTTGTCCAGGTGCGCGCGGTCGGCGGTGACCGCGTACATGCGCGCCTCGCTGGTGAGATGGTCCGAGGCGGACTGCAACTGCAGACCCAAGGACCTGAACTGGGCCTGCCGGTCGTAGGCGCGCTTTTCCGCCGTCACAGCGGAGCTGACGAGCATCACCGCAAGCACCAGCAGACCGGTCAGCAGGACGAGGGTTCCGATGGCCGCTTTGTTGATGGTCGACTGCCGCAGTCGTCGGCCTTGAGTAGTGGACATGCTGGCGCTCCTTTCTCTTAGCCATGTGCACCCGGACTCGGATGTCTCTTTGGATATCGGCCGAAGGCAGCGGAGCCGAAGGTATTCGGTGACAGAAGGGGTTGAGAAGCCGGTGTTCACACCGCTGCCCGCTCGCCTGCCGGTGTGTCGACTCCGACTCGATCGCGACCCGGCTGTTCCGGGCGGACCTCGACCCACCCAGAGATCTGGCCTTCAGCCATCGGCCTTGGCCGCGGGAACACGACCAAGGTCGCGGGGCGAATCACAGGGGCAGTCTTCGAAGAGGTGTCGTCATCACGATCCGTCGGCCACGTGCAGGACGAAAGCCGGCACATCGGCGAGCAGTGCCTGCTCCTGGTCTCCGGCCGAGCCGGCGCCGTGGCCGCCGTGCTCCTCGGCACGCAGCACCGGCGGGTGGGGCACGCCGTCCCGAACCCGCGGGCAGGCGTCGATGATCAGAAGGGCGCGCAGGCCTTCCTCGGCGGTGACGCTGCCGGACTCGGGCACGTTGATCGGCCCGCTCTCGGTGAACTCGTTCCGGGTGGCGTTCACCGTCGGCACGTGGAACGCCATGGCCGCCCAACGCCGCGAACGCGCCCGGGTCCGGGGCGGCCGGCCCCTCGCAGCGGAACCTGAAGTGCGTTACCCGACCCAGTGATCATTTCCGGTCGCACCCCCAGGCGTCACCCGGACGCCGTCGTCCGGGATCCGCTCGGCCCCGGACGGCGGTGCCGCCGTACTAGATGATCAGGTGGGCCAGAACCACTGCGGCGACACCCACACCTGGTTGGCGCCCTGGTAGCAGCTGTACTGCACCGCCTCCCCGAAGTCCGCGGTGCTGTAGTTGAGGATCTCCAGGCACTTGCCGCTGTTCTGGTTGCGCAGCATCATCCTGTTGTTCGGCTGCCCGGGGCCGACCAGGATCTCGACGAGCTGCCACTTCTGGTTGGCTCCGCCGTGGCAGGTGTACTGGGTGACGGTCGCGAACTCGGCGGTGCTCCAGCCGAGCACGTCCAGGCACTTCCCGCTGTTGACGTTGACCAGGGTCTGCCATCCTCCGCCGACCGGCTGTATGTACCACTTCTGGTTGTTCCCGCTGTGGCACGTGTACTGGTCGACGTTCGCGAGGTCCGCGGTGCTGGAGTACGCCACCTCCAGGCACTTGCCGCTGTGCAGGTTGCCGAAGGTGAAGGTCGTGGTGGCCTCCGCGGGCCGGGCGGGGAGGAGCAGCAGGGCCGCGGCGGAGAGCACCGCCGCAGCACGTTTCGACGAACGCATCTTCTGCCTTTCGACGTTTCCGGCATGACGTGCCCCGGTGCCTCGGGGGAGCGGTGAGACGGGGCGTTCTGCATCGCCGTACGCGTGGATTATCAGCCCGATTCCCACCTGTTTCCATGGCCTCGTCCGCTATCGGACACCTCGCCCCGTACCCGGTCCGCGTTGGCGCGCCACAAGGTCATCCGGTTACCGGAAAGGCCGTGAACACCTGGCCGGACCCGCCGGTGACCGGATGAAATGAACGCATGCCTTGGTTGCCGCGCCGCCCCACCGCCCTGCCGCCCGACCCCCCGCCGACCCCCCGCGCCGCCGCCTGGTGGATCCTGCCCGCGGTGCTGCTGGTCGCCGGCACGGTGGCCGCGACCATGTGGTGGCTGCTGACCGGCGGCCTGCCCGCGGCCCCACCGGGACAGGCCGGCAGCGTGCGCGGCGAGGCCCTGCGCACCGCGCTGGCCGCCGGCGCCGGTGTCGGCGCCGCCATCACCTTGGCCCTGGCCTTCCGCCGCCAACGCCACCAGGAGATCACCACCGCCCACACCACCCACGACGCCACCGAACGCCGGGTCACCGAGCTGTACACCAAAGCCGCCGAGCAGCTCGGCCACGACAAGCCTGCCGTACGCCTGGCCGGCCTGTACGCCCTGGAGCGCCTGGCCCAAGACAACCCCGGCCACCGCCAGACCATCGTCAACGTCATCTGCGCCTACCTGCGGATGCCCTACACCCCGCCCCGGAGCCCCGGCCCCCGGCAACCGGCCCCCTCGACGCCGGGACCCTGGCAGACCGCCTCCGAGTCCGGCCCGGCCCCCGAAGGGGAACAACAGGTCCGCCTCACCGCCCAGAGCATCCTGGCCGAGCACCTGCGCGACGAACGCCGCTCCGGTCAGCGCGCCGACCTCCCCGCCCCTTCCCGCCACTGGCCCGGCATGCGCATCAACCTGACCAGCGCCACCCTCCTCGACCTCGACCTCATCGAGACGCACCTCGCCGAGGCCCAATTCAGCGAGGCGACCTTCATCGGGGAGACCTCCTTCGACCGGGCGGTCTTCACCGGCCCGGCCACGTTCGACGGAGCGGCCTTCACCGGGGACACCTCCTTCTACGGGGCGACCTTCACCGAGGACGCATGGTTCAGCAGGGCGGCCTTCACCGAGGACGCCGACTTCGACGGGGCGACCTTCACCGGGCAGGCCATATTCCACGCGGTGACCTTCACCGGCGACACCCAGTTCAGCGAGGCGGCCTTCGCCGACCACGCTATGTTCAACACGGCGACCTTTCACGGGAACGCCCGGTTCGACGAGGCGGTCTTCACCGAGTTCGCCCGGTTCGACGAGGCGGCCTTCACCGGGGACACCTCCTTCGACGGGGCGGCCGTCACCGGGTTCACCGGATCCAGGATGAACAAGGCCGAATGGACCCCGATCGCCCACCACCAGGATCATGTGTGGCCGCCAGGCTGGCGTACGGTGACCGGCCCGGACGGCCGCACCGTCCTGGCCCGCCAGGAAAGCGCCGCAGGCGAGGGGAACGGCCAAGACGGGGCGCAGGCAAGCTAAGGCCGTCGCGGCAGGAGGCGTAGCGGGGCGTCCAGCCCGGCTCGTCGGTGGCGCGCCGGTTGGAAGGCGGACGTGGGCGGTGACCATCAGGGCGCGCAAGTACGGCAGGGCGGCGAGGAGGGGGCGGGGCACCCGCCGGGGAGGAGACGCCCCCCGCGGCCTGTGCGATGGCGTGGAAGTAGGCCTCGAGAGTGACCATGCGGCGTGATCAAATCGCACCGCTCTACGGCTGATACCCGATCCCGCGACCGCTTCCCCACTTCAGGGCCCCGGGCCGACCGGATCGGAGTTCCGCCCGGTTGCGGCGGGAAGGGCCGCATCCATGACGGGCACTCGGCCCGTCCCCGGAAAGGGCCGCCGGTCATCTCGTCCTTGGGACATCTATGAACCTCTCTCAGCCTGCTCACAGGAAGACCAGGAGAACCTGCTGTCGATGAAGGCCCCGTCGATACAGAAGCGAAGGTGCGGCCATGGCGTTGTCGACGCGATTCACGGAGCTGTTCGGGGTGCGGCATCCGATCATGCTGGCGCCGATGGGCGGGTCGGCCGGCGGCGCGCTGGCGGCGGCCGTCTCCCGCGGCGGAGGGCTCGGAATGCTGGGCTCCGGGAACGGGGAACGCGAATGGCTGGATCGCGAGGCGTCGATCGTGGCCGCGGGCACCGGCCAGCCGTGGGGCATCGGGTTCCTGAGCTGGGCGGTCGACGTCGGTGCGGTAGAGCGTGCGCTGGCATACGGTCCCCGGGCGGTCATGTTGTCCTTCGGCGATCCCGGCCCGTTCATCGACTCCATCCGTCAAGCGGGAGCGCTTCTGATCATTCAGGTCACCGACCTGGAGGAGGCCCGGCGCGCTGTGGATCTGGGCGCCGATGCCATCGTGGCGCAGGGCACCGAAGCCGGTGGCCATGGTGCCCGGCGCGGGCGTTCCACGTTGCCGTTCGTCCCTGTCGTGGTGGATCTGGCCGCGCCGGTGCCGGTGCTGGCGGCCGGGGGGATCGCCGATGGCCGCGGCATCGCCGCGGCCCTGGCCCTGGGCGCTGCCGGCGCCCTGCTCGGCACCCGCTTCCAGGCCACCGCCGAGGCCCTGGTCGATCCCGCGATCACCAAGGCGATCGTCGAAGGACACGGGCAGGACACCGAGCGCAGCAGCGTGCTGGACATCGTCCGCGGCTCTCGATGGTCATCGAAGTACACCGCCCGCACCCTCGGCCACCCCTACCTCGATCGCTGGCGCGGCCGCGAGGCCGAGCTCGCCGCGGACCCCCGGGCCGGCCAGGACTACCAGGACGATCTGGCACGAGGTGCCATACCCCCGCTGCCGGTCTGGGCCGGTGAGGCCGTCGACCTCATCACCGATCGGCCCTGCGCAGCCGATCTCGTCGTCACCCTGGTCGCGCAGGCCGAGGACGCGCTCAACAGAGCCGGAAGGCACTGACCGGTGGCGGCTCCCCGCAGGGCCGACCTGCGGGGAGCACCCGCGCACGGGCGGAGCCGCGCCGGTGGTGGATCCGGAGTGACCGCGGCATTCGGAAGGCGAGCAGGCGGCCGGCCGCTGCATGCGGCACCCGGCGTGGCTGAGGGAGTCCTCAGCGTCCCTCAGCGAAATCAAAGGGCCGGGGGAGCAGACTTTCAAGGTCTTCCTCTCCAGCCCGCGGAGGTCCGCATGAGGAGCCGTCCCGACGACCACACGGCCGCGCCGTCGATCAGATGGTGGCGGCGGTGGGGGTCGTGGCCGGGGAGCACCGCGAGCGGGGCGGCCGCCGTGTACGGCTGCGTGCTGCTGGTGGCCGCGCTCACGGGGTACCGCTCGTTCCTCGGCGTCACGGACCTCGGCCTGCCCGACGTCACGTGGCCGGGCGCGGCGGTGCTGCTCACCGGGTCCGTGGTCGCAGCCGCCACCGTACGCCCCTGGGGCGTACGAGTGCCGCCCGGTGCCGTGTCGGCCGGCGCGTGGGGCGTGGCGGCGCTGGCCCTGACAGGCAGCTGCTGGGTGCTGCTCAACCTGATCCAGCTGGTCCTGACCGGCACCGTCACCGACCGCCACGGCAACAGCGACTGGGTGACCTTCGCCGAGCGGTTGTGCCTGGCCGTCGTGGGAGCCCTGTTCGTGGCCACCGCGCTGGCGCATGCCCGCCGCAGCGCCGGGGTCTGTCCCCGGTGCGGCCGGGCCCATTCACCACAGGTGGCGGGCCGGCGGCATCCCGTGCCGCACGCGGCGCCCCCCGCGGTGCGGCGGATCGCCTACGCCGGCTGCTGCGCGTTCCTTCCCTACCTCACCCTGCACGCCCTCGGCGCGGCCGGTGTCCCCGGAATCGAGCCCGGCGGATTCCGGCCGACCTGGTCCATGGTGCTGGCGGGAGTCTGCGGCGTCGGACTCGCCGTGTTCCTGCTGCTGGGACTCGTCCGGCCGTGGGGCATGGTCTTCCCCCGCTGGACGCTGTGGCTGGCGGGTCGGCGGGTGCCCCGGTTCCTGCCGCTGGCACCGGTCTGGCTGCTCGCCCCGACCCTCGCCCTGTACGGCACCGGAAGCGGGGTCCTCGCCGGCGCGGGCATCCTGGGCGACGGCCTGTTCGGCATCGGCGGAGCGGCATCGCTGGCGTTCGGCGGATACGGCTGGGCGCTGGCCATCGCCGCCGTCTCCTACCAGTCCCGGACCCGGCCCGTATGCGTCCCAAGGGAAGCGATCGCCCCCTGACAGAACCGGAGGATCACGCAAAGCCGCCGTGCACGGCCATGCCGCCGCATGGAGGGCCAGGGAACTGCGGGGTTATTCCTCAGAAGGCACGGGAAAGTCCGCCTGAGCAGGACGCGCCCCGCGCAACGGATGCGGTTAACGGAACTCCCAAGAGCGTCTGAGAGCGTCTCACCCCAGTCGGGGGTGGGGCCGAGTACGGGCTCCCAGACGCTCAGGGACGCGCTCGGGCCCCTCCTTGGGGATCATGACCCGATCCGGGATCACCACGCGCGTGTGATCCTCCCCTCCGGAGGGACGGGCGAGCGCCCCGAGGGCGGTTCCGGCCAGATGCCGACCGGTACCGCTCACCCGATGAATCTACGATGTAAAGCCTCTGTCCGTGATCTGCAATCACGAGGCCGCCCGCTGGATTGCGCGCGGTCCACGGCCGCTCCCCTCCTGATGGGCAACAGCCCGGTGAGCCGTACGCGGCCACGCCGCGTTCTCAGCCGGAGATCTCCGCGGCGAGGGCGGCTGCCCGTGCGGTCCACCGCGCGCCAAGGACCGGATGCGGTGCCTCTGATGTGAAAACCAGCGCCAGCATCACGGCCGCATCCAGCCGGTAGAGCGCGAACGCGGGCCCGGCGGCGAGCTCGGCCGCGCCCTGATCGACGTGCGGGTCGTTGACGTCGCGAGAGAAGCGGCCGTGCGGCACGCGCACCGCCAGCGGTTCGCCGTCCGGGCCGTGCATGCGCAGCACGGTGAAGTCCAGGCCTCGGGCGATCGTCTCGTCGTAGCGCAGGCCGCGGTCCAGGCAGAAGGATCGCCACTCGGCCGTCGTGGTCGGAGCCGTCATCGTGTGTTCATCGTCTCACCGCGCGTGATCCATGGTGTTCGCGGAACTTCCGTGTCCGGGCACTCTGCGCTGGTGGCCTCCGGGCCCGGTGCCTGACGGCGCCGGCCACCCTGCCGGGTCCGCCGTACCTGCATCTCGATGTGCGGGGCCGGGCCGTGAGAGTGGCCCGGCCCTTGGGGCGGGTCAGCTACGGCCGAGCATCTCGGCGGTGAGGATGCCGCCACCGAGGCCCCAGCCGCCATCGGGGACCTCCTCGAGGAGGACCAGGGTGGTCGCCCTGGCGCGCTCGCCGTACACGGCGGCGTAGGCGTCGGTGACGGCGTCGATGAGCTTCTTCTTGGACTCGGGGGTCAGGGTGTCGGCGGGGACCTTGAGGTTGGCGAACGGCATGATGATCACCTTTCGTGTGGTGGTGGTTCAGAGCGAGGCGGTCGAGGACGGTGCGGTCGGCCCGTGGGGTGCGAGGACGTTGACGTCGTGGCCGGCGGCGACGTCCTCGGCCGTGAACGCCCCGGCGGAGCCCAGGGCCGTGTGCTCCGCGTTGCGGGCGATGTCGGTGCGGACGTGCCGGTCCAGGACGTGCCGGTCCAGGACGGTGCCGACGGCGTGCCCGCCTCGTGCCGGGGCCGCAGCCGTCGGCCGGCCGGAGCCGCTGGAGGCCCCGGTGACGGCGATGGCCTGTCTCACGGCGGCCATCAGATGATCCCGCCGTTCGCGCGCACGACCTGCCCGTTGATCCAGTGCCCGGCCGGGCTCGCCAGGAAGCAGACGACCTCGGCGATGTCCTCGGGGGTGCCGAGCCGCTCCAGCGGCGGCTGCTCGGCGAGCCGCCGGATCGTCGCCTCGTCCTTGCCGTCCAGGAACAGTTCGGTGGCGGTCGGGCCGGGCGCGACGGCGTTGACCGTGATGTTCCGTCCGCGCAGCTCCCGGGCGAGCACCAGCGTCATCGCCTCGACGGCGCCCTTGCTCGCGGCGTACGCCCCGTAGGCGGGGAACTGCAGACCGACCACGGAGGTGGACAGGTTGACGATCGCGCCTCCGGCTCGCACGCGGCGCGCGGCTTCCCGGGCCATCACGAACGCGCCGCGGATGTTGGTGCGGTGCAGGGCGTCCAGCTCGTCCAGGTCGAGGTCGGCGATCGGGGACAGCGACATCCGCCCCGCCGAGTTGACGACCACGTCGACCCCGCCGAAGGACTCCTCCGCCGCGTCGAACATCGCCGCGACGGCGCCCTCGTCGGCCACGTCGGCCTGGACCGGGACCGCCCGGCCACCGGACGCCGTGATCTCCTCGACCACCTGCGCCGCGGCGGAGGCCGCCCCCTGGAACCCCACCACGACCGCACGGCCGCGCGCCGCCAGCGCCACCGCGATCGCCTTGCCTATCCCGCGGGAGCCGCCGCTGACGACGGCCACACGCTGATCACTCATGGAAAACCCCTTGGCCTTATCGCCGATACGGATTGTCCGTATCGATGTTACGTCACGACGGTAGCACAGCTTCGTACCATCGCTAGCCTCTGGCGGTATCATTGATCGCATGGCAGAGACGGACCCGCTCCGAGCGGCGATGATCGAGGCCGCGGAGCGGCAACTGGCGTCGTCCTCGGACCACGAGATCGCGACACGCGCGGTCTGCGAGGCGGTCGGCGTGAGCCAGCCCGTGCTCTACCGGTTGTTCGGTGACAAGCGCGGGCTGCTCGACGCCGTCGCCGACCACGGGTACGAGCGGTACGCCGCGCTCAAGGCCGCCCAGGAGCGGACCGGCGACCCGGTCGCCGACCTGCACGCCGGCTGGGACGGCCACATGGCGTTCGCGCAGGCGAACCCGGCCCTCTACCAGCTGATGTTCACTCCGCGGCCGTGGTCGCACTCGACGGCGCGAGATCGCGTGACGGACCTGCTGGTGGCGGCGCTCACACGGTGCGCCGCGGCGGGCGCGCTGAAGCTCGAGCCGCGGGCCGCCGCCCAGCTGATCTTGTCAGCGAACATCGGGACCGCCCTGGACCACATCGCCAGACCGGCCCTGTTCGAGGACCCCGCGCCGTCCCGCCGCATGCGCGACGCCGTGTTCTCGCACGTGCTCACCGAGACGTCCGCCCGGCAGGACGCCGACCCTCTGCGGACCGCCGCCCTGCGCCTCCGCGCACAACTCCAGCTCGGCGGTATCGAGGCCCTCGAACCGGTCGAAACCGCTCTCCTGCAGCGATGGCTCGAGCGCATCGCACAGCCCTGACCAGGTGAGCGATCGAGTCTCCCGGGACCGCTGGATCCGTGGCGTCGCCGCCCGGAACCTGCTGCCGGCCTTCTGTGCGGCAGCGATGGAGGAGCGGATCCGCGCGGTCGGCGGGCGGGCCGCCTCGGCGTCCAGTGATACGGCGGGGCCGCTCTCCACTCCTTCGGCGTGCGCCCGGGCGTCCCGGTGGAGGAGGTCCGGGGCCGCGGGCTCGGCCGGAAGGGCACGGCCCGGTGCCGTACGGCCCGCACCTGCTGCATAGGCGATCGCCTGTGCGGCAACGCGCCGGGTCTTCGGCGTCCAGGGCGTTTCCGCCTCGGATGCGTTCCATGGGCCGGTGCGTATGCCCTGCCGTCTGAAGCGCCCGCATGAAACGACCCGGGGTGGGCGGCGACGGCTTTCTCCGCGTGGGAGAGCGCGACCGCCCGACGACCTCCTGCGCCGGGCGCCACGGCGCGGCCGCCCGTGCATGTAAATAAATTTTGACGTTGTGTCTATCCTGCTTTACATTGGTCGATGTCAGCTTTGTTTTACATGAGGAGCGGGCGCGGCCTTCGCCGCATTACGCCGCTTCCGGACCGTCGACACCGTCCACCCGGCGTTCGCGCCGTCCTCGGCGCTCGGCTCGTCTGCCGGGATCACGGCCTGCCGCGATTCCGGACATGGTGAAGCCGGGTACCCCGACACCGAAGGAGACCCCTCATGAAGGCGATCGTCCAGGACGAGTACGGCCCGCCGCACACGATGAGCCTCGGCGAGGTCCCGATCCCGGTGCCCGGCGCCGGCGATGTGCTGATCCGGGTGCACGCGGCCGGCGTCGACTACGGCGTATGGCACGTCATGACCGGGCTGCCGCTCGTCGGCCGCCTCGGCCTCGGCCTGCGCCGGCCCCGTAACCGCGTGCCGGGCATGGACGCGGCCGGCGTCGTGGAGTCCGTCGGCGCCAACGTGACCGCGCTCCGCCCCGGCGACGAGGTGTACGGCGCGGCGACCGGCGCGTACGCGCAGTTCGCGCTCGCCCGCCCGGGCAGGCTCGCCCGCAAGCCCGCCAACCTGAGCTTCACCGAAGCGGCGGCCGTACCCGTGTCAGGGGTGACCGCGCTGCGGGCCGTCGGCCGGATCACCGCCGGCGAGAAGGTGCTGGTCATCGGCGCCGGCGGCGGAGTGGGCAGCTTCGCGACGCAGCTCGCCGTCGCCGGCGGCGCCCGCGTCACCGCCGTGTGCAGCACGGCCAAGGCCGGCCTCGTCCGGTCGCTGGGCGCCCAGGCCGTCATCGACTACACGCGCGAGCCGCTCACCGGGACGTATGATGTGATCATCGACATCGCGGGCATCCGGCCGCTGGCCCTGCTGCGCGGGCTGCTCGCCGAGCGCGGCCGGCTCGTCATCGTCGGCGGCGAGGGCGGCGGCCGGTGGTTCGGCGGGCTCGGCCGGATGCTGGCCGTCCGGCTGATCACCCCGTTCACGCGCCAGCGCCTGGACGCGCTGATCGCGCTGACCCGCACCGCCGACCTGAACGTGCTGCGCGACCTCATCGAGGCCGGGGCCGTGCGACCGGCCGTCGGGCGCACGTACTGCCTGGCGGAGGCCTCCACCGCGGTGGGCGACCTGGCGGCGGGCAACGCGCCCGGAAAGCTCGTCATCACGGTTGATTGACCCCGGGGCGCCGGGATCGGCACCCTGCGGATACCGGAACACCACCGGCCCGCCCGAACGGTAGTGACGGGCCGACCCGGCAGGACAGCGCTAGGCCGCGCCGATCGCGGAGAAGGCCCACCCGGTCGCCTGGTGGACGGCGTCCCGCGGCAGCGCCCGCCGCGCCTCGAGAAGGGCCTCGGCCATCGTCCGCCCGGTCCGCATCCCCTCGTGCAGGGCCAGCATCAGCGGCACCACGGCCTCGTCGTTGACGGGGACGCAGCTCGCCACGATCCCCGCGGTGCCCAGCGGCAGCAGCGCCGTGGCGAGGCCGAGCAGCTCCTCCGCCCCGACCGGGGCCAGCCGGCCGGAATCGCAGCTCGACAGGACGATCCGGTACGGGCTCCGGTGCATGCGCTCGAAGTCGTGCACGATGAGCGGCCCGTCGTCCATGCGGAGCGAGGAGAACATCGGGTTGTCGGCGCGGAAGTCGCCGTGCGCGGCGACGTGGGCGAGCAGGCAGCCGTCGATCGCCCGGAGTACGGCGGGCACCGACGCCGTGCCGTCCTCCAGCACGGTCGCCTCGCCGTACCGGCCCGCCAGCAGGGGCACCTCCGCGCCGCCCGTCGCCAGCCCGGGACCGCGGACGAGCACCGGCGGGCCCGCCGGGGGCGGTTCGGTCTCGCGGGCGCGGAGCCAGCCGCCCGCGGACGGGGACACGCTGAGCGCGCGCTCCCGCAGCGCGGGCAGGAGCGCCCACGGCACGCCGTGCAGCCTGCCGGGCGGGACCATCACGAGCGGCCCCGTCCCGAGGTGCCGCACGGCGGAGCCGAGCAGGATCTCCTCGAGCCGGCGGCCACCGGCTTCGAGGGCGGCGAGCCGGTCGGCGGCTCCCGGGTGGGCGAGCCGCCGGAGCCCGGCGCGTACGTGGTCGGCCTCGGCCATCGCGTCGGCGAGCCGTCCCGCCGGGAACCTGCGCACCCGTCCGCGGCCGCAGAGCAGGACGTGCAGCTCGCCGTCGACCGCGACGAGCTCGACCAGCCGGCCGTCCCCGAGCCGGTCGAGCAGCCGCCGCACGTCGAGCCGGCGCCCGCCGCCCTCTCCCGCGCCGCGCATGTGGAGGGTCGTGGCGCGGATCTCCCTTTCGAGGCGGCGCCGCTCGCGCTCCAGCGCGGGGACCGGCGCACCCGCCGACCGTGCGGCCTCCGCCCGGCCGGTTATCTCCCGGAAGGCGGTGATGTCCCGCAGCAGCGCGGGGTCCGCGGGAGGGCGGACGGGGGGAACGGCCAGTACGGTGGCCCGCCACCGCTCGCTCCAGACCAGCAGCCGCCGCGGGGAGCCCGACCGCAGGCTCGCCCGCTGGGCCAGCGCCGCCAGCTCCGCCCCCTGCGCGGTCGCCCGGGCCCGCAGTTCGGAGGCGCCCAGCGTCATCCGGTGCTCGTCGAGCAGGTCCAGGCCGCGCCGGCAGGCGTCCAGCACGCCCCTGCCGGATCCCGCGGCCTCGGCCCGGAGCGCCTGCGCCGCCCACCCGCCGGCCCGGGCGAACGCCGGCCCCCTGAACCGCCCGCGCGCGGCGGCGGCCAGGTGGCGCTCGGCGTCGGCCGCCCATCCCAGGGCGAGAGCCGTACGGCCGGCGAGCAGTGAGGCCTCCACGGCGCTCGGGGAGCCCAGCTCCGACAGCCGCGCCGCCACCGCGGCGGCGTCCCCCATCAGCCGTCCCGAGAGCCGCCCGCCGGCGGCACGGGCCTCGGCGAGCACCAGACGGGCGTGGGCCTCCCACCACGGGCGGCGCTGGCTGGCGAACAGGCGGACGGCCGCCGCCGCCCGCGCGACCGCCGCCTCCGCGTCTCCCGCGGCGGTCGCCGCGCGCGCGGCGGTGAGCAGGAGCTCGGCCCTGCGTGTGGTCTGCCCGCCGATGCCGTCCAGGGCGGCCGTCGCGGCGTCGGCCTCGTCGAGGGCCTCACGCGCGAGCCCCGCCGCCATGAGGACCTCGCAGCGGCGGATGCTCAGCATGAACATCGGCGTGCCGAGCGCCGTGTAGCGCCGGGAGGCCTCGTCGAGCAGGCGCAGCGCCGTCGGGACGTCCCCGGAGCGGAAGGCCGCCAGCCCCCGGCTCTCGACGGCGTCGGCCTTGTCGTGCTCCTGGCCGGTGGTGGCCCACAGGCGCTCCGCGCCGTCGAAGTCGGCCGCGGCCCGCTCGACCGAGCCCATCGCCAGGTGGACCGTGGCGCGGAGGGTGAGCGCGCGGGCCGTCCAGACCACGTCGCCGGCCTGGCGCAGCACGGGCGTGGCCCGCCTCAGGTCCCGCAGCGCCTCCCGGTGGCGCCCGAGGACCCACCAGACGTAGCCGCGCCGGAACAGCACCCGGGCGAGCGTGGCACCGGTGCCCCGCTCGACCGCCCGCTCCAGCGTCTCCAGCCCGCGCCGCGTCCTCCCCGCGTGCACGAGGGCCGCGCCGAGGGTCGCGAGCACGTCGGCCTCCCGGTCGGAGGAGCCGGAGCGGGCCGCCAGGTCGCGGGCGCGCCGCAGGTGGCCGAGCGCGGCGTGCAGATCGCCGAAGTCCCGTTCCCAGATTCCCAGGACCTGGTGGGCGACCGAGGCGTCGTGGGCCGTGGGCCCGCCCTCCAGCACGGCCCGCGCCCTCGACACCGCCTCCCGCGGGCGGGCGAAGACGAGGGGGAGCAGGTCGAGGATCGGCGGGCTTCCCCGGGTCACGGATCGATGTTAGAGGTGGGGAGGTGTATCAGCCAGGGACCGCGGGACTCTGACTGACGACCGATCCGCTCCCCTGGAGGACCACGCCATGGCGCCCGACAGATTCCGGGAACAGTTCGACCAGATCCAGCAGGCGATGCCCGACATCCCCCTCGCCGCCGGTCCGGACGACGCCCCCGACTTCCTCTACGAGAAGGGCCATGTCCTGGCCCTCGACGGGCAGGACGCCCGTCTCGTCGTCGACGCCGTCACCGACAGGTTCCGGGAGACGCCCGGCAGGGAGGAGGCGGTGCGCCGGGTCGGGCCCGAGGACAATCCGGGCGGCGTCTCCCGGATCCAGGTCGGGGATCCGTCCGCGGGCGACCGGTGGAGCGACCGGAACGTGTCGGACGCCCTGCGGGCCCTGCGCCGGCTGGAGGACCGGGCGGGCCGCCGGCTGGTGAGCCGCAACCACGTGGTGTCGATCGCCGTGAACTGCTGCCCGGGCGACGAGCCGGTGCCGGTGCCGCCCGCGCTGCCTCCCAATCCCGCGGTGGCCCGGGGCGCCCTGCCCGCGGACGGCGCGGTGTCCGTCCTGGTGGTCGACACCGGCCTCGTGCACGACTACCGGGCCCACTGGTGGGAGGAGCACGCCACCGGCGACCTGAGGCAGGCGGAGACCGGCCCGGGAGGCGTCCTCAAGCAGTACGTCGGCCACGGCACGTTCATCGCCGGGCTGGTCGCCGCGGTGGCGCCCAGCGCGAGGATCACCGTCCGGAACACGCTCCACGACGCCGGCGCCATCCGCGAGCACGAGCTCGGGGAGAAGCTGTTCGAAGCGGTGGAGCAGGGGTGGCCCGACATCATCAGCCTCTCCGCCGGGACGCCGAACGGATGCCACCGCACCCTCAAGGGGCTGGAGCCGTTCATGGAGGCCCTGCGCGCGCAGCCGCGGACGCTGCTGGTGGCCGCCGCGGGGAACAACGCGAGCGCCTCGCCGTTCTGGCCGGCCGCCTATGCCGCGCTGCCGGGGTACGAGGACGCGGTGGTGTCGGTGGGAGCGCTGCGGAGCGACGGAGAGGCCGGGGCCTGCTTCAGCAACCACGGGCCGTGGGTCACGGTGTACGCGCCCGGGGAGCGCCTGACCGGCTCCTTCACCGGGACGCGGGACCCCGTGCCCTACACCTACCAGCACTCGACCTTCGACCGGTGCCGGTACGGCTTCTCCTACGCCTGCACCTGCCGGTACCCCGAGCACGTCGGCGAGCTCAGCGAGGAGCGCCTCCCTACGCCGGCCAGGGTGGAGACGGCCCTGTTCGACGGCCTGGCGCAGTGGAGCGGCACCTCTTTCGCCACCCCTCTGGTGGTCGCCATGATCGCGGACTACATGACGGCGAACAAGGAGACCGGCCCCCGGGCCGCCGCGAGGGAGCTCCTCGCGGCCGACACGGGGCGCGCCGAGGTCCGCGGAGCCTGCGTGCCCGCC
This sequence comes from Thiemannella venezuelensis, assembly GCF_014203605.1. GTDB lineage: Bacteria > Actinomycetota > Actinomycetes > Streptosporangiales > Streptosporangiaceae > Planomonospora_A > Planomonospora_A venezuelensis. The sequence continues at coordinate 75,064 of NZ_JACHJJ010000007.1, read as the reverse complement.
CTCCGGCCGCCCACCTGGCACCCGACTCCGGTGGTGAGGCTGCCTCGTTCCTGACCCTCCTGCGCGCCGCTTCCGTGACGTACTATGACCTCCCGGACACGAAGGGTGGCGCCGTGGACCGCGACTCGGTCGGCAGGCTCTTCCAGGCGGCCGCCGACGGAGACGCGGCGGCCTGGAAAGCGCTGGTGGAAGGCCTGAGCCCGCTGGTCTGGTCCGTCGTCCGCGCGCACGGCCTGGCCGAGGCCGACGGGCACGAGGTCTACCAGACCACCTGGTTCCGGCTGGCGCAGCACCTGCGGCGCATCCGCGAGCCCGACGGCGTGGGGTCCTGGCTGGCCAGCACGGCCCGGCACGAGTGCCTGAAGGTGATCCGATCGGCGCGCCGTCTCTCGCCCACCGACGACCCGGAGATCCTCGACCGGGCCGGTGACGGCCGGACGCCGGAGCAGGCGGTGATCGACTCGGAGGAGGCGGAGGCCGAGGCGGAGCGGATCCGGCAGGTCTGGGCGGCGTTCCAGGAGCTCGGAGAGAACTGCAGGCGGCTGCTGCGCGTGCTGATGGCCTCGCCGCCGCCCAGTTACCGGGAGGTGTCGGCGGCGCTGGGCATCGCCGTCGGGAGCATCGGCCCGATCCGGCAGCGCTGCCTGCGGCGGCTCCGTGCCCGTCTGGCCGAAAGGGGCGTGCGGTGAACGGCGGGGAGACGCCCGGCGGGGGCCGGGCCGGGGACGACGCGATCGAGGACGTGCTCCGCCATGCCGCCGGGATCATCGACCCGGTGCCCGCGCACCTGCTCCAGGCGGCGGTCGAGGCGTACGCGCTGGCCTCGATCGAGGCCGAGCTGGCCGAACTGGTCTTCGACTCCCTGACCCAGTCGGCGCCCGTCCGCGGGACGGACCGGCCGCGGCTGCTCACCTTCCGGGGAAACGGGCTCACGCTCGACCTGGAGATCACGGCCGGGCGCCTCGTGGGCCAGCTGCTCCCACCCCAGCCCGCGGAGATCGAGCTGCTGGGAGGCCGGTCGCCGGCGGCGGCGCTCACGGCCGACGCCGCGGGCCGCTTCGTCTGCGACCGGGTGGCCGCCGGCCCGTTCAGCCTGCACTGCCGGGCCGGCGGAGCCGTGATCACCACCGAGTGGCTCACCGTGTGACCGCCGCCCGCGGCGCGCGGGCGGCCGGGCTGGAGGATCGGACGAGGAATCATCCACCGGGCTGAGCTGTTGTCAGCGGATGGAACGTATGTTTGGGCGAGACCGGGAGACGGCCTTAGGCTGGCCCCCTGTCAGGTCCGATGGATGGAGGGGACGCCTCGTGTTGCAGGACTCGTTCGGGCGGGTGGCGACCGATCTCCGGGTCTCCCTTACGGACCGGTGCAACCTGCGCTGTTCGTACTGCATGCCGCCCGAGGGGCTCGACTGGCTGCCCAAGCCGGAGCTGCTGACCGCCGAGGAGATCGTCAGGCTGGTGGGCATCGGGGTGGAGCGGCTGGGCATCACCGAGGTCCGCTACACCGGCGGTGAGCCGCTGCTCCGCCGCGAGCTGGTCGAGATCGTGGCCCGCACCGTCGCCCTCGCCCCAGCGCCCCAGGTCTCGCTGACCACCAACGGCATCGGACTGGCCCGGCTGGCCGCCCCGCTCGCCGAGGCGGGTCTGCACCGGGTCAACGTCTCGCTCGACACCCTCGACCGTGAGACGTTCAAGAAGCTCGCCCACCGCGACCGGCTGGCCGACGTCCTGGACGGCCTGGCCGCCGCCGACGCCGCCGGACTCCGGCCGGTCAAGGTCAACTCGGTGCTGATGCGCGGGATCAACGACCACGAGGCCGTCGGGCTGCTCGGCTACTGCCTGGAGCGGGGATACGAGCTGCGCTTCATCGAGCAGATGCCACTGGACGCCCAGCACGGCTGGCGCCGGGAGAACATGATCACGGCCGACGAGATCCTCGTGACGCTGAAGGACGCCTTCGACCTCACAGACGCCGACCCGGCCGAGCGCGGCAGTGCCCCCGCCGAGCTGTTCCTCGTCGACGGCGGCCCGGCCAGGGTCGGCGTGATCGGCTCGGTCACCCGGCCGTTCTGCGGCGCCTGCGACCGGGTACGGCTCACCGCCGACGGCCAGATCCGCAACTGCCTGTTCGCGACCGACGAGTCCGACCTGCGGGGGGCGATGCGCGCGGGCGCCTCCGACGACGAGCTCGCCGAGCGCTGGACGGCCGCCGTCCGGACCAAGAAGGCCGGGCACGGCATCGACGATCCGTCGTTCCTGCAGCCGTCCCGCCCGATGTCCGCCATCGGCGGCTAGAGGCCGTTCCACGGATCGCGGTCACGCCGGGGGACCGCCTGCCGTACTACACACAAAGGCGTACGGCAGGTCGGGCCCTGGGAAGGAGGCGTCCGCCGCCCGGGGTACCGCATGATCGGAGCATGTCTGTCGGACTGCTCCTCGGGCTGGCGGCCCTCGCCCTCGTCGACAGCACCAGCTTCGGCACCCTGGGAGTGCCGCTCGTCCTCCTCCTCACCGGCGGACGCGGCACCACCGGCCGCCTGCTGGTCTACCTCGCCGCGATCGCCGGCTTCTACTTCCTGGTCGGCGTCGGCCTCATGCTCGGCCTCGACGCCCTGCTGACCACCTTCCACGACGCCCTCCACAGCCGCACCGCCTCCTGGGTCCAGCTGGCCGCCGGCGTGGGTCTCTCCGCGCTGAGCTGGCGGTTCGACTCCAAGAAGCGCGACTACAAGCCGCTGTGGGAGCCGCGGCCCGGCGGCCGCGGAGCCATGCTGCTGCTCGCGCTCACCGCCGGGGTGGTGGAGGTCGCCACCATGGTCCCCTACCTCGCCGCCATCGGCCTCCTCACCAAGGCCGGTCTGCCCTCCGCGCTGTGGCTTCCCGTGCTCGCCGCCTACGTCGCGGTCATGGTCCTTCCCGCGCTGGCCCTCATGGGCGTCCGCGCCGTCGCGGGCGGGCGGCTGGAGAGCAGGCTCGAAAGGTTGCGCGCATGGCTGCTCAAGAACTCCGCGTCGGCGGTCGGCTGGGCGATGGGCATCGTCGGAGTCATGCTGGCCCTGGACGCGGTATCCCATCTGCAGCGCTAGGGTCCGTCCGGTGCGGGGTGCGGCCCGCCCTGCGGCTAGCCTCGGATGCATGAGCGGCTACGACGCGCTGATCCTCGCCGGCGGGCGGGCCTCCCGGCTCGGCGGGCGGGACAAGCCAGGCATGGCGGTCGGCGGTGTGCCGATGATCGAGCGGGTCGCGGAGGCCGTGCGGGAGGCCGGTCGGCTCATCGTGGTGGGCCCCCCGAGGACCGGGCCGGACCGTGCGCTCTTCGTCCGGGAGGACCCGCCGGGAGGCGGTCCGGTCCCCGCCCTGCGGGCCGGACTGGCCGAGGTGACGGCGCCGTGGACGGTGCTGCTCGCCGCGGATCTGCCGCTCCTGACCGCCGGGCACGTCGCGGCCCTGCTCGGCGCGGCGGGAGCCGGAGGCGGGCCGGCTGACGCGGGCGGGTCCGGTAGCGCGGGCGGGGCGGGCGGGTCCGGTGCGGCGGGTGCGGTGCTCGTCGACGACGGCGGGCGGATGCAGTGGCTGGCCGGAGCCTGGCGTACGGCGGTGCTCGCCGGCGCGCTCGCCGGCTACCGGGGGCGGTCGCTGCACGGCCTGCTCGGCCCGCTCGACCCGGTCCCGCTCCACCTGGCCGGGGAGCCGTGGTTCGATTGCGACACGGTGGACGATCTGGAGCATGTGAGGAGCAGGAGTTGAACGTGCTGGCGGAGTGGACCGCGCTGGTGTGCGAGGAGCTCGGCATCGACCCGGCGAAGGTGGACCGGGACATGCTGCTCGACCTGACCAAGGACGTCGCCCACGGCGTGGCCCGCCCGGCCGCGCCGCTGACGGCCTACCTCCTGGGCCTGGCGCAGGGGGCGGGAACGGCCCCGCCCGACGCGGTGGAGCGGCTGGTCAGGATGGCGGGCAACTGGGAGCGGGCGACCACCGAGACGCTGGGCGACACGTAGGCCACGTGGGCCGGGCGTCGGCAGGGGCCGGGGGCGATAGGCGCCGCGATCGGCTGGAGAAAAGGGCGACGCCGGGTGGTTACGGGGGCAAACCACCCGGCGCCGCTTCATCGGCGTTCCGACGGGGGCCCGGAACGCCGGCACGTGCCCCGACGGGGGACCAGGGCACTTTCTAAAGCGTACACCTACAACCCCTGAGATGCGTCAAGACTTAGTCACGACCCGATCTCGCGTCGGTGCAGCGGGATCTCGTTCTGTCCGTTCCCGGTCATGCCCGGGTCGGCGGGAGCCCCGCGCCGGGGGGCGTTGGCTCCGATCACGGCAACGTACGGCAAAAACACGGCACCGGCGAAGAGCAGGATCTTCACGGGCATGGGAGCGGGCACGGTGAAGGCGAGGACCAGGCAGAGCAGCCGGATCCCCATCTTGATCAGGTAGTTCCGCTCGCGCCTGCCGATGTCCTCGCTCAGCGAGGGCCGGGCGTCGGTCACCTGGTGAACCACCGGACTTCTGTGCCACCCCTTCACACTTTCCACCGTAGACCTCTGATCGATCGGCCGCGAACGGTCATGCGCTCCTGGCTTCCGGGTAAGGAGAGAACATGACAGATCGAACGTATCGGGTGACCGAGATAGTCGGCACGTCGGGTGAGAGCCTCGAGACGGCCATCCGCAACGGGATCCGCCGAGCCTCCCAGACCCTGCGCCACCTCGACTGGTTCGAGGTGACCGAGGTCCGCGGCCACATCGTCGACGGCGAGATCGGCCACTTCCAGGTCGGCATGAAGGTCGGCTTCCGCCTCGAGGACGGCTGACCGGACCGGCTGATCCGGACGGGGCCGTGGCCTCCGATCTGTACGGCGGGGCGGCCGGACGGCAGACTGGTCCCCATGGAGGGTTTCCGCCGGAGGGTGTGGGCCGTGCCGGTCGCGGTGGCCGTGCTGCTGGGCGCCGGTTGCTCCGAACCCGTCACCCGCGACGCCGCGCCGGCCCGGACGGAGGCCGTACCGGCCCAGGGCCCCGTCCCCGCGCAGAGCCCCGCTCCCGCGCAGAGCCAGGCCGCGCCGCACGGGCCGCCCCTGACCCAGAGCGCCGCGGAGATCCGGCGGACGGTCGGGAGCCTGCGCCGGGTGGACGACCTGCCGCTGTACGAGATGACCTTCCACGGCTCCTACGACCCCGAGGCGCCGCTCACCGAGGAGGAACTCGCCGCCCCGGCCGGTGCCTGGGCGTGCTCGCTGTTCGCGCTGCCCGCGGCCCGGCCGGGAGACCGGCCCCTGTTCGGGCGGAACTTCGACTGGGGCCCCCATCCGGCGATGGTCGTGCACGCGGACCCGCCCGGCGGCCACGCCTCGGTCTCCATCGCGGACCTGTTCTACACGCTCGGCAGCACGGCGCCGCCCGACCTGTCCGACCCGGTCACCCGCCGGCGGATGGCCCACGCCGTGCTCCTGCCCTTCGACGGGGTCAACGAAAAGGGGCTGGCCGTCGGCATGGCGCAGGTCCCCGAAGGCGGCGTCCCGCCCGGATCGGCCGACCGGCCCGACGTCGGGAGCGTGCGGATCATCCGGCTGATGCTCGACCGGGCCGCCACCGTGGACGAGGCCGTGGCGATCATGCGCCGCTACGACGTCGACTTCGGCTCCGACCCGCAGCTCCACTACCTGATCGCCGACGCCGCCGGCAGGTCCGCCGTCGTCGAGTACGCCCGGGGCCGGATGAACGTCATCGAGGACCGCGTGCTGACCAACTTCACCATGACCGGCACCGGGAAGCCGGCGCGCACGGCCGACAACCGCTACCGCGAGCTGGACGCGGGCCTCGCCGGGGCGCGGACCTGGCGGGACGGGATGGAACTGCTCCGGCGGGTGGCCCAGGGCCACACCCGCTGGTCGGTCGTCTACGACCTCGCCGACGGCACCGCCCGCGTGGTGACCGGCAAGCGCTGGGAACGGGTGCACACCATTCCGCTCCGCCGGGGATGACCGGGGGAGCGGGGGAGCGGGGGAGCGGGGACCGCCGGGCGACGGCCCCCGCCCACGGGCGTCAGTTCGCCTGGCTGACCGTCGACATGTTGAAGTCCGGCACCCGGACCGCGGGCATGACCGTGCGGGTGAAGTAGTCGTTCCACTCGCGCGGCAGGGTCTGCTCGCCCGCCCCGACCTCGGTGACGCGGCCGAGCAGGTCCACCGGGCTCTCGTTGAAACGGAAGTTGTTGACCTCCCCGACGACCTCGCCGTTCTCCACCAGGTAGACGCCGTCGCGGGTCAGCCCGGTGAGCAGCAGGGTCTGCGGGTCGACCTCGCGGATGTACCACAGGCAGGTGAGCAGCAGCCCCCGCTCGGTCGAGGCGATCATCTCCTCCAGGGACCTCCCGCCGTCCGGCCCTTCCATGACCAGGTTGTCGATCGCGGGGGTCGCGGGCAGCGCGGTCAGCTCGGCCGAGTGCCGGGTCTGGACCAGGCGCGCCAGCGTGCCGTCGGCGATCCAGTCGGTCGGCGCGAGCGGCAGGCCGTTGTCGAAGACCGAGCTCTGCCGGCTGGAGGCGTGCGCGACCACGAACGGCGCGGACGCGATGCCCGCGGCGGCCGGGTCGCTGTACAGCCGGAGCGGGACGGAGGAGAGCCGCTCCCCGACCCGGGTGCCGCCGCCGGGCTTGGAGAAGACGGTGCGGCCCTCCAGGGCGTCCCTGGCCCCGGCCGTCCAGTACATGTAGATCATCAGGTCGGCCACGGCACTCGGCGGGAGCAGCGTCTCGTACCGGCCCGCGGGCAGGTCGATCCGGTTCTTCGCCCACTCCAGCCGCCGGGCCAGCGAGGCGTCCAGCGCCGTCACGTCCACGTCGGTGAAGTCGCGGGTGGCCACCCCGGTCCAGGCCGAGCGCTTCATGTCGGGCGACTTGGCGTTCAGCTCCAGGCGGCCGGTGGGCTGGGTGTGCCGGAGCCGGGCTCCGGTGGAGGTGCCCACGAAGGTCGTGGTGACGATGTGCTCGGCGAAGCCGTACAGCCTGCGCCCGCCCGCCTCGGCGGCGGCGAAGGCCTCGCCCAGCGCGGGGGCGAAGGAGCCGAAGACCCCGATCGCGGTGGGCTCGGCGGGGACGTCCCAGTCGGCGGAGACGGTGCCGGGGACCAGCGGCCGGGCGTCCTCCGACGGCTGGGCGTCCTCGGCGGCGTGGTCGGCCGCGGCCACGATGTCGGCGAGCTGGTCGGGGCGGACCGCCGCCCGCGAGACCACGCCCACGCCCCGGCCGACGATCGAGATCACGGTCAGCTGGGAGGAACGGGCGACGCCGTTGGTGGTGAGGGTGTTGCCCGCGAACCGCAGGTTGGCGCTGGAGCCCTCGTCCACGATGACGACGGTGTCGTCGGCCGTGGACAGCTCCAGGGCCTTCTCGATCATCTCCTGGGGAGTCATACCGCTCCTCGTCGAGGCGTTGGCCGGAGTGCTCTGCTTGTCGTCCCGCTCGCTCACTTCCCGCCCTCCTGCACGGTGTTGAGGACGCGGACGCCGCGGAAGAGCGCCGACGGGCAGCCGTGGCTGACCGGGGCGACCTGGCCGGGCTGGCCCTTGCCGCAGTTGAACGCGCCGCCCAGCACGTAGGTCTGCGGGCCGCCGACGGCCTCCATCGAGCGCCAGAAGTCGGTCGTGGTCGCCTGGTAGGCGACGTCGCGCAGCTGCCCGGCCAGCCGGCCGTCCTCGATGCGGTAGAACCGCTGCCCGGTGAACTGGAAGTTGTAGCGCTGCATGTCGATCGACCAGCTCTTGTCGCCCACGATGTAGACGCCGCGCTCCACCCGGGAGATCAGCTTCTCGGTCGAGGGGCCGTCCGGCGCGGGCTGCAGCGAGACGTTGGCCATGCGCTGGATCGGCATGTGACCGGGGGAGTCGGCGAAGGCGCAGCCGTTGGACGCGCCCAGGCCCTTCATCAGGGCCATGCGCCGGTCGAGCTGGTAGCCGGTCAGGATGCCGCCGGAGACGATGTCGAACTCCCGGGTGGCCACGCCCTCGTCGTCGTAGCCGACGGTGGCCAGGCCGTGCTCGACCGTGCGGTCGCCGGTCACGTTCATCACCGGCGAGCCGTACACCAGGCTGCCCAGCTGGTCGAAGGTGGCGAAGCTGGTCCCGGCGTAGGCCGCCTCGTAGCCGAGGGCGCGGTCGAGCTCGGTGGCGTGCCCGATCGACTCGTGGATCGTCAGCCAGAGGTTGGACGGGTCGACGACCAGGTCGTAGACGCCCGCCTCGACGGAGGGGGCCTTGAGCTTCTCGGCCAGCAGCTCGGGGAGGGAGGCGAGCTCGGCGGGGAAGTCCCAGCCGGTCCCGGTGAGGTACTCGTACCCCCGGCCGACCGGCGGGGCGATCGTGCGCATCGAGTCGAACAGTCCGCCCTCGACCCGCATGACCTCCAGCACCGGGTGCAGGCGCACCCGCTGCTGGGTGGTGGAGGTGCCGGCCGTGTCGGCGTAGAACTTCTGCTCCTTGACCTGCATCAGCGAGGCCTGGACGTGGTCCACCCGCGGGTCCTTCAGCAGCCCGGCCGACCAGTCGGCCAGCAGCGCGACCTTCTCGGGAAGCGGCACGTCGAACGGGTCGACCTCGTAGGACGAGACCCAGGTGACAGCGGAGTGGACCGGCTCGGGGGCCAGCTCGATGGGCTCGCGGTTGACGGCCGCGGAGATGACGGCCACCTCGACCGCCTGCTCGGCCACCTTCGCCGCGGCCTCCGGGGTGAGCTCGATGCCTGCGGCGAAGCCCCAGGTGCCGTTCTTGACGACCCGTACGGCATAGCCGAGGTCGTCGGCGTCGATGGAGCCCTCGAGCTTGGCGTCCGACAGACGCAGGGTCTCCGCGCGGACGCGTTCGAGCCGGAAGTCGGCATGCTCGGCACCGAGGTCACGGGCACGCTGCAGGGCCGCGTCCGCCATCCGCCTCATGGGCAGAGCGAGGAAGTCGGGATCGATCTGGCGCATGTCGACGATCCTAACCCTGTGATCTTGTCCCTCACGGACAAGAGGACTACCGCCGGGTAGCCGATAGCGTCGGCTCCATGGCTCGCTCTGTTCTCGTAACCGGCGGCAATCGCGGCATCGGCCTCGCGATCGCCCGCGAACTCTCCCAGGCCGGTGACGCCGTCGCCGTGACCTACCGCTCCGGAGAGCCCCCCGAGGGGCTGTTCGGCGTGCGGTGCGACGTGACCAGCACGGCCGACGTCGACGCCGCGTTCGAGAAGGCCGAGGCCGAGCACGGCCCGGTCGAGGTGCTCGTGGCCAACGCCGGCATCACCAAGGACACGCTGCTGCCGATGATGAAGGAGGAGACCTTCACCGACGTCATCGACGCCAACCTGACCGGCGCCTACCGGGTGGCCAAGCGGGCGACCCGCGGCATGCTCCGGCTCAAGCGCGGCCGGATCGTGCTCATCTCCTCGGTGGTGGCGATGCTCGGCTCGGCCGGGCAGAGCAACTACGCCGCCTCCAAGGCCGGGATGATCGGCTTCGCCCGCTCGGCCGCCCGCGAGCTGGGCTCGCGCGGCATCACGGTCAACGTCGTCGCCCCCGGCTTCGTGGAGACCGACATGACGGCCGCGCTGGACGAGGCCTACCAGGAGCAGATCCGCAAGAACATCCCGCTCGGCAGGCAGGCCACCCCCGAGGAGATCGCCAAGGTGGTCGCCTTCGTCGCGGGCCCGGACGCCGCCTACATCACCGGGGCCGTGATCCCCGTCGACGGCGGCCTGGGCATGGGCCACTGAGAACGCATCCCCGCCCCCGCCCCCGGGGAGCGGGCCGCCGCCCTCCGGCAGGAGGGCGGGCGACGGGCAGGCCCTGCCCGTCGGAACAAACGACCCCACACCCACGAGGACGGCACGCATGGGAATCCTTGAAGGCAAACGACTCCTGGTCACCGGCGTCCTGACCGACGCCTCGATCGCCTTCTCGGTGGCCAGGCTGGCCCAGGAGGAGGGCGCCACGATCGTGCTGACCGGTTTCGGCCGGCTCAGCCTGGTCGAGCGCATCGCCCGGCGGCTCCCGGAGCCGCCGCCGGTGATCGAGCTGGACGTGCAGAACACCGACCACCTGGACTCGCTCGCCGACCGCGTCGGCGAGCACCTCGACGGCCTCGACGGCGTGGTGCACTCCATCGGCTTCGCCCCGCAGAGCTGCCTGGGCGGCAACTTCCTGAACACCCCGTGGGAGGACGTGGCCACCGCGGTCCACATCTCGACCTACTCGTTCAAGTCGCTGGCGGTCGCCTGCCTGCCCCTCATGAAGGAGGGCGGCGCGGTCGTCGGCCTGGACTTCGACGCGACCAGGGCCTGGCCCGTCTACGACTGGATGGGCGTCGCCAAGGCGGGCCTGGAGTCCTGCGCCCGCTACCTCGCCCGCGACCTGGGCCCGCACGGCATCCGGGTGAACCTCGTCGCGGCCGGACCGCTGCGCACCATGGCGGCCAAGAGCATCCCCGGCTTCAAGGAGTTCGAGGACAGCTGGCCGGAGAAGGCGCCGCTCGGCTGGGACCTGGCCGACACCGTGCCCGCGGCCAAGGCCTGCCTCGCGCTCATGTCGGACTGGTTCCCGGCCACCACCGGGGAGATCGTGCACGTCGACGGCGGCGTGCACGCGATCGGCGCGTAGGCCGTACGGCGGCTCGGCGGCCCTGCGGGCCGCCCGGGTACGGCGGGTGCCGCGGAGAGCGCCGCCGGCGCGGGAGGGGAGCGCCGGTCTCAGGCGACGCGGTGCCGGCCCGCCCTGAGGGGCTCGAAGGGGATGGACTTCTCGGCGGCCCGCTTGCCGTACATCATGCGGATGGCGAGGATCGCGGCCGCCAGCAGGGCCGTGGTGAGGATGGTCCCCAGCGGGTCGGACCGCCGGGTGGGGGTGACGGTCTGCCGGCTGGGCAGCCGCTGCTGGAACTCCTGGATGAGCGGCCCGGGCAGGAGCGGGTCCAGCCGGGGCGACTCGATGTCGATCACGGGAGGCTCGGGGAGCACCGGATCGCTCACCTCCGTGGTGTGCGTCCGGGGCTCGGGCCGGTGGGAGGCGGCGGGGGACGGCGGGACCGCCTCCTTCTCCTCCTCCTTCCGCTCTTCCTTCTCCGCCTTGCCGGTCCGGGTGGAGCCGGACTCGGACGAGGAGTCCGGCCGCCCCTCCTGCTCCGGCGGGGGAGCGGACCCGGAGTCGTCGCACGAGGCGGAGGCCACCAGGGGAAGGCAGGTGTCGCCGAGGACCTTGGGCAGCAGGCCCTTCTCCTCGGCGGGCTCCCCGCCGGACCCCTCCGCTGCGCCGGGACCGGCGGAGGCCGTGGCCTTCGGCTCCGGTCTCTCCTCCGATCCGCCGCCCGCGGTGTCGTTCAGCGTTTCGGCGGTGCCGTCGAGACCGTCCGTCACCGGGTCCAGGGCGTCTCCGGTCAGCCCGTCGACGACGTCGGTGGCGGTGTCGACGACCTGGCAGATCCCGCCGGTGAGCCCGCCCAGCAGCCCGCCGCCGCTGCCGCAGTCGGGCTGCCGGGCGGAGTCTGCGGGCACTCCCGCGATCATGGGGATCCCCCCGCCCAGCGCCAGCGCCAGCGCCCCGGCCGAGATCGCAGATCGCACCTTTCCCCCTCCGCGCGTCAATGACGGAACCTCGCCGCTACCCGGCCGACCCCTCCTGTCACCTGAATGACAGTTTTGTGTGGAGGCCGGGGTTTTCCACGGAAAGTTGCGATTCGGTATCGACTAGTGACACGCGAGAAAGACTCTCGTTCGACCGCGGGGCCCGGTCTCCATCAGTCCGCCGACACGTCGTCCAGCGCCTCCCTGATCGCCACCGGCAGCGTCAGGTCCTCGGTCTCCAGGATCCCCGCCAGCTGGGCGTGGGTGCGCGCGCCCACGATGGCGGAGGCCACGCCGGGCTGGTCCCGGATCCACGACAGGGCCACCGCCAGCGGCGAGACGCCGAGCCCTTCCGCCGCGGTCGTGACCGACTCCACGACCCGGCGGCACCGCTCGTCGAGGTACGGCGTGACGAAGTCGGCGAAGTGCGGGGTCGCGGCCCGGGAGTCGGCGGGGATGCCCGTGCGGTACTTGCCGGTGAGCACCCCCCGGCCCAGCGGCGACCAGGCCAGGACCCCGGCGCCGACGTGCTCGGCCGCGGGCAGTAGGTCGCGCTCGGGCTCCCTGGCGAGCAGGGAGTACTCGACCTGGGCGGCGACGATCGGTGCCCTGCCGGGCACGGCCCGCTGGCCGACGGCCGCCGCGGCGAGCTGCCAGCCGGTGTAGTCGCAGACCCCGGCGTAGGCCGCCCGGCCCGAGGAGACGATCGCGTCCACCGCGGCCATGGTCTCCTCCAGCGGGACCTCCGGGTCGAAGGCGTGCACCTGCCACAGGTCCACCTCGTTGACCCCGAGGCGGCTCAGGGAGGCGTCGACGGCGGAGACCAGGTGCCTCCTGGAGGCGTCGCGCGGGCGCCGCCCGGCCGGGGTGAGCACCGCCTTGGTGGACAGCACCAGCTCCGAGCGCGGCACCGTGTCGCGGATCAGCCGCCCGAGCAGCCGCTCGGCCTCACCGGCCGTGTAGACGTCGGCGGTGTCGATGAGGGTGCCGCCGGCCTCGGCGAAGGTGCGGAGCTGGGCCGCGGCCTCCTCGGCGCCGGTGTCCCGGCCCCAGGTCATCGTCCCCAGCCCGAGGCGGGACACCGACAGGCCGCTCCGGCCGACATAGCGATGCTCCATGATCAGGCCAGGTTACCGCCAGGGTGGTTAAAAATGAGGGAGCGACTGCTGCAAGACTTGGTGCCGTGACGACGCTGTTGCTGGCAAGACACGGTCTGACCCCGCTCACCGGTCCGGTGCTCGCCGGCTGGACCCCCGGTGTGCACCTCAGCGAGGCCGGCCGGGCCCAGGCCGAGGCGCTCGCCGTACGGCTGGCGCCCCTGGAACTGGACGCGATCGTCTCCAGCCCGCTGGAGCGCTGCCAGGAGACCGCGGCCGCGGTCGCCGCGGGCCGCGCCGCGCAGCCGCTGACCGACGAGCGGTTCGGGGAGTGCCGCTACGGCGACTGGACCGGCCGCCCGCTCGCCGAGCTCGCCAAGGACCCGCTCTGGCCGGTCGTGCAGGCGCACCCGAGCGCGGTGACGTTCCCGGGGGGAGAATCCCTATCCTCGGTGCAGTACCGCGCGGTGACGGCCGTACGGGAGTGGAACGACCGGCTGGGGCCCCGCGCCGTCTACCTCGTCTGCACCCACGGAGACCTCATCAAGGCGCTCGTCGCCGACGCCATGGGCCTCCATCTGGACCAGTTCCAGCGGATCGCGGCCGATCCCGCCTCGCTCACGGTCATCCGCTACACCCCCATGCGCCCCTTCGTCCTCAGGCTCAACGACGTGGGCGGAGATGTGACCGGACTGAGGCCTGCCGAAGGTTCGGAGAACGCCGGCGGGGGAGAAAACACCACCGGGAGCGACGCCGCAGTCGGCGGCGGATCCGGGACCACGTAAGGTCGGAGACATGCCGGTGTTCGACTACGACCCACCCGAGAGGTTCGTCGCCGGTGCCGTGGGGCAGCCCGGTGCGCGGACCTTCTTCCTGCAGGCGCGCGGGCAGGGCCGCCTGACCACCGTCGGACTGGAGAAGTTCCAGGTCGCCGCCCTCGCGGACCGTCTCGACGACCTGCTCGACGAGGTGGTGCGGCTCGGCGGCGAGATCCCCGCCGCCCCCGCGGGTCCCGCCGACACCGCGCCGCTCGACGTGCCGATCAGTGAGGACTTCCGGGTCGGCACGATGACCCTCGGCTGGGACTCGGAGGCCTCCCAGGTGGTGATCGAGGCCCAGGAGGCCGTCCCCGACGAGGAGGAGTTCGAGCCGCCCCTCGCCGAGCCGGCGATGCTCCGGGTCCGCATCGGCCCGGCCGAGGCCAGGGCTTTCAGCAGGCGCGCGCTGGCCCTCGTCGCCGCCGGGCGCCCGCCCTGCCCGCTGTGCGGGCAGCCGCTCGACGCCGAGGGGCATATCTGCGTGCGGCTCAACGGTTACCGGGGTAAGAGCGCTTCACCGGGTGGAGGAGGCGGATGAGCGCGGAGAGCGAACCCACACTGAGTGCGGCGCCCGCGAGGGGGCTGGACGACGAGACGGCGCTGCGGCTGCTGCGCGACGGCCATCTCGAGGTCGCCGGCCGCCTGGTCGAGGCGACGAACATGACCCTCTACTGCTCGGTCCGGCTGGGCGGGCTCGCGGCCGCCTGCGTCTACAAGCCGGTCCGGGGCGAGCGGCCGCTCTGGGACTTCCCCGACGGCACCCTGGCCGCCCGCGAGGTCGCCGCCTTCGAGGTCTCGGCCGCGACCGGCTGGCGGATCGTCCCGCCGACGGTCTACCGCGACGGCCCCTTCGGCCCCGGCATGTGCCAGTTGTGGATCGACACCGATCCCGAGGCCGACCTGATGGCCCTGATCCGCGGCCGCCAGCCGGCCCTGCGGCGGATGACCGTGTTCGACGCCGTCGTCAACAACGCCGACCGCAAGGGCGGTCACCTCCTGCCGCTCGCCGACGGGCACGTCTACGGGGTGGACCACGGCGTCTGCTTCGCCACCGACGACAAGCTCCGCACCGTGCTGTGGCAGTGGCGGGGCAAGCCCCTGCCCCGCGAGGCCGTCAACGTCCTGGCCCGCCTGGAGCGCGATCTGGAGCAGGGCCGCCTCGGCCGCCGCCTGCGGGAGCTCGTCACCCTCGCCGAGGTCGAGGCGACCTGGGCCCGCGTGCGGCGGCTCCTCGACACCGGCGTGCACCCCCGCCCCTCGCAGGACTGGCCCGCCATCCCCTGGCCCCCCATCTGACGGCCCCCCATCTGACGGCCCCCCGTCCGCGAGCGTCCTGCGGCGGGGGCGTAACCTGCCGGGCATGTGCACGGTCGCCGTCAGCATCGAGCCGGACGCCGAGATCCCCCTGATCCTGGTCGGAGTCCGCGACGAGTTCACCGGCCGCCCCTGGCTCCCCCCTGCCGAGCACTGGCCCGGGCTGGTCGGCGGGCGCGACCTCCAGGCGGGCGGGACCTGGCTGGCGGTCGACCCCGCGGCCGGGCGGGCCGGGGCGCTGCTCAACGGCCACGGCGTGCTCGCCCCCGCCTCCGGCCGCCGCTCCCGGGGCGAGCTCCCGCTGCTGGTCGCGGCGGAAGGGCGCCTGCCCGACCTCGACCTGGGCCGGTACGACCCCTTCCATCTCGTGCTGGCCGAGGCGGGCGGGGCACGCCTGTGGCACTGGGACGGCACCGGGCTCCGCCACGAGCGGCTCCCGGCCGGGACCCACATGATTGTCAACAGCGGCTGGGAGCAGGGCGAGGAGAACGAGCGCGTCGCGTTCTTCCGCCCCCTGTTCGCCAAGGCCGCCCGCCCCGCAACGCTGGACGGCCCCTGGCGGGAATGGGCCTTCCTCGCCACCGGGGCGGGACTGGCGGCGGAGGATCCGCGGGCGATGATCGTCCGTCGCGAGCTCCCCGACGGCAGGACCTACGGCTCCCTCTCGGTCACCCTGCTCGCCCTGACCCCGGGCGGGATGCGCTACGACTTCACCGGTGATCCCCGCGATCCGGAGTCCTTCCGCCGCGTCCTGCCGGAATGACCGGGACCGCCCCGGCGGTTGCAGTTGGGTGTCGTGTATCCACCGCCCCGGGGTGATCCGGGCGGTCTGTCTGCTGGATAGGCTCACTGCATGAGATCGTGGTCTGCGCCGAAGGTCCCTCGGCTTCCCGGTGTTGGTGTTCCGCTGAGGCTGTTCGACACCGCCGCGAGAGAGGTCGTCCCCACCCGGCCCGGCCCCACCGCGCGGATGTACGTCTGCGGCATCACCCCCTACGACGCCACCCACCTGGGGCACGCCAACACCTACCTCGCCTTCGACCTGGTCGGCCGCGTCTGGCAGGACGCCGGGCACGAGGTGCACTTCACCCAGAACGCCACCGACGTCGACGATCCGCTGCTGGAGCGGGCCGAGCAGACCGGCCAGGACTGGCGGGAACTCGCCGAGCGCGAGATCGAGCTCTTCCGGACCGACATGGAGGCGCTGCGGATCCTCCCGCCGCGCGAGTACGTCGGCGTCACCGAGGTGATCGGCCAGGTCGCCGAGCTGATCGAGCGCCTGCGCGACAAGGGGGCCACCTACGAGCTCGGCGGCGACGTCTACTTCGACGTCGCCGCGGCCCCCAAGTTCGGCGCGGTCTCCGGCTACCCCGAGGAGCAGATGCTCTCCCTGTTCGGCGAGCGCGGCGGCGACCCCGGCCGCGAGGGCAAGAAGAGCCCGCTCGACTGGCTGCTCTGGCGCGCCGAGCGTCCGGGCGAGCCGTCCTGGCCCTCACCGTTCGGGCCGGGCAGGCCCGGCTGGCACATCGAGTGCACCGCGATCGCCCTGGCCAACCTCGGCAGCGGGTTCGACGTCGCGGGCGGCGGCTCCGACCTGATCTTCCCGCACCACGAGTGCGGTGCCCACGAGGGCCACGTCGCCACCGGCGAGTGGCCCTTCGCCAAGGCCTACGTCCACGCCGGCATGGTCGCCCTCGACGGCGAGAAGATGTCCAAGTCCAAGGGCAACCTGGTCTTCGTCTCCCGGCTCCGCAAGGAGACCGACCCGATGGCCGTCCGGCTGGCCCTGCTCGCGCACCACTACCGCGCCGACTGGGAGTGGACCGCCGACCAGCTGGCCTCCGCAGAGGTGCGGCTGGCGCGCTGGCGCTCGGCGGTCGGGCTGGAGACCGGTCCCGGAGCGGACGGCCTGCTGCGGGAGGTCCGCGCCCGGATGGCCGAGGACCTGGACGCTCCCGGCGCCCTGGCCGCCGTCGACGGCTGGGCCGAACGGGCGCTGTCGGAGGGCGGCACCGACCCGCAGGCGCCCGCCCTCGTCAGGGACGTCACCGACGCCCTGCTCGGCGTCGGGCTGTAGCCCGGCCGGACCGCGACCGGCCCCGGCCGGTCGCGCCGTCCCGGACAGCCGGTACGGCGGCCGCCCGGCTCCCGTACCGCCCGCGCGGAGAGGCCGCCGCTCAGGAGGAGGCGGCCTGCAGGAACCGGGCGCGCTCCTCCTCGGACAGGCGGTCGGCGAGCAGCACGCCGTCGAGGTGGTCGGCCTCGTGCTGCAGGACCCGGGCCAGCACACCGAGGGCGCGCACGGTGACGGGCTTGCCGAACATGTCGCGGCCGCGCGCGGTGACCAGGTAGGAACGCTCCAGCGGCCACCACAGACCGGGGGCGGACAGGCAGGCCTCGTCGGCTGTGATCTTCCGCTCGGACAGCTCCAGGCGGGGGTTGACCAGGTGGCCTGAGCGGCCGTCGAACTCGTAGACGACGACCCGGAGCGGGACGCCGATCTGCGGGGCCGCCAGGCCCGCGCGGCCCGCACCGGCGCGCATGGTGGCGGTCAGGGATTTGACCAGGCCGCGCAGCTCGCGGTCGAAGGTGGTCACGGGCTCGGCTACGGTCCGTAGCGAGGGGTCGCCGAACAGGCGGATCGGCTGAACGGTCACGCGCACTCCCCGAGGTGACGAAACGGCGTGCGGATGATTCCCATTGTCGGCCGTGTTCAATCCGGCCTGGGTTTCCGGTCATGTTTCCGGCATGTTGCGGGCGTGCGGCGTATGCATTGCGCATTACAGCGGTTAGGTGCACGTAACCCCGCACCATCACATTGAGTGAACGTGCGTAATCCCTTCCTCCTAGATTTCGGGACCGATCCCCCGAGACCGCAGCAGGAGGAACCATGGCGAAGCGCTGGATCAGCGAGTGGCGGCCCGACGACCCCGCCTTCTGGGAGAGCGGCGGGAAGAAGGTCGCCCGGCGGAACCTGATCTTCTCGATCTTCGCCGAGCACCTCGGGTTCACGCTCTGGACGGTCTGGAGCATCGTGACGGTCAAGCTGGGCGACTACAGGTTCTCCACCGACCAGCTCTTCTGGATCGTGTCCCTGCCCAACCTGATCGGCTCGGCCCTGCGCATCCCCTACACGTTCGGCCCGGGCACGTTCGGCGGCCGGAACTTCACCGTGTTCAGCGCCCTGATGCTGCTCATCCCGGCGGTGCTGCTGGCGGTCGCGGTCGGCGACCCCGCCACGCCGTACTGGGTGTTCCTGGTGATCGCGGCCACCGCGGGCGTGGGCGGCGGGAACTTCGCCTCCAGCATGGCCAACATCACCTACTTCTACCCGCAGTCCAAGCAGGGGGCGGCGCTCGGGCTCAACGCCGCGGGCGGCAACATCGGGGTCAGCTCGGTGCAGCTGCTCATGCCGCTGGTCATCGGCGGGTTCGGGCTGGCCGCCGCCGGGCTGTTCTGGATCCCGTTCATCCTGGCCGCCGCCGTCGGCGCCTACCTCTTCATGGACAACCTGACCGTGGCCAGGGCCAACCCCCGGGAGCAGCTGAAGATCGCCGGGCGGGCCCAGACCTGGATCATGGCGGTCCTCTACATCGGCACCTTCGGCTCCTTCATCGGCTACTCCACCGCCTTCCCGCTGCTCATCAAGAGCCAGTTCCCCGAGCAGGCGTCCCTGATCACGCTGGCCTTCCTCGGCCCGCTCGTCGGCTCGCTGATCCGCCCGGCCGGCGGCTGGCTCGCCGACCGGATCGGTGGGGCGCGGGTGACGCTGGTCAACTTCGGCGTGATGGCCGCCGCGCTGGCGCTGGTCTGGCAGGGACTGGCCCAGCACAGCTTCGCCCTGTTCTTCGCCGCGTACATGCTGCTGATCGGGACCACCGGCATCGGCAACGGCTCCACCTACCGGATGATCCCGGCGATCTTCCGGGCCAAGGCCACCGCCGGGATCGCCTCCGGCACGCCCGCCTACGAGGCGGCTCTCGCGGTGGGCAAGCGGGACGCCTCCGCCGCGGTCGGGATCATCGCCGCGATCGGCGGGTTCGGCGGCTTCTTCATCAACCGCGGCTTCGGCAGCTCCATCGCCGCCACCGGGGGCGCGGGCGCCGCGCTGGCCTCCTTCGCCGCCTTCTACGGGCTGTGCGCGGTGCTGACCTGGGCCTGCTACCTGCGGACCACCGGCCGGGTGCCGAGCCTGGCCTACGCGCGCGTCTGAGCGGCCCGCCCGCGCCCGGACGGCCCGCCGGCTCACCGGTGGCGGACCGCGAATGTGAACCCGGTTGGCGGCTTGTAGCACAGCGGTAACAGAAGGGACCCAGCGGTGAAACCGCTCGAAAGCACTATCGGACGCATGCCGCTCTCACTTCCCGTCCTGGCGCCTGTGAAGGCCCCGACGGCGACCCACTGCCCGTACTGCGCACTGCAGTGCGGCATGAACATCGCCGTGGAGGCGCCCGAGCACGGTCCGGACGAGACGGTGACGATCACCCCTCGGCAGGACATCCCGGCCAACGCCGGAGGTCTCTGTCAGAAGGGGTGGACCGCCGGAGAGCTGCTCACCGGTGGGCAGCGGCTCACCACCCCGCTCCTGCACGGCGAGCCGGTCGGCTGGGATGAGGCGCTGGACTTCATCACCGACCGGATCCGCGCGGTGCAGGCCGAACACGGCCCCGACGGCGTGGCCGTGTTCGGCGGGGGCGGACTCACCAACGAGAAGGCCTACCTGCTCGGCAAGTTCGCCCGGACGGTGCTGCGGACCAGCCAGATCGACTACAACGGCCGGTTCTGCATGTCGTCGGCGGCCGCGGCGAGCAACCGGGCCTTCGGCATGGACCGCGGCCTGCCCTTCCCGATCACCGACCTGGCCGGTGCGGACGCGGTGCTGCTCGCGGGCGGCAACGTGGCCGAGACCATGCCGCCGTTCGTCCGCCACCTGGCCGCGATGCGCGAGAACGGCGGGCAGCTGATCGTCATCGACCCCCGGGCCACCGCCACCGCCCGCCAGGCCGACCTCCACCTGCAGCCCACGCCCGGTACCGACCTGGCGCTCGCGCTCGGCCTGCTCCACCTGGTGATCACCGAGGGCCACGTCGACGAGGACTACGTGGCCGGCCGGACGAACGGCTTCGACGCGGTCCGCACCTCGGTCGCGGCCTGGTGGCCGGAGCGGGTGGAGCGGATCACCGGAGTGCCGGTCTCCCTGATGCGCCGGGCCGCGGCGGCCCTCGGCGGGGCCCGCCGGGCCGCGGTGCTCACCGGGCGCGGCGCCGAGCAGCACGCCAAGGGCACGGACACGGTGACCGCCTTCATCAACCTGGCGCTCGCGCTCGGCCTGCCCGGCCGCCCCGGGTCCGGGTACGGGTGCGTGACCGGCCAGGGCAACGGCCAGGGCGGGCGTGAGCACGGGCAGAAGGCCGACCAGCTCCCGGGCTACCGGAAGATCGACGATCCCGCCGCCCGCGAGCACGTCGCGGGGGTCTGGGGGATCGACCCGGACGACATCCCGGGTCCCGGCCGCTCGGCCTACGAACTGCTCGACGCCCTCGGCACCCCGGCCGGCCCGCACGCGCTGCTGCTGTTCGGCTCCAACCCGGTGGTCTCCGCGCCCCGGGCGGGGCACGTGACGGAGCGGCTGGGCGCGCTGGACCTGCTGGTCGTCTCCGACCTCGTGCTGTCGGAGACCGCGGCCATGGCCGACGTCGTGCTCCCCACCACCCAGTGGGCCGAGGAGGGCGGCACGATGACCAACCTGGAGGGCCGGGTCCTGCTCCGCCGCCGCGCCCTGGCCCCGCCGCCCGGGGTGCGCAGCGACCTGGAGATCATCCAGGCGCTGGCCGTACGGCTGGGCGCCCCGGCGGAGCACCTCCCCGGCGCCCGCCCGGCGTGGACGACGCCGGAGGAGGCCGCCCGGGCGTTCCCGGTGGAGCCGCGCGAGGCCTTCGACGAGCTCCGCCGGGCGAGCGCCGGGGGCATCGCCGACTACGCGGGCATCACCTACGAGCGGATCGCCGCCGAGACCGGGGTCTTCTGGCCCTGCCCGGACCCCGGTCACCCCGGCACGCCCCGGCCCTTCCTGGACCGCTTCGCCACTCCCGACGGCCGCGCCCGGTTCACACCCGTCGAGCACCGGCCGCCGGGCGAGGACGTCGACGAGGCGTACCCGCTGTACCTGACGACCGGCCGGGTTCTGGCCCACTACCAGAGCGGGGCCCAGACCCGCAGGATCGCCGCGCTCAACGCGGTGGTCGCCGAGACGTTCGTGGAGCTCCACCCGGATCTGGCCGAGCGGCTCGGCGTGGAGCACGGCCGGACCGTGCGCGTGGTCAGCCGCCGCGGTGAGGCCGAGGGCGTGGCCCGGGTCAACCCGGCGATCCGGGCGGACACCGTGTTCATGCCGTTCCACTGGGCCGGAGCGAACCTGCTGACCAACCCCGAGCTCGACCCGGTGTCGCGGATGCCGGAGTTCAAAGTGTGCGCCGTGAGACTGGAGCGTGTCGGATGACCAGGCTGGTGGTGGTGGGCAACGGGATGGCGGGTGCCCGCCTGGTGAGCGAGGTACGCGCTCGCGACAAGGACGTGCAGGTGACGGTCTTCGGTGCCGAGAGCTGGCAGCCGTACAACCGGGTGCTGCTGTCGAACGTGGTGGCCGGGACCATGGTCCCCGACCAGGTGCGGCTGCTGGATCCCGCCTGGTACGCCGACCACGACGTGACGGCCCGCCTGGGCGTCGAGGTGGCGGCGATCGACCCGGAGGCGAAGGTCGTGACGACCGCCGACGGGCACGCAGAGCCGTACGACGTGCTCGTGCTGGCCACCGGGAGCGAGGCCGTCGTGCCGCCGGTGGCGGGCGCGGAGCGGGCCGTCGCCTTCCGGACGCTGGACGACTGCCAGGAGATCCTGGCCGCGGCCTCCGAGGCGCGGCGGGCGGTGGTGGTCGGCGGCGGGCTGCTCGGCATCGAGGCGGCCCGGGGGCTGGCCGGGCGCGGGCTCCCGGTGACCCTGCTGCACCTGGCCGGGCACCTGATGGAACGCCAGCTGGACGCCGAGGCCGGGCTGGTGCTGGGGGAGACCCTGGCGGGGCTGGGCGTGGTCACGCGGACCGGCGTCGTGGTCGAGGAGATCCTCGGCGGCGGCGTACGGCTGGCGGACGGCGAGACCGTCGAGGCCGACCTGGTGGTGCTCGCCTGCGGGGTGCGGCCGGTGACCGGCCTGGCCGCGGCCGCGGGGCTGGAGGTGGCGCGCGGGGTCGTCGTCGACGACGAGCTGCGCACCAGCGACCCGGCGATCCACGCGATCGGCGAGTGCGCCGAGCACGCGGGAAGCGTCTACGGGCTGGTCGCCCCGGCCTGGGAGCAGGCCGCGGTGGTCGCCGACCTGGTGACCGGGGCCGACAAGGGCGCCCGCTACCGCGGGTCGCGGCTGGTGACCCGGCTGAAGGCCAAGAGCGTGGAGCTGGCCGCGATGGGCGAGACCCACGTGGACGAGGCATCGGACACCTCTGCCGAGGTGGTGCGCTTCAGCCACCGGGCCCGCGGGACCTACCGCAAGCTCGTCATCCGCGACGGCCGCCTGGTCGGCGCGATCCTGCTCGGCGAGACGGCGGCGGTGGGCACGCTCACCCAGCTGTTCGACCGGGGCGGTCCGCTTCCCGGCGACCGGGCGGGCCTGCTGTTCCCGGGGCTGGCCGGAGCGGCGGTCGCCGACAGCCCGGTCCGCATGCCGGACGCGGCCAAGGTCTGCCAGTGCAACAACGTGACCAAGGGGCAGATCCGGGCCTGCTGGGAGTCGGGCGCCCGCGACGTGGAGGCCGTGGCCGCCGCCACCCGGGCCACGACCGGCTGCGGCGGCTGCCGCGACGCGGTCGAGGGCATCGTCGGCTGGCTGTGCGAGCAGGAAGGGGTCTCGGCGTGACGGAGCGGGGAGCCGCCGCAGTGAGCGGAGCGAATGAGGAGACGAGCGCGACCATGGATCGCGGTGAGGAGAGCGCGGACATGACGCGATTGGTCGTGGTGGGGCACGGGCCCACGGCGTACCGGCTGATCGAGACGCTGCTGGACCGGGGGTTCGGCGGGCGGATCACGGTGCTGGGGGAGGAGCCCAGGGCCGCCTACGACCGGGTGGCGCTCACCTCCTATCTGACCGGCAAGAGCGCCGAGGACCTCAGCTATCCGGTCCCGGAGGGCATCACGCTCCGGCTGGGCGCCCGGGTCACCGGGATCGACCGGGAGTCGAAGGTCGTGACGACCGCCGACGGGCGCGCCGAGCCGTACGACGTGCTCGTGCTGGCCACCGGGTCGAGCCCGTTCGTGCCGCCGGTGCCCGGCCGGGAGCTGGAGGGCTGCTTCGTCTACCGGACGATCGACGACCTGGACGCGATCAGGGAGGCGTCGCAGGGCGCCGCCGCCGGCGTGGTGATCGGCGGCGGGCTGCTCGGCCTGGAGGCGGCCGACGCGCTGCGGGGGCTGGGTCTCCGGACGCACGTCGTGGAGATGGGCGGCTGGCTCATGCCCCGCCAGGTCGACGAGGGCGGCGGGGCCGTGCTGCGCGGCCACATCGAGGGGCTGGGCCTGGGCGTGCACACGGGCGCCGGGGTCAAGGAGATCGCCGCCGGGCCGGACGGCAGGGTGACCGGGCTGGTCAAGCCGGACGGGGAGACGATCGAGGCGCAGGTCGTGGTCTTCTCGGCGGGCGTGCGGCCCCGTGACGAACTGGCCAGGTCGAGCGGGCTGGCGGTCGGCGAGCGCGGCGGCATCGTGGTCGACGACGGCATGCGCACCAGCGACCCGGCGATCTACGCCGTCGGCGAGTGCGCGCTGCACGAGGGCATGGTCTACGGTCTCGTCGGGCCGTGCTTCACCATGGCCGAGGTCGCCGCCGACCGCATCCTCGGCGGCGAGGCGGCCTTCACCCCCGCGGACATGTCCACCAAGCTCAAGCTGCTGGGCGTGGAGGTCGCCCAGTTCGGCGCGATGGACGGCGCGCTCGACGTGACGTTCATGGACCCGGTGACCGGGGTGTACCAGAAGCTGTTCGTCAGCGACGACGCCCGCACCCTGCTCGGCGGGATCTGCGTCGGCGACGCCACGCCGTACAACACCCTGAAGCCCTTCGTCGGCCGGGAGCTGCCGGGCTCTCCCAGCGAGCTGCTGTTCACCGGCGGCCCGGCGAACATGGACCTGCCCGACGACGCGCAGGTCTGCTCCTGCAACAACGTCACCCACGGCCAGGTCTGCACGGCGATCGCGGAGAAGGGCCTCACCGACGTCGCGGAGATCAAGGCGTGCACCCGCGCGGGCACCACCTGCGGCAGCTGCATCCCGATGCTCAAGCAGATCCTCGTCAAGTCCGGCGTCGAGGTCTCCAAGGCCCTGTGCGAGCACTTCACCTACAGCAGGGCGGAGCTGTTCGACATCGTCCGGGTGCGCGGGATCACGACGTTCTCCCAGCTCATCACCGAGCACGGCACCGGGCGCGGCTGCGACATCTGCAAGCCGGTCGTCGCCTCGATCCTCGCCTCCCTCGGCAACGGCCACATCCTCGACGGCGAGCAGGGCGCGCTGCAGGACACCAACGACCGCTACCTGGCCAACATCCAGCGCAACGGCACCTACTCGGTCGTCCCGCGCATCCCCGGCGGGGAGATCACCCCCGACAAGCTCATCGTGATCGGCGAGGTAGCCCGCGACTTCGGCCTCTACACGAAGATCACCGGAGGGCAGCGGATCGACCTGTTCGGGGCGCGCGTGGAGCAGCTCCCGCTGATCTGGAAGCGCCTGGTCGACGCCGGCTTCGAGTCGGGCCACGCGTACGGCAAGGCGCTGCGCACGGTCAAGTCCTGCGTCGGCTCGACCTGGTGCCGGTACGGCGTGCAGGACTCGGTGGGCCTGGCGATCGCGCTGGAGCTGCGCTACCGGGGCCTGCGCTCGCCGCACAAGCTGAAGTCGGCGGTCTCCGGCTGCGCCCGCGAGTGCGCCGAGGCCCGCGGAAAGGACTTCGGGATCATCGCCACGGAGCAGGGCTGGAACCTCTACGTCGGCGGCAACGGCGGATTCACCCCCCGGCACGCCGACCTGTTCGCCTCCGACCTGACCACCGACGAGCTGATCCGGGTCATCGACCGCTTCCTGATGTTCTACATCCGCACCGCCGACCGGCTCCAGCGCACCTCGGTCTGGCTGGAGAACCAGGGCCTCGACTACGTCAAGGAGGTCGTGCTGGAGGACTCGCTGGGCATCTGCGCCGAGCTGGACGCGCAGATGGAGCGGCACGTTGCCGGGTACGCCGACGAGTGGCGGGCGGTCCTGGAGGACCCCGACCGGATGCGGCGCTTCGTCTCCTTCGTCAACGCGCCCGGTACCCCGGACCCGTCGATCGCCTTCGAACCGGAGCGGGACCAGGTCAAGCCGGTCCTGATCCCGCTGGCGGCGGTCCGATCCTGACATCCGCGACTCCCGACCTCACACCGATCGGAAAAGGAGGGGTTTCCCCGATGACCATCCTGCGCGAGAACCTGGACGCCGCCCCGGAGACCACCGGCTGGACCGCGGTCTGCGCCTACACCGACCTGCTGCCCGAGCAGGGCGCGTGCGTCCTGGTGGACGGGCGCCAGATCGCGGTGTTCCGCACCTTCGACGGCGACCTGTACGCGACGGGCAACCTCGACCCGTTCAGCGGGGCCTACGTCCTGTCCCGGGGCATCGTCGGCACCCGGGGCGCGGAGCCGACCGTGGCCTCTCCCATGCACAAGCAGGTATTCTCGCTGGTTACCGGGGAGTGCCTGGACGACCCGGCGGTGACCGTGCCGACCTATCCGGTCCGCCTGTCCGGCGGTGCGGTGGAAGTGAGAGTCCTTTGAGCTCCCCGGTCTCGCAGGCCCTCCCGCCGGCCTCCCCGGAGACGGAGCCGGACGCGCTGGCCGGGTTCACCATCGGGGTCACCGCGACCCGGCGGCGCGAGGAGTTCTGCGCGCTGCTGGAACGGCGGGGCGCCCGGGTGGTCTCGGCGCCGGCGATCCGGCTGGTGCCGCTGGCCGAGGACGCCGACCTGCTGGCCGCGACCCGGGAGAGCCTGGCGGGCCCGATCGACGACGTGGTGGTCACCACCGGGGTCGGGTTCCGCGGCTGGATGGCCGCGGCCGAGGGATGGGGCCTCTCGGGCGACCTGGTGGCGCGCCTGACCTCCGCCCGGCTGCTGGCCCGGGGGCCCAAGGCGCGCGGCGCGGTCAGGGCGGCCGGGCTGAACGACCACTGGACCCCGGCGACCGAGTCGTGCGAGGAGGTGAAGCAGTACCTCCTGGCCCAGGACCTGCGCGGCCGCCGGATCGCGGTGCAGTTGCACGGGGAGCCGCTGACCGGCTTCACGGCCGCGCTGCGCGAGGCCGGGGCGGAGGTCATCGAGGTCCCGGTCTACCGGTGGCTGCCGTACCGCGACCCCTCGCCGCTACGCCGCCTGATCAGTCAGGCGGTCTCCGGCGGGGTGGACGCGGTGGCCTTCACCAGCGCCCCGGCGGTGCTGGCCATGCTCGGCGCGGCCCGCGCCGACGGGCTGGAGGAGGCGCTGCTCGCGGCTTTCGCCGGCCGGGTGGTCGCCGCCTGCGTGGGCCCGGTCACCGCGGGGCCGCTGGAGGAGCGCGGGGTGCCGACCGTGCAGCCCGAGCGCTCCCGGCTCGGTTCGCTGGCCCGCACCCTCGCCCGGCACCTGCCGGAACACGGTGTCACCCGCCTGGTCGCGGGCGGCCACGCCCTGGAGATCCGCGGCCACGCCGTCGTCGTGGACGGTGAGCTCCGGCCGCTGCCGCCCGCCCCGATGGCGGTGCTAAAGCGCCTGGCCGACAAGCCCGGTCACGTGGTGGCCCGCTCCGAGCTGCGGACCGTCCTGCCCGGCGGACCGGCGCGCGACTCGGCCGAGCACGCCGTCGAGATGGCCGTCACCCGGCTGCGCCGCGCCCTCGGCCCGGCCGGGATCGTCGAGACGGTCGTCAAGCGGGGGTATCGGCTGGCCTGTGACCGGGGGGCTCCAGCCGCAGCTCTCTGACGATCTCCTCGGCGCTGTCGTCCCTGGAGGGGACGAAGTCGGTGCCGACGAACAGCTCGTAGTAGGCGTGCCGGAAGCAGCCGGCGAGCAGCAGCCTGGCGCTGGCGAGCGGGTCGACTCCGGGAGCGATCCGCCCCGCGCGCTGCTCGGCCGCGAGGTACTCGGTCAGCGGGATGACCTCCGACATGGGGCCGAGTTCGGTGTCCTTCATCGCCTCGCGGAAGCGGACGGTGACCGACGGGGAGGTGAAGGCCGGCAGCGCCGCCGACTGGACCTCCGCGTAGTAGTCGATGCCCGCCCGCGCGATGGGCAGCAGGTTCTCGCCGACGCGGCCCTTGCCGACGAGGTGCATGAGGTCGTCGAGGATCTTCAGCCAGAGCGGGAGCCGGTCCTGGAGCAGCGCGAGGAACATGTCGACCGCCTGCCCGGGGGTGACGGCCCCCCGCAGGCTCGGGTAGGGCGCCGGGCTCTGGGACATGCCGGCCTCACCGTCCTCGCGCTTCATGAATACGGCCATCTCAAGAACGCGGCGTCGCGTCTCCTGTGCTTTCTGGTACGGGTCGAGCTGGGGAGTCGCCATTGTTGCCCTAACGTGCGCAGTCACATGGACAAGGGTCGGCGTGGTGATGGCGCCATTCAGCGATGTTTACCGAGACGTGTTTCTCCTGGTTGCCAAAGCGTTGCGGACGGGCGTCCCGGCCCGGGTGCGAACCGGCCGGAACGGCTGGAGACTGATTATTACCCGAAACCAGTGAGAAATGGTGTAAATGATGGTAACTATGTGCTGTGTGTTCCGGTCGTCTCCGTCACGGCCGTCCTCCGCCCCCGCGGTCTGACCGGCGGACGCCGCCGGGCCGGCCTGCGCGCCCGTCCGGACGGACGGTTCAGCCGTCGGAGTCGCGGTCGCGGCGGCGCAGGTAGCGCTCGAACTCCGCGGCGATGGCGTCCCCGCTCGCCTCGGGCAGCTCGGTGGCGTCCTTGCGCTCCTCCAGCTCCCTGACGTAGTCGGCGACCTCGGTGTCCTGGGCGGCCAGCTCGTCCACGCCGTGCTCCCAGGCCCTGGCCTCCTCGGCCAGCTCGCCCAGGGGCATCGGGATGTCGAGGAGGTCCTCCATCCGGCTCAGCAGGGCCAGGGTCGCCTTGGGGTTGGGCGGCTGGGCCACGTAGTGCGGGACCGAGGCCCACAGCGAGACGGCGGGCAGGCCCGCGGCGCCGAAGGCCTGCTGCAGCACGCCGACGATGCCGGTGGGGCCCTCGTAGCGGGTCAGCTCCAGGTTGATCGCCCGCGCGAGCCCCTCGTCGGTCGCCGCGCCGACGACCGGCACCGGGCGGGTGTGGGGGGAGTCGTTGAGCAGCGCGCCGAGCAGCACCGCCAGCTCCACGCCCAGCTCGCGGCAGACCATGATGATCTCCTCGCAGAAGGAGCGCCAGCGCATGTTGGGCTCGATCCCGCGCAGCAGGACCACGTCGCGGGCGGACCCCGGAGGCCTGGCGACCAGGAGCCTGGTGGTGGGCCAGGTGATCGAGCGGGTCAGCCCCTCGCCCATCTCGACGATCGGGCGGCTGACCTGGAAGTCGTAGTAGTCCTCCGGGTCGAGGGAGACGAGCTCGGTGGCCTTCCACTCGCTCTCGAGATGCGCGAGCACTCCGCTGGAGGCCTCGCCCGCGTCGTTCCACCCCTCGAACGCGGCGATCAGCACCGGATCGACGAGCTCGGGTAGACCCTCGGGTTCGATCACGCGCCGCCTCCTCCTCCTTGCCGTCCCGCCGTACCGGCACAAGCCTATGCGCTGAGGGGCCCTCCGCGTCACCTCCCGGAGGTGGTGTGAACGATCAGCACGTCGCATCCGGCGCGGTGGGAGACGGCCGAGGGCACCGAGCCGAGCAGCCGCCCGGCGAGGCTGTTGAGCCCCCGGTTGCCGACCACCAGCAGGTCGGCCCGGTACCGGGCGGCGAGGGCGACCAGCGCGTCGACCGCGTCGCCCTCCTCCGCGGCCAGTTCGATCTTCCGCGCCCCGGCGGCGACCGCGTGCTCGCGGGCGGCGCGCAGCGCGTCGTCGGCGGGGGTGGAGCCGCTCACCTTGTAGGACAGCTCGCCGAGCACGTCGGCGGCGGCGCTGCGGTCGCGCTCGCGCATCGGCAGGTAGGCGCAGGCCAGGACCAGGCCGGCGCCGGTCGCGGCGGCGAGGGAGGCGGCGGCCGCGACCGCGCGGAAGGAGGAGGCGGAGCCGTCGGTGCCGACGAGGATGGTCTGGTAGGTCGCCATCGGGTACCTCGCAGGGGGATCGGGCCCGGAGCGCGCTCGCGGGGGAGGTAATTGGACGGGAAGTTCAATTGCCATCATGAACGATAGCGCCCGATCCGTTCCCAGTAAGCTTTGCCCCATGACGAACGCACCGTCCTTCCGTGAAGTCCTGGCCGAGCGCGTGATGGTCGCCGACGGGGCGATGGGGACGATGCTGCAGGCCCACGACGTCACGCTCGACGACTTCGAGGGCCACGAGGGCTGCAACGAGGTGCTCAACGTCACCCGCCCCGACATCGTCCGGGCCGTGCACGACGCCTACTTCGAGGTCGGCGTCGACTGCGTGGAGACCAACACCTTCGGCGCCAACCTCGCCGCGCTCGGCGAGTACGACATCTCCGAGCGCGTCTTCGCCTACTCCGAGGCGGGGGCCCGGGTCGCGCGCGAGGCCGCCGACCACTGGTCCGCCCCCGGTCGGCCCCGCTTCGTGCTGGGCTCCATCGGCCCCGGCACCAAGCTGCCGACCCTCGGGCACAAGCCGTACGGCGAGCTGCGCGACGCCTACTACGACAACGCGGCCGGCCTGATCTCCGGCGGCGCCGACGCGCTGATCATCGAGACCTCGCAGGACCTGCTCCAGGTCAAGGCCGCGGTCGTCGGCGCGCACCGGGCCATCGCCGACGCGGGCCGGGACGTGCCGATCATCGCCCAGGTCACCATCGAGACCAACGGCGCGATGCTGCTCGGCTCGGAGATCGGCGCGGCGCTGACCGCGATCGAGCCGCTCGGCGTCGACGTGATCGGGCTCAACTGCGCCACCGGCCCGGCCGAGATGAGCGAGCACCTGCGCTACCTGGCCCGCCACGCGCGGGTCCGGCTCTCCTGCATGCCCAACGCCGGGCTGCCGGTGCTGACCTCCGACGGCGCCTACTACCCGCTCGGCCCCGACGAGCTGGCCGACGCGCACGAGACCTTCACCCGGTCCTTCGGCCTGTCGATCGTCGGCGGCTGCTGCGGCACCACCCCCGAGCACCTGCGCAAGGTCGTCGAGCGGGTCCGCGGCCAGGAGGCCGCCGCCCGCCGCCCCCGCCCCGAGGCCGGGGCCTCCTCGCTCTACCAGCACGTGCCCTTCCGGCAGGACACCTCCTACCTGGCCGTCGGCGAGCGGACCAACGCCAACGGCTCCAAGGCCTTCCGCGAGGCCATGCTCGCCGGGAACTGGGAGGAGTGCGTCGAGATCGCCCGGGCCCAGGCCCGCGACGGCGCGCACATGCTGGACCTGTGCGTCGACTACGTCGGCCGCGACGGCGCGGGCGACATGCGGGAGCTGGCCTTCCGGTTCGCCACCGCCTCCACGCTGCCGATCATGCTCGACTCCACCGAGCCCGCCGTGCTGGAGGCGGGCCTGGAGATGCTCGGCGGGCGCGCGGTCGTCAACTCGGTCAACTACGAGGACGGCGACGGCCCGGACTCCCGCTTCACCAGGATCATGAAGCTGGTCCGCGAGCACGGCGCCGCCGTGGTCGCGCTGACCATCGACGAGGAGGGCCAGGCGCGCACCGCCGACGACAAGGTCCGCATCGCCACCCGCCTCATCGAGGACCTGACGGGGAACTGGGGGGTGCGGGTCGAGGACATCATCGTCGACTGCCTGACCTTCCCGATCGCCACCGGCCAGGAGGAGACCCGGCGCGACGGCCTGGAGACCATCGAGGCCATCGCCGAGCTCAAGCGGCGCTACCCGGCGGTGCAGACCACGCTCGGGCTGTCCAACATCTCCTTCGGGCTCAACCCGGCCGCCCGCATGGTGCTCAACAGCGTCTTCCTCAACGAGTGCGTCAACGCCGGCCTGGACTCGGCGATCGCGCACGCCTCCAAGATCCTGCCGATGGCGCGCATCCCCGACGAGCAGCGCCAGGTCGCCCTCGACATGGTCTACGACCGGCGGCGCGAGGGCTACGACCCCCTGCAGCGCTTCATGGAGCTGTTCGAGGGCGTCGACGCCGCCGCGATGAAGGCGGGCAAGGCCGAGGAACTGGCCGGGCTCCCGCTCTGGGAGCGGCTCAAGCGGCGCATCGTCGACGGCGAGAGGAAGGGCCTGGAGGCCGACCTCGACCTGGCCCTGGAGCAGCGGCCGGCACTGGAGATCGTCAACGACGTGCTGCTGGACGGCATGAAGACCGTCGGCGAGCTGTTCGGCTCCGGCGAGATGCAGCTGCCGTTCGTGCTCCAGTCGGCCGAGGTGATGAAGACCGCCGTGGCCTACCTGGAGCCGCACATGGAGCGGGTCGAGGGCGAGACCAAGGGCCGCATCGTGCTGGCGACCGTCAAGGGCGACGTGCACGACATCGGCAAGAACCTGGTCGACATCATCCTGTCCAACAACGGCTACGAGGTCGTCAACCTCGGCATCAAGCAGCCGGTCTCGGCCATCCTGGAGGCGGCCGAGGACGCCAAGGCCGACGTCATCGGCATGTCCGGGCTGCTGGTGAAGTCCACGGTGGTGATGAAGGAGAACCTCGAGGAGATGAACTCCCGGGGCATCGCCGAGAGGTTCCCCGTGCTGCTCGGCGGCGCCGCCCTCACCCGCGCCTACGTCGAGCAGGACCTCGCCGAGCTCTTCCGGGGCGAGGTCCGCTACGCCCGCGACGCCTTCGAGGGCCTGCGCCTGATGGACGCCTTCATGGCGGTCAAGCGCGGCGAGGACGGCGCGTCCCTGCCGCCGCTGCGCCAGCGCCGGGTCAAGACCGGCGCGGTCCTGCAGCGCACCGCGGTGGAGGACCTGCCCGCCCGCTCCGACGTGGCCGCCGACAACCCGGTTCCGGTCGCGCCGTTCCTCGGCGACCGGATCATCAAGGGCATCCCGCTGGCCGACTACGCCGCGTTCCTGGACGAGCGGGCGACCTTCATGGGCCAGTGGGGCCTCAAGGCCGCCCGCGGCGGAGACGGCCCCTCCTACGAGGAGCTCGTCGAGACCGAGGGCCGGCCGCGGCTGCGGATGTGGCTGGAGCGCATGCAGACCGAGGGCCTGCTCCAGGCGGCGGTCGCCTACGGCTACTTCCCGTGCGTGAGCGACGGCGACTCGCTGATCATCCTCGACGAGGCGGGCAACGAGCGCACCCGCTTCACCTTCCCGCGCCAGCGCCGCGACCGGCACCTGTGCCTGTCCGACTTCTTCCGCCCGAAGGACTCCGGCGAGGTCGACGTGGTCGCCTTCCAGGTCGCCACGATGGGCGGCCGGATCTCCGAGGCGACGGCCGAGCTGTTCGCCAAGGACGCCTACCGCGACTACCTGGAGCTGCACGGCCTGTCGGTGCAGCTCACCGAGGCGCTGGCCGAGTACTGGCACGCGCGCGTCCGCTCGGAGCTGGGCATCGGCGGTGACGAGTCGCTGGAGGACATGCTCAAGGTCAACGTCACCGGCTGCCGCTACTCCTTCGGCTACCCGGCCTGCCCCAACCTGGAGGACCAGGTCCAGCTGATGGAGCTGATCGACCCGGTGCGGATCGGGGTGAACCTGTCGGAGGAGTTCCAGCTCCACCCCGAGCAGTCGACCTCCGCCCTGATCGTCCACCACCCCGAGGCCGGCTACTTCAACGTCTGACCAGAGAGGACTCTTCGGGGATGGACGCGGTCCTCTTCGACATGGACGGGCTGCTCGTGGACAGCGAGAAGATCTGGTTCCAGGTCGAGACCGAGGTGATGGAGCGGCTCGGCGGCGACTGGTCCCCGGCCGACCAGGAGCACCTGGTGGGTGGCTCGATGCCGGCCACGGTGGCCTACATGCTCCGGCGCTCCGGCTCCGGCGCCTCTCCGCAGGACGTGGAGGCCTGGATGCTGGCGGGCATGGTCCGCAGGCTCTCCGAGGGCGTGGAGATGATGCCGGGCGCGGCCGGGCTGCTGGCGGCCGTACGGCGGGCGGGCCTGCCCACCGCCCTGGTCACCTCCTCGGCCCGGGTGATCGCCGACGCGTGCCTGGACGGCGTCATCGGCAGGCACCACTTCGACCGGATCGTGACCTGCGAGGACGTGGCGAGGACCAAGCCCGACCCGGAGCCGTACCTGACGGCCGCCCGGCTGCTCGGCGTGGACCCGGCCCGCTGCGTGGCACTGGAGGACTCCCCGAACGGGGTGACGGCGGCCACCGCCGCGGGCTGCCGGGTGGTGGCCGTGCCGAGCGTGCTGCCGATCCCGCACGCCCCCGGCCGGCTCGTCGCCGCCTCGCTGCGCGAGATCGACCTCGAGACCCTGCGGGAGCTGTCCGCCCGGGAGCCGTGACCGGCGGCTGTGACCCGGCGCCGTGACCCGGTGGCTGTGACCCCGGTGGCTGTGACCCGGAGGACACCCCGGCCTCCGCCCGGCGGGAGGTCCGCGACCCCTAGGGGATGATCCCTCCCGAAGGAGGAGGAACGCCCGCGTATCCGCGTGCCAGGATGGAGGAAGGCAAACCGATACGAGGGGTGGTTCCGCCATGTTGACATACGCCCAGATTCCGTGGCTGGCGCTGTGCGCCGGACTGACCGGGGTGGGGCTGGTCCTGAGCTTCCTGCTGCTGCGCCGCCGGGGGGCCGCGGCCGGGCTGCGCATGGCGGCGTGGTCGCTGCTTCCGGTGGCGGCCTACCTGACCGGCGCGCTGCCGACCCTGTGGCAGATCGGCACGGCGGTCACCGGGTTCGTCGCCGGGCTCGTGCTCAACCCCATGGTGTGGGCGGGCGTGGCCGTGGCCGGCGTGTCGGTGGTGCTGTTCCTGGTCTCCGGGGTGCTGCGGGCCCGCCGTACGGCCTCCGCCCGCAAGGCCGCGCCCGCCGCGTCCGCCGCGCCCGCGGCTCCGGCGGCTCCGGCGGCCGCCGCCGTGCGGCAGGGGCGGCCGAACGCCGTCACGCAGCCGCTGCCGCAGCGCACCCCCGGAGCGTCGCCCAAGCCCGGCAAGAGCGCCGGCCCCGCGGGCGATGACGACTTCTCCGACATCGAGGCGATCCTCAAGCGCCGCGGGATCGGGTGAGGCCGCGGGCCGCGTCGGCGCGCCGTCTTCGGCGTGTCACAAAATCGAGACAGAAGCGGAACGTCCTCCGGACATTCGATTCAAGATCAAAACGAATGAATTTCACGTGAATCACAGTTAAGCCACATAGCCCCCTAAAGGACTGGTCACCGCAGATCAGCCCATAGATTCTGCGGAACGGGACTGCGAAACAGGACCGTAGACTCAGGGCGCGAGACCCCGACCCGGGGGACGCTCTCTTCGGACAATGTCGTCTGGGATCCAGGGGGCCACTGGTATGACCGCACCGCTCGATGTCTCCGGGCAGGCCATGGAGGCCCAGCCGGAGGCCGTGCTTGAAGGGGCGGGCGGAAAGGCCATCGAAGGCCGTTCGCTCGGTCAGATCGCATGGATGCGACTGAAACGCGACAAGGCCGCCTTCGTCGGCGCCTTCGTCGTGGTGTTCCTGACGCTGATCGCCATCTTCGCCGAGCGTCCGTTCGGCGGGCTGATCGCGCTCTTCGGCGACCCGCCGAACCTGCCCAACAACGATCTCATCGACCCCATGACCAGCGCGCCGCTCGGCACCTGGGGCGGCATGAGCCTGGAGCACCCGTTCGGGCTGGAACCGGTCAACGGCCGCGACCTGTTCGCCCGGATCCTGTCCGGCGCGCAGATCTCGCTGCTGGTGGCCTTCCTCGCCACTCTGGTCTCGGTGGTGCTCGGCTCGCTGCTGGGCGTGCTCGCGGGCTTCTTCGGCGGCTGGGTCGACACGCTCATCAGCCGGTTGATGGACGTCTTCCTCGCCTTCCCGCTGCTGCTGTTCGCGATCGCCATCGTCGGCGCCGTGCCCGACAAGGCGCTCGGCCTCAGCGGCAACGGCCTGCGGGTCGCGGTGATCGTGTTCATCATCGGGTTCTTCAACTGGCCGTACATCGCGCGCATCGTGCGCGGCCAGACCCTCTCGCTGCGCGAGCGCGAGTTCGTGGACGCGGCCCGGTCGCTGGGCGCGGGGAACCGCTACATCATCTTCCGCGAGGTCTTCCCGAATCTCGTGGCGCCGATCCTGGTCTACGCCACGCTGCTCATCCCCTCGAACATCCTCTTCGAGGCCGCGCTGTCATTCCTCGGAGTGGGCGTGGCCGAGCCTCAGGCCTCCTGGGGCGGCATGCTCACCCGTGCGGTCGACTACTACCAGATCGCACCGCATTTCATGATCGTCCCGGGCCTCGCGATCTTCGTTACCGTGATGGCCTTCAACCTTCTGGGCGACGGGCTCCGGGACGCCCTCGACCCGCGAGCCCGGTAGCGCGACAACGCTTCCGTTCCTCGATATCACCGTCACTCATGACAAGGGGTGTACAACCACGATGAGGAAGACCAACGCCCTGGCGCTCGCCGCGCTGGGTACCGCGCTGGCCATGAGCCTCGCCGCCTGCGGCGGCACCGCCGGCGGTGGTGGCGACAAGACCACCGGGACGGGCAACACCGGCACCGGGGCCTCCGCCGCCAAGCACAACGACGGCTACACCAAGGTCGTCAACGCCAACGACGCCAAGGGCGGCACGCTCAAGTTCGCCTACTCCGACGAGCCCGACTCGATGGACCCGGGCAACACCTACTACGCGTTCAACTGGAACTTCACGCGTCTGTACGCCCGCCCGCTGCTGACCTACACCGCCGCGCCCGGCGAGGAGGGCCTGAAGCTGGTCCCGGACCTCGCCGAGGGCCTGGGCGAGGCCAGCGAGGACGGCAAGACCTGGACGTACAAGATCAAGAAGGGCATCAAGTACGACGACGGCACGGAGGTCAAGGCCGCGGACGTCAAGTACGCCATCGCCCGGAGCAATTTCTCCGAGGAGCTCACCGACGGTCCGAAGTACTTCGCCGAGTACCTCGACGCCGAGGGCTACAAGGGTCCCTACAAGGACAAGAACCTCGACAACTTCAAGGCCATCGAGACCCCGGACGACTACACCATCGTCTTCAAGCTCAAGGCCCCGTTCTCGGAGTTCGACTTCCTGGTCGCCAACCCGCAGTCGGCCCCCGTGCCGCAGGCCAAGGACACCGGCCTGGAGTACGAGAAGACCGTCGCCTCGACCGGCCCCTACAAGATCGAGAGCTACGAGGTCGGCAAGCAGTTCAACCTCGTGAAGAACGAGCACTGGGACCAGGCCACCGACACCACGCGCAAGCAGCTTCCGGACCGCATCGAGGTCCAGATGAAGCAGAGCGCCGAGGACATCGACCAGCGCCTGCTGGCCGGCCAGATCCACGTCGACCTCGGCGGCACCGGCGTGCAGACCGCGGCCCGCGCGAAGATCGTCGGCGACGCCAAGCTGAAGGACTCCACGGACAACCCGTACACCCCCTTCAACCGCTACGCGATGATGTCGACCAAGGTCGCCCCGTTCGACAACATCGAGTGCCGCAAGGCCGTGCAGTACGCCACCGACCAGGTCGCCACCCAGGCGCCGTGGGGCGGCCCGCTCGGCGGTGACATCGGCAGCACGCTGATGACCCCGACCACGGTCGGCTACCAGCAGTACGACCTGTTCCCGAACGGCGCCGACAACAAGGGCGACGTGGCCAAGGCCAAGGAGGCCCTGGCGGCCTGCGGCAAGGCCGACGGCTTCGAGACCAACATCGCGGTCCGCGGCGACCGCACCAAGGAGGTCCAGGTCGCCGAGGCCCTGCAGGCCTCGCTGGACAAGGTCGGCATCAAGGCCTCGATCAAGAAGTACCCCTCGGGTGACTGGAGCGCGCAGTACGCCGGCAAGCCGGACTTCGTGCACAAGAACAACCTGGGCATCATGATCGCCGGTTGGGGCGCCGACTGGCCCTCGGGCTTCGGCTTCCTGTCGCAGATCGTCGACGGCCGCTTCATCAAGGCCTCCGGCAACTACAACATGATGGAGCTCAACGACCCGGCGGTGAACGAGCTGCTCGACAAGGGCATCCAGACCACCGACGCCACCGAGCGCAACAAGATCTGGGGCGAGGTCGACAAGAAGGTCATGGAGTCGGCGGCCTTCCTGCCGTTCGTCTACGAGAAGACCCTGCTCTTCCGCCCGGAGAGCCTGACCAACGTGTACGTGCACCCGGCCTACGGCATGTACGACTACACGTGGCTCGGCGTCAAGCAGTAGTCCTCCCTAGCTAGCCAAAGGCAGGTGAAGGCCTAGGGCGCCCGGGAGTGATCCTCCCGGGCGCCCCGGCCGAACGATCGTGGTCGCTTTCATCGTCCGCCGCGTGATCGCCGCCGTGCTGATGCTCGTCATCGTCAGCGTGGCAACCTTCGCGATCTTCTTTCTCATCCCGCGTGCCCTGGGACAGACCCCCGAGGGCATGGCGTCGCGTTACGTCGGGCGGGACGCCACACCCGAGGCGATCCAGGGCGCGGTCAAGAGACTCCACCTGGACGACCCGCTCATCGTGCAGTACGGGCGGTTCGCCAAGGGCATCGTCGCCGGCCAGGACTACTCGCTCGGGCCCAGGAAGGCCGAGTGCCCGGCGCCCTGCTTCGGCTTCTCGTTCAACAACAACCAGCCGGTCTGGCCGACGCTGCTCGACCGGCTCCCCGCGACCATGTCGCTGGCGCTGGGCGCGGCCGTCGTCTGGCTCGTCGCCGGCGTGAGCATCGGCGTCATCTCGGCGCTGAAACGCGGCACCGCGGTCGACCGGGCCGCCATGACGGTGGCGCTCGCCGGCGTCTCGCTGCCCATCTACTTCACCGGCCTGGTCTCGCTCTCCGTGTTCGCCTACACGCTCGGAATCTTCCCCGGCGGCGGCAGCTACACCGGGCTCACCGAGGATCCGGTAATGTGGTTCCAGGCGCTCGTGCTGCCCTGGGTCACCCTGGCCTTCCTCTACGCGGCCCTGTACGCCCGGCTCACCCGGGCGGGCATGCTGGAGACCATGGGCGAGGACTACATCCGCACGGCCCGCGCGAAGGGCCTCAAGGAGCGCACGGTCGTCACCAAGCACGCCCTGCGCGCCACGCTCACCCCCATCCTCACCATCTTCGGCCTCGACCTCGGCCTGCTGCTGGGCGGCGCGGTGCTCACCGAGAGCACCTTCTCCATCCCCGGCATCGGCAAGCTGGTCATCGACGCGATCCGGGGCAACGACCTGCCCGTCGTGCTGGGTGTCACCCTGTTCGCGGCGTTCTTCATCGTCCTGGCCAACCTCATCGTGGACATCCTGTACGCGGTGGTCGACCCGAGGGTGAGGCTGTCATGAGCACTCCCGCGCCCAGCGCCTTCCTGGAACTGCGCGACCTGCGCATCCACTTCCCGACCGAGGACGGCCTGGTCAAGTCCGTCGACGGCCTGTCCTTCAAGCTCGAACGGGGCAAGACCCTGGGCATCGTGGGCGAGTCGGGCTCCGGCAAGAGCGTGACCAGCCTCGGCATCCTGGGCCTGCACAAGGGCGGCCGGGCGAAGATCTCCGGCGAGATCTGGCTGGACGGCGAGGAGCTCGTCGGCGCGAGCCAGGACCACGTGCGGACGCTGCGCGGCAAGAAGATGGCGATGATCTTCCAGGATCCGCTCTCGTCGATGCACCCGTTCTACACGGTCGGCCAGCAGATCATCGAGGCGTACCGGATCCACCACGACGTCAGCAAGGCGGTCGCGCGCAAGCACGCGATCGACATGCTCGGCCGGGTCGGCATCCCCCAGCCGGACAAGCGCGTCGACAGCTACCCGCACGAGTTCTCCGGCGGCATGCGCCAGCGCGCCATGATCGCCATGGCGCTCTCGTGCGACCCCGAGCTGCTGATCGCCGACGAGCCGACCACCGCCCTCGACGTGACCGTCCAGGCGCAGATCCTGGACCTCATGCTGGACCTGCAGCGCGAGTTCAACTCCGCGCTGATCGTCATCACCCACGACCTCGGCGTGGTCGCCGAGCTCTCGGACGACATCCTGGTGATGTACGGCGGCAAGTGCATCGAGTACGGCACGGCCGAGGACATCTTCTACCGGCCCGAGCACCCCTACACATGGGGTCTACTGGGATCGATGCCGCGCCTGGACCGGGAGCCCACCGACCGGCTGATGCCGATCAAGGGCACCCCGCCCTCGCTGATCAACGTGCCGTCCGGCTGCGCCTTCAACCCGCGCTGCCCCTACGCCGGCCGTACGGCGGGCAAGGCCACCACCGAGGTGCCGCAGCTCCTGGAGACCGAGGGCGGGCACCTGGTCCGCTGCCACCTGCCGCGCGAGGAGCGGCGGGGCATCTGGGAGAACGAGATCAAGCCGATGTTGGAGGGGCAGTGAGCCACAGGGCAGACGAAGGGAGCGCGAGCGTGGGCGCTCCCGACACGCTGCTGTCCGTCCAGGGCCTGGTCAAGCACTTCCCGGTGACCAAGGGTCTGCTCAAGCGGCAGATCGGCGCGGTCAGGGCGGTCGACGGGGTCAGCTTCGACGTCCGCAAGGGCGAGACGCTCGGCCTGGTCGGCGAGTCCGGCTGCGGCAAGAGCACGACGGGCCGCCTGGTCACCCGGCTGATGGAGCCGACCGCCGGGAAGATCGTCTTCGAGGGCCACGACATCACCCACATGCCGCAGGCGAAGATCCGGCCGCTCCGCCGCGACATCCAGATGATCTTCCAGGACCCCTACTCCTCGCTGAACCCGCGGCACACGGTCGGCGCCATCGTCGGCGCCCCCTTCCGCATCCAGGGCGTGCAGACCGAGCAGGGGACCAAGAAGGCGGTCCAGGAGCTCCTGGAACTGGTCGGGCTCAACCCCGAGCACTACAACCGCTACCCGCACGAGTTCTCCGGCGGCCAGCGCCAGCGCATCGGCATCGCCCGCACGCTCGCGCTCAAGCCGAAGATGATCATCGCGGACGAGCCGGTCTCCGCCCTGGACGTCTCGATCCAGGCCCAGGTGGTCAACCTCCTGGAGGACCTGCAGAACGAGCTCGGCCTGACCTACGTCATCGTCGCGCACGACCTGTCGGTCATCCGGCACATCAGCGACCGGGTCGCGGTCATGTACCTCGGCAAGATCGTCGAGCTGGCCGACCGCAAGGACCTGTACGAGTCGCCCATGCACCCGTACACCAACGCGCTGATGTCCGCCGTCCCGATCCCGGACCCGGCCCGGCGCAAGGACCGCGAGCGCATCCGGCTCCAGGGCGACGTGCCCAGCCCGCTCAACCCGCCGCCCGCCTGCCGCTTCCACACCAGGTGCTGGAAGGCCCAGGTGATCTGCAAGACGGAGGAGCCGCCGCTGGTGGAGCTGGCCCCCGGCCACCAGGTGGCCTGCCACTTCCCGGAGAACGCGGACAAGGTGGCGGCCCCGGCCGCCGCGAAGATCGCGCAGAAC
Source organism: Thiemannella venezuelensis (assembly GCF_014203605.1). Taxonomy (GTDB): domain Bacteria; phylum Actinomycetota; class Actinomycetes; order Streptosporangiales; family Streptosporangiaceae; genus Planomonospora_A; species Planomonospora_A venezuelensis. The sequence continues at coordinate 34,649 of NZ_JACHJJ010000007.1, read as the reverse complement.
GTGGCGGACGCCGCGCACCCGAAGAAGCCGGTCGGCTGAGGGACCGGCGCACCCGGCCGCGGCCGTTCCGCCGGCGCCCGCCGGGCACGACTCGCACGAGCCGTGCCCGGCGGGCGTCCGCGCGTTCCGGGCCCGGTGTCCGGGACGGCCTCGGACGGCATGGCGCCGTACCGCTGTGAAACGCTTGCTTACCGTTCAGGTCAACCGACTGTCACATTTGCGCCACAGCCTCACGCCGGGGGTGGCCAGGGGTGCCGCCCGCATGGATCCTGCGATCACGGGGAGTCCGCACGGCGGCCGGATCCGGCCGCAAGACGGCGATGAGGTGCAGCATGCGACGAGACGGTATGCCCCTGCGCAGGACGGCGGCGGTGGTGGCGGGCCTGGCCCTGGCCATCTCGGCGGCGGCGTGCGGCGGCGGAGACGATCCGGAACCGGGAGCCACCGGGACGGGGGCGGAGGGCTCGACCCTCATCTTCGCCTCCTCGGCGGACCCCGCCATCCTCGACCCGGCCTTCCACAGCGACGGCGAGTCCTCCCGGGTGACCAACCAGATCTTCGAGACGCTGGTGGCGACCGAGGAGGGCGGCACCGGCGTCGCACCCGGCCTCGCGGAGAGCTGGGAGGTCAGCGAGGACGCCACGACCTACACCTTCAAGCTCCGCCAGGGCGTGAAGTTCCACGACGGCGAGGCGCTCGACGCCGCGGCCGTGTGCGCCAACTTCGACCGCTGGTACAACTTCACCGGCCTGGCGCAGTCGGACTCGGTCTCCTACTACTGGGTGACGGTCTTCCGGGGCTTCGCCAAGAACGAGTCCGACACCCTCGGCAAGAGCCTGTACGGCGGATGCACGGCCAAGGACGCCGGCACGGTCGAGCTCAAGCTCACCGAACCGTCCGCCGTGGTGCTGTCGGCGCTGACGCTGTCGTCGTTCGGCATCGCCAGCCCCAAGGCGCTCAAGGACTACAAGGCCGACGAGGTGAGCGGGACCGCCGAGTCGCCGCAGTTCACCGGGACCTTCGGCACCGAGCACCCGGTCGGCACCGGGCCGTTCAAGTTCGGCGGCTGGACCCGGGGCGACAGGCTGGAACTCGTCCGCAACGACGACTACTGGGGTGAGAAGGCCAAGCTCAGCAAGATCATATTCCGGCCGATCGAGAAGGCCGCCGACCGGGCGCAGGCGCTGCGCGCCGGCTCGGTGCACGCCTTCGACTACGCCGACCCGGCCGACCTGGAGTCGCTCAAGAGCTCCGGGGCGCAGGTGCTGGAGCGGGCGCCGTTCAACATGGGCTACCTCGGCTTCAGCCAGAAGACCGAGATCATGAAGAACCAGAAGATCCGCCAGGCGATCGCCCACGCGATCAACCGCGAGAACGTCGTGAAGACCAAGTACGGCGCCGGCGCCAAGGTGGCCAACGCGTTCATGCCGGACAGCCTGTGGAGCTACACCGAGGACTTCACCACGTACGACTACAACGTCGACAAGGCCAAGCAGCTCATCGCCGAGTCCGGCGTCCCGTCCCCCACGCTGGAGTTCTGCTACCCCAGCGGCGTCAGCCGCGCCTACATGGTCGACCCGGCCGGAAACTTCCAGCTGATGAAGGCCGATCTGGAGGCCGCGGGCTTCAAGGTCACGCCGAAGACCTCGCCGTGGAGCCCGGACTACCTCAACACCACCCAGGCCGGCGACTGCCCGCTCTTCCTGCTCGGCTGGAACGGCGACTTCGGCGACCCGGACAACTTCCTCGGCACGTTCTTCCAGTCCTTCTCCAGCCAGTGGTCGTTCCGGAACGAGGAGATCTTCAAGGCCCTGGGCGACGCGGAGAAGGAACCGGACCAGGCCAAGCGGGAGGCGCTGTACAAGCAGGCCAACGCCCTGATCGCCGACTTCGTGCCCGGCGTGCCGTACGCGCAGAGCCCCTCGTTCTCGGCCGCGGCCAAGAACGTCCAGGGCTGGGTGCCGAGCCCGGTGCTCAACGACAAGCTCGCCTCTATCTCGCTGAACTGATCGATGCTGGGGTTCGTCGCCAGGCGGCTGGCGCTGCTCGTACCGATCCTGCTGGGCCTGTCGGTGCTGCTGTTCCTGTGGGTCAGGGCGCTGCCGGGAGGGCCCGCCGAGGCCCTGCTGGGAGAGCGGGCCACCCCCGAGGCCGTGGCGCGGGTCAAGAAGCTCTACGGCCTCGACCGGCCCTGGTACGAGCAGTACCTCACGTGGGTGGGCAACGTGTTCCGCGGCGACCTCGGGGTGTCCAGCAGGACCCAGCACCCGGTCGTCGAGGAGCTGCTGCGCACCTTCCCCGCCACCGTGGAGCTCGCCCTCGTCGCGATGGTCTTCGCGGTGGGGGCGGGCGTGCCGCTCGGCTACCTCGCCGCCCGCCGCCACGGCACCTGGATCGACCACGTCTCGGTGGCCGGGTCGCTGTTCGGCATCACGATCCCGGTCTTCTTCCTCGGCTACATGCTCAAGTTCGTCTTCGCCGAGAAACTGGGGCTGCTGCCCACCGACGGACGGCAGGACCCCCTGCTGGACGCCGGGCACCCCACCGGGTTCTACGTGCTGGACGGCCTGGTCACCGGGAACATGGAGGCGTTCGGCGACGCGCTGGCCCACCTGGTGCTGCCCGGCGTCGCGCTCGGGACCATCCCGCTGGCGATCGTGGTGCGGATCACCCGGGCCTCGGTGCTGGACGTGCTCCACGAGGACTACGTGCGCACCGCCGAGGCGAAGGGGCTGGCGCCCGCGACGATCCGCGGGCGGCACGTGCTGCGCAACGCCCTGCTCCCGGTCGTCACCGTCGTCGGCCTCCAGGTCGGGCTGCTGCTCGGCGGCGCGGTGCTGACCGAGACCGTCTTCGCCTTCCCCGGCTTCGGCAAGTTCATGGCCGACTCGATCGTCGCCAGGGACTACGCGGTGCTGCAGGGCTTCATCCTGTTCACCGCGGTGATCTTCGTACTGGTCAACCTGCTGGTGGACGTCGCCTACGGGCTCATCGACCCGAGGGTGAGGGTGACGTGAGCGAGCGGAACGGGCCGCGGGCGCGGCGGCGGCACGCGAGTGAGCGCGGCCGCCGGGGGAGGGAGGGGACATGAGCCTGGCCCAGGTGGAGACCGTCGCCCCGGAGGAGGCGGGCGGGAGCCTCGGCAGGGACGCCTGGCGGAGGCTGCGCCGCAACCCGGTCGCGATCGCGGGCGCGGTCCTGGTCGTCCTGTTCGTCGCCGCGGCGCTGCTCGCCCCCTGGCTGGCGCCGTACCCGCCGGACAAACCGGTCGGACAGGTCACCCCCACCTCCATCCCCGGCCCCTCCGCCGAGCACTGGTTCGGCCTGGACGACCTGGGCCGCGACGAGTTCACCCGGGTCCTGTGGGGAGCCCGCTGGTCCCTGGTCATCGGGGTGGTCTCGCTGCTGCTCGGCATGGCCGGCGGGCTGCTGCTGGGCCTGCTCGCCGGTGCCTTCGGCGGCTGGGTGGACGGCGTCGTGATGCGCCTGGTCGACATGATGCTCTCGGTCCCCGGCCTGCTGTTCGCCATCGGCGTCGCCGCGATGCTCGGCTCCGGCCTGGACGCCGTGATGATCGCCATCGCGGTGGTGAACATGCCGGTCTTCGCCCGGCTGCTCCGCGGCCAGATGCTGGCTCAGCGCCGCTCCGACTACGTGCTGGCCGCCACCGCGGTGGGGGTGCGGCGGCGCCGGATCGTGCTCGGCCACATCCTGCCCAACTCGCTGACCCCCGTCATCGTGCAGGGCACGCTCACCCTGGCGACGGCCATCGTGGACGCGGCGGGCCTGGCCTTCCTCGGCCTGTCCAGCAACGACCCGAGCATCCCGGAGTGGGGCAGGATGCTCGCCGACACCCAGCGGTACCTGTCCAGCGCGCCGCTGCTGGCGGTCTTCCCCGGCCTGGCCATCATCGTCGCCGCGCTCGGCTTCACCCTGCTGGGGGAGTCGCTGCGCGAGGCCCTCGACCCCAAGTACCGGCGGTGATCCCGTGAGCCCTGCGGATCCGATGGGTCCTGCGAACGCTGCGAGCCCCGGGAGCCCCGGGAGCCCCGGGAGCCTTCTCGACGTCCGGGACCTGACCGTGGTCTTCCGGCAGCGGGGCCGCGCCGACGTGCGCGCCGTGGACGGCGTCAGCTTCTCCGTCTCCCCCGGTGAGACCGTCGGCCTGGTGGGGGAGTCGGGCTGCGGCAAGTCCGTCACCTCCTTGGCGATCATGGGCCTGCTCCCGAAGCGGGGCGTGCACGTGACGGGCGGCGTCGCCTTCGACGGGACCGACCTGCTCGCCCTGCCCCCCGACAAGCTGCGCGCCCTGCGCGGCAGGGAGCTGGCCGTCGTCTTCCAGGACCCGATGACCTCGCTCAACCCCGTGGTGCCGATCGGCACGCAGGTGACCGAGGTGCTGACCCGCCACCGCGGCCTGGGCAACGGCGAGGCGCGCCGGGAGGCGGCCGACCTGCTGCGCAGGGTGGGCATCCCCGACCCGTCCAGGCGGCTGCGGGAGTACCCCCACCAGCTCTCCGGGGGCATGCGCCAGCGCGCGCTCATCGCGGCCGCGCTGGCCTGCCGGCCCCGGCTGCTCATCGCCGACGAGCCCACCACCGCCCTGGACGTCACCATCCAGGCGCAGATCCTGGAACTGCTCAGGACGCTGGTGGCCGAGTCCGGGACCGCCCTCGTCCTGATCACCCACGACCTGGGGGTGGTCGCCGGGATGTGCGACACCGTCCACGTCATGTACGCCGGCCGCATCGTCGAACGCGCCCCCCGGTACGACCTGTTCGCGAGCCCCCGCCATCCCTACACCGGCGGCCTGCTCGCCTCGGTGCCCCGCCTGGACCAGCCCCGCGGCGTCCGCCTGGAACCCATCAAGGGCTCGCCCCGCGACACCATCCCCTGGGCGCGGGGCTGCGCGTTCGCGCCCCGCTGCCCCAACCGGGTCGAGGCGTGCACCCCCGACGCCCCCGATCTGGAGGGCGGGCGCCACGCCCTGCGCTGCGTCAACCCGCTCCCGTCCGACTCGCCGGAGGCGAAGGTGGTGCACCCGTGAGCGCTTCGACCGGTCCTTCCAGGCCGGATCCTCCGGAGCGGGGCGCCACGAGCGGCTCCCCGGAGAGCGACCCGCTGCGCGGTTCGCCTGAGGCGGGCCAGGGGAACGGCCCGGCGCCATCCGGCGAGCCGCTGCTGTCCGTCCGCGGCCTCAAGGTGCACTTCCCCGTCCGCAGGGGCGTGCTGCTGCAACGCGTCGCCGGTCACGTGCGCGCCGTGGACGGCGTCGACCTCGACGTGGCGCGCGGCATGACCTACGGGCTGGTGGGGGAGTCCGGCTGCGGCAAGAGCACGCTCGGCAAGGCCGTACTGCGCCTGGTGGAGCCCACCGCGGGCACCGTGCTGTTCAACGGCGCCGACCTCGGCGGGCAGAGCCCCGAACGCATGCGCAGGCTCCGCAGGCACATGCAGATGGTCTTCCAGGACCCGCTCGCCAGCCTCGATCCCCGGCAGAGCGTGGAGTCGGTGCTCACCGAGCCGCTGCGCGCCCACGGGTTCACCGGCGACCGGTCACGGCGGGTGCGCGAGCTGCTCGACCTCGTGGGCCTGCCCTCCGGGGCGGCCGGCCGCTACCCGCACGAGTTCTCCGGCGGGCAGCGCCAGCGCATCGGCATCGCCAGGGCGATCGCCCTCAACCCCGAGCTGATCATCGCCGACGAGCCGGTCTCCGCGCTGGACGTCTCCATCCAGGCGCAGATCGTCAACCTCCTGGAGGACCTGCAGGAGCAGCTCGGCCTCACCTACGTCGTCGTCGCCCACGACCTGGCCGTCGTCCGGCACGTCAGCGACGTCATCGGGGTGATGTACCTGGGCGCGCTGGTGGAGGAGGCCCCCTCCGACGCGCTGTACGCCCAGCCGCTGCACCCCTACACGATCGCCCTGATGTCGGCGATCCCGATCCCGGACCCCGAGGTGGAGGAGCGCAGGCGGCGGATCCTGCTCGTCGGCGACCTGCCGTCCCCGGTGGACGTCCCGCCCGGCTGCCGCTTCCACACCCGCTGCCCGTTCCGCCGGCCCACGCGGTGCGCCGACGAGGTGCCCGCCCTGAGGGAGACGCGCCCCGGCCGCAAGGTCGCCTGCCACTGGGCGGAGGAGATCGCGGCGGGCGCCGTCCGGGCCGCCGCCGGCGCCCACGACCCCGCCGCCACCGAGGTGGGCACCCCCTCGTCCTGACGAGCCCCTCACCGCGGGGAACCGGGCCCCCCGGGGAGCCGGGTGCGTCCCGGTGCTCCGGAGCCGCCCGGGGCCCGGCCTCAGGGCGGAAGCGGTGCCCGGCGGGGAGGCGCCGTCGCGGCGGGGTCCGCGGCGACCACCGGTCCGATCACCGTGTTGCCCACGTTGCGCCACCTCCCGGCGGGCTAGGGAATGGCGCCGGGGGTGATCAGGCCGGTCTCGTAGGCGAGGACGACGGCCTGCACGCGGTCGCGCAGGCCCAGCTTGGTCAGCACGTTGCCGACGTGGGTCTTGACCGTCGTCTCGCTCACCACCAGCTCGGCGGCGATCTCCGCGTTGGACATGCCGCGGGCGATCAGCCGGAGCACCTCCAGCTCGCGCTCGGTGAGCCGGTCGAGACGGGCCGGGGTGGACTGCTGGTGGGCCGAGGGGAGGTGGGCGCCGAACTTGTCCAGCAGCCGCCGGGTGACGCTCGGCGCGACGATGGCGTCGCCCGCGGCGACCACCCGGATGGCCTGCACCAGCTCGTCCGGGGGGACGTCCTTCAGCAGGAAGCCGCTGGCGCCGGCGCGCAGCGCCTCCACGATGTACTCGTCCAGGTCGAAGGTGGTCAGCACCAGCACGCGGGGCACGTGGGCCCCGCCGGCGGCCTCGCGCACGATGCGGCGGGTCGCCTCGATGCCGTCCACGCCCGGCATCCGGATGTCCATCAGCACCACGTCGGGCAGGAGCGCCCGCGACTGGTCCTGGGCGGCCTTGCCGTCCCCCGCCTCGCCGACCACCGTGACGTCCGGCTCGGCCTCCAGGATGAGGCGGAAACCGGTGCGCAGCAGTGGCTGGTCGTCCACCAGCAGCACTCTGATCGTCATGGACTAGTCCTTGATCGGGAAACGGGCCCTTACCTCGAATCCGCCCCCGGTGCGCGGGCCGATCCGCAGGACTCCACCATAGAGGGCGACCCGCTCGCGGATGCCGACCAGTCCGTGTCCGATCCGCTCGGCGGCGGCCCGCCCGCCGGAGGCCCGGCCCGCCTCGGCCCGGGCGGCGCGGGGGCCCTGACCGTCGTCCTCGACGTGAACGGTCAGCTCGCCGGGCCCGTGCCGTACGGTGACCCAGGCGTGCGCGCCCGCTCCCGCATGCCGCATGCTGTTGGTCAGCGCCTCCTGGACCAGGCGGTAGGCGGCCAGATCCACTCCCGCGGGCAGGGGTGGGAACGCGCCACCGGGGTTCGGGCCCCCGGCGGTGACGGCCTCCCGGGCCTCCCGCGCCTCCCGGGCGCCGCCGTCCGCCCGCTCCACGCGCAGCTCCGTGCGCAGGCCCGCCTCGCACATCTGCTCGACCAGCGCGGGGATCTCCTGCACACCCGGCTGCGGCCCCCGCTCGGCGGGGGAGGCCGGGTCGGTCCGCAGCACGCCCACGATGTTGCGCATCTCGGCCATCGCGGTCCGGCCGGTCTCCTCGATCGCCGACAGCGCCTCGCGGGCCCCGTCCGGGTTGCTCGCCAGCACCCGGCGGGCCGCGGCGGCCTGCACGGTCATCACGCTCACGTGGTGGGCGACCACGTCGTGCAGTTCCCGGGCGATGCGGGAGCGCTCCTCCGCCCTGGCCGCCCGGGTGTCGGCCTCCCGGGCGCGCGCCGTCCGCTCGGTGCGCTCGCGCAGTTCCGACAGGTAGGCCCGGCGCAACCGCAGGCTCCGGCCCACCAGCCAGAAGGCCACGGTGAGGACGGCCACGAGCAGCTGCGCGGTCCAGTCGCCGAGATCGCCCCGGGCCGCCGCGGAGGCGAGGCGGCCGGTGAGGCTCACCGCGAGCGCGCACAGGCTGAGCGCCAGGCCGCGGCGGGCGGCGACGGTGGAGACCATCACCAGCGTGGCGGGCCAGAGCGGGGAACCTCCCATGGAGAGGGCCGACAGGGTCACCTCGGCGAGGGTGACGAGGAACAGCACGAGGAACGGGCGGTGGCGGCGCAGCGCCGTCAGCAGGCAGCCGGCCACGATCAGGCCCACTCCCGCCGGGCCCGGTCCGCCCGGCCAGGCCGGGCCGCCGAAGAGGGCGGCGTCGCGGGCGAGGGGGACGGCGGCGGCCGCCAGCAGCACCGCGAGGAGCGCGTCCGTGATCAGGGGACGGTCGTGGAGCCAGGGTCGCAGGCCGCCGAGGGTGTTGCGCACACAATCAATTTAGGCGTCCGGCACCCCGGGCCACCCTGCTGGAGGGGGAAATCCGCCTCCTCCCCGGGGATGACCCCGGCCCGCGGATCGGAGGGCCGTCCGCCCCCCCGCCGGCCCTCCGAGGGCTCAGATCTCGTCGGTGGCGGCCCGCGGCGCGGGGCCGCGGGTGCTGCGCACCGTGTCGCCCGGCTGCCGCGCCGGCAGCGGCGGAGGGGTGCCGCCGAACTCCGGGCACAGCTCCTTGTAGTTGCACCAGTCGCACAGGCGGCTGGGCCTGGCCACCCACTCGCCGGTGTCCAGCGCCCGCTCGATCGCCTTCCACAGGGCCTGCACCTTGCGCTCGGTGGCCCGCAGGTCCGCCTCGTCGGGGGAGTAGCGGAGGATCTCGCCGGCGCCCCCCAGGTACATCAGCTGGAGCAGCCGGGGCACCGAGCCGTGCAGCCGCCACAGCACGAGGGCGTAGAACTTCATCTGGAACAGCGCCTTGGCCTCGAAGGCGGGACCGGGCGCGCTGCCGGTCTTGTAGTCGACCACGCGGACCTCGCCGGTGGGCGCGACGTCCAGCCGGTCGATGTAACCGCGGAGCATCAGGCCGCTGTCGAGCACCGCCTCGACGTACAGCTCCCGCTCGGCGGGCTCCAGGCGGCTGGGGTCCTCCAGCGCGAAGTAGCGCTCCAGCAGGGCGCGGGCCTGGCCCAGCCAGGCGGCCTGCTCCTCCTCGCCGGAGAACATCCCGCGGTAGGCCGGCTCCTCCTCCAGGAGCCGGCGCCACTGGGGCTCCAGCAGCTCCAGGGCCGCGGCGACGGTGCGGGCGGGGGCGGGCAGGTCGTAGAGGCGCTCCAGCACCGAGTGGACCACCGTGCCGCGCACGGCCGCGGGCGACGGCGGCTCGGGCAGCCGGTCGATCACCCGGAACCGGTAGAGCAGCGGGCACGTCATGAAGTCGCCGGCGCGGGACGGCGACAGCGCTCCGATGATCGTGGGCTCGGTCAGTGACATGTCCGCACTGTAGGTCACCCCGGCGACAGTTCGCGCCCCGTGCCGCGTGACGCCTTCCGCACCGGCGTTGCGTCCACGGTGCGGCCAGGCGGCCCGCGGGAGCGTAGCATCGAGGCCGGAAGACCCAGTGAACCGGGGAAACGCGTCGAGGAACCGAGGAGTGGTGAGCCAGCGGTGAGCAGCGAGAGCCCGCGCCAGGACCGTCCGGGTCTGCGGATGGGACGCCCGTTCGGCATCCCGGTCTACGTCTCGCCGACCTGGTTCATCGTGGCGGCGTTCATCACCTTCCTCTACCAGCCCACGGTGCTGGGGCGGCTGCCCGGCCTGAGCACCGAGCTGTCCTACGTGGTGGCGCTCGCCTTCGCGGTGCTGCTGTACGTCTCGGTGCTGCTGCACGAGCTGGCGCACTGCGTGGTCGCGAAGATGTACGGCCTGCCGGTCCGCCGCATCACGCTCTACCTGCTCGGCGGCGTCTCCGAGATCGAGCGCGAGCCGGAGACCCCGGGCCGGGAGTTCATGGTGGCCTTCGCCGGGCCGCTGCTGTCGCTGGGGCTCGGCGGCGCGGGCTACGCCCTGGGGCGGATCCTGGACCCCGACACCATCCTCGGTGAGCTGACCCTCCAGCTCTGGTTCGCCAACCTGATCGTCGGGATCTTCAACCTGCTGCCCGGCCTGCCGCTGGACGGGGGGCGCATGCTCCGCGCGGGAGTGTGGAAGGTCACCCGCAACTCCGGCTCGGGAACGGTCGTGGCGGCCTGGGGCGGCCGTGTCCTGGCGGTCCTGCTGGTCGCCTGGCCCATCGTGCTGTCGCTGATGAGCGGTCAGGAGCCGATCTGGTTCATGCTCATCTGGTCGGTGCTGCTGGCCTCCTTCATCTGGTTCGGCTCCACGCAGGCGCTGGTCGGAGCCCGGATGCGGGCCCGCATCCCGCAGGTGAACGCCCGCGCCCTCGCGCGCCGGGCCATCGCGGTCACCGCCGACGTGCCGCTGGCCGAGGCGCTGCGCCGTACGGCGGAGGCGCAGGCGGGCGCCATGGTCGTGGTGGACCACGAGGGCCGCCCGACCGGGATCGTCAACGAGGTCGCGGTGGAGGCGACCCCGGAGGCCCGCCGCCCCTGGGTGACCGTCGGCTCACTGGCGCGCAGCCTCGAACCGGAACTGGTGCTGGCCGCCGACCTGGCGGGGGAGTCCCTGATCGACGCCATGCGCGGCGCCCCCGCCGGGGAGTACCTCCTCGTCGAGCGGGGCGGGGAGATCTTCGGCGTGCTCGCCACCTCGGACGTGAACCGCGTGTTCATCGGAGCCTGAGCGAACCTATCGGGGGTTTCGGGCGTCTGAAGGGGTGCGGGGAAACGGGACGCGGACGGCGCTCAGGCGCCCGGTGAGCGGCACTCGAGGGAAACCGGGGGAAGAGTGCCCTGTTCGTCCCCTCGTTTTCGGCGCGCACCGAGACTAGTGTTCTGGTCAACTGACCCGGTTGGCCACGGAGCTAAGGGACGCATCAATTGGCAGCCCCCCATACGCCGGCCTCGGCCGGTGACCTGACTCCGGAGCTCCTCGGCGCTCCGGAGTGGACGGACCAGATGGTCGCGTCCGCCGGAATCCCGATGTACGACATCCCCTTCCTCACCGCGGGTGGGGGTATCGGCTCCTTCGTAACCCTCGACTACCTGCGGATCTACGGTGTCCCGACCTCGCAGATGCGGGTCGTGTCCAACATCGACCATCCCTGGCAGACCTACGAGTTCCTCACCAGGTGCTCGCAGATCCCCCGGAGTGAGCGGATCCGCTCCGACTCCTCCTCCCGCCCCGACAACCTCTGGGGATTCCCCTCCTACGCGCTGGAGGAGGCCTGGAAGGACAAGAACCCGGCCTACCTGTGGCAACTGCTCACCGAGCCCCTCCTGAACGACTACTGGACGCCGCGCGCCGGGACGGTCTTCGAGAACCTGGAGCGCGAGGCCAAGCGCATCGGCTACTGGGACATGCTGGTCAAGGGCCAGGTCCGGATGGTGCGCCGCCGGTCCGGGGGCGGCTACTTCACCGTGGTCACCCCGCCCGAGGGCGCCGCGCCCACCAAGCGCATCGTCTTCCGCTCGCGGTTCGTGCACATCGCGGTCGGCTACCCGGGCCTGAAGTTCCTGCCCGACCTGCAGGAGTTCCGCACGAAGTACTCCGACTACCAGCACGTGGTCAACGCCTACGAGCCGCACGAGCAGGTCTACGAGTTCCTCAAGACCCGGCCCGGCACGGTGGTCATCCGGGGCGGCGGCATCGTCGCCTCCCGGGTGCTCCAGCGCCTGTTCGACGACCGGGAGCGGCTCGGGCTGAAGACCCAGATCATCCACATCTTCCGGACCTTCGTCACCGGCTCGCACGGACCCCACATCTGGGCCCGGCGCAAGGGCGGCGACGGCTGGGCCTACCAGGGCTTCAACTACCCCAAGTCGGTGTGGGGCGGCCAGCTGAAGGCGGAGATGCGCAAGCTCGAAGGCGCCGACCGGGCCAAGAAGTACAAGGAGATGGGCGGGACGAACACCCCCTACCGGCGGCGCTGGCAGGAGCAGATGCGCGCCGGGCGCTCGGGCGGCTACTACCACGCCGTGCAGGGTACGGTGGACCGGGTGGAGCGCGCCCCCGACGGCCGGCTGGTCAGCTACGTGCGCAGCAGCGACGGCATCGTCCGCGAGCCGGTGGCCGACTACATCATCGACTGCACGGGCCTGGAGGCCGACATCGCCGAGCACCGGGTCTTCGCGGACCTGCTCACGTACGGCGGAGCCGGCCGCAACCCGGTCGGGCGGCTGGACGTGGAGCGCCACTTCGAGGTGAAGGGCACGGCCAGCGGGGACGGCGCCCTGTACGCCTCCGGCTCGGCCACCCTCGGCGGCTACTTCCCCGGCGTCGACACCTTCCTCGGCCTGCAGATCGCGGCCCAGGAGATCGCCGACGACCTGGCCAGACGGGGTTTCGTCCGGAAGATGGGGCCGCTGCGCTCGACCTCGCAGTGGTTCAAGTGGGTCTTCAACTCGCCGGTGTAAGGAAGAGGTGTTCTCATGGTTCCGACCCTGATCGGGCGCATCCAGACGCGCCTGTTCCTGCTGGCCACCGTCGGTGTGGTCATCACGCTGCTGGTCATGCCGGTCGTGCCCGGCGCCGCAGGGCCGCTCGGCGACCTCTACGTCACCGGCCTGCTGGTCCTGGTGGCGGTGGGCGTCCTGGGCGTCGGCTGGGAGCTGCTCTACCACTTCCTCATGCAGTTCCGGTGGGAGAAGGACTGGCCGACCCTGTTCGGTTTGCTGACGCTCGTGCCCGAAGGCCTTCTGCTGTACTTTTTGCTACGGTCCGGTGCGGTCGGTTTCATCGATCCGATCCCACCGGCCGCGTTCTGGACGCACTTCACCGTCGTCTGGGTATCGATGTGGCTGGTGGCGAACGGCCCGATGAGGGTGCCGTTCATCCGGTGGCGTTTCCGGGGAGGGAGAGTTCTGTGACCGACCAGGGCTTCGGAGCGGTGCGTCCGCTTCCGGGCAACGGGCTGGTCGCCCATGTGGGCGGACTGCTGCTGGTGTGCGACGCGGCCGAGGCCGTGGCGGAGGACCTGCTGGGGGCGGTCCGGGAGACCGCCGCCTCGGGCGGGGACGGACGGGCGCTGGCCCGGCGCGTCGCCCAGGTGCTGGCCTCCATGATGGGCGAGCCGGTGGCGTGCGCCGTCGCCGGTCCCGTGCCGGAGGGAGTGGCCGTACTGGTCAGCGGCCCTGCGTCCGCGTCGGTCACCGGCGCCGGCGGGGAGGTCAGGCTCGCCGGGCGCGACGCCCTCACCTGGTCCGACCGGCTGGTGCCGGGCCCGGTCACCCGGGTCGAGCTCCGCCTGCCCGAGGCCGGGGCCGCGCAGCGGCTCGCCCGGCTGGACAGCGGCGTGGTCGTCGGCGGCGGGGTCGAGTGCGACCCGTCCGAGGCAGGCGAGGCGCCGTGGTCCGCGCAGCGGCCGGCGGCCGCCTCTCCCGCGCCCTCCGAGTCCTCCGCGCGCCCGGTGCCCTCCGCGCGCCCGGTGCCCTCCTCGCACCCGGCGCCTCCCGCGCACCCGGAGCCCTCCGCGCACCAGGCGCAGCCCGCGCCCGAGTTCTCCGTGCCCGCCGCGCCCGAGCCCGCCGCGGGGGCCGCCGTGCCCGGCCCGCCGCCGGTCCCCGACTGGGGGGCGCCGCTGGACCCCGGCCCGGCGCCGATGGAGCGGTCCGGGCCCCCGGTGGAGACGGCCCCGCCCGGTCCGCCGCCGTATCCGCTCGGCCCCGCCGACCCCTACACGGCACCTCCGATGGAGCCCCAGGCTCCCGCCCCGGCGGGCTGGCACTCCGAGCCCATGCCGCAGATCCCGCCGCAGGGCCCTCCCTCCGGCCCCGGCCCGGTCATGGCGGGGCACGAGGACATCGAGACCGCCCGCGCCAACGGCATGGGCGGCGACCCCGTCGACTTCCGCCACGAGTCGTTCGAGTACGAGCTGCTGACCCCCGGCGGCCCCTCGCAGACCGCCCCCGAGATGCCGGTGCAGCCCGAGCCCGAGTCGCGCCCGCTGGTCTACGGCGTGGACTGCAAGAACGACCACTTCAACGATCCGCGGGTGCCGTACTGTGCGGTCTGCGGCATCGCGCTGGTGCAGCGCACGCTCGTCCCCTACAAGGGGCCGCGCCCGCCGCTGGGCGTGCTCCTGCTCGACGACGGCATGACGCTCCGCCTCGACACCGACTACCTGCTCGGCCGCGACCCCGAGCGGGCCCCGGAGGTCGCCGACGGCTCGGTCCGCCCGGCCAAGGTCACCAGCCCCGACGGTTCGGTCTCCCGGCGCCATCTGCGGGTGGCGCTGGACGGCTGGGACGTCAACCTGGTCGACCTGGGATCGGTCAACGGCACGCAGATCCAGCCGCCGAACGACCCCAACTTCTACGACATCCCGCCGAACGAGCCGGTCACGGTCGCGCCCGGCACGACCGTGCGGATCGGCGTCTCGCGCACCATGCGCTACGAGTCGCACCGCAACGGCTAGCGGTACCGCCCGCGCCTCAGGACCGGGTCGCCGGCGCGGGCACGGCGCGCAGGGCGGCGACCGCGGCGGCCCAGTCGACCGGGTCGGCATCCTGCTCGGCGCGGACGAGCAGGTGCGCACCGGCCGGCGCGGCCGCGGTGTCGGGGGCCACGACCAGCGCGCCGGGCGGGACCTCACCCGCCGTGACCGCCACCCCCAGCCCGGCCAGCCGCCGGACCAGGGCGCCGGTCCGGCCGCCGCCGGTGACGACGAGCGGCCGGTCGTCCAGCAGGGCGAGCACGAGCGCGACGTGGACGGCGGCGTCGGAGCCGCCCCGGCCGGCGTGCACCGCGACGGGTCCCGTCCCCGCGCCGGCCGTCCCCGCGTCGGCGGTGTCGGGACGGCCCGGGGGGAGCACGGTCACCACGCGGCACTCCGCGGCCGTCCGGACGGCCGCGTGGCCGGGCATGTCCGCGGGCAGCACCAGCAGGTCGGGCCGGGCCCCGGCGGTCACCTCGGGCAGTTCGGCGGCCACGTCCGCGGCGAACCGGCTCACCACCCTGGCCACCGAGCCCCGGGCACGGGCCCCGGCTGCGAGCGTCTCCAGCTCCTGGAGGGTCCCGGCCATCTCGGCCAGCTCCGACGACAGGCCGGTGCCCACCTCCAGCCGGCCGTTCGGGTAGGGGCGCAGGTGGACCAGGGCCACCTCGGAGGGGGAGGCCGCGCGGGCCAGGACGGAGGCCAGGTCCACCAGCGGCCCCTGCCCGGCGGGCGGCGCGGGGACGACGGCCAGCACCCGGTGCGCGGCGGTCTCTCCCAGCGCGGCGCGTTCGGCCTCGGCGATGTCGCGGGCGATGCGCCGGTCGGGGTAGATCCTGCGCAGGAGCGGGCCGGTCATCCCGGTGGTGACCAGGGCCATCACCACCATCAGCGAGTACAGCTCGTTGTCGAGCACGCCCTTCTGCAGGCCGACGGTGAGGATGACGATCTCGGTGAGCCCGCGGGTGTTCAGCAGGGTGGCCAGCGCCCAGGACTGCCGTCCGGGCACCCCCTGCGTGCGGGCCGCGGCGTAGGAGCCCAGCAGCTTGCCGCCGATCGCCACCGCCAGGATCGCGGCCAGGGTGCCGAGGCTGGACAGGTCCAGTTCCCGCAGGTTGACGTTGAGCCCGGCCACGACGAAGAACATCGGCAGCAGGAGCAGGACGGCGAGCTGCTCCAGGCGCTCCAGGATCTCGTGGATGAGCTGCTCGGCGCCCTCGCGGGGCATGACCGCGCCGAACAGGAACGCGCCGAAGATGAAGTGCACGTGCATCCACTCGGTCGCCCAGGCCGAGCCGATCAGTCCGATGAGCACCAGCGAGAGCAGCCCCGGCGTCAGCCGTCCCGCCTTCTCCCGGGCGGGCACCAGCCGCGCCAGCAGGGGGCGGACCACCAGGAACATCACCAGCGCGTACGGCAGCGCCAGCGCGACCTTCCACTGCCCCTCCGCGTCGCCGGTCCCGGCGATGGCCACCACGACGGCCAGCACGGTCCAGGCGAGCACGTCGATCACCGCGGCGGCGGCCAGCGAGAGGCCGCCGAGCGTGATGCGCTGCATTCCCCGGTCGGTGAGGATGCGGGCCAGCACGGGGAAGGCGGTGGCGGCCATCGCCGCTCCCATGAACAGCACGAAGGACAGGGTCTTCTCCCCGCCGACGTGATCGCCCGCGATGGCCAGCGCGAGCCCGCAGCCCAGCACGAACGGCAGCACCGTGGAACCGAGCGCGACGGTCACCGCGATCCGGCCCTTGCCCCGCACCAGCTTCTGGTCCAGTTCCAGGCCGACGACGAACATGAAGAGCACCAGCCCGACGTTGGCCAGGGCCTGCAGCGGGGGTTTCATCTCCGGGCCGAACAGGGCGTCGCCCAGGAACGGGCCGAGCAGGGTGGGGCCGAGCAGGATGCCCGCCAGGATCTCGCCGACCACCGGGGGCTGGCCGATCCGCCTGGCCGCGGCCCCGAGGAGCCGCGCGGCGGCCAAGACGATCACGAGGTCGAGCAGGAGAAGATCCATGCGGAGCACCGGCGAGCACCCTTCCCGTGGGCAAAGAAAAGCCCCGACAATGACCAGGGCGACGTTACCGTGAGGAAGGCGGCGTCGCGAGGGCCGTATGAGGTTCGGAGGGGAGAACGCCGGTGGAGGGCATCGCCGACTACAAGTTCGTCCGGTCGCTGGGGGAGGGCAACCACGGGGAGTTCCACCTCGCCAGGAAGCCCGAGCGGCTGCCGGTGGATGCCGAGTTCGTCGCCGTGAAAGTACTCGGAGGCACCGGGGCCGACGCCTTCCGGCGGGCCACCCGGGAGCTGAAGGCGTTCGCCGCCGTGCGCTCGCCGTACCTGGTGACGCTCTACGACGCGGGTCAGCAGGGCGGGGTGTTCTACTACTCGATGGAGTACCTGCCCGCCGGTTCGCTGGGCCGCCCGGCCGAGCCGCCTTCGCGGGAGCGGGCCCTGCGGGCCGTCGCCTGCGCCGCGCACGCCGCGCAGGCGCTGCACGAGGAGGGCATCGTGCACCGCGACATCACCCCCGGCAACGTGCTGCTGACCGAGACCGGGGGCAAGCTCTCCGATCTCGGGCTGTCGCAGGTGCTGACGCCGGGCGCGACGGTGACCGGGATGGGCGCGCTGGGGTCGGTGGAGTTCACCGACCCGGCGGTGCTGCAGGGGGACCGGCCCACGCCGGCCTCGGACGTGTGGTCGCTCGGCGCGACGCTGCACTGGGCGGCGAGCGGCGGCACGGGGCTCTACGGCGAGCTGCCCGTGCACGACCCGCTGCTGACCCTACGCAAGATCAACAGCACCGCGCCAGAGGTCCGCGGCGAGCTTGCCCCCGAGCTGGCGGAGCTGGTCCGTGCCTGCACCGGGGACGCGGGCAAGCGGCCCACGGCCAGGGGCGTGGCCGACCGGATCCACGCGCTGCTCTGACGGCGGGGGCGGAGGCGGGCCCCTCCCCGGCGGAGCCCGGCTTCCGACGCCCGCCCGGACCACGGGGGCGCCCCCGTGGTCCGGGCGGGCGTCCCGGCGTGCCGTGAGGCTAGCGGAGCCGGTCCAGCTCGGCCTCCAGCAGCCGCTGGACGCGCTCGGCGCCCAGCCGGTCGGGGTAGAGGAGCCGGTGCACGCTGAGCCCGTCGACGAGGGCGAGCAGCCGCTCGGTGACGTCGTCGAGGTCCTCGGCGGTGGTGATCTCGCCGCCGGAGGCCGCCGCGCCGAGCAGGCTGCGCACCAGGTAGCGCAGCTCGCCCGCCTCGGCGCGCTGGGCCTCCAGCAGGGCGGGGCTGGTCAGGCTCCGGCTCCAGAAGCCGACCTCCAGGCCGCTCTCCGCGGTGCGCTCGCCGTCCAGCGGCAGGTTGTCCAGGAGCAGCTCGCGCAGGGCGGCCAGGCCGGTGCGGCCGGAGAGCTTGGTGCGCAGCCGCTCCACGATGCGCCGGTGCGAGGAGCGCAGCGCCGAGAGCATGATCTCGTCCTTGTCGGCGAAGTAGTGGGTGAGCACGCCGTTGGAGTAGCCCGCCTCCTTGGCGATGGCCCGGGTCGTCGCCGCCTCGATGCCGTCGCGCAGGATGATGCGGCGGGCGGCCTCGACGACCTCCTCGCGGCGCTCCGCGTGATTGACGATCTTCGGCATTTCCCCGCTCCTCCCGGTCCGCTCGTTGACATGGTATTCGGGCGCCCGTCTATTATCCGCTCAGGACCTTAGATATGAGGAGGGCTCGCCATGACTGTCGTCACCCTCGGGGTGCACATCGTGGACGTGCTCGCCCGGCCCGTGGAGTCGATCCCGGCCGGGCAGGACACCCACCTGCTGGAGCAGATCCGGATCACCGCGGCGGGCGCCGCGGCCGGGACCGCCGTCGACCTCGCGAAACTGGGCGTCCAGGTCGCCTCGGCCGGCGCGGTCGGCGACGACGAGCTGGGCGACTTCCTCCTGATGGTCATGGAGCGGCACGGCGTGGACGTCGGCGGGATCGTCCGCAAGCCCGGCGAGCAGACCGCCGCCTCGATCCTGCCCATCCGGCCCGACGGCGGCCGCCCCTCCTTCCACGTGCCCGGCGCCAACCTCGGCCTGTCCCCGGCGGACCTGGACCACGGGCGCGTCAGGGCGGCGGGGTTCCTGCACCTGGGCGGCATGGACGTGACCTGGGGCCTGCACGACCCGGGCTTCTTCGCCCTGCTGGACGAGGCGCGGAGCGGAGGGACGGTCGTCACGATGGACCTCCTGTCCAACATGCCCGACCTGGTGCAGGGAGCGCGCGTCTTCCTGCCGCACGTGGACTACTTCCTGCCCAACGAGGAGCAGGCGCTCATGATGAGCGGGGCCGCCGACGCGGAGGAGGCCGCCGTCAAGCTGCTGGGGGAGGGGCCCAGGGGCGTGCTGGTCACCCTGGGAGGCGAGGGAAGCCTGGTCGCCACCGCCGCCGGGATCACCCGCGTGCCCGCGCTCGACGTGCCGGTGGTCGACACGACCGGCTGCGGCGACGCCTACTGCGCGGGGTTCATCGCCGGTCTGGCCGCCGGCCGCGACGTCCTCGGCGCGGCGGGGCTCGGCACCGCGGTGGCCGCCCGCGTCGCCGGAGGACTCGGCTCCGACGCGGGCCTGGACGGCCTCGACCCGTCCCTCCTCTGAGCCCCGGCCCGTCCCGCACTGCTCCCGCGACCCGCACCGTGTTCCCTCCGTTCCCTCCGTTCCCCCTCCCGTCCCGCGTCCCCCCGCACCGCGGCCCGTCCCGGCGGCCCGCGCGGGCTCCCGCCTCGTACGGCTTCCCCACCCGGGCCACGCGGCGAGCATGAAAGGTGATATTTCCGGAAATGTCGATCGATGCGAATCTCCGTGACCGCGCCGCCAAGGTCGTCCCCGGCGGCATGTACGGCCACCTCAACGCGGCCCTGCACGGCCCCGGCTACCCCCAGTTCTTCGTGCGCGGCGAGGGCTGCCGCCAGTTCGACGCCGACGGCCGCGAGTACGTCGACCTCATGTGCTCCTGGGGCCCCATCGTGCTCGGTCACCGCCACCCGGCGGTGGAGTCCGCGGTCGCGGCCCGGCTCGCCGAGGGCGACTGCCTCAACGGCCCCGGCCCGGTCTACGTGGAGCTCGCCGAGCTCATGGTGGAGACCATCCCGCAGGCCGACTGGGTGATGTTCTCCAAGAACGGCACCGACGCCACCACCCAGGCCCTGATGGTCGCCCGCGCGGCCACCGGCCGGACCAAGGTGCTCATGGCGCACGGCTCCTACCACGGCGCCGACCCCTGGTGCACGCCCAGTCCCTCGGGCACCACGCCCAACGAGCGCGCCGACCTGATCGAGTTCACCTACAACGACCTCGCCGGCGCCGAGGCCGCCGCCGCGCAGGCGGAGGGGCCGGGCGGGTCGGACGTCGCCGCGATCATCGTCACGCCGTTCAAGCACGACTCCTTCGAGGACCAGGAGCTCGCGACGCCCGAGTTCGCCCGCGGCCTGCGGGCCCTGGCCGACCGGCTCGGCGCCGCCCTGGTGATCGACGACGTGCGCGGCGGCTGGCGGCTGGACCTCGGCGGCTCCTGGGAGACCCTGGGCGTCCGCCCCGACCTCTACGCCTTCAGCAAGGCGATGGCCAACGGGCACCCGATCGCCGCCGTCACCGGCGTGGACGCGCTGCGCGGCCCGGCCCAGACGATCTACTCCACCGGCTCGTTCTGGTTCAACGCCGCCCCGATGGCCGCGGCGAAGGCGACCATCGAGACCCTGCACGCCATCGGCGGCGTCGCCCTCATGGAGCGCGCCGGAACCCGCCTGCGCGAGGGCCTGGCCGCCCAGGCCGCCGCGCACGGCTTCGTGGTCGACCAGACCGGCCCGGTCCAGATCCCGTGGCTCTCCTTCGAGGGCGACGCGACCCTGGAGAAGGGCATGTTCTGGTCCTCCGCATGCCTGGAGGAGGGCGTCTACCTCCATCCCTGGCACAACTGGTTCATCTCGGCCGCCCACACCGACGCCGACATCGACCGGGCGCTGCAGGGCACCGACGCCGCCTTCGCGCGGCTCAGGGCGCGGTTCGGCGCCGACTGATCACGTGCTCCCCGGCCCGGGAGCGGGGCGGGCGAAGGCGTGCACCGAGCGGAGGAGCCGGGTGGCGGCCTCGAACCCCCGGGCCGCCTCCACCGCCCGCCCGGCCGCGGTGGCGAACCGGACGAGCAGGTCCTCGTCCCGGTGGTCGAAGGGGCGCCCGGCCACCCACAGGTAGGCCTCGCCCCGGGTGGCCAGCGGCACCGGGACGGCCAGGAAACCGGGACGGCCCAGGGCGGGGTCGCGGGAGAGGGACACCGGGCGGCGGCGGGTGGCCAGGGTCTTGAGCGCCGTGCCGTCGCGCAGCCAGCGCCGTACGGCCAGCGGGTCGCCGGGCGGGGCGTGCATGCAGACCAGGAGCGCGCTCTCCTCGGCCGGGTCGACCTCGACCAGCCCCGCGTAGCCGGTCGCGCACACCGTCGCCGCCGCCGCGACCACCTGCTCGATCAGGTCGTCGGCGTCGAGTCCGGAGAAGATCTCGATCAGGCCCCGCAGGGAGTCGCGGGGCTCGCTGTACCACAGGACGGCACCGGGATCCAGGCCGATCTGATGGGTGATGCTCATCCCTTCCCTCTCTTCGTCGAGCCGGGTGCCCGCACCGAAGCGGTGGGGGCCGGGGTGGCGCGATTCGGAGTATTACCCCCAAAACTCCTCTTGGCCAGCCCCGAATGCGGGATGCGGGACGGGTGGGACGGAAGAGTTCCGAGAGGTCGGTGGGCACGCGGCGGACGGGAGGGAGCGGAGCGCCCGGCGGAGACGGGACGCGCCCGCAGACCTGCGGAGGGG
This sequence comes from Thiemannella venezuelensis, assembly GCF_014203605.1. Classification (GTDB taxonomy): domain Bacteria; phylum Actinomycetota; class Actinomycetes; order Streptosporangiales; family Streptosporangiaceae; genus Planomonospora_A; species Planomonospora_A venezuelensis. The sequence goes on along the minus strand of NZ_JACHJJ010000007.1, from coordinate 13,382 downwards.
GCCGGGCTCCCGCGCCCGGCTCAGCCCGCGGGCCGCAGGCGGCACCACTGGAGGTCGTCGAGCCGGGTGCCGCCGGGGCCGGGCAGCCTGCCGCGCACGAGCGCCTCCCGGGTGAAGCCCGCCCGCTCGAGCACCCGGTGGGAGGCGGTGTTGTCCGGGGAGGTGCCCGCGACGATCCGGGCCAGGGACGTGTGCGTGAAGGCCCACTCCACCAGCAGTCCCACCGCGCGGGTGGCGAAGCCCCTGCCGCGGAACTCCGGCAGCAGGCTGTAGCCCGTCATGGCCTCGTCCAGCGGAGGGACGACGTTGCTGAGCTGGATGTGACCGGCGAACGCGCCGGTGGCGGCGTCCCGGATGGCGAGCTCCGCCCGCGAGCCCGCAAGCCAGAGCGTTCCCGCCTCGCGGCAGGATTTGTCGACCTCGCCGAGGGAGGGGCCCTCCGGCGGGACGCTGTGCCTGACGACCTCGGGCAGGTTCTCCAGCGCGTGGTAGTCGGCGGCGTCCGAGGGGCCCAGCGGCGTCAGCCGTACCACCCCGTCGGAGAGCGACCCGCCGGGCGGGAAGGGCAGGTACGGCCGGACCGGCTCGCCGGAGTCGGCGGGCAGCCGGGCGAAGGAGACCAGGTCGCCCCGGGAGCCGTCGCGCAGCGGCTCGTCCCCGCGCCGCACGCCCTCGCGCCGGAACCCGGCGGCGAGCGCGACCCGCTGACTGGCCAGGTTCCCCACGGCGGCCAGCAGGTCCACCCGGTGCATCCCGTGGGCGAAGGCCCAGGCGGTCAGCGCCCGGGTCGCGGCCGCGGCCACCCCGCGTCCCCGGGCCCACGGCGCGACCAGGTAGCCGATCTCGGCGCTGCCGCGCGGGCCGGGCGGCTTGAGCCCGATGTTCCCCAGCCACTCGCCGGTCCCGGGGTCGGCGACGGCGAACTCGGCGCCGCCCGCCTGCCACGCCCGCACGGCGGACTCCAGGTAGGCGAGCGCGTCGTCGCGGGTGTACGGCGACGGCACGGCGGGGAGGAACTCGACGATCCGGGGGTCGGCGCAGGCGCGGGCGATGGCGTCGGCGTCGCCCGGGGAGTGCGGGCGCAGCAGGACCGGACCGGCGGGGATGGTCTCTCTGGGGAACATTCCCTACAGGTACCAGCAGGAGGGGAAGCGGGGCGAACCCTTTACGGGGCAGGGCAGGGGCCGGCCGGTCTGCGGCACCCGCGGCACCCGCGGCGTCCGCCCGCGGGCCGCCGGAGCGGACCGGGCGGCATCCGCGCGCCGATACCCTTGCGGGCATGGGTTTTCGCAGGCATGGGCCGTTTCAGGCCGGGGATCAGGTTCAGCTCACCGACCCCAAGAACAAGCGCCACACGGTGACGCTGAAGGAGGACGGGGTCTTCCACACGCACAAGGGCTTCATCCCGCACAGCGACCTGATCGGGCGGCCGGAGGGCTCGGTGGTGCGCTCCTCCGGCGGCACCCAGTACCTCGCGTTCCGGCACCTCCTGGCCGACTACACGCTCTCGATGCCGCGCGGGGCGGCCGTGATCTACCCGAAGGACTCCGCCCAGATCGTCGGCATGGCCGACGTCTTCCCGGGAGCGCGCGTCGTGGAGGCCGGCGTCGGCTCCGGCGCGCTGACCTGCTACCTGCTGCGCGCCGTCGGCCCGGAGGGGAAGGTCACCTCCTACGAGCGCCGCGAGGACTTCGCCGAGGTCGCGACCAAGAACGTGGAGAAGTTCTACGGCGGGCCGATGGACCAGTGGCGCCTGGTCGTCGGCGACTTCGTCGACGCGCTGGACGAGACCGACGTCGACCGGATCATCCTGGACATGCTCGCCCCGTGGGAGTGCGTGGACGCCGCCGCCAAGGCCCTCACCCCCGGCGGTGTGATCTGCTGCTACGTGGCCACCACGACGCAGCTCTCCCGCACGGTGGAAACTTTGCGTGAACATGGGAGTTTCACCGAGCCCCACGCGTGGGAGACCCTGGTTCGCGACTGGCATGTCGAAGGGCTCGCCGTACGGCCCGACCACCGGATGGTCGGGCACACCGGCTTCCTCGTCAGCGCCCGTCGCATGGCGGACGGGGTGACCCCACCACCCCGGCGCAGACGGCCGGCGAAGGGTGCTTATGGCGAGGAGTCCACGACCTCTCCGTGACGTCCGGGGCGTGACGATTCGGCCACGACATATGTCGGGGTATACATGGACCGGAACCCCGTGTTCTCATGCTCTCAGCGCTAAACGCACCATAGGGGATTAATCGCTGATCGCTTAACGTAGCCATACGAACACTGCCCGGCCAGGTAACGGACAGCCCTCAGATGGGTAGGGTCTTGAGTAGTCGGTCTCGACTGGGAAGGAGGTGACGGCGTGGCAGCTCGCGACGACGCTGAGGCTCGGGCCGCGCAGCGCGAACGGGAGGTCGCCGACCTCACAACACAGGTCTCCTTCCTGCAGGAGGAGATCACCGCGCTACGTCGGAAGCTGACGGAGTCTCCCCGGCAGGTCAGGGTTCTCGAAGAGAGTCTCCGCGATGTCCAGATGAAGCTCGCGGCCGTCACCGGACAGAACGAGCGTCTGGTGGCGACCCTCAAGGAGGCCAGGGACCAGATCGTCGCCCTCAAGGAGGAGGTCGACCGGCTGGCGCAGCCGCCGTCCGGGTTCGGCGTCTTCCTGGAGTCCAGGGAGGACGGCACGGTCGAGGTCTTCACCGGTGGCCGCAAGCTCCGGGTGAACGTCAGCCCGGCGGTGGAGGTCGAGGCGCTCAAGCGCGGCCAGGAGGTCATGCTCAACGAGGCGCTCAACGTCGTCGAGGCCCTCGGCTTCGAGGAACTGGGCGAGATCGTGATGCTCAAGGAGCTCCTCGAGGACGGCCAGCGCGCGCTGGTCATCTCGCATGCCGACGAGGAGCGGGTGGTGAAGCTGGCCGAGTCGCTGCTCGACCAGCCGATCCGGGCCGGCGACTCGCTGCTGCTGGAGCCGCGCTCGGGCTACGTCTACGAGCGCATCCCCAAGTCCGAGGTCGAGGAGCTCGTCCTGGAGGAGGTGCCCGACATCTCCTACGAGGAGATCGGCGGGCTCATGCGGCAGATCGAGCAGATCAGGGACGCCATCGAGCTTCCCTACCTGCACGCCGACCTTTTCCGCGAGCACAAGCTCCGCCCGCCCAAGGGCGTGCTGCTGTACGGCCCGCCCGGCTGCGGCAAGACGCTCATCGCCAAGGCCGTCGCCAACTCCCTGGCCAAGCAGGTCGCGGAGAAGACCGGCCAGTCCGGCAAGAGCTTCTTCCTCAACATCAAGGGCCCCGAGCTCCTCAACAAGTACGTCGGCGAGACCGAGCGGCACATCCGCCTGGTCTTCCAGCGGGCCCGGGAGAAGGCCTCCGAGGGCACCCCGGTGATCGTGTTCTTCGACGAGATGGACTCGATCTTCCGGACCCGCGGCTCGGGCGTCTCCTCCGACGTCGAGAACACGATCGTGCCCCAGCTCCTGAGCGAGATCGACGGCGTCGAGGGCCTGGAGAACGTGATCGTGATCGGCGCCTCCAACCGCGAGGACATGATCGACCCGGCGATCCTGCGGCCCGGCCGCCTGGACGTCAAGATCAAGATCGAGCGGCCGGACGCCGAGGCGGCCAAGGACATCTTCTCGAAGTACCTCATCCCCGAGCTCCCGCTCCACCCCGACGACCTCGCCGAGCACGGCGGCAGCCGGGAGGGCGCGATCGCGGGCATGATCCAGCGGGTCGTCGAGCGGATGTACACCGAGAGCGAGGAGAACCGCTTCCTGGAGGTCACCTACGCCAACGGCGACAAGGAGGTCCTGTACTTCAAGGACTTCAACTCCGGCGCGATGATCCAGAACATCGTCGACCGCGGCAAGAAGATGGCGATCAAGCAGTTCCTCGAGACCGGGCAGAAGGGTCTGCGGATCAACCATCTGCTGACCGCCTGCGTGGACGAGTTCTCCGAGAACGAGGACCTGCCCAACACCACCAACCCGGACGACTGGGCCCGCATCTCCGGCAAGAAGGGCGAGCGGATCGTCTACATCCGCACGCTGGTCTCCGGCAAGCAGGGCGCCGAGGCCGGCCGGTCCATCGACACCGTGGCGAACACCGGCCAGTACCTCTGACCGGACCCTCGGCGGCGCGGCTCCCCGGACCGGGGGCCGCGCCGCTGCGCGTTCCGGGCCGGGCGCCGGGTCCGCGTATTTTCACATCCGTCACAAAAGTGAAATGTCGTCACTTGGAACCCAACTGATCGCTTCCCCGTCAAAGGGGCGTGCATGAACATCTCGGGCGGGCGGCCGCTCGTTGACCGGTACGGGATCCCGCGGAGCGGCCCGAGGGGGCGGCCGCCTCGCCGAGCTGGATCTCCTGCGCTTCGTCGCCGCCCTGGCGGTGCTCGCCTTCCACTACTTCGTCGCCTTCCGCTCGGTCTGGGGGGAGACCCCCGCCGAGCTGTTCCCGGCGATCTCCACGATCTCCGGCCTGGGCATCCTCGGCGTCGAGCTGTTCTTCATGATCAGCGGCTTCGTCATCCTGATGAGCATCTGGGGGCGGGGCCTGGGCTCCTTCGCGCTCTCCCGGGTGGTCCGGCTCTACCCCGCCTACTGGGTCAGCGTCGGCGTCACCGCCGCCCTGTACGGCCTCACCTCGGCCACGGCGCTGGACCCCAAGCTGGACGCCGGGGGCTACGCGGTCAACCTGACGATGCTCCAGCGCCTGTTCGGCGTCTACGACGCCACCGGCGTCTACTGGTCGCTCTGGGTGGAGCTCCGGTTCTACCTGCTGATCTCCGTCCTGGTGGTCTTCGGGGTGACGCTCGGCCGCTGCCTGGCCTTCATGGGCGTCTGGCTGCTGGCGGCCGGGTTCTTCGCGGGCAGCGAGAACCACTGGGTCGAGCTGCTGGTGATGCCCAAGTACGCCGCCTACTTCGTCGGCGGCATGGCCTTCTACCTGATGACCAGGTACGGTCCCCGGCTCGTCCTGTGGTGCGTGGCCGGGATCAGCGCGGGCCTGGCCGTCAGCGCCGCCCTGGACCGGGTCTCCGGCCGGATCGAGCTGGTCGGCTACGAGGCCATGCCCGTGCCCGAGTGGGCGGTCGTCGCCACGGTGGTCGCCTTCTACGCGCTCATGGCCATGGTGGCGCTCGGCTGGCTCGGATGGCTGCGCTGGCGCGGCCTGGTCGTCCTGGGCGCGATCACCTACCCGCTCTACCTGTTCCACACGGCGGCGGCCGTACTGATCGTCCCGGCGCTGAGGGGGTCGCTGCCGCCCTGGCTGACCGCGGCCGTCACGGTCCTGGCGGTGACGGCGTTCTCCTACGCGGTCTACCGGCTCGCCGAACGTCCGGTCCAGGAGCTCGTCAGGGCCCGGCGGCGCAGGGCGCCGGAGCCGGCCGCCGCCTCCCCGGCGCCGCGAGTCCTGGGCGAAAAGGCCTCGGTGCCATAACTGTCTGACCCCAGGGCATAGTGAAAGGTCTAGGCTCGGGGATATACACGGCGGACAGGATAGCCCCGGACGAACAGAGGGTGCGCATGACGGTACGGCGGGTGATGGGCATCGAGACCGAGTACGGCATCTCCGTGCCCGGACAGCCGGGGGCCAACGCGATGGTGACCTCCTCTCAGGTCGTGAACGCCTACCTGGCCGCCTCGGCGGCCCGGGCACGGCGGGCGCGGTGGGACTTCGAGGAGGAGAACCCGTTGCGCGACGCGCGGGGCTTCGACCTCGCCCGGGAGGTGGCCGACGCCAGTCAGCTCACCGACGAGGACCTCGGCCTGGCCAACGTGATCCTCACCAACGGCGCGCGGCTCTACGTCGACCACGCCCATCCCGAGTACTCCACGCCCGAGTGCACCAACCCGCGGGCCGCGGTGATCTGGGACAAGGCGGGGGAACGGGTCATGCACGACGCCGCGGTCCGCGCCTCGGCGATCCCCTCCAACGCGCCCATCCAGCTCTACAAGAACAACACCGACAACAAGGGCGCCTCCTACGGCTGCCACGAGAACTACCTGATGCGGCGGGCCACGCCCTTCGCCGACATCGTCAGATACCTGACGCCGTTCTTCGTCTCCCGGCAGGTCGTCACCGGCGCAGGCAAGGTCGGCATCGGGCAGGACTCGCGGGGCGAGGGCTTCCAGATCAGCCAGCGGGCCGACTTCTTCGAGGTCGAGGTGGGCCTGGAGACCACGCTCAAGCGGCCGATCATCAACACCAGGGACGAGCCCCACGCCGACCCGGAGAAGTACCGCCGGCTGCACGTCATCATCGGTGACGCCAACATGTCGGAGATCTCCACCTACCTGAAGCTGGGCTCCACCGCCCTGGTCCTCGCGATGATCGAGGACGGCTACTTCACCCGCGACCTCGCCGTGGAGAACCCGGTCCAGGCGCTGCGCGCGGTCTCGCACGACCCCACGCTGAAGTACGAGATCCCCATGCGGGACGGGCGCAGGCTCACCGCCCTCCAGCTCCAGATGGAGTACCTCGAACTGGCCAGGAAGTACGCCGAGACCCGCAGCGGCAACGGCGTCGACGAGCCCACCAAGGACGTCCTGGACCGCTGGGAGTCGGTCCTCACCCGCCTGGCCGACGATCCCATGCAACTGGCCGGAGAGCTCGACTGGGTGGCCAAGCTGGAGATCCTGGAGGGATACCGCACCCGCGACGGTCTCCCCTGGTCGCACCCGCGCCTGCAGCTCGTCGACCTGCAGTACTCCGACATCCGCCCCGACCGCGGCCTCTACAACCGCCTGGTCGCGCGGGGCAGGATGCAGCGCCTGGTCAGCGAGGAGGAGGTGCAGCGCGCCGTCGAGATCCCGCCCAGCGACACCCGGGCCTACTTCCGCGGCCGCTGCCTGAGCCAGTACAGCGACGCGGTCGCCGCCGCCTCCTGGGACTCGGTCATCTTCGACATCCCCGGCCGCGAGTCGCTGCAGCGCGTCCCGACCCTGGAGCCGCTGCGCGGTACCAAGGCCCACGTGGGCGAGCTGTTCGACCGCTGCCGCACCGCCGCCGAACTGGTCACCGCCCTCACCGGCGAGTGACGAGCGCCGGGCGCGCCCGGGACCCGGCTCCGGGTCCCGGGTTCCGGCGCGCCCGGACTCCTCCGGGCTCTGCCCGGCCGCACCGGGCAGTGTGAATTGACGGGAAAGAGGATCACGGGATACGTTCCGGATGTTTTGTGGCGGTGCGAGGGAAATCCGGTGAGATTCCGGTGCGGTCGCGCCACTGTGATCGGCCCTGCGGGGCCGGGAGCCAGGTCACTCGGCCGCCACCACCGACGAGAGGGACGCGCAATCCCTGAAGGAGGTAGCCGTGAGCCACATCTCGGCTCCGCAGACCCGGCCCGTTCCCTGGACCACGCTCGCCCGCTGGCTGCTCGCCGTACCGGCGCTGCTGCTCGTCGCCTACCTGGTCGCCTTCGACCAGGGCGCGGTCTCGCAGGCCGGCGACTACCTGCACGAGCTCATGCACGACGGGCGCCACCTGCTCGGCGTTCCGTGCCACTGAGCCAGAGATGATCACCAGACTCCTGGTCCGCGGCATGCTGGCGGGGCTGCTCGCGGGCCTGCTCGCGGCCGTCTTCGCCTACGCCGTGGGCGAGCCGCACATCGAACGGGCCATCGCCCTGGAAGAGGCGGCGGCCGCCTCCGCCGTCCCGGCGGGGGAGCACGCCCACTCCGGAGCGTCCGCGGAGGACCACTCCCATGCGCAGGACGGGGCCGCAGGCCACTCCCACGGCGGGGACGCCCTCGTCAGCCGGGGCGGCCAGCGGTTCGGGCTGTTCCTCGCCCTGGCCCTGTACGGCGTGGCGGTCGGCGGCCTGTTCGCCCTGGTCCACGCGGCCGTGCGCGGCCGGGCCGGTCCCCGTTCCGAGCCGGTGCTCGCGGTCGTGCTCGCCGCCGCGGCGTTCGCCGCGGTGGTCCTGGTCCCCTTCCTGAAGTACCCGGCCAACCCGCCCGCCGTCGGCGACCCCGCCACGATCGACCAGCGCACCGTGCTCTACCTGGTCGCCGTGGCCGTCGGGATCCTCGCCGCGGCCGCGGGCGCCGCCGCCCACCGCGCGACCGCCGGAGCCGAGCCCTGGCTGCGCTGGCTCGCGGGGGGCGCGGCGACGCTGCTGCCCGTGGGCGCGGCCTGGCTCCTCCTGCCGGAGATCGCCGAGGTCCCCCCCGGATTCCCCGCCGACCTGCTCTGGGACTTCCGGATCGCCTCCCTGGGCACCCAGGCGGTGTTCTGGCTCGGCGTCGGCGCGCTGTTCGCCTTCGCCTCGCGAGAGCGGACCCCGGCAGCACCCGCACCCGCCCCGGCGTGACGGCCTCCAGCGGGGCGACCCGCCTGCTGCTGGTCTGCCACGCCTCGACCCGGGCGACCGCGCGGGCCGCCTTCCCCCGCGACGAGCCGCTCGACGAGCGCGGCCTGCGCCGGGCCGCGGACCTGGCCCCCCTCGCCGGCCCGGCGGCGGGGGCGGGAGGGAAGGGGGCCGCCGGCCCGGCGCCGCGATCCGGCGCCCGGGTGGCCTGCGCCGCCGAGCGGCGCTGCGCGCAGACCGCCGAGGCGCTCGGCCTGCGGACCGGCGAACCCGATCCGCTGCTGGCGGACTGCGACCACGGCCGCTGGCGCGGCATGACGCTCGCCGAGGTCCGGGCCGCCGAGCCCGAGGCGCTCACCGCCTGGCTCACCGATCCCGCCGCCGCGCCCCACGGCGGGGAGTCGGTCCTCGACCTCATCGGCAGGGTGGCGGGGTGGCTGTCCGTCAGGGCACCGGGCAGGACCGTCGCGGTCACCCACCCGGCGGTCGTCCGCGCCGCCGTCGTCCACGCCCTCGGCGCCCCCGCCGGGTCCTTCTGGCGGGTCGACGTCGCGCCCCTGGCCCGCGTCGCCCTCACCGGGCGCGGCGGCCGCTGGCGGCTGGGCTTCCCCGAATGACGACCTTCAAGGAGACCCCGACGGTGCCCGACACCCGATACCCCTTCACCGCGGTCGTGGGGCTCGCCGACCTCAAACTCGCCATGATCCTCAACGCGGTCTCCCCGCGCGTGGGCGGCGTGCTCGTCCGGGGTGAGAAGGGCACGGCCAAGTCCACGATCGTGCGGGCGCTCGCCGCGCTGCTGCCGCCCGTGGAGGTCGTGCGCGGTTGCCGCTTCTCCTGCGACCCGGCCGCCCCCGACCCCGGATGCCCCGACGGGCCGCACGAGGCCGGGACCGGGGGCTCGCGACCCGCCCGCCTGGTCGAGCTGCCCGTCGGCGCCTCAGAGGACCGCCTCGCGGGCTCGCTCGACATCGAACGCGCCCTCACGGAGGGCGTGAAGGCCTTCGAGCCCGGACTGCTCGCCGGAGCCCACCGCGGCGTCCTCTACGTCGACGAGGTCAACCTCCTCCACGACCACCTCGTCGACCTCCTCCTGGACGCCGCCGCCCTGGGCACCTGCTACGTCGAGCGCGAGGGCGTCTCGGTACGGCACGCCGCCCGGTTCCTGCTGGTGGGCACCATGAACCCCGAGGAGGGCGAGCTGCGCCCGCAGCTCCTCGACCGGTTCGGCCTCACCGTGGAGGTCAGGGCCTCACGGGACCCGGCGGAGCGGGCCGAGGTGGTGCGGCGCCGCCTGGCCTTCGAGGCCGGACCGGCCGCCTTCGCCGAGGCCTGGGCCGGCCGGGAGGCGGAGCTGGCGGCCCGGATCGCCGGAGCCCGCGCCCGCGTCGCCGACGTGGTCCTGCCCGACTCCGCGCTGCGGCGGATCGCCACGGTCTGCGCGGGATTCGACGTCGACGGCCTCCGCGCCGACCTGGTCACCGCGAACGCCGCCATCGCCCACGCCGCCTGGCGGGGCCGTACGAGGGTCACCGCCGAGGACGTCCGCGAGGCGGCCAGGCTCGCCCTCCCGCACCGCCGCCGCCGCGACCCCTTCGACGCCCCGGGTCTGGACGAGGCCCGTCTCGACGACCTCCTCGCCCAGGTCCCCGACGACCCCGACGACGATCCCGAGGGTGACGGCCCCGGTGACGGCGGATCCCCGGGGCCCGCCGCGGACGGCGCCGCCGAGGCCTCCGCGGAGCCCGGCGCGGACGGCGCGTCCTCCGCGGCCGGCGGAGCCCCGCCGCCGGGCGGCGCCGGCGGCGGGTCCTCCGCGAGCGACCCGGCACCCGGCGAGCACGGCGACCCGCCCGCCGCGGCGGGATCCGGCCCCGCCGGGCGCCCGCAGGAGACCGGGGGCGGGCACCGCGAGCAGGTCGCCGAGGCCGACCCGCTCCGCCGGGCCCGGCTGTTCACCGTCCCGGGGGTCGGCGCCGGAGCCCCCGGGCGCCGCTCCCGGGCCAGGACCCCGCTCGGGCGCACCATCGGAGCCCGCGTCCCCGACGGCCGCCCCGGCTCCGTCCACCTGGCGGCGACCGCCCTCGCCGCAGCGCCGTACCAGCGGGAACGCGGCAGGACCGGCCCCGGCCTGCTGCTGCGCCGCGACGACCTGCGCGAGCCCGTCCGCGAGGGCCGCGAGGGCAACCTGGTGCTCCTCGTCGTCGACGCCAGCGGTTCCATGACCGCCCGCAAGCGCATGAGCGCCGTCAAGTCGGCCGTGCTCAGCCTCCTGCTCGACGCCTACCAGCGCCGGGACAAGGTCGGCCTCATCACCTTCCGCGGCGCCCGCGCCGACCTCGTCCTGCCGCCCACGTCCTCCGTCGAGGCGGGCGCCGCCCGGCTGCGCGAGCTGCCCACCGGCGGACGCACCCCGCTGGCCGCCGGACTCCTGCGCGCCGCCGGGGTGCTCCGCACCGAACGCCTGCGCGACCCGGCCCGGCGGCCGCTGCTGGTGCTGGTCACCGACGGCCGCGCGACCTCCGGCACCGTCGAGGAGGCGCACCGGGCGGCCGGGCTGCTGGCCGGGGTGGCGAGCGTGGTCGTGGACTGCGAGAGCGGGCACGTCCGCCTCGGCCTGGCCCGGTCCCTCGCCCGCCGGCTGGGTGCGGAGACCGTGCGCCTCGACGACCTCACCGGCCTCGCCGGACTGATCAGGGAGCGGCGGACCGCCGCGTGAGCACGCAGAAGGAGGCGCGACCATGCCCCAGGGGAAACCGGTCAGCGTGCCCGAGGACGGCCTGACCACCCGGCAGCGCCGTACCCGGCCGCTGCTGATGGTCCACACCGGGCCGGGCAAGGGCAAGTCCACCGCGGCCTTCGGCCTGGCCATGCGCGCCTGGAACCAGGGCTGGCCGATCGGGGTGTTCCAGTTCGTCAAATCCGCCAAGTGGCGCGTCGGCGAGGAACGCGCGCTGCGGGTCCTCGGCGAGTCGGGCGAGGGCGGGCCGGTCGCCTGGCACAAGATGGGGGAGGGCTGGTCCTGGATCCAGCGTCCGGGCAGCGAGGCCGACCACGCCGCCGACGCGCGCGAGGGCTGGGAGCAGATCAAGCGCGACCTGGCGGCCGAGGCCTTCCGCCTGTACGTGCTCGACGAGTTCACCTACCCGATGAAGTGGGGCTGGATCGACGTGGGCGACGTGGTCGCCGCCCTCGCGGCGCGCCCCGGCGGCCAGCACGTCGTCATCACCGGGCGCGACGCCCACCCGGACCTGGTCGCGGCCGCCGACCTGGTCACCGAGATGGGCAAGGTCAAGCACCCCATGGACGCCGGCCAGAAAGGCCAGAAGGGCATCGAATGGTGAACCGGTCCGCACCGCGCGGAGGCGCCGGGGATCCGGGGTCCCCCGCCCCGCATCCGGCGTCACCGGGCCGCGCGTCGCCGCGGGGCGGGGCGCCGGTGAGGGGTGCGCGGGAGGCGGGCGGATGAGCGCGCGGATGCCGCGGGTGGTGATCGCCGCGCCCGCGTCCGGGGCGGGGAAGACCACCGTCGCGACCGGGCTCATGGCCGCGCTGGCCCGCCGCGGGCTCGCGGTCTCCCCGCACAAGGTCGGGCCCGACTACATCGACCCCGGCTACCACGCCCTCGCCACGGGTAGGCCCGGGCGCAACCTCGACCCCTGGCTGGTGGGGGAGGAACTCGTCGCGCCGTTGTTCCTGCACGGCGCCGCGGGTGCGGACATCGCGGTCGTCGAAGGGGTGATGGGCCTGTACGACGGGGCGGGGTCGGGCGAGTTCGCCTCCACCGCGCACGTGGCCCGGCTGCTGGACGCCCCGGTCGTCCTGGTCGTCGACGCGGCCCGGCAGAGCCGCTCCGTGGCCGCCCTGGTCCACGGCTTCGCTTCCTACGACACCCGGCTCCGCTTCGGCGGGGTGATCCTCAACCGGGTCGGCTCCGAGCGGCACGAGCAGCTCCTGCGCGAGGCCCTCGCCGAGAGCGGTGTACCCGTCCTCGGCGCGCTCCGCCGCAGCGACGCCGTCACCACGCCCTCCCGCCACCTGGGCCTGGTCCCCGCCGCCGAGCGCCGTACCCGGGCGGGCACGGCGCTGGACGCCGCCGAGGCGCTCGTCGCCGCCTCCTGCGACCTGGACGGGCTCGTACGGCTGGCGCGCACGGCACCGCCCCTGACCGCACGCCCGTGGGACCCCGCCGCCGCCCTCGCCTCCGCTCCGGTCCCCTCCGAGGCGCCCGCCGGCACGCCCCTCCCCGCACCGGACACCGCGCGGACTCCCGGACCGGCCGGGACCACGGTCGCGGTCGCCGCCGGGGCGGCCTTCACCTTCGGCTACACCGAGCAGACCGAGCTGCTCACCGCGGCCGGAGCCGAGATCGCCGTCTTCGACCCCCTCACCGACGAGGCCCTGCCCGAGGGCACCGGGGCGATCGTCATCGGCGGAGGCTTCCCCGAGGTCTACGCGGCCGAACTCGCCGCCAACGAGCCGCTGCGCGCGCAGGTCGCCGCGTTCGGCGGCCCGATCACGGCCGAGTGCGCCGGTCTGCTCTACCTCGCCCGGTCGCTCGAGGGCAGACCCATGTGCGGGGTGCTGGAGACCGAGGCCGCCATGACCGGAACGCTCACCCTGGGCTACCGTGACGCGGTGGCCGTCCGCGACTCGGTGCTCACCAGGGAGGGGGAGCGCTACCGCGGCCACGAGTTCCACCGCACCGCCGTCACGCCCGCCCCCGACCGGCCGCTGTTCCGCTGGCGGGGCGGCGCCGACGGGTTCGCCGCCGGCCGTGTCACCGCCTCCTACCTGCACCTGCACTGGGCGGGCAGCCCGCACCTGGCGGTCCGGCTCGCCGGGGCGTGCCGCTGAGGGGCGCGGTCCGTCAGCTCGCCAGCGAGGACGGCTCCCACCGGCCGGGGTCGTCGCCGCCCGCGGGGACCGAGCGCCCGGCCAGCCGGCGCTCGATCTCCGCGGGCGGCAGCGGCCGCGCGAAGTGGAAGCCCTGGGCCAGCCGGTAGCCCAGCTGGTAGAGCCGTTCGGCCTGGTCGGCGGTCTCCACGCCCTCGGCCACCGCCCGCAGG
>NZ_JACHJJ010000006.1 GCF_014203605.1 Thiemannella venezuelensis | reverse complement strand
TAGACACCTGAATGGTCAGCAGGGTCGCGCTCGTTCGCAACTCGCCATCAGCAACCGGTCAAACCATCACGAATCTCACCAACGCCGGGGCCGTGGGGTTACTGCGACCGCCTGGTCTCTCTCATCGGTCCGCTGCGCGGAGACGCCAACCGTATCGGCGGTGTCGCCTACTTGCACAACGCCGAGGAGTCAGCGGTCGTCGACCTCTTCCCCCTCGCGGTGGACGAGCACACCAGGATTTTCACCCAGAGCACACGCGGCGAATTTATCGAATACCTCAGGAACAGGTTTTCTCCGAAGCCCGGAAGAGACGCCGCTGATCGGTTGCTGAAAGGTTCCGAAGGCCCCGCGAAACCTTTGATGCTCTACGCGGCGGACATCGTGAAAAAGCGCGATCATTTCGTCCTGAGTCCCGAACAGCGGGTCGCCTACAACCAGGTGATGAACGCGGTCGAGGACGCCCGGAGGGCGAAGCTACGATGGGTCGTCGCCGTCACCGGAGGCCCGGGGAGCGGCAAGAGCGCCGTTGCCCTGCAATTGCTCAGTGACCTTGGTGCCAGAGGAATCACCGCCTCCATCGCAACCGGTTCCCAGTCGTTCACCCAGAGCCTGCGCCGGTTCGCCGGTGGGGGGAACGGCCGACCGCAGCAACTCTTCCAGTACTTCAACAGTTTCGTCGAGGACAAAGGCCCCCGGCAGATAGTTCTCCTCTGCGACGAAGCCCACCGTCTCCGCACCACGTCCAGACTTCATTTCTCGCAGAAGCACCTCGAGACGGGCCGTCCTCAGATCGAGGAGTTGGTGAACGCGGCCTACGTGCCGGTTTTCCTTCTCGACGAGCACCAGGTCGTCAGGCCGGACGAGGTGGGAAGTCTGGCCGCGATCCGCGGCTACGCCGACGCGGAAGGACTCGCGTTCACCCACGTGCACCTGTCCGAGCAGTTCCGTTGCGGCGGCAGCGACCTGTACGACCAGTGGGTACGCGACCTTCTGGGCCTTCCTCTCAACGATCCCGCTCGCACGCCCGGGGCCTGGCCGGGCGACGAACGCTTCGAGGTCACCCTGGCCGGGACTCCGGCGGAGATGGAGGCGATTCTCCGGGAGAAGATGCGGATGGGATACAGCGCCCGCATCTCAGCCGGGTTCTGCTGGCCGTGGAGCAAACCGGTCGACGACAGGCTGGTGCCCGACATCCGCATCAACGGGTGGGAACGCCCGTGGAACGTCAAAGGCGAACGGAAGGTCGGCAACGCCCCCGCCCAGTCCTTCTGGGCGCTGGCGGAGGGCGGCTTCGATCAGGTCGGATGCGTCTACACCGCCCAGGGATTCGAGTTCGACTGGGCCGGTGTCATCATCGGCCCCGACCTCGTCGCCCGAAGCGGATATCTCCGGACGAAGCGGGACGGCAATCGTGATCCAAAGGTCAGCGCGCGCTCTGTGGAGGACCCGAAGTTCAACCTGCTCGTCCGCAACACCTACAAGGTGCTCCTGACCAGAGGGCTGGCCGGTGTCGTCATCTACGCCGTCGACGACGAGACTCGAGAGTTCCTCGCCGAACTGATCAAGTGAACCGGCCGATGCGAGTTGCGGCAAACCACTTCTATGAGCGGACCGACCAGCGCACCGGCTCGGCGAGTACGGCGGCGGCGCCGTCGAGGTCGGCCAGCCGGGCGGCGAGGGTGGCGACGGCGAGGCGTTCGGGGAGCGCCGCGCTGAACTTCAGGCCGTTCAGGGCCTTCTCATCCACGTCGGGAAGGCAGAGCCGCCCGGCGGCGCCGGCCGTTCCGGTCCTCCACATCTCGGAGGTGAGGTCGTCGCGCAGGCGGACGGAGCCGTGGTCGACGCGCTGGCCGGGGACCGCGACACCCTCCAGGGTGGCGGCCAGCGTGGTGTTGGTACGGAAGCCCGCCCAGGTCCACCAGCGGACGTCGCCTGTCCCGGGATTCCGGGTGACGACCGTGCCGCCGGGGTGGACGACGCCGGGCGCGTCCTCCCTGACGGCGGCGAGCCGCTCGGCCGCGCGGCGGCTGAGCCGTACCGGCGGGTCGACGCCGAGCAGGACCGAGCGCATCGCCCGGGAGAGCGCGAAGGAGAGCCCGCCGTACCCGGTCCCGCCCCAGCGGGCCCTGCCGTGCCCGTCCGCGGGCTCGACGAAGCAGCGCCGCCGCGGCCAGTCGATGTAGGTGACCCGCCAGGTGCGTCCGGCGAGCAGCAGCAGACGGGGGCCTTCGACCTCCTCGGTGAGGAGCGCCGGATCGGTCCGCCCGATCTCCTTGCGCCCGGACAGCACGGTGAACTCGGGCGCGGCGGTGAAGACCGCGGTCATGTCCATGAAGTGGCGGCGTCCGAACCGGCGTTCGGCCTCGGGGCCGATGAAGAGCATGCCGCCGTCCTCGTCGAGGTATCCGCAGGCCAGCAGGTGCCGGAGGATCGGCGCGGCCGGGGCGCCGAAGGGGCCGAGCCCGTTCCACCACTCCTGCCAGGTGCGGTCGCCGATCCGGTGCTCCTGCAGGCAGAGGGCAAGGATCTGCTGGGCGGCGACGTGCCGGGGTTCGGGTGGCGCGGTGACCGGCTCGACGTACCCCTGCCCCCACAGGTGCAGAAGCCCCGCGGCCTGCAGCAGTGCGTCCTCGTCCAGGGTCAGGAACAGGCAGTTGCGGACGGACCCGGGCCTGCGGCCGGTGCGGCCGATCCGCTGCAGGAACGAGGCGACCGTGGCCGGCGCGTCGATCTGGACCACCCGGTCGAGGTCGCCGACGTCGATGCCGAGCTCCAGGGTGGAGGTGGCGACGATGACGCAGTCGCGCGCCTCGGCGAACGCCTGCTCGGACCGGCGCCGCTCGTCGGCGGAGAGCGAGGCGTGGGACAGGAACACGGTGACGCCCCGGGCGCGCAGCGCGTGCCCGATCTCCTCGACCAGCCGCTTGGAGTCGCAGAACACCAGCCGCTTCTCCCCGCGGTGCAGCGTGGCGAGGATCATCGCGGCGTTGGAGACGGATCCGACGTAGTCGAGCTCGACGTCCCCCGGCGGCACCGCCGGGGGCGTCATCGGGGACACCGTCGGGGACACGGCCGGGGACACCGTCGGGGACACGGCCGTCCCGCCGCGGGCCGTGCGGCCCGGCACGGGCACGGACGGCGTCTCCGTCTCCGGGGCCACGACCTTCCCCGGCCTGTTCCCCGCTCCCGAACCCTGCAACCAGCCGAGCAGCTCCCGCGGGTTGCCCACGGTCGCCGAGAGGCCGACGCGCTGGATCGGCCGCCCGGCGAGGCGGGTGAGCCGTTCCAGTACGGCCAGCAGGTGCCAGCCCCGATCGTCGCCCGCGAAGGCGTGCACCTCGTCGACCACGACCGCCCGGAGCCCCGCGAAGAACCGCCGGTGGTCCACTTTCATGCTGACCAGCATCGACTCGATGGACTCGGGCGTGGTGAGCAGGATGTCCGGCGGGCCGCGCAGGATCCGCCCGCGCTGCGCGGCGGAGACGTCGCCGTGCCAGAGCGCGGCGCGGCGGCCGGTCCAGCCTGCGTAGCCCTCCAGCCGCGGGAGGAGGTTGTTGAGCAGGGCCTTGATCGGGCAGACGTAGAGCACGGACAGTCCGCGCCAGCCCGCGGTGGTCATCCGGCTGATCAGGGGGAACATCGCCGCCTCGGTCTTGCCGCCCGCGGTGGGCGCCAGCAGCAGGGCGTCCGATCCGGCGAGCAGCGGCCCGACGGCGGCCTCCTGCAGGGGGCGCAGTCCCGGCCAGCAGAGCGTGTTGACGATGTGGTGCAGGACGACGGGGTGAAGGGCGTCCGCGGCCCGGGAGGGCCCGGCGCACGAGGACCCGCCGTCCGGGGGCCCTGCGTCCGGGGGCCCTGCGCTCACGGCAGGTCCAGCTCGACGTCGTCGGTGGTGAGCGCGTTCCGCTCGATCTCGTTGAGCTCCGCGGAGCGCACGGTGAGCCGGTAGTGCTCGCGGGGGTCGAAGTCGGCGAACTGGTCGACCCGGTCCAGGACGTCGCCGACGAGCTTCTTCAGGAAGACCCGGGGCGCGACCCCCGCCCTGCCGCCGAGCGAGCCCGCGACCGCCTCGGCCAGCAGCGCGACGTAGGCGTCGTCGACCAGCTCGGGCACGCGGGGGGAGGCTCCGGCCGCGTACAGGTCGCGGACCCGGCCGCCGAGTTCCAGCAGGCCGTCGCGGGTGAAGCCGGGCAGCCGGATCTGCACGGCGCGCGGGTTGTCGAAGCGTGGGTCGGTGGTGAAGTCGGCCGCCAGCCGGGAGGCCAGCGGGGGCAGCCGCTGCAGGCCCTGGTGGCCTTCGAAGAAGGCCGGGGTGCCGGTGACGAGCACGTACAGTCCGGGGAAGCGCCCGGAGTCGATCTCGTCGACGAGTTGCCGCAGCGCGTTCAGCGCCTTGTCCCGCACGTCGGAGCGGACCCGCTGCAACGTCTCGACCTCGTCGAGGACGAGCAGCAGGCCCCGGTGCCCGGAGTCGCGCAGGACCGTCAGCAGCCCCTGCAGGAAGCCGAGCGCGCCGAAGTGGTCCAGGTCTCCGCGCACTCCCGCGGCGCGCTTGGCCGCCGCCGACACGTGCGGCTGCCCGCCCAGCCAGGCGAGCACCCCTTCGGCGGTCGCCGGGTCTCCCCCGGCGACGGCGGCCCGGTAGCCGCGCAGCGCGGCGGCGAAGGTGGGCGCCGAACGGCTGACCTCGGTCAGCCGTTTCTCCAGCAGCGACTCGACCGCTCCGTTGAGCGCCTCGGCGTCGGACTCGGGGACGCCGGCGGCCAGCGCGTCCTCCTCCAGAGTGAACATCCACGCGTCGATGACCGAGCGCAGCGCGCTGGGCGGGAACTCGGCCGTGGACAGGTTCTCGCAGAGCCGCCGGTAGACGGTCTCCAGCCGGTGCAACGGCGTCTCGGTCTCGGAGATCTGCACCTCGGCGACGGCCAGGCCGTGCCGCTTGGCCCGCTCGGCGAGCCACCGGGCGAAGAACGTCTTGCCGGAGCCGTACTCTCCGCGGACCGCTTTGAAGACCGCGCCGCCCCGGGCCGCCGTGTCGAGCTCGGCGTCGAGCGCGGCGGTGAAGCGGTCGAGGCCCACCGCCAGCAGGTCGAGCCCGGCGGAGGGGACGGTTCCGCGCCGCAGGGCGTCGATCACCTCGCGGCGGCGGCGTTCACTGACCTTCACTGCCTGCCCCCGAACGGCTTCGCGACTCCGAACTGCTCGGCCAGCAGGACGGTGTCGAGCTCCACCGTCACCTCGTCGGGGTCGTAACCCACCGGATCGTAGCCGTCGACGCTGAGCACTCTCCGCACCGCGGCCAGCACGTTGCGCAGTCGCGCGGCGGGGACCTCCGCGACGGCCGAGAGGGTGCTCTCATGCAACCGGCCGCCGCCCTCGAGCAGGGCGCCCAGCACGGCGCGGACCCGGGCGTCGTCGGGGGCGGCCCGGCCCGCGCGGGCCCGCTGCGCCGCGTACAGCTCCGATCCGAGCAGGTCGTCGAGGAAGCGTTCCCAGCCGGGACCGGCCGGAGCGGACGGGGCGGACGGGGCGGACGGGGCGGACGGGGCGGACGGGGCGGACACCTCCTCGATCGCGATCAGCTCGGCCTGCCCCTCGAGGGTCTTCGACCGGGACCCGGCCTTCGCCCGCGCCGTACCGGCGGGCGCCGCCGTCCCCGGCGCCGCGATTCCCGCCGTGCTCCCCGGGGTGACCGCGCTGTGCCACCAGGCGGGCTCCTGGGCCGGGGCGGGCCGCCATCCGGCCACCTCGTCCACCGGGGTGGCGCTGAACACCGCGAACGGCACCGCGACCTCGGCTCCGGACGCGCCGCCGTGGTACCCGGCGCGTTTGTACCCGTAGCGGACGTCCTCCCGCCAGGGCAGCACGACGGCGCCGCCGCCGAGGAGCACCCGCCGTCCCCTGACGAGGACCTCCCCGTCCTCCGGCGGCCTCTTCGCCGGCCGCCAGCGCCCGGACTCCGAGCCGGTGCCGGAGCGCAGCTCACTGTCGCGTTCCACCACGTGGCCGTGGTCGGCGGTGAGGACGAGCAGACGCCCGGAGATCCGGGCGGCGTCCAGCAGCGCCTCCAGGTGCGTCACCCGGTCGGCGGTCCACGCGATGGCCGGGTCCGCCTTGTCCAGCGAGTCGTCGACCGTGTTGAGCACGACGCCGACCACCTTGGCCGATCCCTCTACCGCCGACCTCACCGCGGGAGCGAGGGCGTGCCCGCCGGGGGCGCGCAGGTCGTCCTTGTGGAACACCCGTGCCTGCGGGTCGCCGGCGGCGCCGGGGAAGGCGGTCTTCTCGTCGTGCTGCCCGCCGGCGTGCAGCACCCCGGTGAGCAGGCTGGTACGGCAGGTCTCGGTGACGGTGGGCAGGGCCGGGAGCAGCACTCGCCGGTGCCCGAGGGAGGAGTCGACCAGTTCGGTCCAGCGTCTCGCGGCGAGGCTCTCGGCCAGCTCGGCGAGCACGCCCGCGGACATCCCGTCGAGGACGACGAGGAGCGACCTGCCGAGCGGGCGCACGAGCACGGCCAGTGCCGACTCGATCGGGACCAGGCTGCCGGGGTCGCTGTCGGCGCCGACCGCGGCGGCCAGGTGTCCGGCGAGCCCGCGGTCGCGTTCGGCGCGGCGGGCCGCGACGGCGGCCAGCAGGTCCCGGTAGACGGCGGCGACCGTGCCGTCGGGGTCGCGCACCCCCCGGAAGGCCCACTCCACGTAGGCGCCGGTGCGGACCTGGTCGTGCAGCGCGTCGGCGAGGGTGGCGGCCGCTCCGCCGGGCACCGCCAGCCACCGGACCAGCCGCAGCGCCATCCGCGCGGCGTCCGCACGCGCCGCTGCCGTGCCCGCGGCGTCCGCGCGCGCGTTGAGCCCGGCCAGCTCGTGTGCGACGATCCGGCCGTGCGCCGTCTCCGCCTCGCCCAGCGCCGCCGCGTCCGGGACCGGGAGGCAGCGCCGCACCGCCGTGGCGAACGCGCGCAGCCGCAGCTCGTAGGAGCCGGGCAGGAGCGTTGAGTCGGCCAGGAGCTTCTCGGCGTTGAACTCCCGCAGCAGCGCCTCGGCCCGTTCCAGCAGGCTGTCGGGGCGGTCGAGCCGGCCGATCAGCGCCTCCGCCGCCCTCGACCAGGTCCGCGCCTGGTCGGCGGGCAGGTCCGCGCCGCCGACCCTGGCCCTGAGCAGCCCGCGGGCCTCCGCGGCGTCGCGCGTGCCGTCCTTCCAGAGCAGGCCGGCGACCAGCGCGAGCGGTACGGCGTCGCCCCCGTGCCCGGCCTCCACCGCGCGCAGGGTCCAGGTTCCGGCCACCCCGGTGGTCCCGCTGAGCCAGCCGGTGAGTCCTTCCCGGACGTCGACGGGCAGGGACGTCAGCCGGTGGACGGCGACCGGGTCGAGACTCCAGCGCAGCAACCCGGGCGCGTCGGCGTGGGCCGGGGGGACGTAGCGGTCGCCGTCCCGGGACACGCCCAGCACGGCCGAGGCCAGGTGGCCGAGGGCGTGGTCGAGGGTGAGCGTCCCGCCGGGGGCCTTCGGCCAGCCCTCGGCGGGCTCCCAGCGGGCCAGGGCTCCGGCGGCCCAGCCCTCGTCCAGCAGCCGCGGGTCGATGTCCCGCGCCCGGAAGGACTGCTTGAGCATGTCCCAGGGGCGCAGCGTGGTCAGCCGTCCCTTGGTGAAGTGCGCGCGGATCCCGATGCCGAGGTCGTCGTCGTCGAGATCGGTGAGGATCACCAGGTAGCCGTCGCCGTGCCGGAGCATCGCCTCCCGTACGGCGAGCGGGGACGGGCAGACCTCGACCCGGACGGGGCTGCCGTGCACGGAGAACTCCCGCTCCCCCGTCCACTCGGGGCGCGTCTGGATGCCGATCACGCCCCTGCTGCGGCCGTGCTCCTGGAGTTCGGCGACGGCCTGGCGGACCACCGGCGGCGTCGCGGGGATCAGGGAGGCGCCGGACGGCGGCTGGGGCCGATGGGCCTGCGGCGAGAGCGCGGTCACGGTCGCAC
Organism: Thiemannella venezuelensis; assembly: GCF_014203605.1. Classification (GTDB taxonomy): domain Bacteria; phylum Actinomycetota; class Actinomycetes; order Streptosporangiales; family Streptosporangiaceae; genus Planomonospora_A; species Planomonospora_A venezuelensis. The sequence continues at coordinate 317,341 of NZ_JACHJJ010000006.1, read as the reverse complement.
GCTCCAGCCGACGGTGATCTCCGCGTCGGGGTGGGCCGCGGCGAAGGCCCGCAGTTCCGCCACGACGTCGGCGATCCGCGCGGCCTCGACCGTGACCGATCCGCTCACGGCCGATCCGCCCGGGGCGGGCGCCGTCCCGCCCCCGTGTTCCCCGCCGTCCCGCCCGGCGGGCACCGTCCCCGCTCCGGGCCGGTCCACGGGCCCGGGGACGACCGGCGGAGCCGGAGGGCCGGGAGGGGCCGGATCGGGCCGGACCTGTCCGGCCAGGATCAGTTGGGCGGTGCGCCGCGTGTGCAGCAGCACGGTCCCCAGCGGCTCCTGGAACTCATTTCGGGCCGCCGCCTCGCGGAGCCTGGCCAGCGCCGCGACGGCCTGCGGGTCGTGGGCCATGGAGGCGACGGCCTCCAGCAGGCCCCAGTCCATGTCCTCCAGCCGCGCCGCGACCTCCCGGGCGGTGCTGAGCGACTTGGCGAGGACCTCCTCCATGACGGACACCGGCGCGTCCGCGAGGACCTCCGCGAGGTCGGCCGCCTCGTGCTCGGCGAGCAGCCGGGAGACCAGCCCCGCCGCGTCCTGCGCGGTGGAGAGCCTGCCCGAGTCCTCCGCCAGTCCGAGGAGGTCGCGGTGGGCGCCGAGCGCGGTGACGAGCTCGCGGGCGGGGGCCTGCAGCTCGCGGGCGCGCTCCCGGACGTCGGCGGCGAGGCGGTTGACGTTGGCCGCCGTCCGCAGCGGGGTGACGTGCACGCCGAAGAGCTTCGCCGCCCGCTCCACGGCCCGCCGCCAGGTGGACTCGCCGGGCAGCCGGGGCAGGCGCAGCTCGTAGCTTCCGTCGATGCGCTCCAGCGGCGGCCGGGCGACGGGCCCGCTGCCGTTGGAGTACCACTCGCGGTCCTGGGCGAGCGCGAAGGCCGCGATGACCAGTCCCCGGGTCAGCGGGTCGAGCCCGCGCGGCTGCGGCCGGTCGAGCCACTCGATCAGCCGGCCGACGCCGATGACCTCGTCGAGTCCCTCCTGCGCGGCCCGCTGGGTGAAGTGCCTGCGCAGCGGGAAGGTCTCGGCGCTGAACAGGAAGGCGTTCTCCAGCGCCTCGCCGACCCCGAGCGGGTTGGCGACCTTGCGGAGCACGTCGCGGTCCCTGGCGGCCATCGGGACCCGTCCCGACTCCTCGGCGGCGGCGCTGTCGAGATACTGCAGCACGACGGCGGCCTCGGCCCGGCGGACCTCGCCCGCGAACTTCGGGTGGTCGGGGTACTGCGAGCCGAGCAGCTGGTCGAGCAGGTGGGTGAGGCAGTCCGCGAGCCGCGCGCCGACCGGGGCCCCGAGGTTGAGCCGGGGTTCGAGGGTGGCGAAGCAGGCACTGTGCCCGCGGGCGGCGTCGATGTCGGCGGAGTTGCGCGAGGCCGCGCCGTACGCCTGCTGGACGACCTGCCGGAGCTTGGCCTCCAGAGCGGTCTTCCGGTTGCTCAGCAGCGCCTTGGCGGTGGCGCGGTCCTGGACCGAGAGGTGGCTGGCGTTCTGCTCGTAGCGGTCGGCGGAGGCCAGCAGGTGGCGCAGCGCGACCAGCTCGCCGAGGTCCTTCTCCCGCTCCTCGGTGAAGAAGGCGGGGACCCAGGCCACGCTCCGGCTCTCGACGCCCTCGCGCTCCAGCTTCTCGAAGCGGGCGAGGTCGTGCTCGGGGCCGTACCCGGCGTCGTCGAACGGGAAGTCGATGACCAGCTTCCAGCGGTCGCCGTCGGCGAGCAGGGCGTCCCGGCCCACCAGCTCCTCGTTGCGGATGTTGCCGTAGACGATGTCGACGACCCGCCGGCTGCCCCGCCAGACGAACGAGTGCGTGTAGGCGCCGCCGAGCGTCTCGGCCGGCACGGTCACGCCGAGCGACTCGAAGACGAGCTCGCGCAGCAGGCGCTGGCGCTCGCCCTTGGTGTCCTGGTTGCGGACCCGCTCCAGCACGCTCTCGTAGTCGACCCCGGCGAGCTGGACGCTGATCAGCGGGTCGGCCTCGTCGTCGGCGAGGTGGATCTCGCTGACGCCGGAGGCGGCCAGGCCGCGGAAGAGCGCCAGGACCCGCTTGTCCTCCTCCCCCTTGAGCGGGGTCACGATGGTGCCGTGGTTGAGCGCGGCCAGCTTGCGCGAGGTGAGCGTGGCGAGCGCCGGGACGCCGGGCGCGAGGGCGGCCAGCAGGGCGGTCTTCACCAGGCGGGCGTCGGTGACGAAAGCGTGCGTGCGCGGCAGGCCCCTGGTCTCCTCGACGGAGGCGAACCGGTGCCTGCCGAGCAGCCGGGGCAGCAGCTTCTCGTCGTACAGCGAGCGCGCGTTGGCGAAGTGCCGCTTCATCTCGTCGGTGAACGGCACCACGCCGGAGTCCATCAGCACGTCGTAGACGTCGCCGACGGGGATGATGTCGTCGACGGTCAGCTCGTCCCGGCCGCGGCGCAGCAGCTCGGCCATGGTGCGCAGCGCCGTACGCTCCCGCTGGAGCAGCCCGGACAGCGCCACCATCGTGGCGACCAGCGCCGGGGAGAAGGGGTAGGTGGCCTGGAAGGCCGCCGCGTCGGAGGAGCCGTCCGGCCCCTCCAGCAGGACGTTCCACACCTTCGGCTCGCGGGTCACCTTGACGAAGGCCGCCGCCAGCGCGCCCTGCGCCCCGGGCCTCTCCTTCAGCAGCCGGCGCTTGACGATCACCGGGAGGTTCCGGTCCTCCAGCGTGATCTGGTTGAAGCGGTCCTCCCACCAGCGGAACGTCTCGCCGATGGCGTACTTCTCCGCGCCGGGGATGTTCGTGCCGAGGAAGTCGCGCAGGTCGCGCTGGCGGGCGACGAAGGAGACCAGCGGGACGGCGCGGTGCGTGGAGGCCGACTCGACCAGCTTGGCGACCTTGGAGCCCTCCCGGCCGACGAAGGCCGGGTCGGAGCTGCGCGAGGCGAGCCAGAGCACCAGCTCGTCGAGGAAGAGCACGACGCAGTCGTAGCCGAGCCGCCTGGCGTGGGCGCTGACCGCCTCCAGCCCCTCGTCGAGCGGGAGGTAGGCCGCGCCGCGCGTGTAGCCGGTGAAGTAGGCCCCGACGAGCGCGGAGACCAGGCTGCCGCGCGTGGGGTCGCCGACCTCGGCCCGGCGGGCCTGCCCGTAGGAGGCGGTGTCCCAGTTCCCGGCCAGGCCGCCCCACCGGGGGTCGGACATCTTTCCGAGCCCGGCGAAGAACGCCTCGTCCCCGAGGCGGGCCCGCAGGTTGTCGGCGTCGGCGAAGAGACTGTCGGTGCTGTGCACCTCGGGCAGCGGCGTGTCCGGGTGCAGGCGGCGGACCTGCTCGAGGTAGCCGCCGAGCACGGCCGCCTCGATCGTCTCGGCGCCGACCAGATGATAGGTGAGGCAGAGGATCCTCCGGCCGGACAGCCACGGGTCGTGCTTGGCGAGCGTCGGCGCCAGGTCCCGCAGCCCCCGGGCGTCCGGGTCGTGCCTGAGCACGGCGTGCAGGACCGACATGAAGTGGCTCTTGCCGGAGCCGAAGGAGCCGTGCAGGAAGGCCGCGTCGCTCCGGTTCTTCTCCAGCGCGCCCTTGACCAGCGAGAGCGCCTCGTCGAAGCTGTCGGCGAGCTGCGGCGTGACGACGTAGCTGTCCAGGGTCGCCCTGACCTCGGAGACACCGTCGCTGAGCTTGAGCACGAAGTCGTTCGCGCTCAGCTCCTCGGGGATGTGGAGGACGTCCCTGAGGGGGGTCGCCATGTCGTCAGCTCTCCTTCTTCGCAGTGCCCGCGGCTCTCCCGCCGCGTCGTCCGGCCTCGGGCCGCCAGGCGGCGAGCGCCTCGCGGGTGAGCCCCCGCTCGGCGAGCCGGCTCTCCAGCCACTCGGTGAAGTAGTCGGCCGGCGAGCCGGCGTAGAGGTCCTCGTACTCGTGGTGCCACTGGTGCAGCCACGGCTCCAGCTCCGCCAGGCCCGCGAGCAGCGGCGTGGCCCGCTCGTCGCCCTCCGGGTAGCCGCGCTCGATCAGCAGGTTCGCCAGCGCGGTGGCCCGCTGCAGGTGGTCCCAGCCCGCCCAGCCGTAGACGGGGGTGGCGTCGTTCTCCCGCTGCGCGCCCGGGTAGCCGGTGAACCGCTCCTTGGGCACGTCGAGCTTGCCGCGGTGCCGCCAGTAGGAGCCGTTCGCGAAGTCCTTGGGGGTGTACTTCGGCGGGACCTCGATCGCGACCTTCTCCCCCGCGTCCTCCTTGCGCTGCTTCGCCCAGACCTCCTCCCAGTCCTGCCGCTTGAGCAGGCCGGTGGCGGTGTGGCGGTGCGCGGCGAGGTAGGGGACGTGCTCGTCCTTCAGGAGGGCGACCAGCTCGGCGGTGAGGTCGTAGTCCTGGCGGCCGGCGTAGAGGTCCATGACCTGCCGGAATTCGGCGTCGGTGCGGACCGGGTCGGCGAGCTGCGACACGCTCAGCGTGCGGGGCGCGCCGTGCTCCCGGCCGCCGTCGAACCAGAGGTCCTCGTCCTCCAGCCGGTCCAGCAGCCAGGTGCGCAACGCCTCGGCGCGGGTCTTCTCGTACGGCTCCGCGGACCAGCGCCGCTTGCACTCGGGCGCCTCGACCAGCTTGAGCAGCGGCCTGTCCCGGATGACCTCGATCCGGCGGCGGACCAGGTCCCGGTACGGCCGCGGCCAGTCGGCGGGCACGTCCCGGATCGGGGTGGAGCCGTGCCGGGCGAACCACTGGGTCTCGGTCTCGCCGTCGAGGACCCTGGCCCCGAGGACGATCTCGAAGGCCCGCTCGCCGAGCGCCAGGCCGGGCAGGTCGTCACCGGGATAGGTCAGGTCCTCGTCCAGGAGGCCGTAGAGCCGGTAGACCTCCCAGTCCAGCTCCTCCTGGACGGCGATCATCTCGGCCCGGACGGCGTCGTGGCGCTTCCGAGCCTCGGCGAGGGCGTCACGGGAGGGTACGGCCTGCGCGCAGGCGGCCTGAGGGGTGAGGGTGGCGAGTTCCTGGGCGAGGGCGTCGAGGCGTCGGGCCTTCTCCAGCGGGGCACCTTCGGGCAGGGGGAATTCGGCCACGTTGGTGGCGTTGAACGCGAAGCGCTCCATCCAGTCCTCAGGCTGAATTCCTCGCCCCATCCCACTTCCTCCCTTGGGGAAGCAGACCTGTTTGAGCCAGAAGCAGGCCGTGGAGGAGTTGAGCAACCCGAGCAGCCGCAGATGATCGTCTTCCGTTGCCATTTCCGACAGCTTGATTACTGGAGCAGTACGGTTGAAGACCTTCCCACCCCGATCCAGCACGAAGTGGTTGTGCGTAGAGATCTCCGCATAAGCAATCGACAACGGCACAACATAGCGCTTCGCAAAGAACATGGAGTATTCAAACCAAGTGAGCCCACGCCCCACCTGGGTTTTCCCGAAAGCGACTCGATCGCGGAGAATCGAACGATAGGGCCACAGAACAGCATCTACAGCCTGGCTACTGGAAGCCGCCAGGCTCTCTGCATCATAAGGCCAAATCGAAAGCACCGGGTCATCGATTTTCCAGTCTCTGGTCACATCACCTTCGACAAGCGGCCTACCCTTGGATGGTTCAATCCGAGCCCTCCGCAGGGCCCCTTCTCCCAACATGTATGCACTGTCTTCCCGAGTGACAGCCCCGGAGCCGATCTCCCCGACTTTCGACTCAAGAAGCCCTGAGCATCTGCTTTCCAGGACCTCCCTCAACTCCGGGGCACCACCACCGGAGAGCGACCATGGATGGATACCGAGCCGTTCACGAGGAAGATCCGCGATAGAGACGAACTGCGACGGATACCCGACCCGGTCGATGCCTTCAACGATGGAGCGCCAGACCAGGCCTCGAGCCGGGTTCTCAGGTTGCGAAGGCTCGCCGTGAACACCAAGGACAGCACGAATCTCACCGAGGCGATTCCTGTCGCGGTTCTTGCCGATCAGGATGACCGTCGGCGTACCATGGCCGGGGATGTAAGCACCTGATGCATCAATGACATGTGTGAGGTCAATTTTGTGAGCGAAGAAATCCTCGATCAGCTTCTTGCCGAACTCTCGTTTCATGAACGAGTTAGCGGTGATCTGCCCGACATATCCCGGCCGCTCGTTATCCTTGATCGCAAGCCGGAAGAACAGCTCCGCGAACGGCACCGAGAGAGCATATGCGCCGGCACACGTCTTATAGCGATCCCGGTATGCCTGATTGAGCTCCTTGTCCTTGACCGTGATGTAGGGCGGATTTCCGACGACCACATGATAACGGCCACGATCGAGGATTTCAGGAAAGCGGTAGACATCCTCCCAGTCATACGCGTATTCCGCTAGCTGGTCGCCTTCCAGGATCAGCTCGGTCTGGCGACCATGGAATTCTCCAGGACCGTGCAACAGTGCGTCGCCGGTCGCGATGTTGAGATTGAGCGCGGGTGCGTCGTGGCCGTCCAGGCTGGTTGCTTCGCATGCCTTCAGCGCCGCGACCATGAGGCGGAACTTGGTGATCGCCGTCGCGGTCGGGTTGATGTCGACGCCGTGAATCGCGTCGAGCACCTTCTGCACCCGGACCCGCTCGTCCATCCCCGGCTTGTACGCGTTCCACTCCTCCAGCAGGCGGTCGAACGCGCCCAGCAGGAAGTGCCCCGAGCCGCACGTCGGGTCGATCAGCCTGAGCTTCTCCAGCCCGAAATCGTCCAGCGCCGGGTCGAGGACCCGCTCCAGGATGAACTCCTCAACGAAGACCGGGGTCTGGAGCAGGGCGTAGCGCTTGCGGATGTGCTCGGACAGGTCCTGGTAGAGATCGCCGAGGAACCGGGTGTCCAGGTCCGGGCTGCAGAACTCGTCGTGCGCGAGCCTTATGCCGTCCGGGTCCCGGCGGCGGAAGGCGGCGATCAGTTCCTCGGCCTGGTCGGCGGAGAGGTCCCACCACCAGACGAAGTCGGTGTCGGGGAAGAGCGCGTGCCCGGCGCGGGTGGAGCGGAGCCAGGTGAAGGACTCGCGCAGCCACTCGCGGGCGGTCAGCCGGGGGTTGCGCTGGATCCAGGCGGCCTCGGCGTCGGCGGCCTCGGAGGTGGCGTGACCGGCCGCGTCACGGGAGGCGATCCAGCGGTGGCCGGCGAGGTCGTTGTCCTCGCAGAAGCGGATGAACGCGCAGGCGATCACCCACGAGCTGGCGGCCTGGGCGCTCTGCGCGAGAAGCCAGTCGTTCCAGCTCTCCCCGGTCCGGCCGACGCCACCGGCGGTGCGGTGCATCTCCTTCAGCCGGTCGCCGATCCCGGGGATCCGGTCCGCCTGCTCCCGCAGGTCGTCGGCGACGCGCTTCGCCTGCTTCTGAAGATCCTTGAGCAGCGCGGCGGAGATAACCGACACCTGACCACCCCTCCCGTCCCGTCACCGGTCGCCGGCCCCCTGCGCACCGGACGCATCACGGCACGCGCGATGCACCACCAGTCTGACGAGTCCGGCGCCACAAGCCCGGCCAGCCTGATAACAATACGGGCGCACAGCGAAAGCACGCGAACGGTCAGCGAAACCAGGCTCCGTTCACATCATCACCAAGGCCGTGCAACCGAAGGAAAAACGGCGGACACCGCCCATCTCCGACGATCAGCTCAGATCGCCGAACTCCCCGCCCTTGACGGCGCCGACGAAGGCGTCCCACCCGGCCGGAGCGAAGGCCAGCACCGGCCCCCCAGGATCCTTGGAGTCCCGAACCAGGAAGACCCGCTCCATGTCCGCCTTGTGCCCGACCGCAGCCGAAGCTTCGTCAACGACCCTGACTTCGACGCAGTCCTGAGCCGCACCGCTGCGACTGCTCTTGCGCCAGACACCGACCTCGACGCAGTCCTGCCCGTTTCCACTGAGAGAACTCTTCCGCCACCCCACCTGGGACAGCTCCGGTGTGGACATTCCACAGCTCCTTCCGGAAGCGATCACTCGAACTGGACGACTGTATCCGCGATGAAGCGGCGAGAGTCATCCGGATCCAGCGCTTTAGCCCGAAGATGGTCGAATATCATCGTATATTGATGGACATCCTTTTCTCGTTCTATGTAGAGGCTTCCTGTAAAGTTCTCCATGAACACCACGTCGGGATCGGCGGGCTCAGGGAACTCCATGATCGCGAACGCGCCGTTCGTGCCTGGATGGACCCCTACAGCGAAAGGCAGCACCTGAACGGTGACGTTGGGCAGGTCCGCCGCATCGAGGAGCCGTTCAAGCTGAGACCTCATCACGGCAGACCCTCCGACCGGGCGTCGAACGACGGCTTCGTCCAGCACCACCCAGAGCCGCAGAGGCTCGTCTCGGACGAGAAGTCCCTGCCGGGCCATGCGAACCTCGACTCGGCGCTCGATCTCGCCCGGAGATGAGACGAACAGGGCCGAACGGATGACGGCGCGAGCGTAATCCTCGGTTTGGAGGATGCCCGGTAGGACAGTGGGTGCGAAGCTCCGCATCGAGGCGGCCTCGGCTTCGAGCCCGATGTAGGTGGTGTACTCCGCCGGAAGATCGCCATAAGCCTGCCACCAGCCCTTCTTCCGGGCATCCTTCGCGAGGTCGATCAGCTCACCTTGCTTGGCGGGATCAACCGCATAGAGATCGAGAAGGCACTCGGTGTCCTTGAGCCCCACCCTGACCCGGGCCGTCTCGATCCGCGAGATCTTCGTCGCGGACCAGCCCAACTGCTCGCCGACCTCCTCCATCGTCAACTGAGCGCGCTCTCGTAGACGACGCAATTCGGACGCCAGGCGTCGCCTGCGGACTGTAGGACTCGCAGCTTGTCTCACGATCAACCCTCCCTTGACCCGGAACCCAGGGTAGCGACTCATGAACAGAAAGTGTTGGAGTTAGCTTCCGAGCAATTTGCCATTCCTGTTGCATGGCACCCCGCTTCATTGCATGCTCTAGGCACACGCTCAATCACTGTCAGTAGCTAGAAATGTCCGATGCGACTTGAACTGATGGAAGGCGGCGAGGAGATGAGGGTGCGTGAACTTCGAGGGTGGAGCGGCCACCTGGTGGAGCTGGCCTGGGAGTTGAACGAGCTGGGGTTCGACTCCGTGGTCCGGCTCCCGCCCGCCGGGAGGCCGAGCGTGGAGATCTTCCTCCCGCCCGGCCGGCCGCGGGCCACCACCGAGCAGCGGGGCCGCACCTCGGTGTTCACCTGGAACCGGAGCCGTGACCGGCCACCCCATACCCGGCACGGCCGCACCCGGCCGAATCCCGAACGCCCCGGACATGACCGGCCGGGGTACGACCGGTCCGGGCACGACCGACCGGACCCCGGCCGGCCCGAACCCGGGCCGCCAGACCCCGGACGGCCCGAACACGACCGGGCGGGGTACGACCGGCCAGATCCAGAACGGTCCGGGCACGGGCAGCCCGAACGCGACCGATGGAGCCGTAGCGGGATGCGGGCGGCGGCGGAGCGGATCCTGGAGGCCGTGCGATGACGATGACACCGGGACTGCTGGGACAGGGCGAGTTCCCCGGCGAGCTCTCCTCCGTGCCCAAGGCGCGGCGCTACGTCCGCGACCTGCTGGACGCCGCCGGACACGCACAGGCCGACGACGCGCTCCTGCTCGTCAGCGAACTGGTCGCCAACGCCGTCCGCCACTCCGACTCCGGCCGCCGCCCCGGCGGGCAGGTGCACGTGGCCGTCGCGAACTGCGATGGAACGCTCCACATCGACGTCATCGACGCCGGATCCCCCGAACACCGCCCCTCCCTGCGCGCGGACACGTGCATCGGAAGCTGTACGGGCCGGGGCCTCTGGCTGGTCGACGAGATCGCCTCCGCCTGGGGCTGGCACGACACCCCGGCCGGACGCGTGGTCTGGTTCCAGCTCACCGGACAGTGACACCCCGTACCAGTTCCGGCCTCTCGAGCTGAGATGGCCGGAACTCTGGCTGGAATATCGGCCATTCACGTACCATTGTCTTATGGAGATCATCCCGATCAGCGAAGCGAAGGACCGGCTGACCGAGCTGGCCGACCGGGCCGCCCGTGAGCATGACCACTTCACCCTGACGCGGAACGGACGACCGCATGCCATGATTGTTTCCGTGGCCGAGTGGGAGTCCCTGCAGGAGACCCTGGAGATCCTCGCCGATCCGGAGACACGCGCCGACCTGGTCGAGGCCGCAGCCGCCGAGGCGGGAGGCGACCTGACCACCGAGGAGGAGATGGCCGCCATCATGGCCGCCCGGCTCGGCAGGGCGAGCGCGTGAGCGGGCGAACCATGAGCACGGCGACGTTGCGAGCGCGGCCGACGAGGGAGGCCAGGTGAGCGACCGCTATACGGTCCTCCTCAGCCCGCCCGCCCGTCGCGCCCTCACCGCAGAACTACCCGAGAGTGTGGCCGCCGCCGCCTGGGAGCTGGTCACGGGCGCCATCGCCCAGGAGCCATGGCGCGTGGGCAAACCCCTCCAGGAACCATACGAGGGCCTGCATGTCGCCCGGCGTGGGACCTACCGTGTGATCTACCGGATCGACGAGGACAAACGCAGCGTGACGATCCAGACCATCAAACGCCGCCGAGACGCCTACCATCCGTAACGACTCCGAAGGCATGGCGCCTGCCCGGCCAGAAGACTCGAACGCCGAGGGACGGACGCTCAGCGGGTGGAGGCGAGTTCTTCCTCGACCGTGGTGACGAGGGCCTGGCCCGCCTGGCGGAGCCGTGCGCGGCGGGCGACGAGGTCCTCGGCGAAGCGCCGGGCGGTCGGGCCGACCCAGACGGCCTGGCCGGTGAACCGCCGATGGGCGGGATCGAGCGCCGCCTCCAGGATCTCCACCCGCGCCTTGACCTCCGCCAGCGTCTGCTCCAGGATCCGGCGTCGCGCGTCAGCCGCTCCGTCAGAGGGATGACCCATGAGAACGTCTCCCCTATATGCGGGTCCACCGAACCGATCTATTGGACATTATGGGATCTAGCGCAAGTCGGCCAGCTCTTGGAGGACTTCATGGCACGTCCCGTACGGCGGAGCGTCGCGATGTGCGCGGTGGCGTTATTGACGGTTTCCGGCTGCGCCGAAAAAGACCCCACCGCCGCCGAAGCCGGAGAGACCCTGAAGCTCCACATCACCGAACTGATGAAAGAACGCCACGCCCTGGACGTCAAGATCACCGACCCCGGTGGCCGGGACATCCCCTGCGGTGAAGGCAAGGCCAAGCGGACCTTTGCCGCCACCGGGACGGACCCTGCGTCACACCGCACTCCTGACGGGCTCAACACCCTTCTCCTGGGATCACTCTCCCGGGTCGCAACCTATGACATCGTTGAAGACCGTGGCAACGCCCCCATCAAACTCGCCAACAACGAACACAGAACAGTGATCGTTCTGGAGTCCCCTGCCAATGGGCAGTACGGGGTCCGGGGCGAGACCGAATGCCTCCCAATCGCATAGTTCAGCGGCTTTTTCCGGGATATCAGCCAGAAGGCCGAGGTGCTCCATCCATCAGGGTTGAGGTTTTCCGGCCAATATAAGGAACTGGACCCTAGCTGTCGAAAATCGGGGCTCGTTCTCTGCCTCGCCCGCTACCGCCCTCGAACCAGCTCGCCATGTCGTTGGACAGCCTCCCGAACGCGAGTTCGTCGTCACCGCCCATGCCGTTGGCATCGGCCCACTTCTCAAAGGCCACGAGACCCTTGTTGCCCTGCTTGAGCAGCTCAGGGAAGGGCCGGAGGTTGCCTTCGGCGTCAGCGATGGCCACGCCCGGCGGACAGGTTGCCTGATACTCGGCGGGGGTGACCTTCGGAGTGAACCCATTGGCCATGAGCATCTGCGCGAACACATGCTGGCGGCCGAGCGTCGCGTTCCCATCGGCCTTGTCCAGCTTGTCCGTTCGTTTCTCGCTCTCCGGCCAGAAGGCGTCCTTGCCGGAGAAGCCCGTACTGAGCGCGAACCAGGCGAGCTGACCGGGCACCCCCTCGATGAGCAGGCCGCCCACGCCTAGTCCCAGGTCGAGGGCGAACCCCTGGAGCTTCTTGGCCTGCTCGTCGAGCGCGTCCAGCTCGCCCCGGACCTTCTCGGCGGCGGCCACCTCGAAACCCCGGACGTTGCCCAGAGCATTGAGCACCCGGTCCAGTTGCTCGGTGTCCCCACTCCTCTTGACATCCGCAACGGCGTCGGCGATCAACTTCTGGGAGAAGCGGCCCATGGCCTCCTCGAACGGGGCCAGGTTCTCATCCGTGTCGGCGAACAGCTTCATGAACGTGTACGTGTCCTGCGGACTCAGAGTGAACGCCGACTTCAACCCCAGGGCCGAGGTCGTCGGCTTCAGCGCGCTGGGCTCGGTCATGTTGCCGTCCCCGATGTTCGCGCCCTCGGTGATCTCCGTGGCGTACGCCCCCGCCAGCTCCGACAGGTGCACCCGCGCCGACTCCGCCACCTTGAAATCCCCGAACGTCGTCATCACCGTGAACGCGAACGCCGCCGCCTCCCTGCTGTGCGCGCCGTCCTGCTCGTCGTAGGCGCCCGCCGCAGCGGCCAGCATGCGCCCGAACGCATCTCCTCTGGAGTCCCAGCCGCTGTTGAGAACGTGCTGGTTGAACTCCTTCAGGTACTCCTTCAGCTTCTTCTGATCCTTCGTGAACGGCCCGGCCGCCTTCTCGATCGCCAGCCGCGCGGCGGCCGGGTTGTTGCCCAGCGCGTACATCAGCCCCGTGGGCACCTTGCGCGGGTTCGCCATCCCCCAGGCCGCCGCCACCCCCGCCAGCCACTCCGGCGGGAACTCCCCCGCGCTCAGCAGCAGGTCCGCCCCGGCCCGCTCCTCCCCGGACAGGTCCGCCCGCCGTACCGCATCGGCGATCTTCGCGAAGCCCGGCACGTGCGCCCCCGCCGTGACCGCGCTGCCGAACGCCTGGCTCAGCGTGCGCAACATCGCATCATCAGGGTCGGGCGGGCCGAGGGTGGCGGGGTTGCCGCGCCGGTGCAGGTTCTCCCGGAACGTCAGGGGAAGCTTCAGGGCCGCCGCCGTACCCAGCGCGGCGAAGAAGGCCGCGGTGAACTCGGCGTCGTGCTTGCCGGCCTCCAGCTCCTTGAGCACCCCGGCGTATTGGTCGGAGTCGGCGTGGTGGGTCCAGAACCCGGCCGGGCCGAGCTTCCTGAACCGCTCGCCCAGCTCCGTGCCCTGCCGCCGGGACTCCTCGGGGGAGCGGTAGGCGCTCTCGTCGAAGGCGACCAGCGGGGAGCCGATCCCCCAGGTCGGCAGCGCGTTGGTCGCCCGCGCCATCTCCTGGCGCCGGCGCAGGCCCGGCAGCTCGCCGTCGATCCATCCCGCGATCTCCCTGACCGGCTGCAGGCCGGAGGCGGGCACCTGGGCCGCCGCGAGCAGCTGCCGGATCCGCTCGGCCTGCTCGCCGATCACGTCCCGGCCGCGTTCCAGCTCGGAGACGAACTCCAGCATCTGACCGGGGTCGATCCCGGCGAAGTCCGGCGAGAGCGGCGTCCCCGACGGCCCCGTTCCTGACGATCCTGTTCCCGATGGCGCCGGTTCCATGATCCCCCTGATCGCATTACCGATCATTTCACCATAGACGCCGAACAAAGATATCCAACCCCGAATAATCCAACATGCCCGATATCAAGCGACGATTCCACCCGACTCAACCGGCCGTGAGCCGCGGACGGCCCGACCGCGACCGGGCTTTACCGAAAAACCACGCTCGGCCGCCGGAAGATCGGGGTATAGTCGAGGAGTCGCGCAAGCGAGCACACGCTTCACAGGGGCAGATGCCCCCGAGGGCGCGGTCCCCGGACCGCGCCCTCTTTTTCTTCCCCGTCTTCCCCCGAGGTCTCTTCGCCATGCCCGACCCCCACCCAGGTCGCGACCCCCGGTCCTCCTACTCCCGGCACATCGCGACGCGCCTGCTCGACTTCACCCGGACAGGCTCGCCGTGGCACGTCCGGCTCTGGGACCTGGGTTCCTTCCTCGCCCTGGAGGAGCTGCACGAGGCCGGAGTCTGGGTCGACCGCAGGGTCCTGTCGCAGACCGCGGTGGACTGGCAGCGCCACGCCCTGGAGCGCCTGCTCGGCGACGACCCCGCGCTCGGCTCCAAGGTCTACCGCCGCCAGCTGCAGGAGTCCCTCAAAACCACGCTGACGCTCGCCAGCGACGGGCGCCGCAAGCTGCGCCACCTCATCGACCTGGCCCGCCCCGGCTATCTCGACCGCTGGGCCGCCTGCGCCGCCGCCGAGCAGCCGCCCCGGCCCGAACGGGTCGCCAGGGCCGTCACCGCGCACCTGCTCGACAGCGGGCACAGCCTCTCCGGCCTGCACCGGTGGCTCCGCGACGGGCGCTCCGGCCTCGCCGCCACGGACCTGGTCGCCGAGGCCGCCGCCCTGCTCGCCCGGCCGCCGCGCGACTGGAGCGTGGTCGTCCCGTTCCGCTCGCTGCACCGGCATGAGGAGCTGGCCGGGCACCTGGCGAACTGGCGGACCGCCGACGAGACGCAGGCGCTGATCGCCGGGACGGGGCTCAAGCCGCCGGAGCACATCGTGGGCTCCCTGACCTTCACGGTGAAGGTCAGGGACTCGGCACGGGCGGTGGAGGTCGCCTCCGACCTGGTCGAGCGGATGCAGGCCCGCGCCCGGTTCGCCGCCAGCGGCCCGATGTCCCCGCTGGGCGACGCCTACGTCACCGGTGAGGCCAAGCCCGTCCCGCTGCTGCTGCCGGCCCGCGGCGCCCAGGTCCTCTCCCTCGCCGCCGAGCGCCAGCTCTACGTGGTCGGCGCCGAAGTGCAGCACTCCGGCGAGCAGACCGGGAGCGCGGTCGACGACGCCCTGGAGATCGCCTCCGCGCTCAACCACGGGCCGCTGGCGCCCGCGCTCGCCGGAGGGTGGGCGGCGCTGGAGTCGCTCCTCACCGAGGCCCGCGACCCCGACGAGCGGGAGAAGGTGGTCGCGGCGGCCCGCGCCGCGGCGCTCGTCGCCTGCTCGTGGCCGCGGGCCGAGCTGACCGCGCTCTCCTACCGGATCCGCGAGGTGACGGGAGACGACCTCACCGGACGCCTGGCGGCGTGCGGGTCCAACCGGGAACGGGCGGCGGTCGTCTCCGCCGAGCTGCGCGGCAGGGGCGCCCTCCCGCTTCTCCGCTCCTGGCGGACCGGCAGCGACGTCGCCTCCGTCCTGCGCATGCGTGAGCTGTTCGCCGACGAGCAGCGCGTGCTGGAACGGGTGCGCTTCTACGTGGAGGTGTCGCTCCGCCGCATGTACCGCTGCCGCAACATCGTCCTGCACGGCGGCTCCACCGGAGGCGTCGCGCTCCCCGCCGCCCTGCGCGTGACCGCCCCGCTCGTGGGCGCGGCGCTGGACCGGCTCACCCACGCGCACCTGGTCACCAAGGTCCGGCCGGTCGCCCTCGCCTCCCGCGCCGAGACCGCCCTGCGCATGGTCGGCGACGACCTCGGCCCCGACCTCTGCGATCTGCTCGAATAGGCCCGTCCCCGGACGGCCCGGTCACGAGGCCGCGAGGTGGCGGTGGGCCTCGACCCAGTTCGTGGAGACCCTCAGCGCATCGAGGGCGCCGGGGGCGGGCCGGTCGTCGATGTACGGCGCGCCGCCCCGCTCGACGGGCAGCAGCAGCCACCGGGCCGCGGGCCGGGCGGTCGCCTTGTCCGCCAGCCGCTCCAGCACGCCGAGCCGGTCGTAGCGGGCCAGCGGCGCCGCCTCGACGATCAGCAGCGGCTCCGGGCCGGTGACCAGGCGCTCCTCCAGGTCCGCCGCCGCGAGCGCGACCAGCCTGCGCAGGTTCGCGGCGTCCTGCGGGGCCGCGTCGGGGCGGTCGGAGTGGAGCACCAGCGACCAGTCGACGTTGAAGCTGTCGGCGGTCGCCCGCATCGCGGTGACCAGCTCCGCGGTCACGTCGAGCACTTCGGCGCCGAAGCGGGCGCTCAGCGCGGCGACGGCGCCGGTGTAGAAGCGGTAGTCCACGCTGAGCGTGACGAATCCTCGCTCGCGGGCGGCGAGCGCCATGCGCCGCTCGAAGTCGGCGAACTCCCTGCCGTCCGTGCTCCCGCTGAAGCTCGTCAGCCCCCGGCTCCGGGAGGAGGGCAGGATGTTGCCCTGCACCTTGCGCGGCTCGTAGGTCCCCTTCTCGAAGACGAGCGGGACCCCCGCCTTCTTCAGGAGCGCGTTGAGACTGCGCGGCTCCCGCCCCGGCGGATCCTCCGGGAACTCCCCGACCTTCGGATAGCGGGCGCGCACCCGCTCCTTGAGCTGCTCGGGGTTCATGCCGTGCCGGATCACGCCGAGCGAGGAGGCCATCTGCTCCAGGGCCCGGCGAGGGTCCAGCCCGTCGGGGTAGATCTCGCCCCGGCCGTTGGCCGCGGCCGTCCGCGAGGCGGCGGCGGCCAGCGGCGCCATCCGCTCGGCGGACAGCTCCGCGCACCCCTCCGGCCTCCGTACGGCACGCAGCCTGGCCTCGGTGTGCGCGGCGCCGGGCAGCGGGCTCTCGGCGGCGAGCTGGTCGGCGGCCTTGCCGAGCCGTACGGCGTAGTCCAGCAGGTCCGTGCCGGGCACGGCCTCCGGGTCGGTGGGCTTCTCCAGCGCGACGATCACCGAGCGGTGCGAGCGCCGCTGCAGGAGCCTGGCCGCTCCACCGCGCTCGGCCTCGACCTCGACGGCCGCGCGCACCAGGCCCAGCGCGCCGCGCATCCACCGCTCCCCCACCGCGCCGGGGCTGCGGGAGGCGAGCAGCGCCTCGGCGATGCCGGTGGCGGCGATCACCCCTCCGGCGTCTCCGACGATCTCGACGATCTCCTCGCGGACCTGGGTGAGGCTCTGCTTCGACCGCCAGCCCCTGCGCGCCGTGGGGATGATCTGGCCGACCCGGCCCGCGGTGACCCCGGCGGCCCGGGCCAGCTCGGCGTTGCCCGGCCAGTCGGGGGTGCCGTCCTCCAGCCCGAGGTAGAGCCGGAGCACCCGTTCCTCCGTGGAGTCCTTGCGGACGCTCTTCGGCACCAGGGCGGCGAGGACCGCGCCGATCCCCCGGTCGGAGCCGTCCTGGAGGTCCGCCGCCCCCGGGCTGTCGGTGACCGGCTGGAGCCGGCCGCGCCACTGCTTGGCCCTGCGCCTGATCTCCCGCTTGGTGGGGTCCGCCAGGCCGTACAGGCGGGAGAGCTCGAACGGCGAGCGGGCCAGCAGGTCGCGGACGGTCCTGACGTCGATGCGGTGCAGCGCGTCGACGGCCCGCGGAGTGAGACCGGCCGAGGCGATCGCCGTGTCGAGGCCCGCCTTACTTGCCGCCTGGTCGAGTTCCTCTCCCGTCACCGGGTTGACGCTGGTCGGCGTGGCGGCGGCGGGAGGGATGGCCTCGCAGACCGCCTGCCAAGCCATCCGCATGGTCTCGATCGAGTCGTGCCGGGCCTTGACGTCCCGGGAGAGCGCACAGCGCAGGAACGCGACGAGGGCGTCGCGGGCGGGCCCCGGCTCGAAGGCGTCCGGGTCGATCGCGACGTCGCCGTCGATCACCGCGGGGTGGCTGCCGCCGGCGCCGTAGGACGGAGTCCTCCCCGTGGCCATCTCGTGCAGCGTGACCGCCGCCGCGTAGCGCTCGGCCGCCGCGTCGTAGCGGGGCCGGTGGACGGGGTCGAAGAACGGGTCGAGGTAGGGCGGGGTGCCGACCCCGGTCTGCTCCAGCGGCGCCCGCGACAGCGAGAAGTCGAAGAGCGTGAGATGCACCTCACGGCTCTTGCCCTGTTCGCGGAAGGCGAGGTTGTCGGGCTTGATGTCGCGGTGGTTGATCCCGGCGAGGTCCAGCGAGGCGAGGATCTCCAGCAGGTCCTTGCCCCAGCGGGCGAGGAAGTCGAGGGAGAGCCTCCCCTCCCGGCGGATCACGGCGGCCAGGCTCTCCCGGCCGGCGTCCTCCAGCAGCAGGGCCGTACGGCCACCGGCGACCAGCGGACCCTCCAGGGCGCGGGCGATGCGCGGATCGCGGGCGAGTTTGAGCACCTCGGCCTCGTCCAGCAGCCGCCGGCGCGCGCCCTCCTCATCCAGTGCCACCTTCAGCACGGCCAGGCCGTGCTGCGGGTCCTTCACGAGCAGCGCCAGTGCGGTGGAGCCCTGACCGAGCCGCTGAACCACCTCGAACCGGCCGGGCTGCTCCCTGGTGCCGATCACCGAGCCGGGGGCCGCGTCCAGCGGATCGACCTGCTGCGCGAGATCCTCCTGCAGAAGGATCTCCTGGACCAGGGCCTCCAGCTCCTGTGCGAACCTCTCCGCCGACTCCGTACGGAGGTCGACGTCACCGGCGGTGGCGTTCCGCACCAGATCGATCATCGCCTGCGGGGCGCCGTCCAGCTCGACGCCGACGTCGAGACCGCGTTCGCGGGTGAGCCGCTGCTGGAGCTCCTCGCCCGTGCCCGCGGGGGCGACGTCCGTGAAGATCAGGAAGGAGACGGCGCCGAGCCCGAAGACGTCGGCCGGCACCGAGTCGGCGTCGGGATCGCGGAACGTCTCGGGAGCGATGTACCCGTGTGCGGCCCGGTCGGTCAGCGCCTCCATCGTGCGGGTGCCCGCGGCGTAGCTGCCGTGCCCGGGTGAGCCCGGCAGCGGGCGCCCGGCGGTGTGCCAGTCGCGGACCCGCACGCCGTACCGGCCCTGGGCCAGGGTGCGGACGAAGACGGACAGCGGGCTGAGCCTGCGGTGGACCAGCCGCCGCGAGTGGGCATAGCGCAGCGTGTTGGCCAGCGTGCGGACCAGGTCGATCCGCGCGTCCAGGGAGAGCTCTCCTGCCTTCTGCCGCAGGAAGTGGTCCAGCCGCACCTCGCTCTCGTCGTGCTCGAACACGACGGCGAGGCCGCGCTCGTGCTCGTCGAACTCGATCGCGCGGGCGATGCCGGGGTGGTTGACGTTCTCCAGGGTGACGAACTCGCGCTTGGCCGCCCGCAGGATCGCGGCGCGCTCCTCCTGGGAGACGCTCCGGTCGACCAGGTGGAAACGGACCCGCCGGACGCCGTCGAGCAGGGGGTGCCGGGCCAGGTAGTCCTGCCAGCCGGGGCCCTCGGCCAGCGGGCTGTCGGCCAGCTCCAGGTTGCCGACCTTGCGGTGCCGGACGCTCGGCCGGACGCCCGCCCTCTCGATCAGCTTGGCCAGCTCGATCGAGCGCCTGCGGTCGACCGCGTTGCGGGGGTTCCTCGGTGTGACGGCCAGCTGGTCCTTGATCAGCTCGGCCAAGCCGTCCGGACCCCGGCCGTCGATCCGGTAGACGCCGTGCCCGCCCCGGTCGGTGAGCCTGACCTCGGTGGACGGCTGGTGCAGGACCACACCCGCGTGCACGAACGGCAGGTCCTTCCCGCCCGCGTCCTCGAGAAGCTGCTTGAAGTGCTTGGCCTTGGTGTCGGTGAGGATGCGGGGATGGTCCTCTGCCGTGCCGTTGTGCAACCAGGTCTGATGGTCACCGGTGATCCGCCCGGACCAGTGCTTGAGCTCCAGGAGGTAGATGCCGCCCTTGCCGATGACCAGGAGGTCGACCTCGTACTGACGGCCGCTGCGGGTGGTGAAGCTGAAGTTGCTCCACGCCCGGTAGGGGTCCTCGTCGGGCAGAACGGCCCGGATCGCGGCGAGCCCGCCCCGCTCGTGGGCGTGCGCGGAGGGCGCGACCTCCACCCAGCGTGTGCTTGCGGAATCCACCCGTCCCTCCGATCCTCGGCGCAGAGTCTAGTCATTGACGCGGGCCCGGCGGGGCTCCGGCAGGATCACGGCCTGGTCCGCTCGCGGTGGACGACGACGTCGTCTCCGCGGCCGGGATAGGCCATGATCAGCAGGCGCTGCGCGCCGTACTTCTCGCCCTTCCAGGGGAGCCAGGCGTAGTGCACGCGGATCCGGTAGTCGCCGCTCCTGCCGCGGAGCGCGAGGTCGGGGAGCGTGGAGCCGCCCATCGGGTCCCCGAGCACGATCTCGCCGCCCGGGCTGCGGTAGCCGACCTCGACGACGTGCTGCCAGCCCTTGGTCTCCACGGGCGGGCGGCGGGTGTAGGTCTCGGTGGTGACGCAGGTCACCGCGTCGGAGTGGACGAGGACCATCAGGTGGCCGGGGAGCGCGGCCGTCAGCTCGTTCTCCTGCGCGAGGTCGAGCAGGCCGTCCTCGAAGGGGTCGTTGTCGGAGGCCTCCTCGTACGCCTCCAGGACGCCGTAGTCGGTC
Organism: Thiemannella venezuelensis; assembly: GCF_014203605.1. GTDB lineage: Bacteria > Actinomycetota > Actinomycetes > Streptosporangiales > Streptosporangiaceae > Planomonospora_A > Planomonospora_A venezuelensis. The sequence continues at coordinate 297,247 of NZ_JACHJJ010000006.1, read as the reverse complement.
CACACGGGTTCCCCGACCACCGTCGCCGACGCCGGCCTGATCCGGGGACGGTGCCGGGGCGCCTCGTCGCACATGCGCCGCTGCTCCGCCTCCCACGCCTGGAGCTCGCGCTCCTCCTCCTCTTGCTCCGCCCTGACGACCTCGTCGGCGCTCGGGCAGATCTCGTCGATGACGTAGGTCAGGCCGCGCACGTCGACGCCTCCGGCGGCCCGGACGCGGGCGAGCTCTCCCGCCTCGCCGCGCGTGTAGACGCCGCACAGCCGGCGCCCGTACGCCACCAGCGCCGGGTCGGGCTCGTCCTGCGTGCCCGGCAGGGCCTCGGAGGCGCGCACGTCGCAGACGAAGGCCAGCTCCGGACCGAGCGGGGGCGGCTCGACGTACTGCCCGTACGGCCCGCTCGTGGAGCGCAGCCGTTCGCACTCCTCCTTCGAGGTCAGCGGGCCGCGCGCGTGGTCGGCCGCCGGCAGGAGGCCGAGCGCCAGGACCGGCACGGCGGCCGCCAGAGCCGTCCGGTACGGCGAGCGCCGGGCCGGGCGCCGGCCGTACCGGAAGAGCAGGATGAGCGCGGAGAAGGTGAAGGCGGCGCTGTGCCAGAGCGGTGAGATGCCGAGGAAGGCCTCGGTGCCCTGCTCTCCGGGGGCGAACACCCAGTCGGGGTACATCTCCGGACCGCCGGAGCCGAAGATCACGTTGCTGACGCTCGGCCCGCCGGAGCCGGTGGGATCCGGAACGGCCGGAGCCGCCGGGGTGGTCAGCACCATGGCGGCCCCGGCCGCGGCGGCCAGGAGCAGGACTCCCGCCGCCGTCCGCACCCGGCCGCGCGTCCGGCGCACCACCGCGGCCAGGGCCAGGACGCCGAGGCCGCCGGCTCCGGCGAGGAGGTCGGCGCACAGCCAGAGCCGTGGGAGCGGACCGGAGAGATGCTCGACGACCGTCTCCTGCGGGCCGAGCCAGAAGGGGACGCCGTGGGCGAGGTTGACGGCCGCGGGCAGCAGCGGCAGCAGGACGGCGGCGACCGGGAGCGGCCACGGCCCCAGCGGGGCCCGGAGCGGGGCCGGTCGCTCCGGGCGCGGTACGGCTCCCGCGGGCGTGCCCGCGAGGTCGTGGGCGGACCGGGCCGTCCACACGGGCATGAGCAGGTTGCTCACCAGGTAGAGGCCGGAGAGCAGCGCCGGAGCGAGGCCGTTCCCGGAGAAGGAGAAGGAGGAGAGGATCACCGAGGAGACCACCGGCATGACGAGCAACGACATCGCCAGACCGGTCGCCCCGATCCACACCGTGCTCCTGTCCCACCGGCCGTCCCCCGCCTGGGCGACGAGGAGCGTCACCATCCACAGCCCCCAGGTCAGCCCGTCCAGGGAGACGAGGTCGAAGATCCTCTCCGCGGCGTCGAAGCCGAACTCGCCGCAGACCACCCTGCCCTGCCACGCCACCGTGGTGAGCGTCCCCGCCGCCAGCGCGGTGAGCCTCAGCATCCGGGAGGCGTCCGCCAGCACCCGGTGGAACAGCACGACGATGGCCAGTTGCCCGAGGCTCCACAGGATGTCCACCCACCACATGTCCAGCAGGTCGAAGGGGTGGGAGAGGGTCAGGCCGAGGAGCAGGTCGGCGTAGAGCAGCCCGCGCAGCCGGCGGACCCGTCTCTCCGACGGGGGCCGCTCCCCGGCCGCCCATCCGCGGAGGATCTGCCAGAGCGCCCAGCCCTGCACCCCGCCGGCGAGGGCCAGGGGCAGCACGGCCCAGCCCGTCAGGTCGTCGTCCGGCGTCGACCAGCCGGCGGGGAACACCAGCCGCCGGAGGAACCCGTCACCGCCGGCCGGCGCGATGACGGCGGCCACGATGAGGGTGAGCACATAGCCGGCCGCGACGAACGCTGCGATCGGCCCGAAACGGTAGCGGTGGACGAGACGCACGGGGACATCCTCGGGGGGTGAACAGGATAAATCGGACGAAGCGCCGCTCACCCTAGCGAGCCGCTCCGACAGATTCGATCATCCGCCCTCCCGCCGGAGGCGCGCCGGAAGCCGCTGGTCAGAACGGGATCTCCCCGGGAACGGATCACCCGTCTCGGAGCAAGTGGAAATTTTCTCCCATACCCGTAGTAACAACCTCACCGATGATCTCGGTGGGCTCCTCTACCGTTCTGCACTCACCCCCCGGACAAGGAGACCTCCGCAATGTTCGCCCATAGACGGCCGGCGGCTCTCGCCGCCTCCGCCCTCGCGGCCCTGCTGGTCCTGGCCGGCCCGCCCGCCCTCGCGGAGCCGGAACCGGACCCGTCCCTGCCCGCCGCGTTCGACCGCGCCGCAGCCGAGTACGGCGTCCCCCGCGACCTGCTCGCCGCCCTCGCCTACGCCGAGACCCGCCTCGACGACCACGGCGGAGAGCCCAGCGCGAGCGGCGGCCACGGCATGATGCACCTGGTCAGCAACCCCACCGTGCACGCGCTGGAGAAGGCCGCGGAGATCACCGGGCTCCCGGTCGGGAAGCTGCGCGCCGACACCGCGTCGAACATCCTCGGCGGCGCGGCGGTGCTGCGCGCCCACGCCGACGGACTGGGCCTCGACGAGGCCGCCAGGAAGGACCCGGGCCGCTGGTACCAGGCCGTGGCCGGGTACGGCAACGCCTCCTCCGCCGAGACCGCCCGGCTCTACGCCGACGCCGTCTACGAGCTGCTCGGCACCGGGTTCACCGCCCGCGGCGTGACGGTCGCGCCGCAGGTGGTCACCGCGGACCGGGGAGGCTACGCCCAGGCCCGCGACCTCGGCGCGGCGGCGGCGCCCGGCGCCGAGTACCCGTCCGCGTCCTGGGTGGCCGCGAGATCGAGCAACTACACCACCGCCGACCGCCCGTCGAGCCGGAAGATCGACAAGGTGGTCGTCCACGTCACCCAGGGCTCGTACGCGGGCGCCATCTCCTGGTTCCAGAACCCCGCCGCCAAGGTCTCGGCGCACTACGTGATCAAGTCGTCGAACGGCGCCGTCACCCAGATGGTGCGCCACAAGGACGTCGCCTGGCACGCGGGCAACAGCGACTACAACCACCGGTCCATCGGCATCGAGCACGAAGGCTACGTCGGCAACGCCGCATGGTTCACCGACGCGATGTACCGCGCCTCCGCCGCGCTGACCCGCCACCTCTGCGAGAAGTACGGCATCCCGAAGGACCGCAAGCACATCATCGCCCACAAGGAGGTGCCCGGGGCCACCCACACCGACCCGGGCCCGCACTGGAACTGGACCACGTACATGAAGTACGTCACCGCCGGGACCACGCCCGCGTGGTCGACCACCACCGACAACGCCACCGCCGGCCGGTTCACCGCGAGCGCGGACTGGAAGGTCTCCACCTACTCCGGCCAGCGCCTCGGGGCCGACTACCGGTTCGCCGTCCCGGCGTCCACCGCCGATCCCGCCTGGTACAGGATGAAGGTCCCCGCCACCGGCAGGTACCGGGTCGAGGTCCGCTATCCGGCGCATCCGGGATACAGCAGCGCGGCGCCGTACACCGTCGTGACCTCCGGCGGCGGCAGGACGGTCTACGTCGACCAGCGCTCGGGCGGCGGGGTCTGGCGCAGCCTCGGCACGTTCACGCTCAAGGCGGGGACGTACGACGCCGTGGGCGTCGGCCGGAAGACCTCGGGCACCGGCTACGTCATCGCGGACGCCGTCCGCATCAGCCGCGGCTGACGCCCGTACGGCCCGCGCCCGCTCACGCCGGGGCGGGCGGGGCGCGGCGGGGCCGCCCCGGGGCGCGGCGGCCCCGGGGCGCCGGATCAGCGCGAGGCCCTGACCCTGCCGAGCACCGCGTCGACGGCCAGGAAGGCGAGCAGGGAGACGCCGAGCAGCGGGACGAACACGCCGACCGCGACCGTCGCCGCTCCGACGGGCAGGAGCACCGGCAGGGGAACCGCCCGCAGGCCGCCGCGCTCGTAGGGGGCGGCGAAGCCGCGGGTCGGACGGCGCTGCCACCACATCCGGTAACCCCACACGATCATGAAGATCAGGCCGAGTGCCAGCGCCATCAGCAGGATCTGGTTGGCCAGGCCGAACAGCACGCCCATGTGCCCGTCGATGCCCCAGCGGATGAGCTTGGCGACGAGGGGGAAGTCGTCGAACCGCAGCTCCCCGACCACCTGGCCGCTCGCCGCGTCGACCGCGACCTGGTCGTTGCGCTGGGGCCACTCGCGGTCCATCTCCTTGACCGTGAAGGCGGCACCGGGCTCGGCGGGCCAGGCGATCTCCAGCGGACCGGAGAGCCCGGCGCCCGCCGCGGCCCGGGTGATCCGGTCCACGTCGGCCTCGGCGGGAGCGCCACCGGAGTGCCCGGCGTGGCTCGAGTGGTCCCCGGCGGAGGCGGACAGGGCCGGGGTGGTCCAGCCCAGCGCGGTCTGGATCTTGTCGATGTTCCCGCCCGCGTACGCCGACCAGGTCAGCCCGGTCGCCGAGAGGAACAGCAGGCCGATCGTGGTCCACAGCCCCACCGAGCCGTGCCAGGACAGGGTCCGCCGCAGGCCGCGGGCCTTCAGGTCGGGCTTCAGCGCGCGGCGGCGGTGGCTCAGCCAGAGCACCACCCCGCCGAGCGCGACCACCCACAGCCAGCTGGCGGCCAGCTCGCTGTAGAGGCGGCCCGCCTCGCCCAGCTGCAGGTGGCGGTGGAGGGTGGAGATCCAGGCCCGCACCGGGAGCGCGCCGGAGCTGCCGTAGCTCTCCAGGGCTCCCCTGACCTCGCCGGTGTAGGGGTCGACGAAGACCGCCAGCCGGGTGCTCTCCGGCAGGTCCGGCACATCCAGCAGGACGCGGGTGGTCGCCTCCGGCTCGGCGGCGGGCCGTACGGCGCCGATCGTGCCCTGCGGGTGCGCGGCCCTGGCGGCGGCGAGCTGCCGCGACAGCGGGAGCCGCTCCTGCCCGGGCGGCACGGCGCCGACGGTGAGCTCGTGGGAGTGGACGGCCTTCTCGATCTGGAAGGAGGCGGCGTACAGCAGGCCGGTCGTCGCCGCGACGAGCAGGAAGGGCGCGACGAGGATGCCCGCGTAGAAGTGCAGGCGCAGCAGCAGCGCGCGCAGCGCCGACCGGGTCGAGGGCCGGGAGGGCTCCACGGCGGGCTGGATCCGGACGTCAGACGTCATGGGGTTCTCCGTTCACGGAGCGGCGCACTCGTCAGGAGGTACGCGCCGTTCCGGCGTGGGGTTCGTCCGTTCGGGAAAGCCGCGACCGGCGGTGCGGGGAGCACGGCGGTCGGACCGCGGCGGGTGGCGGCGGCCGCGCGGAAGGCGGCGGGTGACGGCGGCCGCGCGGAAGGCGGCCAAAGGGCGCGCGGGCTCGGGCCGGGCGGGGGCGGAACCCCGGTCGGCGCGTGCGGCGGCCCGGATCAGGCGGCGGAGAACCCCACCGGCGGCCCGCGCCGGGACACGGCCGCGGCGAGCAGCCGGGAGAGGAAGGAGGGGCCGTCCCGCTCGGCGGGCGGCGGGGTGACGCGCCCTGCCGCGGGCGCCCACCGCACGAGCAGGGTGAGGACGGAGGCGACGAGCAGGCGCAGCAGCGTGGCCAGCGCGGTCTCCCCGCGCTCCAGCCAGTAGGCCGACAGCAGCGCCGTCACGGTGTGGGCCAGCAGCATGGCTACGTCCGCGGCCAGCCCCCCGTGTCCGTGACCGGGGACCGGGGGCTGCGCGGCGGCCGCGGAGAACGCGTGGTGCAGGCCGTACTGCGCGGCGAATGCCGCCCCCATCAGGGCGCCCAGGCCCCGCTGGCGCCGGGCCAGCACGCACGCCCCGGCCAGGACCGGCGGCACGGCGGCGGCCAGGACCACCGGGTCGACGGCGGAGCCGCCGGCCAGCACGTGCATGCCCAGCGACGCCGTCACGCAGACGACCGCGAACACCGCGGCGCGCATGAGGCGGAGGGCAGACATGCCCCTCATAATGACAGAGATCGCCCGCCGCGCCAGACCCGTCAGCCCCCCTGCCGGAGGCGGTTCACCCGTACGGCCCGGCCGCGCGGCGGCGTCCGCTGCCGGGTCCGGCGATCGACCCGGCCTCCGTCCCGTCCGGCCTGCCGGACTACGATCGGGCACGTGGAACAGCGCAAACTGGGCAGGACTGGTAAGAAGGTCGGCGTCGTGGGACTCGGCGCCTGGCAGCTGGGCGCCGACTGGGGCGAGGTCGGCGAGGACGAGGCGCTGGCCGTGCTCTCCGCCGCGGTGGACTCCGGCGTGACGTTCATCGACACCGCCGACGTGTACGGCGACGGCCGCAGCGAGCGGATCGTCGGCCAGTTGATCAAGGACAGGCCCGGCCTGACCGTGGCCACCAAGATGGGCCGCCGCGTCCCCCAGGAGCCGTCGGCCTACACCCTGGACAACTTCCGCGCCTGGACGGACCGGTCCCGCGCCAACCTGGGCGTGGACACCCTCGACCTGGTGCAGCTGCACTGCCCGCCCACCCCGGTCTACTCCGCCGGCGCGGTCTTCGACGCCCTGGACACCCTGGTCCAGGAGCGGCGGGTGGCCGCCTACGGGGTGAGCGTGGAGACCTGCGACGAGGCGCTGACCGCCATCGCCCGGCCGGGGGTGGCCACCGTGCAGATCATCCTCAACGCCCTCCGGCTCAAGCCGCTGGAGCGGGTGCTCCCGGCGGCGGCCGAGGCCGGGGTCGGCATCATCGCCCGGGTCCCGCTCGCCAGCGGCCTGCTGTCCGGAAGGTACGACGAGTCCACCGTCTTCGCCGCCGACGACCACCGCACCTACAACCGGCACGGCGAGGCCTTCGACGTGGGCGAGACCTTCTCCGGCGTCGAGTACACCACCGGCCTGGCAGCGGTGCGCCGCCTGGCCCCGCTGGTGCCCGAGGGCATGACCACGGCGCAGTTCGCACTGCGCTGGATCATCGACCAGCCCGGCGTCTCGGTGGTCATCCCCGGTGCCCGCAACCCCGGCCAGGCCCGCGCCAACGCGGCGGCCGCCGCCGCGGAGCCGCTGCCGCAGGAGTCGCTGCGCGCCGTACGGGAGGTCTACGACGAGCTGATCCGCCCGCAGGTCCACCACCGCTGGTGACGGCGGCGCGCGGGTGCCCGCGGCTGGCTTCCGGCACGGGCGTCCGCGCGCCGGCCGGGAAGCGGACGGCCGGGACACCGGGGGTGGATATGGACAGCACGCCATTTTTCATGATCGAATCTCCTGGTCCGCTCGTTGCCCCCCACTCGGCCCGGCACGCCCGCACGTCCGCGGCCCGGAGACCCCCGTGACCCCAGCACTTGAGATCACCGGCCTGTCCAAGACCTTCGGCGAGAAGATCGCGGTCGACCACGTCGACCTGGCGGTTCCCCAGGGCTCGTTCTACGGGCTGGTCGGCCAGAACGGCGCCGGCAAGACCACCACCCTGTCCATGGCCGTCGGGCTGCTGCGCCCCGACGGCGGCAGCGCCCGGATCTTCGGCGCCGACGTCTGGTCCGACCCGTCCCGCGCCCTGTCGATGGTCGGCGTGCTCCCCGACGGCATGGCGATGCCGGAGCGGCTGACCGGGCGCGAGGTGCTGACCTACCTCGGCCTGCTGCGCGGCCTGCCCAGGGAGGTCGTCGCCGAGCGCGCGGAGGAGCTGCTCTCGGTGCTGGAGCTCGACGCGGCGGAGAAGACCCTCGTGATCGAGTACTCCACGGGCATGCGCAAGAAGATCGGGCTGGCCGTCGCGCTGCTGCACGCCCCGCGGCTGCTCGTGCTCGACGAGCCCTTCGAGGCCGTCGACCCCGTCTCGGCCGCCACGATCAAGACCATCCTGCGGGGCTTCGTGGCCGGGGGCGGGTCCATCGTGCTCTCCAGCCACGTCATGGCGCTGGTCGAGCAGCTCTGCGACCACGTCGGCGTGATCGACGCCGGCCGGGTGGCGGCCGCCGGGACGCTGGAGGAGGTCCGGGGCGAGCGCTCCCTGGAGGACACCTTCGTCGAGCTCGTCGGGACGCCCGGCGCCGGGGTCAAGGGGCTGTCGTGGCTGTCGCGCTGACCGTCCCCGGGACCATGGCCGGCATGAAGCTGGCCGTACTTCGCAACTCGATGAGCGGCCAGAAGGCCGGTCTCATCCTGACCGGCGGCGTGCTCGGGCTCGCGCTGGCGGGCGGCACGCTGTTCGCCGCCTTCCGGAGCGGCGACCTGCTCGCCGCGGCCTACGCGATCTGGATGCTCGGCTGGATCTTCGGCCCGGTCTTCTCCGGGGGCGGCGACGAGACGCTCCGCCCCGAGTACTTCACCCTCCTCGGCCTCCCCCCGCGCCGCCTGGCCGCGGGCCTGCTGGTCGGGGCCTTCGTCGGGGTCGCCCCCGCGATCAGCCTGCTCGCCCTGGCCGGGCTCGCGGTCGCCGGCGTACGGCAGAGCCCGGTGGCCGTCGTGGTGGCGCTTCCCGCGATGTTCCTGCAGCTCGCGGTCTTCGTCCTGCTCTCCCGGGTCGCGGTGGCCGTGCTGGGCCTCGCCCTGCGCTCGCGCGTGGGCGCGGTCGGCGCCGGCGTCGTCAACGGCGCGATCCTGGCCGCCCTCGGCCAGGGCTGGGTCTTCGCGGTTGCGCTGGGCCAGGCGGGTGGGATCACACCCGAGGCCTCGGCGGCGCTGCGCTACCTGCCGTCCGGGTGGGGGCTGGCCGCGGTCGAGGCCGCGGGGACCGGGTCCTGGGGCCGCGCGGGCCTCGCGCTGGGCGCGCTGGCGCTGCTCGTCGCCCTGCTGCTGGCCGCCTGGGCGGCCCTGCTCACCCGGCGCACGGGCTCGGCCAGGGCGTCGGCGCGGGGCCGGCGACCCATCACCGCCGCGTCCGCGCCGGGTGCGGTGGTCGCCAAGGAACTGCGCATCTGGTCGCGTGACCTGGTCCGGACCCACCAGCTCACCTTCGCCCTCGCCTACGGCGTGTTCTTCGCCGCCGCCCCGCTCGTCCTCGGCGTGGACGGCATGCTGCCCTGGGCCGGGCCGATCTTCGTCCTGATGGCCGCCGCCATGTCGGCCAACATGTACGGCGTCGACGGCACCGCGCTCTGGCTCACCCTGGTCGCCCCGGGCACGGCCGACGTGCGGGGCAGGCAGCTGGCCTGGCTGCTGGTCGTCGGGCCGGTCGCCGTGGCGCTGACCCTGGCCTTCTCCGCCGTGGCGGGCGGCCCCGACCCCATGGTGCTCGCGCTCACGGCCGCGCTGCTCGGCGGCGGCGCCGGGATCGTGCCGCTGGTCTCGGTCTACGCGCTCGTCCCCGGCACCGACCCGCACCGGCGCGGCGGCAACCCGCTGCGCTTCACCGAGGACGACGGCGCGATGACCGGCATGGCCTACGCCGTGCTGGCGCTGGTGGCGCTCACCGGGGCCCCGGCCGCGGCGGCGGTCTGGCTGTACGGCTGGGCGGGCGCGGCCGTCGGCGTGCTGACCGGCGCGCTGTTCCTCTGGGGGCTCGGCCTGCTCGCCCAGCGGCGGCTGCACGACCGCGGGCCCGAACTGCTGCAGCTGATGCGCACGGGCAAACGGCCCCCCGCCGAGCCGGGCGGCTGGACACGCTTCGACGACCTGCCCAAGCGCGAGCGGATCATCATGGCCGTCTGCTGGACCTTCGGGGCGATCCCGCTCTTCCCGCAGGGGGTCGTCCCGGCCCTCTTCAAGGTCAACGAGGTCGAGAGCAAGAGCTGGTTCCTCGCGCTCCACCTGCCCGAGGCGTTCCAGTGGCCGGTGATCGCCTTCATGGTCCTGCTCGGCCTCGGCCTCTACGGCCTGGGGGTGTGGATCCCCTACCGCCACCGCAAGCCCTGAACCCGTCCCCGCGCGTGCGGCGGCCTCTGCCCGGCCCGGCCGCTCCGGCGGGGCCGGTCCGGTCGCCCGGCCGACCGCCGCGCCGGAGCGGCTGCGACAATCCGACCGTGGAGATCAGAGAACATGTGAGCGCGCTGCGGGACGCCGGGCTGCGGCTGGCGGAGGCGGCGGCCCTGGCCGGACCGGACGCTCCGGTGCCGACCTGCCCCGGCTGGCGGGTGCGGGACCTGCTCGGACACACCGGCGGCGTGCACCGCTGGGCGGCCGCCCACGTCGCCGCCGCGCGGGCGGAGCCGTTCACGGACGGCGAGCAGGCGCAGTTCTTCACCGCCCCGGGCGACGACGGGCTGCTCGACTGGTTCCGTGCGGGCCACGCCGCGCTGGTGCGGACGCTGGAGGAGGCCGACCCCTCGGTGACGTGCTGGACCTTCCTCCGGGCGCCGACTCCCCTGGCGTTCTGGGCCCGCCGCCAGGCCCACGAGACCACGGTCCACCGGATCGACGCCGAGTCCGCGGCCGCCGGAGTCCTGCCGCCCGGGGCCCCCGGCGGTACCGTTCCCGGCCGCACCGCCCCGGGCGGCGCCGGTGGCGGCGCGCCGGTCGACCCCGCCCTCGCCGCCGACGGCGTCGACGAGCTCTTCGACGGCTTCCTCGCCAGGCGCCGGGGCCGGCTGGTCGCCGACCCGCCGGTCAGCCTGGCCGTGCGGGCCACCGACCGCCCCACCGCCTGGACGATCCGGGTGGAGCCCGGCGGCCGGACGATCACGCCGGGCGCGCACGACGCCGACTGCGTGGTCTCGGGCCCCGCCGCCGGGCTGTACCTCCTGCTGTGGAACCGGGCGGACGCCGAGGGCCTCGATGTGCGGGGCGACCGGGACGTGCTCGCCCTGTGGCGGGAGAAGGCCGCGATCACCTGGAGCTGAGGCCCGACGGGGCGGACGGGTTCCCCTCCCTGCGGACGCCATCGGCTGAACCCGGCGGACCCCGCCGGGAGAGGCCGTCCCGGACGGCCGGGTGCCGGGACCGCGCGGCGGGCGTGCTCAGCGGCGGGCGTGCCCGGCGGCGGGAGCGGCGTGGACGCGCTGGTGGGGGACGGCCGCGCCGAGGACGAACCAGATGATCTTGCCGCCGGAGGGCGGCCAGGTGACGCCCCAGTCGGCGGTGAGCGCGTCGACGATCTGCAGCCCCCTGCCTCCGGTCGCCTCCGGTCCGGCCCCGCGCATCCGGGGGGCGCCCGCGCCCGGGTCGAAGAGCTCGCCGTGCACGTGCCCCTCGCCACCGCCCAGCCGGAGCGCGCAGGCGGCTCCCGCGTGGCGGATCGCGTTGGTGACCAGCTCGCTGACGACGAGCACGCAGTCGTCTATCAGGCTCTCGGCTCCCCATTCGGCGAGCCTGCGGCGGACCAGTGACCGGGCCTCGCGCACGCTCGCCGGGACGGCGGGCAGCAGTCCCTCGGCGGCGTGGCCCGCGTGCCCGGCGACGCACTCGGGGGACCGGAGGCGTCCGGCGTGACCGAGGTGCCCGGCGCAGCGGGGACGCCCGTGGGTTCCGGGGTGCGGGGCCGCGAGCGGGCCGTGCTGGAGGGACACTGGATTCTCCTCGGTCGTGGGAGCGCTCCCACATCCCAATGTAGAACATTCCACCCACCACGTGAACCACCCGTGAAACTTTCATCTCCTCCCGGTAGCCGGTGGATCACCGCAACTGCGGCAGCACCTTCGCGCCGAAGACGTCGACGAACGCCTCCTGCTCCTGGCCCACGTGGTGCAGGTAGATCTCCTCGAAGCCCAGCTCGGCGTACTCGTGCAGCCGGGCGGCGTGCCACCCGGGATCGGAGGAGACGTTGACCGCCTCGGCCACCGCGGACGGCGGCACGTTCTCCGAGACCGCGTCGAACAGCTCGGCCGTCTCCAGATCCCAGCAGACCGGCGGCCGGAAGACGTTGCTCCGCCACTGGTCACAGGCGATCCCCAGGGCCGTCTCGTCGTCGGCGGCCCAGCTGAGGTGAACCTGGAGCGCCAGCCTGCCCCGTCCGCCCGCCTCCCGGTAGGCCCCGGAGATCTCGCGCAACGTCTCGACCGGCGCGTTCACGGTGATCAGGCCGTCGGCCCACTCCGCGCACCACCGGGCGGTCTCCGCGCTCACCGCCGCGCCGATCAGCTCCGGCGGGTCCTCCGGACGGGTCCACAGCCGGGCCCGGTCGACGGTCACCAGGCCGTCGTGGCTCACCTCCTCCCCCGCCAGCAGCGCCCGGATGACGTCGACGCACTCGCGCAGCCGGGCCGACCGCACGGCCTTGCGCGGCCAGCGCCCGCCGGTGATGTGCTCGTTGCTCGCCTCCCCGGTGCCGAGGGCGGCCCAGAACCGGCCGGGGAACATCGCGCCGAGGGTGCCGATCGCCTGGGCGATGATCGCCGGGTGGTAGCGCTGCCCGGGGGCGTTGACCACCCCGAACGGCAGCTCCGTGGCCTGCAGCGCCGCGCCCAGCCAGGACCAGGCGAACCCGGAGTGGCCCTGCCGCGCGCTCCACGGGGAGAAGTGGTCGGAGGACATCGCCGCGGCGAAGCCCGCCTGCTCGGCCCGGACGACCGCCTTCAGCAGCTCGGCCGGGTGGATCTGCTCGTGTGAGGAGTGGAAACCGTAGATCGCCATACCCACCGGGTACCCGTGGAACGGCTCTCCAGACAGGCGGACCCCGCCCGTCGTCCGCCGGGATCGCGCCCGGCGGCCGGAGGGGCTCCCGCCGGTCCGGGGAGCCGCGCTCCTGCGGGCCCGGCACCGCTCCCGGACCGGGAACCCGCCGGTCACGCCGCCCGGTCGTCCTCCAGCCGGACGGCGAGGACGTGCGAGCCGATCACGGCCACCGGGCAGCAGGAGTGGTGCAGCACCCCGTGACTCACCGAGCCGAGCACGAAACCGGCGAGCGCGCCCCGCCCCCGGGAGCCGACCACGACCAGGTCCGCCGCCTCCGAGGCGTCGATGAGCGCCTGCACCGGATGGCCGGTCACCACCTGGTGGACGACCTCGAGCTCCGGATGGCTCTTCTCCACGGAGCGCACCGCCTCGTCGAGGACGCGGGTCCAGGCGGCCTCGATCTCACCGAGTTCGATGAGCATCGGCGGCATCGTCTCGGCCGCCGGGGCGGCCAGGCTCCACGCCAGGATCGCCCGGAGCCGGGCCCCGCGCAGCGACGCCTCGGCCGCCGCGAAGCGCAGCGCCCCCGCGCTCGCCGGCGAGCCGTCCACCCCGACCACCACCTCGTCGAACGTCTTCTCCGGCTCCACCGGTCCGCGGACCACCACCACCGGGCAGGGAGACTGGGTGACGATCTTCAGCGCCACGGAGCCGAGCAGCAGGCCGGAGATCCGGCCCGTGCCCCGCGCGGCGACCACGAGCAGCTCGGCGTCCTCCGCCTCGGCGACCAGCACGCCGACGGGGTCACCGGTCACGATGGCGTCGGCGACCTCCGCCCCGGGCTCGCACTCCTGCGCGTGCGCCACGGCCTGGCCGAGGATCTCGCGGCCGCCGTTGAGCAGCCACTGGCGCACCTCCTCGATCCCCGCCTCCGCCGGTGAGTGCAGCCAGGCGTACACGGCGTGCACCACGCGCAGCGGGAGGCCCCGCCGTACGGCCTCGCGCACCGCCCACTCCACCGCCCGGAGGCTGTCGGCGGACCCGTCCACTCCCACCACCACATGTCTCATGTGATGGCCATACCCAGCAGGAAAGCCACCATCCCGGCCGTGCCGGGCCTGAAGGGGCAGAGGCTGGCAATCGGGATGCAACCGGGGTGAAAGCGATCTCCGATTTCCTTCAGGCGTCACGACAGCACGCCGTACTTGCAGGAACGGGGAGCACCGATGGGGCGGATGGGGAAGCTGGGACTGGGCGTCGGGGGGTTCGGGGCCGTACTGCTCGTCGCGGGGATCACCGGGCTGTCCATGTGGCCCATGCCCCCATGGGCGGTACCGGCCTTCGCCTCGGGCATGATCGTGATGTTCGCGGGCTCCTTCGCCGCGGCGTGGGCCGTGAACACCGCGGCCGTCAGCCGGGCGATGTCCCTGTTCGACGGGTTCGCCGGGGACCGCATGCCCGTCTGGGGATCCTTCACCGTGGTCGAGGACATGTCGCCGGGAGCGGGGTACGGCAGGCCGGTGGTCGGCGAGCACCTGTCCGCGGCCGACCTGCTCGCCCGGGGCGTGCCGGGCACGGCCCTGGTGCTGGGCACCTTCAGCATGGACGGCATGACCGCCGAGAACGGCGACCCGATCGTGGGGTTCGTCCTGCTGGTGACGCCGGCCGGCGGGCGCCTGCCGTACGAGGCGCGGCTCGGCCACCGCGTGCCCGCCGCCCACCTGCACCGGACCCTGCCCGGCACCGGGCTCCCCGTCAAGATCGCCGCCGAGGACCCGGAGAAGGTGGCCATCGACTGGGAGGCCTGACCCTCTCCGGATTCCCGGATCACTCCATGTCGTCGGGCGACTGGCCCTCCGGCGGCAGCCAGTCGCGCTCGGCACCGGGCTCGGCGTCCCCCTCGGGCTCGGCGTCGGGTGACTGCGCGAGCGGCGACTGCCGCTCTCCGGCGACCGGGAGACCGTCCCGGCTCTCGGGCGCTTCGAGGCCGTCCTGCTCTTGCTCGGTCATCGCTCCTCCCCTCCCTCAGGGTTTCGCATACCCACCATAAATTGGACAATTCGCCCATATGGGGGTCACTCGCCGGGAACCCGCCACACGCCCGCGCGGATCAGGTGATGCAGGAGGACCAGCTGGGTGATGCGGAGCGGCTCGTTGCGCGAGCCGCCGGGCATGCGGCCGAGGCAGCCGGGCAGCGGCTCGGGCACCCCGAGGTCGTACCAGATCGCCCTGGCCACCGCGTCGGCCTCCAGCGGATCCGCCTCCCCGTCGACGTGCAGGGCGTCCACCGGCGTGCCGTCGCAGTCGCGGGCGGGCACGAGGCGGGCCGCCGAACCGGTGGTCCCGGCGAGGATCCGGGCGAGGTCCGGATGCCGGACCGTGGGCCGCAGCAGCAGCGTCACCGAGAGCGGCGCCTCGCCGCGGCCCCCGGCGGGCTCGAAGCGGACCACGATGTCCGCCTCCTGCCGCTGGGGACGGACGAGGACGGCGGAGTCCGCCTCGCGCCCGGCGATCCCGGCGAGGACCCGCTCGCGGGTCCGGCCGCGCCGCCCGGCGTCCCTGGCGGCCTTCCAGCCGAGCCTGACCGGCTCCGGCGGGTCGAGGTAGACGGTCACGTCGAAGCACGCCCTGGCGGGCCTGGTCCGGAAGGGGAGCAGCCCTTCCACGATCACCAGGTCGCGCGGCTCGATCAGGCGGGACCCGGCCGGAGGGCCGTCGCGGTGGCCGCAGGCGGGTGCGGGGATCGGCCGGCCCATGGCGAGCAGCCGGAGGTCCCGCTCCATGGTCCCGGCGTGCTCGCACGCCGGGTGGAGCGGGGTGACCGGCGGCCCGCGCCGTTCCCGCCGGTCGTGGCGGTGGTAGCCGTCCACGCAGACCGAGGTGCTCCGGTCCTCGCCCAGGGCCTCGGCCAGGCCCCGGGTGACGGTCGTCTTCCCCGCCGCGCTGTCACCGGCGACGGCGAGCATGGCGGGGCGCGGGGATTCCGCCCGGCGGATCCGCGTCAGCTTGGGGGGCACGGGCGGCTCGCTTCCGCTGGACTCCGATGCGAAGGGTGTCGTCCGGACGGTATGCCGGGTTCCGGGGACCGCCCTCCCCCGACCGGGGGAGGCATCAGGGGGTCCTTAAATACCCTGATTTTTCGTACCTTTGGACGTATGAGGAGCCCACCTCTCCGACTGGTGACCGTCGACGACCACCAGATGGTCCACGACGGCCTCCGCGCCATGCTGCGGTCCTACCGGGACCAGGTGCGGATCGTCGGGGAGGCGCACGACGCCGGCGGGGCGATCAGGGCCGTCCTGGACCACGAACCCGATCTGGTCCTGCTGGACGTACGGCTCCGCGGCGAGAGCGGCCTGGACGCCTGCGCCGGGATCCTGCGCGCCCGGCCGTCCTGCCGCGTGGTCTTCATGACGGTCTACGACGACGAGCAGTACGTCTACCAGGCGCTGCGGCTGGGCGCGTCGGGGTTCCTGCTCAAGGACGTGACCGGGGCGGAGCTGGTCGCCTCGCTGGCGCGGATCGCCTCCGGGGAGGTGCTGGTCGCGCCGATGCTGGCCGGGCGCATCGCGCTGTCCGCCGCCCGGCTGCACGCCGGCGAGTTCTGGCCGGGAGCCCACCTCGGCCTCACCCAGCGCGAGAGCGAGGTCCTGGCGCTGATGGTGTCCGGCCTGACCAACAGGGGCATCGCCGCCCGGCTGACGGTCAGCGAGGAGACCGTCAAGACCCACACCCGCGGCATCTACCGCAAGCTCGGCGTCGGGGACCGGGTCGCCGCGGTGGCCACCGCGCTGCGCGAGGGGGTGTTCCGGTGAGCCCGTCCCGGGCGGCGGGGCGCCCCGGGCGCCGTCCGGGACGGGAGGCGTCCGCGTGAGCCGGCTCGGGCTGACGGACCCGGAGCGGGAGGCCCGGCTGCTCTCCCGGATCATCGAGACGATCTCCGCAGGGCTCGATCTCGGGGAGATCGTGCAGGGCGTCGCCGCGCTGATCACCGAGACGACCGCGACCGACATCTGCTTCGTCCACCTCCTCGACGACAGCGGCCGGCGGCTCGTCCTTCGCGGAGCCACCCCGCCCTTCGACGAGCTGTCCGGCCGGATCGAGCTGGACCTCGGCGAGGGAGTTGCCGGCTGGGTCGCGGCCCACGGCCGGCCCGTGGTGATCGGCGACGACAAGCTCGCCGACCCCCGCTACAAGTACATCCCCGAACTGCGCGGCGAGGACTTCACCTCGATGTGCTCGGTGCCGATCGCCACCCGCCCCGGCCACCTGGTCGGCGTCCTCAACGTGCACACCCGCGCCCACCGGGTGTTCAGCTACGCCGACGTCGAGCTCCTGCACTCCGTCGGCGGCCTGATCGCCGGAACCATCGAGAACGCCCGCCTGCACCGCCGCCTGGCCGAGCGGGAGGAGGCCATGGAGCGGTTCGCCGAGCGCGTCGTCCTCGCCCAGGAGGCCGAGCGCCGCCGCCTCGCCGGCGAGATCCACGACGGCATCAGCCAGCGCATCGTCAGCCTCTCCTACCACCTGTCCGCCGCCCTCGACGCGCTCGCACCGCAGACCCCGCCGCCGGGCGGCCGTACCGCCACCGGCCCGCGGGAGGCGGCGGAGCAGATCGGGCGGGCGCGGGCGCTGGCCGACGAGGCGCTCCGCGAGACCAGGTCCGCGATCGAGGGCCTCCGTCCCCCCGTGCTCGACGACCTCGGCCTGCCCGCCAGCCTGGCCAGCCTGGCCCGGTCGTTCCCGTCCCTGGCGGTCGAGGCCGACCTCGCCCCGCTCCGGCTCCCCGGGCATGTCGAGACCGCGATCTACCGGGTGGCCCAGGAGGCCCTGTCCAACGTGGCCAAGCACTCCGGCGCCGCCTCCGCCCTGATCAGCCTGGCCGTACGGAGCGGCAACGTCGAGCTGGAGATAGAGGACGACGGGGTCGGCTTCGACCCCTCCTGCCTGGCCGAGCGCCCCGCGCCCACCGGGTACGGCCTGGGCGGCATGCGCGAGCGCGCCGAGCTGCTCGGCGGACGGCTGGAGGTGCACAGCCGCCGGGGCGCCGGGACCCTGCTCCGGGTCGTCATCCCGGTGCCGGGGGACGGTGCCGCCGGTCCCAGTGCCGCCGGTCCCAGTGCCGCCCGTCACTGAGGAGCCCTGACGCCCGCCGCCGACGCGGCCGGCGGCGCGGCCCGCCGCGGTCCTGCGGTCCGGAGCACCGGGGTGTCAGGGGGCGGCGCGGCCGGGGAGCGGCGCGAGCGAGCGCAGGTAGCCGCCGGCGGCGGTGAGGGCGGCGCGCAGCCGCTGCGGATCGCGGCTCGTCTTGGCCAGCAGCAGCCCGCCCTGGACGGTGGCGAGGGTGGACTGGGCCAGCGCCGCCGTGTCGGCGTCCGGCCGGATCAGGCCGCGGTCGCGCAACCGGTCGAGCATCGCGCGAAGCTGCGCGGCCCAGGTGTCGAAGGAGCGGGCGAGGTCCTGGCGGGCCGCTTCGTCGGTGTCGGCGAGTTCGGCGGCGAGCGATCCGATCGGGCACCCGACGCGGCAGTCCAGTGCCTGCTGGTGCGCGACGAGCGTGTCGAACCAGGCGTCGAGGCCGTCCCAGGAGTCGATCCCGGCGAGCTGCTCCGCCGTGCCGTCCACGACGGTCGCGGTCTGCCAGGCGATGACCGCGCGGATCAGCGCGTGCTTGTCGGCGAAGTAGTGGTACAGCTGGCTCTTGCTGGCCCGGGCCTCGGCCAGGACCTGGTCGAGGCTGGTGGCCTCGGCTCCCTGCCGCTCGACGAGGCCCGCGGCGGCGGCCACGATGCGTTCCCTGGTGCGCCGTCCGCGCTCGGTCTTGGGTTCCTCCGGCACGTTCCGATCCTACCGCCCGATTGGACCACGCAGTCCAGTTATGTTTAAAGTGGACCAAGTAGTCCACTAATCGTCCAGAACGAGGCCCTCATGCAACTCACCGACTCCCGCGCCCTCGTCACCGGCGCGACCTCCGGCATCGGCCGCGCCATCGCCGAGGCGTTCGCCCGTGAAGGCGCCCACGTGCTCGTCGCCGGGCGCGACACGGCACGGGCCGCCGAGGTCGTCGCCGGCATCGTCGCGTCCGGCGGCACCGCCTCACCGGTCGTCGCGGACCTCGGCGCGCCCGACGGGGTCGCCGCGCTCGTCGAGGCGGCGAAGGCGCACGGCCCGGTCGACGTGCTCGTCAACAACGCCGGCATCTACCCGGTGAGCGGCACCGCGCAGACCGGCGAGGCGACGTTCGAGGCCGTCATGAACATCAACGTGCGGGCCCCCTTCTTCCTGACCGCCGCCCTCGCCCCGCTCATGGCGGCGCAGGGCCGCGGCCGGATCATCAACATCAGCTCGATCGCGGCCCACGTCGGCACGGCCGGCATGGCGCTGTACGGCGCCTCCAAGGCCGCGCTCGAACTGCTGACCAGGTCGTGGGCGGCGGAGTTCGGGCCCGCCGGCGTCAACGTCAACGCGATCGCGCCCGGCCCGACCCGCACCCCCGGCACCGCGCCCATGGGCGCCGGACTCGACGAGTTCACCAGCGGGTTCCCGGCCGGCCGGCCGGGCACGCCGGAGGAGATCGCGGGCGCCGCCGTCTATCTCGCCGGACCGGGGGCGGCCTTCGTGCACGGCGCCACCATCGTCGTCGACGGCGGCCGGATGGCCAGCTGACCGCAGGCCCGCGGGCGGGGTCCGCGCGGCGGCGCCGCGGCCCCCGCCCTTCGGGCCGGCGAGCGCGTCACCAGCGGTTGCGGGCCTCCTCGGCCCAGCCGGTCAGGCCGTCGAGGCCGATCCACGCGCCGTCGTCGGCCTGCGCCCGCCCGGAGAAGTGGCCGAAGCACTGGTGCGTCTCGTTGCCCACCACGCCGAGTTCGGTGCGCGCCGCCTTCTCGTGGAACGGGTGGAACTCCGCCTCGACCCGCGGGCCGGTGATCCGCCACGGGCGCAGCCAGTCCGCCCGGTCGTAGGCCCACTCCAGCTCGTCACCGATCTTGTGCAGCCGCCCGTCCACGAACAGCGCGTTCTCCGTCACGCCGGTGCCGTCGGTCCACTTCCCGCCGAGCTGGATCGCCCGGCCCGGGCCGCTGCCCGCGGCCCAGTTCCAGGTGACGGAGTACGGCCACTTCCCCCGGCCGTGGTCGAGCACCGCGAAGGAGTCCTCCTCGCTCACGATGTGCTCGCCGGAGGCCAGTCTCAGCCGCCCGCGCACCGGCCGCCCGACGTCCTTGACCGTGTACTGGAACCGGTCCGGCCCCCACGCCGAGCGACTCGTGCCCCTCGGGCAGCGGGATCTCCAGGTCGAGCTCGACGCCGGGCGCGACCGCGCGCAGCGAGCTGCCGCCGGGGGCCTGCCCGATCTCGACCGTCACCCCGCCGCCGCGGACGGAGGCCGTGCCCTCGCCGCTGCGCTCGGGCAGTACGGCGCCGCGCGCCAGCGGCACCACGACGTCCTTGGAGATCTCCGCGCCGGTGGCGCGGTCCAGCACGTAGACGCCGTGCAGGCCGGCGTAGTCGAGCGAGGACGCCACGATCCCGACGATGTGGCCCGGGGTGACGATCCCCCAGTACTCCCAGCGCTTGGCCCGGCCCCAGCCGCGCAGGTTCGCGCGGTGCAGCGGGCGCCGGGTCCACCCGACCGCCTCCGGGTTGAGCCGCCCGTCCGGCAGGCACAGGTCGGTCGGGACGGTGATCTCCCGCTCGTGAGTCGGCATGGCCGGATCGTAACGGCCTCGGCCTCCTCGGACCACGCCCGCCGGCCCGGCGCGGCCGGCCTCCGCCCCTGCTCACCCGGCCCTCCGGCCCGCGCCGGCTTCGTCGTGCCCCGGGGCCGGTCCGGCGGGGTGACGCAGATCACATCCGCGACCGTGAAAGCGAACCGGCGGATCGGGTGATAGAAGACGACCGCCGATTCGCTTTCGAAAGGGTGCAGATGCCGGGGAGACCGTCGTGACCGCGCCGTCCCGGGCCGCCCGGCCCGCGGTGGGAGCCGGTTGCGGACCGGCCGCGCCCGCGGGGCGGACCTGGGCGGGCCCGGTCCCGTCCGCGGCGGAGGCCGCCGGCCCGCTCTCCCTCGACGGCCCCGAGGCGTTCGGCGCGGTCTTCGACGCCTGCTTCGCGGAGATCCACCGCTACGTCGCCCAGCGGATCGGCACCGACCACGCCGAGGACGTCGTCTCCGAGACGTTCCTCACCGCCTTCCGCAAGCGGGACGCCTACGACCCGTCCCGGGCGAGCGTCCGGGCGTGGCTGTACGGCATCGCCACCAACCTCGTCGGCAGGCACCGCCGCCAGGAGGTGCGCACGCTGCGCGCGCTCGGCCGCCACGGCCCGGACGCCGACGCCCCCGGCCACGACGAGCGCGTCGCCGTACGGGTCAGCGCGCAGAGCCTGCGCCCGGACCTGGCGGCGGCGGTGGCGAAACTCGACCGGCGCGACCGCGACGTCCTGCTGCTGGTCGCCCTGGCCGGGCTGAGCCACGAGGAGGTCGCCACCGCCCTGGGCATCCCGTACGGGACCGTCGGTTCCCGGCTGAGCAGGGCCAGGAGGAAGCTGCGCGCCGCGCTCGGCGGCGGCGACCCGATGCTCGACCCCGAGGAGGCCGGCCGTGGATGAGCTGGAGACGCTCCGCGAGCTGTACGGCGAGCCGCAGGCCGACCCGTTCCTCGGAGCCAGGGTCCGCGGCCGGGTGGAGGCCGGCGTCCGCGAGCGGCTGGAGACCGGGGCCCGCAGGCGGGCGGGGGCGCCGGGGCGGCGTCCGCGGCGTCCGCGGCTGCCGTGGGCGCTGGCCGTGGCGGGGGTCGCCGCCGCGGTCACGGCGGTGGCGGTCGCGGTCCCGCAGGCGACGGCCGGGGCGCCGGGAGCACCGAGCCGGGCCGCGGCGGTCTCCGGGCGGTCGGTCCTGCTGGCGGCGGCGACCACGGCCGCCGCCGAGCCCGCGGCGACCGGCGCGTACTGGCGGGTCAGGAAGCTGCACCGGCGGCCGCATCCGGAGCCGCTCGGCCGGGGCGGGAACCGCTACCGGGTGGCGGAGTCCCGGATCACCGAACTCTGGGTCGCCCGGGACGGCCGGGTCTGGTCCGGCTCCCGGGAGCTGGGGGCGCATCCGGCGGGCAAGGCCGACGAGGACGCCTGGCGGCGCGACGGCTCGCCCGCCGAGTGGTCGAGCCGGGGATACGTGCTCTCCACCGCGCCGGAGCAGGGACGGCTCAGGGCCGCCACCGGCAGGGTGCCGTTCAGCATGGCCGGGCGCGCGATGACCTTCGAGGAGATCCAGGCGCTGCCGGTCGGCGCCGCCGCGCTGAAGGACTGGGTGAGCCGGGCGGTCCGGGAGGAGCTCGCGGCCGCCGCGGGGGACGGCGGAGGCGCGGGAACGGAGAGCGGCGCGGGAACGGAGAGCGGCGCGGGCGGCCCGCTCGACGGCGTCGTCGCCGACGCGCTCAGCGGCCTGCTGTGGAGCAAGCCTTCGCCGCCCGCCGTACGGGCGGCCGCCTACCGGGCGCTGGCGGAGATGCCGAACGTCCGCTACCTGGGCGAGGCCGCGGACGAGCGCGGCCGCAGGGGCGCCGCGTTCTCCTTCACGCTGCGGACCTCCCCGGAGCCGGTCCGGCGAACGCTGATCATCGACCCCGGTGACTCGCAGGTGCTCTCCTCCACCGTCACGGGCCCGCCGGGATCCGGGGGCGACCAGGTGGAGCTGGTCCTGGAGGCGGGCTGGACCGACGACGAACCGTCCGCCCCGGGGCTCCCGTGACCCGCGTCACCGGGTGATCCCCCGGATCCGTCCCGGCCCGTCCGCACGGGCCCTGTAGGCAGACCTCCCGCACGGGTCCCGGCGACCCGTGCGCGGTTCGCGAGCGCGCAGGGGCCGCTCGCGCCGTTCATTGGAGCAATCGCTTGTTCAAATACACTTTCACGGCGCCCGGCCCGGCTGTGCACCGGCCGGCCGTACCGGATCTGCTGGGCCGCGCCCGCGCCGCTCTCCTGCGGCGGATCCCCCGGCGGGCCTCCGCACCGGATCTCCCGGCGGGCGACGGCCCGGCCGTCTGCGTGGCCGGGGGCTTCCCCGCGGTGAGGGCCGCCGAGGTGCTGCGGGGCCGGGTCGCGTTCGCCGGCCTGCCGCCCGTCGACCTCGGCACGGGGAAGATCGACTGGCGGCTCGACCCGCACCGGAGCCGCTCCTGGGCGCTGAACCTGCACGCGCTGCGCTGGATGGGCAGCCTGGTCGTGGAGTACGAGCGCGCGGGGGACGGGGAGTTCCTCGACCGCGCCGCCGCGATCGCCGAGGACTGGGTGCGCGGCAACCCCCGGGGTGGGACCGGGGTCAGCCCGTGGGCCTGGGCCGAGCACCCGGTCGCGCTGCGCGGCCCGGCACTGGTCTGCCTGAGCGCGCACGTGCGTACCGCCTGGCTGCGCCGGAGCCTGGCCGAGCACGGCGAGGTCCTGGCCGACCCGGCGCTCTACCGGCAGGGCCACAACCACGGCCTGGACCAGGACATCGCACTGCTGGCGATCGGCCGCCGCCTGGACCACCGGGCGTGGCAGGAACTGGCGGTCCGGCGGATGACCGCCTCGGCGCGCCTCGCCGTCGACGCGCAGGGCGTGCTGCACGAGCAGGCGCCGCGGTACGGCGTCTACGTCCACCGGCGGCTGGGGGTGGCGCTGGAGACGATCGAGCGGTGCGGTCTCGCGGTCCCGCCGGAACTGGCCGCCCGGCGCAGGTCGCTGGAGTCCTACGTCGCCCACGCCGTCCAGCCGGACGGCCGCCTGGTGCCGATCGGCGACGGCCCGGCCGGCGTGCGCCCGGAGGGCTTCCCGGCCCAGCCGGACACGGTGAGGGTGTTCGACGCCGGTTACGTCTTCGGCAGGACCGCCTGGGACGACCCGGGCGCGGCGTACTACTCGATCAGGTTCGGCCCCGGGCGCGCGCTCCACGGCCACGAGGACCACCTGGGCGTCACCTACCACGCCCGGGGCCGCGACATCCTCGTCGAGGCGGGCTTCCACTCCTACGAGCGCACGCCGTACCGGCGGTGGACGCTCTCCCCCGAGGCGCACAACGTCCCGGTCGTGGCGGGCGCGGCGTTCCGGGAGGGCACGGCGACGCGCCTGGTGAGCTCGTCCGTCACTCCGTCCAGGCAGTGCTTCCGGCTCGCCGACGACGCGTACGGCGTCCGCCGCACGCGGACGGTCCTGGTCAGCCACGGCGCCGACCTGATGGCCGTGCTGGACGAGGTCCCGGCCGGGTCGGCGCTGCGCAGCATCTGGCACTTCGACCCGTCGCTGGCCGTGGTCTCCGTCCGCGGCGGCCGGGTCGTGCTGGCCGGCGGGGACCTGCGGGTGACGCTGGTGCAGCTCTCCCCGGCCTCGGGCCTGCCGCTCGGCGGCCAGGAGGTGGAGCCGCAGGAGATCGCGACCGGCCACCTCCGGACGGCGCGGTCGGCGACGGTCCTCTCTCCGGCGGCCGGTTCCGTGCTCACCCTGGTCGTCCCCGGGACCGGCGACCCGCAGGTCGCCTGCTCCGGCGGCCGGGTGACCGTCCGCACCTGCGGCGGCCCGGTCTCCTTCCCGCTCTCCCTCGACCGGTAGGCGGTCCGCGTCAGTCCCTGCCCTGCCAGGTCGTCACGCAGGCCTCGTTGCCCTCGGCGTCGGCGAGCACCCAGAACGACGGGGCGGCCGCGTCCGACAGCAGCACGCCGCCGGCGGCCAGCGCGGCCTCGATGCGGGCGGCGGCCTCGTCGTGCGGGACGGAGACGTCCAGGTGGATGCGGTTGCGCTGCGGGCGCGGCGCGTCCATCTGCTGGAACCAGATCGCCGGGCCCTGTCCGAGGGGATCGACGAGCGGGTCCTCCGGGCCCGAGGCGCCGGGCTCGTCGCCGTACCCCATGACCGCCTTCCAGAAGGGGCGGATCCGGGCGATGTCGAGCGCGTCGATCGCGATCTCGATGAGCTGGACCGCCCGCGGCCCCGCCCCGGCGGTCCCGGGGTCGAGCCGGAGGCCGAGACCGTCCGCGGCCGCGGAGACCCGCCGGGCGAGCTCCACCTCGCGCGGGGTCACCCGAGCCAGGGCGAACGACTGCACGGTGAGGACCAGCAGGTCCGCGCGCACGTCCATCCGGAGGCCGCCGCCGGCGTCCTCCCCCGCCGCCTCCACCAGGCGCGCGGCGACCTCGGCCGCCTGCGCCAGGGAGCCCACCGGCACCGTCGTGAGGACGGCTCCCAGGACGTACCGCCACCCCAGATCCCCGACCGCCGCGGAGATCTCCTGCCTGCTCAGCCTCCCGGCCGTGTCATCGGTCACGGAGGCATGATCGCAGAGGCGCCGGGAAGCGTCATCGGGTTCCCTCCAGATGGCGGGCGAGCTCGGCGTGGTTGCCGGCCAGCCGCAGGCACAGGTGGCGCAGCAGCCCCAGTTCGGCGGGGGTGAAGTCCCGGAAGACCGCGGCCATGGCGGCCTGGGTCGGCCGCCTGAAGTTCTCGGTCCACTCCCGGCCGGCGGGGGTGATCGCGACCAGGACGGAGCGCCGGTCGTGGGGGGCGGGAGTCCGCTGCGCCAGGCCTTCACGTTCGAGGGTGTCGACCAGTCCGGTGACGTTGCGGGAGCTGACCCCCGCCGACTGGGCCAGGTCGCCGACACTGAGCCCATCGGACGAGGCGCCCAGGCGCAGCAGGATGTCCAGCGCCCCCGAGCTCAGCCCGCGGCCGCCGGCGCCGTGGGCGCGCATGCGTTCGATCGCGTGGGAGGCGGTGCGGACGGCGGCCGCGGCCTCCAGGGCGAGGGTGTCCTCGCCGCCGATGAACCGGATCATCGCGGCCCTGGTCCGGGGGTCGAAGAGCAGGCCGTCCTGGTCTGCGGACAGATTATGTACGTCGTTCTCCATGTAGGACTACATTAGTACGTAATTCCAGAAATAGAAACGATCTTTGGGGAGATAGCCCGAAAAATCCCGGTCAGGTGATCTACCATCGGCCGTGATGTGATCAAGCGGACCGAGGGAGAGCGTCATGGACGACGAGCAGGCGCCCGCGGGGATCGACCCGACGATCCCGAGCGTGGCCCGGATGTACGACTACTACCTGGGCGGCAAGGACAACTTCGCCTCCGACCGCGCGGCCGCCGAGAAGATCATCTCGATCATCCCGGAGTCCCGCGCCAACGCCCGGGCCAACCGCGCCTTCCTCCGCAGGGCGGTGGCCGAGATCGCGGGACAGGGCGTGCGCCAGTTCCTCGACATCGGCTCCGGCCTGCCCACCCAGGAGAACGTCCACCAGGTCGCCCACCGCATCATCCCCGACGCGAAGGTCGTCTACGTCGACAACGACCCCATCGTCATGGCCCACGGCCGGGCCCTGCTGGAGGACAACCCCCACACCGTCGTCGTCCAGGCCGACATGCGCGAACCCAAGGCCCTGCTCGACCACCCCGAGATCCGTGCGAACATCGACTTCGACCGGCCCGTCGCCGTCATCCTGCTGGCCATGCTCCACTTCGTCCCCGACGACGCCGACGCCTCCGCCATCGTGGCGGCGGTCCGCGAGAAGCTCGTCCCGGGCGGCTACCTGGTGCTCTCCCACGTCCACGCCGGGGACATGCCCGCCGAGGACCACGCCAGGGCGACGAACGTCTACCGCTCCACCGCCACCGGCTCGGTCACCACGCGCGGCCCCGCCCACCTCGCCTCCTACACCGAGGGCCTGGAGGTGCTCGACCCCGGGATCGTCCCGGTCAGGTCGTGGCGCCCGGAGTTCGAGGAGGACGCCGCGTACGACCTCGGCAAGCCCGGCATCCTCGGCGTGGTGGCCCGGGTGCCCTGAGAACGGCGGCGATCACCCGCAACCGGCGAGGACTCCCACCGGATGGCGGCGCTCAGACCCACTCCCGTCTCGCCTCTTCGATCATCCCGAGGGATTCGCGCTCAGGACGGGCCCAGAGCCGTATCTCCTCGTAGCGGCTCCAGACGGAATCGACGACATCGTGCTCGTCCGTGGCCTGTTCCCGTACCGGTGAATCCACGTGGACGCTGTCGGGCCGGCCGCCGGGGAACTCGGCGATCACGAAGGAGCCCGCCAGTCCCGCGAGGCACGCCGGATCGACGATCTGGACGAAGACGGAGGGGCGCCTGGCGGCTTCCAGCAGGTGGCCGAGCTGCTCCCGCATCACCGCCGGTCCGCCGACCGGGCGGCGCAGCACCCCCGGATCGATGAGGGCCAGGATCAGCGGGGGCCTGTCCCGGTCCAGGACGCGCCGGCGGCGCAGGCGGGCCTGGACGCGCTCGTCCGCCTCCCCCGGAGCGCTCCGGCCGCCCTGGCCGAGAAGGTGGCGGACATAGGACTCGGTCTGCAGGAGACCGGGGACCAGGAGCGGATCCCAGGAGCGGAGGACCCTGGCGGCGGATTCGATCTCCTCGACCCGGGTGCGGGACCGGACCGGGCCACCGGGGTCGGAGAGGATCCGCCGGTAGAGCCTGGTGAAGTATTTCGTGCCCGCCGAGCCGAAGAGCAGATCGAGCTTCTCGGCGTCGGCCTTCGACGGGGTCCGGGTGGCGGCCTCCAGGCGGCTCACCTGGGTCTGGGTGCAGCCGAGGCGCGCGGCCACGGCCGCCTGCGAGAGCTGCGCCTCCTCCCGCATGCGGCGCATCTCGGCCCCGAAGCGCACACGGGGGGATCCCGGGTCGAAGACGGGCTCGATACCCATCGCGTTCCCTTCAGAATACAGAAAACGGACTTTTCATCGGGCGGTGATACCGGCTCCAGGCCACGGCGCACCGGCGGCCGCCGTCAACCGGCCGCCATTACCTGGAGTGAGAAGGCGATTACAGTTTTGCCTTCCCGGGGGCAGTCTAAACACGACATCGCCCCGAAGAACAGCCACGATAAAGAAATCCATCTGTAATTACCGCGTGATTGACATGGTGGAGAAATGCTTTTCTCACCCCGGCCGTACATATCGAAGGAAGGTAAAGGCGGGGCGCGGAGAGCGCCATGAGCGGTTCCGTTCACCCGGTGCGGTCCGGCCGGGGCGCCTCGCGCTCCGGCCGGACCCCGGGATCAGGACTCCGTGCCCGTGCCCGTGCCGCCGGCGTCGCCCCTGCCGCCGCCCCGGTGCCCGCCGAGCAGGCCCGCGCGGTGGGCCTTCAGGACGGCGTCGGCCTCGGCCTGGGCGAGGGTGCCGTCGGTGACGGCGGTCTTGAGGCGCTCGCTCAGCGCACTCTCGGCCTCGGCCGCGCGCTGCTCGCGCAGCGTGTCCATCGCCGCGGTGATCTTGTCGGCGGTCACGCCGAGCTCGGCGGCCAGGGCCTCGGCCAGCTCCTGCCCGGCGGCCTCCTTCCCGCCACCGGACGGGCGGGCGGAGCCGTCCCCGCGGACCTCCTGCAGGGCCGCGGCGACCTTGTCCTCGTCGAGGCCGAGGATCTCGGCGAGCTTGGCGGCCGTCAGCCCGCCGTGTCCGCCGCGCGGGCCGTTCCGCTCGCCGCCGGACGGGGTCGCGGTGCCGGTTGCGGAGGCGGACGAGGAAGACGGCGCGGGCGCCGGGTCGGCCCAGGCCGCCATCGGGATGACCAGCCCACCGGTCAGGGCGGTGCCGAGCCCGGCGATGACGACGAGACGCTTGGTGCGGTTCATGACACTCCCGTATCTGTGCGATTTGTTGACCTGCACAGATGGTCGGCCGCCAGGATGAGACCCGCGTATCGGCGACCTGAGAATCGCATGAGGACACCGGCCTCGCGGGTGGGAGCAGGCGGCCGGTGCGCAGAGGGCGCCGGCCGGGCACGCGGCCGGTCCGGTCCGGCCGGGCGCGGAGGCGGCGGGCGCGGAGGCGGCGGGCGCGCTCGCCGGCCGAGGAAGCGGGGAGCGCGTCCCCCGGAAGACCGACACTCTCTGTCAGAGATCGAACACGACATGCGTACATTCGTGCACATGACCGACCTCTTTCCTGGAGATCCGCGCACCAACCGCGAGCGCATGATCGCCGGCGACCTCTACATCGCCGACGATCCCGAGCTGGAGGCCGCCCTCGGGCGCGCCGCCGCGCTGGCCCACCGCTACGGCGAGCTGCACCCCACCGACCCCGCAGCGGCCCGGTCCGTCCTGGAGGAGCTGCTCGGCTCGATCGCCCCCGACGCGCACATCCGGCCTCCGCTGTACGTCGACTACGGCTCCCACATCACCGTCGGGTCGGGCACGTTCGCCAACTACGGCCTGACCGCCCTGGACGTCGCCCCCATCACCATCGGCGACGACGTGCAGATCGGCCCGTACGTGCAGCTGCTCACCCCCACCCACCCGCTCGACCCGGAGCAGCGGCGCAACAAGCTGGAGGCCGCCTCACCCATCGTGATCGGCGACAACGTCTGGCTCGGCGGCGGCGCCATCGTGCTGGCGGGGGTCACCATCGGCGCCGACAGCGTCATCGGCGCCGGATCCGTCGTCACCCGGGACATCCCGGCCGGCGTCGTCGCCGTGGGCACCCCGGCACGGGTGGTCCGCCCCCTGTGACCTTCGAAAGGAAGTGTTCAGCATGAGTACGCCCGAACTCGAAGAACTCAAGGCACGGCAGCAGAAGACCTGGGCCAGCGGCGACTACAGCAGGGTCGCCTGGCTCACCGTCCCGCTCGCGGACGTGTTGTGCGACGGGGTCGGCCTGCGGCCGGGGACGACCGTTCTGGACGTCGCCACCGGCACCGGCCACGTCGCGCTCGCCGCGGCCCGCCGCTTCTGCCGGGTCACCGGCATCGACTACGTGCCCGCGCTGCTGGAGCGGGCACGCCTCCGCGCCGCGGCCGAGGACCTCTCGGTCGAGTTCCGCGAGGCGGACGCGGAGAACCTGCCGTTCGCGGACGCGTCGTTCGACTACGTGCTCTCGGCGATCGGCGTCATGTTCACCGCCGACCACCAGCGGGCCGCGGACGAGCTGCTCCGGGTGTGCCGGCCCGGCGGGCGGGTGGGCCTGGCGAGCTGGACGCCGACGGGCTTCGTCGGCGAGATGCTCAGGACCGCGAGCGGCTACGCTCCCCCGCCGGCCGCCGCCCGGCCGCCGACCCGCTGGGGCGACGAGGCCACGGTGCGCGAGCTGCTGGGCGGCGGCGCCTCCGACCTCTCCTCCACCACCATGAAGGTGACGCAGAGGTTCCCCTCGCCCGAGCACTTCGCGGACTTCTTCCTCACCCACTACGGCCCGACGCTCAAGGCCGCCGAACGCCTCGACGACGCGGGACGGCGCGACTTCCGCGACGACCTGATCGCCATCGCGGACAGGTCCAACCGCGCCACCGACGGGACGCTGGTCCACGACTGGGAGTACCAGGTCTCCGTCGCCACCCGGGCCTGACCCTCCGCGGGCGGGTCCGCGACCGCCGCCGGCCCGCCCGCATTTCGCCCGCAGCCTTCCGGTGCGTGAGACGCCCGCACCGGTACGGCCGCCCGGGGATGCCGGATAAAGCCCTCCGGCTCGTGGAGATGTGATTCGTTCCCGCGCGGGAGCGGATCGCCGAAAGTACGCCTCGAAACGACGACCGTCTCCGGCGGATCCCATTCGGCCCGATCGCCCGGCGTGATCGCAGAGAGCATGGTCGACGCACGCGTATATCGGTGATCCGCAATCTCCTGACGGAAGTCATACGGATATATCCGCGCGTTATGACCGAAAAGATATGACCGACAGACGCGACCGGCGGACACGGCCAGCGCGCACGTGATCCCGGTCACATCGGCAGGTCGCCCCAGGCCTCCCACCCGGGCGACCGTCCCCGGCCGCGACCCGGCGGTCCGCCCCGCGCTCCGGACCGGCTTGACAGATCATCGTAAACGCATCAAATTAGGCAAGGCTAACCTAATTTAGGCATACCTAACCGAACGGAAGGTCTGTGCGTGGACGGGATCGGGGGACGGGTCGCCCTGGTGACCGGGGCGGGCCAGGGCATCGGGGCGGCGGTCCGCGACGCCCTGACCGGGGCCGGAGCGCGGGTCGCCGCCGCCGATCTGCGGCTCGGACCGCCGGAGGGGCTCGCGGGCGCGGCGCCGTACCCGCTGGACGTGCGGGATCCCCGCGCGGTCGAGGAGACGGTCGCGGCCGTGGAGCGGGATCTGGGCCCGATCGACATCCTCGTCAACGTCGCGGGCGTGCTGCTGCCCGGACAGGTCGGGGAGACCGGCGACGAGGAGTGGCGGCAGACCTTCGCGGTCAACGCCGACGGCGTGTTCCACACCTGCCGCGCGGTCGCCGACCGGATGACCCCCCGGCGGCGCGGCGCGATCATCACCGTGGGCTCCAACGCCGCCTCGGTGCCGAGGATCGGCATGGCCGCCTACGCCGCCTCCAAGGCCGCCGCGGGCATGTTCACCCGCTGCCTCGGCCTGGAGCTGGCCCGGTACGGCATCCGCTGCAACGTGGTCTCCCCCGGATCGACCGACACCTCCATGCTCCGCGCGCTCTGGGAGAGCCAGGACCCCGCCGGGGCGCACGACGCCACGCTCGACGGCGACCCCGCCGCCTTCCGGGTCGGCATCCCGCTCGGCCGCGTGGCCGATCCCCGGGACATCGCCGACGCCGTGCTCTTCCTCGCCTCGGACCGGGCCAGGCACATCACCATGCACGACCTCTTGGTAGACGGCGGCGCGACCCTCCGCGCCTGACCAGATTGGATTTCGATGCGTTTGCTGGCAACCGCCGCGGACCCGCTGGCGGGTTACACGCCCGGCGAGTCGGTGCTCTTCTCCTCCTCCGGCGGCACGCTGCTCACCCGGGGCGTCCGCGACGTCGTCGGCGGCGACCTCGCGACCCTGGCGGGCCGGGTCGCCGCCGCGCTCGGGGCGGCGGCCGGCCCCGTCGGAGCCGCCCGGGCGGCGGGCGCCGGCGTGGCGGCCGGAGCGGTCGGGTTCGACGGCACCGCCCACCTGGTCGTCCCGGCCGCCGCCACCTGGTCCGACCCCCTCGGCCAGGGCCCGGAGACCCCGCGCGGCGGCTGGCGGGTGCGGCCGGTCCCCGCCCCCCAGGACTACGCCAAGGCGGTGCGGCTCGCCCTGGAGCGCATGGACGCAGGCCTGCTGGAGAAGGTCGTCCTGGCCAGGACCCTGGAGCTCACCTCCGACCGCCCCATCGACCTGCTCGACCTGATCCGCCCCCTGGTCGGCCGCGACCGCTCCTTCGCCGCCCCGCTGCCCGGCGGCCGCACGCTCATCGGCGCCAGCCCCGAACTGCTCGTCTCCCGCCGGGGCCGGAGCGTGGTCTCCAACCCCCTCGCCGGCTCCGCCGCCCGCAGCACCGACCCCGCCGAGGACCGCCGCCGGGCCACCGCGCTGACCTCCTCCGCCAAGGACCTGTACGAGCACCGCCTGGTCGTGGAGTCCGTGGCCGACGCGCTGGCGCCGTACTGCGCGGAGCTCGACGTGCCCGCCGCGCCCGAGCTGACCGCCACCGGGACGATGTGGCACCTGTCCACGCACGTCACCGGCGTGCTGCGCGACCCGGACACCTCCGTGCTGACCCTCGCCGCCGCACTCCACCCCACCCCGGCCGTGTGCGGGACGCCCCGGGCCGAGGCCCGGCGGGTGATCGGGGAGCTGGAGCCGTTCGACCGGGGCTTCTACACCGGCATGGTCGGCTGGGCCGACGCGGCCGGGGACGGCGAGTGGGCGGTGACCATCCGCTGCGCCGAGGTAGCCGAGCGCGTGCTCCGGCTGTACGCCGGGGCCGGGATCGTGACCGGCTCCGACCCCGAGCGGGAGCTCGCCGAGACCACCGCCAAGTTCCGCACCATGCTGCACGCCCTGGGAGTGAACACCGATGCACTGGCCTGACGACATCGCCGCCCGCTACCGCGCCGCCGGCTACTGGAAGGGGGAGACCTTCGGGGACATGCTGCGCGAGCTGGCCGGCCGGTACGGCCCGCGCCCCGCGCTGATCGCCCCGCCGGCGCCCGACGCCACCGGGGGGGCCGGGACCCGGTGGAGCTTCGGCGACCTGGCCGAGCGGGCCGACCGGCTCGCCGCCGGGCTGCACGGCCTCGGCATCGGGCACGGCGACCGGGTCGTCGTGCAACTGCCGAACGTGCCCGAGTTCTACCAGGTCTGCTTCGCGCTCTTCCGGCTCGGCGCCCTGCCGGTGTTCGCGCTGCCCGCGCACCGCTCCGCGGAGATCTCCTACTTCTGCGCGTTCACCGAGGCCGCCGCCTACGTCTGCCCGGACGACGCGCACCGCGCCCTCGCCCCGGACACCCCCGCACTCGTCCTCGGCGACCTGCCCGAGGGCGACCCGGCCGTGCTGGCCGGGCTGCCCGGCCCCGCCCCCGGCGACGTGGCCTTCCTCCAGCTCTCCGGCGGGAGCACCGGCCTGCCCAAGCTGATCCCGCGGACCCACGACGACTACATCTACAGCTTCCGGGCCAGCGCGGAGATCTGCGCGCTGACCCCGGAGAGCGTCTACCTGTGCGCGCTGCCCGCCGCGCACAACTTCCCGATGAGCTCCCCCGGCGTCTTCGGCGCGCTCAGCGCGGGGGCGGCCAGCGTGCTGGCGCCCGACCCCAGCCCCGGCACCTGCTTCCCGCTGGTCGAGCGGGAGCGGGTCACCATCACCGCGCTGGTCCCGCCGCTCGCCCTGGTCTGGCTGGACGCCGCCGCGGGCACCGCGCACGACCTGTCGAGCCTGGAGGTGCTCCAGGTCGGCGGGGCCAAGTTCAGCGAGGAGGCGGCCAAGCGGGTCCGGCCCGAGCTGGGCTGCACGCTCCAGCAGGTCTTCGGCATGGCCGAGGGACTGGTCAACTACACCCGGCTGGACGACCCCGAGGACGTGATCGTCTCCACCCAGGGCCGGCCCATCTCGCCCGACGACGAGATCCTCATCGTGGACGACGACGACCGCGAGACCGACGAGGGCCACCTGCTGACCCGCGGGCCGTACACCATCCGCGGCTACTGGCGGGCCGAGGAGCACAACAAGCTCGCCTTCACCGCCGACGGCTTCTACCGGACCGGCGACATCGTCCGCCGCACCCCCGGCGGCCACCTGGTCGTGGAGGGCCGGGCCAAGGACCAGATCAACCGGGGCGGCGACAAGATCGCCGCGGAGGAGGTCGAGAACCACCTCCTGGCCCACCCCTCGGTCCACGACGCCAGCGTGGTCGCCGTGCCCGACCCCTACCTCGGCGAGCGCAGCTGCGCCTACCTGATCTGCCGGGGCGAGGCGCCGGCCAAGGCCGAGCTCCGGGCCTTCCTGCGGGAGCGCGGCATCGCCGCCTTCAAGATCCCCGACCGGTTCGAGTTCGTCGACGCCTTCCCGCAGACCGCGGTCGGCAAGGTCAGCAAGCGCCACCTCCGAGAAAGGACCTGACGATCATGGCGATCCCTCCGATCCAGCCGTATCCCATGCCCGCCGACCTGCCCGCCAACCGCGTCGGCTGGCGCCCGGACCCGCGCCGGGCCGTACTGCTCGTGCACGACATGCAGAACTACTTCCTGCGCGCCTTCACCCCCGGGCGGTCGCCGCTGGTCGAGCTGATGTCCAACGTCCTGGCCCTGCGCGAGCTCTGCTCCGGGCTCGGCGTGCCCGTCGTCTACTCGGCCCAGCCCGGCGGGCAGAGCCCGCAGGAGCGCGGCCTGCTCCTGGACTTCTGGGGCGGCGGCATCGGCCCCGATCCGCAGGAGGCGAAGATCACCGACGAGCTGGCGCCGCGCGAGGGCGACGTGCTGCTCACCAAGTGGCGCTACAGCGCCTACCAGCGCACCCACCTGGCCGAGCTGATGGCGTCCCAGGGCCGCGACCAGCTCGTCATCTGCGGGATCTACGCGCACATCGGCGTGCTGATGACCGCCGGCGAGGCGTTCATGCGCGACGTGCAGGCCTTCGTGGTCGCCGACGCGGTGGCCGACTTCTCCCTGGAGCACCACCGCATGGCGCTGACCTACGCCGCCGAACGCTGCGCGGTCACCCTCACCACGCAGCAGGTCGGCCGCATGCTCACCGGCTCGCTCACCCGGGAGGCCGCCGGTGTCTGAGACCGCCGTACGGCTCCGCGCCGAGATCGCCGAGCTGCTCTACCTGGACCCCGAGGAGCTGGGCTTCGAGGAGAACCTCATCGACGCCGGACTCGACTCCATCAGGGTGATGACGCTGATCGAGCGCTGGCGCCGCGAGGGCGTCGAGGTCGGCTTCCCCGACCTCGCGGAGAAGCCCACCATCGCGGCCTGGGCGGAGCTGCTCGGATGAACCCCGAGACGCTCCCGCCCGGCGGGCCCGGCCCCGAGACGTTCCCGCTGACCGGGGCGCAGGCGGGGATCTGGTTCGCCCAGCGGCTGGACCCGGGCAACCCCGTCTACAACACCGCCGACCGCGTCGACGTCCACGGCCCCGTGGACACGGCCCTGTTCGAGCGCGCCCTGCTCCGCTGCCTGGCCGAGGCCGAACCGCTCCGGCTGCGCTTCACCGAGGAACCCGCCCAGTACCTCCCGGCGTGCGACTCGCTGCGCGACCTCCTCACCGTCCTCGACCTGAGCGGCGAGCCCGACCCCGAGGCCGCCGCCGAGGCGTGGATCCGCGCCGACCTGCGCACGCCCGTCGACCCGGCCGGCGGGACGGCGGACGGCGCGGAGGCGGCCGACCCGGCCTCCGGGTCGCTGGTCCGCAACGCCCTGATCCGCCTGGCCGACGACCGGTTCGCCTGGTACCTGCGGGTGCACCACATCCTGATCGACGCCTACGCGCTCTCCATGCTGGTGAGCCGGGTCGCGGAGATCTACAACGCGCTCGCGGACGGCCTGCCGCCCGGCCCGAGCCCGTTCGGCGGCCTGGCGCCCGTGCTGGAGGAGGAGACCGCCTACCGCGCCTCCGAGCGCCACGGAAGGGACCGGGCCTACTGGCTGGAGCGGATGGCCGGTGCCCCCGAGCCCGCGGGGCTGGCGGGCGCGCCGGCGATGTCCGCGCGGGAGGTCGTACGGCACCGCGAGGCGCTGCCCGCCACCGGGCACTGGGACGCGCTCGCCCAGCAGGCCCGGGCGACCTGGGCGGACGTGGCCGCGGCCGGGCTCGCCCTCTACCTCGGCCGCCTCACCGGGACCACCGACGTGCTGGTCGGCCTGCCGCTGATGAACCGGATCGGCGCCGCCCTCCGGGTGCCGTGCCTGGCGGTCAACGTGCTCCCGCTCCGGCTCGGCGTCCGCCCGGACCTCACGCTCGGCGAGCTCGTCGGCCAGGCCGCCCGGCGGGTCGCCGAGGCCCGCCGCCACTCCCGCTACCGGATCGAGGACCTCCGCCGCGACCTCGGCCTCTCCGGGTCCTCCCGGGCCCTGTTCGGCCCGCTGCTCAACATCAAGCCCTTCTCCGCCGAGGTGAAGTTCGCCGGGACCGCCGCCGAGGTCCGCAACCTCGCCGCCGGTCCCGTCGACGACCTGGCCGTCACCCTCCTGCTCGACGGCGACCGGCTCACCCTGGAGCTCGACGGCAACGCCGCCCTGTACACGGAGGAGGACCTCGCCGTCCACTCCCGGCGGCTGGCCCGCCTCCTGACCGCGCTGGCGCTCACCCCTCCCGACACCCCCGTCGGCCGGATCTCCGTGCTCACCGGCGAGGACCGGGCGGCCCTGCCCTCCACGGCCCTTCCCACGGCCCTTCCCGCCGTTCCCCCGCCCGCCTCCTCCCCCGCGCCGCACCCGCCGACCGTGGTCGAGGCCTTCGACGAGCAGGTACGGCTCACGCCCGGCGCGAAGGCCCTGACCTGCGGGGACGAGTCGCTGACCTTCCGCGAGCTGGGTGAACGCGCCGACCGGGCGGCCCGGCGGCTGGCCGGCGAGGGAGCGGGCCCGGGGCGGATCGTGGCGCTGGAGCTGCCGCGCTCCGCCGACCTGGTGGTGGCGCTGCTCGCCGTCCTGAAGAGCGGCGCCGCGTTCCTGCCGATCGACCCGTCCTACCCGGCCGATCGGCGGGAGTTCATGCTGGCCGACGCCCGGCCCTCCATCGTGGTCACCCCGGAGTGGCTCGCCGGCGAGGACGCCGGGACCGCGCGGGACACGGCCCGGCCCGCGGTCCCCCGGCCGGACGACGCCGCGTACGTGATCTACACCTCCGGCTCGACCGGACGCCCCAAGGGCGTGGTGGCCACCCACCGGGGCCTGGCCGCCCTGCTCGCCGGCCACCGTGAGCGCCTGTTCCCGCCCGGCGAGCGGCTCAGGGTCGCGCACACCGCCTCCTTCTCCTTCGACGCCTCCCTCGACCCGGTGCTCTGGATGGTCGGCGGGCACGAGCTGCACCTGCTCGACGACGACACCTACCGCGACCCCGAGGCGCTGACCGGCTACGTCCGCGAGCACGCGATCGGCTACCTCGACCTGACCCCCTCCCACCTGAGGGAGCTCCCCGCCCTGTTGGCGGCGCCGCCCAGGATCACGGTGGTCGGCGGGGAGGCCGTACCGGAGTCGCTGTGGCGCAGGCTCCGCGAGAACGGCACGCTCGCGGTCAACCACTACGGCCCCACCGAGTCCGCCGTCGACGCCTACACCTGGCTCGGCGACGGGACCGAGGGCCCCACCCCGGGCACCCGCGTCCACGTGCTCGACCACGCCCTGCAGCCGGCGCCGCCCGGCGTCGCCGGCGAGCTGTACCTGTCCGGCGACGGACTGGCCCTGGGCTACCTCGGCCGTCCCGAGCTGACCGCCGAGCGGTTCGTGGCCGGTCCCGGCGGCTCGCGCCTGTACCGGACCGGCGACCGGGCCCGCTGGGCTCCCGGCGGGCGGCTCGAACTGCTCGGCCGGATCGACGACCAGGTCAAGGTGCGCGGCGTCCGGATCGAACCCGGCGAGATCGAGGCCGTGCTGGAGCAGCACCCCGGCGTCGCCGCCGCGGCCGTGGCCGTACGCGGGGACCGCCTGGTCGCCTACGCGGTGCCCGCCGGGACCGGCACGGCGGACGTCCCCGGATCATCCGCCGGCGCACCCGTCGCCGCGGACCCCGCCGGGCCGCCTCTCGTGCCGGACTCCGGCGAGCTCCGGGAGTTCGCCGCCGCGCGCCTGCCCGCCGGGATGGTGCCCTCGGCCGTCGCCTGGCTGGACGCGCTGCCCCGTACGCCCAACGGGAAGCTGGACCGGGCCGCGCTGCCCGACCTCCGGGCCGCCGCCCGGCCGGGCCGGGAGCCGCAGAGCCCCGAGGAGCGCACGATGTGCGCCCTCTTCGCCGAGGTCCTCGGGCTGCCCGGCACCGGGGCGGACGGCGGACGGGCCGGCGTCGGGGCGGACGACGGGTTCTTCGACCTGGGCGGGCACTCGCTGCTGGCCGCCCGGCTGGCCGTGCGGATCCGGGAGTCCTTCGGCGTCCGCGTGCCGATCACGACGATCTTCGAGGAGCCGACGCCCGCCGGCCTCGTCGCCCGCATGCCCGCCGGGCGCGCCGCCCGGCCGCCGCTGCGGCGCCGTACCCGGCCCGAGCGGGTCCCGCTCTCGTCCGCCCAGGCCAGGCTCTGGTTCCTCTACAAGATCGAGGGGCCGAACCCGACCTACAACATCCCGCTCGCGGTCCGCCTGGACGGGCCGATGGACCGCGACGCGCTGCGCGCCGCGCTCGGCGACGTCACGGCCAGGCACGAGATCCTGCGCACCGTCTTCCCTGAGGACGACGGCGTGCCCCGGCAGCACGTCCTGGATCCGGAGCCGGTCCCCCTGCCGGTCTGGCAGCCCGACGACCCGGCCGAGGCCATGCGGACGATCGTGCGCCGCGGCTTCGACCTGGCGACCGAGCCGCCGCTCCGCGCCCACCTGCTCCGGCTGGGCGAGCGGGCGCACGTGCTGATGCTGGTCCTGCACCACATCGCCGGCGACGGCTGGTCCACCGGGCCGCTGGTCCGGGACCTGCTGTCCGCCTACGAGGCCAGGAGGTCCGGGCGGGCGCCCGCGTTCGAGCCGCTCCCGGTGCAGTACGCCGACTACGCGCTCTGGCAGCTCGACCTGGCCGGCGGCGAGGCGGCCGGCGACGACCTCGCCCACTGGACCGCTGCCCTGGCGGGCCTGCCCGACCGGCTGGAGCTCCCGGCCGACCGGCCCCGCCCCGCGGTCTCCGGCGGGTCGGGCGGGACGGTCCCGGTCAGGCTCGGCCCCGAGCTGGTCGCCTCGGTCGAGGCGCTGGCCCGCGCGAGCCGCACCAGCGTCTTCATGGTCCTGCACGCGGCGCTCGCCGCGCTGCTCACCCGGCTCGGCGCGGGCACCGACATCCCGATCGGCACACCGGTCGCGGGCCGGGACGACAGCGCGCTGGACGACGCCGTCGGGTTCTTCGTCAACACGCTCGTGCTCCGCGCCGACACCTCCGGCGACCCGTCCTTCGCCGAACTGCTGGAGCGGGTGCGCACGGCCGACCTGGCCGCGTTCGACCACGCCGGACTTCCGTTCGACCGGCTGGTGGAGGCGCTCAACCCGCCCCGGGCCCGCAACCGGCACCCGCTCTTCCAGACGATGCTCGTCTACCAGGACGCCCCGGTCCCGGGCGTGGAGGTCGTGCACACCGGCACCGCCAAGTTCGACCTGACCCTGAACCTCGACGCGACCGGGACCGGGTTCCTGGAGTACAGCGCGGACCTGTTCGACCGCGCCACCGCCGCGACCGTCGCCGAGCGGCTGGTCCGCCTGCTCGCCGGGGCCGTCGCCGACCCGTCCCGGCCGATCGGCAGGCTGGACGTCCTCGGCGGGGGCGAGCGGCGGACGCTGATCGAGGAGTGGAACGGGGACCTGGTCAGCGAGGCCGGGCCGACCCTGCCCGACCTGTTCGAGGCGCAGGTGCGGCGCACGCCGTACGCGGTCGCCGTGGAGAACCTGACCTACGCGGAGCTGAACGCGCGGGCCAACCGGCTCGCGCACAAGCTCATCGCGTACGGCGCGCGGCCGGAGAGCGTCGTGGCGCTCTCGCTGCCCCGCTCGGCGGACCTGGTGGTCGCGCTGCTCGCGGTGGTCAAGGCGGGCGCGGCCTACCTGCCGCTGGACCCGTCCTACCCGGCGGACCGGCTCGACTACATGATCGCCGACGCGGGACCGGTCTGCGTGGTGGACGAAAGCTGGCTGGAGGATCTCGGCGACTGGCTCGACCACGACCCCGAGCGCACGCTGGAGCCGGGCAACGCCGCCTACGTCATCTACACCTCCGGCTCGACCGGCCGTCCCAAGGGCGTGCTGGTCACGCACCACAACGTGGTCCGGCTGCTGACGGCCACCGACCACTGGTTCGGTTTCGGCCCCGGCGACGTGTGGACGCTGTTCCACTCCTACGCGTTCGACTTCTCGGTGTGGGAACTGTGGGGCGCGCTGCTGTACGGCGGACGCCTGGTCGTGGTGCCCCACGAGGTGAGCAGGTCCCCGGAGGACTTCCTGGCTCTGCTGGAGCGCGAGCGGGTCACCGTGCTCAACCAGACGCCGTCGGCCTTCTACCAGCTGGTCGCGGCCGACGACGGGCGGGAGCTGGCGCTGCGGTACGTGGTGTTCGGCGGCGAGGCGCTGGAGCTGGGCCGGCTGGCCGAGTGGTACGCCCGCAGACCGGAGACCCCGCTGCTGGTCAACATGTACGGCATCACCGAGACGACGGTGCACGTCACCCACATGCCGCTCTCCCCCGGCCACCGGGAGGGCAGCCTCATCGGGCGGGGCATCCCCGACCTGCGGGTCTACCTGCTGGACGACGCGCTGCAGCCGGTGCCGCCGGGCGTGGTGGGCGAGATGTACGTGGCCGGCGACGGCCTGGCCCGCGGCTATCTCGGGCGTCCCGGGCTGACCGCCGAACGGTTCGTCGCCGACCCGTACGGCGCTGCCGGCACGCGCATGTACCGCTCGGGCGACCTGGCCCGGTGGAAGCCGGACGGCACGCTCGACTACATCGGCCGTGCCGACCAGCAGGTCAAGGTCCGCGGTTTCCGGATCGAGCCCGGCGAGATCGAGGCGGCGCTGCTGGGCCATCCCTCGGTCGGCCAGGCCGCGGTGATCGTCCGCGAGGACCGGCCCGGCGACAAGCGCCTGGTCGCCTACGTCGTCCCGGCGGCGTCCCCCCGGGAGGCCGCGCCGGACCCGGTGGAGCTGCGCGCGTTCGCGGGGCGGGTGCTGCCGGACTACATGGTCCCGGCGGCGGTCGTCGGGGTGGCGGCGCTGCCGCTCACCGTCAACGGCAAGCTGGACCGCAAGGCGCTGCCCGCACCGGCGGCGGCCACCGGGGCGGGGCGGCCGCCGGCCACCCCGCGCGAGGAGGCGCTGTGCGCGCTCTTCGCCGAGGTCCTCGGGCTGCCCCGGGTCGGTGCCGACGACGGCTTCTTCGACCTGGGCGGGCACTCGCTGCTGGCCGTACGGCTCGTCTCGCGGATCAGGGAGGTGCTCGGCGCCGAGGTGACCATCGGTGCCCTCTTCGAGGCGCCCACCGCCGCCGCGCTCGCCGCCCTCACCGAGAGCGGTTCCCGGACCGACCCGCTGGCCGTGCTGCTCCCGCTGCGCGAGGCCGGCTCCCTGCCGCCGCTGTTCTGCGTGCACCCGGCGGGCGGGCTGAGCTGGTGCTACAGCGGCCTGATCCGGCACGTCCCGGACCGCCCGATCTACGGCCTGCAGGCCCGGCACGACCCGCTGCCCACCTCGCTGCGGGAACTGGCCGCCGACTACGTCGCGCAGCTCAGGCAGGTGCAGCCCGCCGGGCCGTACCACCTGCTGGGCTGGTCCACCGGCGGCGTCATCGCGCAGGAGATGGCGGTGCAGCTCCGGCTCGCCGGGCAGGAGGTCGCGCTGCTGGCGGTGCTGGACGCCTACCCGGCCGAGGGGCTGCGGGACCTGCCGGTCTCCGACGAGGCCGAGGCGCTGGAGGCGCTGCTCACCATGGGCGGCTTCGCGCCGGACGCCGCGCCCACGATGGAAGGCGTGATCGAGATCCTGCGCCGGGAGGGCAGCCCGCTCTCCGGCCTTCCGGTGGAGACGCTCAGGTCGCTCAAGGACCTGTACCTGAACACCAACCACCTGGTGCGCGGGCTCGACACCCGGGTCTTCGACGGCGACGTGCTGTTCTTCCGCGCCACCGTCGACACGATCGACGACGCGCTGACCGCCGAGACCTGGCGGCCGCACGTCACCGGCGCGATCGAGAACCACGACGTGGCGTGCAGCCACAAGGACATGACCCAGCCGGGACCGATCGCCGAGATCGGCGCGATCGTCGCGGCCCGGCTCAAGCGGCCGAACCCCTGACTCCCGCCGGGGAGAGCCTGTCGCCACGGCTCCCCCCGGCGGGGAACCGGCCTTCGTGAACCTCTTCTGCAGGAGCTGAACCGTGAATCCCTTCGACGAC
This sequence comes from Thiemannella venezuelensis, assembly GCF_014203605.1. Lineage (GTDB taxonomy): Bacteria > Actinomycetota > Actinomycetes > Streptosporangiales > Streptosporangiaceae > Planomonospora_A > Planomonospora_A venezuelensis. The sequence continues at coordinate 255,582 of NZ_JACHJJ010000006.1, read as the reverse complement.
CCCGACGGCGAGTTCCTCGTCCTGGCCAACGGTGAGGAGCAGCACTCCATCTGGCCCTCGTTCGCCGACGTCCCGGACGGCTGGGCGGTCCGCTTCGGCCCGGACGCCCGCGCCGCCTGCCTGGCCTACGTCGCCGCCCACTGGACCGACCTGCGGCCCAGGAGCCTGACCCGGTGAAGGACCATCCCCTGAAAGACGGCGCCGTGGAGGCGGGCCCCGGGAGGACGGGCGCGGCGCAGGCGCCGGGTCCGGCAGGGGCCCGCCCGTCCGCGCGCTGGGCCGTACTCGCCGTCTACGTGACGGCCATGTGCATGAACGGCCTGGACGCGACGATCGTCAACCCCGCGCTGTTCGTCATCGCCGCCGACCTCGGGGTGGCCCCGGCCGCCTCGAACCTGGTGGAGGGGGCCTTCCTGGCCAGCCTCGCGGTCTCCATGCCGGTGGCCGGATGGCTCTGCGACCGGTACGGCGCGGCCCGGGTGTTCCTGGGCGCGCTGGCGCTGTTCACGGCGGCCTCGGCGCTGTGCGGGATCGCCTGGAACCTGGAGTCCCTGGTGGCGTTCCGGGTGCTGCAGGGCGTCGGCGGCGGGGTGCTGACCCCGGCCGGGATGACGATGCTGTTCACCGCCTACCCGCCCGAGGAGCGGATGCGGCTCTCCCGGTACATCGTGATCCCGACGGCGCTGGCGCCCGCGCTGGGCCCGGTCGTCGGCGGACTGCTGGCCGAGCACCTCTCCTGGCGGTGGGCGTTCCTCGTCAACGTCCCCTTCGGCCTGGCCGCGGTGCTCCTGGGGGCCGCCGCCGTCCCCTGGCGCGCCTCCGGCCCCGATCCGGCGGTCCGGTTCGACCTGCGCGGCCTGCTGGCCCTGCGGGTGCTGGCCGACCGGGGTTTCCTGCGCGGCACGGCCACGGCGTCCCTCGCGGCGGCGGGCCTGATGGGCATGCTCTTCGTCTTCCCCCTGATGTACCAGGACGCGCTGGGCGCCTCGGCGGCGGACGCCGGGCTGGTGGTCTTCCCCGAGGCGCTGGGCCTGATGGCGGCCGGTTTCGCGGTCGACCGCACCTGCGCCCGGTGGGGCGAACGGCGGATCACCGCCCTCGGCCTGCTCGGCGGCGCGGTCCTGTTCGCGGCGCTCGCGCTGACCGCACCCGGTCCGTGGACGCTGAGGATCATCATGTTCTCGGTGGGCCTGGTCCTCGGCCAGGCGGTCACGGCGGTCCAGGTGGCGTCCTTCGACGGCGTCGGCCCGGAGGTGATGGGCCGGGCGATGACCCTGTTCCAGTCGCTGCGCATGCTCGGCGGCGCCCTGGGCGTGGGCCTCTGCGCCCTGGCGGTCCCCGCCGGCTATCCGGCCGCGCTCCTGGTCTCCGCCGCCTTCCTGCTGGCCGCCTTCCTCACCGCCGTGTCCCTGACTCCGGCGGCCGGGCAGCGGCCGGAGTGATCGCCGAGACGGCGGCCCCGGTCCGGCGGCTCGCCGGAACCGTGCCCGCGCAGGGGACGCCCGCCGGCGGTCAGCGGTCTTCCGTGTCCGTCCCGCCGAACAGGTCGTGCACGGTCCGGGCGGTCGCCGCACGGGCCGCCCAGGACTCCAGCCGGGCCAGGTCGGTGCAGGCGGTGATCCGGTCACGGATCTCCTCCGGTACTTCCAGACCGCGGGCGGTCAGCACCAGCAGCACCATCCGGGCCGCTTCCTCGGCCTTGCCCTCAGCCTTGCCCTCTTCCAGGCCGCGGCCGAAGTGCTCGCGGGCGAAGGGGCTGTAGACGGGCCAGTCGGTGGACGTCATGATCTCCTCCAGGAGTCGCCGCACGTCGGGCGCGGACATGCTGTAGGCGTGTTCATAGTACTTCGGAGCGTGGTCGGCGGGCAGATCCGCCAGCGCCGCGGCGAACGCCTCGACGACCTTGCGCTCACGGCCGTGGACCATGACCGCCAACGCCGCCAGCTCGGGCTGGGCGGCGGCCTGCCGGGGGTCGGTGATGGCCGGGATGTCGGCCGGTCCGAGCACGCACGCCTGCAGCCGGTAGCCGCTCAGGCCCGACTCGATCGGGTGAGCGTAGTGGGCGGCGGTGCGGGCGTCGGGGCAGACGACCAGGACGGTCGCGTCGCAGCGCAGCTGCAGCCACAGGGCGGCGGCGTAGCGGGCGAGCTGGCGGGGTTCTTTGGAGGTGTCCTTCTGGATCTCGACGATGATCCCGTGCGCGGGGGCGGCGGGTGAGCCCAGGACGAGGACCAGGTCGGCCTCGATGTCGTCGGAGGGCCGGGTGTTGAACGTCGGGTTCTCCACCCGGACCAGCGGCGTGACGGGCAGGTCGTGGCCCAGCAGGTCGCGCAGGACCTCCACGGCCAGCGGGGGGCGGTCGCGGAACAGGCGGATGAGTGAGTCGTGTTGGGGGGACGGCACGCTACCGAATGTAATACATCGAACACGTGCGGCAATCGAATTCGCGATGAGTCGGCGCCCTGGAGATCACCGTGGCGGGACAGGGGTTCGGGAAGCACCCCGGGATCGGAAATCTCATGATCGCGCCAGGTCCGCGGCGGTCCAGGCGAGCATGACGGCGGCGTCGAGGAGGGCGCGGTCGGCGGCCGGGGCGGCCGCGGCCTCGGCGAAGGCGGGGTCGTGCGGTACGGCGCCGCCGGAGCCGATGTCGAGCATCGGGTGGATGGCGCGGACCGCGTGGGAGACGTTGGCCATGTCGGTCATGGCGAACGGCTCGCGCTCGACCGGGGCGGGGCGGCCGAGCGCTGCGGCGTTGGCCGCGTACAGCCCGGCCAGTTCCGCGTCGTCGCGGAAGTCGAGGTAGTCGGGTTCCGGGCGGGTCAGGTTCAGCTCGCAGCCGGTCGCGGTGGCCGCGCCCCGGAAGCAGTCCTCCACCCGGGCGCGCAGCACGGCGAGGTCCTCGGCCCGGGCCGCCCTGATCTCGTAGCTCGCCGCGGCGCGGGCGGGGATGACGTTGGGCGCCTCGCCCGCCGCCGTCACCACGCCGTGCACGTGCCAGTCGCGCGGGAGCTGCTGGCGGAGCAGGCCGATCGCGACCTGGGCCAGGGTCATCGCGTCGGCGGCGTTGCGGCCCTCGTGCGGGGCCAGGGTGGCGTGGGCCGGGCGGCCGAGGAACTCGACGTCGAGCGTGCCGAGGGCGAACGAGCGGAACCTGACGGTCTCGAACGGCCCCGGGTGCACCATCATCGCCGCGTCCACGCCGTCGAAGACGCCCGCCTCCAGCAGCAGGGCCTTGCCGCCGCCGCGTTCCTCGGCGGGGGTGCCGACGACCTTCACGGTCAGGCCCAGTTCCCCGGCGGACGGGGCGAGCGCCAGGCCCGCGCCGGCGGCCGCCGCGGCGATGACGTTGTGCCCGCAGGCGTGGCCCATGCCGGGCAGCGCGTCGTACTCGGCGCAGAACGCCACCGTCACCGGACCGGAGCCGTACGAGGCGGAGAAGGCGGTCGGCAGCCCGCCCGCCCCGGCGATCACCTCGAAGCCGGCCGAGCGCAGCACCTCCGCCGTCCACTCCGCCGCCCGGTGCTCCTCGAAGGCGGTCTCCGGATGCGCGTGGATCCGGTGGCTCAACCCGGTCAGCGCCCCGGCGTGCTCCAGGACCCGCGCACGGATCGCGGCCTTCACCTCGTCGATCTCCACCGCGGTCCCCGCCTCGCCGGTCTCCACTGTCTCGCCGGTCTCCACTGTCTCGCCGGTCTCCACTGTCTCGCCGGTCCTCATCGCGGTTCCCGTCACAGCCAGCCCGCGGCCAGGCCGGTGAGCCCGCCGGCCAGTCCGCCGAGCCAGCAGGCCGGGTCGTGGCCGCCGTTGTACTCGGTGAAGGTCACCTCGTATCCCTTGGCCGCCAGCATCTCCGCGAACCGGCGGTTCTCCTCCAGCAGCATCCACTCCAGCCGTCCGGCCTCCACGTGGAAGCGGACCGGGAGCCGGGGGACGCGCTCGTAGCGCCGGGTCAGCCACTCCGGGTCCTCGTCGCTCCACCAGTAGGAGCCCGACTGCGACAGCACGTTCCCGAAGCGCTCCGGGGCGGTGAACGCCGCGTAGGAGGCGGTGAGCCCGCCGAAGCTCTGGCCCGCGACGACGGTCAGCGCGGGGTCGTCCGTCACCCCCCACTCGCGCACCGCCCAGGGCAGCAGCTCGCCGGCCAGGTGCCGGACGAACGGCTCGTGGCAGGCCATCTCGCGCAGCCGGGTCGGCCGGTCCACCGCGTCGGGCAGCAGCACGGCCATCGGCGGGATCCGGCCCTCGGCGATCAGGTTGTCCATCGTCGGCGCGATCCGCCCGGCCCACACGTCCCCGTCCAGCAGGACCAGCACCGGGTACGGCCCGGCGGCACCGCGCCCGGGGCCGTCTCCCGAGGCGCCGTGCCCGGGCGGCGTGTAGACCCAGACCCGCCGTCCCGCGGTCCCGCTCTCGTGGACCCGGCCCTCGGGGACGCCCGGCCTCCGGTCCCGGTACGGCTGCGCGGGGGCGCCGGGCAGTTCCAGCAGGGAGGAGGGGTTGCGGCCGTGGCTGCCGGGGATCCGGACGGGGTTGCCGGGGTCGGGGAGCGCCGTCATCATGACGCGGAGCCAGGAGTCGCGGTCGGTGCCGGGGATCTCCGCGCAGGGCAGGATCTGGTAGCTCGCCCGCAGGTCCGCGTCGAGTTCGTAGGTCAGCCGGAGCATGTCGTCGCCCGGCGTCCGGTGCATCACATGACCGCTGATGTCGCCCGCGTGCCGGTCGCGGTCGGTCAGCGTGTTGATCAGGACGACGGCCTGCTCGTCCTCGGAGCGGGCCCGCCACAGGAACGTGACCCGGTGCCTGCCGGCCGTTCCGGCCGTCTCGACGAGCGGGGTGACCGGCTGCCCGCCGGGGGCGTGCGGTTCCCCGCCGTCCGGGGAGCCGTTCAGGGGGAATCGCGGTGACATCTCACGACCTCCGGTCAGAGAGCAGGGTCCACAGCAGGAAGGGGCCGCCCAGGATGCTCGTCACGACGCCCGCCGGGACCTCGGTGCCGTCCGCGACGACGCGGCCGATCGTGTCGGCGGTCACGACGAGCGCGGCGCCGACCAGCGGCGCTCCGACGAGCGGGAGCCGGGTGGGCCCGGACAGGCGGGCGGCGAGGACGGGAGCGGCCAGCGCGACGAACGCGATGGGGCCGCCGATGCCGATCGCGAGACCGGCCAGGGCGACCGCCAGGGCGAGGACGGTCAGCCGGGTGGCGCGGGGGTTCGCCCCGAGCCCGGTGCCGACGTCCTCGCTGAAGCGCAGGACGTCCAGCCGCCGGGAGACGGCCAGCGCGGCGGGGAGCAGCACGGCCAGCCCGGCGGCGACGGGCAGCGCCACCGGGTAGCCGCGCCCGGCGAGGCTGCCGACGCTCCAGGAGTGGACGGCCGTGGCCGTGCTGAGGCCGTTCCCGGCCAGGACCGCCTGGGTCACGGCCCCGGCCAGGGTGGTGACCGCCAGGCCGGTGACGATGAACCGGTAGCCCTGGGTGCCGACCCCGCCGGAGATCGCGAAGACCACGGCGGCGGCGGCGAGGGCGCCGAGGGGCCCGGTCCACCAGTGCTCGAAGAGCGTCGCCGCGGACGACAGCAGGCCGGCGAGCATGACGGCGATGACCGCGCCCTGGTTGATGCCGAGCATGTCGGGGGTGGCCAGCCGGTTGCGGGCCAGCGCCTGGGTCAGGCAGCCCGACAGGCCCAGCGCGGCGCCCGCGATCAGTCCCGCGACGATCCTGGGCAGCCGGATCTCCTGGACGAGCAGGACCTGCCCGCCGGTGCCGATCCCGCGCAGCGCCTCCAGCGCCTGTCCCGCCGTCATGGCGGACTGCCCGGCGACCAGGGCCGCGACTCCTGCGGCGCAGGCGAGTACGGCCAGCGCGAGGGCCGCCGCGGAGGAGCGGAGCGGGAGCAGGACCGAGTAGGCGCCGAGCCGTACCGGGAGCGTGTCGGACGGACGCGGAGGCGTGGACCGGGACCCGTCCCGCGCGGAGAACGCGGTCCCCGCGGCCGGCCGGGCCTCTGCCTGCGGGGCCTCCAGCGCCCTGCGGATCCCGCGCAGCGGGGCGCCGAGGATGCCCCGGCCTCCGCGCCGGCTCCTGTCCGCGATCAGGTCGCCCGCTCCCGCGGCGACGGCGCGGGAGCGGGCGACCACGATCAGCACGGGCCCGCCGATGATGGCGATGAGAAGCGAGACCGGGGCCTCGTACGGGCGCATGACCACCCGGGCCAGCACGTCCGCGCCGAGCAGCACCGCGGCCCCGGCCAGTCCGGAGAACACGATCCGCGGGCCGACCCGGTCGCCGAGCACCGTCCTGGCCAGGTAGCCCGCCAGCAGCCCGAGGAAGCCGATCGGCCCGGCCACCGCGACGGCGGCGGCGCTGAGCAGCGTCACCGCCACGGTCACCAGGACGCGGGTGCGGCCCGGCCGGTGGCCCAGGGCGACCGCCACGTCGTCGCCGAGGGAGAGCGCGGCCAGCGGGCGGGCGGCGAAGGCGGCCATGACGAGCCCGGCCAGGATCGCCGGTGAGACGGACAGGACCCGGTCCATGGGGACTCCGGCGAGCGAGCCGAGCACCCAGAACCGGTACTGGTCGAAGGTGACGGGGTCGGCGACGAGCAGGGCCGAGGTGATCCCGGTGAGGGTCGCCGAGAGCGCCGCGCCCGCCAGGACCAGTTTGAGCGGGGAGAACCGGGAGCCGATCAGCAGCACGATGCCGGTGGCGAGCAGCGCGCCGCCGAGCGCCCACGCCAGGTAGGCGCCCCCGGTCTGCGCGCCCGCGTAGACGATGCCCAGGACGACGCCGAGCGCGGCGCCCGAGTTCACCCCGAGCAGGCCCGTCTCGGCGAGCGGGTTGCGGGTGACGGCCTGCAGCAGCATGCCGGAGACGCCCAGCGCGGCGCCCACCGCGAGCGCGGCCAGCGTACGCGGTATCCGGATGGTGGTGACGACCATGTCCAGGTGGTGGTCGCCGCGTGCGCCCAGCAGGTAGTCCACGACCTGCCCGGGGTCGATCCGGCCGGCGCCGGTCAGCATCGAGGCCGCGGCGAGCACGGCGAGCGCCGCCGCACTCGATCCGAACACCAGGAGGGGGGCCCGGAGTTGCGTAAACATAAGGCAAGGCTAACCTAAAATAGGTAAGACTTACCTAACTCGATCTGGAGTGCCTATGTCCCCCCTCCGCAGGGCCGGCGGTCTCTTCGCCGCCGTTCTCGCCGCCCTGACCGTCGCGGCGTGCGGCTCCTCATCCTCCACGGACACGTCGGCCGCCCCCGCCGCCTCTCAGCCCGCGTCCTCGGCCGCCGCCCCCGCCACGCGCGAGGTGAAGGACGCCACCGGCACTCTGATCAAGGTCCCCGCCGAGCCGAAGCGCGTGGTCACCCTCACCCAGGAGGACCTCGACGCCGCCCTCGCCCTCGGCGTCACCCCCGTCGGCATCACCAACGGCCAGGGCATCGACACGCCCCCGGCGTACCTGGCCGACAAGATCCAGGGCATCCCCGTGGTCGGCAACCTGCTCCAGCCCGTGATCGACAAGGTCGTCGAGGTCCAGCCCGACCTGATCCTCGCCGGCGACATGCAGGACCAGCAGATCCTCGACCAGCTCCGCAAGATCACCCCAGCGACGGTGGTCACGATGGCCCCCACCGACGACTGGAAGCTGTCGTTCATGGGCATCGCCAACACGCTGAACAAGCTCGACGCCGCCAAGCAGGTCCTGGCCGACTACGACGCCAAGATCGCCGAGGCCAAGGCCAGGGTGAAGCCCGCCGAGGTGAGCATCGTGCGCTGGAACCCCCAGGGACCGAGCTGGATGGAGAAGCGGCAGTTCGCCAGCTTCGTCGCCACCGACCTCGGCCTCACCCGCCCCAAGGCCCAGGACAAGGACGGCACCGCCCACTCCATGCCGCTCAGCCTGGAGGCCCTGGCCGACATCGACGGCGACTGGCTGTTCCTCTCCACCCTCACCGCCGACGGCGAGAAGGCTCTCGACGAGGTGAAGAAGACCCCCGCGTTCAAGGAGCTGAAGGCGGTCAAGGACGACCACGTGGTCTCCGTCGACGGCTCCGTCTGGAGCACCCGCGGCGCCCCGCTCGCCGCCCAGGTGGTCCTCGACGACCTGGTCAAGGCCCTCGCCGGCTGATCCACGCCCGGCCTCTCCGCCCCGGGGACCCCGTCGCGCGCCGGCGGCGTTCCCGGGGCCGGGACCGCTACGGCCGGCCGGACCTAGCGGAGAGCGCCTGGCCGGTGAACCTCTCCTGCTCGGCCAGGATCGCGCCGAGCTCGTCGGCGTCACCGCCGCACGCGGTCATGACGAGCCCCGCGTCCAGCTCGGCCTGCGTCAACGCTCCGGTGAGCCGGGTCGCGTACCAGCGTCCGCCGTCGCTCCTCCAGATCGACCACGCCTCGGCGTGCCGCCTGCGCATGCCTTCCCAGACAGCGTCCTCCGTGGGGAGCCGCACCTGTCACCACCTCCAGGAAATCAACCGGGAACACAAGAATGTGCCGGTACGGGCACCCCCGGTAGTGAGAGGCCGCCTCACCGCACGGAGACGGATCTTCCTGGACCCGTCCCGGGAACCACCGGCTCCGCCCGCGGTCCGGCTCCGCCGATGCCCGCTGCTCCCGGTCCGCGCGTTCCGCCGGCCGGGCCGGTGGCCCCGTCAGCGGGGGTGGTACGAGCAGCGCAGGCCGGTGCGGACCGTGGTCTGCAGTTCCTCGCCGATTCCCGGGTCGGCACGGGCGATGCGGGTCAGGGCACGCCGGATGGCCTTGCCCACGGCGATCCTGGCCCGTTCCTGGTCGTCGGCGAAGGTGCGCGCCCGCCCGCGCAGGCCGGTCGCGGCGGTCAGCTCGGTGAGCAGCCAGTCGCGCTCGGCCCGTGCGGCGGCGGCACGCGCGAGGTCGTTGAGCGATTCGTACTCGTCGACCTCGGCCTGGATCTCCGACAGCCGCCGCCGGTAGGCCTGCCTGGCCTGCTCGTCCAGCACGGGCTGGTCCGAGGCGGTCCGGCCGCGGAGGGCGCCCTCCGCCGGGGGCACCGGGCCCGTGACCAGGTCGATGGCCGGGATCTCCCGCCCCGGGTTGGCGATCAGGGCGGCCAGGTGCCGCATCCCCACGCTGTCGCCGACCAGTACGGTCCCGCCGCCCCATTCCAGCCGCCAGGCGTGACCGCGCCGCCGGCACAGCACCGCGGGCGGCGGCCCGGCGTCACCGTGGACGCCGGGGCCTTCCTCCAGAAGATACGCAATACTCACAGCCGTCCCCCACCACTCAGAGTCGTCCCCCTGCCGTGCCCGGGCCCCGATCCCGGCCACGACGCCGCTGACCGACGGGGGCGGTGCGCCCCCGTCGTGAATCCCCGTCGCCGGCCTCCCGGCGAGTGACACCTGGATAGCCGGGCGGTGTTGCCGCCGCGTTGCCGCCGGAAACGCGCACGAGACGGCTGCGATGCACACAAACCGTGTTCTTGCGCCGGTTCGGAAGTTAGCCTCGGACGTGAGCGGATCTCCGGCGACGGCTGCGCGTCCGGCAGGTCCCTCACCGGCGTCCTGGGAGGTCTCATGGCGGTCAGGGCGGATGACGGTCTCGCCCAGGGCGGGTCGCGGCCCGGCCCGGCCGGTGTGTCCCCGATGCCCGTGATCCCGGTTCGCGTACGCCTGCTGGGGCCGGTGGACGTCACCGTCGGCGGCGTGGTCCGGCCGGTGCCCGGGCTGCGGCGCAAGGCCGTACTGGCGGTCCTGGCGCTGCGGCGGGGCGAGGTGGTGAGCGCCGACCGGCTGATCGAGATCGTGTGGGACGGCCGTCCGCCGGCGACGGCCGTGAACACCCTGCAGAGTCATGTGTCGTACCTGCGGCGGACGCTGGAGCAGCCGGGCGCGATCGTGACGCGCGCACCGGGCTACGCGCTGGAGCTGGGCGCCGAGGCCACCGACGTGCGGCTGGCCGAGCAGCTCGTCGAACGGGCCCTCGGCACCGCCGACCCCGCCGAGCGGGTCGCCGTGCTGGACCGCGCGCTGGAGTTGTGGCGGGGGCCGTCCCTGGCCGACGTCTGCGACCTGTCCTGGCTCGGAGAGGAGGCGGAACGGCTGGAGCGGGTCCGCCGCACCGCCGGGCAGGCCCGGGTGGAGGCCCGGCTGGCACTCGGCGAGCACGTACGGCTGGTGCCGGAGCTGGAGGACCTGGCCGAGTCCAACCCGTTCGACGAGGACGTGTGCGGGCTGCTGATGACCGCGCTGTACCGCAGCGGCCGGCAGGCGGACGCGCTGGCGGCGTTCCAGCGGCTGCGGAGGCGGCTGCGCGATGAACTCGGCATCGACCCCGGTGCCCCGCTGCGCGAACTGGAGACGGCCATCCTGCGCCAGGATCCCGCTCTCGACCGTGTTCCGGCGCCCGGCCCGGGCGGGCCCGCCGTCTCCCGGGGGCCGCGCCTGGTGGAGCGGGCCGGGGAGACGGATCTCGTCGACCGCGCGCTGGACCGGGCGGCGGCCCGCAAGTCCGGCAGCGTCCTGATCTTCGAGGGCCAGGGCGGCATCGGCAAGACCAGCGTGCTGGAGTACGCCCGCGGGCGGGCCCGCCTGCTCGGCTTCACCGCCGCCACCGCGCGGGGCGCCGAACTGGAGCTGGAGTACGCCTGGGGCTGTGTCCGCCAGCTGTTCGAGCGCTTCGCCGCCGACGCCGCCCCCGCCGCGTCGGCCCTCCTCCGGCAGCCGGACGCCCAGGAGACGCCGCACGGCGAGTACGCGATCATCAACTCGCTGTTCTGGCTGGCCAGCGATCTCGCCTCGCAGAACCCCCTGCTGATCGTCCTGGACGACCTGCACTGGGCGGACCTGCCCACCATCCGCTTCCTCGCCTACCTCGCCGCACGGCTGGACGACCTGCCGGCCGTGGTCATGGTCGCGCTGCGGCCGCGGAACGAGCGCGCCGAGCAGATCGAGCACATCGTGTCGGTCATCGCGGGACTGCCTCACTCGTCCGCCCACGCCCTGCAGCCGCTCACCCCGGCGGGATCCGCGGAACTGCTCGCCGAGGTCATCGAGGGCGAACCGGACCCCCTGCTCGTCAAGCGGTGTCACGATGCGACGCGCGGGAACCCGTTCCTGCTGCGCGAGCTCGGCCGGGAGCTGACCGCGCCGGGACACGGCGGCCCGCCGTCCGAGGGCCTGCCCGACAGCTCGCCGAGCATCTCCCGGTTCGTCGCCAGGCAGCTGCGCCTCCTGCCGGATCCGGCGACGGGCGTGGCCCACGCCCTGGCCGTGCTCGGTGACGACGTCGGCAGCGACGAGCTCGCGCAGGTCTTGGGCACCTCCCAGCAGAAGGTGCTCGACGCCCTGTCCGCCCTGGTCGCCTGCGAGCTCGTCGGCGCGCGCGGCACACCGGCGCGCTTCTCCTTCGTCCACCCGCTGATCCGGGCGGCGGTCTACGACGGGATCGGCACGGGTCCCCGGGCCGACCTGCACCTGCGCGCCGTCGACGCGGCTGTGCACGACCACGACGCGGTCAGGGCCGCCACCCATCTGCTGCGGGTGCCTCCCGGGATGGGCGACCGCGATCCGGTGGCGATCCTGGATCGGGCGACCGATCTCAGCCTGGCCCGCGGGTCGGTGGACGGCGCGGTCTCCTTCCTGCGCCGGATCCTCGAGGAGGATCTCGGCGAGCGGCGGGCGGCCGTCCTGGCCCGGCTCGGCGGAACCGAGGCCCTGGTGGACATGGCCCGGGCCGTCGAGCACCTGTCGCACGCGCTCGCCCTGGAGCCCGACCCCGGGCGGCGCGCCGAGATCGCCTGCCTGCTGGCCTCCGCGCACTGGCTGGTCGGCCGGCCCCGGCAGGCCGCGCTGGTGTGCCAGGCGGAGCTGGAGCGGGAGGCCGGGATCTCCGCCGACGCGCGGCAGGCGCTGCAGGCGTGCATCGGCATGTTCGCCTGCGGCACCCGCCACGGCCGGGACCTCGTCGCGCTGTTCGACTCGTTCCGCGGTCAGACGCCCGGCTCCTCCGTCGGGGGCCTGATGTTCGAGGCCAGTCTCGCGCTCAACGACATGTTCCAGAACAGGCGCGCACCGGCCGAGGAGCGGGCGTTGCGGGTGGTGGGCGACGACCGCCTGGTCCGGTCGCAGAACGAGGTCGTGCTGACGGGCGCCTGGTACGCGCTGACCGCCGGCGACCACCCGCGGGTCCTGCCGAGCATCGAGGCGGTGCTCGCCTACAGCCGTACGACGGGTTCGCTGCGCGGCGCGTCGCCCGCGTACGCCTTCCGGTCGGCGTACATGCTCTCGCGCGGGCATCTGGACGAGGCGGTCCGCGACGCGCGCCTCGCGTGGGAGGTCTCCACGAGCAGCGGCGCCGACCTCGGGCTGTCGTTCATCGGGAACTGGCTCATGACCGCCCTGTCCGCGCGCGGCGAGACCGGCGCGGCGCAGGCCGTCCTCGACCAGGTCAGGGCCGCCCAGAGCACGGAGCTCAGCCGGACCATCTACTCCAACGGCGAACTCGCGCTGCTGCTGGCCCAGGGACGCATCAGGCGCGCGTACGAGACGGCGCTGGCCGTCAGGGAGGCGTGCCGGGCGATAGGCGTCACCAATCCGGTGATGGTCGACTGGGCGGGCCCGCTCGTCCAGTGCCTGGTCCGGCTCGGCCGGCTCGACGAGGCCCGTGCCGCGGCGCGGGAGATGCTCGCCGCCGCGCAGACCTGGGGCACGCCCCGTGCGGTCGGCAGGGCCCTTCGCCTGGCGGCGGCGGCCGAGCCCGGCGAGCGCGGGCTCGAACTGCTCGCCGAGTCGGTCCGGCTGCTGGAACGCACCGACGCCCGGCTCGAACACGCGGCCTCGCGGTACGCGCTCGGAGAGGCCCTGCGGAAGGCCGACCGCCTTCCGCAGGCGCGGGTCCACCTGCAGACGGCGATCGACCTCGCCCGCTTCTGCGGGGCCCGCCCCCTGCAGGGCCTCGCGACCGCCGCCCTCGGGGCGGCCGGCGGTCCCTCCGATCCCTCCGGTCCCTCCGCCGAGAGCCGGACCGCCCTCACCCCGACCGAGCAGCAGATCGCGGACCTCGCGGACGACGGCCTGTCCGACCGCGAGATCGCCGAAGCCCTCTACCTGAGCGTGAGCTGCGTACGGGACCACCGCAGGGCCCTGGCGGGCAGGCTCCGGCCGGTCCCGGAGCCGTGAGGACGCGTGCGGCGCCGCCGCCCCGCCCGCCGGCGGCCGTGCGGCGGCGGTCCGCTCAGCGGGCGCCGGACGGTACGGGCCCGAGCGGTGCGGCGATCCGCCGCCGCACGTCCTCGATGTCGAGATGCGGGCCGAGAGCATACGCCTCCTCGTAGGCCGCGGAGCCCACCATGGCGCGGACCAGCTTCTCCGTCTCCGCGTGGGCGGGCCGCTCGCAGGACGGCACCGGCGTGGCGATCGCCGCGCGGATGTGCCCGGCGGCGCCGAGCAGTTCGGCGGCGAACCCGCCGTCACCGAGGAGGGCGACCGTGCGCGCGAGCGCGTCGAGGACCCCGGCCTGACGCCACCGGTCGCCCAGCTCGTGGTGGAGCCGCAGGCTGGTGGCGAGGCGGCGGAGCGCCTCGCGCCGCCGCCCGTGGCCGAGGTCCACGAGCGCCAGGAGGTTCTCCGCCCAGGCGACGCCCTCCTTGAAGCGGACCTCGAGGAACGCCTGCAGCGCCTGCGTCAGGTGCCGCGAGGCCGTCTCCGTGCGCCCGGTGTACAGCGCCGCCGCGCCGAGGTCCAGCCGGCACCAGGCCAGCCGCTCCCGGTCCCCGATCGGGCCGAACAGCTCGGCGGCCCGTCCGGAGAAGCGGGCGGCCCCGGCGAAGTCTCCCGACAGCCAGCACGCGAAACCGAGCATCTGCAGCGTGTGGCCGACGGCCCACGTGTCGCCGCGGCGCTCGGCCGCGGCCAGCGATCGCCGGCTGAGCCCGATCGCCTGGCGGTAGTCGCCCAGTTCCCGGCAGATGGCGCCGAGCAGCGCCTGGGACCGGGCCACCCCGGGTCCGTCGCCCTCGCCCTCGTACAGCTCCATGGCGGCGCGCGCCAGCGCCTCGGCCTCCCGGTAGTCGCACTCCAGGGAGGCGAGCCGCGCGGCGGACCAGTGCGCCCCCGCGAGCACCCGCGGCGACGTCCCGGGGGGCGCCGCCGCCAGCGCCGCCCTGAGCCAGTCGCGTCCCTCCCCGTACCGGCCGCGCAGGTAGTGGTACCGCCACAGCGCCGCCGCCAGGCGGAGCGCCGACTCGGGATCGTCACCGATCAGCCAGGTCATCGCCGCGCGGAGGTCCTCGTGATGTTCGGCGACCTCCGCCATGAGGGCGCCCAGGCCGGGCCCCTGGAGTCCGCTCTCGACCTCCTCCGCGCAGCGCAGGTAGTGGGCGGCGTGGGCGCGGCGCGCCCACGCGTGCTCCGCGGGACGGGCCGCGAGCTGCTCCAGCGCGTAGCCCCTGATGGTTTCGAGAAGCTGGTAGCGCGTCCCGGAGGGGGTGCGCAGGGCCTTGAGGAGCGACTTGTCCACCAGGCGGCTCAGCGTCCCGAGGATCGGCGCGTCCGGGTGCACCGCCGCCGCCGTCTCCAGGGTGAAGGCGCCGCCGAGGATGCTGAACCTCGTGAGAGCGCTGCGTTCCTCGGCGGTGAGCAGGTGGAAGCTCCATTCGACCGTCGCGCGCAGGGCCCGGTGCTGCGGGCGTGATCCGCCGGGGCCGTCGGCGAGGATCGTGTACGGGTCCCGCAGCCGGCGCGCTATCTCGGGCAGGGTCAGCAGCCGGGCCCTGGCCGCGGCCAGTTCGATGGCGAGCGGCAGTCCGTCGCACCGGGCGCAGATGGCGGCGGCGGCCCGCGCGTCCTCGGGGGACAGCGCCCCGATCTCCCCGATCCCGGCCCGCTCGGCGAGGAGCACGACCGCGTCGTGGCCCGCGAGGTCCGCGGCGGTGCGGACGCGCTCCGGGACAGGCACGCCGAGCCCGGACACCGCGTGGACCGCCTCGCCCGGCAGGCGGAGCGCCTCCTGGCTCGTGGCGAGGATCTTCAGCTGCGGGCAGCGCGTGAGCAGTTCCCGGGCGATCCGGGCGCACGCGCCGGCGAGATGCTCGCAGTTGTCCATGACGATGAGGAGGCGGTCGCAGGAGATGCGACCGGCCACCTGGTCCAGCACGCGCGCGCCGGGGCGCGCGTGGGTGAGCGTCGCCGCCGCGATCGTGTCCGCGATGCCGTCCTCGTCGTGCACCGCGGCGAGGTCGGCGAACGCGACCTCGGCGAAGCCGGCCGCCGCCCGTGCCGCCGCGATCGCCAGCCGGGTCTTCCCGCACCCGCCGGGGCCGGTCAGCGTCACCAGGCGGGAGGCGTCCAGGAGGTGGCGCGTCCGCTCGATGTCGGCCTCCCGCCCGACGAGGGTGCTGATCTCCTGGGGAAGGGTCAGCGGGCCCGCGGCGCCCGGTGCCGCGGCCGGCACCAGGCGGAGGAGCCGCCGCGGCTCCGCGATCCCCTGCAGCACGCCGGCCTCGACGTGCCGCAGCCCTTCCCCGGGCTCGACGCCGAGCTCGTCGACGAGCGTCCTGCGGGCCTGCCGGTACCTGCCGAGCGCGTCGCCGGAGCGGCCGCTCACCTGCAGCGCGACGATCAGCAGCTCCCAGAGCCGCTCCCGCAGCGGATGCTCGGCGACCAGGCGCTCGATCTCGCCGGCCACGGTGTCGTGCGCGCCGGTGGCCAGCCTGGCGGCGAACAGGCCCTCGTAGGCCTGCAGCCTCAGCTCTTCCAGGTAGTCGGCCTCCAGGGCCGCCCAGTCGCGTACCGGGCAGTCCGACAGCGCCCTCCCCCGCCACAGCGCCAGACCGCCGCCGAAGCTCCGCACCGCCTCGGCGTACCGCCCCTCCGCGCAGTGGCGCAGACCGCTCCTGGCCAGGTCTTCGAACCGGTCCCGGTCGACGGCCACCGCGCCCGCGTCGAGCACGTATCCCGGATCCCTCCGGCGGATCAGCCGCCCGCCTCCGGACTCGGCCAGGGCGGCGCCCAGCTTGGCGATGTGCGCGTGCAGCGTGCGTACGGCGGTGGGCGGCGCGTCCTCGCCCCAGAGCCCGTCCACCAGTTGCCCTGCCGTGACCAGGCCGCCCGCCCTGAGCGCCAGCAGCGCCAGCAGGCCCCTGCGGCGCGGGGGCAGGACGACGGCCCGCCCCGCGCGCCAGGCCTCCATCGGCCCGAGCACGTTGATCGCCCATGCGCCCGGCCGGTCCCCGGCCCCGTGGTCTTCCTCCCGCCCGACGGCGTGTTCCGCCCAGAGGGTCGCCGATCCGCCCATTTCAGTTCCTCGCGTGTGACTGGAGCTGTCCGTACTCTCACCCGGCGGGCTGAAACTTCACTGACACGGCGCTGGAACGGTGGTTGCAGAACCCCTGCGGGTCCCAGGACCGGCGCTCCGCACGCGGCAACGCGGCGGCAACGCGGTGCGCCTATCCATGTCCCACGGGTACGGCCGCCCGCCGCACCGCGTCATCGGAGGCGACACGTGCACGAAGGACTTCACCTGCGGGGCCGGGACCTCGCACGGCTGCTGGAGGACCACATCGCGCGGTGGTCGCGGCGTACGGGGATCTCCATGGACGTGCTGGTCCTGCCCGGCGACGGCTCCCCCGGCGTCTCCGCCAGGATCACCCGGCGTGTCTACGCGACGGTGTGGGAGGCGCTCGACAACGTCGAGCGGCACAGCCATGCGCGGACCGTCGGCGTCGTCCTCACCCTGGGCGACCGCGGCCTGCGCCTGACGGTCAGCGACGACGGGAGCGGCTTCCACGCCGATCCGGCCGGCCACGGGGTGATCGCGATGAAGGCGTACTTCGCCGAACTCGGCGGAACCCTCACGATCAACAGCGTGGTCGGCGAGGGCACCACCGTCAGCGGAATCGTCCCGGCGAGGGCGCTGGACCGGTGACCCCGGCGGATGGAACGGAATGCCACGCCGGAGAAGTGACATCCGATGACACGCTCCCGTGTGTCCGGCGCCCCGTCAGGCCAGGCGGGCGGTCAGTGGACGTCCTCTATGCTCGTCTGCCGGACAGCAGCGTACGGCTCCGCGCCTCGATACTGGCGGTCACGAACTTGCGGATGTCGGGAGTGCCGGCCAGGAGTCCGGCACACTCAGGCCAAGCCTGACGAACCCGCTCCACCAGGTCCACGACGATGTCACCAAGTCCGGCGCCCGCAGCACCGAGGCGGCGCTCCAAACGTTCGAAGGTACGAACGGTGACCGTGTCGAATCTCCTCGACCCGGCCAGCTTCAGGCCGAGTGTCTCCCCGGGACCCATGTACGCACTGGTGCAGACCAGGTCGTAGGCGGGCGACAAGGTGGGCGCCCGCGGGTCGCGGTAGATCAGCGACCAGTTCTTCAGATGCGCGTCCCCGTTGGAGACCAGCACGTTGAAAGCGAGCCGCCTGGCGAACTCCCGGAGCGCGGCCATGTCACGGCGCCGGTATACGAGCGCGGCCACCGTCTCGTAGTTACCCAGATACTTCTCGTTCGGATAGACCCCGCGCACCTGCGCGAGATCCTCCATGTGGACCGCGCCACGCCTGTTGTCGCGATCGAACCTCCGTACGGCGTAAGCCCACTCCTCCTCCCCCGGCCATACGCCAGGGGGCAGGGTGTCGAGCTCGTCGCGCCGGTAGAGCCGGACCTCCGGCACCTCGATCCCCACCCGCCCGGCCAGACGCATCATGGCGTGCTCATTGAGCGGGACATGCGGGTAGGTTCGATCGGGCAGTTTCACGATCCAGTCACCGCCCTGCCCGAACGCCGGGAGTGTGAGCCGGTCGTCCGCGGCCAGCATGGAGAATTTCAGCGCCACCCCGGCCAGGGAGAAACGCAGCTCCCGATGGCCGCGGTCATGACCGTCCCGGTCGGCGGGAGGCTCGGGCCAGTCGGAATCGTACGGCACGGCGGTCTCACCGGCCGGACAGGAGACCACTCGCACCGCTCCCGGCAGATCGTGACCGACCTGTACCAGGAGCTCCATCTCCCGTTCGGCCGACACCCCGCGGTCGGTGGCGATCCAGTCGCGCAGCACGCCTTCGGGAAGGAGGTTGGAGAACCACGGAGGTAGCCGCAGCGCCGCCGCGTGCCGCCCGGCCAGGTCCTGCTCGAAGGCAAGCCCCAGAATGGCCCGTCCAGGATCGTCCAGAT
Source organism: Thiemannella venezuelensis (assembly GCF_014203605.1). Classification (GTDB taxonomy): domain Bacteria; phylum Actinomycetota; class Actinomycetes; order Streptosporangiales; family Streptosporangiaceae; genus Planomonospora_A; species Planomonospora_A venezuelensis. The sequence goes on along the minus strand of NZ_JACHJJ010000006.1, from coordinate 237,438 downwards.
ACTCCTCGGAGAAGACGAAACGCGTGTGATCTCCTCGCTGCAGCAGCGTCCCGACACGCCGGGAGCCGAGGAGAACGGCGAACCGGGTCTCAGGCAGGGCCATAGGAGTCCTCGTCGGAGAGGGCGGGCTCCTCGCCGGGAAGATCCTCCATCAGCAGCTCGGCGAGGGGCGGTGTGTCCTCGAAGTCCCACTCGCACATCCGGTGGAGGAAGGAGTCGAGATGACGGAGGATCGCCTCCTGCCGGGCCTTGAGGAAATCCTCGATCTCACCGCGCCGCAGCAGTTCCACCATCTCCGGTGTGACGAGGTGAGAGCGGAGAATGGTGCGCCATCCGTTCGCGTATCCCCGGGAACCGAAAGGAGCGAACACGTCCTCTTCGCCCAGTGGGGAGTGCAGCAGGTGATGACCGATCTCCTTGCCCGACTCGTACCTCACCACCGGCACCAGGACCCGGTTGGCCGCCCACAGCCGCTGCTCCACAGCCACCTGGCGACTGGGCACGATGTACCGCACGGCATCCGCGGGGGTCGGCCGGTCGATGAGGCATTCGGCGAGATCCCGGATATGCGCCGGGTCTCCGCTGGTCGGGTCACAGGCATCCAGCTCCCACCAGGAGCAGAGCGTGATCTTCGCGGCCGCCTCGTTGGTCTTGAACCTGCGCAGTTCGGGAAGGGGCGGCGCCGGACGGTCCACCGCCTCCAGCAGGTTCTGGACCGATCCTGTGAGGTCACCCGGGTGGATCTTCGCGCAGAGCGCCCGCACCGCTCCTGTGGTGCTCCCCCGAAAGATCTCCGGGCCGACCAGGGCGGCCCGCCAGAACCAGCGGCGCAGCAGGCGGCGGTTGGCCGGATCGGGGTCAGGGAAGTGCCCGAAGAGCCGAGCCAGGACGACCAGGAGATAACGGAAGGGCAGCAGAGTGACGTGCGGTACCCCCGCGTCCTGCCGCAGGAAGGTGACGGCCTCGCGCAGCGCCTCTTCACCTGCGCGGAAAGCCGCGTCACGGTCCTCGCCGGGAAAGTCGCTCACCCCTCGCCGGTTCTCGTCATCGAACTCCAGGCGGATCTCTCGCTGCACGTCGTGACCGCGGCGGGCGAGGATGGCGTACAAGACCGTATCGTTGTCGATCCGCCCGAAGGACAGATCCTCGTCGATATGCTCGGCGATCTCCCCCAGCGTCAGGGGCGTGGTGCCCTCCGGTCCGGCGTTGAGCGCTGAGAAGATCTCCGCACGGCTCAGCCGTTTCCCGTAGTTGTTCATCCGGTCGAAGATGTCCTGCAGGACCTCGGCGTCCTCCTGCTCGACATGGTAGGCGGGGACCGGATACTGCCGGATGATCGCGGTCAGGTGGAAAGCGCGGTCCTGCAGGTCGGCGACCTCGGGGTTCTGCGCGAACCAGGTGAGCACGCGCCGTAGGTCGAACAGCGTCGGCAGCGGGATCACATGAGGTGTCGCGATCGCCGGGAGCGGGGCGAGCTTCTCCTCCCGCAGGTCGTAGGCGAGCGCGAACCGGGGATCCCTGGCGGCGTCCTCGTGGAGGGCATTGGCAAGGCTCGTCACACGCTGCTGGCCGTCCACCACCCAGAGGGAGTGGTCCAGTCTCGGGGCGTTGATGCGGAGAGCCCCGAAAGTAATGCGCTGTGCTGCGGCGGGCCGCACCCAGAGCAGGAGGCTGCCGATCGGATAACCCTTGATGATGCTGTCGAACAGCCGGATGACGTCCTCGCGCCCCCAGCGCAGCCCGCGCTGGAAGTGCGGCACCCGGATCTGACCCTGCCAGGCCATGCCCACCAGCTTCTCCACATCGTAGGTGGTCGCGCTTGGACGGGTGCCCAGACCGGTGCTCATCGGCTTTTCTCCAGTTCGCAGGATCGCCCCATCATCCCAAGCACCCTCGGGCTTGTCACACGCGTTACCCGGGCCTCGCTGTCCGTATCGGCCTGTCGGCACGACATCGCCACCGTGCCGCCGTCAGGGCGCGGTGTCTCCGGGAGACACCGCTCTCGATTTCGAACTCCCGGCCTGCCTCGTGCAGATCGATCTTCGAGTCGCCGAAGGCCGGCGCCCGGCGGCTCCGCCCGAAGGTGATCGGTTCCATTCCGAGGACGCGGCCGGAGAAGCCGATCGCCGCCTCGATGGCGGCGGCGGTGAGCACCAGCCGGTCGAGCCGGTCGACACGCACCGGAGAGTCTCACTCACGGTACGGCGGAGCGCCAGGCGATCATCGTGGCACGGGCGCCGTACGGGACGGCGGTCAGGGCGAGACGTAGCACTCGGCCTCGGCCCGGCGCGGGTCCAGCCCGGCCGCCGCGGCGTCATCGGCGCACCGGCGCTCCCGCTCGCTGAGCGGGAGGGCGCCGCAGAGACTGATCCCGGAGTACGCCCGGCAGTCGAGGGAGGGGTTCGCCTTTCCGACCCGGTAGTCGCGCTCGACCGCGGACCGGCACTCCTCGCGCAGCCGCTCCGTGTCGGCGTACCGGCACTGGCCGGTCAGGACGCGGTACTGGGCCGCACTCACCTCGGCCGGGCCCGCCCCCCTCGGGTTCGCCTCGGCCCGGCTCGCCCGGGCCGTTCCCCGCTGCGCCGGGTCCGCCGGGGCCGCGCCCCCGCCCGGCCCGGCGGCGGGCACCTGCGCCGCCGTACCGCCGACCGTGGAACCGCACCCGGAGACCAGGACCGATGCCGTGGCCAGTGCCGCCGCGCAGATGAACATCCTCATATCCGCCCCCCGCCTCACCGTAGCCTGAAGCCGGTCTTATCTGGGGAAACACCGCGTATCGCTTGAGTAGTCCGGTGGCCGCGCCGCGGACGCGCGGCGCGGCCACCGGACTCCGAGGCGGTCACTCCTCCGGCCTCCGGGGACGGCGCGGCGGCCTCCCTCCGCGGGGCGGGTGACGGGCCTTCACGGGAGTCTGTTGCGGAGCGGGACGTCCCGGATGATCGACCAGGTCATCGCCAGGCCGAGCAGGAAGCAGCCGAGACCGGCGGCCAGGGCCGTCGCCACGCCCGGCACGGAGACGATGCCCAGCTCCAGGTGGACGAAGGGCAGCCGGAGCTCCGCGCCGACGGCCGCCTCGCCCAGCAGGATCAGCCCGATGCCGAGCGGGACCGACAGGAGGCCGCCGCCCTCCCAGCGGTAGAACGCCGCCGCCATGAACGCCCCGGCGACGATCCAGGCGAGGAACTCGATGAGGTACTCGGTGAAGACGAGCGGCACCTGCGCCGGGGAGGTGAACAGGTGGGGCCGGCCCAGCGCCTGCGGCCAGCCGGCCAGGCCGTACAGGAGCCTCTCCAGCAGGTAGCCGGCGACGAGCAGGGCGGACAGGAAGGGCGCGTACAGGGCGACGGTCACCGCCGCCTGCGCGCCGAACTGCCTGCGGGTCTGCCCGTGCGCGATGTAGAGCGGGAAGAACTCCCTGATGAGGGCGACGCCGACGAACAGCGCGAACCAGCGGGGAAGCTGCGTCGCGGCCTCCCACGCGCTCTTGTCGAGCGTCCCGAAGACCGCGATGCCGACCGTGACCAGCGTGACCACCGCGTAGAAGGCCGCCCACACCATCGCGGCGAAGACCAGGTTGGCGGCGAGGAGGCGGGAGGGGAATCTCATCGGGCGTCTCCGGAGGGTTCGGCGGGCGCCGCGGGCTCCCCGGGACGGGCGCCCCGTCCCGGTACGGCGGGCGCGGCGTCCCCGGCCGGTTCGGTGAGGTGGACGAACAGGTCCTGCATGGCGATCGGGCCGAGTTCGAGCCCGGCCTCGCGGGCCTGACCGCGCCGGGCGTCGTCGAGGTCGCCGTAGACCATCGCCGAGGCGGTCGGGCCCAGCCGCCTGGTGTCCAGCACGGTGAGCCCGCCGGTGAACGCCTCGACCCGCTCGGCGGGGCCGGTGACGGAGGTGCCGCGCGCCAGCACGGTCTGGCTCTCCTCGTGCAGCACCAGCCGCCCCCGGTCGATGATCAGGACCTCTTCGAAGAGCGAGCTGTACTCCTCGATCAGGTGCGTGGAGAGGATGACCGTGCGCGGGTGCTCCATGAAGTCGGCGAGCAGCGCGTCGTAGAAGGAGTACCGGGAGGGCGCGTCCATCCCCAGGTAGGACTCGTCGAACATGGTCAGCGGGGACCGGCCGGCCAGGCCCACCACCACGCCCAGTGCCGAGCGCTGGCCCTTGGACATGGTCTTGACGTTCGCCTTCCGCCGCAGCCCGAACCGGTCCAGCAGCGCGTCCGCGTAGGCGGCGTCCCAGTGCGGGCGGAGCCACTCGGCGAAGTAGAGGGCGTCCTCGACCGTGCCGATGCCGATGGTCTCACCCGCGTCCCTGACCAGGCAGACGTCCCCGGTGACCGCGCCGTTCTCGAAGACGGGCCGCCCGTCCACCCGCACCGTGCCGCCCGACTCCCTGCGGAAGCCCGCCAGCACCGAGAGCAGGGTGGTCTTGCCCGACCCGTTCCGCCCCAGGAGCCCGTAGATCTTGCCCGCGTCGAGTGAGAACGTCATGCCGTCGATGGCCCGGACGTCGCCGTAGTCCACCCGCAGGTCGTTGACATCGATCTTCATCCGCGCTCCTCGGTCTCGGTGATCCGCCTGACGATGTCGCCGAGCGGGACGCCGATCGCCCTGGCCTCGGCGACCATCGGGTCCACCACGTCGGCGAAGAAGCTCTCCCGGCGTTGGGCCCTGAGCGCGTCGGGGGCGGCCGGACTGACGAACATGCCGATACCTCGCTTCTTGTAGAGGACCCCTTCGTCGACCAGCTGCTGGAACGCCTTGGCCGCCGTGGCCGGGTTGATCCGGTAGAACGCGGCGTACTGGTTGGTCGACATGACCTGCTCGTCGCCCTTGAGCGCCCCGCTCAGCACGTCGGCCTTGATGCGATCGGCGATCTGCCGGTAGATCGGGCTCCGGTCGTCGAACATGGGCACCTGCTTCGCTGGTTCATTACTTCTGTGATGAACCATAGGAATAATGAGGCCATACGTCAACGCCCGCCGCCGGTTTCCCGGCGGCGGGCGTCGTGCGGTGCGGCGAGGGAGGCGGGCGCCTCACCCCAGGACGGACAGCTCCTCGTCGGTCAGCACGAGTTCGGCGGCGGCCGCCGAGTCGAGGATGGTCTCCGGCCGGCTGGCGCCGGGGATCGGGATCACGACGGGGCTCCTGGCGAGCTCCCAGGCCAGGCAGACCCGCTGCGGCGAGACGCCCCGCGCGGCCGCCACCTGCGCGAAGGGACCGGCGAGCCCGCCCGCCGCCGACATGCCGCCCAGCGGCGACCAGGGCAGGAACGCCACCCCGAGCCCGGCGCACACGTCGATCTCCGGCTCGCTGCTCCTGAACCGCGGCGAGTACTCGTTCTGCACGCTCGCCAGCCGCCCGCCGAGGATCTCCTGCGCCGTCCTGATCTGCTCCGGGTTCGCGTTGGAGATCCCGGCCAGCAGGATCTTCCCCTCGTCGAGCAGGTCGCGCAGCGCGCCGATGCTCTCCTCGTACGGCACCGCGGGGTCGGGCCGGTGGTGCTGGTAGAGCCCGATCGCCTCGACGCCGAGCGCCTTCAGGGAGTCCTCGCACGCCCGGCGGATGTAGGCGGGCCGCCCGTCCACGCCCCAGCCGTCGCCGGGGGTGCGGGTGTGCCCGCCCTTGGTGGCGACCAGGACCGCGTCGCGGTCGCCGGACCACAGGGCGAGCGCCTTGGCCACCAGCCGCTCGTTGTGCCCGACCTCGCCGGAGGACGGGGTGTACGCGTCGGCGGTGTCGATGAGGGTGATCCCGGCGTCGAGCGCGGCGTGGACCGTCCTGATCGACTGGGCCTCGTCGGGCATGTGCCCGGCCACCGACATCGGCATGGCACCGAGTCCGATCGCGCTGACGCGGAGGTTTCCGATAACGCGTTTCTCCATGCCGTCCATCCTCCGGGCTGGAGTTCGCTCCAGGTCAAGGACCGCCTCCCGCCCGCGCGCCGCCCGCCGTGCGTGCGGCGCGCGCGGAGGTGGTTGGATCGGTGCCGTGGAGGCCTCCGTCGAGCAGCTGGTGTACGTCCGCGAGGACGAGTACACGGTCGCCCGGATGAGCGCCGAGGACGTGCCCGCCTTCGTCGCCTCGGGCCGGGCCCTGGCCGGGGTCCAGCCGGGGGAGACGGTCCGGCTCGCCGGCGGCTGGGGCGAGCACCCGCGCCACGGCAGGCACTTCGCGGTCACCGGGTGCGAGCGGGTGGTCCCGGCCACGGTCCGGGCCATCCGGATCTACCTGGGCTCCGGGCTGGTCCGCGGCATCGGGCCGCGGCTCGCCCACGCCATCGTCGACCATTTCGGCGAGGCGACGCTGACGGTCATCGACACCGAGCCCGAGCGGCTCAGGGAGGTCGTCAACATCGGCCCCGCCCGGCAGAGCCAGATCACCGAGGCATGGAGGGACCAGAAGGCCATCGCCGAGCTGATGGTGGTCCTGCAGGGGTTCGGGATCAGCCCGCTGCTCGCGTCCAAGATCTACCAGGTCTTCGGCACGGACTCGGGTGAGGTCCTCGCCTCCGATCCCTACCGGCTCATCGGCCGGGTCCGGGGGATCGCCTTCCCCACCGCCGACCGGATCGCGCTGCGGTCCGGAGTGCCGGAGAGCAGCCCCCAGCGGATCGAGGCCGCGGTCCTGGACCGGCTGGAGGCCGCGGCGGCGGGCGGCGGGCACTGCTACCTGCCGCTGCTCGCCGTGCTCACGCAGACCGTCGAGCTCACCGGTCAGGACGAGGACCTGGTCCGCCGGGCGGTCGACGCCCTGGCGGCCGAGCGGCGGGTGGTCGTCGAGGCGTCCCCGGACGACGCCGGGCGGACCGTCGTCTTCGGCAAGGAGATCCACAGCCGCGAGCTCGCCCTCACCGCCCACCTGACCCGGCTCTGGAAGGCCCGCTCGACGCTGCCCGTGCGCGCCTTCCAGGAGGACCCCGGCCTCCACGACGACCAGCGGGCCGCGGTGACCACGGTCCTGGCCAACACCGTGTCGGTCCTCACCGGCGGCCCCGGCTGCGGCAAGAGCCACACCGTCAGGGCCATCGCGGCGACCGTCCGGGCGGCGGGCGGCACGGTGACCCTCACCGCGCCGACCGGCAAGGCGGCCAAGCGCCTGTCTGAGCTCACCGGCATGCCCGCGATGACCGTGCACCGGATGCTGGCCCACGAGCCGGACCCCGACTCCGGCGCCCTGTTCGAGCAGACGCCCGCGCAGGCCGATCTGATCGTGGTCGACGAGGCGTCCATGCTGGACCTGCACCTGGCCACCCGGCTCACCGCGGCCGTCCCGTCCGGCAGCCACCTGCTGCTGGTCGGCGACGACGACCAGCTGCCGAGCATCGGCCCCGGCAGCGTCCTGGCCGACCTGCTGAGGGTGGAGGAGATCGCGCGGGTCCGGCTGACCCACGTCTTCCGCCAGTCGGAGGGCAGCGGGATCATCCGGGCCGCCCACCTGATCCGGGCCGGAGAGGTGCCCGAACCCCGCGGCGGGGGCGGTTTCTGGTTCGAGGAGATCGACGATCCCGAGCAGGTCGCCGAGCGGGTGGTGCACCTGGCGACGGTGGCGATCCCGCGCAAGCAGGGGGTCGGCCCGGAGCAGGTCCAGGTCCTGTGCCCGATGCGCAAGGGCGCGACGGGGACCGCCGAGCTCGGCCGGATGCTCCAGGAGCGGCTCAACCCGGCCGCCGAGGGCAGGGCCGAGCACTGGTCGGGCGCCTCCGCCTTCCGCGTCGGCGACCGCGTCATGCCGATCCGCAACAACTACGACAAGGGCGTCTTCAACGGGGAGACCGGCAGGATCACCGCGGTCGTCCCGGAGGAGCGGCGTCTGGAGGTCCTCATCGACGACGGGGAGACGGTGACCTACGGCTTCGACGAGCTCGACGAGCTGACCCACGCCTACGCCATCAGCGTGCACCGCTCCCAGGGCAGCGAGTACCCCTTCGTGGTCGCGCCGATCGTCGCCGAGGCCGGGGGCGTCATGCTGCGCCGCAGGCTGCTGTACACCCTGGTCACCCGGGCCCGGTCGTGGGTGGTCCTCGTCGGCCGGCGGGAGGCGCTGGAACTGGCGGTCCACCGGCTCGGCCGCCGCCGCCGCACCGCCCTCGCCCACCGCCTCACCCTGAGCCTGCAGGGGTGGGACGCCCCTGCGGAAGGCCCGCGGTGACGGGCCGGGCGACGGGCCGGGGACGGGCCGTGGGAGCGGAGGCCGGGAAACACGAAGGCCCGGACCGGGAAACCCGGTCCGGGCCTTCGCCGTGGTGCGCCGCCAGGGACTCGAACCCCGGACCCGCTGATTAAGAGTCAGCTGCTCTAACCAACTGAGCTAGCGGCGCCCGACCTCGGAAAGACTACCGGACCCCGGAAGGTGGTCGGTACATCTTTCGACATATGCCGATTGCGGAATCCCGCCTTCCACCTGGGGAGGCCCTCCGCCGGGCCGCCCTGAGGCCGTCCGGCTCGGCAAAATTCCGTTTACCCCCTTTTGCTCGGGTACTGGGGTTAGGCCCGGAGAATCAAGCGAAGGGAGAACACCATGCAGCCTGAGCTGTGGACTTACCGAACCGACGTCTACGACGTCAACAAGAGCCTCGACGTCGCCGGATACGACGTGGAGGCCACGGACGGCAAGATCGGTTCCGTCGACGAGGCGACCTACGAGGTCGGCGAGAGCTACATCGTCGTCGACACCGGTCCGTGGATCTTCGGCAAGAAGGTCCTGCTCCCGGCCAGCACGGTGACGCAGATCGACCCGCAGGAGCGCAAGATCTATGTCGCGCGCACCAAGCAGGAGATCAAGGACGCGCCGGAGTTCGACGAGTCCTCCTTCAAGGAGACCTCCTACCGCGACCGGGTCGGCGAGTACTACGGCCGCTTCCCCTACGGGGGCGGCCCGGCCACCTACTGATCCGGTGGGCACACAGGAAGGGCCCCGCCTCACGGCGGGGCCCTTCCGCGTTCCCGGCCCGGTCGCCCCGCCCTTCCGGACGGGGCGACCGGGCCCGTTCCTCCCTGCGCACCGGCCTCCCTGCGCACCGGCCGTACACGAGATCACCGCAGACGAGGACGTCCGTACGGAACCCGCCGTACGGACGTCAGGGCCAGGTCGGGTCGCCCGACGGATCGAGCGGGCCGGTCACCACGCCCAGCCGCTCCAGAAGGGTCAGGAAGGTGAACGCGTACGGCGAGGACTGGCTCACCGCCGCGACCCGGTCCCAGTCGACCTGCTCGCGCAACGCCCGCACCTGGGGGAGCAGGGAGCCGTAGTCGCAGGCGTGCTCGGACAGCGGCAGCAGCCACGAGATGACCAGGTCCGTCGCCTCCAGGACCGGAACGATCACCGCGGACGCCTTCAGCGGCTCGGCCCGGTCCAGCAGCCCGGAGGTGACCGGGTTGTTCGCGATCCGGAAGATCAGGTCCACCAGCCTGCCCTCGTCGTAGGCCTTGACCAGCCAGTCCTCCGGCGGTTTCGCGGTCTCGAAGCCCAGGTCGCGCAGGGCTTCCAGCGCGGCGGGGACGTCCTCCTGGGGAAGGACGAAGTCCACATCGTGCAGGGACGGCGCGGCCCCGCGCGCGTACGCGGCGCACCCCCCGGCCAGGGCGAACCTGATGTCGGCGTCTTTGAGCCCGGTGCTCGCCCGCTTCAGCGTCTCCAGGATCGCGTCGGTGACCTCGTGGCTGTGGCTTCCCATAGCGGTGGATTACCCTCAGGATCGCCCCCTAGTCACCAGGCATAACACCTTAAAGGTGGGGTAATCGCCGGAGATGAGCCACCCTCCGAATCCTCAGATGGAAGGACCCCAGCCGGGCGAGAGCCCGAAGGAACGCGTGGACCGCGAACTGACCGAGCTGCTCCAGGGGCTGCGGGTCGCGGTGACAGGCGTGCAGGTCCTCTTCGCCTTCCTGCTGACGCTGCCGTTCTCGGCGGGATTCCACAAGGTCGACACCCTCGGCCGGTGGTTGTTCTTCATCGCGCTGCTGAGCGCCGCCCTGGCCTCCGTCTGCTTCATCACGCCGGCGGCGCAGCACCGGCTGCTGTTCCGGACGGGGCTGAAGGAGCGGATGCTGCACCGCGCCAACGAACTCGGCATCGCCGGCGCCATCGGGCTGGCGGTCTCGATCACCAGCTCGGTGGCGCTCGTCACGGAGACGGTGATCGGCGACTGGCCGGCCGCGCTGTTCGGCGGGGCCGTCGGGCTGTCCAGCGCCTGGTTCTGGTTCGCCCAGCCGCTCATCGACCTTTACCGCACCAAAGACGTTAATTAACCGATCGTGAGGGCAGTCGCAGCTTATGGTTACTTTGCTCTGGATCATCGCAGTCGCTCTCGTCATCGCCGGGATCTACGTGATCCTGGCCCGCCGCGACCTCCTCTGGGGGATCGTCCTCATCGTCCTCGGTTTCCTCGTCGGTCCCGGAGGTGTGAGCATCTTCAACGTCTGAGGCGAGCCGTGGCTCGCCCGACACCAAGTCGCCCCATAATCCGAACACAGAACTTAGCGGGCCGGGTCACCACCCGGCCCGCCTCCGTGTGCGCCGCCTGCGGCGGCGGCCTTGCGTTCCGTGCCTCAGCAGCCGCCCTCTCCGTTGAGGCAGTAGACCCCGTAGGCCCGGCCCAGTACCGGGAGCGCCACGTTCCGCACCCGGATACCCGCCGACGTGATCCCCTTCTCGGTCCCCATGTGCGCGTGACCGTGCAGGATCAGGTCCGCGCCCTCCGCGTCGATCGCCTCGGCCAGCAGGTAGCTGCCGAGAAAGGGGTAGATCTCCGGCGGCTCGCCGGCGAGCGTGTCGTTGACCGGCGAGTAGTGCGAAAGGACCACCCGCTTGTCCGCTTCCAGCTCCTTGAGCGCCACCCGCCAGCGGTCGGCGATGCGCTTGGTGTGGTTCACGAACGCCTTGATCTCCGGCTCGCCGAACTCGCTGGCGCACTTGCCCGCGAACCCTCCGCCGAAGCCCTTGCCGCCGACCACGCCGAGCCGGGTCCCGTTGATGTCGATGACGACGGAGTCGTCGTGCAGCACCATGATCCCCGCATCGCGGAGCATGGCCGCGATCTCCGCGGGCTTGTCCGAGTGGTGGTCGTGGTTGCCCAGTACGGCGACCACCGGGATCGGGAGGTCGCGGAACTCCTGCACCACGACCTCCCCCTCCTCCAGCGTGCCGTGCCTGGTCAGGTCCCCGGCCAGCAGCAGCACATCGGCCTTCTCCTCGATGCCGGTCAGATGTGAGCGGTAGCGACCGCCGACGTCCGCACCGAGGTGCACGTCACCGACCGCCGCGATACGCAGGCTCACAGGGTCTCCTCCTCTTCCGGTTCACGGATGTCGACGACGCTGAGCTCGTTGTGGATCGTCAGTCCGGGAGCCGCCTCCGCGGCCACGTCGGCGATCAGCGTGCGGCGCTCCTGACACCCCACCTGGCCGCGCAGGAAGAGCTGGTCCCCCCGGACGTCCACCCGGATCCCGAGCTCGTGGGTCCGGTCGTCTTCCGCCAGCGCGCCCTGGACCCGGGCGGCGACGTACTGCGGAGCCTCCATGATCGAACTCCTCTCCCCTTAAAACAGCTCGCCTTCCCGTGAACATCGAGGTCAAACAGGTTTAAAACCCGGCAGGCCGGTGGGCCCCGGGACGACCGGGGAGACGGGAGCCGGAGACGGGCCGGGAGGCGATACGACCAGGGGGCGTTGCGGGGTCTCCACCGCACCGGCCGCCGTGGATCCGGTCGCGGAGCCCGGCGGTACGAATGACCGCCGTCACGGCGGGTAGGCCGTCGGCGTGAGCCCGAGGGGGGACGTGATGAGGCGCAGAGGCAGGGCCGGTGGTCCGGCCGGCGCGAGCGGATCCCGTGGGGGCCTCCGCACGGCCGGCGCAGACCCCAGGAGCGCAGACCCCAGGAGCGCAGACCCCAGGAGCGGAGACCGCGGGAGCAGAGACCGCAGGAGCGAAGACCCTCCCGTCGGAGTCGCCAGCCTGTGGCGGCTGCCGGGCGAGGAGCGCAGCGCGGAGGACCGCCGACGGGCCTGGCTCTCCCGCCACCGCCCGGCCGTCCTCGCGGCCGCAGGAGGGCTGGCCGCCCTGACCGGGTGGATCGTCACCGCCGCTGCGCTCCGCCGCCGGAAGCGCTAGGAACCTCCGGAGATCCGCCGGCGGCCCGGAGACGGGGCCCGGGCGCCGGGCGGGAAGAGGGCGGCGGCCGGGAAGAGGGAGGCGGCCGGGAAGAGGGAGGCGGCCCTCCCGGGCGTGGACGTCCGGGTTCCCCGCCCGACGGCGTCGGACGACCGTGCCGAACGAGGAGAACACCGAACGGCCGGACCGTCGCAGGCGACGGGCGGCCGTTCGCCGGTCCGCCGGTCGGTTGCGGCAGACCGGCGGTTCACTTGCCGGTGGCCCGGTGGATGCTCTGTGCCGCCGAGCGGTCGATCGCGGCCTTGACCATGCCGAAGATCGCGCCCTGGACGGCGGCGGCCACCAGGACCTCGCGCCAGCCGTACTCCTCCGAGGTGGCCTGCGGCGCCTCCTCCTTGCCGGAGGCGAGCTTCCAGACCTGCTTGAAGATGGCACCGGCGAGAGCACCGCCGAGCATTCCGCTCGCGGCGCTCAGGCCTCGGGATACGACCCTGCTCACTGTGTCCGGTCCTTCCGTTTCGAGGGTTGGGGGAACCTCACACGACCGGGGGGTCGTCGTAGCGGCGCTCCTCGTAGACGCGCTGGTGGGTCACCGGGTCCTCGGTGACCACCGTGGTGTTGGTCGCCAGGGCGCGCCGGGCGGCGTTGATCCGGTAGAGCGCGAACATCAGCCACACCAGGCCGCCGAGCATCAGGATGACGCCGAGCACGTTGATGTCGAACCCCGCGAGATCGAACTCGACCGCCCATGTGAAGATGGCGCCGAGCATGATGAGGACGATGCCGCCTGCGATGGTCATGGGTCTTCCCTCCTTCGAGCCAGTACCTCCTCCCTATCCCCCACACGGATCTCAAACGTCGCCCCGGAGGCCGTACGTGATACCTGACCGCCCGATCGTCGTCACCGGACTGATGGGTTCCGGCAAAACGTCCGTGGCGCGGATCCTCGCCGCCGGGCTCGGCCGGGAGCTGCGCGACAGCGATCCCGACATCGCCGCGCGGTACGGCGGGGAGACGGCCGCGCAGACCGTGGCGCTGGAGGGCAAGGAGGCGCTGCACCGCCGGGAGGCGGAGCACCTGCGGGAGTCCCTCGCCGAACGGCCCGCCGCGGTGGTCGCCGCGGCGGCGAGCGTGGTGGACGACCCGGCCTGCCGCGCCGCGCTGGAGCCCGCGCTGGTGGTCTGGCTGGACGCGCCGCCGGCGGTGCTCGCCGAGCGGATGCGCTCCGGCGCGCACCGCCCGCACTTCGAACCCGATCTGGAGGCGATGCTCGTCAAGCAGCGCACCCGCCGCGGACCGCTCTTCGCCGAGGTGGCGGATCTGACCTTCGACGTCTCGCTGCTCACGCCCGAGCAGGTCGCCGCCGAGGTGCTGGAGCGGCTCGGCGGGCGCTGACCGTACGGTTCCGGCGCGGTGGCCGTACGGTTCCGGCGCGCGGTGACCGTACGGCCGGCGCCCGCCGAGCCTGCGATCACCGGTCCAGAAGCTCCAGCATGTGCTCGATCTGGCCGGTGCGGGAGGCCTCGATCCGCTCGGCCAGGAGCCTCACGCCGGGGTTCCGCCCGGCGATCACCTCCGCCTTCGCCATCTGGACGGCGTCGTCCTGGTGCGCGATCAGTGTGTCGAGGAACCGCTTCTCGAAGTCGGCCGGTGCCGCGTCCGCGACGGCGGCGATCTCCCTGCGGCCGGTCCCGGGCATCCCGCCGTGGGCGGCGTGCTCGTCGGCCGGAGCGGTCGCGGGCTGGTCCCAGCCCTTCAGCAGGCCGGCCATCGAGATGATCTCGTCCTCCTGCGTCGCGGCGATCGCCGCCGCGAGGGTTCTGACCTCCTCACGGGCGGCCCGGTCGCGCGCCAGCCCGGCGATCTCCACACCCTGGCCGTTGTGGGCGACCATCATCTGCAGGAACATCACGTCGGCGGAGTTGAAGTCCCGGCCGGCGGCGGCCTCGGAGGCGCGGGCGGCCACGGCCTCCCGGGCCCACTCACCGCTGTGCGCACCGCAGCCGGCGAGGAGCCCGGCGAGCAGCAGGACGCCCGGGACGAAGCGTTTCATCTGAAGCCTCCGAGGAGACCCCCGCCTTCAGGCGGGGGAGGAATCGGATCCCTGCGGAGCAGGGCAGGGGCAGCCGGTTCGCCGGCAGGCGAACCGGCGTCAAAACGCCGCACGACATCGCACGGTTCGGTAGTGTGTTCGACGGCGGTGACAACCAAGCCGCCGAGCGAACGATCGAAAACACCCTCGCCGCCGGGCTGGCGGAGAGGTGAAACGCCTGTGGAGCCGGTGTAAGACCTCAACGAGGGTCCTCTCGGGAAGGCAACCGGCGGTGAAGCAGGAAACCCAGCTGGTGACAGCTGGAATCCCCTTCGTTCCCGAGGGGGAGGATGTCAACAGGGGAACTCCTCCCGCGGAAGCGGTGGCCGGGCCGGAGAGGGGCGGCCCACCGGCCCGGCCGGCGGTGCCGGTGGATCCGCGGCCGGGGCGGCGGATCCACCGGGATCCCTCCTAGACACGCTTCCAGAGGGCCGGCACGTTCGGCGGCTCCCAGCCCGGCAGCGAGGTGTGCGTCTGCTGGCACTGGTAGGTCGCGCCGCCGTAGGTCACCCTCGCGCCCACGGCGTAGGCGGTGTTCGGCGCCCAGGTGCCGCCCGGCTGCTGCGTCGGGGTGACGGTGGGCGTCGGCGTGGGGGTGGCCGTCGGGGTGACGGTCGGCGTCGGCGTCGGCGTGGGCGTCGGCGTGGGGTTGGTGCCGCCGCCGAAGTCGACGTCGCTGCAGGTGTAGAAGGCCTCCTCGCTGCCCACCACGCGCTGCCAGATCGAGTAGATCATGGCGCGGCCGGTCCGCTGCGGGAGGTTGATCGTCCAGTTGGTGTAGGTGGTGGGGTTCTGGTTGTTGAAGGTCTTGATGTGCTCCAGGTCCGACCAGCGCAGCGGCTGGGTCGGGCTCCAGCCGGGCTTGGTGATGTAGAACTCGAAGTTGCTGTTGGCGTGCGGCGCGGTCGCGTGGTACGTGATCGTCAGCGGTCCGGCGCTGACCTTCGTGGCCGGCCAGTCGGCGCGGGCGAGGTCGAGGCCGCGGTACTTGTCGCGCCCGGCGCTGCAGAGCCTGCCGTCCGGGATGAGCTGGCGGTGCCGCCCGCCCGCCGTGAGCAGGGAGACCTCGTGCCAGTCGTAGAAGGCCTGGGTGCCGCCGGCCGCGACGGCGGCCTTGCACGCCGCCGAGTCGGGGCTGTCCGGGCCCTCGGTCTTGCAGACGTAGGCGCGGCTGGGCGGGTTCGACATGGAGCCGTGGGCGCCGGCCGGGGAGGACGGGAGCAGGACCAGCAGGGAGCCTGCCATGAGTGTGGCGGCCGCGGCGGCCACCTTGTTTCGCAGATGCACGTGGACTCCTCCTACAGGGGGGGATGGAGGTGGAACATGTCCAACGGCCGACGGATAGCACGTTATTAATAGGAAACCTTACTAAGAATTCTGGGTGCGGACCACCCTTCGCCGGAACGCGGGGGCCGGGAGCGCGGCGGGGGCCGGGAGCCCGCCGCGCGGCCCCCGGCCCCCGTGCGGGCCGTACGGCGTCGCCCGCCGTACGGCCCCCACCTCCTAACCGATCAGATACTTCATGATCTTCTTGAGCGCGGCGGCCCGGGCGGCGTCGTCCGCCACCTGCTCCAGGCCGAAGCCGAGGAACACCGTGTCCCTGGTGGCGACGGCGGCCGTCTTGTCGGCCTGGGCCCTGGCGAAGTCACCGGCCCCGGTGGGGCTGCCGGCCGGCGGGCCGGGGACGGACCAGGCGCCGAGCCCGGACTCGAAGCCCTCGGCGGTCACGGTCCCGCCGGTGGTGGTGATCCTGGTGTCGTCCACGAACGCGCCGACCCCGCCGGTGCCCGGGTCGGTCACGTAGCTGATGGAGACCTCGACCTGCTTGCCGGCGTAGGCCGACAGGTCGAAGGCCACCTGCCGCCAGCCGCCCGAGTCGCCGGTGAAGGCGTTCCACGACCCGCTGGTGCCGGTCGGCGCGCACGGGTTGCCCGGCGTCAGGTAGTGGGTCAGCCACGGGTGCTCGTCCAGCAGGAAGCCGGCCTCGCACTCGGCCGGGACGGCGGTGCTGGTCCCGCCGTTCAGGTCGGGCAGCGTGGTCCAGTCCTCCTGGCCCGCCGTGTGGGCCTCGACGATGACGTTGTCGTAGCCCTGCTCGGTGTTGTAGGAGAGCTGGAACTCCAGCTTGGGCTGCTGGGCGGCGGTCGTCGACGACAGGTCGACCGTGCGGGTCAGCCTCATGTACGCGTCGTCGGTGTGCGGACCGGCGACGTGCCAGTCGCCCTCGGCCGGGTCGAAGGGCCCGGTGGCGCCCTCGTAGACCGCCGCGGCCGAGCTCTTGAACTGCGGGAACTCCTCCGGTGGCAGCGTGTCGCTGGTGACCTGGAGGCTGCCGGCCTCGTCCAGCGGGTTGTCGGCCACGGCCGGTCCGCCGAACGCCGCCTGCGTCCCGGTCAGCGGGGTGCCGGTCCCGGTGAACCCGGTCGGCCCGCTGCGCGGGGTCCGGCCGTACACGCCCAGGTAGTACTGGGCGAAGTCGTCGGCCAGGATCAGGCACTCCTCGAAGAAGCCGTCGACCGTGGTGACGACGCAGTCGGCGTCCGGCGCGCCGTCGAGGCCGTAGTAGATGCCGCCGAGCGAGGTGCCGAAGAAGCCGTAGTAGGCGGCGGTCTCGCCGGTGTGCAGCAGCTTGCCGCCTTCGTTGAGGTAGTCGCGGACCGCGATGGTCAGGTCCTGCTGCGACCGCTTGACGTCCATGTCGGGCAGCGGGCCGAACGGGGTCTGGGTGACCACGTCCTGGTCGTCCATGGCCAGCCGGTCGTCGCCGAGGTACCAGGCCACCGCCTTGAAGTGGCCGAGCACGCCCAGGTGGTGCGGGACGCCCTGCTTGTCGACGTCCCAGGTCTCGGAGGAGTACCCGGCCGTCTGCAGCGCCTGCGCGTACTGCGCGGCGTACTTGGGCGCGGTCACCGAGGCCGGGTAGTCGGGGTTGCGGCCGGTGTAGTCCTCGTTGGCCAGCACGAGCACCTTGGCCCTGCTCTTCTTCTCCAGCGTGTAGGTGAAGTGCTCGCTCTCCACCGTCCCGGCCCCGAGCTTGAACCCGGTGAACCAGACCTCGACCTTGTCCCCCGGCTTCGCACCGCGCACCGTGGCGCGGTACTCGGCGAAGTAGTCGTCGTTCTCGTCGCCGTAGCGCTCGCCGCCGTCCCACTCGCTCAGCGGCCGGACCTGGGCGGGCCCGCCGTTGATCCGGAAGCGCATGAGCTTGGCGAGCAGCGACCGGCGGGCGGTGACCGCCACCGGCTGCGGGTCGCCGTAGGAGACGGTGAAGCTGTCCGGCCGGAAGTCCGGCACGGTGCGGCCGACCGGGGAGACCGGCCGGTCCGGGGTGTGCACGGACTTGCCCACGGAGAGCGCGAGCGGGACGTTCTTGGCGAACTCCGCCTGGATCAGCGCCTCGCTGTCGGGGAAGGTGAAGCCCTGGCCGCCGGCGCAGTCCTCCAGCGTCCACTCGTCGTCCGGGACGCTCTCCACCGCGCTCTCGCAGGTGCTCATCTCGGGAGTGATCGACAGGGCGTGGTGCCTGTTCGTCATGTGCCCGTCGGTCTCGCCGTTGGTGGTGTAGAGCTCGGCGCCGATGTCGGGGTCGTAGCCGGGTACGGCGGGCGTCGCGTCGTCGCCGAGCAGCGCCTCGAAGATCAGGTCGTCGGGGGTCGGGGTGGCCTGCTGCCAGCCGACGCCGTACAGCAGCAGCTGCGCGGCCGAGTGGTAGTTGATCAGATAGGTGAAGCCGATCCGCCGGGCGAGGTCGTCGACCGCCCTGGTCTCCGGCTCGGACTGGGCGCTCGGGCCGCGGTAGGTCAGGCTGACCGGGTTGGGCGAGGAGCCCTCGTTGTCGTAGCCCCACTTGTAGGCGAAGTTGCGGTTGAGGTCCACGCCGTCGGCGCTGGTGATCTGGCCGTCGCCGTCGTTGTCGCGGAGGTTCTTGCGCCAGAGCCGGTTTCCCTCGGTGAAGGAGTGGTCGTAGCCGTCGGGGTTGGCCACCGGGATGAACCACAGCTCGGTGGTGTCCACCAGCTTGGTGATCTCCGCGTCGGTGCCGTAGCCGTTGAGGACGTGCAGCAGGAGCCGGCGGACCATCTCCGGCGTGATCCACTCACGGGCGTGCTGGGCCGCCATGTAGAGCGTGGCCTTGCGCGTGCCGTCCCTGAGCTTGCGGGCGCCCTTGGTGACCTTGATCGCGGTGAGCTTCTGCCCCTTGACGGTCGTGCCGATGTCGACGACCTTGGCGATGCCCGGCTCGGCGTCCGCCGCGGCGACGATCTGCTCGCGGATGCCGCCCGCGCCGCTGTACGGCTTGAAGACGCCGTCCCCCTTGGCCGCCGCCCGCTTCTGCGCGGCCTTCTGCACGCTCAGCCCGAGGCCGCGCCGGGTGAGCTGCTCGGCCTGGGCCGCGCCGAGGACCACCTCGACGAGGACCTTCTTGCCGTCCGCCGATCTGGTGAGCCGCAGTTCCTCGCGGTCGACGCCCGACTCCACCAGCGCCGCGAGTTGTTCCAGGGTCAGTTCACCGGTGTAGACGTGGATCCCGTCCCCCGCGGCGGGCGGGTCCGGCACCGCCGCCGCAGGCAGGGTCACGGCCATGCTCAGCAGCATGACCATGACCGCGAGAACCGCTAATCGCGCACGCTTCATCGCAACCTCCGCACATCCCCCGAAACACAGGAATGTCCGAAATCTGCGCGGTGCCCGGAATACTGTCAACGCTGTGGATCCCGCTGACCACATGTGGCCAGCGGCGGTTTTGGGCCTTCCCCGCCCGCCCCTGGTGTGCCGACCAACATTCCGGTACGGCGGGCCATTGGAACGTCCCATATTTCTCGTGTAAGGCGTTGCATACGGCGAATCGATGGGTGTGATCAGCAAGTCCGCTATTCTCCCGCTATGCCAGATAAGGAGGACTTCGCGACGCGCTACCGGCTGCTGCGGCGGCTCGGCAGCGGCGGGATGGGGACCGTCTGGCTCGCGAGGGACGAGATGCTCGACCGCGAGGTGGCGGTCAAGGAGCTGACCATGCCTCCCGGTGTGGACGAGGCCCGCCGCGCCGACCTGATCGCCCGAGCCGTGCGGGAGGCGCAGGCCACCGCGCAGCTCCGCCACCCCGCCGTCGTCGCCCTGCACGACGTGGCGGTGCACGACGGCAAGCCGTGGATCGTCATGGAGCTGCTGCGCGGCCGGAGCCTCGCCGACCTCGTCGAGGAGCGGGGGCCGCTGCCCCCGCGCCAGGTCGCCTCGCTCGGCGCGCAGCTCCTCGACGGGCTCGCGGCGGCGCACGCCCGCGGCATCCAGCACCGGGACGTCAAGCCGGGCAACGTCTTCCTGACCGACTCCGGCCGCGCCGTGCTGACCGACTTCGGCATCGCCACGCTCGCGGGCACGGAGACCCTGACCCAGACCGGGATGCTCATCGGCTCGCCCGGCTTCATCGCCCCGGAGCGCCTCGACGGCGAGCAGGGCGGACCGGCCTCGGACCTGTGGTCGCTCGGCGCCACGCTCTACTACGGGGTCGAGGGCGTCGCCGCCTACGAGGGCGAGGCCGTGGCGAGGCTGAGCGCGGCGCTGTCCGGACGGGTCAGGCCGCCCCGGCTGGCGGGCCCGCTCACCCCGGTCCTGATGGCGATGATGACCAGGGACCCGGCGGCGCGCCCGGACGCGGGCTCGGCCCGGTGGCTGCTCACCCAGGTCGCCGAGGGCCTCGTCCCGGAGACCCCCGGTGTGCAGGCCCCGCCCCCGCCTCCCCACGCGCCGGCGTTCCCCGTCCCCGGAACGCCTCCCGGTCCGACCCCGGCCCCGGTCCCGGGCGTGCCTCCGGCCCCCGGCCCGGCCGCGCGGGGCAGGTCCCGGCTCTGGATCGCCGTGGCCGCGGCCTGCCTCGTCGCGGCGGCGGGGGCCACCGCCGCGGTGGTGCTGCTCGGCGGAGGAGGAGAGCGGACGGAGTTCACCGGGCCCGTGGACTTCTGCTCGCTGCTCACCCCCGCGCAGATCCGCGAGATCACGCGGGTCCCCCGGCCTCCGGCCGGCACGCCGTACCAGGGGGGCTGCGCCTGGACCGTCCGCGGCAGCGGGGTCGCCCTGGTCCCGCACGCCGGTGACGACGCCGCGCAGCCGTGGGCGATGAGCCCGCAGGCGGCGCGGGAGTTCCTCGCCGCCCGGGAGCGGTCGTACGAGCAGACCCAGCAGATCACCTGGGAGTGGAAGGAGATCGGAGCCGGCCGCCTGAACGCCGCCACGACACCCCGGCGGGCGGTGCCGGAGCTGGGCGAGGGCGCCTTCGCCCACGACCTGACCTCCGAGCTCGGCCGGACGCACACCGGCGCCGTGCACTTCCGGGTCCTCAACCTGGTCGTCGAGGCCCGGTACTCCACGCTCTCCGGCAGACCCACCGACGCCGACATCAGGGACGGCGCGCTCAAGGCCGCACGCTGGGCCCGGACGGCCCTGCAGAACGGGAAATGACGGGACCGGAGATGACCGAGCGCACAACGGGCGGCACCGGCCGGACGCTGGCGGGCAGATACCGGCTGCTGGAACGGCTCGGCGAGGGCGGGGCGGGCACGGTCTGGCGCGCCCGCGACGAGATGCTCCGCCGCGACGTCGCGGTCAAGGAGATGCGCGGCGGCGGCGGGTTCGCCGAACGCGCGATCCGGGAGGCCAGGGCCGCCGCCCGGGTCAACCACCCGGCCATCGTCATGGTCCACGACGTGGTCACCGACGGCGGCCGGCCGTGGATCGTGATGGACCTGGTCGGCGGGAGCTCGCTGGACCGGGTGATCGACCGGGAGGGGCCCCTCCCGCCTCCCGTGGTCGCCGAGATCGGCCTGCGGATCCTGGACGCGCTGGAGGCCGCGCACGCCCACGGCATGCTGCACCGCGACGTCAAACCCGGCAACGTCCTGCTCGACGAGGACGGCGCCGCGATGCTCGCCGACTTCGGCATCGCGGTCCCGATGACCGGCGAGCTGAGCCTGGCGAGCCGCGCCGGCTCCGCCGGGTACACGGCCCCGGAGCGGCTCCGGGAGGAGCCCGCCGGTCCGGAGTCCGACCTGTGGGCGCTGGGGGCGACGCTGTACGCGGCCGCCGAGGGCCGCGCCCCCTTCCAGCGCGACCACCCCGCCGCCGTCGCCGCCGCGGTGCTGACGCGCGAGCCGCCCGCCCCGGAACGCGCCGGCCCCGAGCTCGGCGGGCTCCTGCTCGCCCTGCTGGCCAAGGACCCGGACGGGCGCCCGGCTCCCGCGGAGATCCGGCGGGCCCTGCACGGCGTCGCCCGCGCCGGGCGCGCCCCCGGCACGGGCACGATGCCCGGCATGGCCGTCCCCCACGGCGCCTGGGCCGCCGCACGCCCCGGCATGGACGGGACCCCCACCGTGGCCGTCCGCGGGTACGGCCCGCAGCCCCGGCGCCCCGGGCGGCGCCGCGGGCTCGTGTGGGTCGCGGCGGCGGCCTTGCTGGCCGCCGCGGCCGCCGGGGCGGTGCTCGCCTGGCGTACGGCCGCGCCCGCCGCGCCCGCGCTGGACGACGGGCGGTTCGCCACCGCGCCGGAGGCCTGCGGCCTGCTCTCCGTCGAGCAGGCCCGCGAGCTGATCGGCCAGGTCACCGACCCCAGGATGACCAAGGTCGACGAGTGCACGTGGAAGGAGCCGGCCGGGCGCCGCTACCGCTGGATCACCGTGCAGGCGCAGGCCGTACCCGCCCAGGCGGACACGGGCGCGACCGACGCCGCCCGGCTGCTGTTCGAGCGCAGGAGGCAGGAGGCCGCCTCCGCCACCGGGAGCGACGAGCTGTTCGGCCGCCAGACGTGGTCTCCCGTCCGCGCCGTCCCCGGCGTCGGCGACGAGGCGTTCACCCAGGACTACTTCAGGGTGGGCGCGAACATCTCCCGGACCGTCTGCACCACCTGGCTCCGCGTCGGCAACCTGATCGCCACGGTCGAGTGGGTGCGCGCGGAGGACGGCGGGGTCACCCCCGCCGACCAGCGGGCCGTACGGCGCGCGGCCGAGGCGGTGGCGGCGCGGCTCGGCGCGGGCGCGCCGCCCGGAGGGAAGGCGGGACCCTCCGCGGGGGCGTCCGGATCCCCGGAAGAGTGAACCATCGCCCGTTCATCCGACTCGTAGTACAGGAGATCCCGCGAGCCACGGGCCCGCTCCCCCGACTCCCCCGTAGGAGGCTCCATGAGCCACGACAGTCCTGAGCCCCCCACCGCCCAGGTCCGGTGGACGGCCACCGTGCCGTCCCCCGCTCCGCGGCGGAGGCGGCTGCTGGTCCCGGCCGTGGCGGGCGCGGCCGCCCTCGCCGTCGCCGTCGCCGGCGGCGGCGTCGCCTACCTGGTGACCCGGTCCGGCGGCCCGCAGGACTCCCCGGCCCCCGCCGCAGCCCCCTCCA
Organism: Thiemannella venezuelensis; assembly: GCF_014203605.1. GTDB lineage: Bacteria > Actinomycetota > Actinomycetes > Streptosporangiales > Streptosporangiaceae > Planomonospora_A > Planomonospora_A venezuelensis. Next base: position 214,858 of record NZ_JACHJJ010000006.1, on the reverse strand, counting down.
CCACTCCCGCGGCGCGCACCCCCGCCGGGCCGATCGACGCCTGCGCCACGGTCGACGCGCTGGAGACCGACCGCCTCGTCCCCCGGGGGAAGGCGGTCGAGTCCGTCCAGGACAAGCGGGACTCGGATCTCGGCTCCATCAGCTGGAGCTGCACCTGGCAGAACCTCAACCACTCCTTCGGGGAGTACAGCCGGCAGCGCGAGATCACCGTCAAGATCACCCAGCACCAGGCGCGGAAGAACGACACCGCCGACACCGTCTCCCGGACGAGCTACGGCCACGACCTGGAGTACCACCAGTACCTGGAGCACCACCCCAACAAGGAGGCCTACTACTCCCCGGTGCGGACGCTTCCCGGCGTCGGCGACGAGGCGCACGCCCAGTACACCTGGTACAAGGGGACCACCCCGAACGCCTTCGGCGAGGGCTTCAGCCGGATCGGGGACGTCACCGTCACCGTGAAGTACCAGGCCAGCCAGCAGCGCAAGGACCTGCCCCTCTTCACCTCCACCGGGAAGAAGGCGGTCACCGAGGAGAACGCGCTGCGGGAGGTCACCCTCCTGCTCGGGCAGGTCTCGCAGTCGGTCGCGGCGTGGCGGGAGGGCCGCCCGTACGCGCGCTCGACACCCGCCCCGACGCCGACCGGCCCCACCCCGACGCCCACGCCGGTGCCGATCGCCCTGCCCGCCACCTGCGCCGCGGTGGCGCCGGTCGCCACCCCGCTGGTCCCCGGCGCGGCGACGAAGTCCGAGCGGACGCAGGACGGCGGCAGGACGATCGTCACCTGCCGGTGGAACAACCGGGAGATCCCCGTGGCGAAGGGGCTCGGGATGCGCACGGTCTTCGTCAGCTTCACCACCTTCACCAACCGGGCCGGGGCGCCGGACACCGGGGCGGCCAAGCAGTACTACATCGACCTGCGCGCCAAGGCCAAGGAGTGGGAGGGCAGCGGGTTCCAGGGGCTCTTCTACTACAAGGTGACCGAGCCCAAGGGCTGGGGGGAGCGCGCCCACTACCAGTACCGGAAGAACCGAACGCCGAGCGCGCACGCGGGCATCGCCGACAGCGCCGTACTCACCGGCCCGACCGTGATCGAGGTGACCCACGGCGGCTCCGAACGGCCCGAGGGAACACCGATCAACTCCCCCAAGTCCGTCCTCATGCCGCAGAAGCAGGCCGTCGCCGGGCTCCTGCCCGTCACCGAGGCCGTCGTCGAGGCCTTCGAGCGCACGGGGATCGAGTAGCGGTGGCCTCCCCGCCGTCCCCCCCGTATCCCGCCCCGCCCCCCGCCGGGCCGCGGCGGCGCTGGATCGCGCCGGTCGTGGCGGGCGCCGCCGCGCTCGCCGTCACCGGCGGCGTCGCCGTCCACCTGGCGACCCGCCCCGGCCCGGCCCCCTTCTCCGGGAGCGCCTCGGCAGGCGCCTCCGGGGACGCCTCCGCCTCTCCCGCCGCCCTGACCCCGCCGGGGGCCCCCGACGTCTGCGCCATGATCGGCGGAGCCGAGACCGGCCGCCTCATCCTGGAGCCGGAAGTCGAGCGGGACAGCAGCGACGACTCCGGCAGGACCACCTGGAGCTGCCGCTGGAGCGGGGACTTCACCTCCTCCGGCGGCCGCCCCGTGCACAACAAGATCACGATCACGGTCGTCCGGCACAAGGGCGACCAGGACAGGAGCGCCGTCGCCGCCGCCCAGGGCGGCTACGGCTTCGACCTCCAGAACGGCCGGCGCTTCGCGACGGCCCCGCCCGAGGGATACCGCCACTCCCGGCCGGTGCAGCTCACCGGAGTCGGCGACGGCGCCCACGTCCGGTTCTCCCGGCCCCTGGCCGAGAGCGGCGGCATCACCTCCGCAGAGGGGTTCAGCCGGGTCGGGGACGTCACCGTCGCGGTGAAGTACGACCGCTACCTCCGGGGAGCGCCCGCGGAGCCCGGCCTCGAGAAGGACGCGCTGCGGGAGGCCGGGCTCCTGCTCCGGCAGGCGACGGAGTCGGCCGCGGCGTGGCGGGAGGGCCGGCCGTACGCGCGCCCGACCGCCGTCCCGGAGCGGTCCCCCACGCCCGCGCCCACCGCCACGCCCACACCCACGCCCGTCCCGATCGCCGTCCCCCCGGCCTGCACCGCGCTGGCACCCGCCGTCACCAGGCTGGTCCCCCGCCCGAAGACCGGAGCGGGCCGCACGCGGGAGCAGGACCGGACGACCGTCACCTGCTGGTGGGAGAACCCGGACATCCGCAGCCCGGGAGGGCTGAGCCTGCGCGCCGTCTCGGTGAGCTTCACCTCCTTCGCCGACCGGGCCGGAGGCCCGGACCACGAGGCGGCCCGCCTGCACTACGCCGAGCGGTACGCACGGGCCGTACGGCTGCAGCGGGAGGGCAGGGACCCCGCCTACCCCGGGGTCTCCTACGGATCGGTCGCCGAGCTGCGCGGGCTGGGCGAGCGGGCCTACTCCCAGTACCGGCGGCACCGGACGCCGGACCTGTACGCGGGGGCCGCCGGCGTTCTCGTCCTGTCCGGCTCCACCGTGATCGAGATCGTCTACGCCGGCTCGGAACGGCCCGAGGGCAGGGGGGTCGACTCCCCGAGGTCCGTCCTGCTGCCGCTGCGGGAGGCCGTCACCGGCGTCACCCCGCTCGCCGGGGCGGTCGTCAGGGCCTTCCGGCAGGCGGAGCCCGGCTGAGGGAACCGGCCGGGAGCGGGGGCGCCCGGCGGAACGGCGCCCGGCGCGGAATGCACCCCGCTCCATCGTCCGCCGGTAAGCAGACAGGCATCGCGGATCAACGACGAAAGGAGCGGACGGGTCCGCGTCTCCGCGGACCCGTCCGCTCCCGGTGGTCCTTCAGCCGGCCGCCGGGCCGGAGGTCGTCGCGGTCAGGCCGCGGCGGGGGAACCGACCCGGCCGGCCACGCTCAGCGCCCAGCGCATCCGGGCCGCGTAGGTCTCGGGGTGGTCGCCGGCCTCCTGGGCGACACAGGCCACGCAGTCGGCGAGATCCTCGTGGCAGGCCCGCAGCCGTTCCTCGACGGCCGTGCGGACCTGGTCCGGTGAGGGGTCGTCGGATGCCTGCAGCGCGGAGGCGAAGAGAACCTGTGCCAACTCGGGAACGCTCATCGTGATCGGCATCGCATGCCTCTCTCCCCGGGGTTCTCCGGGCCCCTCAGGACCCCGGTGGTGCCCCGTCTGATCGTTTATGCCCTGCTCACAACTCCATCATGTCGAACGCCACTGACATTTCCAGAGTTCCGGCATCCCTTCCGGAGAAGACCGGCCCCTCCCGGGCCTCAGGCGCCGAGATCCCCGTAGAGCTCGGCCAGGTCCACGAGCAGCACATCGGGATCGCTCCCGGCGGCGAGAGCCCGCAGCTCGTCCGTGAACCCGGCGCCGCTGAAGCAGGCGAGCCGGGTCGAGGCCGTGTCGTACCGCCCCCCCTGGGCGATGAGGGAGCGGATATGCCGCAGGCGGTCCAGATGCCCCATCCCCATGACGTCGTTCCATTTGGCCTCACCGATCACCAGCAGGGGCGCCTTCAGCCCATCGCCGATGCCGGCCACCGCGACGTCCACCTCGTGGCCGGTACGGCGGGCCGCGTCGTTGACGACACCGTGCCCGACCTTGGCGGGAAGCCCGCCCAGGAGGTCGGGGTCGGCGTGGTGCGATGCCCAGTCCCGGCAGACCTGCTCGAAGTGCGGCCCGAGGATGTTGCTCACGAAGCGACGGCGGCTGGCCTGCCAGACCCGTCCGGCCGCGCCGGGGCGCTCCAGCTGGTCCCAGACCGGCCGCATGATGGCGTGGTAGAAGCCGACCAGCGGCTCGGCGATCCGGTAGGCGGGGCGGTTGTCCCGCAAGACGTCCGCGTCGCGGTGGAGCAGTCCCGCGTCCTCCAGGACGTTGATCGGGTGCGCGATGTCCGCGGCCTTCCGCTCCAGGTAGCCGGCCATGCCGCTGCGGGTGGCGTTGCCCTCGGCCACCGCCGCGAGCACCGAGTGGTACAGGGTGGGGTCCCGCAGGTCCGGCTCCTCCGCCAGCAGATATCTCGCCTCGCGGAACAGCGGGGTCTCGGGGCTCAGCACGGTGCGGACGACCCAGTCGTCGAAGTCCTCCGGCCCGCTCGGGCTGTCTCCCCGGGCGAACTCCTTGCGGTAGGCGGGCGTGCCGCCGACGATCGCGTTCACCCGCAGCGCCAGATGCGGATCGGAGAGCCCCCAGAAACGTGCGGCGAGCCGGTGGTCCAGCGTGCGGACGACCAGTTCGAGACCGGCCCGGCCACGGAGGGGGGCGTTCCCCGCGAGCAGCTTGCCCATGGAGGAGAGCGCGGACCCGCACAGCAGCAGCCGCGTGCGCGACTCCGAGCGCTCCGCGCGCAGTGGGCGGAAGGCCTGCTGGATGATCGAGGGCAGCTCGGGGTTGGCCTTGGCCAGATAGGGGAACTCGTCGATGACCACCGGCACCGGACGGTCGCGCCCCAGGGCGAGCAGCGCGTCCACCACCTCGAACCAGTCGGCGAAGTGGTACGGCGTGGGCGGCGAACCGTAGGCGGTGAGCGCGGTGCTGATCCGCCGCAGCGACTCGGGGTCGGCGGCCTCGGTCGCGCCGAAGTAGAACCCTCCCGCCGCCGTGCACACGGCATCCAGCAGGAAGGTCTTGCCCTGCCGGCGGCGGCCGGAGACCACGCCCAGGGTCGCCCCGGGCTGCGGATCGGTGGCGAAGCGGGAGAGCGCCGACCACTCGTAGTCGCGGTCGAACATCGCGGCGGGCTTGTCCACTTCACCTCTCAAGATATGGGGATGCACTTATGTAAAGTGTAGTCCCATATAGGTGTCAGCGCTCTGAGAACCGCGGTCCGGAAACACGAAGACCCAGGCCACGATGTGGCCTGGGTCTTCGATCGGTGCGCCGCCAGGGACTCGAACCCCGGACCCGCTGATTAAGAGTCAGCTGCTCTAACCAACTGAGCTAGCGGCGCTTGCGATGGGTCAACTCTAGCAGCCCCGCCAGGTGGAACGCACACCTCCCGGAGCGCCCGCCGGGGAGCCGGGGCGGGTCGCGGGGACGCGGCGCCGGCCGTCCGCCCGACCGCGCGGACGTCCGGGAAAGACGACGGAGCCGGACGGTTCCCCCAACCGTCCGGCTCCGTCTTTACCTCGCGGGCCTCTCCCTCGCCTCCCCCAAGACTCGGGCGGCTCCGCTCAGAGACGCGATCCCCCGCGTCCTGTTCCGGTGAAAGTCCATATGACGCCCGCCGTACGCCCCCGTGTGCACCACTGCGAGGCTTGCGGGCCTGTCGACCTGCTTCAACACTACCGAGCCGATTGCAACGAGCACGTCATCCACAGGTTGATTCTGGCCCTACAGCCGGAGTTGACCCGGTATAGCCAGGACCGTCGCCGCCCCGTCACCCGGGCAGCTCCAGGATCACCTCGGTCTCGTTGCGCAGGGCGTTGCTCACCGTGCAGTACTTCTCCTCCGCCCGGTGGGCCACCGCCCGGAAGACCTCCTCGGCCTTCTCGTCGCCCTCGGGCAGCTCGACGTCGTAGGAGACGGTGATGGGGCCCAGCTTCGAGGTCTCGACCTTCTCGGCGTGCACGGTCATCGCCAGGCGGACCAGCCGGTGGCCGCGCTTGGCGGTGAGGGGCTCGACGGTGACGATGTTGCAGCCGCCGAGCGCGGCGAGCAGAAGCTCCACGGGGGTGAACACCCCCTGCTCGTCGCCGCCGCCCATGGCCACCTCCGCCCCGCGGTCGTTGCGCGCGACGTATCCGTCCTCGGTCCGCTCCACGTTCACCGACGCCACGGCGTGTCCCCTCTCGTCACCTGCCGATCACCCTACCGAGACCGGCGGACCCGGCGGGAAACCCCTGCCCGGGTCAGGCGTCGGGATGCTTGGACAGGTAGTCGACGTAGAACGGGCGCAGGGCCTCGCCGAGCTCACCCGCCCCCGCCGCCATGGCATCGCTGAGCAGGGCCGAGACCCGGCTGAGGTCGTTGGCCGCCTCGTCGCTGTTCCCGCTGGCCGCCTCGGCCGCCGGGATCACCTTGAGCAGCTCCCACAGGAACCCGAAGTCTCCGTGGCGCACGGCGTAGTTCACCGCCCGCTCGTGCAGTTCCTGCGCCGGCAGCGCTTCCAGCTGATCCGTTTTCACTGAACCCACCCCCTTACGCCCCCTCTGCCCCCGGATCCAGGTGATCATTCACGATCGGCGCGCCGGACGGGCGTCCCGCCCCCTCGGCATCCGCGATCCCGGTACGGCGACCGCCACAGTGATCCTGGTACGGCGACCGCCACAGTGATCCCGGAGTGTCTAGTGTCTTGGTATACACATCCTCATCGTGAAGACCGACCGCCCATCCGACCGACATCGCGAGGACGCCCCAGCGTGAAGATCATCGTCAAAATCCTCATCGTGGCGGCCGCCCTGTGGGCGGCCACCCAGCTCGTGGACGGCATCACCGTCTCGGGCGACACCACCACCAAGAACGTCCTGACCCTGCTCGCGGCCGCCCTGATCTTCGGCCTCGTCAACGCGGTCCTCAAGCCGATCATCAAGACCGTCGGCTGCGCGTTCTACGTCCTCACCCTCGGCCTGTTCGCCCTCGTCGTGAACGCCGGCCTGCTCCTGCTCACGAGCTGGATCTCCGCCCAGCTCGACCTCCCCTTCCATGTGGACGGCTTCTGGGCCGCCTTCTGGGGGGCGATCATCGTCGGCGTGGTGAGCTGGCTGCTCGACCTGGTCCTCGGCGACTGATCACACCGGAACCGCACGGGCCCGCCGTCAGCGGGCGCCGACCGAGCCGCGTTCGCGGAGCTGGGGCGCCTGGACGATGCGGCGGTGGTGCGGATCGCCCTCGGCGGCGCCGACGACCAGGCGGACGGCGGCGCCGACGATCCCGTCGATGTCCCAGTCGACCGTCGTCAGCCCCGGGGTGAGCAGCCCGGACATGGGGTGGTCGTCGTAGCCCATCACGGCCACCTCGTCCGGGATCGCCAGTCCCCGCCCGGCCGCCGCCGCGTACACCCCGTAGGCGATCGAGTCGGCGAAGCAGAAGAACGCCCGGTGCCCGGCGGCCAGCGCCCGGCCGGCCGCCTCCGTCGCGCCCGCCAGCGCCTGCGGGGCGGTGACGACCTCGATGTCCAGCCCCAGCCGCGCGGCCTCCGCCAGGACGTGCACGTCGGCGGGGCGGTCGGGGGTGCTGGCCCGGGTCGGCGTGAGCACGGCGGCCCGCCGGTGCCCCCGCCCGCGCAGGTGCTCCAGGGCCAGGGTCACCCCGGCCCGGTTGTCGAACACGACCTCCCCGGCCGTCCGTGCCCCGGCCAGCGCGTCCCCGATCGCCACCACCGGCAGGCCCTCGCAGAGGGAGGCCCAGAACGGCGCCGCCGGGTCCACCGGCTGCACGATCAGCGCGTCCACCCGCTGGTCGCGGAGCTGCCCGGCCAGGACGCGCTCCCGCGCCGGATCTCCCGCCGCGTCCAGGATCAGCGCGTAGTGGTCGTTGTCCTTGAGGCCTCGGCCGATGCCCACGGCCAGCGCCTGCTGCCAGAGGTCCTCCAGGGAGCCGCAGAGCAGGCCGATCATCCCGGTCCGGCCGCTGGCCAGCGCGCGGGCGATCGGGTCGGCCTCGTAGCCGAGCTCGGCGGCGGCCCTGCGGACCCGCTCGATGGTCTCCTCGGAGACCTGCATGCCGCGCAGGGCGTAGGAGACGGCGGCGGGGGAGAGACCGGTGGCCTTGGCGACCTCGCGGATCGTCGCGCGTTTGCGTGGCTGCGGCACCCGGCAAGCTTATGCCCCTCCTCCCGGGCCGGGGATGGACGGGCGCACCGCCCGGCGGCGTACCGGAACCTACACGATTACCTGTATTGTAGGTAGGAAATTAGATAAATGGAGGTGGAGATGGCCGTCGACGTGCACCAGCATCTGTGGACGCCCGCGTTCACCGACGCGCTCCGGCGCCGCACGGCACCGCCCCGCCTCGACGGCTGGACCCTCCACCTGGACGGCGAACCGCCCTGCGAGGCGGACCCGCGCGACCACGACCTCGCCACCCGGCTCGCCCGCAACGCCGGCCTCGACCTGGCCCTGGTCTCGCTGTCGAGCCCGCTCGGCGTCGAGACGCTTCCGCCGGAGGAGGCCTGGCCGATCATCGACGCCTACCACGACGACGCCCTCGCCCTCCCCGCCCCCTTCGGGGCCTGGGCCGCGACCTGCCTCACCGAGGCCGACCCGGTGCGGCTGGAGGCGGACCTCGGCCGCGGCCTCGCCGGGCTCCAGCTCCCGGCGACGGCCGTGGGGACCGAGGAGGGGTGGCGGGGCGTCGCCCCGCTGCTCGACGTGCTGGCCGGGCGAGGCCTGCCGCTCTTCGTCCACCCCGGCCCGGCCGGACGTTCGCAGAGCCCCGGGTGGTGGCCGGCGGTCGTGCCGTACGTCCAGCAGATGCATGCCGCGTGGTTCGCGTTCGCCGCCTTCGGCCGCCCCCGGCACCCCGGCCTGCGGGTCTGCTTCGCGCTGCTGGCCGGGCTGGCCCCGCTCCACACCGAGCGGCTGGCCGCCCGGGGCGGCGGGGGCCGGGGGCGGGTGGACCCGCGGGTCTTCGTGGAGACCTCCTCCTACGGCCCCCGGGCCGTCGACGCGACGGTGCGCGAGCTGGGCGTCGACGTCGTGGTCAACGGCTCCGACCAGCCCTACGCCACCGCCCCCGACCTGCTGCCCCCACTCGGCGAGGCCGCCCGGCACGCCGTTACCGTCACCAACCCGAACCGGCTGCTGAACCGGGAGGAGCCCCATCCGTGAACCAGTCCCAGAGCCGTGGGCGCTGCGCGCTCCCCGCGTTCCCCAGGCCCGCGCCACCCGCGCCGCCCGTCCCGGCGGGGCCGTCCCCCGAGCCGCCCGGAGGGCCGCGGTGAGCTTCGCGTCCCTGCCCGCGCGCACCCTCGACCGGCGCGAGCTGCGCGACCTGGTCGACGCGCTGGCCGCCGACCCGTCCCGCTGGGCGGACCTGGTGGCCTTCCCCGAGGAGGGGGGCCGCCACTACGCCTCCCTCTACCGGGACTCCCACATCGACGTCTGGCTGCTGTGCTGGCGGCCCGGCGACGACACCGGCTGGCACGACCACGACATCTCCTCCGGCGCCGTCCGGGTGGTGGCCGGGGCGCTCCTGGAGTGCAACCCCCGCATCGGCGGCGAGCACCTGGAGACCGTGGTCTCCTCGGGCGAGTCGTTCTCCTTCGGCCCCGACCACATCCACCGGCTGACCGGCGCACAGCCCGGCAGCGTCTCGATCCACGCGTACTCGCCGCCGCTGTGGCGGATGGGCCAGTACTCCATCGGCGAGACCGGCCTCATGCGCCGCGTCTCGGTCAGCTACGCCGACGAGCTGCGGCCCGTGGACGAGCCCGTGGGCGACGTCGCCTGAGGCGCGCCGCCCGTCAGAGCACGCGCTCCCTGACGGCCCGGGCGATGCCCGGGTCGTCGGCGAAGACGCCGTCCAGGCCGAGCCGGTAGAGCTTCTCCAGCCAGCCCATCACGTCGCCCGTCGCCCTCGGGAACGCCGGGTTGGCCGGGTCGCCGAGCCGGAAGTCCACCGGAAGCTGGGAGTTCTCGTTCCGCACGGTCCAGGTGTGGACCTTCAGGCGGGCCCGGTGGGCGTCGTCGACCAGCGTCGTGGGCGCGAGCAGGCGCCCGTCGGGACCGGCCGGGACGATCCGCCGGGTGTCCACGCCGATCCCGTCGGCGTAGCCCGCGACCTCGCGCAGGCCCTCCGGGGTGACCATGGTGTCGTAGGTGCGCGGGTCCCCGGCGGCGGTCCAGTCGTACGGCGCGCCGCTCGCGCTGATCAGCTGGATCAGCGGGAGCTGCGTCCTCCTGCGCAGCTCGCGCAGGTTGGCGGTCTCGAACGACTGGATGAAGACCGGGTCGCGCCGCCCGCGCCAGCCGTACCGGGACAGCACCTCCAGCAGCGGCTCCTCCAGGGAGAGCCCGATGGAGTCGAAGTAGGTGGGGTGCTTGGTCTCGGGGTAGACGCCGACACCGTGCTCCTTGGCGAGCTGCACGACCTCCTCGAAGGTCGGGATCTGCGCGAGGCCGTTGAAGACGGTGTTGTCCGGGCGCAGGTCGGGGATGCGCTCCTCCGCCCTGAGCGTCCTCAGCTCGGCGAGGGTGAAGTCCTCGGTGAACCAGCCGGTCACCGGCCGGCCGTCGATGGTCTTGGTGGTACGGCGGGCCGCGAACTCGGGGTGGCCCGCCACGTCCGTGGTGCCGCCGATCTCGTTCTCGTGCCTGGCCACGAGAACGCCGTCCTTGGCGGAGACCAGGTCGGGCTCGATGTAGTCGGCGCCCAGGGCGATCGCGGCCTCGTAGGAGAGCAGCGTGTGCTCGGGCCGGTGGGCGCTGGCGCCCCGGTGGCCGATGACGACGGGTTCGGCGGAGGCAGGGCCGCGGCGGTCCGCGGCTGCGGGCTCGGGTCGGTTCAGCACAACGGCGACGGTACCGGTCGCGAGGACGGCCAGGGCGGCGGCGGGGGCCTCACTCCCGGCGTACGGCGGGCGCGTCCGCGGCGCCTCCCCCGCGGGCGGTCCCGGACGGCGCCGGGCGGCCGGCCGGGAACCCGGCGGCCAGCTGCACCGCGCACGCGCCGAGCCCGGCGAGCAGCGGCAGCGTCCAGCCGCCCGAGACCTCCCTGAGCACGCCGATCAGGAACGGCCCGAGCGCCGCCAGCACGTACCCGGCGGACTGGGCGACGGCCGAGAGCGCGGTCACCGCGGCGGGGTCGGGAGCGCGGAGCGTGATGATCAGCAGGGCCAGGGCGATCGAGGCCCCCTGGCCGACTCCGAGGAGGACCATCCACAACCAGGGGACGGTGGTGGGGGCCGCCAGCACCCCGGCGTACCCGGCGGCGGTGAGCAGGGTCGCGACCGCCACGTGCGGCGCCTGCGAGCGCGCCCGCCCCGCGTGCACCGGGACCATGAGCGTGACCCCGACCTGCACGAGGTTGGACAGGCCCAGCAGGTAGCCCGCCTGGTCCGCCGGGAGCCCGGCCTCCTGGAAGATCGTCGGCAGCCAGGCGAGCGTGACGTAGAACGTCAGCGACTGAACGCCCATGAAGACCGTGACGAACCACGTCGTCCTGCTGCCCAGCAGCTCCCGGAACGGCCTGCGCTCCGCCCTCCCCCCGGCCCGGGGCCGCAGCGCCTGGGGCAGCCAGAGCACGGCCGCCGCCACCGCGGGGACCGCGGCCATCGCGGTCACCTCGCGCCAGCCGTACCCGGTGGCGTGCTCCAGCGGCACCGTCAGCCCGGAGGCCACGGCCGCGCCCAGGACCAGGGCGGAGACGTAGACCCCGGTGAACAGGCCGACCCGGTCGGGGAAGTGCTGCTTGACGACGGCGGGCATCACCACGTTCATGACCGCGATCGCCGTGCCGGCGACGGCCGCGCCCGTGTACAGGGCGGGCACGCCGCCCGCGGCGCGCAGCAGGATCCCCGCCGCCAGGACCAGCAGCCCGGCCAGGAGCACCCGGTCCAGGCCGAACCTGCGGGCCAGCGGCGGGGCGAGCGGGGCCAGCGCGCCCAGGCAGACCACCATCACCGTGGTGATCGCGCCGCCCCCGGCCGGACCCAGCCCGAGGTCCCCCATGATCTCGTCGAGCACCGGCGAGATCCCCGCCAGTGCGGGCCGCAGGTTGAACGAGGCGAGCACGAACCCCGCGACCATCACCGTCCACGACAGACCGACCCGGCGCTCAGACACCGTTCAACCTTCGCACAGCTCCCGGCGCCCGCGGTGACCGGGGCGAGGCCGCCGCCGGCGATTGACCGGCCCTGTCCGGATTCAGTATGTTCGCACAGAGAACCTACGTTCGCACAGCGAACAAATGTGAAGGGGGCAGGATGGCCACGGTGGTCCCACTCGCCGAGGCGGTGGCGGAGCTCGTCCGCGACGGCGACAGCGTCGCCATGGAGGGCTTCACCCACCTCATTCCCTACGCGGCCGGCCACGAGATCATCCGCCAGGGGCGCCGCGACCTCACCCTCATCCGGATGACCCCCGACCTGGTCTACGACCAGCTCATCGGGATGGGCTGCGCCCGGCGGCTGGTCTTCTCCTGGGGCGGCAACCCCGGCGTCGGCTCGCTGCACCGCTTCCGCGACGCGGTGCAGAACCGGTGGCCGGCCCCGCTGGAGATCGAGGAGCACAGCCACGCCGGCATCGCCAACGCCTACGTCGCCGGGGCCTCCGGGCTGCCGTTCGCCGTGCTGCGCGGCTACCGGGGCACCGACCTGCCCTCCCGGACCGCGAACATCAGGCCCATCACCTGCCCGTTCACCGGCGAGGAGCTCACCGCCGTCCCGGCGATCAACCCCGACGTCGCGATCGTGCACGCCCAGCGCGCCGACCGGAGCGGCAACGTGCAGCTCTGGGGGATCACCGGAGTGCAGAAGGAGGCCGTGCTGGCGGCCCGGCGCTCCCTCGTGACCGTGGAGGAGATCGTCGAGGAGCTGGAGCCCCGCCCCGGGGCGGTCGTGCTGCCCGGCTGGGCGATCACCCGCGTCTCGGCGGCGCCCGGCGGCTCCCACCCCTCCTACAGCGCGGGCTACTCCGTCCGCGACAACGCCTTCTACCAGGCCTGGGACGAGATCTCCCGGGACCGCGAGACCTTCCTCGCCTGGATGGGCGACCACGTCCTCGACCGTTCCGCGACCGCCTCGGAGGCCGGCCGATGACCGTCTCGCCCGCGGGCTCCTACACCTCCGACGAGATGATGACCGTGGCCGCCGCCAGACGGCTGCGGAGCGGCTCGTGCTTCGTCGGCATCGGCCTGCCCAGCGTCGCGGCCAACCTGGCCCGCCGCACCCACGCCCCGGACCTCGTGCTGATCTACGAGTCCGGGACCGTCGGCGCCAAGCCCTCCCGCCCGCCGCTGTCCATCGGCGACGGCGAGCTGGCCGAGACCGCCGACGCCGTCGTGAGCGTCCCGGAGATCTTCAACTACTGGCTCCAGCCCGGCCGCATCGACGTCGGCTTCCTCGGCGCGGCCCAGATCGACCGGTTCGGCAACATCAACACGACCGTGATCGGCCCCTACGAGGACCCCGGGGTCCGGCTGCCCGGCGCGGGCGGGGCGCCCGAGATCGCCGCCTCCTGCCGCGAGGTGACCGTGATCGTACGGCAGAGCCCCCGCGCGTTCGTCGACCGCGTGGACTTCGTCACCTCGGTCGGCTTCGGCTCGGGCCCCGGCGACCGCGAGCGCCTCGGCCTGCGCGGCAGCGGCCCCCGGACGGTCATCACCGACCTCGGCGTCCTCGAACCCGACCCCGCCACCTGCGAACTGGTCCTCACGCACCTGCACCCCGGCGTCACCCTGGAGGCGGCCCGCGCCGCCACCGGCTGGGAACTCGCCGCCGCCTCCGGGCTGCGCGAGACCGAACCCCCCACCGCGCAGGAGCTCGCCGCCCTGCGCGGCCTCACCGGAGAACGACAGTGAACCCCGCCGGGAACCGGTGCCCGGCAGCGGATATCGCCGGGCGCCGGTGCCCGGCGGACGGGAGAACCCGATCATGAACGATGTCTTCGTCCTCGACGCGGTCCGCACCCCCATCGGCCGGTACGGCGGGGCGCTGGCCGAGGTCCGCCCCGACGACCTGGCCGCGCACGTGGTGCGGGCCCTGGCCGGGCGCTCCCCCGATCTCGACCCGGCAGCCGTCGACGACGTGTTCTTCGGCGCGGCCAACGGCGCCGGCGAGGACAACCGCGACGTCGCCCGGATGGCCGTCCTGCTCGCCGGGCTCCCGGTCACCGTCCCCGGCACGACCGTCAACCGGCTCTGCGGCTCCGGCATGGAGGCCGCGATCGCCGCCTCCCGCGCGGTGGCCGTGGGCGACGCCTCACTGGTGATCGCCGGCGGCGCGGAGTCGATGAGCCGCGCGCCGTGGGTCATGCCCAAGCCCTCGCGCGGCTTCGACCGGGGCTCCCGGACCCTGCACGACACGGCCCTCGGCTGGCGCATGGTCAACCCGCGGATGCCCGCCGAGTGGACGGTGGCGCTGGGCGAGGGCGCGGAGATCCTCGCCGACCGCTACAAGATCACCCGCGAGGCGCAGGACGCCTTCGCCCTGCGCAGCCACCACCGCGCCGCCGCGGCGTGGGACGCCGGCGCCTTCGCCGCCGAGGTGGTCCCGCTGGACGCCCCCGGCGGCCCCGCCCTCGCCGCCCTCGACCGCGACGAGTCGATCCGGGCCGACACGAGCACGGAGTCCCTCGCCCGCCTCAAGCCGGTCTTCCGCCCCGGGGGCACCGTCACGGCGGGCAACGCCTCCCCGCTCAACGACGGCGCGGCCGCCCTGCTCCTCGGCGACGGGGCGGGCGCCGCCCGGGCCGGGCGGCGCCCGCTGGCCAGGATCGTCTCCCGGGCGGTGACCGGCGTGGAGCCGCACCTGTTCGGGATCGGCCCGGTCGAGGCCGCCCGCACGGCGCTCAGGCGCGCGGGGCTGGGCTGGTCCGACCTGAGCGCGGTCGAGCTCAACGAGGCGTTCGCCGCCCAGTCACTCGCCTGCCTGGCCGAGTGGCCCGGCCTCGACCCGGAGATCGTCAACGTGAACGGCGGGGCCATCGCCCTCGGCCACCCGCTCGGCTGCTCCGGCGCCCGCGTCCTGGGCACGCTCGCGCACGCGCTGCACCGCCGGGGCGGCGGGTACGGCCTGGCCGCCATCTGCATCGGTGTCGGCCAGGGACTGGCCGTGGTCCTGGAGGGAATGCCCTCGTGAAAGACCCCGGCGGGTCCGGTACGGCCACGGGCACGCGGCCGTACCGGACGACCGGAACCGCGTCCGGAGCCGGGGCCGGTCGCACCGGCCGTCCCGGGGGCGGCGCAACGATACGCATCCAGCGGAGGTGGTCATGACCTCGTCACGAGCCGACGGGTTGTTCTCGGGGACGTTCTCCCGGGGCGGGGCTGCGGCGGAGGTGTCGGACTCCGGGTGGCTGGCGGCGATGCTGGACGCCGAGGCGGCGCTGGCCGCCGCCCAGGCGGAGCTCGGCCTCATCCCGGCCGGGGCGGCCGAGGCGGTCGCGAAGGCCTGCGACCCCGGCCTCTACGACCTGGCCGAGCTGGGCCACCGGGCGGGTCCGGCGGGCAACCCGGTGATCCCCCTGGTCGCCGCCCTGCGCGAGCGGGTCGAACCCGGCCTGCGGCGGTACGTGCACCACGGCGCGACCAGCCAGGACGTCAACGACACGGCCGCGATGCTGGTCGCCTGCCGCGCCCTCGTCCCGATCCTGGCCGACCTGGCCGCCTCGGCCGAGGCGTGCGCGCGGCTCGCCGCCGAGCACCGCGGCACCCTGATGGCCGGGCGGACCGTCCTGCAGCACGCCGTGCCGATCACCTTCGGGCTGAAGGCGGCCGGCTGGCTGAGCGCGCTGGACCGCGCCCGGGAGCTGCTGACCGGGCTGGACCTGCCCGTGCAGTACGGCGGGGCCGCCGGCACGCTCTCGGTCCTGGGCGGTCGCGGCCACGAGGTCCTGCCGCTGCTCGCGGCCGAGCTGGAGCTGGCCGAGCCGCTCCTGCCCTGGCACACCGACAGGACCCCGGTCGCGGAGCTGGCCTGCGCCCTCGGCGTGGCCTCGGGAGTGCTCGGCAAGATCGCGACCGATGTGAAGCTGCTGGCCCAGACCGAGGTCGGCGAGGCGGCCGAGCCGCAGGCCCCCGGGCGGGGCGGCTCCAGCGCGATGCCGCACAAGCGCAACCCGGTGGGCGCCATGTCGGTGCTCGCCTGCGTCCAGCGGGTGCCCGGCCTGGTGGCCTCGGTGCTCGGCGGGATGGCCCAGGAGCACGAGCGCGCGGCCGGGCCGTGGCAGGCGGAGTGGGAGACGCTGGGCGAGCTGCTCCGCCTGACCGGCTCCGCCGCGGCGTGGCTGGGCGAGGTGCTGGAGGGTCTGACCGTCGACGCCGCGCGGATGCGGGCCAATCTCGGCACGACCCGGGGGCTGCTGATGGCCGAGCGGGCCGTCGCCGTGCTCGGCGGCTCCCCCGAGGCCCGCGCGGCGGTGGACGCCGCCTGCGCGCGGGCCGTCGCGGACGGGCTCTCCCTGCGGGAGGCGCTGCTCGCCACACCCGGTGCGGAGCTGGAGCCGGAGGAGCTGGACGCCGCCCTCGATCCCGCGGGCCATCTCGGTTCTGCCGGGGTCTTCGTCGACCGGGTGCTCGGCCGGGCGGGCGGGGAGGGCTGACGGCGGGCCGGAGCCGTACCGGGAACCGGGCCGCGCCGTGCCGTCCGGGGCGGCGCTAGGGTTCGATCGGACGAGGAGGAGCAGATGGCCGAAGCGGTCGACCGCGGCTCGGATCACGTGCAGTCGCTGGCCAGAGGGCTCGCGGTGATCCGGACGTTCAGCGCGGCCGCGCCCGAGCTCACGCTCAGCGAGGTCGCCCGCGCCACCGGGCTGACCCGCGCGGCGGCCCGGCGGTTCCTGCTGACGCTGGTGGACCTCGGCTACGTCCGCACCGACGGGCGCCTGTTCGCCCTCTCCCCCCGGGTGCTGGAGCTGGGCTACGCCTACCTGTCCAGCCTCTCCCTGCCCGAGGTCGCCGCGCCGCACCTGGAACGGCTCGTCGCCGAGGTGCACGAGTCGGCATCGGTGGCGGTGCTCGACGGCGAGGACGTCGTCTACGTCTCCCGGGTGGCGACCACCCGGATCATGCGGGTGACGATCAGCATCGGCACCCGCTTCCCGGCCCACTGCACCTCGATGGGGCGGGTGCTGCTGGCCTGGCTCCCCGCCGAGCGGCTCGACGCCTACCTGGACCGCGCCGAGCTGCAGGCGTTCACCGCCAGGACCCTCACCTCGCCCGCCGCGCTCCGCGCCGAGCTGGAGCGGGTCCGCTCCCAGGGGTGGTCCATGGTCGACCAGGAGCTTGAGGAGGGCCTGCGCTCGCTCGCGGTCCCGATCCGGGAGCGCTCCGGCCGGGTGGCCGCGGCGATGAACATCTCCTCCCACGCCAGCCGTACGACCGCCGAGTCCGCCCGGCGCGACCTGCTGCCGCCCCTGCTCGCGGCGGCGGCCCGGGTGGAGGCCGACCTGCACGCGACCGGGGCGGCGGCCACCGCCCTGTCCCGTTGAACGCTCCCGGAGCGGCCGGCCGCCGTACGGCCACGCCGATGACAACGTTGTCCGCAGGCCGATGCTGGGTGATGATCGGCCTGTGACAGGGAGCATGCGGGGACGCCCCACGATGAAGGACGTCGCCGCGGCGGCCGAGGTGGCGCTCAAGACCGTCTCACGGGTCGTCAACGGCGAGCCGGGGGTCAACCCCGCCACGGCCGCGCGGGTGCTGGCGGCCATCGAGCGGCTCGGCTACCGGCGCAACGAGAGCGCCCGGGTGCTGCGCGGCGGCCGGACCGCGACGATCGGCCTGGTGATCGAGGACGTGGCGGACCCGTTCTACTCGGAGATCAGCCGGGCGGTCGAGGACGTGGCGCTCCGGCACGGCTCGCTGGTGCTCAGCGGCTCGTCCAGGGAGGATCCCCTGCGTGAGCGGGAGCTCGTGCTCACCTTCTGCGCCCGCCGGGTGGACGGGCTGGTCATCGTCCCCGCCGGATCCGACCACGGCTACCTGCTGCCCGAGCTGGACGCGGGCGTCGCCGCCGTCTTCGCCGACCGGCCCGGCGGGCTGGAGGCCGGCCCCGTGCGCTGCGACACCGTGCTCTGCGACAACGCCGGCGGCGCGCACGCCGGGACGGTCCACCTGATCCGCCACGGGCACCGCCGGATCGCCTTCCTCGGCGACGACCCGTCCATCTTCACCGCCGCCGAACGGCTGCGCGGCTACCGGCGGGCGCTGGCGGACGCGGGCCTCGGCCCCGACGACGCCCTGGTCGCGATGGGTCCGGCGGAGGGGTCCGGGGCCGCGCTGGAGCGCATGCTCGCCGGGCCCGAGCCGCCCACGGCGGTGCTCACCGGCAACGGCCGGATCACCGTGGCCGTGCTGCGCGGCACCCGGCACCGCCCCGCCCTGGTCGGGTTCGACGACTTCGAGCTGGCCGACGTGCTCTCACCCGCGGTCACCGTGGTGGCCCAGGATCCGGCCGGCCTCGGCCGCACCGCCGCCGAGCTGCTCTTCCGCCGCCTGGCCGGCGAGCACGGCCCCGCCCGGCGGATCGAGCTCCCGACCCGGCTCATCCCCCGCGGCTCGGGCGAGCTCCCGCCGTGACCCGTGGGGCCGGACCGCCCGCGCCCCGGTGTCAGAGCCGGGTACCGCCGGGCAGGGAGTCGAGCCAGCCGGTCAGGCGGGCGCCCTGGCGCAGCATGACTCCGGGGTCGCGCAGGGCGTTGGCCAGCAGCGACATGCCCTGGTAGGCGCCCACCAGGGTCAGCGCGAGCTCGTCGGGATCGGGCAGCCCGAGCTCGCGGAACTGGCGTTCGACCCAGTCCAGCAGCAGCCGGATGACCTTGCCCGCCTCCACGTCCAGGCCCCCTTCGGGGCGTTTGTCCAGCTCGACGGCGAGTGTTCCGGTCGGGCAGCCGTAGCGGGCCGCGAGGTCGCGCTGGCCGACCCACGCCTCCACCAGGTCCTTGAGGCGCTCCCTCGGGTCGGGGAGGCGGTCCAGCCGCCCGGTGAGCAGCTCCAGCTGCCGGGCGTGCTCGCCGAGCGCGGCCGCGACGAGCTCGTCCTTGGTCTTGAAGTAGTAGTACACGTTGCCCACGGGCACGTCGGCGGCGCGGGCGATGTCGGCGATGGTGGTGCGGTCCGCGCCCTGCCGGTGCACGACCCGGGCGGCGGCGGCCATCAGCCGCTGCCGCTTTCCGGCCGCGGCCCTCCCCCGGGAGCCCTTCGAGTCAGTCACCCGACTAACTATATGGCCCCGGTTGTGCTACGGTCCTTCTCAGTCAGTCGACTAACTAACTTCTGGGGAGACCATCATGATCGTTGTCACGGGAGCCACCGGGAACGTCGGCCGGACGCTGGTCCGGCTGCTGGCCGAGGCGGGCGAGCAGGTGACCGCCGTGTCCCGCCGCATCGGCGGCTCCGACGTGCCCCGGGGCGTCCGCGCGGTCCCCGCGGACCTCGCCCGTCCCGAGAGCCTGCGCCCTGTCCTGGAAGACGCCGACGCCCTCTTCCTCCTCGTGTCCGGAGACCTCTTCGCCTCCGGACGCACCCCGGAGGAGGTCATCTCCGGCACGAGCGGAGCGGGCAGGATCGTCTTCCTCTCCTCGCAGGCCGTCGCGACACGCCCGCGCAGCGTCTCCCACGGCCGCTTCGGCGGAGGATTCGAGCGCGCGGTCATGGACTCGGGGGCGGAGTGGACGATCCTGCGCCCGGGTGGGTTCGCCTCCAACACGTTCGCGTGGGCCGAGTCGGTCCGCACGCGGCGCACGGTCGCCGCGCCGTTCGGCGACGTCGGGCTTCCGGTCGTCGACCCCGACGACATCGCCGAGGTCGCGGCCGCGGCGCTGCGTAAGCCGGAGCACGGCGGCCGGATCTACGAGCTCACCGGACCGGAGCCGGTGAGCCCGCGGCAGAGCGCCGACGCCATCGGCCGGGCGCTGGGAGAGCCCGTCGCCTTCGCCGAGCAGAGCCGCGAGGAGGCCCGCGCGCAGATGCTGGCGTTCATGCCCGGACCGGTCGTGGACACCACCCTGGCCATCCTCGGCGAGCCGACCCGGGACGAGCAGCGGGTCAGCCCGGACATCGAGCGCGTCCTCGGCCGCTCCCCCGGCACGTTCGCCGCGTGGGCCGAGCGCAACGCCGCGGTCTTCCGCTGACTCCCGGCAACCCGGGCGGGGACGTCCGTGAGAACCTCACCGGACGGTCCCCGCCCGGGCCGCGCGGCGGCCGTCCGGCTTCAGCCGGTGAAACCTGCGGCACGCAGCCGCGCGGCGATGCCGTCCAGACCGCAGGGGTCCGCCCAGCGGGAGCGCGGATCGATCTCCTCCATGCCGCCGATCACATCCAGCCCCCGGCCGAGGAGCACGCCCTGCGGATGGGCGGAGTAGACCGGGGTCCCGGCGGGGAGCCCGGCCCGATCCTTGATCACGGCTCCCTGCGGAGAATGCGGATGGACGAAGACCAGGACCCGGGTGCCCGCGGGTATCGCGCGCCGGAAGTCGGCCACCGAGTGGACCGGGGTCTCGTTCCTCCAGATCCCTCCCTGGAAGAACTGGACGTGGACCACGTCTCCGGCCTGTCCCTTGAAACGGTCGCTCACCCGCACCGGCATGAGCACGTAGTGCGTGCGATCACCGGGAATGCCCTCCTCGGCCACCCGCCCCGGCAGGAAGTCCTCCACGGTGCCCGCGACGACCAGCGGGACCTCCGCCACCAGTTCCTCCGGCGAGTTGAGCGGGTCGTAGTCGTAGGCGACCTGCCGGAGCAGCCTGACGTTCAGCTGCCGGGCGGGGGCCGGGACACACACGGAAACGGGCTCTGGCGCGTCCGGCCCTGTGGAGGCCGGCGCCGGTGCGGCCACCGGTGCGTCCGTGGCCATGGGCGTCCCGGTGCCCGCGGGAACCGGGCTCGCCGTGGTCACGGGTGCCCCGCAGGCGGCCAGCGCGAGGACGAGCAGGAGGACGGCCAGTCGCATGATCATGAGACGCGGGCGGGCCCCGCCCGGTTCAGCCCTTGAGGGCGCCGGCCATGAGGCCGCGCATGAAGAAGCGGCCGAGCAGGACGTAGACGACCATGGTGGGGATGGAGGCGAGCAGGGCGGCGGCCATCTGCTGGCTGTAGGGGACGGTCTGGGCCCCGGCGATGTTGTTGAGCATGACCGTGGTGGGCCAGCTCTGCGGGCCGGTGAGGAAGACGGCGAACAGGAAGTCGTTCCAGAGCGCGGTGAACTGCCAGATGACCACGACGGCGAAGGCCGGGCCGGAGACCGGCAGCACCACCGAGCGGTAGGTCCGCAGCATCCCGGCGCCGTCCACCCGGGCCGCCTCGATGATCTCGTCCGGGATGGTCACGTAGTAGTTGCGGAAGATCAGCGTGCAGATCGGGATGCCGTAGACCACGTGCGCGAGGACCAGGCCGGGGATGCCCCCGTAGAAGACCCCGTTCAGCCCGGTCAGCTCGTTGAGGTTCACCAGGAGCTGGACGAGCGGGATCATGACCCCCTGGTAGGGGATGAACATCCCGAACAGGAACAGCGTGAACACCACGTCCGCGCCGGGGAAGCGCCACTTCGAGAGCACGTAGCCGTTCATCGAGCCGAGGACCGCCGAGATCAGCGAGCCGGGCACGGCCAGCAGCACGCTGTTGGCGATGCCCGGCGCGAGCTTCTCCCAGGCCACCCGCCACGGCTCGAACGTCCACGTCTCGGGCAGGGCCCAGGCCCGGGAGGGGTCGGCCTCGGTCAGCGGCTTGAAGCTGGTGACCAGCAGCACGTAGACGGGGATCAGGAAGACCACCACGAAGGCGGCGAGCACCGCCAGCCGGACGCCGCGGGCCCACCGCGCCCGCCGTACGGCCCGCTCGCCCCCGTCCCCGGCGCCCCGGGTCTCCGGTGCCCGTACGTCCTGCGCCGTCATGACCGCCTCTCCTTGCGCAACGACCAGACCAGGTAGGGGATGACGAAGACGCTCACCGCGATCACGATGTAGGCCGCGATGGTGGCGCCCTTGGCCGGGTCGTGGGAGTCGAAGACCGCGACCCACATGAACACGGCGGGCACATCGGTGATGATCTGCTTGCCGGAGACCGCGACGATCAGGTCGAAGGCCTTCAGCGAGATGTGGCCGAGGATGATCAGCGCCGACAGGGTGACCGGGCGGAGCATCGGGAGCACGATGCGCCGGTAGACGTCCCACTCGGTGCAGCCGTCCACCCGGGCGGCCTCGCGCAGTTCCTCCGGGACGCCCCGGAAACCCGCCAGGAACAGTGCCATGACATAGCCGGACATCTGCCAGATCGCCGGGACGGCCATGGCGGCCATCCCCCAGTCCGGATCCCGGAACCACTGCCACTGCAGGAACTCCAGCCCGAGGCCGTCCAGGAGCCGGTTCAGCCCGACCGCGCGCTCCCCGGTGCCGGAGTTCATCAGCCAGCGCCAGACGACCCCGGTCGCCACGAACGAGATCGCCATCGGGAAGAGGTAGATCGCCCGGAAGGTCCCCTCACCCCGGATGCCCTTCTCCATCAGGAACGCCAGCAGCCAGCCCAGCACCAGCGCCCCGCCCACGAACACCGCCGTGAAGACGATCGCGTGGTTCACCGAGAGGTGCCAGCGCTGCTGGTCCCAGAGCCCGATGAAGTTCTCCAGTCCGACGAAGCTCCCCTCGGAGATCTCGTCGTGCTTGTCGGTCATCGCCAGCCGGAAGTTCCAGCCGAGCATGCCGTACACGAAGACGGCGATGGCCGCGATCGACGGCGCCACCAGCAACAACCCCGGCAGCCACCTGCGTACCCGTGTCACTGACGTCCTTTCTCCGACGCCCTTTCCGACGTACACCCTGTTTCTGGCGCACGGCCCGGCGCGCGGCTCTCACGGCGCACACCCCTCCGGTACGGCCCGCGCCCCGCCGGGACACGGGCCGTACCGGCGGCCACCGGCCGATCACGGCCGGCCGGCGGCCCGGAGATCACTGGCCGGAGATCACTGGCCGGAGTTCTTGGCGGCCTCGGCCAGGGCGGTCTGCAGCGCCGCCACGTCCTGCGACTGCTGGAACAGGCCGACCGCCTCGTTGATCGCCGTCCGCCAGGCGTCGTTGACCGTCACGCCGTGCTGGATGGAGCCGGCGAGCTTGTTGCTCCCCCAGTCCTTCAGCGCGTCGGCCAGGTAGTCGGTGTAGAGCGAGGCGTCGGCGTCCTTGCGGGCCGGGATCGAGCCCTTCTTCGGGTTGAAGGCGTCCTGGCCCTCCTTGCTCGCGGCCACCTTCAGCCAGGCCACGGCCCCGTCCCTGTTGGGCGCGCCCTTGGGCAGGGTGAAGCTGTCCGACAGCCACATGAACGTGCCGCCGGTGCCGGGCGCGGGCGCCCAGTCGAAGTCGGTCTTGGACGTCTTGCCCAGGCCGCCGTCGGGCGGGTTGTGGAAGTAGCCGTAGGCCCAGTCGCCCATGATGGTGAACCCGGCCTCGCCGTCGGCCACCTGCTTGGCCGCGGGCTGCCAGTCGTCCTGCGGGTCGCCCGCGTAGGACATGATCGTCTTGAAGTCGTTCAGGGCCTTGGTCATCGCCGGGCCGGACCAGTCGGAGTTCGCCGTCCACAGCCGGTTGTAGGCCTCGGTGCCGAGCGAGCCGAGCAGCACGCTCTCCAGCAGGTGCACGACCGTCCACTCCGAGCCGATCGAGAGCGGGACCTTGCCCTTCTGCTTGACCTTCTCCAGCGCCGCGACGAAGTCCTCGATCGTGGCGGGCACCTCCGTGACGCCCGCCTCCTTCAGCACGACGGGGCTGAACCACATCACGTTGGAGCGGTGGATGTTCACCGGCACCGAGTAGATCTGGCCGTCCACGCTGATCTGGTCGACGAGCTGCTGCGGGAAGACGTCCCTGAGCTTGAGCTCGTCGTAGAGGAAGTTGACCGACTCCAGGTCACCGGCCTTGATGTAGCCCTGCAGCTCCGCGCCCGCGTGCCCCTGGAAGGTGTCCGGCGGCGTGTCGGCCTGCAGCTTCGTGGCGAGCAGGGCCCTCGCCTTGTCCCCGGAGCCGCCGGCCACGGCCGCGTCGAAGAACGTCAGCCCGGTGTTCTGCTTCTCGAAGATCTCCTTCATGGCCTTCAGACCGTCGGCCTCGCCGGGCCCGGTCCACCAGGAGAAGACCTCGACCTTCTTCGCCGCATCGGCCTGCGGGCTCTGCGCGGACCCTCCGCCGTCGCCGCACGCGGTCAGGGTGAGCAGGCCCGCCACGGTGACCGCGACGGCCGACATCCACCGTCGTCGCATAACTTCCCGTCCCTCCTGGGTCATTGGTGCGGCATGTGCGCCGCCGGTCCCCCGAGAAAGGTGACAACGTTGTCAGTAGGGCAATCAACCCACTTCACCCCGACCGGCGTCAAGGCCGCGCGCATAACGTCTGCGCCACGCCGGGCGGGGCCGCCCTCCCGGCACGGCGGGCCGCGCACCACCTCCCCCGGTACGGCGGCCGCCGCTCCACCGGTTATCCGATGGCGAACTGTCGGTGGCGGCGCTCACACTGCTGGCATGGCGGACACTCCCCCGGAACCACACCCACCGGCTCCGCACCCGCAGCCGGGCTCCCGCACGGCGGACAGCCCTCCCCTGGCGGACGCCGCCCCCGAAGCGCCCGGGGAATCCACCCCCGAGCTCGGCGAGCTCACCTTCTCCGACAGGCACGCCCGCGCGGACAAACTCGTCGGCATCGGCTTCCTGACCATCGCCCGCCGCCTGCCCGCCCTCGTCGTGCACGCCGTGTCCTGCACCCGGTACTGCCCGACGCCTGGGCGGCCGTGCGCACGGCGCGCGTGCGCTACCGGGATACGGGCCAGTGCTCCGGCCGGAAGGACTCCGTTGCCCAATTACGTGGATCACCCGGTGAGCTCCAGCAGCAGGTCATTCTGATGCAGGACACGAGCCGCTTCCACGGCGTCGCGCCGAATTGGGCAACGGAGTCCTTCCGGCCGGGGGTGAAGGCCTGCGCGGGAGAGCCGTCAGGCCCGCGCCTGCCCTAAGCCGGGTGGTTCTGCTGCTCGATGTACTGCCGCAGGACGCTGAGCGGCGCCCCGCCCACCGACCCGGCGAAGTAGGAGCCCGACCACAGCTTGTTCGCCCGGTAGTAGTGGCGGGCCAGTTCGGGGAACTCGGTGCGCAGCCTGCGGGAGGAGACGCCCTTGAGGGAGTTGACGAGCTTGGAGACGGCGATCTTCGGCGGGAAGTTCACCAGCAGGTGCACGTGGTTGCTCTCGCCGTCGAACTCGGTCAGTTCCGTCTCGAAGTCGGCGCATACGTCCCTCGTGATCTGCTCCAGGCGCTCCAGATGGGTGCCGGCGAAGACCGGGTGCCGAAACTTGGTCACGAAGACCAAATGGGCATGCAGGGCGAAAACGCAGTGTCTACCTGTTCTGATGTCTCCATACTCGGCCATAACCCAATGGGGGGATCAGGGCGTGCAACTCCGGTACAACTTCCGCCTCTACCCGAAGCCGGGTCAGCGCGCCGCGCTGGCGCGGGCGTTCGGGTGCGCGCGGACGGTGTACAACGACGGGCTGCGTGCACGTCAGGATGCCCGCGCCCAAGGATTGCCGTACGTCTCGGACACCGAGTTGTCCAAGCGGGTCATCACGCAGGCCAAGCAGACCTCGGAACGCTCCTGGCTTTCCGAGGTGTCGGCGGTAGTGCTCCAGCAGGCCCTGGCCGATCTGAACACCGCCTACCGCAACTTCTTCGCCTCCCTGTCGGGCAAGCGCAAGGGGCCGAAGGTCACCCCACCCCGGTTCCGGTCGAAGAGGGACAACCGGCAGGCGATCCGCTTCACCCGCAATGCCCGGTTCTCCATCACGGCGGGCGGGAAGCTGCGCCTGCCGAAGATCGGAGACATGGACGTGCGCTGGTCGCGGGATCTGCCGTCGGCCCCCTCAACCGTGACGGTCATCAAGGACGCGGCCGGGCGGTACTTCGCGTCGTTCGTCGTCGAGACGAGCGACGAGCCGCTGCCCGAGACCGCGTCGGAGGTGGGCATCGACCTGGGTCTGACGCATTTCGCGGTGCTCTCGGACGGCCGGAAGATCGACAACCCGAGGTTCCTGCGCCGCGCCGAACGCCGCCTGAAGAAAGCACAGCAGGCCCTGTCCCGAACAGCGAAAGGGTCGAACCACCGCAAGAAAGCCGTCGTCAAGGTCGCCAAGGCTCATGCCCGAGTGGCCGACGCGCGCCGGGACTTCGCGCACCAGCTGTCCGCCACGTTGATCCGCGAGAACCAAGCGGTGGTCGTGGAGGACCTAGCCGTGAAGGGCCTGGCCCGCACAAAGCTCGCCAAGTCCGTGCACGACGCGGGCTGGTCGCAGTTCGTCGCGATGCTCACCTACAAGGCCGCCCGGTACGGCCGGACCCTCATCAGGATCGACCGCTGGTTCCCCTCGTCGAAAATGTGCTCGGTCTGCGGGGCGCTTGCCGCCTCCATGCCGCTCAACGTCCGGGAGTGGGAGTGCGCCTGCGGCGCGGTCCATGACCGGGACGTCAACGCCGCGATCAACATCCTCGCCGCCGGACGGGCGGAGAGGCTAAACGCCTGCGGAGGGACCGTGAGACCCGCCGCCTAGCGGAGGGCAGGACCCGGTGAAACAGGAAGCCGCAGAGGTGCCGCATGACGCGGCACGGGCTGAATCCCCGGCCTTCAAGGCCGGAGAGCGCGTCAAACGACGATGTACGCGCTGATCCCCGCGCACCGCCACAAATGGATCATCGCCGAACTGTCGGCCGACCGCGAGCCCGCCGCGGAGGTGCGTTCGTTCACCATGCGCGGCTTCCTGATGCGGAGGTACGACGCGATCTCTACACGGAGCTCTACGATCTCCAGGCCCGCGCCTACTCGGCCTGACGGCGGCCGGGTCACCGGTGTGGGGAAGCGGCCAGTCGTACGGGCCCCGGCGGGAGGTCGGCCGCCGCGGGAAGGGAGCCGTCAGCGCAGGACGGCCCGCATGATCGCCTTCGCGATGGGGGCCGCGACCCGGCCGCCGGACCCGCCGCCCTCCACGACGACCCCCACGGCCACCCGGGGCGAACCCGCCGGGGCGAATCCGGTGAAGACGGCGTGGTCCCGCTCCCCGGGAGCGGTCTCCGCGGTGCCGGTCTTGGCCGCCACCGCGACGCCCCGGATGGCGGCCGCCGTTCCGGTGCCGCCCGGCCGGGTGACCGCGGCCATCATGGCGGCGAGCCGTACGGCGTCGCCGGCGTCGAGCGCGCGCCGGTACTCCGCGGGCTCGGTCTCGTCGATCACCGTGCCGTCGCCGAGGCGGACCTCCCGCACCAGATGGGGACGCATGAGCGAGCCGTCGTTGGCGACCGCGGCCGAGATCATCGCGAGCATGAGCGGTGTAGCCCGGTCGTCGAACTGGCCGAGCGCCGACATCGCGGTCTGCGCCGCGTCCATTCCCTCGGGGTAGACGCTCTCGGCCACCGGCATCGGCACGGCCAGGCCGCCGTCGTTGAACCCGAACGCCTCGGCCTGCTCGCGCAGCGTGTCCTGGCCGAGCTCGACCCCGATCTTCGCGAACGGGGTGTTGCAGGACGCCTTGAAGGCGTAGACCAGCGGCGGGTCGCCGTTGCCGCAGGACGATCCCCGGGCGTTGCGCAGGTGGATCGAGGTGCCCGGGAGGAGGAAGGCGGCGGGCGCGCTGACGCTTCCGGCGGGCTTGTAGTCGCCGGAGGCGAGTGCGGCGGCCCCGGTGATGATCTTGAAGGTGGAGCCGGGCGGGTAGTTCCGCTGGATCGCCCGGTTGAGCAGCGGTCCGGCGGGGTCGGCCTGCAACCGCGCGTCGGCCCGGTCGAGGGCGCCGACGTCGAAGGTCGTGTAGAGGTTCGGGTCGTAGGAGGGGAAGGACGCCATCGCCAGGATCGCGCCGGTGGCCGGGTCGATCGCGACGGCGGCCCCGGGCCGGCCGGTGGCGCGCAGCCCCTCGTAGGCGGCGCGCTGCGCCCGCGCCTCGACGGTGAGTTCGAGCGCGGCCCCCGCCGCGGCGCCGTTCATGACCGAGCGGACCCTGATCCGGGGGTCGGTTCCCGCGAGCGCCGCGTCCTCGGCCCGCTCCAGCCCGGTGGCGCCGTAGCGCGACAGGTGCCCGGTGACCGGCGCGTAGAGCGGTCCCTCCGGGTAGACCCGCCGGTGCCTGAACCGGCCGCCCGTCTCCCGGCCGGCCGGCGCGACGGTCGCCACGACGGTGCCGTCGCGCAGCAGGATCTCACCCCGGGGCCGGTCGAAGCGGGCGATCAGCGGCCGCTGGTTGTGCGGGTTCTCCTTCAGCCGGCCGGCGTCGAACGCCTGGATGTAGGTGACGTTGCCGAGCAGCGCGAACAGCAGCATCCCGCACCCAGCGGCGACGTGCCGCAGCGGGACGTTGATCCGGCGCGCGCGCGGAGCGGCCATGGCCCCCCTCCCTGAGATCCGGCTATCCGGTCTAACAGCCGGCCGGGAAAGGGACCCCCGCCCCCGGGCAAAGACGCACACCTCCGTACGGCGGACGCCCGATGACGACCGGTGTGCCGCGGTGACCGGCGGGCAGGCTCCGCACGGCGGTGCCGGTGGTCAGCCGGCGGCCACCGAACGGTAGTAGCCGATCTTGTTGCGGATCGCCGCCTGCTTCTCCCGCAGGTTGGCCACCTGCGCCTCCACCCGGCGGTCGTGGGCCTCCAGGAGCGCGATCCGGTCCGGGACCGTGTGCTCGCCCGCCCGGACCAGCTCGGCGAAGCGGAGCATCCCGGCGATCGGCATGCCGGTGTCCCGCAGGCACCTGATCATGCCGAGCCAGCCGATGTCGTCCTGGGTGAAGCGGCGCTGGCCCGCGGCGTTGCGCCCGACCGGCTCCAGCAGCCCGATGCGCTCGTAGTAGCGCAGAGTGTCGAGGCTGAACCCGGTCTCCTCGGCCACCTGTCCCGGCGTGTACACACTCATGCCCGGCAGCATCGCACCTGGAGTCGGCTCCAGGTCAAGCCGGGCGGTCCCCGGCCGCGCCCGGAAGACCTCGCATCCGGGGAGACCCCGCGGAACCTCCGCCGGAAAGGTCCGGGGCGGACGGTTTGACATGGAGTCCACTCCAGCTCCCAGGGTGTGCCGTATGACACGTCTCCCCTTCGCCCTGGGCACCATCCCGTTCGGCACCGCCGTCGACGAGCAGACGACCTTCGCGATCCTGGACCGGTTCGCCGAGGCCGGCGGCACGATGCTGGACACCTCCAACAACTACCCCTTCTGGCGTGACGGAGCGACCGGGGACGAGAGCGAGCTGGCGATCGGCCGCTGGCTGGCCTCCCGGGGCGCCCGGGACCGGATCGTGCTGGGCACCAAGTGCGGCGCCCGCCCGACCGTCCCCGGCGACCGCACCCTCGGCTCCGCCGAAGGGCTCTCCGCGAAGACGATCGCGGCGGCCGCGGAGGGCAGTCTGCGGCGGCTGGGGACCGATCGCATCGACGTCTACTGGTCGCACATCGAGGACCGGTCGGTCCCGCTGGAGGAGACCCTCGGCGCGTTCGGCGAGCTGGCCGCGGCGGGCAAGGTCCGCGAGATCGGCGCCAGCAACCTCCCGGCCTGGCGGCTCGAACGGGCCCGGGCCGTCTCCCGCGCGAACGGCTGGGCCCCCTACACCCACCTCCAGCTCCGCCACTCCTACCTGCGGCCCCGCCCGGACGTCCCGCTGGAGTCCTCCGGGCACACGCTGGTCAACGACGACACCCTCGACTACCTGCGGCAGGAGCCGGAGGTCTCCCTCTGGGCCTACAGCACGCTGCTGAGCGGCGGCTACACCCGCGCGGACCGCCCCCTGGAGGAGGCCTACGACCACCCCGGCACCACCCGCCGCCTGGCCGTCCTGCGCGAGGTCGCGGCCGAGCTGGGCGCCACCCCCAACCAGGTGGTGCTCGCCTGGCTGACCGGCGGCTCCCCCGCCGTCGTCCCGATCGTCGGGGTGAGCGGCCTCGCCCAGCTGGAGGAGGCGATCGGGGCCGCCGGCCTCAAGCTCGACGACGAGCTGCGGGCCCGCCTGGACGCCGCCCACTGAGCCCGGCGCCGGGACCTCCTACGCGAGGTGGTCGGAGAGGTAGCGCCGGACCAGGCGCTTGCATTCGGCGATCAGTTCGGGGTCGCCCTCCGGAAGGGTCCGGAAGGCGAGCTTGAGCACCGCGTCGGCGGCCTCGACCGCGACGACCAGCGCCCGGTCCAGCGCGGGGTCCGCCGGCGCGCCGAGCAGTTCCACGGTGACCGCGCGGAGCCGGTCGGCCACGACGATGTTGTTCTCCAGCGCGGCGTCGAGCATGCGGTCGGTCCCCTTGAGCGCCGGGCCGCCCGGCGCGGCGAGCACCTCGCCGAAGTCGACGACTCCGAAGCCGGGGGTGGAGCGCTTCATGGCGACGAACTCGTCGATCGCCAGGTCCGCCAGGTCGATCCAGCCGGACGGCTCGTCCGTCGAGAGCCTGGTGGTGATCCGGTCGAGGAACGCCTCCAGGTTCCGCAGGGCCAGCGCGCGCACCAGGCCGTGTTTGTCGGGGAAGAACTGGTAGAAGGTCCCGATCGGCACCTCCGCGCGGCGCGCGACCTCCTTGGTGGTCAGCGCCTCGTAGCCGACCTCGTCCAGCAGCTTCGCGCACTCGTCCAGCATGCGCTCGACCCGTTCCACGCTGCGGCGCTGGGCGGGGCGGCGGCGCAGCGTTCCCCCGGAGGCATTCGTCATCTTTTCATCATCCCCTACGGAGGCCGCCCAGCGGCTAACATGAGCAGTACTCATACAACTGGGAGGTCAGGATGTTCCTCTGGGGTACGGCTACCGCCTCCTACCAGATCGAAGGAGCCGTCGCCGAGGACGGCCGGTCCCCCTCCATCTGGGACACCTTCTCCCGCGAACCCGGCCGCGTCCGCGACGGCCACACCGGCGACGCCGCCTGCGACCACTACCACCGCTGGCCCGAGGACCTCGCCCTCATGGCCGGCCTCGGGGTCGGCTCCTACCGCTTCTCCATCGCCTGGCCGCGGGTCCAGCCCGGCGGCAGGGGCCCGGCCAACCAGGCCGGCCTGGACTTCTACGACCGGCTGGTGGACGGCCTGTGCGAGAAGGGCATCGTCCCGGCCGCGACGCTCTTCCACTGGGACCTGCCGCAGTCCCTCCAGGACGAGGGCGGCTGGCTGGCCCGCGACACCGCCTCCCGCCTCGCCGACTACGCCGCCCTGGCCGCCGAGCGGCTCGCCGACCGCGTCCCCATGTGGATCACCCTCAACGAGCCGTTCGTCCACATGGCCTTCGGCTACGCCATGGGCGTGCACGCCCCCGGCCAGGCCCTGCTCACCGGCGCCCTGCCGGCCGCCCACCACCAGCTCCTCGGGCACGGCCTGGCCACGGCCGCGCTCCGGGCGCACGGCGCGCGGCAGGTGCTCATCACCAACAACTGCACCCCCGTCTGGCCCGCCTCCGCCGACCCGGCCGACCTGGCCGCCGCCGACGCCTACGACATCCTGCACAACCGCCTGTTCAACGACCCGGTCCTGCTCGGGAGCTACCCGGACCTCGCGCCGTACGGCACCGCGCTCGACTGCGTGCGCGACGGCGACCTCGAACTGATCTCCGCCCCGCTCGACGGCCTCGGGATCAACTACTACAACCCCACCCGGATCGCCGCCCCCACCGGGGACGGCCTGCCGTTCACCGACGCGGGGATCACCGGCCACCCGGTCACCGCCTTCGGCTGGCCCGTCGTCCCCGACGGCCTGCGCGAGCTGCTGACCGGCCTGAAGGCCCGGTACGGCGACGCCCTGCCCCCGGTCTACATCACCGAGAACGGCTGCTCCCAGCCCGACGAGACCGGCCCGGACGGGACCGTCGACGACCAGGCCCGGATCGCCTACCTCGACGGCCACATCAGGGCCGTCGAGCAGGCCGCGGCCGAGGGCGTGGACGTGCGCGGCTACTACGTCTGGTCCCTGCTGGACAACTTCGAGTGGGCCGAGGGCTACCACCAGCGCTTCGGCCTGGTCCACGTCGACTTCGCCACCCAGAAGCGCACCCCCAAGGCCTCCTACCACTGGTTCAGGGAGCGCATCGCCGGGGCGGCGCCTCAGCTGTAGTGCTGGAAGCGGGGCCACGCCGTGCGCCACGGCTCCTTCCGCTCCCGGCAGACGAAGATCGGCAGGTCCTGGGCCTCGTTCTCGACGCCGGCGCGGTTACCGGTCCGGCCCGCCTCCGCGCAGTCGCCGAACACCCTCCCCAGGAGCCTGCGCGGGATCTTGACCGCGACCGCGACCGCAGCCGCCTCCGGCGGCGGGCCGTACAGGTGGAGCTGGTTGTGCCCGCTGTACACCGGCGGCAGGCCGTACTGCGCGGCGGTGCGGTGCAGCATCCCCGCCTCGCCGTAGCTCCCGGCCAGGAGCACGGCCCGGGCCCGGTCCCCGGGAGGCAGCGCCCGCACGACCGCCGCGACCTGTGAGGCGAACTCCGGCCAGCCGACCGACTCGCGCGCGACCTCGTTCATGGACGGGACGGGCGTGGAGCTCAGCGCCGCCACCGGGACCAGCGGCAGGGCGACCACCGCGGAGAGGGCGCCGTTGGCGGCCAGCGCGAGCGCGACGTTCCGCAGCCGGCCCCCGCGCCCCGCCGCCCATGCCTCGGTGCTCACGCAGCCCGCCGCGAACAGCAGCAGGATCAGGCCCGCCGTGTAGTCGAACCGGCCGCCGCTGAGCAGCGTCAGCGCCGCCGCCACCGGGTAGGCCACGGAGAGCGCGCGCACCCGCCGGTCCCGCCAGAGCCGCACCCAGCCGACCGCGCCGACGACC
This sequence comes from Thiemannella venezuelensis, assembly GCF_014203605.1. Lineage (GTDB taxonomy): Bacteria > Actinomycetota > Actinomycetes > Streptosporangiales > Streptosporangiaceae > Planomonospora_A > Planomonospora_A venezuelensis. Next base: position 182,465 of record NZ_JACHJJ010000006.1, on the reverse strand, counting down.
GCCGCCACCGGGCCGAACAGCATGATCTGCAGGGGGACGAACAGCGCCCGGAACTCCGCGCCCTTGTCCTCCCCGAGGGCGGCGGCCATCTCCAGCTGCGGCCAGCCGTTCGCGACCTGGTAGAGCAGGTTCGGCAGGGCCAGCACGACCGCGAGCAGGGCACCGGCCCAGAGCCACCGGCCGCGCAGCACCTCCCGGGGGCCGGTCGCGAGCAGGCCCGCGGCGAGTCCGATGACCAGCAGCGCAATGAGGTGCCTGTTGTAGGTCGCCAGCCCGATCACCGCCCCGGCGGCGAGCCACCACCGCCCGTCCCCGCGGAGCAGTGCCCGCAGGACGAACAGGATCGCCGCGGCCCACAGCGGCATGTCCGCGCTGAGCGTCAGCAGGCTGTGCCCGGCGACGAGGGTGAACGCGCCGGCGGCGATGCCCGCCGCGGCGAGCCGCTGCGCCGTACGGCCGCCGCCCAGCTCCCGGGCGAGCAGCGCCACCAGCACGACCAGGACCGCGGCGCTCAACGCGGCGGGCACCCGGATCGCCGTCACCGTGTCACCGAACAGCGCGATCGCCGCCCGGGCCAGCAGCGGCGTCAGCGGGGGCTGGTCGACGTACCCCCAGGCCGGCTGCTCGCCGAGCATGCGGAAGTAGAGCTCGTCGCGGTGGTAGCCGTACCACGGGCTGAGGGCCAGCAGCACGGCGAAGAGTACGGCGGAGACGGCCGCGACACCCCGCCAGGCGAACGCGGGGATCTCCCCGGCGCGGTCGTCCTCAGCGGGGAGCATCCGCAATCGCACCATGACCAGTCAAACTATCAGCGCGGGGACGCACTCCCCATGGGTCCCGCGCGACAGATCATTCCTCTGCGCACGGACGCATCCGACGCTCCGGGAGCTCCGCGCGGAAGCGGTGGGCACCGGCCGGCCGGAGCCCACCGCGCCTCCGGCGGGGAGACCGCTCCCGTCACGCCGGGCCGGCGTGGACGGCCAGGATGCGCCAGCCGTACTCGGGGGTGTGGATCCAGGTTCGGGTGTAGCGCAGCCGACCGGCGAACGGCTCGCCCGCGAACGCGCCCTCCAGCGTGCCGAGGAAGCAGGTGACGCCGGTGGTCCCCGCGACGAGCACGGTGAGCTCCTCCTCGGCGACCTTGGTCATGACCTGCGTCCGCGAGCGGTGGTTGTGCAGGTCGAGCCGCTTGGCCCCGGTGTGGAGACGTCCGTCCGGCGGGCCGGTGAAGACGAGCCTCTCGTCGAGCAGCCGGTCCAGCTCCTCGACGTCCCCGGCGAGCTGCGCCGCCTGCAGCCGCCGCTCGGCTTCGTACAGCTCGTCGGTGAGCGTCCGTTCGGTCATGGGGACTCCGCTTCTCCGGATGGGGATGCATGCCGGTCCGCACGCAGTACACCAGAACGCCCGCCGCGCCGCCACGGGCGTCCGCCGATGGAGTGCTCAGGATCCTCCGTAGAGGCGGTCGAGGTCGACGAGCTGCAGATCCTCGCGGGTCCGGGCGGCCTCCCGGAGCTCGGGCATGAACCCGGCCACGCTGAACAGCAGCAGCCGGGTGCCGGCGGCGGCCCGGGCGTCGCGGCGGACGAGCAGCTCGCGGAGGCGCTCAAGGCGTTCCAGATGACCGCGGCCGATGACGTCGCCGTACTTGGCCTCCCCGATCGCGAGGATGCTCTCCCTGCCCTCGCCGTCGCGCCCGAAGACGACGACGTCGATCTCGTGACCGGTCTTGGCGGCCGGATCGGGCAGGACGCCGGAGGCGACACGGGTGCGCAGCCCGCCGAGGGTCCCGGCGTCGGCGTGCCAGCGGGTCCAGGTGCGGGCGAGATGTTCGAAATGCGGACCCAGGACCCTGCTCCGGAACGCCTCCTGCGAGCGCTCCCAGACCTGGACGGCATAACCGGGACGTTCCAGGTCGGTCCACTCCGGACGCATGATCGCGTGGTAGAAGGCGAGGATGGGCTCGGTGATGCGGTAGGCGGAGCGTTTGCCGTGGAACGCGTCCGGATCCCGGGTGATCATCCCGACGTCCTCCAGGATCGTCAGGGCATGGCCCAGGTCGGTGGACTTGCGGCCCAGGTAGCCGGCGATTCCGCCTCTCGTGTGGTTGCCGCCCGCGACCGCCGACAGGACCCCGTGGTACAGGGCGGTGTCGCGGAGTTCGGGCTCCTCCGCAAGGAGGAACCGGGCCTCTCGGAAGAGGGGCCGGCCGGGGTTGAGCGCGTTCCTGACCACCCACGGCCCGAAGTCCTCGATGCCGGCGGGGGTGTCGCCGAGGGTGAACTCCCGTCGGTAGGCGGGGGTGCCGCCGACGACGGCGTTGACGAGCAGCGCCAGGGCCGGGTCGCCGATCTCCCAGAACTCCCGGGCCAGCCGGTAGTCGAGGGTGGGGACGACCAGCTCCAGGCTCGCCCGGCCGCGGAGCGGTGCCGTCCCGGCGAGCAGCGAGCCCATGAAGGACAGGGCCGATCCGCACAGCAGCAGCCGTACGGCGCCGCCCTGCCGCCGCCCCTGGGGGCCGAGGGCCCGCTGGATCAGGGAGGGAAGGTGCGGGGAGACCTTGGCCAGGTAGGGGAACTCGTCGATGACCACCGGCGTCGGCCCGGAGGTCGCGATCGTCATGAGGACCTCGACGGCCTCGTCCCAGTGCGCGAACCTGCGGGGGACCGGTTCTCCGAGATGGCGGGCGAGCGCCGTGCCGAACTGGTGCAGGGACTCGGCCTCGCCCGCCTCGGTCGCGGCGAAGTAGAACCCGCCCGCCGCCCGGCAGACCGCGTCCAGCAGGAAGGTCTTGCCCTGTCGCCGCCGGCCGGACACCACCCCCAGCGTCGCCTCGGGCCCCGGGTAGCGGACGAACCGCGTCAGCTCCGACCATTCGTATTCCCGGTCGAACATCTCCGCAGGCCTGTCCACGCCTCCTCCTCAATGATGAGTAAGTCTATTATAGATACGTTCATCATTGATGAGGGCAACTGCGGAGCAGCCAGACCGGGCGGCCGACAGCCAAACCCGTCGCGGTTCGACCAACAGTCACCCCGCCCCATCCTTACAGGACCTGTCTCCTACGGAATGCCCAGGTGGCGAGCGACACGGGGAAGCCGGCGCGCCATCTCCGCCGGATCGTCGAGGTCCCATGCCTCACCGCCGAAATCAGCACCGACGAGCGGGAACCTCCGACGAACTCCCCTAGCGTGTACGGCCTCACCCAGCGACCCGGCGTCCAGGCCCGTGGCGCTCTCGTACGGGCCGAATGTCACGTAGTCCAGAAGCTCGAACTTCGGCTCCTCCTCCACCGACCAGACAGGAGGCTTCTTCTCGGCGATCTGCCTGTGCCGCACCTCGAACAGACGCAGGAGTTGCGGCAGCTCGATCGCCGTGTCCGGACACTCCGCCACCTGCTCGTACGGCTCGCGCCCCAGACTCACGATCCAGTTCGCGAAGTACTCGAACCCGTCCAACGACCCCCAGCCGAGGGCGGAGCAGTACACCGCATACAGGTCCCAGGTGCACAGCCGGCTTCTGACGGACTCCCACCACGCCTTGAAGCCGACGATCTCCTCAGCCGAGCGCCGAGAGAGCTCACCCTCCAGCCATGCCAGGCGCTCCTGTCTGGTGGCGCTCTCCCTGCCGGACCGCTCGATCAAATCCCAGAAGGCATCCACATCCATGAAAGGCGATCATGGCATCTCTGGCATGCCCGCGTGTCCCGAGTTCCTCGTCGCCGAACTCGGTACCGCTGCGAAGGCTCAGCCGGTCAGAACATCGAGATGTGCACGTGGTCGATGTGGTTGGCGGTGTTGCCGCCGCGGTTGGCCATCATCCGCCAGCCTGCGCCGGTGCGGACGTCGTAGTACTTCTGCTGCCAGATGACGTACATGACCCCGAGGCGCTGGCCGTTGGAGATGGCCCACTGGGCCAGGCGGTCGCCGCGGGCCCTGGCCTCCTCGGTGGGCACGCGGCCGCCGGTGCTCATCATGAAGTCGCACGCCCGGCCGCTGCCGTGGTCTCCGGGGTCACCGGGGCGCAGGCAGCCGTAGCCGTACGGCATCGGAAAGGTCTGCAGCACCAGGTTGCGCATCGTGACCGTGCGGGCGGTGAGACCGCCGCTGCCGGAGGGGGTCTGGAAGCCGTACTTGGCCAGGAGCGTCTCGATCTTGACGCGGTCCTTCTTGAGCTTCTCGATGTCCTTGCGCAGCTCGACGATCTCGGCCTCGGCGGCCTTCTCGGCCTTCTCGGCCTCCTTGATCAGCTCTTTGACCCGGACGAGCCGGCTGGCGCGCTCACTGGCGAGGTGCGAGACCACGGCGGCCTGGCTGAGGGCGAGGGAGGCGTCGCCCTGGAAGGAGAACAGGCTCTCGCCGTCCAGGTCCCCGCCCATGTAGCCGCTCTGCGCGAAGCGCACGACGTCGCTGTCGGCGGTGGCCAGGGCCGCCTTCAGCTTCTTGGCGGTGTCGGTGGCCTTCTTCGCCTTGACCCGGGCGTCCTCCAGGCTCTGCACCTGCCCCCGGTAGTCCTTGTTGAGCTGGCCGGCCTGCTTGGTCAGCTTGCGCAGCTCGGCCTCGGGGTCGAACCGGGCACTCCGGCCGGCGCTCGCCCCCGCCATCGCCGGGCTCAGGAGCAGCGCGGTGAGCAGGACGCCCAGCATCGCCGGGCGGCTCGGTCTCACCCCTCGCTCACCTCCAAGAGCCCCCTCATGGACGGAGCGAAACTATAGAAGACGATCTTCAGGCCCGCCACCGGAACGACAGAACTCATGTGTCATTGACGAACTATCTACCAGTTTGCGGCGCTTTGGACAAAACGACCAAAGGGATCATCACGCGGTGACGGATCCAAGCGTCGACCCTGCGTGAAGGATAGCCCGAGGCGGATGCCGCCGGGGTCCCGGAAGGAGAGAAGGGGCCGGACGCACTCCGTCCGGCCAGGGAGGAACCCGTCCAGAACTCCCCGCCCCGCGACCGCGGGCACGGCGCACGAGCGGCCGGTGGATCCGGGCACGGCGCTCTCTTGTCAGGGTGGCTAGAACGTGATTCGGTCTCATCGATACCGGGACTTGTGGAGCCCCCCTCCCCGGACGACACTATCCAAGCAAGCATTAGCTCAAATGCGACCCGACACTCCGGCCCGCCCACCAGGAGGAAACACATCATGCGCCAGCACGACACGCTGTTCATCGGGGGCGACTGGGTGGCCCCCGCGGGCACCGGGACCATCGACGTCATCTCCCCCCACACCGAGGAGGTCGTCGGCCGCGTCCCCGACGGCACTCCGGCCGACATGGACCGCGCGGTGGCCGCCGCCCGCCAGGCGTTCGACCAGGGCCCGTGGCCCCGGATGACGATGGCCGAGCGCGCCGCCGTGGTCGGCAGGCTCGCCGAGATCTACGCGGCCCGGCAGGGCGAGATGGCCGAGATCATCACCGAGGAGATGGGCTCCCCCATCACCTTCTCCCAGATGGCCCAGGCCCCCCAGCCGCTCGGCATGCTCCAGTACTACGCCGAGCTCGGCAAGACCTTCCCGGTGGAGGAGGAGCGGCCCGGCACCTTCGGCCCGGTGATCGTACGGCGCGAGCCGGTCGGCGTGGTCGCCGCGGTCGTCCCGTGGAACGTCCCGCAGTTCGTCATCATGATCAAGCTGGCCCCGGCGCTCGTCGCGGGCTGCACGGTCGTGGTCAAGCCCGCCCCGGAGACCCCGCTCGACGCCTACCTCCTGGCCGAGATGGTCAAGGAGGCCGGGATCCCCGACGGCGTGGTCAACATCGTCGCCGCCGGGCGCGAGGCCGGCGAGCACCTGGTCTCCCACCCCGGCGTGGACAAGGTGGCCTTCACCGGCTCGACCGCGGCGGGCCGGCGCATCGGGAGCATCTGCGGCGAGCAGCTCAAGCGCTGCACCCTGGAGCTCGGCGGCAAGTCCGCCGCCATCATCCTGGACGACTGCGACCTGTCCTCCGCGACGGGCTTCCTCTCCATCGCCTCGCTGATGAACAACGGCCAGGCCTGCGTCGCCCAGACCCGCATCCTGGCCTCCCGCAACCGCTACGACGAGGTCGTGGACGCGGTCGCCGCGATGGTCCGGAGCATGCCCGTCGGCGACCCCGCCGACCCCGCCACCGGCATCGGCCCGCTGGTCGCCAGGCGCCAGCAGGAGCGGGTCGAGGGCTACATCAAGATCGGCATCGACGAGGGCGCCAAGCCCGTCGTCGGCGGCCTGGACCGCCCCCACGACCGGGGCTGGTACGTCGCCCCCACGGTCTTCGCCGGCGCCACCAACGAGATGCGCATCGCCCGTGAGGAGATCTTCGGCCCGGTCCTGACCGTGATCCCCTACGAGGACGAGGCGGACGCGGTCCGCATCGCCAACGACAGCGACTACGGCCTGGCCGGCACGGTGTGGACCGCCGACACCGAGCGGGGCATGGACGTGGCCCGCCGGGTACGCACCGGCACCTACGGCGTCAACCTCTTCATGATCGAGACCAGCTCCCCGTTCGGCGGCTTCAAGAGCAGCGGCCTCGGGCGTGAGCTCGGCCCCGAGGGCCTGGCCTCCTACCTGGAGTACAAGTCCATCGCCCGGCTGGGCTGAGGTCCATCGCCCGGCCGGGCTTCAGGTCCACTGCCCGGCCGGGCCGAGGACCGCCGGAGCGCGCCGTGCGGCTCACGCGGAGCCGTACGGCGCGCGCCGGCGGGAATGGAAGGCCCAGCACGCCCCCGCGACGCTGGGCAACCGCCCGACTGCATGAAGTATGTCCCACGACCACCGGCTGATGGCGGTTCGTGTCCCGTGGACTTCTCCCGGCGGATTTCATCCATCCGCTCTAGGTAGACGGCATTCATCCGTGATTAGTTCGCGGAATCACGCGCAAAGTTTGCCGGGCGATCTCCAGCTCCTCGTCCGTGGGCACCACCGCGACCCTCACCCGCGAGCCCTCGGCCGAGACCGTCCCCCCGCCCGCGGCGTTGCGCACCGGGTCCAGCTCGATCCCGAGCGGCTCCAGGCCGGCCAGCGCCCGCGACCTGACCAGGGACGAGTTCTCCCCCACCCCGCCGGTGAACGCGATCACGTCCACCGTGCCGAGCACCGCGTAGTAGGCCCCGACGTACTTGCGCAGCCGGTGGCAGTAGACCGACAGGGCCAGCTCGGCGTCCGGGTCCCCGGCCGCCACCCGCCGCTCCACCTCCCGCATGTCGTTGTCGCCGCAGAGGCCGAGCAGGCCGCTGCGCCGGTTGAGCAGCGTGTCGATCTCGTCGGGGGACATGCCCGCCCGCCTCAGGTGGGCGATCGCGCCCGGGTCGACGTCACCGCTCCGGGTGCCCATCACCAGGCCCTCCAGGGGGGTCATGCCCATCGAGGTGTCCACGCACCGCCCGGCCGCCACCGCCGAGGCGCTGGCGCCGTTGCCCAGGTGCAGCACGATCACGTTGGCGGTCTCCGGCCGGTCCGCCAGCGCCGCCGCCTCCCGCGAGACGTAGGCGTGCGAGGTGCCGTGGAAGCCGTAGCGGCGGACGCCGTGGCGCGCGGCCGTCTCCCGGTCGATCGCGTAGGTCGCGGCCTCGGCGGGGATCGTGGCGTGGAAGGCGGTGTCGAAGACCGCGACCTGCGGCAGGTCCGGGCGGAGCCGCCGGGCCGTCTCGATGCCGGCCAGGTTCGCCGGGTTGTGCAGCGGCGCGAGCGGGATGAGGTCCCTGATCCCGGCGACCACCTCGTCGGTGATCGGCGTGGGCTCGGTGAAGGCCGTGCCGCCGTGCACCACCCGGTGCCCGATCGCGGTCAGCTCCGGCGAGTCGATCCCGAACCCCGCGGCGGCGAGCTCGCCGGCCACGGACTCCAGCGCCGCGGTGTGGTCGGCCACCGGGGAGCCGGGTTCGCCGATCCGCTCGACCGTCCCCGAGGCCAGGCGGACCGCCGCGCCGGGCGAGGACCGGTCCCCGGCCGAGAGCAGCCGGTACTTCACCGAGGACGACCCGGAGTTGAGGACCAGGACGCGGGTCATCGGGCGGCCTCCTGGGCCTGGATGGCGGTGATGGCGACGGTGCTGACGATGTCGGTGACCAGCGCCCCGCGCGACAGGTCGTTGACGGGTTTGCGCAGGCCCTGCAGGACCGGGCCGACCGCGACCGCCCCGGCCGAGCGCTGCACGGCCTTGTAGGTGTTGTTGCCGGTGTTCAGGTCCGGGAAGATCAGCACGGTGGCCCGGCCGGCGACCTGCGAGCCGGGGAGCTTGGCCGCCGCGACCCTCGGGTCCACCGCCGCGTCGTACTGGATGGGCCCCTCCACCAGCAGCTCCGGCGCCCGCTCGGCGACCATGGCGGTGGCCTCGCGGACCTTGTCCACGTCGGCCCCGTGGCCCGAGCGCCCGGTCGAGTAGGAGAGCATCGCGACCCTCGGCTCGACGCCGAAGTGCCGTGCCGTACGGGCGGAGGAGACCGCGATGTCGGCGAGCTGCCCGGCGTCCGGGTCGGGGTTGATCGCGCAGTCGCCGTAGACGAGCACGCGGTCGGCCAGGCACATGAAGAACACCGAGGAGACGATCGAGGTGCCCGGGACCGTCCTGACGATCTGGAAGGCGGGCAGGATCGTGGCGGCCGTGGTGTGCGCGGCGCCGGAGACCATGCCGTCCACCTCGCCCGCCTGCAGCATCATCGTGCCGAAGAAGTTGACGTCGGTGAGCACGTCCCTGGCCCGTTCCATGCTGATGCCCTTGTGCGCCCTCAGCCGCGCGTACTCCTCGGCGAAGGAGTCGCGCAGCGGCGAGGTCAGCGGGTCGACCACGGCCGCCCCGGCCAGGTCCAGGCCGAGGTCGGCGATCCGCCGCCGGACCACCTCCTCGCGGCCCAGCAGGGTGAGATCGACGGTGCCGCGCCGGAGGAGGACGTCGGCGGCCCTCAGGATGCGGTCCTCCTCGCCCTCCGGCAGCACGATGTGCCTGCGGTCGGCGCGCGCCCGCTCCAGGAGCATGTGCTCGAACATCATCGGGGTGACCCGTTCGGAGCGGGCCAGCTCGATGCGGTCGGCGAGATCGGCGGTGTCGACGTGCGCGTCGAAGTGGCCGAGCGCCGTCTCGATCTTGCGGGGGTTCTCCGCGGTGAGGCGCCCCTCCAGTCCGGCCAGGGTGGTGGCCACGGTGAAGCTGTCGTCGGCGGCCGCCAGCACCGGCATGCCGGGGGCCAGCCGCGCGGTGAGCGCCCGCACGTTCGCGGTGGGCTCCTCGCCCAGCGTGAGCACCACGCCGGAGGGGCGGGTCGTACCGGCCGCCTCGGCGGCCAGCGAGGCCAGCAGCAGGTCGGGCCGGTCACCAGGAGTGATCACCAGCGCCCCGTCCACCAGGTGCTCCAGGAAGACGGGGATCGTCGCGCCGCCGAACACGAACCCGGTCACGTCGCGGCGCAGCCCCTCCTCGTCCCCCTGGACCTGCTTGCCCCGTACGGCCTGCGCCACCTGGCCCACGGTCGGCGCCGAGAGCGACGGATGCTCGGGGATGACGTAGCAGGGCACCGGCAGGTCGGGCTCGACGACCATCTCGGGCGGCACCCGGTTGGCGATCACCGCCAGGACCGTGCAGCCCAGGTCGGAGAAGACCTGGTACCCGGTCCGCATCTCCCTGACGATCTCGTCGGCGGCGTCGGCGTGCGCGCCCACCACCACGATCACCGGGGCGCCGAACTCCGCGGCGAGGCGGGCGTTGAAGGCCAGCTCGCGCGGGAGGTCGTCGGTGGCGAACGAGCTGCCCAGCACCAGCAGCGCGTCGCACTCGCGCTCCAGCGTGTGGAAGCGGGCGACCAGCCGGCCGATGAGCTCTTCGGCGCCCTGCCGCGCGTAGATCCCGGCGGCGTCCTCCGCGGTCACCCCGATCGCCGCGGCGGCCGGGCGGTACCTGGCCTCCAGGAGCTCCGAGGCGTGCGCGCCCCGGGCGATCGGCCGGAACACCCCTGTCCTGTCGACCCGGCGGGTCAGCAGCTCCATCAGGCCCAGCTCGACGATCTGCCGGCCGTCCCCGGGGCCGAGACCCGCCACGTAGATGCTCCGCATGCGCGCTTACCCCCGCATCGACCATTTGCCGTACACCTCAGGACTAAACCATGCTCACCCAGCGCCCGATGCGGCGGATCAGCTCCGGCGTGGCCGCCGACTCCGCGTGGCCGTACCCCGGCTCGATCCAGAGCTCCTTCGGCTCGGCGGCCGCGTCGTGGATCTGGTGGGCGTGCTCCAGCGGGAAGAACGTGTCGGCGTCGCCGTGCACGACCAGCAGCGGCGTCGGCGCGATCTTCGCCGCGGCCTCGTACGGCGCCAGCGGCACGGGGTCCCACACGCCCCGCCTGATCCGCGTGCCCTTGCCCAGCCGGGCCGCCAGCCGCCCGGCCGGGTGCTCGATGGCCCAGTGGACCTGCCGCATCGGCCGGGTGCCCCGGTAGTACCACCGGGCGGGCGCGCTCACCGCGACCACCGCGTCCACGCCCTGGAGGACCCCGGCATGGCGCAGGGCCACCGCCCCGCCCATCGAGAACCCGACGGTCACGACCCTGGTGTAGCCGATCACCCTGGCGTGCCGTACCGCCGCGTCCAGGTCGAGGATCTCCAGGTCCCCCACGGTCGTCTCCCCGCCCGACCGGCCGTGCCCCCGGAAGTCGAGCGAGACGACCCCGCCGAACCCGCTGAGCACGTGGGCGATCCGGCGGGTGGGGCGCTCCCTGAGCGAGCCGGTGAACCCGTGGGCCAGCACGATCCCGAGGTCGGCGGCACCGCGTGACGGGGTGTGCGCGGCGTCGATCCGCACGTGGTCGGACGTCCTGAGCATCACGGGGAACGAGGGCGCGAGAGGCATGCCCCGAGCTTAGGGAGTGATCGATCTCACGGCGTGCCGGGATCGGCCGCGACCGCCGGGATCATCGACGACTTATCGACAAAAAGGTAGACGGGGGATGAATTGGGGCACTTCACCAGGAGAGCGCCTGAGCGATTGCGCGCATCAACTAAAATGGTGGGGCCGCACGGTCCGCGGCCAGCCTCCACGATCACAGAGTGAGACTCCATCATGCCTTTGAACAGCCGCGACGACCTGCGGAACATCGCGATCATCGCGCACGTCGACCACGGCAAGACCACTCTCGTGGATGCCATGCTCTGGCAGTCCGGCGCCTTCCGGGCCAACCAGGACGTCGACGACCGCGTCATGGACTCCAACGACCTCGAGCGCGAGAAGGGCATCACCATTCTCGCGAAGAACACCGCCGTCAAGCACGGCGACATGACCCTCAACATCATCGACACCCCCGGCCACGCCGACTTCGGCGGCGAGGTCGAGCGCGGCCTGTCGATGGTGGACGGCGTCGTGCTCCTGGTGGACGCCTCCGAGGGCCCGCTGCCGCAGACCCGGTTCGTGCTGCGCAAGGCGTTCGCCGCCAAGATGCCGGTCATCCTCTGCATCAACAAGGTCGACCGCCCCGACGCCCGCATCAAGGAGGTCGTGGACGAGGTCTACGAGCTCTTCATGGACCTGGACGCCACCGAGGACCAGATCGACTTCCCGATCGTCTACGCCTCGGCCAAGGCCGGGCGCGCCTCGCTGAACCGCCCCGAGGACGGCGGCATGCCCGACTCCGATGACCTGGAGCCGCTCTTCCAGGTCATCAACGAGACGATCCCGGCCCCGACCTACGACCCGTCCGCGCCGCTGCAGGCCCACGTCACCAACCTGGACTCCTCGTCCTACCTGGGCCGGATCGCCCTGCTCCGCGTCCACCAGGGCACCATCAAGAAGGGCCAGCAGGTCGCCTGGTGCAAGACCGACGGCACCATCGAGCGCGTCAAGATCAGCGAGCTGCTGATGACCGAGGCGCTGGAGCGCAAGCCCGCCGAGCAGGCCGGCCCCGGCGACATCATCGCGATCGCCGGCATCCCGGAGATCATGATCGGTGAGACGCTGGCCGACCCCGAGGACCCGCGCCCGCTCCCGCTGATCACCGTGGACGAGCCCGCCATCTCGATGGTCATCGGCACCAACACCTCCCCGCTGGTCGGCAAGGTCAAGGGCGCCAAGGTCACCGCCCGCATGGTCAAGGACCGCCTCGACAAGGAGCTCGTCGGCAACGTCTCGCTGCGCGTGCTCCCGACCGAGCGACCGGACGCCTGGGAGGTCCAGGGCCGCGGCGAGCTGGCGCTGGCCATCCTGGTCGAGCAGATGCGCCGCGAGGGCTACGAGCTGACCGTCGGCAAGCCGCAGGTCGTCACCAAGACGATCGACGGCAAGCTGCACGAGCCGGTCGAGCGGCTGACCGTCGACTGCCCGGAGGAGTACCTCGGGGCCGTCACCCAGCTGCTCGCCGTCCGCAAGGGCCGCATGGAGCACATGACCAACCACGGCACCGGCTGGATCCGGATGGAGTTCGTGGTCCCGGCCCGCGGCCTGATCGGCTTCCGGACCGAGTTCCTCACCGAGACCCGCGGCACCGGCCTGGTCCACCACGTCTTCGAGGCCTACGAGCCGTGGTTCGGCGAGCTGCGCACCCGCAACAACGGCTCCCTCGTCGCCGACCGCTCCGGTCCGGTGACCGCCTTCGCCATGCTGAACCTCCAGGAGCGCGGCGTGCTGTTCGTCTCGCCGGGCACCGAGGTCTACGAGGGCATGATCATCGGCGAGAACTCGCGCTCCGACGACATGGACGTGAACATCACCAAGGAGAAGAAGCTCACCAACATGCGCTCCTCCACGGCGGACGAGACCGAGAAGGTCATCCCGCCGCGCCAGCTCTCCCTGGAGCAGGCCCTGGAGTTCATCCGCGAGGACGAGTGCGTGGAGATCACTCCGGAGTCCGTGCGCATCCGCAAGGTCGTCCTCGACGCCGCCACCCGCGGCCGCACGGCCGCCCGCGCCAAGCGCGGCAGCTGACACGCCGGGGCCGCCGGGAGACCGGCGCCCCGGAGCGGCGCGAAGAGGCGCCGGGTCCCGCCTCCGCGGCGGGGCCCGGCGCCTCTGCCGTCACGGCGACGATTTCCTTATGGGGATATGTACCGTTTTGTTCTATATAGGAGGTTGCCGCTTTTCTGGTGAGGTATGGGAAGGGTCCGGGCCTCTCCGCACGGGAGCGGAGCACGGCCACGACCTACGGGGGAATCTTCCATGCTTCGCAGGACACAGCTGGCCCTGGCCGCCACGCTGGGGGCGGGAGTGATCGCCGCCGGCGCGGGCATGTCGGCCGGAGCGACACCGCAACCGCCCGACGCTCCCACCGAGGGGACGTCCGATCCGCTCGGCCCCATCCAGGAGACGCCGCCGGGACCCGACGACATCATGCCCGCCCCCGGCCCGGTCCCGCCCACCCCTGCGGACAGGTCGCCCGCGGGCAGCGGACCGGCGCGCGCCGAGATCAGGGACGTGAACGGCAAGGCCGTCGGCACCCTCGACCTCGTGGAGGACCAGGACGGCAAGCCCCAGCTCAAGGTCACCGTCAGCGGACTGCCCGCCGGATACCACGGCTTCCACATCCACTCCAAGGGCGTCTGCGACCCCGCCTCCACCGACCCCGCCACCGGCAGCCCGTTCTTCAGCGCGGGCGAGCACTTCAACCTCGGCCCGGAGTCCCACCCCGGCCACTCCGGCGACCTGCCCGACCTCCTGGTCGGCAAGAACGGCACCGGCAGCGCCACCGTCGTCACCGACCGCTTCCAGATCAAGCAGCTCCTCGACGCCGACGGCAGCGCCGTCATCGTGCACGCCGCCGCGGACAACAAGGCCAACATCCCCGGCCGCTACAGCCGCCCGTCGGACACCACCGACCCCGACGCCCCGACGACGATGACGACCGGTCCCGACGAGCAGACGCTGAAGACCGGCGACTCCGGCGGCCGCATCGCCTGCGGGGTGATCGCCGCGAGCTGACCGCCCGTCCCGCGGCCCCCGCCGGGAACCGGGTGCGCCGCGGCCGCGTGAGCGGCGCTAGTCCGCCGGGAGGTGGGCGGTGAGCCACTCCACGAGCGGGGCCAGGTCGCGCCAGATCACGCGGACGCGCGCGGCGACCTCCGGGGTGTGCACCCACGGCTCGGGGTCGAAGCGGCGGCCCGCGTGCAGGGAGCGGTGGCGGAGCAGGTCGAGCCGGGGGTGGTCTTCCGGGACACCGCGCGGGCGGGTCTTGAGCCGGTCGCCCTCGACCGTGTAGCCCGCCGCGCGGACCTCGTCCATGATCTTCTCCAGCGGGACCCCGCTGATCTCCTCGTCGACCGCCTCGCGGTAGCGGGCGAGCTGCCCGCCCTGGGCGGCGTAGAGCCCCGCTCCCGCGTAGAGCCCGGCGGCGTCGATCTGCACGTAGTAGCCGATGGCCTCGCCGGTGGCGACGTAGGCCCCCTGGTGGGTCTTGTAGGGGGACTTGTCCTTGGCGAACCGCACGTCGCGGTTGGGCCGGAACAGGTGCGCGCGGCCGAACTCGGCCTCCAGCTCCTCCCCCAGCGCTGCCATGGGGGCCTTCACCGCGTCCTCGTAGAGCCGCCGGTGACGGGTCCAGTAGGTTCTGGAGTTGTCCGCCTCCAGGCCCTCGTAGAACACGAAGGCGTCGTCGGGGAAACCGCTGAAGCTCATGGCGCCCATCGTGCCACCGGGCTCCGACAGTTCGCGGACCCCGGGGGCGGCGCGGCTCCCGGCACACCCCTTCACCTCGCCGCGGGGCCCCGCACCGGCCCCCGCGCGGGCCTCAGCGGCGGGGGTAGCGCCCGCCGGGGGCCGGCACCCTGCCGTACAGCTCCGACATCGTCACGAACGTGTACTTCCTGTCCGCCAGGTCCTTCAGCAGCTCGGGGACCGCCTCGACCGTCGTGCGGTGGATGTCGTGCATGAGCACGACGGATCCGGGCACCGCCTTCCCCGCCCGGCGGAGCACGACCCCGGTGTCGCGGACGAGCCAGTCCTGGGTGTCGACGCTCCACAGGATCTGGGCCAGCCCCTGGCGGCGGCTCTCCTCGGCGACCCGCCGGTCGGTGGCGCCGTACGGCGGGCGCATGAGAGCCATCCGCACGCCGGTCTCCCGCTCCACGATCTTCTGGGTACGGCCCAGCTCGGACCTGAGGCCGGTCGCGGACAGACCGGTGAGGTCCGCATGGCTCCAGGAGTGGTTGCCCAGTTCGTGCCCCTCCGCCACCATCCGGCGCAGGTCCCGTCCGCCGTTCTCCTCCACCATCCCGCCGACCACGAAGAAGGTCGCCCTGGCCCGGTGCTCGGCGAGCGCGTCGAGCACCGCCCCGGTGTGATCGCCCGGCCCGTCGTCGAAGGTCAGCGCCACGCATCTGGTCTTCACGCAGTCGACCTTCCGCGGCGCGGGGGCCACGGGGAACCTGGGCTCGGGCCGCTGCGGCCGGGCGGCGGGCTTCCCGGCCCGGGCCGCGGGATCGGCCGGCGGGTCGACCGGGGCGCCGCCCGCCGCCCCTGCCCCGAGCAGTATCGCCATCGGTACGGCCCACATCCGCATGCTTCCCCCCGAAAGCAGGGCGGGGGCGCCTGCGGCCGGCCCTCGGCCGCGCCCCCCGCGAAACCCACATCACCCCTTTCCCCCGGAATCGGATATAAGCCCGCAATTAGCCTCTCGGTCCGCTAATGATCCGGCGTTCCCCGGGGCTCGGTGACCACCATCACGAACCTGAGCGGATCCCGCCCGCCGTTGGCGTACCGGTGCGGGCGGTCGGCGCTGAACACGACGGCCCCGTCGGCGCCGATCACATGGCTCCTGCCGTACACCGTGAGCGTGAGCTCCCCCTCCAGGACCGTCAGCATCTCGCGGGTGCCCGGCGGGTGCGCGTCGCCGTCGTGGTGCTCGCCCGGGGCCAGCCGCCAGTCCCAGAGCTCCAGGATCGCCGGGGCTTCGGTGCCGACCAGCAGCCGCGCCGAGCTCGCCTCGCCGTGCGGGAAGGTGACCACGTCGGCGGCGTTGACGACCCGGACCACCGGCGTGTCGGAGACCTCCACCATCCGGGCGACCGTCACGCCGAGCGCGTCGGCGATGCGGGTGAGGGTGTTGATGCTGGGATTGGTCCGCCCCTGCTCGACCTGGACCAGCATGCCCCGGCTCACCCCCGACCGCGCGGCGAGCTCGTCGAGCGTCATCTGCCGGTGCGCCCGCTGGGCCCGCACGTTGTTCGCGATCGCGGCGGTGATCGTCTCGGGATCCATGAGTGCAGTGTAGTGAACTCGATTTGCACTGGAGTGCACCCTATGTGTTGTACTAACGGTGCAATCCACTGAACCGAGGTGAATGATGACGGCGGTTGTGCTCGCGACGGCGTGCGCCCTGGTGTACGGCACGGCGGATTTCTTCGGCGGCCTGGCCACGCGCCGGTCCCGGGTGATGGCGGTGGTGGTGCTCTCCCAGCTGGCCGGGCTGGTCCTGGTGGCCGCGCTGCTGCCGGTGCTGCCCGGCGCGCCCACCGCCGGCGGCCTCGCGTGGGGCATGGCGGCCGGGGTGTCCGGGGGCGTCGCGCTGGTGCTGTTCTACCGGGCGCTCGCCACCGGCGTGATGTCGGTGGTGGCGCCGGTCACCGCGACCACCTCCGCGGGGCTGCCGGTGCTGTTCGGGCTGGCGGCCGGCGAGCGCCCTGAGCCGGTCGCGCTGGGCGGCGTCGCACTCGCCCTGGTCGCGGTGGTGCTGGTCAGCAGGGACTCGTCGCCGGCGTCGGCCGGGCGGGGCCGCGGCCCGGTGCTGAGCGCGCTGGCCGCGGGCGCGGGTTTCGGCGGGTTCTTCATCCTGCTCGACCAGGTCCCCGACGGCGGCGGCATGTGGCCGCTGTTCGGCGCGCGGCTGGCCTCGGTCTCCCTCATCGCCCTGCTCGCGCTGGGCGCCCGCCGCACGCTGCGCCCCGGCCCGGGCGCACTGGGGACCATCGTCGTGGCCGGGGTGCTGGACATGGTCGCCAACGTGCTCTTCCTGCTCGCCACGGAGCGCGGCATGCTCGCCCTGGTCGGCGTGCTGGCCTCGCTCTATCCGGCCAGCACGCTGCTGCTGGCCCGGTACGTGCTGGGAGAGCGGCTGAACGCCGTCCAGACCGCGGGGATCGGCTGCACCCTCGCCGCGGTCGCGCTGATCGCCGCGGCATGACCGTGTTGTGTTAAGTCCAAGCGCTTGTTACGGTCATGCCCGTGCAGCCCGAGCGGGCCTCCGTCGACTCCGGGCCGTTCGCGCACACCGCTGTCGCGTACGGCTCCGATGAGGATTTCCTCCGGCTGGTCCCCGACCTGGTGGTCGAGGGGCTGCGCGAGGGGCGCCGGGTCCTGGTCGTCACCTGCGAGCGCAAACTCGACCTGCTGGGCGGCGCCCTGGGCGAGGACGCCCGCCGGATCGACCGCCGGTCCTCCGAACGGTGGTACGCCCACCCCGCGCGCACGCTCGCGGCCTACCACGACTACGTGCGGCGGCGGGAGCGGACGACGATCATCGGTGAGCCGCGCTGGTCCCGCTGGACCGGCCGGCAGACCCTTGAGTGGCTCCGCTACGAGTCGGTGCTCAACACCGCGTTCGCCGGGCTCCCGGCCGCCGTCTGGTGCCTCTACGACCGGGCGACGGCCCCCGCCGACATCCTCCGCACCCACCCGCGGCACCTGAACGCCCACGGCGTCGTGCCCGGCGGCCTCTACGTGCCGCCCGAGCGGTTCGCGCTCCCCGGCGACGAGTCGCCCTTCGCCGAGCCGCCCGCCTCCGCCTCCGTCGCCGGTTTCACCCGGGAGAGGCTGGCGTGGCTCCGCCGTACCGTCGGCGAACGGGCGAGGCGGGCCGGGATGGACCGCGACCTGGTCGCCTCGCTGGTGCTGAGCGTCTCGGAACTCGCGGCCAACACCGTGGAGCACGGCGCCGGGCACGGGCGGGTGACCCTCTGGCGGGAGGCGGACGGATTCGTGTGCGAGGTCGCCGACCCCGGCGGCGGGCTCGACGACCCGCTCGCGGGATACCGCCCGCCGGAACCGGAGTCGCAGCGCGGCTACGGCCTGTGGATCAGCCGCCAGCTCTGCGACCGGGTGGAGATCCGCTCCACGCCGGGACTGCTGCGGATCCGCCTCTACATGCCGCTGCGCTGACCGCCCGGCCCGCGGCGCCGTCCGCGGCCCCGGCGGTTCAGGCGGCCCGGCGCTGCTCGGGCAGGCGGATCGCGCCCTCCTCGCGGGCGTAGTCCTCCAGCATGCTCCGGAGCTGGCGGCGGCCGCGGTGCAGCCGGGACATGACCGTGCCGATCGGGGTGCCCATCCGCTCGGCGATCTCCTTGTAGGCGAATCCCTCGACGTCGGCGAGGTAGACGGCCACCCGGAAGTCCTCGGGCAGCGAGCGCAGCGCGTTCATCACGACGCTGTCGGGCAGCTGCTCCAGCGCCTCGGTCTCGGCGGACTTGAGCCCGGTCGAGGTGTGGGACTCGGCGGCGGCGAGCTGCCAGTCCTCGATGTCCTCGGCGGCCGAGAGCTTGGGCGAGCGCTGCTTCTTGCGGTACTCGTTGATGAAGTTGTTGGTCAGGATGCGGTGCAGCCAGGCCTTGAGGTTGGTGCCCTCACGGAACTGGTGGTACGAGGTGAAGGCCTTGGCGACCGTCTCCTGCACCAGGTCCTCCGCGTCCGCCGTGTTCCGGGTCAGACGCATCGCGGACGCGTAGAGCTGACCGGTCACCGGCACGACGTCGCGCTCGAACCAGTCCTGGCGCTGCTCTTCGCTTATCGAGATCATGTCATCCCCCTCGGTGCCTTCCCCCCGATGCCGTCCGGACCGGGTGCGACGCACCCTTCCCGGCAGCCTTGCCGATGCTCCCATCGGCCCCGTAAGAGGGTCGTTAAGAGTTCCGCCTGGGAAAAAGGCCCATCTGTGACCGTTCCGTGAGCGGACGCGACACGCCCTACAGTCGGTCGAGTCTCATTAGGGTAACATCTCTTGCTCAATTCATCCCATGATGTGGCTATCATCACATAAGCCCAGCTAGGGATACCTTTGATGGCATGCACCACGTGGACCGACATGATCCCGCGACCCGCTCCTGGACGGCCGAGGCCATCCGCCGGGTCGAGGCCGACGCCAACCGTAGCTGCGACACTCATCTCCACGTCTTTCCGCTGCCCGCGCGCTGGGGAGTAAACCTCTATCTGAAAGACGAGTCCGTCCACCCCACCGGTTCACTCAAGCACCGCCTGGCACGCTCCCTCTTCCTGTACGGCCTGGCGAACGGCTGGATCGGCCCCTCGACCACGGTGGTGGAGGCCTCCAGCGGCTCGACCGCGGTGAGCGAGGCCTACTTCGCCCGCCTGCTCGGCCTGCCGTTCATCGCGGTGATGCCCGTCTCGACCTCGCCCGAGAAGATCTCGCTGATCGAGTTCTACGGCGGCAAGTGCCACCTGGTCGACGATCCCGGCACGATCTACTCCGAGTCGCGGCGGCTGGCCGAGGAGACCGGCGGGCACTTCATGGACCAGTTCACCTACGCGGAGCGGGCCACCGACTGGCGCGGCAACAACAACATCGCCGAGAGCATCTTCAGCCAGATGGCGATGGAGCCCTGCCCCGAGCCCGCCTGGATCGTGGTCGGAGCCGGGACCGGCGGCACCTCCTCCACGATCGGCCGCTACATCCGCTACCGCCGCCACCTCACCCGCCTGGCCGTGGTGGACCCGGAGGGCTCGGCCTTCTATCCCTCGTGGTGCTCCGGCGACACGGACGTCACCGCCCCCGGCTCCCGGATCGAGGGCATCGGCCGCCCCCGCGTCGAGCCGTCCTTCCTGCCCACCGTGATCGACCGCATGGTCCAGGTCCCCGACGCCCGGTCCATCGCGGCGATGCGCTGGGTCCGCGAGGTCACCGGCCGCGACGTCGGCGGCTCCACCGGCACCAACGTGGCGGCGGCCGTACAGCTCATCGGCGAGATGCGCGCGGCGGGCGAGCGGGGCAGCGTGGTGACCCTGATCTGCGACGGCGGCGAGCGCTACCGCTGCACCTACGGCGACGACGCCTGGCTCGCCGAGCGCGGCCTGGACATCGCCCCCCACCTGGCGGAGTTCCGCGCCTTCCTCGCGCAGCCCTGAGACCGCGGCCGGCCCCGGACCCGCCCCCGTCCCGCGCCTGTCCGGGCACGCCTGTCCGCCCACGCGCAAGCCCCGCGCCCCCTGATGCGGGCGCGGGGCTTGCGCGTGGGCGCGGCCCGGAGGGGCCGGGGCTCAGGAGGCCTTCGCCGGGTCGACCTCGAAGATCTTCGCCAGGTCGTCGAGCATGACGTGCGCGCCCTGGATGCCGACGGCGCTCATCCAGGTGACGTCGTCGACCACGTGCTGCTCGCCCTTGAGCTTGCTCCAGAGCGGGTTGGACTGGAAGCGCTTCTGGACGGCCTCGATCTCCGGGTCGGGGTAGGACACCACGAAGACGTGCTCGGCGTCGAGCTGCGGGATGTTCTCCTCGCTGATCGGCACCATGATCGTCTCAGTGGTGCTCGGCTGCCCCTCGGGGCGGGGGAAGCCGACGTCCTTGAGCACCAGGCCGGAGTAGGAGTTCTCCACGTACAGGCGGACGGTCGGCTCGCTGGTGAAGCGCACGACGGAGACCGTGGGCATCTCGCCCTGCTTGGCCTTGATGGACTCGCCGACCTTGGCGGCGCGGTCCTCGTAGGCCTTGATCCTCTCGTCGGCGAGCGCCTCCTTGCCCAGGGCCTGGCCCATGAGGCGGAGGTTCTCCTTCCAGATGGCGCCGGTGGTCTCGCTGAACACGGTCGGCGCGATCTGGGCGAGCTTGTCGTACAGCGCCTCGTGGCGGACCTTGGCCGAGACGATCAGGTCGGGCTTGAGAGCGATGATCTGCTCCAGGCTCGGCGCCTCCAGGGTGCCGACCACCTTGATGTTCTGAGCCTGGTCCATGACCGGGGCCAGGTACTCGGGAAGCTTCTCGTCGATCCCCCGGTAGACGGTGTAGCCGACGACCTCGGTGTCCAGCGTGAGCACCGCGTCGACGAAGCTCTGGTCGAGCGCGACGACCCGCTTCGGCTGGGCGGGGATCTGCGTCTCGCCCATGGCGTGCTTGACCGTGCGCGGGTATCCCGTCGCACCGCCGCCCGCGTCGCTCGCCGCCGGGGACGCGCCGCCGGTGGCGGCCGTGGTGCCGGGGGTGCTCGATCCGCAGGCCGCGAGGCCGAGAGACAGTACGGCTCCCGCCACTCCTGCGGCCAGGGCACGCAACGCTCTCATGTGGAGTCCTTTCACAAAGGTAAGCCTAACCTCATTTAGATTAGCCATACCTAACCTGACATACTGGATGCGTTCCGGCAAATGAGAGGCACGCAGTGAGCACAACGACGGCCGTGGCGCGGCCACCGTCACCCGGCGGCACGCGGACGGTCCGCGGACGCCGGCTGCTGGTCCTCGCCGCGCTCTTCGGGATCCTCGCCGTGGCGGCCGTGCTGAGCATCGCGATCGGCGCCAAGCCGGTCCCCCTCGCCGACGTCTGGCACGGGCTGGCCTCCCCCTCCGGGACCGAGAACGACATCATCGTCCGGTCGCTGCGCGTGCCCAGGACCGCGATCGGGGTGATGGCCGGGATCGCGCTCGGCGTGGCGGGCGCGCTCATGCAGGGCCACACCCGCAACCCGCTGGCCGACCCCGGCCTGCTCGGCGTCACGCAGGGCGCGGCGTTCGCGATGGTGCTGAGCATCATCGCCTTCGGCGTCACCGGCCTCCACGCCTACATCTGGTTCGGCCTCGCCGGGGCGCTGACCGCCAGCGTGGGCGTCTTCGCGCTCGGCATGGTCGGCGGACGCGGCGGGCCCACCCCGGTCGCCCTCGCCCTCGCGGGCACCGCGGTCAGCTCCTTCCTGTACGCCCTCACCTCGGCCCTGGTCCTCATGGACGAGCAGGCCATGGACGTCTTCCGGTTCTGGCAGGCGGGCTCCATCGCCGCCCGGGGCGCCGACACCGCCTGGCAGGTGCTCCCGTTCATCGCCGCCGGCCTGGTCCTGGCGCTGGTCAACGCCCCCGCCCTGAACGCGCTCTCGCTCGGCGAGGACGTCGCCCGCGCCCTCGGCCAGAACGTCACCCTGACCCGGACCGTCGGCGTCGCCGCGGTCACGCTGCTCAGCGGCGCCTCGGTGGCGGCCTGCGGCGCGCTCTCCTTCCTCGGCCTGATGGTCCCCCACCTGGCCCGCCCGCTCTCCGGCCCCGACCACCGCTGGCTGCTGCCGTACTCCGGGCTGATGGGCGCCTGCGCCCTGCTCCTGGCCGACGTGGCCGGCCGCGTCGTCGCCCGGCCCGGCGAGCTGGAGGTGGGCGTCGTGCTCGCACTGGCGGGCGCGCCCTTCTTCGTCGCCCTGGTCCGCCGCAGGAAGCCGGTCCGCCTGTGACTCCCCCGCTCCCCCGCCCCGGCCGCGCGGTCCCTCCCACGGCCACCGCCGCCCCCGTACGACCCCCGCACGAGCGGCCGCTCCGCGTCGGCCCCGTCTCCTGGCTGATCCGGCTGCGCCCTGCCGCCGTCGCCCTGGTGCTGCTGGCCGCCGTGACACTGCTGATGGCCCTGACCATGCGTATCGGCGACATCCCTCTGACGGTGCCCGAGGTCTTCCGGGCGATCACCGGCGACGGGCCGGAGCACTTCGTGGTGATGGAGCTGCGCCTGCCCCGCGCGCTGACCGGCGCCCTGGTCGGCGCGGCGCTCGCGCTGGCCGGCGCGATCACCCAGGCCATCGCCCGCAACCCGCTGGCCAGCCCCGACATCCTCGGCGTCACCACCGGCGCCAGCGTGGCGGTGGTCGCGGCCATCGTGGCCGCCGGGAGCACCGCCGGCGGCCCCAGCGGCGCCCTGGCCGAGGTCGGCATCCCGCTGCTGGCCCTGGTCGGCGGCCTGGCCGGGGCGCTGACCGTCTACCTCCTGGCCTGGCGCAGAGGGCTGGACGGCTACCGCCTGGTCCTGGTCGGCATCGGCGTCACGGCCGTGTTCACCAACGTGAAGTACTGGCTGCTGACCCTCGGCGACGTCAACGACAGCAGCCGGGCCATGGTCTGGATCAGCGGCTCGCTCAACGGCCGGGGCTGGGAGCACGTGTACCCAACCGCGCTGGCACTGGCCGTACTCGTCCCGCTCGCCCTGCTCGGCACCCGCTCGCTCGGCGCGCTGCGCTTCGGCGACGACACCGTGACCGGCCTGGGCGTGCGGACGAACCTGGCCCGCGGCCTGATGATCCTCGCCGCCGTGCTGCTCGCCGCGGTCGCCACCGCCTCGGCCGGCCCGATCTCCTTCGTCGCCCTGGCCGCGCCGCAGATCGCGCTGCGCCTGACCGGGGCGGCCCAGCCGCCGCTGGTGGTCTCCGCGCTGACCGGCGCCGTCCTGACCGCCGCCGCCGACCTGCTCGCGCGCACCGTCTTCAGCCCCGTCGAGCTGCCCGTGGGCGTGGTCACCGCGGTCCTCGGCGCCCCTTATCTGATCTATCTTCTCGTCCGCGCGCGCAAGGAGGCTCGTTCATGAGGTTGCAGGCCGTCGATGTCAGGCTCGGCTACGGTGATCGCGTCATCGTCGACGGACTCGACCTCGGGATCGAGGCCGGGACCGTGACCACGATCATCGGTCCGAACGGGTGCGGCAAGTCCACGCTCCTGCGCGCGCTGGGGCGGCTGCTCAGGCCGTCGGGCGGCGAGGTGCTGCTGGACGGCAAGCGCATCGACAAGATGCCCACCAAGGAGGTCGCCAAGGTCCTGGGCGTGCTCCCGCAGGCGCCGACGGCCCCGGAGGGGCTGACCGTGGCCGACCTGGTGGCCCGGGGGCGGCACCCGCACCAGACGTGGTACCGGCAGTGGTCGTCCGACGACGAGTCCGCGGTCGGCGAGGCGCTGGCCATGACCGGTCTGCACGACCTGGGCGAGCGCCCGCTGGACGAGCTCTCCGGCGGCCAGCGCCAGCGCGCGTGGATCTCGATGGCGCTGGCGCAGGGCACCGACCTGCTGCTGCTCGACGAGCCGACGACCTTCCTCGACCTGGCCCACCAGGTGGAGGTGCTGGAGCTGGTCCGCAGGCTCCACGGCGAGCTCGGCCGCACCGTGGTCATGGTCCTGCACGACCTGAACCTCGCCGCCCGCTACGCCGACCGCCTGGTGGCCATGCGCGACGGCAGGGTGATCGCCGCGGGACCCCCGGCCGAGGTCCTCACCGAGTCGCTCCTCGCGGAGGTCTTCGACCTCGACGCCAAGGTCATCGAGGATCCGGTGGCCGGCACCCCGCTGGTCGTCCCCATCGGCACCCGCCACTCGTAGGGCCCGCCGGCGGCGGAACCGCAGCCGTGGAACCGCGGCCACGGAACAACGGCCACGGAACGGCGGCACGGAGCGGCGGCCGTGGAACAGGAAGGCCCCTCCGGCTCGGAGGGGCCTTCGCACGTGCGGGGGTCAGTCGCCGAGCAGGGCGTCGACGAAGACCTCGGGGTCGAAGGGCGCCAGGTCGTCGGGCCCCTCGCCGAGGCCGACGAGCTTGACCGGGACGCCCAGCTCGCGCTGGACGGAGATGACGATGCCGCCCTTGGCCGTGCCGTCGAGCTTGGTCAGCGCGATGCCCGTGATGTTGACGACCTCGGCGAAGACCTGGGCCTGGCGCATGCCGTTCTGGCCGGTGGTGGCGTCCAGGACGAGCAGGACCTCGTCGACCGTGGCCTTCTTCTCGATGACGCGCTTGACCTTGCCGAGCTCGTCCATCAGGCCCGTCTTGGTGTGCAGGCGGCCCGCGGTGTCGACGATCACGACGCCGGCCTTGTCGTCGATGCCCCTGGCCACGGCGTCGAAGGCGACGGAGGCGGGGTCGCCGCCCTCCGGGCCGCGCACGACCTCGGCGCCGACCCGGTCGCCCCAGGTCTGGAGCTGGTCGGCGGCGGCGGCGCGGAAGGTGTCGGCCGCGCCCAGCACGACCCGGTTGCCGTCGCCGATCAGCGAGCGGGCCAGCTTGCCGGTGGTGGTGGTCTTGCCGGTGCCGTTGACGCCGACCACGAGGACCACGGCCGGGCGCTCGCCGTGCTTGGCGACGTGCAGGGTGCGGTCGGTGTCCGCGCCGATCTGGGTGAGCAGCTGCTCCTTGAGCAGGCCGCGGACCTGTTCGGGGGTCCGGCTGCCCAGCACCTTCACGCGCGTGCGCAGCTCCTCGACCATGGCCTGGGTCGGGGCGACGCCGACGTCGGCGCCGATCAGGGTCTCCTCGATCTCGTCCCAGACGTCGTCGTCGAGGCGGTCGCGGGAGAGCAGCTCCAGCAGGCCCTTGCCGAGCGTGGTCTGCGAGCGGGCCAGCCGGGCGCGGAGCCGCACCATCCGGCCCGCGGACGGCGGCGGGACCTCGATCTCCGGGGCGACCGGGACCTCGACCGGCCGGGTCGGGGGCGGGACGGTGGTCGTCACCGCCTCGTCCTCGCGGGTGGCTCCGCTGGGCGGCGCCGCGCGCTCCTCCTCGGGGACCGGCCGGACCTCGGGCGGCCTCACCGGCGGCGGGGCCGCCTTCCTCCCCTGGCGGAACAGCAGGAACATGCCGCCCGCCGTCAGCAGGACGGCGACGACGATGATCAGGATCAGGCCGAGATAGCTCTCCACAACCGCCTAGTTTCCCAGACCGACGGTCATAGTCCGACCTTCTGCCGGTCAGCCGTCGTGTTCTCTCAGCCGCTGGCTGATGACCTGGGTGACGCCGTCGCCCCGCATCGACACCCCGTACAGCGCGTCGGCGATCTCCATCGTCCGCTTCTGGTGGGTGATGATGATGATCTGCGAGGTCTGCCGGAGCTCCTCGAAGAGGGTCAGCAGCCGCTGGGTGTTGGTGTCGTCCAGGGCCGCCTCGACCTCGTCCATCACGTAGAACGGCGAGGGCCTGGCCTTGAAGATGGCCACCAGGAACGCCACCGCGGTCAGCGAGCGCTCGCCGCCCGACAGCAGCGACAGGCGCTTGACCTTCTTGCCCGGTGGCCGGGCCTCGACCTCGACGCCGGTGGTCAGCATGTTCTCGGGGTCGGTGAGCACCAGTCTGCCCTCGCCGCCGGGGAACACCCGCGTGAAGATCGTCTCGAACTCCCGGGCGACGTCCTCGTAGGCCGCGGTGAACACCTGCTCGACCCTCTCGTCCACCTCCTTGACCACCAGCAGCAGGTCGCGGCGGGTCTTCTTGAGGTCCTCCAGCTGGGAGGTGAGGAAGGCGTGCCGCTCCTCCAGCGCCGCGAACTCCTCCAGCGCGAGCGGGTTGACCTTGCCGAGCTGGGCCATCTGCCGGTCGGCCGCCCGGGCGCGCTTCTCCTGCTCCTCCCGGACGTACGGCACCGGCTCCCCGTCGGCCGAGGGCACCGGTTCTGCCGGGCCGTACTCGGCGATCAGGGTCTCGGGCTCGACGCCGTACTCCTCGACGGCGCGGATCTGCAGCTGCTCCAGGCGGAGCCGCTGCTCGGTCCGGGCCATCTCGCTGCCGTGCGCCCGGTTGACCAGCTTGTCCAGCTCGCCGGAGAGCTCACGCACCCGGACGCGGACGGACCGGAGCGCGGCGTCGATCTGCCCGCGCGCCTGCTCGGCCTCGTCGCGCTCGGCGGCGGCCGCCGCCAGCGAGCCCTCCAGCGCGCGCAGGACGTGCTCGGCGCCCCGCGCGACCGCCTGGGCGACCCGCGCCTGGCGGCGGCGGCGCTCGCGCAGCTCGGCCGCCCTGGCGCGCTCCTCGCGCTCCCTGGCGGCCGCCCGCAGCAGCCCGTCGGCCCGGCCCGCGATGCCCCGGACCCGCTCCTCGGCCGTCCGCACCGCCAGGCGGGCCTCCATCTCGTCCTGCCGGGCCGCCGCGCAGACCTCGGCGAGCTCGTCGCGGATCTCGGTGGTCGGCTCGGCCTCCAGCTCTCCGGCACGCTCGGCGGCGGCGAGCCGCTCCTGCAGCTCCGCCAGCTCGCCCAGGCTCCGCCCGCGGGCCTCCTCGGCCGCCCGCACGCCCGCGGCCAGCCGCTCGCACTCGGCGCGGGCGGCCGTGGCGGCCGCGCCGAGCTGGGCGAGCCTGCGGGCCGCGGCGGCGGAGCGCTGGTCGGCCTCGCGCTGCCTGGCACGGACCGCGTCCAGCGCGGCCCGCGCGGCGCTGACCCCCGCCTGGGCGGTCTGCACGCCGGTCTGGGCCTCGCCGACCCGGGCCCGGGCGGCCTCCACGGCGAGCTGCGCCCCGCCCTCGGCCTCGGCCGCCTCCTCCAGCGCCCCGGCGGTGCGCTCGGCGGCGGCGCGGGCCTCGGCCAGGTCGGCGGCGGCCTGGTCGAGCGCGGCCCGCATCTGCAGGGCGGCGGCCCCTGCGGCGCCCGCGTCTCCTCCGCCGGCGGCGGCGTGGGCGCCCAGGAGGTCGCCGGAGCGGGTGACGGCCCGCAGTTCCGGCCGCTGCTCCACCGCTTTCTCCGCGGTCCGGAGGTCGTCGACGACCAGCACGCCCGCGAGCAGGTGGGCGACGGCCGCCCGCAGCTCGGCCGGGACGGCGACCAGGTCGATCGCCCATTCGGCGCCGGCCACCGGCACCGGCCCGGGCGGGGCGCCGGAGGCGTCGGAGGCGATGACGAGGTCCGCGCGGCCCCGCTCGCCGGCCCGCAGGAACTCCACGGCGTCCGCGGCGTCGCGCAGCGACCCCACCGCGACGGCCCCGGCGGCGGCGCCGAGCGCGGCGGCGACGGCGGTCTCGGCGCCGGGCCGTACCGAGAGCATCGCCGCGAGCGGGCCGAGCACGCCGCCGACGGGGCGTCCGCCGTCCCCGCCGTCCGCGGCGAGCAGTGCCGCGCCGCCGTCCGCGCCCCTGGACAGCCCCAGCTCCAGCGCCTCGAACCTGGCCTCCAGCGCGGCGACCTGGCGCTGCGCCTCCTGGTCCGCCGTGCGGGCGGAGGCGAGGGCGGCCCGGGCCGCGCCCAGCGCGGCGTCCGGACCGGCGACGGCCGCCTTGGCCTGCTCCACCACCGCCTTGGCGTCCTCGACGGTCTGCCCGGCCGTCGCCACGGCCTCCAGCGCGATCTCCAGCTCCTCGGCGAGGGCGGGGTCCGCGGCCGGGTCGGCCTGCTCCTGGCCGGCGTGCTCGGCCTCGGCCAGCTCGGCCCGGTGCCCGGCCTCGGCCAGCGCACCGGCCAGCCGGCCGATCTCCTCCTCGGCGGCCTCCGCCCGGCTGCGCACCGCGCCGACCTGGCCCCGGAGCCGGGCGAGCCCCTCGCGCCGGTCGGCGGCGGCCCTGGTCTCGGCGGTCAGCCGCCGCTCCTCCGCCGCGAGCGCCCCCTCGGCCTCGGCCCGGCGGGCCACCGCGCGGGCGAGCGACTCGCGCTCGCCGTCCAGCAGCTCCTCCAGGACGCGTTCCTGCTCCCGGATCTCCTCGGCCTCGCGCTCGTAGTCCTCCGGGTCGCGTCCGCGCCGCTCCACGGCCGTGTCGGCGGCGTGCCGGTGCCGCTCGGCGGCCAGGCCGGCCAGGCCGCGCAGGCGCTCGCGGATCGAGGAGAGCCTGAAGTAGGCCTCCTGGGCGGCGGCCAGGCGCGGCTGGGCCTCGGCCTCGGCGGCCTCCAGCTCGCTCTCACCGCGCTGGCCCTGCTCCAGCTCCGCCTCCACCGCCCGGCGCCGGGCCAGGACGGCGGCCTCGTCGGCGGCCTCGCGCTCCAGGGCGGTCCGCAGGGTGAGCACGTCGTCGGCGAGCAGGCGGAGCCGGGCGTCGCGCAGGTCGGCCTGGATGACGGCGGCCCTGCGGGCGATCTCGGCCTGCCGGCCCAGGGGCTTGAGCTGGCGGCGCAGCTCGGTGGCGAGGTCCTGCACCCGCGTGAGGTTGGCCTGCATGGCGTCCAGCTTCCGCAGCGCCTTCTCCTTGCGCTTGCGGTGCTTCAGGACGCCCGCGGCCTCCTCGATGAACGCCCTGCGGTCCTCGGGACCGGCGTGCAGCACCTGGTCGAGCTGGCCCTGGCCGACGATGACGTGCATCTCGCGGCCGATCCCGGAGTCGGAGAGCAGCTCCTGGATGTCGAGCAGGCGGCAGGTGTCGCCGTTGATGGCGTACTCGCTCTGGCCGGCCCGGAACATCAGGCGGCTGATCGTGACCTCGGTGTAGTCGATCGGGAGCGCGCCGTCGGAGTTGTCGATGGTGAGCGTGACCTCGGCCCTGCCCAGCGGGGCGCGCGAGGACGTGCCGGCGAAGATGACGTCCTCCATCTTGCCGCCGCGCAGGGACTTGGCGCTGTGCTCGCCCATGACCCAGGCCAGGGCGTCGACCACGTTGGACTTGCCGGAGCCGTTGGGGCCGACCACCGCGGTGATGCCCGGCTCGAAGCGCAGGGTGGTCGCCGAGGCGAAGGACTTGAAGCCCCGCAGGGTGAGGGTCTTCAAATACACGCGAAACCCCTTCGTCCCCTGGCAGCCGTCGGACCGTCACTCCGGGGCCGGAACGGCGGCTTCCCCCGGCCTCGTGGCGGCGCGGTGCGCGGGCGGCTCGGGGGGTGGCGCCGGGGCCCGTGCCGGATTACCGGCGCGTCCTTGCGGGGAAGACTACCGTTCTTCGCCCGCGCCCGCCCGTGCACGGCCTAGGGTGCCCTGCATGGAAGTGGAACGCGGCGAGGGGGAAGCTCCACAACCCTTCCGAAGTGGGAAAAGTCACCTTAAGCGGAGAAGTTTTCTGCTGGCCGGCGGGCTCACCCTGGCGGGGCTCGGCGGCGGCGCCCTGCTGCTCGGACCGGACGGCGTGCGCAACGCCTACGGGCAGATCAGGTGCGGCACGATGCCCGACCCGCCCGAGACGGCTCCGGGCGGCCGGCAGCGCGCCACGATGGAGGGCCGCCGGGTGGTGATCGGGCTCCCGCCGGGCGCCCGGGGCAGGCTCCCGGTGGTGGTCATGCTGCACGGCGCCGACGGCCACGCGCTGACCCCGTTCGACGTGTACGCGGTCGACCGCTACCTGGCCGCGAGCCGCGCGCGCTTCGCGGTCGCCTCGGTCGACGACTGGCCCTCCGTGGACGTCTCCGGCGCGCTCCTGCCCTACCTGTACGGCGCGGGCCTGGACACCGGGCGGATCGGGCTGCTGGGCTGGTCGATGGGGGGCGCGGGAGCGCTCAGGCTCGCCGCCGAGCTGGGCCGGGGGAAGGTCGCCGCGGTCGCGGCGGCGTCCCCGGCCGTCACCGCCGCGCAGGCCCCGCTCCGCGAACTGGTGGAGATCCCGCTCTGGCTGGGCTGCGGCGAGCGCGACGAGTGGGCTCCGCAGACGGAGACGATGCTGAAGGGCCTGAAGGCGCTGGGGGCCACGGCCGAGGGAGGGATATCCCGGGGATGCCACGACGCGGCCTACCGCCGCCGGGTCCTCCCCGACCAGCTGGCCTTCCTGGCCCGCCACGTGGAGACCTGACGGGCCGGGAAATGACAAGGGACGCCCCGTTGAGGCGTCCCTGGACAGTTTGCCTACGCCCCGGTCTCCGAGGCCTGTTCCCCCGTTTCCCACAGGGCCCCGCGCCGCGCGGTGGGCGAGGGGCCGGGAAGGAACAGGCTCCTAGGTGAGAGCCGGCTCGCGATCCTGCAGGCGGGTGAACGCCTCCTCACCGCTGTTCGCCGTGAGCTCGTCGTTCTGGGCCTGGAGCCGGGTGAGCTCTGCCTCGAGATCGCGGATACGCTGCTGGAGACGGCGCATTTCCGAGACCATCCGAGGGTCGGGACCGCCGACGTGGCCGAGTAGAGCCTTCGCCATGGTTAAGGGTCCTCCACGCTGAGTGACCAGACTGGTTCGCGCACTTCTTTGCCGCGGGAGGGGTGCGCGTGGTTCCTATCAAGAGTCGCACCGGTGAGGGAGACGGTCAAGTTGAACACTCCGCATGGATGCACCCGTGGGCACTCTCGACAGCTAAATATACCTTATGGGGTGGTTTAGCGGAAGGCCTAGCGTTCCACAAAACCCACCAAATCACCCTTGGCTTCGCTCCAGCGCTCCACAACTCCATCAACTTTTCCCGGGGTCCGGCAACCGCGGAGCAGCTCCAGGAGCCGGTCGCCCGCCTCCTGCGGGCCCTCGGCCACGACCTCGACCCGGCCGTCGGCGGTGTTCCGCGCCCAGCCGGCCAGCCCGAGCTCCAGCGCTCGCGCCCGCGTCCACCAGCGGAAACCCACTCCCTGGACCCGGCCCCTGACCCAGGCGGTCAGCCGGACATCTGTCATGGTCATGCCTTTCGCGGCGTTCGGGGGCGGGGCTGGCAGCGGGGGCAGCTGTAGGAGGAGCGGTTCATGAACGATTCGCGGACGATCGGCGCGCCGCACCTCCGGCAGGGCTGGTCACGCCTGCCGTACACGGCGAGTGACCGGTCGAAGTAGCCGCTCTCGCCATTGACATTCACGTAGAGACTGTCGAAAGATGTGCCGCCCTCCGACAGCGCCTCGGTCATCACCTCGCGGGCGGCGGCCAGCAGCTCGGCGATCTTCGGCCGGGTCAGGGCGGCCGTGGGCCGGGCGCCGTGCAGCCGGGCCCGCCAGAGGGCCTCGTCGGCGTAGATGTTGCCGACCCCGCTGATCAGCGACTGGTCCAGGAGCGCCCGTTTGACCTCCGTCCGCCTGCGCCGCAGATCGATCACGAACCGCTCGTCGTCGAACGCCGGCTCGAAGGGGTCGGCCGCGATGTGCGCGATGGGCTCGGGAACCCGCCGCGGGAGCCGTACGGTCATCGGGGCGACCAGCACGTGCCCGAAGGTCCGCTGGTCGACGAAGCGCAGTTCGGGGCCCCCGTCGGTGAAGCTCAGCCGGATCCTCAGGTGCCTCTCCGGCGCCGAGCCGGGCTCGGCCACCAGCAGCTGGCCGCTCATCCCCAGATGCGCCAGGACCGCGTCCCCGCCGTCCAGCGGGAGCCAGAGGTACTTCCCCCGGCGCTCGGCGGAGCCGATCGTGCGGCCCTCCAGCCGGGCCGCGAACTCCCCGGCGCCGGGCAGGTGGCGCCGGATCGCCCGGGGGTGGAGCACCTCGGCGCGGGCGACGGTCCGCCCGGCCACCCAGCGCTGCAGGCCGCGCCGTACGACCTCGACCTCGGGCAGTTCGGGCATCCGCCCCTCCTTCGGGGAGTGTCAGCTCGCTTCGCGCTCTTCCTGACCGGCCCTGATGCGGTTCCACGCGGCCTCGGCGGCCTGCTGCTCGGCCTCCTTCTTCGACCGGCCGGAGCCCGAGCCGTAGGCCTCGCCGCCCAGGCGGACGACCGCGGTGAAGGACTTGGCGTGGTCGGGGCCGCTCTCCTCGACGTGGTACTCCGGCACGCCGAGCGACTCGGAGGCGGTGAGCTCCTGCAGGGAGGTCTTCCAGTCGAGCCCGGCGCCCAGCGAGGCGGAGCGGGTGATGAGGCCGTCGAAGAGCAGGTGGACGACGCGGAACGACTCGTCCAGGCCCTTGTCGACATAGACCGACCCGATGAGGGCCTCGAGGGTGTCGGCGAGGATCGAGGACTTGTCGCGCCCGCCGGTGCCCTCCTCGCCCCGGCCGAGCCGCAGGAAACGGCCCAGGCCCAGGTTGCGGGCCACGTCGGCGAGGGCGCGCATGTTGACCACCGCGGCCCGCAGCTTGGCCAGCTGGCCCTCGGGCAGGTCGGGGTGGTTGCGGTAGAGGGTGTCGGTGACCACGAGGCCGAGCACCGAGTCGCCGAGGAACTCCAGGCGCTCGTTGGTCGGCAGGCCGCCGTTCTCGTAGGCGTAGGAGCGGTGCGTCAGCGCCCGCTCCAGGATCGCCGGATCCAGGCTCACGGCCAGGACCCGCTCCAGCTCGTCCCTGGCCACCTCGACGGCCACCGGCTTGACACTTGTCGCCATGTCTTCTCCTCGCACGGCTGTTGGGCTGCTGCGCGATGGCGAGAGAAGGACGACAGGGCGTCCGTTGAAGACCCCGAAGACGTGGTGGGCGCCGGGAGGGCACGCGTCGCCGCGAACCCCGGCGTCCACCACAGCCGCGGGCGGACCGCCATCGCATGGACGGACGGTGACGCCGGCCGGGAGCGGTGGGCCCCCGGCCGGCATCCGTCAGTCAGAATGCGATCAGGCGGAGGGCTCGATCACCTGACGGCGGTTGTAGGTGCCGCAGGTCGGGCACGCCATGTGCGGGCGCTTCGGCGAGCGGCACTGGGGGCAGCTCACGAGCGAGACCGCGGCGGCCTTCCACTGCGACCGGCGGGAGCGGGTGTTGCTCCGCGACATCTTGCGCTTGGGGACAGCCACGTCAGCTCTCCTGATCGTTGTTGTGTTCCGGAACCAGGCCCTGCAGCTTGGCCCAGCGGGCGTCGATGACCTCGTGCCCGTGACCGGGTTCGGCGTCGGCCAGCCGAACCCCGCACTCCGAGCAGAGCCCGGCGCAGTCTTCACTGCACAGCGGGCTCAGCGGCAGTGTGAGCACCACCGCGTCTCGGAAAGCCGGTTCGAGGTCGAGCAGCTCACCGTCGAGAAGCGAGTCGTCCTCGGCCGCATCCTCAGCCGAGTAGAAGAACAGCTCCTGGAACGACACCTCGTTCTCCGAGGTGACGGGCTCCAGGCACCGTGCGCACTCCCCCCGCAGCGGGGAACGCGCCGTGCCCGTGACGAGCACGCCTTCCATGACCGCCTCAAGCCGGATGTCCAGCTCAACGTCGGCGCCCTTGGGGACGCCGATCATGTCGACCGCGACATCCGCCGGTGCCGGGAGAGTGAGACGCATCTCGCGCATCGATCCCGGTCGCCGGCCCAGGTCATGGGTGGAGACCACCCAGGGGGCTCGGGGATCAAGGTGCAGAGTCATTCCGCTCTCATCAGGCATGGCGAATCACCGCCGTCGTGCAAGGCCGAAATAAGAGAATACCAGGGTGCGGGGGCTGCCCTGCGAGCCCCCGCACCGGCGGCGGGAGAACCGTGAGGTCCGGGCCCTCCCGGCCGGGGCCGTCAGCCCCGGAGCCGCTCGACCAGGCGCTCCAGGACCAGCTCCGGGACGAGGCCGGCCACGCTCCCGCCGTACCGGACGATCTCCTTGATCCGGCTGGAGGACAGGAACGAGACCTCGGGCCCGGTCGCCATGAACAGCGTCTCGACTCCGGACATCCGGTAGTTGAGCTGGGCCTGCTGCAGCTCGTAGTCGAAGTCGCTGACCGCGCGCAGGCCCTTGACGATCGCGGGGATCTCCTGCTGCCTGCAGTAGTCCACCAGCAGGCCGTGGAACTTGTCCACGCGCACGTTGCCGTACTCCTTTGTCACGATCTGGAGCATGTCGATGCGCTCCTCGACCGTGAACAGGCTCTTCTTCTCGATGTTGATCAGGACGGCTACGACGACTTCGTCGTACTGCCGGGAGGCCCGGCCGATGATGTCCAGATGACCGTTGGTGACGGGATCGAAGGACCCCGGACAGACGACGCGACGCAAGGCGAACCCCCAGGTTTACGGATTCCCGGCGGCGCGACCGTACCAAACGGACGCTTCGCCGTAACGACGGACCCTCTCCTCTTCGAACCCCGCCGGCCAGACCAGGTCCTTTCCCCGGCTCTCCCGCTCCACCGCGACCAGCGCGTCCTGTGCCAGCCAGCCGTGGTCGCGCAGCTGCCCCAGCACCGCGTCGACCGCCTCGGCGGTCACCGCGTAGGGCGGATCGGCGAACACGAGGTCGTACGGCTCCGCGGCGCCCCGGGCGAGCACCCGCTCCACCTTGTCGGCGGCGAGCTCGGCCCCCGGCAGGCCGAGGGAGGCGATGTTGGCCCTGATGGTCCTGACGGCCCTGCTCTCGCACTCCACCAGCAGCGCGTGGGCCGCCCCCCGCGACAGCGCCTCCAGCCCGACGGCTCCGGAGCCGGCGTACAGGTCCAGCACCCGGGCCCCGTCCAGCGAGCCGAGCAGCGACCCCACCGTGGAGAAGATCCCCTCCCTGGCCCGGTCGCTGGTGGGCCGGGTCCGGTGCCCCGGCGGCACGGCCAGCCGCCTTCCTCCTGCGATCCCCGCGATGACTCGACTCACCCCTCCATTCTCCCGTGTCGCGGCGGAATACATAACCGCAGGTCAGAGAGGTTCGTTACGAGGATCTCGGTCAAGAGTGGGCAAGGGACGGCGACGAAAGCGCAAGGGTCGTTCCCTCGGGCCCGGACACCTTGCATGATGAGTCCTGCGGCCTTCAAATGACCCAGGGGGAGGCCGACCGACGTGATCGTGAGCCCTTCCGCACGTCGGTGCTCTCGGCACCTGACCCGAGAGTGGGCCCAGGCGGGGACGGCATTCGGGGGGAGGCCGTCCCCGCAACTGGGCTTTTCAGGTCTTCTCGATCTCAGGTCTTCTCGAGATACTCGGCGCGCTCGTCGGCGAGCAGCCTGTCGATCTCCGCTCGCAGGACCGGGTGCCCG
Organism: Thiemannella venezuelensis; assembly: GCF_014203605.1. GTDB lineage: Bacteria > Actinomycetota > Actinomycetes > Streptosporangiales > Streptosporangiaceae > Planomonospora_A > Planomonospora_A venezuelensis. Next base: position 147,213 of record NZ_JACHJJ010000006.1, on the reverse strand, counting down.
GCCAGGTCGGGATCCGCCGCCAGCATGGTCTCGGCCTCCTCGCGGGCGCTCTGGATGACGTCCTCGTCGCGCAGCAGCCGGAGCATCTTCAGCGACGACCTGCGGCCCGACTGGGCCACGCCCAGCACGTCGCCCTCCCTGCGCTGCTCCAGGTCCACCCGGGAGAGCTCGAAGCCGTCCAGGGTCGCCGCGACCGCGTCGAGCCGCTCGCGGGCCGGGGTCCCGCCGGGGGACTCGCTCACCAGCAGGCACAGCCCCGGCAGCCCGCCCCGGCCGACCCGGCCGCGGAGCTGGTGGAGCTGGGAGACGCCGAACCGGTCGGCGTCCATGATGACCATGACCGAGGAGTTGGGCACGTCCACGCCGACCTCGATGACCGTGGTCGCCACCAGGACGTCGACCTCCCCCCTGGCGAAGGCCCGCATCACCGCGTCCTTCTCCTCGGGCGGCAGCTTGCCGTGCAGCACCGCCGTGCGCAGCCCGCGCAGCGGCCCCTGCGAGAGCTCCTCCGCCACGTCCAGCACCGCCAGCGGCGGGCGCCGCTCGTCGTCGCCCTTGGCCGGGCCCGCCAGGTCGCCCTCGTCGCCCTCCAGGTCCCCGATGCGCGGGCAGACGACGTAGGCCTGCCTGCCGAGCCCGGCCTCCTCGCGCAGCCGCGCCCAGGCCCGGTCCAGGAAGTGCGGCTTCTCGGCGACGGGGACCACGTGGGTGGTGATCGGGGCCCGGCCGGAGGGCAGCTGGGAGAGCGTGGAGACCGTGAGGTCGCCGAAGACGGTCATGGCCACCGTGCGCGGGATCGGGGTGGCGGTCATGACCAGGACGTGCGGACGCCCGCCGCCGGCCTTCTCGCGCAGCGCGTCGCGCTGCTCGACGCCGAAGCGGTGCTGCTCGTCGACCACGACCAGCCCCAGGTCGGCGAACTGCACCTTCTCCTGCAGGACCGCGTGGGTGCCGACCACGATCCCGGCCGCGCCGGAGGCCGCGTCGAGCATCGCCGTACGGCGCGCCGCGGCGCCGAGCGAGCCGGTCAGCAGGGCGACCGCGGTGCCGCCGAACATGCCGCCGGCGGCCAGGTCGCCGAGCATCGCGGAGATCGACCGGTGGTGCTGCTGGGCGAGCACCTCGGTGGGGGCGAGCAGCACGGCCTGGCCGCCCGCGTCGACCACCTGGAGCATCGCCCGCAGCGCCACCACGGTCTTGCCCGCGCCGACCTCGCCCTGGAGCAGCCGGTGCATGGGGTGCGCCCGGGCCAGGTCGGCCGCGATCTCCTCCCCCACGCTCCGCTGCCCCTCGGTGAGCTCGAACGGCAGCCGCCCGTCGAAGTCGGCCAGCAGCCCGTCGCCGCGCCGGGGGCGGGGCGTGGCGGGCCAGGCCTCGGCCGCCATCCGCCGCTGCATGAGCACGGCCTGGAGCAGGAACGCCTCGTCGAACCTGAGCCGCTTGCGCGCCCGGGTCACGTCGCCGTGGTCGCGCGGCCGGTGGACCGCGAGCAGCGCGTCGGTCAGGCCGGGAAGGCCGTGCCGGGCGCGCAGGTCCTGCGGGAGCGGGTCGTCCAGGGTCCCCATGGTGTCGAGGACGACGCCCAGGGCCCGCCGGATCGCCCAGGGCGTCACGTCCTTGCCCGCCGGGTAGATCGGCACCAGGGCCGCGGCGAACTCCCCCGCCTCCGCCTCCGACTCGTCGACCATCTCGAACTCGGGGTGCGCGAGCTGCCACTTGCGCCGCTCGCCCTGGCCGAACGCGCCGACCTTGCCGGCGAACATGCCGCGGGCGCCCGGGCGCAGCCGCGTCTCGGCGATGTGGGAGGCCTTGCCGAAGAACGACAGGTAGATCCGGCTCCCCCGGCCGTCGACGACCTCGACCTCCAGCCAGGTGCCGCCCTTGCTCCGCATCGGCTTGCGCATCGCCCTGGTGACCTCGCCGACCACGGTGACGTGCTCGTCGACCCGCAGGTCGTCGAGGTCGGTCAGCTCGCCGCGCTGGGCGTAGCGGCGGGGGTAGTGCCGGAGCAGGTCGCCGACGGTGCGCAGGCCGAGAACGCTCTCCAGCAGCCTGGCCGTCTTCGGGTCCAGCGCCCTGCCCAGCGGCTCGTCGAAGCTCGTCACCGAAGCTTTCTACCGTCTCCGGCCGACAGAATTCACCCGTCCCGGCGAACCGCACCGGTCATTCGACGCCGACGAGCAGCGGATACCCTCCCTGGCCGCCCTCGTAGCGGACGACCTCGATGTCGGGCCTGACCCTGGCCAGGTGGTCCTGTACGGCCTGCGCCAGCCCGTCGGGCGCGTCGGCGCCCTCCAGCAGGGTGACCAGCTCGCTGCTCGCGGAGACCATGCGCCCGACGAGCTCCAGCGCGGTCTCCGCCAGGTCCGTGCCGGTCGTCGCGGCGTCCCCGTCGATCACGCCCAGGACCTCGCCCGGCCCGACCAGCCCGGCGCTCGTCATGACCGTGCGGTCGGCCACCCAGACGTGCCCGTGCCGGGTGTGCGCGGCGGCCTCGGTCATCGCGACCACGTCGTCGTCGAAGCGCCGCAGCGGGTCGTGGACGGCCAGCGCGGACAGGCCCTGGACCGAGGCCCGGGTGGGCAGCACGCTCACCACGAGCCCCTCCTCCCGGGCGATCTCCGCGGCGGCCGCGGCGACCTCGCGCGTCCCGCTGTCGTTGGGCAGGACCACGACCTCGGCGCCCGCCTCCCTGATGGCGGCCAGCACCGCGGCCAGCGGCGGGCTGGCGCCGGGGTCGCGGCGGACCACCACGGCGCCGGAGCGCTCGAACACCGCGCCGAGGGCCGCTCCCGCGGCCACGGCCACCACGCCCCGGCCGCCCGCGGCCCGGTGCGTCCGGTCGGAGCCCACGAGGTACTCCACCTTGATCCGGTACGGCCGGCCGGCGCGCATGCCCGCCTCGATCGCGGCTCCCGCGTCGTCGACGTGCACGTGGACGTTCCACAGCTCCTCGCCGCCCACGACCACCAGGGAGTCGCCGAGCGCGTCGAGCTCTCCGCGCAGCGCGTCCACCTCGGCCGCGCCGGCCTGGAGCAGGTACATGACCTCGTAGGCGGGTCCGGGAGCGGGCCCGGCGCTCCCGGCCGGGCCGTGCGCCCTGTGCGGCGCGTCCCGGCGCGCCGGGACGTCCGGCCGCCCGGTGTAGGAGTCGGTCACCACCGCCGCCAGGCTCTCCAGGATGATCGCCAGCCCGGCGGCGCCCGCGTCCACCACGCCGTTGCGGGCGAGCACGTCGAGCTGGCCGGTGGTGCGCCGCAGCGCCGCGCGCGACTCCTCCGCCGCCCGCCTGACCACTGCGGCCAGGTCTCCCGGCAGGCCGCGGACCGCCTCGGCGACGGCGCCGAGCACGCTCAGCACCGTGCCCTCGACCGGCCTCTCCACCGCGTCCCGGGCCAGCTCCGCGGCCCTGACCAGGCCGCGCCCGAGGTCCTCTCCCCGGCCCTCGGCGCTCCTGAGCACCTCCGCGAGGCCGCGGAGCGCCTGGCTGACGATGACCCCGGAGTTGCCCCGCGCGCCGAGCAGCGCGCCCTGCGCGAGCGTCCGCCACGTGGTCGCCGCGTCCGCGTCACCGGGCAGCCCGTCCAGCGCCTCGGCCGCCGAGAGCATGGTCAGGTGGAGGTTGGTGCCGGTGTCGCCGTCGGGCACCGGGAAGACGTTGAGCGCGTCGATCTCCTCCCGCGCCCTGCCGAGGGTCTCCGCGGCCAGACGCGACCACCGCCGGACCGCCGGCGGGTCGAGAACCTGCAGCATCCATGCCCTCCGTACCTGCGCCTGTGACCGCGCCCGCCCGCACCCGTTCCACCGCATCCGCCGCCGCGGTCCTCCCCCGCGCTCCGGCGCCGCCGCGTGTCCGCGCCCTCCCCCGGCGGCGGCCCGGACGCTCCCTCCCCGGGATGCGCTACGGTTGCCTTCCGGAGATTATCCCCGTTCGGCCTGTCGTGGCAGCTCGCGTTGGCATGCATGGTCAGGCATCGGATATCCTCGTTTGGCCAGCCGGTTGTCCCGGCATGCCCGATGACCGCCAAGCGGATCGGGTCTCTCGACTGATTGAAGGAGCGAACCGTGGCTTCCGTCTGCGACGTCTGCGCTAAGAAGCCGATCTTCGGCAACAACGTCTCCCACTCGCACCGCCGCACCCGTCGCAGCTGGAAGCCGAACATCCAGCCCGTGCGCGCGGTCGTGAACGGCACGCCGAAGCGGCTGAACGTGTGCACCTCCTGCATCAAGGCCGGCAAGGTCACCCGCTAGTCAGACTTTCCGCGCAGCCCGCCGCTCCCTGTCACAGGGAGCGGCGGGCTGCGCGGCGTTGGGGGCGGGAACCCGCGGCGGGCGGGGCCCGCTCAGCGGTCGCGCCAGCGCCAGGCGTGGTCGACGGGGCCGATCCCCCCGCCCAGCGGGAAACCCCGGGCGATCGCGCCGGTGACGTAGTCCTTGGCCTTGCGCACGGCGGACGGCACGTCTTCGCCCAGGGCCAGGTGGGAGGCCACGGCCGAGGCCAGGGTGCAGCCGGTGCCGTGGGTGTGGCGGTTGTCGTGGCGCTCGGCGGTGAAGCGGAACTCCCGCACGCCGTCGGTCAGCAGGTCGACCGGGGCTCCGGGCAGGTGCCCGCCCTTGACCAGCGCCCAGGCCGGACCCAGCTCCAGGATCGCGTCGGCCGCCCGCCGCAGGTCCTTCTCGTCGCCGACCTCGACCCCGGTGAGCTGGGAGACCTCCCACAGGTTCGGGGTGACGACGGTGGCCACCGGCAGCAGCCGCGACTTGACCGTGTCCACCGCCTCGGGGGCGAGCAGCGCGTCGCCGTGCTTGGAGACCCCGACCGGGTCCACCACCACCGGCGCGTCCACCCCGGCCAGCACCTCGGCCACGGTCTCCACCAGCACCGGCGAGGCCAGCATCCCGGTCTTCACCGCCTGGACGCCGATGTCCCCGAGCACCGAGCCGAGCTGGGCGCGCACCGCCTCGGGGGGGAGCTCCCAGTAGCCCTGCACGCCCAGCGAGTTCTGCGCCGTCACCGCGGCGATCACGCTCATGCCGTGCACACCGAGGGCGAGCATGGTCTTCAGGTCGGCCTGGATGCCCGCGCCGCCGCCGGAGTCGGAACCGGCGACGGTCAGCACGCGGGGAGGGGACGAAGCGGTCATGCCTCCCATCCAACCAGTCCGCCACCGGTACCGGTCCCGCGGGCGCGGGCCTCAGGTGACCGAGCAGTCCCCCTGGGCGCTCCGGCAGTCCCGCGGGGCCTTCGCCCTGCCGTACGCGGTGAAGGTGACGACCAGTTCCTCGCCCGCCTCCAGCTCTCCGGCGGACTTGATCACCAGGGTCCCGCCGTCCTGGCGCCATCTCGCCCCGGTCACCGAGGCCACCTCGCCGCCGACCGGCAGGGACAGCTCCAGCACGCCGATCCGCCCGTCCGCCGCGACCACGAGCTCCGCGGTGTAGGCCCGGGAGCGCTGCTTCAGCACGCCGAAGCCGACCGTGATCGCCGCTTCCCCGGCCGAAACCGGGACCGGGGTCTCGGCGACCGGGGAGCCGGTGGCGTCCGGGACCGGGGTGGGCTGCGCCGACGTCGGCGCGGAGGTCGGCGTGGAGGTGGGCGCGGACCGGTTGTCGACGTCGATCAGCTCGCCGCTCCCCTCCTCGGGCGGCTCCTCGGTGGGCAGCGGCTCGTCCTCGGGCGGCGCCGTCTCGGCGCTCTGCGGCACCCGGGTGGCGGTGGGGCCGGGGGAAGGCCTCCGGGTGGGGCCCGTGCTCCGGCGCGGGGCGGGCGGCGCGGGAGCCGGCGAGGTCTGCGCCGCCTCGGCCTCCACGGGCTCCTCATCGGGGACGGGCTCTCCGTCCGGCTCCGGGGTGCCGGCCTCCGGCTCCGGCCGGTCCGACGCCCCGGCGAGGCAGTCGTCCCGGGCGCAGTCCGCGACCGACGCCTCGGGGCTCTTCCACGCCTGGACGCCGAGCACGGTGCCGCCGGTCACCGCGACCATCGCGGTGACGGCCAGCAGCGCCGCCTTGAGCCATCCTCCGGAGCGGCGCTCCCCGCCGGACCGGTCCGGACCGGACGAGCCGGTCTCGGCCGACCAGCCCGATCCCAGGAACCCGGTCCGGGTCTCGTCCCGGAGCCCTCCGTGGAGGCCGTCCCGGGGCCCGTCCTGGGGTCCGTCGTGGAGTCCCCCGTGGGGCCGGTCGTGGAGCCCGTCGGGGGAACCGTCGTCGAAGCCGTCCCGGAGCCCTCCGTGGAGGCGGTCGTGGGGGCCGTCCTGAATCCCGGGCCATATCCCGGTGGTCGCCGACTGCTCGGGGCGGAGCCTGCGTCCTGCGGGTTCGCCCCGGCCGCCCGGATCCGGAGCGGGCTCCGGATCGCGCGTCCCCCTATGTCGGGGGAGCTCGTCTCCACGTTCTCCGTGGCGGCCCATGTCACCTCTTTCTCCCGGGAACGGCGGCCGCCCATCTTCATAACATCTTTAACACGCGTTTGTCACAAATTTCACTGATGACTCATGAAATACTCGCTACCAATGGTAAGCAGGGCATCACTCTCGGAAGTGGTCCCAGCCGCCCCGCTCCGGGGACCTGCCGCCCACCCGCACCCCGCCGCCCGCGACGACGCGGCCCACCACCGTCCAGGCGGGCGGGAGCCGTACGCCGGCCGGGAAGGTCGCGGCGAGGGCGTGGTCGTCGCCGCCGGTGAGGACCCACTCCAGCGGGTCGGCGGCGAGCAGCCGGGCGGCCTGCTCCATCTCCGGGGTCACGGTGAAGGAGCCGGGGTCGAGCTCCAGGCCCACCCCGCTGGCCTTCGCGACGTGCCCGAGGTCCTGGAGCAGGCCGTCGCTGACGTCCAGCATCGCGGTCGCGCCCAGCGCGGCGGCCTGGGGGCCGCAGGGGTAGGGCGGCCGGGGGCGCCGGTGCGCGTCGGCCAGCGCACCCGGCCCGCCGGGCTCCGGGGAGCCGCCCGGGTCCTCCTGCCCGCCCGGGTCCGGCCGCCCGCCGCCGGCGCCCGGCCCGGCCAGTCCCGCCCGGAGCAGGGCGAGGCCGGCGGCCGCGTGGCCGAGCCGGCCCGCCACCGCCACGACGTCTCCCGGGCGGGCCCCCGACCGGGTGACCGGTGCGCGCCCGCCCAGGTCTCCGAGTGCCGTGACACCGATCACCACCAGGTCGCAGCGGGTGGTGTCGCCGCCCGCGACGCTCGCGCCGACCAGCGCGCACTCGTCGCGGAAGCCGTCGGCGAGGTCGTCCAGCCAGCGGGTGCCGACGTCGGCGGGCATGCCGAGGCCCACCACGATCCCGGTGGGATCGGCCCCCATCGCCACGACGTCGGACAGGTTCTGCGCCGCCGCCTTGCGGCCGATCTCGTAGGCGCTGGACCAGTCGCGGCGGAAGTGCCTGCCCTCGATCAGCAGGTCCGTCGTCACGACGACCCGCCCGTCGGGCGCGCCCAGCACCGCGGCGTCGTCCCCGGGACCGAGCAGCACGGTCTCGCCCTGTGGCAGGCGTCCGGCGATACGTGCAACGATTCCGAATTCGCCGAGTTCTCCGACTGTGATGACACACCTCCCGTTAATCACAGGGTACGGTGGCCCTTCGGCACTGATCCCACCGCCCGGGAGGACGTTATGGTGCAGGCCTACATCTTGATCCAGACCGAGGTCGGCAAGGCCGCCAGCGTGGCGAGCGAGATCTCCGCGATCTCCGGCGTCACGCAGGCCGAGGACGTCACCGGTCCCTACGACGTGATCGTGCGCGCCGAGGCGCGCAACGTGGACGAGCTGGGCAAGCTCGTGGTGGCTCAGATCCAGGCGGTGGAGGGGATCACGCGTACGCTCACGTGCCCCATCGTCCATATCTGACCTGCGGGAAAGCGGCATGTCACACCGGTTCGCCCGCTGGGCCGGCTGCGCCTGCGCCCTGCTGGCCCTGGCGGGGTGCGGCGGTCCCGTCCGGGTGGACCCTCCCACACCGGACCCCGCCGCCGCGGCCGCGTGCGGGACGCTCGCCGGGCGGCTGCCGGCGACGCTCGACGGCGCGGAGCGGGTGGAGTCCGACCCCGCCTCGCCGTACGTCGCCGTGTGGGGGGCCGGGGAGATCGCCCTGCGCTGCGGGGTGCCGCGCCCGGTGAACATGGCTCCCACCGACCAGGTGCCGGTGCTCGACGGCGTGGCGTGGTTCAGCGCGCCGTCCCTGCCGACGCTGTTCACCTCCGTCGGCCGCGCGGCCTACGTCGAGGTGACGATCTCCCGCGCGCACACCCCGGAGAGCGTCCTCATGGAGCTCGCGGCCCCGGTCAAGGCGGCGCTCCCGCAGACCGGGTGAGCACCGCGCCGGGCGCGGGCCGCACGCGGCGGCCCGGTCCGGCCGCCGCTACCTCAGGCCCGCCGGGCGCTCCAGGGCGAGCTGGATCAGCCGGTCGACCAGCTCGCCGTAGGGCAGCCCGCTGGCCGCCCAGAGCTGCGGCGCCACCGACATCGCGGTGAAGCCGGGCATCGTGTTGATCTCGTTGAGGATCAGCCGGCCGTCGGACGTGTAGAAGAAGTCGACGCGCGACAGGCCCTCGCAGCCCAGCGCCTCGAACGCCCGCACGGCCATCGCCCGCAGGTCCTCGGCCACGTCGGCGGGGATGTCGGCGGGCACGGCCAGGGACATGTCCTCGCCGATGTACTTGGCCTCGAAGTCGAAGAACTCGTGGTCGCCGTGGACCAGCACCTCGCCGGGGACGCTGGCCTCCGCGGGGGCGTCGCCCGGGGACTGCAGCACCGCGCACTCGATCTCGCGGCCGGTGATCGCGGCCTCCACCAGCACCTTGGGGTCGTGCTCGCGCGCGAACTCGATGGCCCGCTCCAGCTCCGCCGGGTCCGCCGCCTTGGAGATGCCCTGGCTGGACCCGGCCCTGGCGGGCTTGACGAAGACCGGCCAGCCGAGCTCCTGGACCTCCTTGAGGATCCGGTCGCGGTCGGTGCGCCAGTCGCGGTCGCGGATCGTGACGTACCGGCCGACGGGCAGGCCGCAGGCGGCGAGCACCATCTTCATGTAGGACTTGTCCATGCCGACCGCGCTGGCCAGCACGCCGGAGCCGACGTAGCGGACGCCGGCCATCTCCAGCAGGCCCTGGATGGTGCCGTCCTCGGCGAACGGGCCGTGCATCACCGGGAAGACCACGTCCACCTGGCCGAGCTCGACGGGGATGCTGCCCGCGTCGTAGGCCACCAGCGAGCCGCCGCCGGACGGCAGCGCCAGCTCCGCGCCCCCGGCGTCGATGGACGGCAGCTCGCCGCCCTCGATCGCGTAGCGCTGGTCGCCCGAGGCGAGCACCCACCGCCCGTCCCGGGCGATCCCGACGGGGACGACCTCGTATTTGGACCGGTCGATGACCTCCAGCACGCTTCCGGCTCCGAGGATGGAGACGGCGTGCTCGGAGTTGCGGCCACCGAAGACGACTGCGACCCGCGGCCGGGGCGTGGACTGCTCGCTCATGATGCCCGAATCTACCCCCTCCGGGAGATGGATCCGCGTGCCGGTGACGTCACGCCGGCGACGTGTGCAGAGAGTCGAGCGCTCTGGTGACGTCCACGATGAGGTCCTCGGCGTCCTCCAGCCCGACGGAGAAGCGTACGGCCGCCGCGTCGGCGCCGGACCCCTCGCCGAGCCGCCGGTGGCCGGTGGAGGCCAGGTGCGTGGCCTTGGTACGGGTGCCCCCGGCCGAGGTGGCGATCGAGACCAGGCGGAGCGCGTCGAGCAGTTTCGCCCCCGCGTCGTGGCCGCCGTGCGGGGTGATCGTCACGCAGGCGCCGTACCGGGTGCCCTCGGGACCGGAGTCGAACAGGTGCCGGGCGAGCTGGTGACCGGGATGGCCGGGCAGGCCGGGGTAGTGGACCCGCCGGACGGCGGGGTGCTTGGCGAGGGCGGCGGCGAACACCATCGCGGTGGAGCACATGCGGCGGATCCGCAGCGGGAGCGTCTCCAGGCCGCGGCGGAGCAGGAAGGCGTCGTCCGGGGAGAGCGTCCCCCCGGTGTCGACGGCGACCTCGCGGAGCCGGGCGACCAGGTCGGGACGGCCGACGACGACGCCGCCGGCGCAGTCGTCGTGCCCGCCGAGGTAGGTGGCGGCGGAGTGGACCACGAGATCGGCGCCGTGCTCCAGGGGGCGGCACACGATCGGGGTGGCGAAGGTGGAGTCGACCACCAGGAGCGCCCCGGCGGCGCGGGCGATCCGGTAGAGGCTCCGGATGTCGGCGACGGTCATCGCCGGGGCGGAGAGCGTCTCCGCAAATATGATCTTCGTGCCGGACCGGACCGCCTCCTGCACCCGGTGCAGGCCGGCGTAGTCGACGAAGTCCGCGCTCACCCCGAACCTGGACAGCACGTTGGTGATCAGCGAGTAGGTGCCGCCGTACACCGGGGCGGGAGCCACGACGTGCGCCCCGGCCCGCAGGAAGGTCATCAGCACCGTGTTGATCGCGGCCATCCCCGAGGCGAACGCCTGCCCCGCGACGTCCTCGGGGGCCGCCGCGCCCTCGAGAGAGGCCACCGCTGCGGCGAAGGCGGCGGTGGTGGGGTTCTCGACGGAGCCGGCGGCCTGCTCGCCGAGGGTCTCGGCCTGCTCGGCGGAGCCGGTGAAGCTCCACGCGGAGCTGCGCCACACCGGCAGCCCGAGGGGGTCCGGCCGGGGCGTCAGCGCGGGGGGCAGGCGGACCGACCGGGTGTTCTCGCCCTGGCGCCGGCGCACGCGCCGGTTCACACGCCGTACCGTTCGGGTTTGGGGGTCCGCGACATCAGCAGCACCCCGGCCTCGGCGGGAGGCATGCCGTCGTGGACGACGGCCACCACGACCTCGGTGATCGGCATCTCCACATCGTGCTTCCTGGCCAGCTCCAGGACCGACTCGCAGGACTTGACGCCCTCGGCGGTCTGCTTGGTCGCGGCGATGACCTCGGCCAGGGTCATGCCCCGCCCGAGATTCTCACCGAAGGTGCGGTTCCTGGACAAGGGCGACGTGCAGGTCGCCACCAGGTCGCCCATCCCGGCCAGGCCGGCGAACGTGTGCGGGTCCGCGCCGAGCGCCGCGCCGAGCCGGGAGATCTCCGCCAGCCCGCGCGTCATGAGCATGGCCGCGACGTTGTCGCCCATCCCCATGCCGACCGCGACCCCGACCGCCAGCGCGATCACGTTCTTGACCGCCCCGCCGAGCTCCACGCCCACCACGTCGGGGTTGGTGTAGGGGCGGAACCACGGCGGCAGGTGGCACGCCTCCTGCAGCCGCTCCATGGCCCGCTCGTCGGTGCAGGAGACCACGGTCGCGGCGGGCTGGCCCCGGACGATCTCGCCGACGAGGTTGGGCCCGGAGACCACCGCGACCCGCTCCTGCGGCACCTCGGCCACCTCGCAGATGACCTCGCTCATCCGCTTGGTGGTGCCGAGCTCGATGCCCTTCATCAGGCTCACCAGCACCGCGTCGGGCGGCAGGTCCGGCTTCCAGGCGGCGAGGTTGCCCCGCAGGGTCTGCGAGGGCACGGCCAGCACCACGAAGTCGGCCCCGTCGAGGGCCTCGGCCGGGTCGGCGGTGGCCCGCAGCCCTTCGGGCAGCGCGATGCCCGGCAGGTAGTCGGGGTTCTCGTGGCGCTTGTCGATCGCCTCGACGATCTCCGCGCGCCTGCCCCACAACGTCGTCTCGGTGCCCGCTCCCGCGAGGAGCATCGCGAAGGTGGTGCCCCACGAACCTGTCCCGAATACGGCCGCCTTGGTCATTTCATCACCGTACGTCGAAATCAGTTGTCAGAGGACTTCTTGAAGGGAGCCGCCGGCGGCTTCTTCCCGCGCAGTTCGGCGAGCTGGGCCGTGATCGCCGCCATGATGTCGGCGGTCGCCTCGCGCAGGACCTCGGACTGGATCGGCCGCCCCTCGTACTTCGACAGGTCCACCGGGGAACCGGCCAGCACGCGGAAGGTCTTGCGGGGCAGCAGCCGGGGGCGCTTGTCGCCGTAGGGCAGGATCTCCTGGGCTCCCCAGTGCGCCACCGGGATCACCGGGACCCCGGTCTCCAGGGCCAGCCGGGCCGCGCCGGTCTTGCCCTCCATCGGCCAGAACTCCGGGTCGCGTGTGCAGGTGCCCTCGGGGTAGAACATCACGCACGCCCCCTCGGCGACGCGCTCCTCGGACTCCCGCAGCGAGCGGACCGCGTCGGCGCTCCCCCGGTAGACCGGGATGGCCCGCATGGCCCGCACCATGGAGCCGATCACCGGCACCGTGAAGAGCCCGGACTTGGCCAGGACCACCGGCCAGCGCCCGTTGTTGTACAGGAAGTGCGAGATCAGCAGGGGGTCCAGCCAGGACAGGTGGTTGGTCGCCACGATGATCGCGCCCTCGCGCGGCAGCCGGTCGCCGCCGCGCCAGTCCTTCTTCACCAGGAGCCACGAGAGCGGCTTGACGATCGCGACGGCCACGGCGACCCAGAAACGGGTCGGCCAACCAGGGCGTCTCATGAGCTCCTCCGTAAGCGCGTGCGGCGTCCCAAGTCTCCCGGTTGGCTCCGGGAACTGTCGAGGCGGGATGCTTAAGGGTATGCCTCCTTCCGAGAGCCCCGGCTGGACCGTCGTCGTCCCGGTCAAGACGCTGGTCGCCGCCAAGACCCGCCTGGCGGAGGCGGCGGGCCCGCACCGGGCCGCGCTGGCCGTGGCGATCGCCTGCGACACCGTCGAGGCCGCGCTGAGCTGCGCCCGCGTCGCGCGGGTCGTGGTGGTGACGGGCGACCCGGTGGCGGCCGAGGCGCTGTCCGGGGTCGGCGCCCACCTGGTCGCCGACCCGGAGGCGGGGCTCAACGCGGCGCTGCGCCGCGGCGCCCGGGAGGCCGTACGGCTGGCGCCCGGCGACCCGGTCGGCGCGCTCCAGGCCGACCTGCCCTCGCTCCGCCCCGCCGAGCTGGCCCGCGTGCTGGCCGCGGCCGAGGAGTTCGACCGGTCCTTCCTGCCCGACGCCGCCGAGGTCGGCACGACCTTCTACGGCGTACGGCCCGGGTCGGAGTTCGCGCCGGGCTTCGGCGGGCAGTCGCGCGAGCGCCACCTGAGGCGCGGCGCGAAGGAGCTCTGCCCGGAGGGGGTCGACTCGGTCCGCAGGGACGTCGACACCCCCGGCGATCTGCGGGCGGCCCTCGCGCTGGGCGCGGGTCCCCGCACCCGGGCCGTGGCGGAGCTCATCGGGGTCAGTGACCGGCCTGCTCCCCCTCCCTGGCCTGCTTCGGGAGCAGGAACGCCGTGACGAAGGTCAGCAGGAGCATCCCGGCGACGACCCACAGGATGGTGCTCATCACCCCGCCGAAGTCGGGGACCTGCCGGGCGCCCAGCAGGTCGAAGAAGACGGTGCCGAGCAGGGCCACGCCGAAGGCGCCGCCGAGCTGCTGGACCGCGGTGAGGGTGCCGGAGGCGGAGCCGGTCTCGTGCTGCTCGACCCCGGCCAGCACGATGTCGAAGAAGGGCGCCATCAGCAGGCCCATGCCGATGCCGGTGACGGTGAGGGCGGGCACGAACTGCCAGGGGGTCACCGCCGCCCCCGCCGCGGCGATCGTGAACAGGACGCCCAGCGTGCCGAGGGTCATCACCAGGACGCCGCCCTGCAGGACCTTGCGGCCGAAGCGCTGCACGGCCTGGGCGAGGCCGAAGCCGACGACCATGCCCAGGGACCACGGGATCATCACGAGACCCGCCTTGAGCGTGGAGTAGCCCAGGCCCAGCTGGGTGTAGAGGTTGAACACCAGCGTGAAGCCGGCCATCGAGGAGAAGAAGACCAGGCCGGTCAGGAGGCCGCCGGTGAACGCCCGCTTGCGGAACAGGCCGGGCACGACCAGCGGGTCGCCGCCCGCGCGGCTCTTGCGGGATTCGAACCAGCCGAAGATCCCGAACACCGCGGCGGAGGCGCCGATCATCACGAAGGACCAGGCGGGCCAGCCGCTCTCCCGTCCCTGGACCAGCGGGTAGACCAGCAGCAGCCCCGCGAGGGTGGCCAGGAGGACGCCCGGGACGTCCAGCCTGAGCGGGTGCGGCGAGCGCGACTCGGGCAGGAAGCGGGCTCCGGCCGCGAGGGCCGCCAGGCCGAGCGGCAGGTTGATGAGGAAGATCATGCGCCAGCCGGTGCCGAAGAAGTCGGCGTCGACCAGCCAGCCCGCCAGCACCGGGCCGCCCACCGAGGACAGCCCCATGACCGGTCCGAACAGGCCGAAGGCCGCGCCCATCTCCTTGGGCGGGAACATCTCCTTGATCATGCCGAGCCCCTGGGGCAGCATCACCGCCCCGAACAGTCCCTGCACGACCCGTGCGCCGACGAGCATCTCGGGTGACTGGGCGATCCCGCACAGCAGGGATCCCAGGGTGAACCCGGCGGCCCCGATGAGGAACATGCGCCTGCGGCCGAAGATGTCTCCGAGCCGTCCGCCGGTGATCAGGCCGACGGCCATGGAGAGGGTGTAGGCGGCGCCGAGCCATTGGATGGTGGCGGGGGTGCCGCCGAGGTCCGCGCGGATGCTGGGGGCGGCGATGTTGGTGACCATCGCGTCGAGGAGGTCCATCACCTCGGCGGCCAGGATCACGAACAGGGCCACCCAGCGCCAGCGGTAGGCGGACGGCTCGGCCGGCGCCTGGGGAGGTGCGTTCACATCGGTGCTCATGGGTGCTCCTCAACGGATCGGTGGATGAACTCGACCGACTGCGGTGAACAGTGATCGCTTTAACTGAACAGCGTTCACTGTACATGGACACCGCTCGCGTGGTGAACAGTGTTCTTTGAAAAGGACGTTGTTCTCACGATATGACTCGTTGCTCGCCGAAACAAGATATGTCGTGAACTTGAGCGTTGTTCGGGCAGGAGAGCGGCGTTCGGGCAGCAGTAGGCTGAGAGGATGAGTGACGAGTTGCCGGCGCTGCCCTGGGACCGCTCACGCCGCCGGGCCGTTCCCGCCCGGATACCGCTCAGCGCCGAGCGGATCGTCGACGCGGCCTACACGGTGCTCGATCGCGAGGGCTTCGAGAAGCTGAGCATGCGCCAGGTCGCCGCCGAGCTCGGCGTCGCGGTGTCGGCCCTCTACACCCACGTGAGCAGCAAGGACGAGCTGTTCGAGCTGATGTACATCCGGCTGTTCAAGGACTGGGACCTGCCCGACCCCGACCCCGCGCACTGGCGGCGGCAGGTCGCCGACTTCGCCCGCGGCGGCCTGGCGCGCCTGCGCAAACACCGCGACCTGGCCAGAATCTCGATGATCGGAGTCCCGTTCAGCCCCGAGGTGCTGCCGCAGATGGAGCAGCTGGTCACCCTCTTCCGCGTCGCCGGCCTCCCCGACCGCGTGGCGGGGGCCGCGGGCGACATCCTCTCCACGTTCATCGACGGGTACGCCTTCGAGGAGAACATGTGGGAGAACCGCCGCCGCGAATCGGCGGAGATCTCCTGGCCGGAGATGCGGGCCAGTCTCCAGCAGTTCTTCGCGGACCTGCCCTCCGACCGGTTCCCCAACCTCGTCGCGCTGGCGGACCACATGCTGCCCTCGTCCGAGGACGAGCGGTTCGAGCTCGCCGTCGAGATCATCATCCGGGGCCTGGCCTCCTTCGCCGAGGAGGCCGCGGAGGAGGCCGGAGGGCGCTCCGGCGGATCGGCCGATCCGGGTACGGCGGGCGGGCGGGGAGAACCGGACCGGCCGGGAGACGGGTGAGCCGCACCGCCGCCGGTTAGAGTGATGGACGTGCAGGCGACGGTGAAGGTCTTCGACCCCGCGACCCGGTCGGGGTCGGTGTTCCTGGACGACGGGACCGAGATCCCGTTCGGCGCGGCGGCGTTCGACGCCGGACCGCTCCGGCTGCTCAGGTCGGGCCAGCGGGTGAACCTCGCCGTGGACGGCGACCGGGTCACCTACGTCACGCTCTCGACGTTCCCCCTGCCGGAGTAGGCGGGCACGCCGCCCCCGGACGGCCCGCGAGACGCCGGACGCCCGGCCCCGCGGCGGGGAATCCGGGCGTCTCGCGTGTAAGCCCTACTTCTTCGCGGCCTTCTTGCCGCCCTCGTTGACGAGCTCCTTGAAGTCGGAGCCCGGGCGGAACTTCGGCGCCCAGCTCTCGGCCACCTTGATCTCGGCTCCGGTCGAAGGGTTCCTGGCCGTGCGGGCCGGCTTGTGCACCATCTCGAAGGCGCCGAAGCCCGTGATGGAGACCTTGTCACCGCTGGCGACGGCGCTCTGGATGGCGTCGAGCACCGCGTTCACCGCCTCGGTGGCCGTCCTCTTGTCGCCTACCTTGCCGGCGATGGCGTCGACGAGTTCTTTCTTGTTCATCAGGTTGCTGGCTCCCCTAGTTGCCGATGTCCGGGAGCGGGCCGTGAAGAAGAAGCCCGTCTCACCCGTTTGTCGCCGCGAGGGGTCTCTGACGGAGCGAGAAACCCCTTACCCGCTTGAAATTAGGGGACGGAAGCGCGCGACTCAATCACCTTCCGCAATATTTCCAGCACCCTCTGTGTCAGAAATCAGCACATCGAGGTCAATAAGGAAGGATTTCAGGCGTGCTACGGCATGGTCCACGTCGTGCTTGGACAGGTCGCAGATGACCAGCAGGCGCCTGGCGAGGCGCTGCCTCGCCTCGGCGGGCAGGGGCAGCGCGCGGACGCGGCGGTGCGCATCGCGCAACCGCCGCGCCAGCTCTCGTTCTGCGGGTGTCAGACCGTCGTCGGCAGCCATGGCTGCCGGCCATTCTCGTACACCGCGATGTCGTCGGCGTTGCGCAGGGTCAGGCCGATGTCGTCCAGGCCCTCCATCAGCCGCCAGCGGGTGTAGTCGTCGATCTCGAACCCCGCGGCCTCCCCGCCCCAGCGGACCTGGCGCTCGCCCAGGTCGACGGTGACCTCGAGGGCCGGGTCGGCCTCCACGGCCGTCTGCAGGGCCTCGACGGTCTCGGCCGGGAGCACGACCGGGAGCAGCCCCATCTTGGTGGAGTTGTTGCGGAAGATGTCGCCGAAGCGGGCGGCGATCACGACGCGGAAGCCGTACTGCTGCAGGGCCCAGACCGCGTGCTCGCGGGAGGAGCCGGTGCCGAAGTCGGGCCCGGAGACGAGGATCGAGGCGCCCTGGTGGGCGGGCTGGTTCAGGACGAACCCGGGGTCCTCGCGCCAGGCGGAGAACAGGCCCTTGTCGAACCCGGTCCGGCTGACCTGCTTGAGCCAGACGGCCGGGATGATCTGGTCGGTGTCGACGTTGCTCCGGCGCAGCGGCACGGCCCGGCCGGTGTGGGTGGTGAAAGCGTCCATGGTCGGGTCTCCTAGGCCAGGTCGGCGGGGGCGGTCAGCTTGCCGGTGACGGCGGTGGCGGCGGCGACGGCGGGCGAGACCAGGTGGGTGCGGCCGCCCTTGCCCTGGCGCCCCTCGAAGTTGCGGTTGGAGGTCGAGGCGCTGCGCTCGCCGGGGGCGAGGGTGTCGGGGTTCATGCCCAGGCACATCGAGCAGCCCGCCTCCCGCCACTCGGCGCCGGCGGCCTTGAACACCTCGTGCAGCCCCTCCTGCTCGGCCTGGAGCTTGACCAGCATCGAACCGGGGACGATCAGCGTGCGGGTGACGACCCGGCGGCCGCGGAGCACCTCGGCGGCCGCCCGCAGGTCCTCCAGGCGGCCGTTGGTGCAGGAGCCGACGAAGACCGTGTCGACCGCGACCTCGCGGAGCGGGGTGCCCGGGGTCAGGCCCATGTACTCCAGCGCGCGGCGCGCTGCGGCCGGGTCGTCGGTGGCCTCGGGGTCCGGTACGGCGGTGCCCAGCGGGGCGCCCTGCCCCGGGTTGGTGCCCCACGTGACGAACGGGGTCAGCGTCGAGGCGTCGATCTCCACGACGGTGTCGAAGACGGCGTCCTCGTCGGTGGCGAGGGACTTCCAGTACTCGACCGCGGCGTCCCAGGCGTCGCCCGAGGGAGCGTGGGGACGGCCCTTGAGGTACGCGAAGGTGGTCTCGTCGGGAGCGATCATGCCCGCGCGGGCGCCCGCCTCGATGGACATGTTGCAGACGGTCATCCGGCCCTCCATGGAGAGCTTGCGGATCGCCTCGCCCCGGTACTCGACGATGTAGCCCTGGCCGCCGCCGGTGCCGATCTTGGCGATGATCGCCAGGATCAGGTCCTTGGCGGTGACGCCGTCCGGCAGCTCCCCGGAGACCTCGATGGCCATCGTCTTGGGTCGGTAGGCCGGCAGCGTCTGGGTGGCCAGCACGTGCTCCACCTCGGAGGTGCCGATGCCGAAGGCGATGCCGCCGAAGGCGCCGTGCGTGGAGGTGTGGGAGTCGCCGCAGACGATGGTCATGCCCGGCTGGGTCAGGCCGAACTGCGGGCCGATGATGTGCACGACGCCCTGGCCCGCGTCCCCCATGGGGTGCAGCCGGACGCCGAACTCCGCGCAGTTCTTGCGCAGCGTCTCGACCTGCGTCTTGGAGACCGGGTCGGTGATCGGGCCGACCAGGGTCGGGACGTTGTGGTCCTCGGTGGCGATGGTGAGGTCGGGCCGCCGCACCTTCCGCCCCGCCATGCGCAGGCCGTCGAACGCCTGCGGGCTGGTCACCTCGTGGACGAGGTGAAGGTCGATGTAGAGCAGGTCGGGCTCTCCCTCGGCACGTCGCACGACGTGCTGCTCCCAGACCTTCTCCGCCAGCGTGCGGCCCATGTCGCCTCCTCGCGATCCTTTATCCGTCCGCGGTGCTTCGTCGCACCGCCTCGGATCCGACTTGCTTTCTCATATGTCGAGACGGCAGTATCGGTGTATGGACAACTCTAGCGGAGTCGGCGTACTCGACAAGGCCGTTCTGGTGCTAAACGCTCTCGAAGCCGGTCCGGCTTCCCTGGCGCAGCTCGTCCAGGCGACCGGCCTGGCCCGGCCCACGGCCCACCGGCTGGCGGTCGCGCTGGAGCACCACCGCATCGTCTCCCGCGACACGCAGGGCCGGTTCGTCCTCGGTCCCCGGCTCTCGGAGCTGTCCACGGCCGCCGGGGAGGACCGGCTGCTGGCCGTCGCGTCGCCGATCCTGACCCAGCTCAGGGACATGACCGGGGAGAGCGCGCAGCTCTACCGGCGCCAGGGCGACGAGCGCGTGTGCGTGGCCGCCGCCGAGCGCGCCAGCGGGCTGCGCGACACCGTGCCGGTCGGCTCGGCCCTGCCGATGTTCGCCGGCTCCGCGGCGCAGATCCTGCTGGCGTGGGAGGAGCCCGACCGCCTCCACCGCGGCCTGCGCGGAGCCAAGTTCACCGCCGCCACGCTCTCCAGCGTCCGGCGCAGGGGCTGGGCGCACAGCGTCGGCGAGCGCGAGCAGGGTGTGGCGAGCGTCTCGGCGCCGATCAGGGGCACGGGCGGCAAGGTGGTCGCCGCCGTCTCGGTCTCCGGGCCGATCGAGCGGCTCACCCGCACCCCGGGCCGGCTGCACGCCGCCCCCGTGGTCGCCGCGGCCGAGCGCATCACCGAGTCCATGCGGCGGACCGGCTGAGCCGGGGCGGGGCCGCCCCGCCCCGCCACCCGGCCGGACCGCTCGATATGAGGAGGCAAGTACCCCTGCGGGCCCCTAGGCTGGGCAGGTGACAGATCGCATCGAGGCAGCCGCCGCTGAACTGCGTCCCCTGCTCCAAGAATTCATTCTCTGGGCTCGCGAGAACGCGCCCGGCAGCGACTCCAACCTGGTGGGCTCCGTCGCCCTCTGGCACCGGCTGACCGCCTCCGACGACGTCGGGCGCTGGAAGCGCGCCGATCTGCGCACGGTGCTGCTCGACCGGATGCCCCAGGTGGTGGAGGACCCCGAGGCGGCCGCCGACGGCATGGTGCCGGCCGTCCGCGCCTACCTGACCTACCTGTCCGAGACGGGCCGGCTGGTGAAGGGCTCGGCCCCGCTCCAGGACCTGCTCGCCGAGCTCGACCGGATCGAGGACGACGTCGTCGACGCGATGGAGGAACTCGTCACCGAGGACGGCGACGACTACGACGAGGAGGAGGACGGCTCCGAGGGGCTGGGCGACTTCGAGCCGTTCGCGGACGATCTCGCCGCGCTGCCGACGATCCGGCTCCGCCCGGACTCGGAGCTGGCCGTGGCCGCCCGCCGTACGGTGCTGATCGGCAAGGCCCGCGACCTCGCCGTCTGGGTCGGCGAGGAGCGCCGGGTCGGCGAGGAGAACCTGCTCACCGACGCCGAGATCGCCGAGGCCCTGGCCGTCCTCGGGTTCCCCGCGCCCTCCGGGGCGGACGGCGGTCCGTCGGCCGACTCGGTCCCCGCGCTCTGGAACGTCTGGAACCTCGCGATCGACCTCGATTTCCTCCAGGCCGAGGGCGAGGACACCGTCAGCGTCGACGCGGACGCCGCGGAGTGGCCCTTCGAGGACGACGACGACGTCCTCGACGCCTGGCTGACCGGCCTGCACTCGGTCGACTACGGCGACCCGGAGCTGGACGACGAGGAGGCCACGATCGCCCTGTCCGGGCTGACCCGGGCGCTGCTCGTCCGGGTGCTGCTCGCCAGCGGCTCCAAACCCCTGGCCGAGCTCCGCACCGAGCTGGCCGAGGCCGCCGCCGAGTACGACGACCTGGGCGCCGAGGCGTGGGCCACCGCCACCCGGCGGTACGGCGACCCGCTCAACCCGGTGCTCGACTGGCTGGCCGGATACGGCATGGTCGAGGTCGAGCACGAGCAGGTACGGCTGACGCCGCTCGGCATGGAGGGCGTGGTCCACATGGTGGACGACGAGGACATCGAGCTCGACGCCCGGCCCGCCATCGACGCGATGACCGCCCTGGACCTGCTCTCCTTCAGCGCGGAGCTGCCCGAGGAGGAGGCCGACGCCGAGTTCGCCGCCTGGATGGAGCTGCGCGAGCCCGGCCAGGCCGCGAGGGAGCTGCTGAAGGCCGCCGCGGAGGACGACGCGGACGCCCTGGTCAGGGTCCAGGCCGCCAGCCTGGTCGGTTCGCTCGGCGAGGTGGCCGCGCCCGCCTGGTGGGACGCCCTGGACGAGCCGTCCCTGCGCCCCTACGCCGCCACCCACCTGGCCCAGCTCGGCGTCGAGGACGCCCCCTCGCCCACCCAGTCCGACACCCACTGGCTGATCCTCGACATGCTGACCATCTCCGCCGGCCTCGGCCGCCCCGAGTTCGTCAGCAGCCTGGACGACATCGGCCCGGCGCAGACCCTGGTCACCCTGCTCGACGTGATCTGGAAGGTCCCGCACCCGCACCTGGAGGAGCTCCTGGAGGCGATCGGCAAGGCCCATCCCGACCGCCAGGTCGGCAAGGCGGCCAAGCGGGCGCTGTTCAAGGCCCGCTCCGACCACAACTAGCGGGCGTCCTCCTGCCAGTCGGGAAGCGGCCGGTAGATCGCGATACCGGCCGCTTCCAGCTCCTCGCGGACCTTGAAGTACTCCTCGCCGAACGGGTCGACGCCCTGCAGCGGCATCAGGCCCCGGCGGACGGCCAGGTCGTGCGGGGCGAGCGCGGCGGCCTCCGCCAGGTGCCGTCCGGCGGCGGCCGTACGGCCGGAGCGCAGCAGCCAGGCCGCGATCCGCGCGTGCAGCCGGGCCCGGCGCTCGTCCCCGGTGGGGGCGCGCAGCTCGCGGAGGGTCGTCCCGGCCTCGCCGTCGACCACCCATCGGCGCAGCGCCGCGGTGGCCCGCTCCGAGGAGAGCCCGTTCATCGACCGGAAGGTGTCGGTGGCGGTCATGGTGTCCTGCGGGCGGGCGATGCGCCCCTCCTCGTCGACCCAGACCACCGTGGGCACGTTGATCACGTTGTAGAGCTCGGCGATCCTGCCGTCGGCGTCGATCACCGCCGGGTGGGTGACGCCGTCCAGCCACTCGCGCGCGTCCCCGGGATCGCGGTCGAGTGAGACGCTGAGCACGCTGAAGCCGTGCCCGGCCAGCTCCCGGTGGAGGGCCTCCCAGGCGGGGAGGTCGTAGCGGCAGCCGCACCAGGAGGCCCAGAAGACCAGCGCGACCTTGGTGCCGCGCAGCTTCTCCAGCTCCTCGAACGGCGGCGCCTCGCCGGGCGCGGTCTCCGCCGGCTCGCCGATCGCGATCACGCCCTCGTCCCCGTCGGAGACCACCTCCCTGCCGAGCAGCCCGGCGAAGGCGGCCAGGTCCACGCCCTCGGCGCTCTCGGCCGCCGCGGCCCGGAAGGACGGGACGCACATCTCGTCCCGGCACCAGCCGTGCGGCTTGCGCGTCCAGCCGAGGACCTCCGTGCCGTGCGGCACGACCGGTCCCTCGATCTCGGTCGCGCCGCCGTCCGCCAGCAAAGTGATCATTTTCTGCCCCTTCGTTTGGATAGTAGAACTATCCAAATGATAGATAGCATCGTTATCCATATCAAGAGGTGATCCGGAAAGCAGAGAACCCCCGGAAGCCGTTGCTTCCGGGGGTTCCTCGATGTAGCCCCGACCGGATTCGAACCGGCGCTACCGCCTTGAGAGGGCGGCGTCCTAGGCCACTAGACGACGGAGCCTTGCACGTGTGACAGTGGTAGTCCCGACCGGATTCGAACCGGCGTTACCGCCTTGAGAGGGCGGCGTCCTAGGCCACTAGACGACGGGACCCTGCACACTGGGATCGGATGCGGCAGAACCTCATCCGCAGCAGCTCTGGGGAGAGCTGCAGCTGGGGTACCAGGACTCGAACCTAGACTAACTGAACCAGAATCAGTCGTGCTGCCAATTACACCATACCCCACCGCTTCGGGCTTCCCTTGCGGTGTTCCCTGGCGACTCCGAAAGAATAGCCCACCTTGAGTGCCAAGACCAAAACGATTGCTTCCGGTCGGCTCACGGCGAACCACCCGAGGTCGGAGTGCCCATCCATGCCCCGTTATGTAACGCTGCTGTGGAGATCCGTCCGCGTCTGAGGAGCCCGCCCCGTGGCTGAGAACCCGTTCTTCGCGCCCAGCACCCTGCCCTACCGGCTGCCGCCCTTCGCGCAGATCCGGGAGGAGCACTACCTGCCCGCCTTCGAGCGCGGCATGACCGAGCAACTGCAGGAGGTGGAGGCGATCACGGGCAACCCCGAGCCCGCCACCTTCGCCAACACCGTCGAGGCACTCGAACGCTCCGGCATGGTCCTCAAACGGACGGCGACCGTCTTCTTCAGCATCGTCGCCTCCGACGCGACCGACGGCATCCGGGAGATCGAGACCGAGATCTCCCCCCGGCTGACCAAGCACCGCGACGCCATCCACCTGAACCGCGCCCTGTACGCCCGGATCAGGCAGGTCGCCACGGAGGACCCGGAGGAGGCCTGGCTGCTGGAGAAGTACCGGGTGGACTTCGTCCGGGCCGGCGCCGAGCTGTCCGAGGACGAGCAGGAGCGGCTGAGGGCCCTCAACGAGGAGCTGTCCACCCTCGCCACGACCTTCTCGCAGAACCTGCTGAAGGCCTCCACCGCCTCGGCGCTGGTCGTCGAGGACGCCAAGGAACTGGACGGGCTCCCGGAGAGCGCCGTCAAGGCGATCGAGAAGGACGGCAAGTACGTCCTGCCGCTCCTCAACTTCACCAGCCAGCCCGCCCTGGCCGAGCTGACGGACCGGGAGACCCGCAGGAGGCTGTACGAGCTCTCCACCGGCCGGGCCCCGGAGAACTTCGAGCTGGCCGCCAGGATGGCCGGGCTCCGCGCCGAGCGGGCCGCGCTGCTCGGCTACCCGAACCACGCCGCCTACTCCGTCGCCGACCAGACGGCCAAGACCACCGAGGCCGTCGAGGAGATGCTCGGCAAACTGGTCGGCCCGGCGGTGGCCAACGCCCGCAGGGAGGCCGAGGCCCTGAGCGAGCAGGCCGGGTTCGCCATCGAGCCGTGGGACTGGTCGTTCTACGCCGAGAAGGTGCGCAAGGCCCGCTACGACTTCGACAGCTCCGAGCTGCGCCCCTACTTCGAGCTGGACCGGGTGCTGAAGGACGGCGTCTTCCACGCCGCCACCGAGCTGTACGGCGTCACCTTCGCCGACCGTCCGGACCTGGCCGGCTACCACCCCGACGTCCGGGTCTACGAGGTGTTCAACGCCGACGGCTCCGCGCTGGGCCTGTTCCTGTTCGACCCCTACGCGCGGCCCACCAAGCGCGGCGGCGCGTGGATGAACAACCTGGTGGACCAGTCGCACCTGTTCGGCGAGTCCCCGGTGGTGATGAACAACCTCAACATCACCAAGCCCGCCGAGGGCCCGACGCTGCTGACCTTCGACGAGGTCAACACGGCCTTCCACGAGTTCGGCCACGCCCTGCACGGCCTCTTCTCCGACGTGCGCTTCCCCCGGGTCTCCGGCACCGAGGTGCCGCGCGACTTCGTGGAGTACCCCTCGCAGGTCAACGAGATGTGGGCGACCTGGCCGTCCGTGCTGGCCAACTTCGCCAGGCACCACGAGACCGGCGAGCCGGTCCCGGCGGAGCTGCTGGAGAAGATGAAGGCCGCCGAGAAGTTCAACCAGGGCTTCGCGACGGTGGAGTACCTCGCCGCGGCCCTGCTGGACTGGGCCTGGCACAAGCTCGCCCCGGGCGAGACCGTGCAGGACGCCGAGGCGTTCGAGGCCGCGGCCCTGGAGCGCGCCGGAGCCGCCTTCGAACTGGTCCGCAGCCGCTACCGGACGAACTACTTCGCGCACATCTTCTTCGACGGCACGGGCGGCTACAGCGCCGGCTACTACTCCTACATCTGGAGCGAGGTCCTGGACGCGGAGAGCGTCGACTGGTTCAAGGAGAACGGCGGGCTCACACGGGAGAACGGCGACCACTTCCGCTCCACCCTGCTGTCGGTGGGCGGCTCCAAGGACGTGATGGCCGCCTTCCGCGAGTTCCGGGGCCGCGACCCCCGCATCGAGCCCCTGCTGGAGCGCCGGGGCCTGCTGGGCTGACCGTACGGTGCCCGCCCCGCACCTTGGCGGGGCGGGCACCGTACCGGCCGTATCAGAGCCGCGATCAGCCTCGCAGCCGCGCGAGGGCGGCATGCAGGCGCTGCACCGAGCGCTCGCGGCCGAGGGCCTCGATCGACTCGAACAGCGGCAGGCCGACCGTCCGGCCGGTGAGCGCCACCCGGACCGGGGCCTGGGCCTTGCCGAGCTTGAGGCCGTGCTCGGCGCCGACCTCCTCCAGCGCGGTCTTCAGGGAGTCGGGGTCCATGTCCGCCGTCTCCAGGCGGGCGAGGTAGCCGGTGAGGATCTCCTCGGCCGGACCCTTCATCGCCTTGTCCCACGCGGCCTGGTCGAAGAAGGGCTCGTCCAGGAAGAGGAAGTCGACGTTCGCGCTGATCTCGGAGAGCACGGCGACGCGCGTCTGCGCCAGTCCGGCGACCTTCACGAAGGTCGCGCGGTCCCAGCTCGGGTCGAGCCAGGGCTCGCAGCGCCGGACGAACTCGTCGGGGGAGAGCGCCCGGATGTACTCGCCGTTGAAGGCGCGCAGCTTCTTCTCGTCGAAGAAGGCGCTGGCGGAGTTGACGCTCTCCAGCTTGAACAGCGGCATCATCTCCGACCAGGGCATGATCTCCCGGTCCTCGCCGGGACCCCAGCCGAGCAGCATCAGGTAGTTGACCATCGCCTCGGCCAGGTAGCCCTCCTCGCGGTAGGACTCCAGCGCGACCTTGTCGCGGCGCTTGGAGAGCTTCTTGCGCTGCTCGTTGACGATCACCGGCAGGTGCGCCCAGACCGGCGGGTTCGCGCCCAGGGCGGGCCAGAGCAGCTGCTGGCGCTGGGCGTTGCCCAGGTGCTCCTCGCCGCGGACCACGTGGGTGACGCCCTGGGTGATGTCGTCGACGGCGTTGGCCAGGACGTACAGCGGGGAGCCGTCGCTGCGCGCGACGACGAAGTCCTCCTGCGCGTCGTTGGGGAACTCCACCCGGCCGCGGATCAGGTCGTCCACCACGGTGACGCCCTCGTCGGGGGTGCGGAAGCGGACCGCGCCCTCCGCCAGGCCGCGGTCGCGGCAGAAGCCGTCGTAGCCCTTGTGCTCGGAGCCGGTGCGCTCCTGGAGCTTCTCGCGGGTGCAGTCGCAGTAGTAGGCGCGGCCGTCGGCGAGCAGCCTGGCGACGGCCTCGCGGTGCTGCGGCTCGAAGGACGACTGGAAGAAGGGCCCCTCGAAGACCGGGCTCTCCTCGCCGATCCCGATCCAGGCCAGGGCCGAGAGGATGCCCTCGGTCCACTCCGGGCGGTTGCGGGTGGCGTCGGTGTCCTCGATACGCAGGACGAACCGGCCGCCGGCCTGCTGGGCCAGCGCCCAGTTGAACAGCGCGGTGCGGGCGCCGCCGACGTGGAACATGCCGGTGGGCGAGGGAGCGAAACGAACCCTAATCACGGGAGACCACCCGGTTGCTGAGAGTGCCGATACCTTCGATGGCGACGCTGACCTCGTCCCCGACCTGGAGCGGGCCGACCCCTTCGGGCGTCCCGGTGAGGATGACGTCGCCGGGGATGAGGGTCATGACCGCGCTCACGTGGGCGATCAGCGTCGGGATGTCGTACATGAGCTTGGAGGTGCGCGAGCTCTGCTTGACCTCGCCGTTCACCGTCGTGGTGATGCCCAGGTCGGCGGGGTCGAGCTCGGTCTGGATCCACGGGCCGAGCGGGCAGAAGGTGTCGAAGCCCTTGGCCCGGGTGAACTGCACGTCCTTCTTCTGCAGGTCGCGCGCGGTGACGTCGTTGGCGCAGGTGTAGCCGAAGATCACCTCGTGGGCGCGCTCGACGGGGACCTCCCGGCAGAGCCGGCCGATGACCACGGCCAGCTCGCCCTCGAAGTCGACCCGCTCCGAGAGCCCGGTCGGGTAGGCCACGGCCTCGGCCGGGCCGATCACCGAGGTGGACGGCTTGATGAACATCAGCGGCTCGCCGGGGACCTCCCCGCCCATCTCGCGGGCGTGCTCGGCGTAGTTCTTGCCGATGGCGACGACCTTGCTGGGCAGCATGGGCGCGAGCAGCCTGACCTGGGAGAGCGAGTGGCGCTCGCCGGTGAACTGGATCGGGCCGAACGGGTGCCCGGAGACCCCGGAGATGAACTCCTCGCCGGGGCCGCCCTCGACCACCCCGAACCCGACACCGTCACCTGTGGAGAACCTCGCGATACGCACCCCACAAGGCTAGTGGAGCGGCCGCGGGCGTTCGCCGGACCACGCGCCGTACGGCGCCGCCGGCCGGGACCCGCGGCGCCCGGCCGTACCGCCCTTTGCGACCGGCGGGGCGGTGGGGCCGGGCGGGAGGCGGATCGTAGGGTGATCGGAAAGACGTTCTGGGAGGAGCTCGCATGTCGGTTGTGAAGATCAACGTGTTGACCGTGTCCGCGGAGATGCGCGAGGAACTGGAGAAGCGGTTCTCCAACCGGGCCGGGATCGTGGAGTCGGCCGACGGGTTCGAGTGGTTCGAGCTGCTCCGCCCGGTCGAGGGCACCGACCGCTACATGGTCTACACCCGCTGGCGTTCGGAGGAGGACTTCGCCCGCTGGACCGAGAGCCAGGCCTTCCAGCGGGGCCACGCCCAGGCCGCCGCCGAGGCGGGCGCCCAGGGGCACGGGCAGGGGCACGGTCACGGTCACGGGCAGGGGCACGGTCACGGGCAGGGCCCGGCCGCGTCGGGAGCCGAGCTCTGGTCGTTCGAGGTCGTGCAGAGCACGGGCCCCAAGGCCTGAGCACCGTACGGCGGAGCCGGACGGGTCCGCGTGGACGCCCGCCGCACCGCCGCCCGGGAGCACCGCGGCGGACGGCGGCCGGCGGCCCGGCGGATCGAAGTCAGCGGTCCAGGGCGTTGGCGGCGATGCGCCCGGCGACGCCGCCGCGGACGAAGCCGCCGGCCAGGCTCTCCGGCTTGCGCTCCTCCTGGTCCTTGATGCAGGCGGCGAACTCCTCGGCGATCCCGGCCCGGGGGTAGTGCTCCAGCACCTCGGCCCTGAGGTCCGCGGGCCAGTCCTGCGGGTTGCGGCCGGAGATGTCCAGGCCGGTGGAGAGCTCCAGCAGGTGCCCCTCGGGGTCCTCCGCCACGTCCACCTTGTCCCACATGTGGCGCACGATCACCTCCGAGGCGCGCACCCGGCGCTCCACCGGCCAGCCCGCGCCCGCGCAGAAGACCCAGGCCACGTGGCCTCCGGCCTCCTCGAACGGGACCGTGTGGCTGTCGAACTCCGCGACCAGCCCGATGTCGTGGAACATCGCCGAGACGTAGAGCAGCTCGGCGTCGAAGGCGATGCCGCGCGCGTCGGCGTAGGCGGCGGCCCACAGGTAGGACCGGACCGAGTGGTTGAGCAGGGCGGGCGAGCAGTAGGCGGTGGCCGCCTCCAGGGCGGCGCGGGCGGCGGGGGTCTCGGGGACCGCGATGTCGGCGAGCTTCATGCCGTCCACGATGCCGGGGCACGGCCTCGCCGGGTGAGCGGCCGGGAAGTCATCCACCGATAGGATCCCGCCATGGGTTCCTCGGCAGCACTCCCCCCGCCGGACCTCTCCCCACCGGACCTCTCCGCGGCGGGCTTCTCGACGGTCGCGGTGCTGATGTTCGACCGGATCCCCCTGTTCGAGGCGTCGGTGCCGATCGCGGTCTTCGGCGAGCGGCGGGACGACCGGCCGGACTTCGACGTGCGCGTGATCTCCGCCGAGGGCGGCCCGGTCCGGACCGACGCGGGCATGACCCTCGCCGCGCCGTACGACCTGGACGCCGTGGACGGCGCCGACCTGGTCGTCGTGCCGACCTGGCGGCGGCCGACGGACGGCGGCCCGCCCCCGGACGAGGCGCTGGAGGCGCTGCGCCGGGCCCACGCCGGGGGCGCGACGGTGGTCTCCCTGTGCCTGGGCACGTTCGTGCTGGCCGCCACCGGCCTGCTGGACGGGCGTCCGGCCACGACGCACTGGCGCTACGCCGGGCTGCTCGCCTCGATGTACCCGCGCATCGAGGTCCGGCCCGACGTGCTCTACGTGGACGAGGGGGACATCCTCACCTCCGCGGGCAGCACCGGCGGCATCGACCTCTGCCTGCATCTCGTGCGCCGCTCGCACGGCGCGCAGGCGGCCAACAGCATCGCCCGCGGGCTGGTCACTCCTCCGCACCGGGCCGGGGGCCAGGCGCAGTACATCGACCATCCGGTCCAGGCCCCGGCCACCGGCGACCCCTTCGGCGACACCCTCGACTGGGCCCTGCGGCACCTGGACCGCGAGCTCTCCGTGGACGGCCTGGCCGCCCGCGCGCTGATGAGCCGCCGCACCTTCGACCGGCGCTTCCGCCAGGCCACCGGGACCACTCCCGCGCAGTGGCTGCTCCACCAGAGGGTCCTGCACGCCCAGCGGCTGCTGGAGACGACGGACGAGCCGGTCGAGCGGGTGGCCCGCAGCGCCGGATTCGCCTCGGCGGTGGCGCTGCGCCCGCACTTCCGCCGCCAGGTGGGCGTCTCCCCCACGGCCTACCGGGAGACCTTCGGCATGGCCGGACAGGCCCGGTAGGAGGAAGGCGGCCAGGCCGGAGCGGATGGCGCGGATCCCCGGGTGGCGCGGATCCCGGCCGGGCCCGGCCGCGACGGCCCGGCCGACGATATGGCGTGAATCTCTCGGCCGGTGGCCGAGGCGGCGCTCACGCGTGCGCCGCCCGCCGCGCCAGGCTGGGACGCATGAAGCGAGCACTCATCGTCGTCGACGTCCAGAACGAGTACTTCACCGGCAACCTGCCGATCGCCTACCCGCCGCGCGAGGAGAGCCTGGCCGCCATCCTGGCGGCCATGGACACCGCCCGCGAGCACGGTGTGCCGGTGGTCGTGGTCCGGCACACCGCCCCGGCCGGATCGCCGATCTTCGCCGGCGGCGGGCACGGCTGGGAGCTGCGCGAGGAGGTGGCGGGCAGGCCGTACGACCTCCTGACGGACAAGTCGATGGCCTCCGCCTTCGCCGGGACCGGTCTCGGCGGGTGGCTGGACGCCCGCGGGATCGACACGGTGGCGGTCGCCGGGTACATGACGCAGAACTGCGACGAGTCCACCGCCCGCGACGCCTACCACCGGGGGCTGCGCGTGGAGTTCCTGTCGGACGCGACCGGCACCGTGGCCCTGTCGAACCGGGCGGGGCGCCTGACCGCCGAGGAGGTCCACCGCAACGTGCTGGTGGTGATGGACTCCAACTTCGCCTCGGTGGCGACCACCGCCGAGTGGACGGCCGCGGTCGCGGCCGGGGAGCCGCTGCCCCGGCCGGACATCTGGGCGAGCACCCGGCAGGAGCCGGTGGCCGCCCGCGGATGAGGGACCGCCGGGCCGGCAGCGAAACGGCGCCCGCCGGGGCCGGAACGGCCCGGCCCCGGCCCCGGGCGGCGTCCGCGCATCTAGTTGCTAACGATGCGCCGGGAAAGGCCCCCCTCGGCTTGACCGGTTTGGTGGGATTCGGACAGCATAATCAGCTCTCCCACCTGCCCCGGAAGGAACTGGCGTGCGCCGCCGCACACAAGCACTCGCACTCTCCATCGCCCTCCTGCTCACCAGCGGCGGCACGACCGGCACGGCGGAGGCGACCGGCACCGCAGAGACGACGGACAAGGCCAAACGCACGGCCGAGTGCCAGGGCGACTGGCTGCCCGCCACCCCGACCTCCGCGGAGATCATGAGCGGCGAGGTCGGATTCCTCAACCTTCCGCCGGTGAAGGTGGGCAAGGACGTCAACTGGCGGACCGACCCCTACCGCAACCGCTCCTGGAGTATGGTCTTCCACTCGCTGCGCTGGATGGGGCGGCTGGTCGCCGACTACGAGAACAACGGCGAGAAGGCCTACCTGGAGCGTGCCACCGCGATCGCCAGGGACTGGGTGAAGGACAACCCGCGCGGCGGCGGCAGCCCGTACGCCTGGCAGGAGCACCCGATCGCGCTGCGCGCCCCGGCGCTGGTCTGCCTCAGCAAGCACGTCAGCGAGTCCTGGCTGGTCAAGAGCCTCGCCGAGCACGCCGGGATGCTCGCCAACCCGGCGCTGTACGAGAAGGGCCACAACCACGGCATCGACCAGGACATCGCGCTGCTCGGCATCGGCTGCCGCTACGGCCGCGAGGAGTGGTCGAGCCTGGCGATCCGCAGGCTGACCGAGACGGTCCGGCTCGACGTCGACTCCCAGGGCGCCCTGCGCGAGCAGGCCCCCCGATACGCGATCTACGTCCACGACCGGCTCAAGGTCGCGATGAACAACATCGAGGCGTGCGGCCGGAAGGTGCCCGCCTCGATCACCGAGCGCTGGAAGTCCCTGGAGGGCTTCATCGCCCACTCCACCCAGCCCAACGGCTTCATGGTGCCGATCGGCGACGGCGGCGCGGACGTGCGCCCGGTCGGGTACGCCCACCCGAAGAAGACCGTGAAGGTCTTCGGCAACGGCTACGTCTACGGCCGGACCGCCTGGAACAAGCCGGAGTCGGCGTTCTACTCCATCCGGTTCGGCCCCGGCGCCAAGTACCACGGCCACGAGGACCACCTCGGCGTGACCTACTACGCCCAGGGCCGCGACGTCCTGGTCGACGTGGGCTTCCACTCCTACGAGAACACCGGCTACCGCCACTGGACGATGTCCCCCGAGGCGCACAACGTGCCGGTGGTGGCCGGGGCCGGGTTCCGCCCGAGGACCTCCACCGCGCTGACCAAGTCCTCGATCAAGGACGACCGGCAGAGCTTCCGGCTGACCGACCGGGCGTACGGCGTGCCGCGCACCCGCTCGGTCCTGGTCAACCACGGGCAGGACGTGATGGCGGTGCTGGACACCGTCCCCGGGGGCTCGAAGGTCCGCACCCTCTGGCACTTCGCGCCGGAGCTCTCGGCGGTGTCGAGCAGCGGCGGCCGCGTCGTGGTCAAGGACCGGACCGGCTGGAAGGCGACGCTGGTCCAGGTCTCCATGCCGTCCTGCAGGCCGCTCGCCTCGAAGGTCGTCCGCGGCGCCACCGGCCCGTACCAGGGCTGGGTCTCCCCCGCCTACCTGAAGAAGCAGGCCGCCCCCGCGGTCGTCTCCCCCGCCTCCGCGGGCCCGGTGCTCACCGTCGTGGTGCCCGGCACGGACAAGCCCTCGCTCTCCTGCTCCGGCGGGAAGGTCACCGTGGAGACGTCCCAGGGCAGGACCGGCTTCCGGGTGAGCGGCTCCGGCCTCTCCTAGCGCGTTCCGCGGGCGGCGGGAGGGGGACGGCGTGCGGCACGCCGCCCCCTCCGCCCCCCTCTCCCGCCGTCCCGGTCCTCCGGTGCCCGGCGCGGAGCGGCCCGCGGGTCAGTCCGCCTGGTGCCCGGCGCGGAGCAGGCCGTAGGTGACGGCCTGCTCCAGGGCCTGCCAGGAGGCCTCGATGATGTTCTCGTCGACGCCCACGGTGGCCCACTCCCCGGTCGCGTCGCTGGAGGTGATCAGCACTCGCGTGATCGCGTCGGTGCCGTGGGCGCCCTCCAGGATCCGGACCTTGAAGTCGATCAGCTCGACTCCCGCCAGCTCGGGGTAGAGCTTCTCCAGTCCGGCCCGGACCGCCCGGTCCAGGGCGTTGACCGGGCCGTTGCCCTCGCCGGTGGCGACGATCCGCTCGCCCTTGGCGTGCAGCTTGACCGTGGCCTCGCTGACCAGCTCCCCGCCGCGGGTCCGCTCGACGATCACCCGCCAGGACTCCACCGAGAAGTGCCGCCTGCGCTCGCCCGCCACGGTGTCGCGCAGCAGCAGTTCGAAGGAGGCGTCGGCGGCCTCGAAGGTGTAGCCCCGCGACTCCAGGTCCTTGACCCGGTCCACCAGCTCGCGGGAGGTCTCCGGCTGCAGCTCGTAGCCCAGCTCGCGGCCCTTCAGCTCGACCGAGGCGCGTCCGGCCATGTCGGAGACGAGCATGCGCATGTCGTTGCCGACCTGCGCCGGGTCGATGTGCTGGTAGAGGTTGGGGTCCACCTTGATGGCGCTGGCGTGCAGCCCGGCCTTGTGCGCGAAGGCGGAGACGCCGACATAGGGGGCGTGGGAGTTCGGGGTGACGTTGGTGACCTCGGTGATCGCGTGCGCGATGCGGGTCATGTCGGCCAGCGCCTCCGGGGGGACGAGGTCGAAGCCCCGCTTGAGCTGGAGGTTGGCCACGACGGTGAAGAGATTGGCGTTGCCGGAGCGCTCGCCGTACCCGTTGGCGCAGCCCTGCACGTGGGTGGCGCCCGCCTTGACCGCGGCCAGGGTGTTGGCCACCGCGCAGCCGGTGTCGTCGTGGCAGTGGATGCCGACCCTGGCCCCGGTGCCGACCGCCTCGTGGACGACCTCGGCCAGTTCGTCGGGGAGCATGCCCCCGTTGGTGTCGCAGAGCGCGATCACCGAGGCGCCCGCCTCGGCGGCGGTGCGCAGCACCTCCAGCGCGTAGTCCGGGTTGGACGCGTAGCCGTCGAAGAAGTGCTCGGCGTCGAGGAAGACCCGCTGGCCCTCCGCACGGAGGTGGGAGACCGTGTCGCGGATCATCGCGAGGTTCTCCTGGAGAGTCGTGCGGAGGGCCAGCTCCACGTGCCGGTCGTGGCTCTTGGCGACAAGGGTCACGACCGGCGCGCCGGATTCGCGCAGTGCGGCCACCAGTGGGTCGTCGGCTGCCTTCACACCGGCCCGGCGGGTCGCGCCGAACGCGGCGAGCTGCGCGTGCTTCAGGTCGAGCTCTGTTCGAGCCCGCCGGAAGAACTCTGTGTCCTTGGGGTTGGCGCCGGGCCAGCCGCCTTCGATGAAGCCGACGCCCAGGCCGTCCAGGTGCCGCGCGACGGCGAGCTTGTCGGCCACCGTGAGGTTGAGCCCCTCCTGCTGGGCGCCGTCACGGAGCGTCGTGTCGTACACGTGGAAGCGGTCGTCGGTCATCGGTTGTCTCCTTCGCGGTCGGTGCCTCGCCGCGCGCCCGTTCTCGGCCCGAGAAACAAGAAAGACCCCTCACGGACGTGAGAGGTCTGCGCGCCGGCGGTGTCCCTTGTCAGCCGGCGCGCCTGCCGATAATGAGCAGACCGTAGAACATGATGCTCCGGAGTCTGCCACACGGTGACACCATCTGACACATCGGTCTCAGGATACGAGATGTACGGCGTGTTGCGGACCGGCTACCCCCCGCGCAGGCCGGTATCACTCACCAGCAAGAATGGTGATATGAAGGCGACTTACCTGGAAGCGGCCGTCGGGCAGTACCTGCTCGCGCACTCCACCTGGCCCGACGAGCTGCTCGACGAGCTGGCCGTGGAGACCCGCGAGCTCACCGGGGACCGGGCGGGCATGCAGATCACCCCCGACCAGGGCAGGTTCCTCACCATGATGGTCCAGCTCACCCGGGCGAAGAACATCGTGGAGGTGGGCACCTTCACCGGTTACTCCTCCATCTGCCTGGCCCGGGGACTGTCCCTGCGGGGCAGGCTCACCTGCTTCGACATCAGCGAGGAGTGGACCTCCGTCGCCCGGCGCTACTGGGAGAGGGCCGGGCTCTCCCGCCACATCACGCTGAAGCTCGGCCCGGCCGCCGAGCGCCTGAAGGACCTGCCCGCCGTCCCCGCCGTCGACCTGGCCTTCATCGACGCCGACAAGGAGAACTACGGGCTCTACTACGAGATCCTCCTGACGCACCTGACCCCGGGCGGCCTGATCCTGGTGGACAACACGCTGTGGGGCGGGAGGGTGGCCCACCCGGCCGAGCACGACGAGACCACGGTGGCGATCCGCGAGTTCAACGACATGGTCGCCGCCGACCCCCGGGTCACCTCGATCATGCTCCCGATCGCCGACGGACTGACCATGGTCCGGAAGCAGTGATCGAGAGGTCCCGCGAACCCCCTCATGGGCGAGAAGCCCACGCCTCCGGCCCCGTGGAACCTGACCATCGACACCGGAAAGCTGATCCGCTGATCGAGGAGTAAGCCGTACGCGGAAAGAGCCCGGGCGGGTGGATGGGATCGGGCTCTCCCCGCATACGGATCGACGACAGGCGGGTCAGCAGATCTTGTGGACCCAGCTGTGGGCGTCGGGGCGGGTGCCGTACTGGATACCGGTCAGCTCCTCGCGGATGCGCTGCGTGACCGGGCCCTGGGTGCCGTCGCCGACCGTCCAGGCGCGGTCGGCGCCCTTGACCGCGCCGACCGGAGTGACGACCGCGGCGGTGCCGCAGGCGAAGACCTCGGTGAGCTCGCCGGACTCGCAGCCGGCCTGCCACTCCTCGATGGACAGGCGGCCCTCCTCGGCCTTGAGCCCGAGGTCGGAGGCGAGGGTGAGGATCGAGTCGCGGGTGATGCCGGGCAGCAGGGTGCCGGTGAGGGCCGGGGTGAGCAGGCGGTCGCCGTAGACGAAGAAGAGGTTCATGCCGCCCATCTCCTCGACGTACCGGTGCTCGTTGGCGTCGAGCCAGACGACCTGGTCGCAGCCCTGCTCGACGGCCTGGCGCTGGGCCACGAAGGCCGCCGCGTAGTTGCCGCCGCACTTGGCGAAGCCGGTGCCGCCGGGGGCCGCCCGGGTGTACTCGGTGGAGAGCCAGACCGAGACCGCCTTGCCCGCGCCGAAGTAGGCGGCGGCCGGGGAGGCGATGACCATGTACTTGTAGTTCTTCGACGGGTAGTTGACGCCGAGTGCGGCCTGCGTCGCGATCATGAAGGGGCGCAGGTAGAGGCTGTGGCCCGCGGTCGTGGGCACCCAGTCGCGGTCGGTCTGGACGAGCAGCTCCAGCGACTCGACGAACGCCTCCTCGGGCAGCTCGGGCATGGCCATGCGCCGCGCGGAGGTGTTGAAGCGGGCGGCGTTGGCGTGCGGCCGGAACGAGACGATCGCGCCGCCCTCCTGCCGGTAGGCCTTGAGCCCCTCGAAGAGTTCCTGGGCGTAGTGGAAGACCGAGGTGGCCGGGTCGAGGCTGAGCGGGCCGTACGGCATGAGCCGGGCGTCGTGCCAGCCCTGCCCCTCGGTGTAGTCGATCGAGATCATGTGGTCGGTGAAGACCTGCCCGAACCCGGGGCTCGCCAGTACCCGCTCGCGCTCGGCCGCGGTGCGAGCGTGGTCGGAGAGCTGCACGTCGAAGCTGAGCTTCTGAGCGGTGGTCATGACGGAGATCCTTCTCTTCGTGACGGGTCTACCCTTTAGTCCATTCTGCGTTGGACCGGGTAACGGGAAACTACTGCATCCGGACGGGTGCCCGGCAGTGGCCTCGAACGGGGCCTCGAACGGGGCCTCGAACGGGCCCACGGACGGGTCCCGGGCGAGCCCGGGACGGGCCCGGATATACGAAGACGCGCCCGGCGGCTCGCTGGGAGCCGCCGGGCGCGTCTGTCGGGTCGGTGAGTGGCGGCTCGTCAGCCGGCTACTCGGGCGGTGATGGCGTCGCCGATCTCGCGGGTGCTCCGCGCGGCGCGGCCGGCCTGCCGCTCCAGCAGGTCGTCGGCGACGGCCCGCTCGACCCGGGCGGCCTCGTCGGCCAGGCCCAGGTGGCTCAGGAGCATGGCGACCGAGAGGATCGTCGCGGTCGGGTCGGCCTTGCCCTGGCCCGCGATGTCGGGGGCGCTGCCGTGGACCGGCTCGAACATGCTGGGCGCGGTGCGGTCGGGGTTGACGTTGCCGCTGGCGGCCAGGCCGATGCCGCCGGCGACGGCGGCGCCGATGTCGGTGATGATGTCGCCGAAGAGGTTGTCGGTGACGATCACGTCGAACCGCTCCGGCTGGTTGACGAAGAACATCGAGGCCGCGTCGATGTGGCAGTAGTCGGTCCGCACGTCGGGGTACTCCAGTCCGACGCGGTCGACGGTGCGGGCCCACAGGTCGCCGGCGTAGGTCAGCACGTTGGTCTTGTGCACCAGCGTCAGCTTCTTGCGGGGACGGGCCAGCGCCTGGTCGAAGGCGTAGCGGACGACGCGCTCGACGCCGAAGGCCGTGTTGAGCGACTCCTGGGTGGCGACCTCGTGCGGCGTGCCGCGGCGCAGCACACCGCCGGCCCCGGCGTACAGGCTCTCGGTGCCCTCACGGACGACGATCATGTCGATGTCCTCGGGGCGGGCCTTGCCCAGCGGGGTCTCGACACCCGGGAAGAGCTTGACCGGGCGGAGGTTCACGTAGTGGTCGAGCTCGAAGCGGAGCCTCAGCAGCAGGTCGCGCTCGAGCACGCCCGGGGGGACGCTGGGGTCGCCGACCGCGCCGAGCAGGATGGCGTCGTATCCGCGCAGCTCGTCCAGGACCGCGTCGGGAAGGGTCTCCCCGGTCCGGTGGTAGCGCTCGGCGCCGAGGTCGTAGTGGGTGCCCTCCACCTTGGCGCCGACCGCGTCGAGGACCTTCAGGCCCTCGGCGACGACCTCGGTCCCGATCCCGTCGCCGGGGATGACTGCCAGACGAATGTTGCGCGAATCCATGCAGGCACCCTACCGCCCTGTCTCGACTGTCGGATACCTAATCTCATCTAGTGGACAAGCCGCCTTTACCGGGCAGGGGCGCCGCCGTTGTCGCGGCGGTCCAGCGCCATCTGCAGGGCGGCGGCGGCCTCGTCCTCGGCGTCCTCGGACCGGTTCCAGGGATACATGTCGTACATGGCGAATCTCGTCTCGTGTCGCACGGAAGCAGGGGGGGGAGGTGGTCCGGATCTCCGGTGACGGATCCGGACCGGACCTGGTGTCGCGGGCCCGGGTCACAGGCCGGCGACGGGGGCTTACCGGCCGACGCGCCACCGCACCGCGGCGGGTCGCCGGCCTGCCCTGTCAGGCCCCGCCGCGGCAGGTAATGAGTACGAGAACCTGGCGCATTTGCTTCAGGTTACCCCGTCTCCGGAGTGCCGTCTCGCCCGCCGTACCGGCATCCCACATAATGAGACAGCCGCCGCCCCCGTGCGGGGGCGGCGGCCGTGCGGTGCGGGGGGCGCCCGGCCTGCGGCCGGGCCGCCCGGCTACTCGGCCAGATCCGCCGAGCGGCCGCTCTCGGCGCCGATCTCGGAGGAGATCTGGTCGATGACCTCCGCCGGGATGGCGGTGTCGACGGTCAGCGCGATGAGCGCCTTGCCGCCCTTGACGTCCCGGGCCACCTGCATC
Organism: Thiemannella venezuelensis; assembly: GCF_014203605.1. Classification (GTDB taxonomy): domain Bacteria; phylum Actinomycetota; class Actinomycetes; order Streptosporangiales; family Streptosporangiaceae; genus Planomonospora_A; species Planomonospora_A venezuelensis. The sequence continues at coordinate 109,308 of NZ_JACHJJ010000006.1, read as the reverse complement.
GAGGCGATGTTGATGCCGTGGTCGCCGAGGATGCGGCCGACCACGCCGACGATGCCGGGGCGGTCGGAGTAGGTGAAGAAGGACAGGTGGTCGGTCGGCTCGATCTCCATCTCGTAGCCGTTGACCTCGACGATCTTCGTGATCTGGCGCGGGCCGGAGAGCGTGCCGGAGACCGAGACCGTGCGGCCGTCGGCCAGAACGCCGCGGACGGTCACCACGTTGCGCCAGTCGGGGCTCTCGGAGCTGGTGACCAGCTCCACGGTCACACCGCGGTCCTTGGCCAGGAGCGGGGCGTTGACGTAGGTGACGGAGTCCTCGACCACGTCGGTGAAGACGCCCTTGAGCGCGGCCAGCTCCAGCACCCGGACGTCCTGGGCGGCGATCTCGCCGCGGACCTCGACGTCGAGCTTGGTGGCGACCTCGCCCGCCAGCGCGGTGAACAGCCGGCCGAGCTTCTCGGCCAGCGGCAGGCCCGGCTTGACGTCCTCGGCGACCGCGCCGCCCTGGACGTTGACCGCGTCCGGCACGAACTCCCCGGCGAGTGCGAGCTTCACGCTCCGCGCGACCTGGGTGCCGGCCTTCTCCTGGGCCTCGTGGGTGGAGGCGCCCAGGTGCGGGGTGACGACGACCTGGTCCAGCTCGAACAGCGGGCTGTCGGTGACGGGCTCCTTGGGGAACACGTCGATGCCGGCTCCGGCGACCCGGCCCTCCTTGATCGCGGAGTAGAGGGCGTTCTCGTCGATGATGCCGCCGCGGGCGACGTTGATCAGGCGGACCGACGGCTTGACGATCTGCAGTTCCTTCTCGCCGATGAGACCGATGGTCTCCTTCGACTTGGGCAGGTGCACGGTGATGAAGTCGGCCTCGCGCAGGGCCTCCTCCAGCGAGACCAGGCGCACGCCCATCTGCGCGGCGCGGGCCGGCTGCAGGTAGGGGTCGTAGGCGATCAGCTCGACGCCGAACGGCTGCAGGCGCTGGGCCACCAGCTGGCCGATCTTGCCGAGACCGAGGATGGCCACGACCTTCTCGTCGAGCTCCACGCCGGTGTACTTCGAGCGCTTCCACTCGCCGCCCTTGAGCGCGGTGTGCGCCTGGGCGACGTTGCGGGCGGAGGCGAGGATCAGCGCGACGGTGTGCTCGGCGGCGCTGGTGATGTTGGAGGTGGGCGCGTTGACGACCATGACGCCCGCCTTGGTGGCGGCCTCCACGTCCACGTTGTCCAGGCCGACGCCGGCGCGGGCGACGACGCGGAGCTTGGGCGCGTGGGCGATGGCCTCGGCGTCGACCTGGGTGGCGCTGCGCACGATGAGCGCGTCCACCTCGGCGAGGGCGGGCAGGAACTGGGCGCGGTCGGCGCCGTCGGTGTGGCGGACCTCGAAGTCCGCGCCCAGGACCGCGAGACCGGCCTCGGAGAGTTCCTCTGCGACCAGTACGACGGGCTTGTTCACTGGTGGTTCCTTATGAGACGGGAAGGGCTGCACGGACCTCACGCAGTCTATCGGCGCTTGTGAACGCGTTCACGAGTGTCCCGCGATCCGAGACGGGAACTCCCCGCACCGCCTCATGATCTGAGACGGCGCACTCGGACCACCCCGGTGACCTGCGGCCTTCCTCCGGCCCGGCCATCGGCGGCGGAGACCTCCGCGCCACCGCGTGGATCCGGCGGGAACCCGGCCCCCGTCACGGCCCTGCGGAGTACCCTTCCCGGCGAATCTCATGCACAGAACTTCAACTTGGTATTGCTAGCCATAAATCTTCGCGATTACTCTCATAAGCCGTGGTCCTCTACCTATCGTTCGTCATATGAGCATCGGGAACCCCGCTCTCGGCGACGTGCTCGCGCAGCACGGCGGTCCGCACCGGCTGCTGGCGGCGCTTGCCGACTGGGGACTCCTGGTCGCCGTGCGGCCGGACCGCTCCGTCGTCCTGGGGACGACGCAGGCCGGTGAGCGTGTGCTGCTCGGATACACCTCGGCCAGTACCTACGCACGGCACCGTGGCAGCCATTCATTGTCGGAGTGCGACGCCGACACCATCCTCGACATCCAGCGCGTCACCGGCGTTCGGGAGATCGTCATCGATGCCGCCGGACCCGCCGCGGCGGCCGTGCCGATCGAGGATCTCCAGCGGTACCTGCGCGCGACCCGGACCGGCCCCACGCCGGTCCTGTCGGGCACGGCACCGACCGCGTACGCGACCGGGGCGATGGCCACCGTCTCGCGGACCTCGGCGATGAGCACGGCTCCGCCGGGGGCGGTGAGCGCGGCCCCACCGAGCCGGCAGGCTCCCGCGGACCCGCTCTCGGCTCCGCTGCGGGTCCCGGCGCCCCCGGCCGCCGACCAGCCGTGGATCCCCGCGCCGCGCCCCCACCTGTCGGGGCCGATGCAGATGGTCGATCCCGGCTACCGGCGGTGCACCCATCCGATCCTGCCCGCGCTCCGCGTGGCGATCGGCTACCTCCTCTCCGACTTCCCGCTCGTCCACCACGTGTGGATCTCCGAGGCCCGGACCGCCTCCGGCGCCCCCGGGATCATGCTGCACGTGAAGGTGCACATGTCGGCCGCCGAGGACGTGGTGCGGGACCTGCATCGCGGGGTGCGCGCCCGGCTGCCGCAGCTGGCCGCGAGCGAGGCGCCGATCCTCATGGCCCGGGTGGCGGACGCCCGCAGCGAGCAGCGCATGGTCGAGATAGGGGCCCACGTGGTCTGCGCGGACGTCCGGGACTAGGCGGGGCGTCCGGCCTCCCGCCGGGCGCAACGTATGGTCCGGGTAATCCGCGGGTCTGGATCGGGTCGTTCCCCCCGTGGAACGGCCCGATCCGGGTGAGCATGCCTGATGTGGGCCCGCCCGGCGCCGGGGTGGCCGTCTTCGCCGCGGCGCCGGGGGCCCGGCGTACCTGCTCACGGAGGACCAGGTGACATGACCCGTTCGGACCCGATCCACCAGATCCGCTATGCCGTACGGCATCCCGGCCGGATCGTCCCCCATCTGCGGCGGCTGGCCAGGGACACCTGGATCCGGCTGCGCACCGACGACCACGTCAGCTACTACCGGGCGGTGATGAAGTCCGACACCGCGCGCAGCCCCGAGGCGGCGGTCGGCAGCAAGTCGCACGCCCGCTGGCTCGCCCTCGGCCAGATGCAGTTCGACTACCTCGTCGGACACGGCCTGCGGCCCGAGCACCGGATGCTGGAGATCGGCTGCGGCAACCTGCGCGCCGGCCGGCTGTTCATCGACTATCTCCACGGGAGCGGCTACTACGGCCTGGACATCTCCCCCGACATCCTGGTCGCCGCCCAGCACACCCTGGCCGAGTACGGCCTGCGCGAGAAGCTCCCCCACCTGACCCCGGTCCGGGACCTGCGCTTCGCGTTCCTGCCCGACCGGCACTTCGACGTGGTCCACGCGCACAGCGTCTTCTCGCACTCCCCGCTGCACGTGATCGACGAGTGCTTCGCCCACGTGGGCCGGGTCATGAAGCCCGGCGGCTGGTTCGACTTCACCTTCGACCGGACCGAGGGCCGCGAGCACCAGGTCCTGCGCGAGGACTTCTACTACCGCACCGAGACGCTGCTGGACCTGGCCGCCAGGCACGGCCTGGCGGCCAGGTTCATGGACGACTGGGAGAAGCTCCCGCACAAGCAGTCCAAGATCCGCATCACGCTGCCGTAGCCCCGGTCGCGGAGCGGTCCCGCCGCCCGCGGCCCCCTCCCGCGGAGGGGGCCGCGGGCGGCGGTCAGGTCATCCGGCGGGTCAGCACCAGGCGTGTCCGGGTGAACAGCGCCGCCACCAGCGCGGCCACCAGCGGCAGGCCCACCAGCATCAGCCCGAGCGCGGCCCACGGCACGTCGACCACGCCGCTCACGTCGGGCCGGTGCCCTCCGGGACCTATCTCGATCCTCCAGCCGGAGGCGGCGCGGGCCGACGCGGCGAGGGCGTCGGCGACGCCGGGGACCAGCCCGGCCGCGATGCCCGCGGCCACCCCGAGCCCGGCGATGAACGCCGCCTGCCCCGCCACCACGAGCCGCTGGACGCCGGCGGACGCGCCCACCGCGGCCAGCGTGGCCCGGTCCGGCCTGGCCTCGGCGGCGGCCAGGCCGGTCGCGGCGAACGTGCCGCCGAGGGCCAGCACTCCCGCGATGGCGGCGAAGACCAGCAGGGTGACGGTCTCGTCATGGTTGAAGCCGTTCTCGGTCCGCGCGCCGGCCGAGGAGGAGACCGCCTCCACCGCGGCGCGCAGGCGGTCGGTGTCCTCCTGGGAGGCGCGGAACACCGCCGGATCGGCGAGCAGGTGGTCGTAGCGGACCTCCAGGCCGAGCGCGGCCGCCGAGCCGACCGGCAGCACCCCGGTCACCGGCACCGGCGTCCGCCCGGACACGACGACGGCGGGCAGGGTGCGGGTCTTCTCCTTCCCCGCGTAGAAGTCCCGGAAGGCGAGCGTGCCGCCCCGGACCGCCGCCGGATCGAAGACCACCGCCTTGCCCTCGGCGAGCGCGGCCTCGGCCGCCGGGTCGGCGCGGCGCAGGAGGTGGCGGAGCAGGTCCACCCCGCCGACCGGCAACTCGCCGAGGGTGCCGCCGGACCGCACGCAGTACTCCGCGCATTCGAAGGTCGTGGGCACCACGTCGACGGAGTGGCCTCCGGGCTCGGCGAGCCTGCCCGCCTCGACCAGCGGCACGCCCGGCAGCGCCGCGGCCGCGACCCGTTTGATCTCGGCCCAGGTCCGGACGTCGGAGGACATCGAGAACACGGCCGTGGTGCCGTGGACGTACGAGGGCAGATACTGCTCCCTGTTCCGGGCCAGCTCACTGGAGGTGATGACCCCCAGCGCGGTGAACGCGGCCGTGGCCACCAGGACGGCGGCCACCGCGGGGGCCGTGCGCCCCCGGTTGCGCGCGGCGTCGCGGGCGGCGAGCCGGAAGGGCAGCGGGAGCCGTACGGCGAGGCCGGCCGCGGCGCGGACCAGCCACGGCGCCAGGAGGACCAGGCCGAGCTGGCCCAGGACGGCGCCGGCGAGCAGTCCGAGCCTGTCCGGGGACGGGTCCCGCACATCGGCGAACCGCGCCGAGCCGCCGGCCACCGCGCAGCCGGCCAGCAGCAGCACCAGGCCCGCGACCGGCCGGCCCCTGCGGTCCCTGACCCGGCCGGCCCGGCCGGCCAGCACGGCGACCGAGTCCGTCCTGGCCGCCTGCACGGCGGGGACGAGCGCGGCGAGCAGGCTGCTCACCACGCCGAGGAGCGCCACCAGCGCCACCTGGCCCAGCGGCAGGTCGAACGGACCGCGGTGGAAGAAGGGGGCGATCACCGCCATGATCCCCACCCCGAGGAGGGAGCCGAGCACGGAGGCGGCCGACCCGAGGGTGAGCCCGTCGGCGAGCACGATCCAGCGCAGGTGCCGGGCGGCGGCGCCCTGCGCCGCGAGCAGCGCGAGCTCCCTGCGGCGGCGGCGGATGCCGACCGCGAACGCCGGACCGGCCAGCAGCGCGACCTCCAGCACGACCATCGCCACGCCGAGCGCGGCCACCGCCGCCGTCCGGGGATCCTGCCGATCGCCGGGGGCCGGGTCCTCCATGCCCCCGGGCGGCGGCGGATCGTCGATCACCGCCCGGGAGGCGACGAGCACGCCCTTGCGGTTGAGCTCGCGCACCTGCGGCCAGGAGACCGGTGCGGGGGTGTCGACGAGCCACTCGGTGTGGCCGTGCTGCCGGGCGCCGTCCGGCACGGTGCCGGGCATCGCCACGATCTGCACGTGCCGGGGACCGCTCTGCGGCTCGACGACGCCCACCACGGTGACGGGGGCGCCCACCCCGTCCAGCGTGAGCCTGGTGCCCACGCCCACATCCAGGCCCGGGGCCGCCGCGACCTCTCCGGCCGACCGGGGCAGGCGTCCGGAGACCAGCCGGTACATGCCCGTGGTGATCGGGTCGCGCAGGTCGATCTCCCTGACCTCGGCCTCCCGGTAGCCGCGGGAGTCCCGGTAGCCGCTCCAGCCGCCGCGCACCGGCACCGCCCGGCTGCCCGGCGCGAAGAACGAGGCGACCTCCTCGCGGGAGGGCTCCCTGCCCCCGCCGGTGACCCCGGAGTCCCCGCCCGCGCCTTTGCCGTCCTCGTCGAACCACACGGCGCCGTCCGCGCTCTGCCGCACCGGATCGCTGAGCACCGGCCCGAGCACCTTCGCGTCGGCCGCGCCGAGATTCCAGGGAAGGGCCTCGCGGGAGTCGACGTCCTCGGTGGCGGTCCAGGTCGCGGCGCCGGAGAAGAACATGACCGGCAGGGCGACCATCACGATGATCAGCGCACTGCGCCCCCTGGCCCGCCAGGCGTCCCGGCGGGAGATCCGCAGGGCGGCCAGGAGCGCGGCGAGCGGGGATCGCCCGGCTGCGAGCGGACGCTCACCCTTCCCCGCACCCGCCGGGCGGTCCCCCGCCGAGTCCGTCGGGCGGCCTCCCTCACCGGCGCTCATCGGGCACTCTCCAGGGCGGCCTCGGTGGAGTCGGTGATCTCACCGTCGCGCAGGAAGACCACCCGGTCGGCCCAGGCGGCGTAACGGGGTTCGTGGGTGACCAGCAGGACGGCCGCTCCGGCGTCGCAGCGGGCGCGCAGCAGCCGGAGGATGTCGTCGCCGGTGGGAGTGTCCAGCGCGCCGGTGGGCTCGTCGGCCAGGATCAGCCGCCGCTCGCCGGCCAGCGCGCGGGCGATCGCGACCCGCTGGCGCTGGCCGCCGGAGAGCTCGTCGGGGAAGCGGCCGGGCTCGGCCAGGCCCACCTCTGCGAGGATCTCCAGGGCCTCGCTCCGGGCCGTCCTCGCCCGGACCCCGTCCAGCTCCCGCGGGAGCATCACGTTCTCCACGGCGGTCAGCGACGGGATCAGGTTGAGGTCCTGGAAGACGTAGCCGACGTGCCTGCGGCGCAGGGCGGCGAGTTCCTTCGCCGAGAGGCTGGTCAGCGGCGTGCCCTCCACGACGACCGCGCCCGAGGTGGGCAGGTCGAGGCCCCCGGCCAGGTTGAGCAGGGTCGACTTGCCGGACCCCGACGGTCCCATGACCGCGACCAGCTCCCCCGCGGCGACCTCCATGCTCACCCCCCTCAGGGCGGGTACGGCCTGCGGGCCGTCGCCGTGGACGCGGGTCACGTCCGCGAGCCGTACGACCGGATCGAAACTCATCGAAACTCCTTGAGCATGGAGACCCCCGCCTTCAGGCGTGGGAAGGAAAGGCGGCATGGTGCCGCCTGGATGTGAGCATTCGCCAGATTCTTAGCTGATCTCTCGGTATCGTGTGAGGTATGGCGCAGATCGTGAAGCGGGCCTACAGATACCGCTTCCACCCGACCCCCGAACAGGCCTCCGAGCTGGCCCGGACGTTCGGCTGCGCCCGCTACGTCTACAACAAGGCCCTGGCCATGCGCTCGCGCGCCTACACGGCCGAGGGCCGCCGCGTCTCCTACGTGGAGTCCTCGGCGATGCTCACGGCATGGAAACGCGAGCAGGGGCTGGAGTTCCTGTCGGAGGTCTCCTCCGTGCCGCTGCAGCAGGCGCTGCGCCACCTGCAGGCGGCGTTCGCGAACTTCTTCGCCAAACGGGCGAAGTACCCGACGTTCAAGTCCCGCAAGAAGTCCCGCGCGTCGGCGGAGTACACCCGCTCGGCGTTCCGCTGGCGCGACGGCACGCTCACCCTGGCGAAGATGGACGCGCCCCTGGACATCGTGTGGTCGCGGCCGCTGCCGGAGGGCGCGCAGCCGTCCATGGTGACGGTGTCGCGCGACAGCGCGGGCCGCTGGTTCGTGTCCCTCCTGGTGGAGGAGTCCATCCGGCCCCTCGATCCGGTGGACGCCGCGGTCGGCCTGGACGCCGGGATCACCTCCCTGCTCACCCTGTCGACCGGCGAGAAGATCACCAACCCCCGGCATGAACGGGCCGACCGCCGCCGCCTGGCCAAGGCCCAGCGCAACCTCGCCCGCAAAGCGACAGGCTCGGCCAACCGGGCCAAGGCGAAGCGGAAGGTGGCCCGCGTGTACGCGCGGATCACCGACCGGCGCCGCGACTTCCTGCACCAGCTCACCACCCGGCTCGTTCGCGAGAACCAAGTGATCGCCGTGGAGGACCTGACCGTCCGCAACCTGGTCAAGAACCATGCGCTGGCGCGCGCCGTCTCCGACGCCTCCTGGCGGGAGCTGCGGGCGATGCTGGAGTACAAGACCGTCTGGTACGGCCGGGAACTGATCGTGATCGACCGCTGGTTCCCCTCCTCCAAACTGTGCTCGTCCTGCGGCGCCCTGCAAGGCACAATGCCGCTGGACGTGCGGAGCTGGGAGTGCGCCTGCGGCGCGGTTCACGACCGCGACGTCAACGCCGCCAAGAACGTCCTCGCCGCCGGGCTGGCGGAGAGGTGAAACGCCTGTGGAGCCGGTGTAAGACCTCAAGGGCGCACGCCCGGCGGGCAGTCGGCGGTGAAGCAGGAAACCCGACCCGTGAGGGTCGGAATCCCCCGGCTTCAGCCGTGGAGAGGAAGTCAAGCTTGCGTCTCCTGCGTCTGGGGGGAGGCCGTGAGCACGGCCTCGCAGTGGTCGAGCCAGCGCTGCTCGGCCTCGGCTTGAAAGATCATGGAGTCGAGCACCAGCCGCTGGGCCGGGCCGGCGGTGCTCGCCAGCTTGGCCCGGGTGAGCCGCTGGAGTGTGCGCATCGTCGCGGTGCGCTGGACCTGGATCACCGGGCGCACGTCCGCGCCCGCGGTGACCGCCATCGCGAGCTTGATGACCAGCTCGTCCCGGGGCCGGTCGGACTGGGCGACGGGGGTGCTGAGCCATCGCTCCATCTCGGTCCGACCGGCCTCGGTGATCGAGTAGACGACCCGGCCCTGGTCGTCCTGCTCCCCGGGGGCGACCAGGCCGTCGCGTTCCAGGCGCGAGAGCGTCGTGTAGACCTGGCCGATGTTGAGCGGCCAGGTCGCCCCCGTCGACGCCTCGAACTCGGCGCGCAGCTGGTAGCCGTAGCGGGGCCCCTGGCTCAGCAGGGCGAGCAGCCCTTGTCGGATCGCCATGAATACTGAGTATGCATACTCAGTATGGTCACGGCAAGCGGGGACGAGAGATCCGCATATTGTGGACAGACGTCGGCGCGGGGACCGATACTCGAGGGATGAGCTCGACGCATCCCCCGGCACGCGCATCCGACGGGGACCGCGATCGTGCGATCAACGAGCTCCGTGACCGCGCCGTCGAGGGGCGACTTTCGCACGACACGTTCCTCGGGCGCGTCGACATGGCGCTCCGCGCCCGCAACCAGGGCGAACTGGACGAACTGGTCGCCGATCTGCCGCAGCGCGGCCGGCTGCGCCGCCTGGTGACCGGGGTCGTCTCCTCGGTCTCCGACTTCACCACCCGCGTGGAGTCGGCCTGGCGCCGCCCCCGGCTGCCCAAGCTGGCGCTGCCCGGCGACGCCAGGACCCGCTACGTGGTGGGCCGGGGCTCGGCCTGCGACCTGGTCCTGGCCGACCTGACCGTCTCCCGCGTGCACGCCGAGCTCCGCCGCGACGAGGACGACTGGGTCCTCGTCGACCTCGGCTCGCTCAACGGCACCCGGCTGAACGACTGGCGCCTGGTCGGACCGGCGAGGGTCCGGCCGGGCGACGTCGTCTCCTTCGGCGACTGCGCGTTCGTGGTGATCACGCCTCAGCTGATCTGAGCTCCCCGGCCGAGGCGAGCCGCTCCGCGGTGAGGCCGTAGCGCGTGGTCAGCCAGATGGCGACGGCGACGAGGAGCGCCGGGATCAGCGTGCCGCCGTACAGCGCGGCCTGGACCGCCGCCTCGGGCTGCTCCACCGGCGTCTTCGGGTCCGACTCCACGAAGCCCGCCGCGCCCAGCAGCCAGCCGTACACGAGCGCGCCGAAGGCGAAGACCACCGTCTCGGCGGCCGTCCAGAGCCCGGTGAAGACCCCGGCCCGGCGCCTGCCGGTGACCGCCTCGTCGTAGACGATCACGTCGGACAGCATCGAGAACTGCAGCAGCTGGAGCCCGGAGTAGCCGATCCCCACGACGAGCACGCACGCGTGCGCGTAGACCGCGCCGAGCTGCCCGGACAGCGCCAGCCCGACCGTGCCGGCCAGGAACAGCGCCGAGGCCAGGACCATCGCCCCGCGCTTGTCGTAGCGGCGCGAGAGCCAGACCCAGCCCGGCATCGTGACCAGCAGCGGCCCGACGATGCACAGCAGCAGGGTGGTCGTGGCCCCGGGGTCGCGCAGCGTGTAGGTGGCCATGTACGGCGCACCGGCCAGCAGCGTCCCCGCGGCGAACATCTGGGCGCAGCTCAGGCCGAGCAGCGTCATGAAGGGCCGGTTCGTGCGGGCCGCGGCGAACTGGGCCCGGACCGACGCCTCCGCCTCGGCCCGGGTGACCACCGGGGCGCGGGCCGTACCGAGGAAGGAGGCGATCATCGAGGCGAACAGCGCCGCCGCGACGACCAGGCCCATGAGCCGGTAGCCGGAGACCGTACTGCCCGCGATCGCCGGTGCGGCGGCGCCGGAGAGCAGGATCGCCAGGCCGACGAAGACCATCTTCCACTGCAGGATCGCCGAGCGCTCGTGGTAGTCGGTGGTCATCTCGGCCGCCATGGCCTTGTACGGGACCTCGTAGAAGGCGTAGGCCGTCGCGGTGAGGAAGTAGCAGACCGCGACGTAGGCGGCGGCGGGCAGGCCGGTGAGCGGCGGGCCCGCGAACGTGGCGGCGAACGCCAGCGGCAGGGTGATCGCGCCGACCAGCATCCAGGGACGGCGGGCGCCGAGCCGGGAGACCGTGCGGTCGGAGCGCTGGCCGACCCAGGGGTTGATGACGACGTCCCAGACCTTCGGCAGGAAGGCGACCAGGCCCGCGATCCACGCCGGGACGGCCAGCACGTTCGTCATGTAGAACAGCAGCAGCAGGCCGGGGACCGTGGAGAAGGTCGCGGTGGAGACCGAGCCGACGCCGTAGCCGACGCGCACGCCGCGCGGGACGGGGACGGTGGCGGGGGCGGGGGCAGGCTCAGGGACGGGATCTGGGGCGGGGACGGACGCCGGTGTCACCATCCGCACATTGAACCGCACCAAGTGAACGCTCGGTAGGGCTAGAAAATACGAAAATTCCGTATTGTCACCCGGCCCGCCGTTCCGCACGATCACGACATAGGCCTAGTGTCCCTGGAGCAGCCATGCGGCCATCACGACGGACCGTCCTCTCCCTCCTCCTGCTGGCGGGCCTCACCTGCGCCTCGGCCCCCGCCCTCGCCCCGGCGCCCGCCGTCGCCCTGCAGCCCGCCCCCGGCGTCGCGGACCTGGTCGCCGACCTCGACCAGATCCTCTCCGACGCGCGCCTCGTCCCCGCGCGGGCCGGGGTGGCGGTGCGCAGCGCCGCCACGGGCGAGGAGCTCTACGCCCGGGACGGCGGGAAGATCCTCACTCCCGCCTCCAACGCCAAGCTGGTCACCTCCGCCGCCGCGGTCGAGCACCTCGGCCCGGACTTCCGCTTCACCACGAGCGTGCTGTCCGCCGGCCGCCGGACCGGACCCGTCCTCACCGGCGACCTCTACCTGCGGGGCACGGGCGATCCCACCATGCTCGCCGCCGACTACGACGCCCTGGCCGCCCGGGTGGCCGCCGCGGGGATCAGGACGGTCACCGGCAGGCTGGTCGCCGACGACACCTGGTTCGACGCGGTGCGGCTCGGCGCGGACTGGGCGTGGGACGACGAGCCGTACTACTACGCCGGGCAGATCTCGGCGCTGACCGCCTCCCCCGACACCGACTACGACGCCGGCTCGGTCATCGTCTCGGTCGCCCCCGGCGACGCCGCCGGGCGGCCCGCCAAGGTCTCCACCACCCCGGAGACGGACTACCTGAAGATCGAGAACCGGGCGGTGACCGGAAGCGGGACCGACGTGCTGGTCGAGCGGCGGCACGGCACCAACACCGTCGTGGTCACCGGGACCGTGGCGGACGGCTACGACGAGTGGGTCACGGTGGACGACCCCACCGGCTACGCGGCCTCGCTCTTCCGCACGGCCCTGAGCAGGCACGGGGTGCGGGTGCTGGGCCGTACGGCACGCGGGGCGGCCCCGTCCGGCGCGGCGGCCGTGGCCGAGCGCCGGTCGATGCCGCTGGGCGAGCTGCTCGTGCCGTTCATGAAACTCAGCAACAACATGCATGCCGAGATCCTCGTCAAGTCGATCGGGCGGAAGGTCTCCGGCGCCGGGACCTGGAGCGCCGGACTGTCCGCGATCACCTCCTTCGCGCAGGCCAACGGCATGCCCACGCTGCGCATGCGGGACGGTTCCGGCCTGTCCCGGGTGGACGGCCTGACACCCGGCGGGGTCACCGGGCTGCTGCTGGCGCTGCGCGCCAGGCCCTGGTTCCCCGCCTGGTACGGCTCGCTGCCGGTCGCGGGCGAGGCGGACCGGATGACCGGGGGGACCCTGCGCAGCCGGATGCGCGGCACCCCGGCGGCCGGGAACGTCCGCGCCAAGACCGGTTCGCTGACCGGGGTCACCTCCCTGTCGGGTTACGTGACGGGAGCCGACGGCGAACCCCTGGTCTTCTCGATCATGCTCAACCAGTACCTGTCCGGCCCCCCGAGGGACATCGAGGACAAGATCGCCGTCCGGCTGGCCCGGTTCAGCCGGACCGCTCCGGCCGGGATCTCCTCCATCCCGCTCCGTGAGACGGCCTCGAACGTTCCAGAGCTCGAATGCTCCTGGTCGAAGCCCGTGCGGTGTTGATCGCAGACGCCCCAACGATCACTCAGGTTTACTCGCGCGCCTTATGAATTCCTTAAATTTCGTGACAAGAGGGATCTACCCCCGACAGAATGCGGGTTCCATCCAGCGTCTAACCCTCTGGAGGAACCGATATGCGCAGACCGCTGGGGGCACTGGTGTGCCTCGGGAGTCTGGCGGCACTGAGCACCCCGGTCGCCGCGGCCCACGCCGCTGCGGCCCCCCGGGACACCTGCCGGGTGCAGGTGTCCGCCCCCACCGTCACTCCCGCCGGGAAGATCCAGGTGACCGGCACCCGAGCCGGCTGTGACGACCGGGCCCTGCTCCGCATCCGGATCAAGCAGGCCAACCGCGGCCCCGACCGCACCCTCGCCAGCGGCGCCAGGCGGGGGGTCAACGGCACCCTGACCGTCAAGCTGCGCTGCGGCGCCACCCCGCGCACCTACTACGCGGTGGTCCTGGACTACCGCGGCAACGCGGCCAAGTCGCAGGCGGTCCGGCTCTCCTGCTCCTCCACGGGCACGCCGGCCCCCGCCCCCTCGGCCACTCCGACGGCGAGCCCCACGGCCACGCCCACCACGACCCCCACGACCCCGGGGAACGGCACGGGAACGGCCGAGGAGAACGAGGTCGTGCGCCTGACCAACATCGAGCGGCAGAAGGGCGGGTGCGGCCCGCTCCAGCACGACCCGCAGCTCAACAAGGCCGCCCACGACCACTCGGCCACCCAGGCCTCCCGCAACCAGATGACGCACCAGTTCCCGGGCGGCCCCGACTTCGTGGCGCGCATCCGCGCGGCGGGCTTCACCGGAGGATCGGCGTTCGCGGAGAACGTCGCCGCGGGCTACGGGACCCCGGCCTCCGTGGTCGCCGGCTGGATGAAGAGCGACGGCCACCGCAAGAACATCATGAACTGCAAGTACAACCTCATCGGCGCGGGCATGGTCAAGAGCTCCGGCGGCACGCCGTACTGGACCCAGGTCTTCGTCGCCAAGTGAGCACCCGGAGGCGGCGGAGCACCCCCCACGCGTTCCTCCGCCGCCTCCGGTGAACCTCCCGCCCGCCGCGCCGCTGTCCGGGCGAGCCCGGCGGGCAGGGAGGGGTCGCTCCCGGGCCGCACCGGGAGACGCGGACGCCCCCGCGACGGACGGATCGTCGCGGGGGCGTCGCCGTACACGGGCTCCGGGAAGCCGCCCTGCGGCCCCGTCCGCATCGCACGGGATGCGAGATCTTTCACCAGTTCAGGACCTCAAGTGAAAGATAGTGCGAAATTTACCGTTTGAGCCGCAAAGTTTAAGTTTCTTAACTGAAGTCTCATAAGTACCATGGTTCCCGCTTTCCAGTTGATCTCCGGAAAGCGGACGACCCTCAGGGACCACCCGACGGCCGAGCGCACGCTCCCGCCGGCCCCCCTGACGCGCCCCTCCCGCGTGTTCCCGCGGGACCCGCCCCCCGACGACCGGCCGAGCGGCATCACCTGGGCATGCTCGCCGGACCTCTTTCACCCCCGGAGGAACATTGAGGCTGCGGTCTCTCCTGGCGAGCGCCACCGTGCTCACCACCACCGTGCTCACCACCACCGTGCTCACCGCCACCGTCGCGACCCTGGCCGCCGCACCCGCGGCCCACGCCGCACCCGCCGCGGGCGACGCCCCCGTCGTCGACCCGGCCCTCAAGGCCGAGGTCCAGAAGGGCGAGACGGTCCGCGCCATCGTCGAAGTCGACCGCGGTCAGCAGGTCGCGCCCGTCGCCAAGAGCGCCGAGGCCCTGTCGGCGACCACCGACGTGCCGAAGCAGCCGCCCGCCCGCGACTTCTTCGTCATGGAGGTCGACAAGGCGACGCTGACCAAGCTCGACGACGACGAGCGCATCGAGTCGATCTACGAGGACCGGCTCAGCCCGCCCACGCTGGGGACCAGCCTCAAGGTCATCGGTGCCGACAAGGCCCACGCGTCCGGGCGCACCGGCGCCGGCTGGGACGTCGCGATCCTGGACACCGGCATCGACCGCGACCACCCGTTCTTCGCCGGCCGCATCGTCGCCGAGGCGTGCTTCTCCACCACCGACAGCGGCCAGAGGTCGGCGTCCCTCTGCCCCAACGGCGCGAACGCGCAGACCGGCGCCGGCGCCGCCGACGCCGAGACCGCCAAGTGCGGCAGCGGCGGAAGCCTCTGCACGCACGGCAGCCACGTGGCCGGCATCGCCTCGGGCAAGCAGACCGCCGGCGCCGGCGGCAGCGGCGTGGCCCCCGATTCGGGCATCATCGCCATCCAGGTGTTCTCCCGGTTCGACAGCGCCGACGCCTGCGGCGGGCAGGCCCCGTGCGTCATGTCCTACACCTCCGACCAGAAGCGCGCGCTCGCGCACGTCGCGGAACTGAGCAAGAGCCGTAAGATCGCCGCGGCCAACATGAGCCTCGGCGGCGGCCGGTTCTCCTCCTCCTGCGACGCCGACCCCCAGGGCAACGGCGTCAAGCCCGAGATCGACGCGCTGCTGGGCCGCGGCGTCGCCACCGTGATCGCCGCCGGCAACTCCGGGTACGGCGCCGCGGTCAGCTCGCCCGGGTGCATCTCCACCGCCGTGACGGTGGGCGCCACCGACAACGGCGACGCGATCGCGGCCTTCTCCAACCGGGGCGCGCTGCTCGACGTCTTCGCCCCCGGCGTGCAGATCATGTCCAGCGTCCCGGACGACGCCTGGGCCCGCTACAGCGGCACCTCCATGGCCGCCCCGCACGTGGCCGGCGCCTTCGCGGTGATGCGGCAGGCCATGCCGGAGGCGACCGTGGCCGAGATCCTGGCGGCGTTCCGGAGCACCGGCAAGGCCGTCGCCTACAGCAGCGGCGGGAGCGGCGTCACCACCCCGCGGATGGACCTCCTGGCCTCCCTGCCCAAGGGAACCCCGACGCCGACCCCGACGCCGACCGGCGGCGCGAGCCCCGCGCCCACCCCGACCGCCACCCCGACGGCGGCCCCCACCCCGGCGCCGACCGGCACGGCCACCCCGGCCCCCACCCCCACGCCGACCGCGCCGGGGCAGCGGCCCGCCGAGAAGCGGGTGATCGACCTCGTCAACCAGGCACGCGCCGACTACGGCTGCGCCCCGGTCGTCTTCGACGCCAGGCTGTACACCGCGGCCCTGGGCCACTCCACCGACATGGCCGGGAACCGCTACTTCAGCCACACGTCGAAGGACGGACGCACCCCCGCCGACCGGATCCGGGAGGCGGGGTTCTCCCCGCTCCGCGCCTGGGCCGAGAACATCGCCTGGGGCCAGCGCAGCGCCGAGTCCGTCACGGACGTCTGGATGAGGAGCCGCGGCCACCGGGCCAACATCCTGAACTGCAAGCTCACCCACATCGCCGTGGCCTACGCCAAGAACTCCGGCGGCGTCCCCTACTGGACCCAGGTGTTCGCCCGCCGGTAGCGGCCCGCGGATCCGCGCCCGCGTCCGGAAGAGCACGCGTCCGAAAAAAGAACGGCGCCGCCCGGGACCTCCCGGGCGGCGCCGTACCGCGTGCGGAACCCCTACTTCAGCCAGCTCATCATCGGGCGGAGCTTGGCGCCGGTCTTCTCGATCGGGTGCTCGGCCAGCTCCTCGCGGTAGGCGGTGAACTTCTTCTGGCCGCCGTCGAACTCCTCGACGAGCTCCTTGGCGAACTCGCCGGACTGGATCTCGGCGAGGATGCGCTTCATCTCCTTCTTGGTCTCCTCCGTCACGACGCGCGGGCCGCGGGAGTAGCCGCCGTACTCGGCGGTGTCGGAGACCGACCAGTACATCTTGTGGATGCCGCCCTCGTACATGAGGTCGACGATCAGCTTCATCTCGTGCAGGCACTCGAAGTAGGCGACCTCGGGCTGGTAGCCCGCCTCGATCAGGGTCTCGAACCCGGCCTTGATCAGCTCGGAGACGCCGCCGCAGAGCACGGCCTGCTCGCCGAAGAGGTCGGTCTCGGTCTCCTCGGTGAAGGTGGTCTTCAGCGCGCCGGCGCGGGTGCCGCCGATGCCCTTGGCGTAGGAGAGCACCAGCGGCCAGGCGGCGCCGGTGGCGTCCTTCTCGACCGCGACGAGGCACGGCACGCCGCGGCCCGCGGTGTACTGGCGGCGGACGAGGTGACCCGGGCCCTTGGGGGCGACCATCGCGACGTCGACGCCCTCGGGGGCCTCGATGAGGCCGTAGCGGATGTTCAGTCCGTGGCCGAAGAAGAGCGCGTCGCCCTCCTGCAGGTTCGGCAGGATGTCCTGGGTGTAGAGGTGGCGCTGGATGTGGTCCGGGGCGAGGATCATGATCAGGTCCGCCTCGGCGGCCGCCTCGGCCGGGGTGAGCACGCGCAGGCCGTCGGCCTCGGCCTTCTCCCGGCTCTTGGAGCCCTCGGGCAGGCCGACCCGGACGTCCACACCGGAGTCGCGCAGGGACAGGGCGTGGGCGTGGCCCTGGCTGCCGTACCCGATGACGGCCACGACACGGCCCTGGATGATCGACAGGTCGGCCTGGTCGTCGTAGAAGATCTCAGTCACTTGCTTGAACCTTTCAGGGTTTCGTACGGCTCTGCCCGCGATCGGGCGCTACGCGGTCCGGTCCAGGGCCCGGAGAGAGCGGTCGGTGATGGAACGGGCGCCGCGGCCGATGGCCACCATGCCCGACTGGACGAGTTCCTTGATGCCGAACGGCTCCAGGACCTTGATGAAGGCCTCCAGCTTGTCCGGCGTCCCGGTGACCTCGATGGTCACCGCGTCGGAGGCGACGTCGACGCAGCGCGCGCGGAACAGGTTGACCAGCTCCAGCACGCTGGAGCGGTTCTCCGCGTCGGCCCGCACCTTGATCAGGGTGAGTTCGCGCTGGACCGACTGGGCCGGGTCGAGCTCCACGATCTTCAGCACGTTCACCAGCTTGTTGAGCTGCTTGGTGACCTGCTCCAGCGGGAGGTCCTCGACGTTGACCACGATGGTCATCCGGGAGATGTCCTCGTGCTCGGTCGGCCCGACCGCCAGGGAGTCGATGTTGAACCCCCGGCGGCTGAACAGCGAGGCGACGCGCGCGAGCACGCCGGGCTTGTTCTCCACCAGCACCGAGAGCGTGTGCCTGCTCATGCGTTCCTCCTCGCCTGGCGGCTCGTCGGCGCATCGGCGAGCCCGCTGTGTCTACTGGTCCGCTCGCTCACGCCTACTCCTCGTTGTCCCAGACCGGCGCCATGTCGCGCGCGAACTTGATGTCGTCGTTGCTGGTGCCGGCCGCGACCATCGGCCAGACCATCGCGTCCTGGTGCACGACGAAGTCGATCACGACCGGAACGTCGTTGATCTCCATCGCCTTCTTGATGGTCGCGTCCACGTCCTCCGGCCGCTCGCATCTCAGGCCCACACAACCGTACGCCTCGGCGAGCTTCACGAAGTCGGGAATCCGGCGGACCGTCTGCAGGTCGGTGTTGGAGTAGCGCTCGTTGTAGAAGAGCGTCTGCCACTGGCGGACCATGCCGAGGTTGCCGTTGTTGATGACCGCGACCTTGATCGGCACGCCCTCGATGGCGCAGGTGGCCAGTTCCTGGTTGGTCATCTGGAAGCAGCCGTCGCCGTCGATGGCCCAGACCGTGCTCTCGGGCCGGCCCATCTTGGCGCCCATCGCGGCCGGGACCGCGAAGCCCATCGTGCCGGCGCCGCCGGAGTTGATGAACGTGCCGGGCTTCTCGTAGCCGATGAACTGGGCCGCCCACATCTGGTGCTGGCCGACGCCCGCGGTGTAGAGCGCGTCGGGGCCGACGATCGCGCCCAGCCGCTCCATGACGTACTGCGGGGCCAGGGAGCCGTCCTCGAACTGCTCGTAGCCCAGCGGGTAGGTCGCCCGGTAGCCGTTGAGCAGCGTCCACCAGTCGGCGTAGTCGCCCTTGCGGTCCTCGGCGCGCACCGCCGCGATCAGGTCGGCCAGGACCTCCTTGCAGTCGCCCACGATCGGGACGTCGGCGTGCCGGTTCTTGGAGATCTCCGCCGGGTCGATGTCGGCGTGGACGACCTTGGCGTACGGCGCGAAGCTGGACAGGTCACCGGTGACGCGGTCGTCGAAGCGCACGCCGAGGCCGATGATCAGGTCGGACTTCTGCAGCGCGCCGACCGCCGAGACCGAGCCGTGCATGCCGGGCATGCCCATGTGCTGCGGGTGGCTGTCGGGGAACGTGCCCCGGGCCATCAGCGTGGTGACGACCGGGATGCCGGTCAGCTCGGCGAACTCCAGCAGCAGCGCCGAGGCGCCCGCGCGGTGCACGCCGCCGCCGACGTACAGCACCGGCCGCTTCGCCTCGGCGATCAGCTTGGCCGCCTCGCGGATCTGCTTGGAGTGCGGCCGGGTCACCGGGCGGTAGCCGGGCAGCTGCATGGTCACCGGCCACTGGAAGGTCGTGGTGGCCTGCAGCGCGTCCTTGGCGATGTCGACCAGGACCGGCCCGGGGCGCCCGGTGGAGGCGATGTGGAAGGCCTCGACGATCGTCCTGGGGATGTCGGCCGGGTTGGTGACCAGGAAGTTGTGCTTCGTGATCGGCATGGTGATGCCGGAGATGTCGGCTTCCTGGAAGGCGTCGGTGCCGATCGCGGCGCTCGCCACCTGGCCGGTGATCGCGACCAGCGGGACCGAGTCCATGTAGGCGTCGGCGATCGGGGTGACCAGGTTGGTCGCGCCCGGGCCGCTGGTGGCCATGCACACCCCGACCCTGCCGGTGGCCTGCGCGTATCCCTGGGCCGCGTGGCCGGCGCCCTGCTCGTGCCGTACGAGCACGTGCCGGACCTTGGTCGAGTCGTAGAGGGGATCGTAGGCGGGGAGAATCGCGCCGCCCGGAATCCCGAACACGGTGTCAACCCCGACGTGCTCCAGGGCCCGCACCAGGGCCTGGGCTCCTGTCATCTGTTCGGTCATCGGCTCGTTCCTTGTGTGGCTGAGCTGCTCGCTGGCATGGGACGTGCTGGCATAAAAAACGCCCCATCCCACCTGATCATGGCGGGGCTGGGGCGGCGCGCAGGTCGGAGTGCTTCGCTAGCGGCCTGCGCGCCGGCGAAGTACTACGCGAATCCCACGGTGATGCATGGCTCCACGATGGCCGATGAAGTGCTCCTGCGTCAAATTCATGGGACACATGTCTCAATGTCCGAGACGTCAGACGCTTTCCCGCAGGCCGGCGGCCGTGGCGGGCATCAGGGAGTCGACACCGCGGGGGGCCATCGGCCGCGCCACCAGGTAGCCCTGGCCGCGCGTGCAGCCCATCTCCCGCAGCAGGTCCAGCTGCTCGGGACGCTCGATGCCCTCGGCCACCACGATCAGTCCGAGGTCGTGACCGAGCCGAACGATCGTGCGGGTCAGCAGCGTCAGCGTCTCGTCGCGGCCCAGGCCGGAGACGAACGACGGATCGATCTTGATCATGTCCACCGGGAGCTGGCGGAGGAACGCCAGCGAGGCGTAGCCGGTGCCGAAGTCGTCGATGGCCAGCCGCACCCCGAGCCCGCGCAGCTCGGACAGGCGGGTGACGACCTCCTCGGCGTCCTCGACCAGCATCTCCTCGATCACCTCGAGGGTCAGCGCGCTGGGCGGCAGGCCGCTCTCGGCCAGCGCCGACTCGACGGTCTCCACGAAGCGCGGCGCGGTGATCTGCCGGGCCGAGAGGTTGAGCGAGAGGCCGATGTCCCACCCCGACGCCCGCCACGCCGCCACCTCCTGGCAGGCCTCCCGCAGGATCCACTCGCTCAGCGGCACGATCAGGCCGGTGTCCTCGGCCGGGCCGAGGAACTGCTCCGGGGGCACGAACACGCCCCCCTTCCACCAGCGCACCAACGCCTCCACCGCGGTGACGCGCGAGGTGGCCAGGTCCACCACCGGCTGGTACTCGATCGCGAACTGGTTCTCCAGCAGCGCCCGCTGCAGGTCCGCGGCGAGCTCCAGGCGGCGCACCACGTCGGCGTGCATGTGGGCGGCGAACACCTCGACCCGGCGTCCGCCGAGTTCCTTGGCCCGGGCCATCGCCACGTCGGCGTTGCGGATCAGGTCCGCCGAGGACACCTCGTCGTCGGCGAAGGCCACCCCGACGCTCGCGGTCAGCGCGATGTCCCGGTCGGCCACCCGGAACGGCTCCGAGGAGACCGTGTGGATCAGCAGCTCGGCCAGGTCCACCGCCGTCTGCGCGTCCGCCCCCGACTCCAGCAGCACCGCGAACTCGTCGCCGCCCCAGCGGGCCAGGGTGTCGTCGGTCCGTACGGCGGCGCGGAGCCTGCGGGCGGCCTGGCCGAGCAGGTAGTCGCCGCTGGCGTGGCCGACCGAGTCGTTGACCGAGGTGAAGCCGTCGAGGTCGAGGAAGATCACAGCCGTACGGCTCCCGCCGGGCCTGGCCAGCACCTCCCTGGTGCGCTCCTCGAAGTAGGCCCGGTTGGGCAGGCCGGTGATGCCGTCGTGGAAGGTCAGGTGGGTGAGCTGGTTGCGCAGGGCCTCCTCGTCGCTGACGTCGCGCGTGGTGACCAGGAGCAGTCCCTCCCCGCGCACGTGCCGGGTGGCCACCGACTCGGTCGGCCGCCAGGTGCCGTCGGCCGCGCGGATCCGGCAGGCGATCATGCAGGCCCCGGTGCCCTCGGCCGGCTCCTCGTCGGGGCTCATCGCGTGCAGCGCCTGCCGGATGCCGGGCACGTCCTCCGGGTGGATGTAGTCGAAGATCGATCCGCCGACCAGTTCCTCGGGGCGGTAGCCGTACGTGATCTCGACGCCCTCGCCGATCCGGTGCACCAGGCCGTCGTGGTCGCAGAGCAGGACCACGTCGCCGGTGCTCTCGGCCAGGTCCTGGAGCTGCCGCTCGCCGAGGTCCAGCAGGCGCCGCAGGCGGCCCGCCTCCGTCAGGACCGTGAACAGCCGCACCACCAGGACCCCCACGACCGAGGCCGAGACGACGGCCAGGACCCCGCCGGGACCCTTCACGCCGCCGCCGAGCACCCGCAGGAGCACCACGGCGGTGGCCGCGGCGACGAGGACCGGCGGCACCGCGGCGAGCAGCGGGAAGACCGGCCCGTCCGCGGGCTCCTCCCGGGCATCGGGCGCCGGCTCCGCCTCGGAAGCCGCATCTCCCTCCCGGGCCGCCTGCGCCTCGCGGGCCGCCTGCGCCTCGCGGGCCGCCTGCGCCTCGCGGGCCGCGCGGCCGGTCCAGGGGACCGCGGCGAGCAGCAGGAACGCCATCGGGGCCGGCCAGATCCCGGCCGCCGGCGGGGCGTCTCCCGCCAGCCTCGCCACCGCGGTGACCGTCTCGCTGACGGTGATGGCGGCGAGCACGGCGAGCGCCGCCAGGCCCACCGGCCACGCCGAGCGCCGGATCGGCACCACCGAGGGCGCCACCGCGCAGGCGAGGACCAGGCAGAGCAGCGGGGCGGAGAAGGTGACGGCGAAGCCGCCCGCCCCTCCGGCCTCGCCGTAGAGGGGGCCCAGCACGAGGACCCAGGCGATCGCGAAGAGCGAGGCCGCGCAGACGTAGGCGTCGGCGAGACCGCGCAGGAACGCAGGCCCCTGGGCGGGCCGGGCGGCGGACAGGCCGGTGCCGACGGCGAGCATCGCCGTGCCGACGAGCAGCACCAGGTCGGCGAAGTTCACCACGAACGGCGTGCCGTCCGCGATCGGCCGGGCGCCGGTCCCGGCCGTCCAGGTGATCGATCCCGCCGCCAGCCAGCGCCAGGCCGGCGCCCGGCGGCGGCCGGTCGCCCGGGAGGCCGCGACGAACAGGGAGAGCGCGGCGGCCGCGGCGGCCGCGACGCCCGCCACCGCTCCGGCGACCCCCGCCGGGACGCCGCCGGCGAGCGCGGCGACGAGCCCTGCCGCGCCGATCCCGGCGGCGGCGGTCAGCGGTACCCGTGGGTCACGCCAGCGGATCATCTCTTGCCCATCCAGTGTTAGGTCCGTCTCGCCTCCGCGGCGTTCCTTCACTCCGCCGCGCCCGCGACGCCGTCGCGGTGCACCTCCTCGTTCTCGCGCCCCGGAGAGCACACGGCCAGTGTGGACTCTCCGGACGGCACGGGGGGTGACAACAGCGCAGTCGTCACCGTTCTGATAACCATGCGAGCGATCAGGGTCGCAGGAGACAACGATACGTACGTAAGGTCACGGGCCAGCCACGGTCCGGATTCCTTTCCCGGTCGTCTTTCTCCGTCAATATGAGCCTGTAATCATGTTCTTGAGCGGTTCACCTGCGAGGTAGCGCAGGAGCTGCGAGCGGAGCAGCCGCAGCGTGCGCCGTCCCGAGGCCGGAGTGCTGCCCGCCACGTGCGGGGTGACGAACACCCCCGGCGCCGTCCAGAGCGGGTGGTCCGGGGGCAGCGGCTCCGGGTCGGTCACGTCGAGCGCCGCCATGATCCGGCCCTTCTCCAGCTCGGCGAGGAGCGCTCCGGTGTCCACCACCCCTCCCCGCGCGGCGTTCACCAGCAGGGCGCCGTCCTTCATCGCGGCCAGGAAGTCCGCTCCCGCCAGCCCGGCGGTGTCGGGCGTGGCCGGGACCAGCAGCACCACCACGTCCGCCCGGGGCAGCAGCGCGGGCAGTTCGTCCTGGCCGTGCACGTTCCCCCGCGCGGTCCTGGCCACCCGGACCACGTCCACCTCGAACCCGGCCAGCCGCCGCTCCAGCGCCTCGCCGATCGAGCCGTATCCGACGATCAGCACGGTCGAGTCGGCCAGCGCCCCGGTGTGGTGGTAGGTCCACTCCGCCCGCTCCTGGGCCCTGACGAACCCCGGGAACTCCCGGAGCATCGCGATCATCGCCCCCACCGCCCACTCCGCGGTGCCCGCGTCGTGCACTCCGCGCGCGTTGCAGAGCACGACCCCCTCCGGCAGGTGCGGCCGGTACGGCTCCACGCCCGCCGTCACGGTCTGCAGCAGCCTCAGCCGGGGCATCCGGCCGAGCAGCCCCGGGATGTCGGGCACCGTCACCAGCGGCGGGACCCAGACCTCGACCTCCTCCACCCCCTCGGGAACCGGTCCGGTGCCGTCGTAGACGGCGCACTCCACGTCGGGCAGATCACTCAGGACATCGACGGCGGCCTCGGAAGGGACCCAGATCTTCATGCCCGCATTATCCAAGGCCGCTCCCGAGCGTCTCCGGGTGCATGGTAGTGGCCGTGGCTTCCCGGTTTCGCCGTGTTCCGGTGGGGCCTTGGTTGTCGTCGTGTTCCGGTGGGGCCTTGGTTGTCGTCGTGTTTCGGTGAGGGCTTCTGTCTGGTTCATGGTCGCGCTCCGCGGGTGGTTGTTCCGGCCGGTTCGTCGCAGCGGGCCTCTGGTCGCACAGGGCGGCGGCCTGCCGGGCGCGCGGGGTTGCGCCTTTGACACCGGCCGGAACAACCACCCGCTCCGCACTCCTCGCCCGCCGCCGCACCGGGTGCGGGCCGCATGGATGCGGGCCTGTCCCGGACGACCGGTGTTCCCGCCGTCGCTGAAGCAACCCGCGCGGGCCTGGTGCGGGGTGGCTCGCCGTTGCCTTGCGGCCATGCTGTCGGGAAGGAGCTCACGGCGGGCCGCCGCAGGGTGTGCCGACCAGGACTGATCCTGTCATGTGGACGATGGTGTGGCCGAGAAAGCGGGAAAAGGCGCGGGATCCATGGCCGGCGGGTCAGTGACCGGACCAGAGCCCGGTGGCCGTCAGTGCCTCCTCCGGTGACGAAGCGTGCCTGACACCGGCAAGTGGGTGCCCTTCCTCGTCGAGGAGTCGCCAGCCGCCGAGCTGGACCACGGGGGTACGGCCCCGGCGCATGGCGAGCGCCAGCTCCGACAGAGTTCCCCACGATCCGCCGATGACGATCACGGCGTCACCCGAGTTGACGATGATGTTGTTCCGAGCTTCCCCGACGCCGGTCGGGATCACGATGGACAGGTCAGGGTTGGCGTTCTCCCTGTCGGCCCGGGACAGGATGCCCACCACCGTTCCGCCCGCCGACCGGGCACCGGCCGCCACCGCGGCCATGACCCCCGTGTACCCGCCGCAGATCACCACCGCGCCGCGCTCCGCCAGCAGCCTGCCGACCTCGCGGGCGTTGGACTCGTCTTCGCTCGTGCAGTCGCGCGGCCCGCAGACCGCCACCTGGATCGCCACGATGTGATCCTCCCAGCTACCGGTCGGGAACCTCCGGGGGCGGCCGCGGTCCTGCAGGTGATGATCCATTCGGTGGAGACGGTGGTGTGCCGGGTCAACTCCGCTTCGGTCATGGGCGGGCAGGCGGACGGTTACAGCCCAAGCCGCATGAATCCGTGTAGACGGCGTTGCCGCCTGCGTCGCTCCTGCCGTTGATTTCCGCGACAACCATGCACAATTTTGGTGTTGACGTTGAGCAGGTTGTTCCGCAGGTCGTCGATCACCAGTCGTCGCTGATGAGGTGCTTGGGCGGAGCCGTGATCTTGACGGGGGTTCCCCATCCTCGATAGATGATGTTCATCGTCATAGTGTCGGCCTCACCGCCCTCCGGCCGGGTGAACCTTATGATGGCGTGGAAACGTCTCGGCAGGTTGTCCGGACCCACCCAGAGTTTCCAGGTGATCGGCCCGCCCCACGTGAAAGGCTCCTCCTCGGTCCCGAAGGTCATCCCGGCCTGCCGTTCACCCAGCTTGGGAACCGTCACCGTGCCGCTGTGGAGGGTCGTCTTCACTCCCTCGAATGTTCCACCGTCAGCGCTGGTCGCACCGTGAGAGGCGCCCAGCTTGAGGAAGCCCGGGTTGATCCCGTTGATCAGGTCCTCTCCCCAGATGACCCCGGCGAAGTTCCGCCCGTAGGTCCATTCCCCCACCGTCGGCGGCGACTTCCAGATGTACTTGCCGTCCTTGGAACGCACGTAGGCCTGTGAGTAGAACTCCCGACCGATGCTGATTCCCCGGGACCGGCCTGTCCCTCCTGGCACCTGGTAGATCTCCGTGGTGTCGGCGGCGTACACGCCTGAAGCCCTGAAGCGGTACGCACCGGACGCCTTCATGTCCCAGGTGGCTGGAGGCCCACCACGTCGCTTGACAGAGAAGCGCACGCTGCTCTTCTTCGCGAACTGCTTCTTGATCGCTTTAACGACGGAGTCGAGGGACTCCGATTCGGGAGCCGCGTGCACGGCGCCGCCGGGAATCATGACGCTCAGCAGGCCGGCCACTACCAGCGTGACGCTCATACGTTTCATGCGCCGATCATTGCAAACGATGATCTATATCTCATCACGGCAAGTCCCTTGCCTAGCGCTCGTCATCCGGCTGTTGCGTTCACCGGCTATTGCATCCCCATCTACAGCTGGCTGATCGACTTCGGGGCTCAGAGAAACGCTCGGAGAAATCGCAACACCCTGCGGCGGTCCGCCGTGAGCTCCTTCCCGACAGCATGGCCGCAAGGCAACGGCGAATCACCCGTACCGGACCCGCGCGGATTGCTTCAGCGACGGCGGGAACACCGGTCGTCCGGGAAAGGCCCGCATCCATACGGCCCGCACCCGGTACGGCCGAGCATGAGGAGTGCGGAGCGGGCGGGTACTCCGGCCGGCGTCAAAGGCGCAACCCCGCGCGCCCGGCAGGCCGCCGCCCCCGCGAACGAGAGACCCGCTGCGACGAGCCGGCCGGAGTACCCGCCCGCGGAGCGCGACCATGAACAAAACAGCAGCCCCCACCGAAGCACGATCCCCAAGAACAAACCCGCACCGAAGCCACGGCGACACCCGATGCGGAAAGTCGCGGTTACTCGTCCTCGGTGGGCTCGGCGACGCACTTGAGGTCGAGCTCGGGCTTGTAGACGGTCGTCTTCTTCTCCCGCTTGACCTCCCTGCCGTCCTGCTTGAAGATCCGGGTCACGTCGATCGTGAACCCCGGCTGGCCGGTCATCGGGATGCAGCCGGGGCCGCTGTCGGTCTTGCGCTCGAACTGGGTGGGGTTGTAGCGCTCGGAGGAGACGGACTCGATGTCGTAGCGCTTGGTGCTCCAGAAGGCGACCGTGACCGAGGTGCTCGTCGCCGAGGACTTCACCAGCACGCCGTACTCGGAGTCGTTCTTCCAGCGGAAGTCCGGCTGGGGCCAGGAGACCGTGGACTCGCGGCCCGCGGGGTAGCGCGAGATGTAGAACTCGTGCGCCATGTGCTGGACGTCCTGGAGGCCGCCGAAGAACACGGCGTTGTACATGGTCGTCACGAACTGGGAGATCCCGCCGCCGACCGAGGGGACCAGCCTCCCGCCCTGGATCATGGGCGCCTCGACGAAGCCGCGGGCCTTGTCGCGCTGGCCGACCACGCCGTTGAGCGAGAAGGTCTCGCCGGGCTTGACCAGGTGGCCGTCCAGGAGCTTGACGATCGTCTGGATGTTGGTCGCCCGGGGCACGCAGCAGGGGTACATCGTGGTGAACTCGCTGATCTTCTCCTTGATGCCGAGTTTGCGCATCTCGGTCAGGGAGGTGCGCGGCTTGACGGTCGCGAGGGTGACCGGGATCGTGCGGTCGCCGCCCCCGGCGATCAGCTCGGCCACGTCCTCGGCGAGCTTCTCGTCGTCCACGCCCTTGCCTCTGCGGCCGGGGACCAGCCTGGGCTTGTTCCCGACGATCTGGAAGGTCGGCTCCCGGGGCGCCTGCGCCGGGTCGACGAGGTCCTTCTCGACGGAGGCGAGGGCGCTCCTGGCGTCGAACACCGGACGCATGCCGCCGGAGCCGTCGGGCTCGAAGGACAGGTGGGCGGCGATGGTCTCGACCGGGATCTGCGCCTGCTTACCGTCGTAGGTCAGGGTGATCGGGCCGGACAGCGCCTCCTCCGCCGCGGCGGCGGTCTTGGCGACCACGGCGGCCGTGACCTTCGGCTTGATCACGGTGACCGGCAGCCCGACCGGGCCGTCCGTGTTGAGGAACGCCTTCTCGATGGTGTCGGCGGCCGCTTCCCGCTCCAGCTCGCGGCCGTCCCGGGGCTTCACCGCCACGGGCTTGAGGCCCTCGAAGCCGACCGACCCCTCGACCACCTTCCGGTCGATCTTCCCGGCCAGCTCCTCGACGCTCTCCCGGAGCCGCTCGCGGTCGACCGAGACCTTGGGGGCCAGCTCGGTGGTGCCGGTGAGCGCGCGCCAGACGTCCGCGGGAGCGGGGAAGCCGCCACGCGCCTGGCCGATGGTGGCGACGACGTCGAGTTCGAGGCCGGCCTTGGCCGGGTCCAGCGGGTACTCCTTGCCGAGGGCCTCGAGGGACATCTCCTTGCCGGCCCGGTCGGCGAGACGCTCCCTGAGCCGGTCGGCCGCCTCGGTCGCGGTCAGCCCGCCGATGTCGACGCCCCGGACCTGCGAACCGGGAAGGATCTTGCCGGACATGGCGACCGCGGGGACCGCGTAGGCGAGAGCGGCGAGCACCAGCAGGACCGCGACGACGACGAGGACCGTACGGCCCCGGCGGCGAGGGGGGCGCCCCTCCTCCCGCGGGGGACCCGGGGGCGGCGGGCCGTCACCGGGCGCCTGTCCGGGACCGCCGGGCAGGGGACGCTGCGCGAAGGAGGGCTCGGGCGGCGGGGCGGGCATCCGCCAGGGCTGGGGCGGCGGCGCCGTGGGAGGCAGCACCGGCCCGCCGGGGACGGGACCCGCGGAGGGCCCGCCGGGTCCGGGGGCGGGACCCGCGGGAGGCCTGCCGAACCCGGGGGCGCCGGAGGAGCCGAAGATGTCGGGCGAGACGCCCGGAGGCAGCCGCGAGCCGCCGTTGCCCGGCGGGGTCTGCGGGTCCTGCGGGCCGCGGCTTCCGGCGGCGGCCCCGGGGCGGACCGGGCGCGACGGCAGGGGGACCGCGGCGAACGGATCCGTCGGCGGGTCTATGGACCTTCCGGCGTTCCGCACGGCCCCCGTCTCCTCCTGCGTTGCAGCTTCCGTCCTCGGCCACCATAAACCACAACGGTGAACAGGTGTCCTAAAAGGGGTAACAAATCAGCCTGTCCACCGATACCGGTGTTCCGGCCGGCCTGCGGTGCCGTACCTGGGGCGGAGCTCCGTCTGCCCGGCCGCGCACAGGTACTCCAGATAGCGCCGGGCGCTGACCCGGGACAGCCCGGTGAGTGCCGCCGCCTCTGCCGCCGACAGGTCGCCGCCCGCCTCCCTGAGCACCTCGGCGACCAGCGCGCAGGTGGTGGTGGAGAGCCCCTTGGGCAGCGGCGGGCCGCCGCCCGCGGCGCCGAACAGCCGGTCCACCTCCTCCTGGCAGGCCTCGGCGCCGATGGCGGCGAGCCGCCTGCGGGTGGCGGCGTACTGCTCCAGGCGCTCGGTGAGCGCACCGGCCGTGAACGGCTTGATCAGGTAGTTCACCGCCCCGCCGTGCATGGCCGCGCGGACCGTGGCCGCGTCGCGGGCGGCGGTGATGACCAGCACGTCGGCGGGGTTGCGGGCCCCGCGCAGCGTCCTGAGCACGTCGAGTCCTGACATGTCCGGCAGGTAGATGTCGAGCAGCACCAGGTCCGGCCGGTGCCGCGCCGCCCCGGCCACCGCGGCTTCCCCGGTGTGCACGGCGCCGACCACCGTGAAGCCCGGCACCCGCGCCACGTAGCCACCGTGGATCCTGGCCACCATGAAGTCGTCGTCCACCACGAGAACCTTGATCACGATTCCTCCTCGCGGCGGGGCAGCAGGGCGGTGAAGACGGCGCCGCCCGCGTTGTGCACGCGCACCCAGCCGCCGCGGCGCAGGCACGCCTGGCGGGTCAGCGCCAGGCCGAGGCCGCGGGGGCCCGAGCGGGCGGCCTTGGTGGTGAAGCCCTCGCGGAACACCTCGTCGGCCAGTCCGGGGCTGATCCCGGGACCGGAGTCGCCGACCCGGACGTGCAGGCCGTCCTTCTCGGTGCGGACCGAGACCTCCACCGTGCCTCCCGTCTCCGCCAGCGCGTCCAGGGCGTTGGCCACCAGGTTGCCGACGACCAGCACGGCGTCCCGCGGGTCGCCGAGCATGCCCTCCTCGACCCGGGAGTCGCCGGCCAGCACCAGGGACGCGCCCCGTTCGGCCGCCTCCGCGGACTTGGCCAGCAGCAGCGCGGCCAGCGTCGGATCGGCGACCTTCTCCCGGATCCCCGCCGAGTGGCGGCCGTAGGCCTCGGTGGTCCGGGTGATGTAGCCGATCGCCGTCTCGTGCTCGCCGAGCTCCAGCAGGCCGACCACGGTGTGCATGCGGTTGGCGAACTCGTGGGCCTGGGCGCGCAGCGCGTCGGTGGTGCTGCTGGCCTGGTCGAGCGCGTGCGCCAGCCGTACCAGCTCGGTCCGGTCGCGCAGGGTGACCACCCAGCCGCTGCGCTGCTCGCGGACGGCCACCGGCATGCGGTTGAGCACCAGCACCCGGTCGCGGTGGAGGACGACCCTGTCGTCGCCCGGGTCCTCCCCGGCCAGCACGTCCCGCATCCGGTCCGAGAGCGGCATCTCGGCGATCCCCCGCCCGACGTCGTGCGGGGACAGGCCGAGCAGGTCCCGGGCGGCGTCGTTGACCAGCGTCACCCGGCCCTGCAGATCCAGGGCGAGCACGCCCTCCTTCACGCCGTGCAGCACGCCCTCGCGCTGTTCGAGCAGGGCGGCGATCTCCCGGGGTTCGAGGCCGAAGGTCTGCCTGCGGACCCGCCGGGCGATCAGAGCGGCCCCGGCCGAGCCGGCGACGAGCACGGCCAGCACGGTCCAGAGCAGCGGCGGCAGCGCGGTGTCGAGCTGGCCGGCCACGGTCTCCTCCAGCACCCCGACCGAGGTCAGGCCGACGACGTTGCCCGCGGAGTCGAGGACCGGGGCCTTGCCGCGCACCGAGCGGCCGAGGGTGCCGGTCTGGGTGCCGGTCCAGGGACGGCCCGTGGTGAGGACCCCCGAACCGTCGGTGGAGAGCCGCCGGCCGATCATCGCCGGGTTGGGGTGGGCGTAGCGGACCTGGTCCCGGTTGGCGATCACCACGTAGTCGGCGCCGGTGGCGGCCTGCACCCCGGCCGCGATCGGCTGCAGGACGTACTCCGGCCGGGGGAGCGCGAACGCCTCGCGGACCTCGGGCAGCCCGGCCACCGCCTCGGCGATGGCCAGGGCCCGCTGCTGGTGCTGCCGGTCGAGCTGGTCGCGGGTGTGCTCGGCCCAGACGCTCGCCGTACCGCCCGCGGAGAGAAAGACGATCACCATCTGGAGCAGGAGCAGCTGGGTGCCGAGGGAGGCGTTGAGGAGACGGCGCACGAGTGAACCCCCTGGTCAGGGCTTCATGAAAGCAGCCGGAGATAACAGCGGGGTCGCGGCGCGGCCACGTCCGCGCGTGACCAATACGACCGATACGACGGCAAGCACGCAAAGCATCGACACCGCGGCCCGCGGCGCCCACCATCCTCACCACGCTTTTCCTCACGTTGTCAGGAGAATGACCATGGGTCTTCGGAGACTCGCCGCCCTGGCGGCCCTGTCCCTCGCCGCCCTCTCCGCATGCGGCTCGGGCGCGGAGTCCGGAACCAGCGCGCTGAAGATCATGGCCCCCGCCTCGCCCGGCGGCGGCTGGGACCAGACGGCCCGCACGGCGGAGCAGGCGTTCACGTCCGCCGACCCGTCCCGCAGGGTCGAGGTCTACAACGTCCCCGGCGCGGGCGGCACCATCGGCCTGGCCCAGCTCGCGGGCGAGAAGGGCAACGGCGACCTGCTGATGACCATGGGCCTGGTCATGGTGGGCGCGGTGGAGCAGAACAGGTCGCAGGTCACCCTGGCCGACACCACGCCCATCGCGAAGCTGACCGAGGAGTACGAGATCGTCGTGGTCCCGGCGGAGTCGCCGTACGCGACCCTGGCCGACCTGGTGGCGGCCTGGAAGGCCGACCCCGCGAAGATCGCCATCGCGGGCGGCTCGGCCGGCGGCACCGACCACATCGTGGCCGGGCTGATGGCCAAGGCCGCCGGGATCGACCCCGAGCAGGTCAACTACGTCGCGCACTCCGGCGGCGGCGAGGCGCTCAACGCGCTGCTCGGCAACAAGGTCGCGATGGGCATCTCCGGCATCGGCGAGTTCGCCGAGCACGTGAAGTCCGGCAAGCTGCGCGCCCTGGGCGTCTCCTCCCCGGCGCGGCTGCCCGCGGTGGACGCGCCCACGCTGAGGGAGGGCGGCCTGGACGTCGAGCTGGCCAACTGGCGCGGGTTCGTCGCGCCCGGCGGGCTGGACGAGGAGGCGAAGAAGAAGCTGACCGAGGCGGTGACGAAGATGCACGCCTCGCAGGCGTGGAAGGACGCGGTGAGCAAGAACGGCTGGACCGACGTCTTCCAGACCGGGCAGCCGTTCGCCGACTTCCTGGCGGCCGAGCAGACCAGGGTCAAGGCGATCATCGCGGAAATGGGCCTCGTCTCCTGATGTCCGCTCACGAGGAACCGCAGGCGGGCCGCGATCCGGGGGCGCCGGAGGGCGCCTCGGACGGGCCCGCCGCAGCGCACGCGCCTTCGGGCGGGCCGGGTGCACCCGCACCGGACGCGGGCGGGCCCGCCGGGCGGGGGTGGCGCCGGCCCGAGCTGGCGCTGGCCCTGGTCGTCCTGGGCCTGGGCGTGTTCGTGATCGCCGGCACCGCCGACGTCGCCGCCGCGGGCTCCGGGATCGGCCTCGGCCCCCGCTTCTTCCCCGTCATCGTCGGCTCGGCGCTGCTGCTGATCGGGGCGTTCTACGTGGCCGACGTCCTGCGGGGCGGTCACGGCGACCCGGAGGAGAGCGAGGACGTCGACGCCGGCGCCGGCGCGGACTGGAAGACCGTGGCCCTGGTCAGCGTCATCTTCCTGGCCTTCGCGGGCCTGGTCGACCTGCTCGGCTGGATCATCGCGGGCGCGCTGCTCTTCTTCGGCCTCTCGGTGACGCTCGGGGCCGCCCATCGGCTCCGGGCGGGCGCCGTCGCGATCGTCCTGTCGACGCTGTCGTACCTGGCCTTCGTCAAGGGGCTGGGCGTGACGCTGCCGACCGGGCTGCTCTCGGGGGTGATCTAGGTGGAGTCGCTGCGGCTGCTGCTGGACGGGTTCGCCACCGCGCTCACCCCGGTCAACCTGCTCTACGCGCTGGCCGGGGTCACCCTCGGCACGCTGGTGGGGGTGCTGCCCGGCATCGGCCCGGCCATGACCGTCGCCCTGCTGCTCCCGGTCACCTTCAGCGTCCCGCCGGCCAGTGCGTTCATCATGTTCGCCGGGATCTACTACGGCGGCATGTACGGCGGGTCCACGACCTCGATCCTGCTCAACACGCCCGGTGAGAGCTCCTCGATGATCACCGCGCTGGAGGGCAACAAGATGGCCAGGCGCGGCCGGGCCGCCCAGGCCCTGGCCACGGCGGCGATCGGGTCGTTCGTCGCGGGCACGGTCGCCACCGGCCTGCTGGTGGTCGCGGCGCCGCTGGTCGTGGAGTTCGCGATCTCCTTCGGGCCGGAGGACTACTTCGCGCTGGCCGTGCTGGCGTTCACCGCGGTCTCCTCGGTGCTGTCCCGCTCGGTGGTGCGCGGCCTGGCCTCGCTCGGGTTCGGCCTGGCCATCGGCCTGGTCGGCATCGACGAGCAGACCGGGCAGGCCCGGCTGACCCTGGGCGTCCCCCAGCTGCTCGGCGGCATCGAGGTGGTGGTCGTCGCGGTCGGCCTGTTCGCGCTGGGCGAGGCGCTCTACGTCGCCTCCCGCCTCCGGCACGGTGAGCCCGAGATCATCCCGGTCGGCCGGGCGTTCCTCGGCCGGTCCGACTGGTCCCGGTCCTGGCGGCCGTGGCTGCGCGGGACCGCGCTGGGCTTCCCGTTCGGCGCGCTGCCCGGCGGCGGCGCGGAGATCCCGACCTTCCTGTCCTACTCGATCGAGAAGCGCCTGGCGCGCGGGACCGCCCGCGAGGAGTACGGCAGAGGCGCGATCGAGGGCGTCGCGGGCCCCGAGGCGGCCAACAACGCCTCGGCCGCGGGCACCCTGGTCCCGCTGCTCACCCTGGGTCTGCCCACCTCGGCCACGGCCGCGATCCTGCTGGCCGCCTTCCAGCAGTACGGCCTGCAGCCCGGCCCCCAGCTCTTCGACCACAACCCGGCCCTGGTCTGGGGCATGATCGCCTCGCTGTTCCTGGGCAACGCCATGCTGCTGGTGCTCAACCTGCCGCTGGCCCCGCTCTGGGCGCGGGTGCTGCACGTCCCCCGGCCCTACCTCTACGCCGGGATCGTGCTCTTCGCCGCGCTGGGCGTCTACGCGCTGAACGCCTCCTGGATCGACCTGGTCGTGCTCTACGTCCTGGGCCTGCTCGGCTTCGCGATGCGCCGCTTCGGCCTGCCGGTCGCGCCCGCGGTGATCGGCATGATCCTGGGCCCGATGGCGGAGATCCAGCTCCGCCGGGCCCTGGCCATCGGCGCGGGGGACCCGGCGGTCCTGGTGCGCAGCCCGGTGGCGCTGGCCTTCCTGGGTCTGGCGGCCCTGGCCCTGCTCGCGCCGCCTGCCGGGAAGGCCGTGGCGCGCCGGTTCGGGGGGCCGGCCGTACGCCGGTCCGACGACGGGTGACGCCGAGCGACGACGGGTGACGACGGGGCCGCCCCTCCGCGCGGGCGGTCCCGGCGGACCGGGACCGGCGCCCGGCGGCGGTCACCCGCCGGTGCGCCTGCGGACCAGTTCCCTGTCCTCCTCCGGCAGCGCGTCGGCGGCGAGCAGCCGCGGCAGCAGGTCCGGCTCGCGGGTCAGGGCGCGGAAGGCGAGCGCGACGGTCACGTCGTGACCGGGCCGGTGCGCCACCGCGACAGGGTCGCCGGCCCGGATGTCCCCCGGCTCGATCACGCGCAGGTACGCGCCCGGCAGCACCGCCCCGGTGAACCTCTTGATCCACCCCTCGGTCTCCAGCCAGCCCTGGAAGGTCCCGCAGGGGATCCTCGGGCACGACACCTCCAGGACCACCTCGTCCCCGACGCGCCAGCGCTCGCCGATCAGAGCGCCGTTGACGTCGAGGCCGCAGGTCGTGAGGTTCTCGCCGAAGGCGCCGTTCGGGAGCGGCCTGCCCAGTTCCCCCTCCCACGCGTCGAGGTCCTCCCGGGCGTAGGCGTAGACGGCCTGGTGGGATCCGCCGTGGTGCTTGACGTCGTAGACGCGGTCCCCCGCCAGACCGACCGCGCCGGTGCCCTTGGGGCCGGGATCGCGCACGGCGACCGGGCCGTCGACGGGCCGCTTGTCGATGCCCGTCGCGCCGAGGTTCTTCCAGGGGTTGGGCCGGGGCCTGCCGACGTTGACGGAGAGCAGCTTCATGCGGATGACGGTACGGCTCCGCCGCAGGCCGGAGCGACCCGTTTCCCGGCCGTTCCCGGCACCGCGGAGGCCGGCTCGGGTGTCCACTGACATCGCCTGTGAACGAGGGGGTAATTGGACGTGTTCTCCGTGCGCCGGGTCCGATGTACTGCATCGCAGGTCAGGGGGCCACGACACACGAGGAGACACATGAATCTCGGCATCTCGCGCAGGACCGGTTTCCGCGCTCTCGCCACGGGGGCGCTGCTGGTCGTCTCGGCGGTGGCGACCACCGCCGCGCCCGCGCAGGCGCAGGCGCTCAC
Source organism: Thiemannella venezuelensis (assembly GCF_014203605.1). Lineage (GTDB taxonomy): Bacteria > Actinomycetota > Actinomycetes > Streptosporangiales > Streptosporangiaceae > Planomonospora_A > Planomonospora_A venezuelensis. The sequence continues at coordinate 74,102 of NZ_JACHJJ010000006.1, read as the reverse complement.
CAACGTGACGGCGATCGGCGGGAAGTTGTCCGTCAACGCCGGCGACGTCGGCGACAACATCACCATCAACGTGGAGAACGGCGCCCTGGTGGTGCGGAACTTCAACGACACCATCATTGCGGGCAGCTTCACCTGCACCAACGTGGACGCCAGGACCGTCCGGTGCAACAGCGCCGGGATCACCAACATCCTGGTGAACGCGCAGGGCGGCGCCGACACGGTGACCAACAACACCGCGCTGCAGTCCAGGGTGTTCCTCGGCCCCGGCGGCGACGTCTTCGCAGGCGGCTCGGCCCGGGACTTCGTCAACGGCGACGGGGGCAGCGACCTGCTCGACGGCAACGGCGGCGACGACATCCTCATCGGTGACGCGGGGATCTCCGACCGGGCCGTCGGCGACGCGGGCACCGACCTCTGCACCGCGGAGACGGAGAGCCTCTGCGAGGGCGACGCCTAGAGGTCCGGCCGGACCGCACCGGCCGGGTGGCCCGGTGCGCGATCACACGGCTCCCGGTGGGTGGAAGTACGGAACACCGTAGAAAACGGAGTACCGGAAGAGCGCGGGCCCGCCGGTCGGGTGACCGGTGGGCCCGCGTGCGCGCCGCTCCGGGGACGATCGCGGAGGGCTACTCGGAGACGCCGAGCTTCTCCAGGATCAGCTCGCGGGCCCGGCCCGCGTCGGCCTTGCCCCGGCTGGCCTTCATGACGCCGCCGACCAGCGCGCCCACCGCGGCGATCTTCCCGCCGCGCACCTTCTCGGCGGCGTCGGCGTTGTCGGCCAGCACCTGGTCGATGATCGTCGAGAGCTCGCCCTCGTCGTTGACGATCTGCAGTCCGCGGGCGGAGACCACCTGGTCCGGGGAGCCCTCGCCGTTCAGCACGCCCTCCAGCACCTGGCGGGCCAGCTTGTCGTTGAGCGCGCCTCCGGCGACCATCGCGCACACCCGGGCGATCTGGTCGGGGGTGATCTCCAGGGCGCTCAGCGGGACCCCGGCCTCGTTGGCCCGGCGGGCCAGCTCGCCCATCCACCACTTGCGGGCGTCCGCGGGCGGCGCGCCCGCGGCCACCGTCGCCTCGACCAGGTCGATGGCGTCGGCGTTGTGCATGGCCTCCATGTCCAGGTCGGAGACGCCCCACTCCTGCTGCAGCCGCTTGCGCTTCACGCGCGGCAGCTCGGGCAGGGCCGCCTTCAGCGAGGCCACCCAGGCCGGGTCCGGCGCGATCGGCACCAGGTCGGGCTCGGGGAAGTAGCGGTAGTCCTGCGCCTCCTCCTTGGACCGGCCCGAGGTGGTGGAGCCGGTGTCCTCGTGGAAGTGCCGGGTCTCCTGGACGATCCGGCCGCCGTCGGCGAGGATCGCGGCCTGCCGCTCGATCTCGCTGCGGACCGCCCGCTCGACGCTGCGCAGCGAGTTGACGTTCTTGGTCTCGGTCCGGGTGCCCCACTCGGAGGAGCCGCGCGGCATGAGGGAGACGTTGACGTCGCACCGCATGGAGCCCTCCTCCATACGCACGTCGGAGACGCCCAGGGCGCGCATGACCTCGCGCAGCTCGGTGGCGTAGGCGCGGGCGACCTCGGGGGCGAGGCGGTCGGTGCCGGGGATCGGCTTGGTGACGATCTCCACCAGCGGGATGCCCGCGCGGTTGTAGTCGACGATCGAGTAGTCGGCGCCGTGGATGCGGCCGGTGGCGCCGCCCATGTGGGTGGACTTGCCGGTGTCCTCCTCCAGGTGCACCCGCTCGATCTCGATCCGCACGGTCTTCCCGTCCACCTCGACGTCGAGGTAGCCGTCGGAGCAGAGCGGCTCGTCGTACTGGCTGATCTGGTAGTTCTTCGGCATGTCCGGATAGAAGTAGTTCTTCCGGGCGAAGCGGCACCACTCGGCGATCGAGCAGTTCAGCGCCAGGCCGATCCTGATGGTGGACTCGATCGCGGCGGCGTTGGCCGTCGGCAGCGAGCCGGGCAGCGCCAGGCAGACCGGGCAGACCTGGGTGTTCGGCGCGGCGCCGAACGTGGTCGGGCAGCCGCAGAACATCTTCGAGGCCGTACCCAGCTCGACGTGCGTCTCCAGGCCCAGCACCGGCTCGAAACGCTCCAGCGCCTCGTCGTACGGCATGAGCGTGTGGGTGCTCACAGGTAACCAAGTCCCTTCAGTGCGGTCCTCGTCTCGGCGACCCAGTCGGCGTAGCCGGGAACCTGGGCCAGAGCGGCGAGGTCGATGTTACGTGCGATGTATTCGAAGTAGTCGCCGACCGGCCTGCCCCGCCGGGGGGCGGTCGCGGCCAGGACCTCGCGGGGGTAGGCGACCCGCTCGACGCCGCCCGGCTCCGCCGGCAGCCCGGTGAGGTCGCTGCCCGCCAGCCCGGCCCACACCGCCGGGTCGGCCAGCGGCCAGGCCTCGGTGTCACCCAGGCCGACCACCGGCACCAGGTAGTGCGAGTGGTACCGCACGCCGTCCGCCCGGCCGCGTTCCCGGGCGTGCCCCCGGCCGTGCTCCCTGGTGTGCGCTCTGCCGTGGTCTCGCGCGAAGATCAGGTGGCAGTCGGCGGCGAGCTCCTCCAGCGCCGTGACGATCTGGTCGCGGTCGCAGGTGACGGTCCTCGTGGCCCCCACGTCCACCACGTACGGGGAGGCCCGCACCAGCTCGCGGAGCTGCCGGGAGATCAGCACGCCGAGGAACCCCTCGTCGGCCTCCCCCTCGGCGACCAGTCCCGGGACCAGCGGGCGGTTCATGCCGCCGCGCCCAGGTAGCGGCGGACCTGCCGGGGCGAGACGAACGTGCCCGGCTCGCCGTCCGGCTGGACCGGCTTGGCCACCGTCACCCGCGACATCCGGTCGCCGCCGGGGTCCACGCGGACCACGGCGTCCAGGAAGGTCAGGGCGTCCGGATCGGTCCGGTAGAGCTCGGCGACCACCACCGGCGAGTGGCTGGTCAGGATCACCTGCCGGTACGGCCCCGCCCCGCCGGGCGCGGCGACCAGCCGCCGGATCCGCCGGAGCAGCTCGCCCAGGCGGCCCGGGTGCACGCCGTTCTCGATCTCCTCCACCAGGAGGGTGACCGGGTGGTCCGGGTCGTGCAGCGCGGCCAGCAGTCCGAGCACCTTCAGGGTCCCGTCCGACAGCAGCGCGGCCGGGACCGCCCCCTGGCCGTCCAGGACCAGGTCGAAGGAGCACTGCCCCCGGTCGAACCGGGGCGCCAGCGCGGCGGCGTCGGGGACCAGCGCGGCGAGGTCGGCCACCAGGTCGGCCATGGCCCCCGTCCCCGCCATCCGCCCGAGCACCGCGGCGAGGTTCCCGCCGTCGGCCGCGAGCGGTCCCCGGTCGGCCGGGGAGCACCGCCCGCGCATGACGTGCGGCACGGGGGCGTACCTGCGCCAGGCCGCGACCGTGCGGCGGGGCGTGGCGTGCGGCTCCGGGTCGACGACCATGAGCCCCAGCAGTTCCTCGGGGAGCCCCCGGGCCACGTGGCTGACGACCGGCCCGGTGGAGCGCGGGATCCGCAGCACCATCTCCGCGCCCGTGTCGAAGCGGACCGGCAGCAGCGCGCCGGGCTCCGGGGCGACCAGCGTCTCCACCGCGACGGTGAACGCGGGGAGCGGATCGCCCTCCGCGCCCCGGTGGAACTGCTCGTGCGGGGCTCCCCGGCGCGCGCCGAGCAGCCCGCCGGGACCGCCGACCTCGTCCGCGACGAACCCGAGGGCGTCCAGCAGGTTCGACTTGCCGCTGGAGTTGGGGCCGACCAGCGCGAGGAACGGCGGCACGTCGAGCTCGAAGTCCAGGAACGACTTGAACCCGTCGATCTCGATTCTCGTGATCACGCCACCGTGCCTCCTCTCCGCCTCGCCGTACCCGGAACGTGCCTCGGACGCGCCCTACAGCGCCGGGGCCTTGGCGAGCAGGCCGCCGCCCCAGCGGTCCGTCAGGGCCCGCTCCACGGCGGCGCCGACCCGGTAGCAGCGGTCGTCGCCGAGCACCGGGGCCATGATCTGCAGGCCGACCGGGAGGCCGTCCTCGTCGGCCAGGCCGCACGGGACCGAGATCGCGGCGTTGCCCGCGAGGTTGCTCGGGATCGTGCACAGGTCGGCGAGGTACATCGCCATGGGGTCGTCGGCGCGCTCGCCGATCGGGAACGCGGTGGTCGGCGTGGTGGGCGAGACGAGCACGTCCACCTGCTGGAACGCCGCCTGGAAGTCGCGGGCGATCAGCGTGCGGACCTTCTGCGCCTGCCCGTAGTAGGCGTCGTAGTAGCCGCTGGACAACGCGTAGGTGCCCAGGATGATGCGGCGCTTGACCTCGGGGCCGAAGCCCGCGGCCCGGGTGAGCGCCATGACCTCCTCGGCCGAGCGGGTGCCGTCGTCGCCGACGCGCAGGCCGTACCGCATCGCGTCGAAGCGGGCCAGGTTGGACGAGCACTCCGACGGGGCGATCAGGTAGTAGGCCGGCAGCGCCGTGGTGAACGACGGGCAGGAGACCTCGACCACCTTGGCGCCCAGGTTCTCCAGTAGTTCCACGGTCTCGTGGAAGCGGGCGAGCACGCCCGCCTGGTAGCCCTCGCCGCCGAACTCCTTGACGACGCCGATGCGCAGCCCCGCCACGTCGCCCTGGCGGGCCGCCTCGACGACGCTCGGCACGGGGGCGTCGATGGAGGTGGAGTCCATGGCGTCGTGCCCGGAGAACGCCTCGTGCAGCAGGGCCGCGTCCATCACGTCGCGGGCGAACGGGCCCGGTGTGTCCAGCGAGCTGGCGAAGGCGATCAGGCCGTAGCGGGAGGAGCCGCCGTAGGTGGGCTTCATGCCGACGATGCCGGTGACCGCGGCGGGCTGCCGGATCGAGCCGCCCGTGTCGGTGCCGGTGGACAGCGGCGCCTGGTAGGCCGCGACCGCGGCGGACGAGCCGCCGGAGGAGCCGCCCGGGATCCGGGACAGGTCCCACGGGTTGCGGGTGGGGCCGTAGGCCGAGTTCTCGGTGGAGGAGCCCATCGCGAACTCGTCCAGGTTGGTCTTGCCGAGGATCACCAGCCCGGCCTCGCGCAGCCGCCGGGTCACGGTCGCGTCGTACGGCGGCCGCCAGCCCTCAAGGATCTTGGATCCCGCGGTGGTCGGCATGTCGGCGGTGGTGAAGACGTCCTTGTGCGCGATCGGCACGCCGGCGAGCGGGCCGAGCTCCTCGCCGGCGGCCCGGCGCTCGTCGACCCGGCGCGCCTGGGCGAGGGTCGTCTCGGCGTCGACGTGCAGGAAGGCGTTGACCTTCGGCTCGACGGCGGCGATCCGGTCGAGGTGGGCCTGGGCGACCTCGACGGCGGAGGCCTCGCCGCGCGCGACGAGCGCGCCGAGATCGGCGGCCGACTTGTGGATCAGGCTCATGCCTCCTCCCCGAGGATCTGCGGGACGCGGAAGCGGTTCTCCTCGACGGCGGGGGCGCCGGACAGCGCCGCCTCGGGCGTCAGGCAGGGCCGTACCTCGTCGGGACGGTAGACGTTGGTGAGCGGGAGCGCGTGCGAGGACGGCGGGATGTCGTCGGCCGCCACCTCGGCGACGCGGGCGACCGCACCGATGATCACATCGAGCTGGGCGGCGAAGTGGTCGAGCTCCTCGTCGGCCAGCGCCAGCCGGGACAGCCGGGCGAGGTGAGCGACCTCGTCGCGGGTTATGGCGGACATGAGTCGTTGAACCCGTTTCGTGAATGGCAATTGGACACTGTCATCCTAGGGCGCATGACCCGGCACGCCCGACTCATCCACACCTGGAAGCCGTGGAACCGGTGCTCACCTGCCGCCGGACGGGCCGGTCGGCCGCGGCGGGGGAAGGGCCCCTACGGCTGGAGAGCGCCGGCGCTCGGCCGCAGGCCCGGCTGCGGGTACCCCAGAACGGCGGTCCCGCCCTGCGAGGCCTGCGCACCGGCCGACGAGAGCGCGTGCAGCAGCGTGATGATCGCCAGAGCGAGCGTGACCGTTCCGGTGAACGCGCCGGCTCCCCACGTGAGCACCGTGGGGCGGGTGCCGCCGGCCCACTGCGACAGGATGCCCGCGACGAGCGCGGCGATGACGCCCAGCAGCACGGCGATGACGACCCAGAGGGCGGGAGCGGCGGCGGGGTCAACGGTGAACGAGGAGTGCATAGAGGACCTCCCGGTTTCCGGAGGCTCCAGCGCGCGGCGAACCCCCCGGAAATTGCCATCAACGACAAATTAACCGAATAGCACTGAAAATACGATTCGGTTTTTGAACGCCGGCCGTCCCTTTCCGGCGTTCTGGGGGTCCACCTGCGAAGCGGTCCGCCGCTTGGGCATCAGGCGGCTGGATTGCGGCGACTCCTTGCGGCGGTTACTACACAGGCGTTACTACAACAATGATTCCTCTCCTTTGATTACGTAAACCCCATACGTGGTTCATTCATGAATCCGTACGCGACCCGCCGCAGCCTGCGCCGAGCGCCTCGTGTGCACCGCGCCTCGTGTGCACCGCGCACGGTCGCGTCCTCGCAGGACCGCCCCTAAGCCGTCTGGGGATCGAGGACCTCGGCGGGACGGAAGGAGAAGTCCGGCTTCAGCTGGCCCTGGGCGTACCCGTTCCGCTCGCGGTGCTCGCGGAGCCAGGCGGTGGCGTCGACCGCGGACATCGCCTCGGCGAACCACCAGCCCTGGCCGAGGTCGCAGCCCATCTCGGCCAGGCGCGCGGCCACCTCGGCCGACTCGACGCCCTCGGCGACCGAGCGCAGGCCCAGCGAGCGGACCAGGTCGACGATGGAGCGGACGATCCGCTCGTCGTCCCTGGAGTCGCAGATCCGGCGCACGAACGAGGCATCGATCTTGACCTCGGAGACCGGGAGCCGCTGCAGCCGGACCAGCGACGAGTAGCCGGTGCCGAAGTCGTCCAGCGCGAGCGGCACGCCCAGCGAGGCCAGCGCCCGGACGGCGTCGGCGGTGTAGGCCTGGTCGGTCATCAGGATGCGCTCGGTCACCTCCAGCTGGATCGCCTTCGGGGGCAGCCGGTAGCGCGCCAGCCCCGCCTCCAGCCGGTCGGGGAGGGCGGAGTCGAGCAGGTCGCGGGCCGAGACGTTGACGGAGATCTGCTCGTGCAGGCCGGTATGCCACCAGTGGGCCGCCTGCTCCAGCGCCGCGTCGATGACGTACTCGGTGAGCTGGCGCATCAGGTAGGACTGCTCGGCCAGCGGGACGAAGTCACCCGGGGAGACCATCCCCCGGACCGGGTGCCGCCAGCGCAGCAGAGCCTCCACCCCCCGCACCTGCCCGGCGGCCAGGTCGAGCTTGGGCTGGTAGTGCAGCCGCAGCTCCGAGCGGTCGATGGCCCGGCGCAGGTCGCCCAGGAGGCTGAGCCGCTCGGGGCTGTTGCGGTCCTTGTCGGCGAGGTAGAGCTCGACGCCGCTCCTGCCCTCCTTCGCCAGGTACATGGCCACGTCGGAGCGCTGCATCAGCAGCTCGAAGTCCGGCGCGTGGTCGGGATAGAGCGCGATGCCGACCGAGGCGTCCAGGTCGAAGGTCATGCCCTCCAGCCGGGCGGGCTCGGTGAGCGCCACCCGGAGCCGGGCGGCCACCTCCCGGGCCGCGGCGGCGTCCCGGACCGAGGGGAGCAGCACCGCGAACTCGTCGCCGCCGAGCCGGGCCACCACGTCGCCGGGCCGCACGCTGTGGGTGAGCCGGTGCGCCACCATCTGCAGCAGCCGGTCGCCCACCGGGTGGCCGAGGGTGTCGTTGACCTCCTTGAACCGGTCGAGGTCCAGCAGGAGCAGGCCGACCCGCTCGCCCTCGCGGGCCCTCGCCTCGGCGAGCGCCTCCTCGGTCCGGAGCACGAGCATCTTGCGGTTGGGCAGTCCGGTGAGCCCGTCGTGCATCGCCTGGTGGTCGCGGCGGACCGAGAGGGTGGCGGTGAAGTAGACCGCCGCCATCGGCGCGACGAACAGGGGGACCAGCGCCGGGGAGTGGTTCATCACCACCACGACCAGCGGGGCCAGGCCCAGCAGCCCGGCGTACACCAGGCTCTGGTGGCCGATCGTGGTGCGGATCACCCGGTGGATCGAGCGGCGCTCGTGCAGTGCGACCGCGCCGGAGACCAGCAGCGCCCTGACCACGAAGTAGGCGAGCCCGGCCAGCCCGATGGCGAGCAGGTCGTTCCCGGCCGGCACCCGGCCCGCCGCGGGGACCGCCCGGTGCCCGAACGCCCCCAGCACGGCCCCCGCCGCCGTGTAGGCCAGCGTCACCTGCGCGACGTTGAACAGCACCCGGTGCCGGGCCCTGCGGGTGACGGCCCCGTTGACCAGGATGGCGACCGCCTGGACCAGCAGGGCGACCGGGAGCCCGTAGTGCAGGAGCGCGGCGAAGGTGAACATCGTCGAGGGGTAGGTGCCGCCCACCGCCATCGACGAGGAGAGCATCACCGGCCGGAGCTCCCCCAGCACGACCAGGACGGCCAGCGTCCAGAACAGCGGCGAGTGCGCGAGGTCCACCAGTTCCCCGACGTCGGTCCACCACTGGGCCGCCACCAGCACGGCGGTGCCGACGACGGTGACCGCCGTCAGGTAGGTCCACAGGGGCGAGCCGGCGCGCGGCCCGGTGTCGCGGGTATCAGTCGGGTCAGCCATGAGTAACAAAACCCCCATTAGTTCACTATGGGAGAGTACGGCCTGCGAACCACTTCGCGAAACCGGTTGGGCACGTTCCGTCACTGTCCACGTTGAGTCGTCCACCCCGAGCGCTCCGACAATGCCCCAAAGATCCACACAACACCCCATTCGGGGAAGGGCGGCCGCTCCCGCTCCCACCGTCCCGCCCCGGGAACGGCTCCCCGTCCGGCGCCGCGGTCAGGCCTCCGGCTCGGCCGCCACCGCCACCGCGGCCGCGGCCTCGGGCCCCTCGGCCAGCAGGACCGCCAGGCCGTTCTCGTCGAGGATCGGCACGCCCAGCTTGACCGCCTTGTCGAACTTGGACCCGGCGTTCTCCCCCGCCACCAGGAAGGAGGTCTTCTTCGACACCGAGCCGGCCACCTTGCCGCCCCTGGCCGCCAGGGCCGCCCCCGCCTCGTCGCGGGTGAAGCCCGCCAGCGTGCCGGTGACCACGAAGGTCAGCCCGGCCAGGGTCTGCGGCGGCAGGTCGGCCGGGGGCTCGTCCTCCATCCGGACCCCGGCGGCCCGCCACCGGGCGACGATCTCCTGGTGCCAGTCGACCTCGAACCACTCGCGGATCGCGGCGGCCACCCGCGGGCCGACGCCGTCGACCGCGGCGAGCTCCTCCTCCGTGGCCTTCGCGATCGCGTCGATCGAGCCGAACTCCGAAGCGATCGCCTGGGCGGTGGGCGGGCCGACGTGCCGGATCGACAGGGCGACCAGCACCCGCCAGACCTCCCTGTCCTTCGCCGCCTCCAGTTGCTGGAGCATGTTCTCGGCGTTCTTGCTGAGCGTGCCGTCCTTGTTGGCGAAGAAGGTCACGACCCTGGGCTCACCGGTCTCCGGGTCGGTCTTGGGCAGTCCGGTGTCGGGGTCGCGCACGACCGACTCGATCGGGAGCAGCCGCTCGGCCGTCAGGTCGAACAGGTCGGCCTCGGTGCGGACCGGAGGCTCGTGCGGGGGCAGCGGCTGGGTCAGCGCGGTGGCGGCCACGTAGCCCAGGCTCCTGATGTCGAAGGCCCTGCGCCCGGAGGCGAAGAAGATCCGCTCGCGGAGCTGGGCCGGGCACGCCCTGGTGTTGGGGCAGCGCAGGTCGGCGTCGCCCTCCTTCTCGTAGGCCAGCACGGTGCCGCACTCGGGGCAGTGCGTCGGCATCGTGAACGGGCGCTCGGTGCCGTCGCGCAGCTCCTCGACCGGCTTGACGATCTCCGGGATCACGTCGCCCGCCTTGCGCAGCACCACGGTGTCACCGATCAGCACGCCCTTGCGCGCGACCTCCGAACCGTTGTGGAGCGTGGCCCGCTCGACCGTGGAACCGGCCACCACGATCGGCTCCATGACGCCGTACGGCGTGACCCGGCCGGTCCGGCCGACGCCCACCTGGATGTCGAGGAGCTTGGTGTTGACCTCCTCCGGCGGGTATTTGTAGGCGATCGCCCAGCGCGGCGCCCGGCTGGTGGAGCCCAGGTTGCGCTGGAGCTCGATGCGGTCGACCTTCACCACGACCCCGTCGATCTCGTAGGCCGGGTCGTGCCGGTGCTCGCGGTAGAACTCGATGAACGCGGTGATGCCGTCGAGGTCGTCGACGACCTTGTAGAGGTCGCTCACCGGCAGGCCGAGCCCCCGCAGCCGCTCGTAGATCTCCGACTGGGCGCGCGGCAGCGCCGTCCCCTCCCAGGCCCCGACCCCGTGGGCGATCATCCGCAGCGGGCGCTGCGCGGTGATTCGCGGGTCCTTCTGCCGCAGCGAGCCCGCCGCCGAGTTGCGCGGGTTGGCGAACGCCGCCCTGCCCGCCGCGACGAGTTGCTCGTTGAGCTTCTTGAAATCCTCCACCGGGATGTAGACCTCGCCCCGGACCTCCACCAGGTCGGGCACGTCGTCACCGGTCAGCCGGTGCGGGATGCCCGCGACCGTGCGGACGTTGGCCGTCACGTCGTCGCCGATCCGGCCGTCGCCCCGGGTCACCCCCCTGACCAGCCGGCCCTTCTCGTAGACGAGCGCGATCGCCAGGCCGTCGATCTTCAGCTCGCACAGGTAGGGGGCCGGGTCCCGCTCGGCCAGCCGTTCCACCCGCGCCTGCCAGGAGACGAGGTCGTCGGCGTTGAAGGCGTTGTCGAGGCTCTCCATCCGCCTCAGGTGGGCGACCGGCGTGAACTCGCTGGAGATCGGCGCCCCGACCTTCTGCGTCGGAGAGTCGGGGGTGCGCAGGCTCGGATGCTCCTCCTCCAGCGCCCGCAGCTCGCGCATCCACGTGTCGTACTGCGCGTCGCTGACGGTCGGCGCGTCGAGCACGTGATAGCGCCAGTCGGCCTCTTCGGCCAGCTCGCTCAGTTCCGCGTGCCGCTCCCGCGCGGTGACCGGCACACCCTCGACCTCGGCGCCCATCGTCCAGCTCTCCCCTCGTCGAACCGCCAGGGAGAATCTATCGCCGGGCACCGACATCCGGCCCCGCCCGGAGGACGGACGCCCGAACGGACCGGCAGGCGCGCCGCGGGACCTCAGCCGCCCTGGGTGTAGATGGTCTTCCACGAGGTGCACCAGCCGGTCGGCCGGCTGGAGTTCCCGCGGCAGACCTTCGCCTTGATCTGGAGCGGGTAGGACACGTTCTTCCGGAACGTCCCCGTGCCGGGGGTGCAGTTCCAGTAGGCCGCGGAGCTCCACTTGCCGGTGGTGGAGCTCTGCCAGCGGAGCTGCACCCAGGAGCAGCCCTTCCCCCGGGTGTCGTAGAGGCTGCCCCGGATCTGGAAGGCGCTCTGGGTGACGACGACCTTCCCCTTGGCGGTGGCGTGGCCGTCGGTGGAGTGGATCGGGCCCCACTTCCAGCTGCCGGCGGCCGAGTCGGCCGAGGCCGCCGTGGATCCGGCGACGGTGAGGGCCGCGGCGGCGGTCAGGCCGAGCAGGATGCGGAAGCCGGTACGCATGAAAAGAACTCCAGACATGTGGCGCGATCAGCGCGTTTTCTCGACATGTCAATGAATAAGCGCACGTACTTGCAGGCCACTTGAGAACCCGTTGAACCCCTGACCAGGGTGGGATCCTCACGCCTCTCCCGCCGTCCCGGGCCCCCTGCTCCGCGCCCGTCCCGCCCGGCCGCACCCGTTCCGCCGGACCAGGGCTTCCCGCCGGACCCCGGGCCTCCCGGAGCCCGCCCTCACTCCCCCGGGTCCTCCCGGAGCACCAGGGCCGCCCTGCGGCAGGCGGCCAGGGCCGCCTTCGCGTAGCCCGGCGAGGCGCCCGCCAGCCCGCAGGCGGGCGTGAGCACGACCTGGGAGGCCAGGACCGCGGGAGAGAAACCGAGCCGGCGCCAGAGCTCGACCGCCGGGCGGGCGACCACCCCGACGTCCGGCAGCGCGGCGTCCGTGCCGGGCACGACGCCGAGGAAGAACGCCAGCCCCGCCTCGACGGACTCGCCGATCACGTCCTCGTCCCGGCGGCGCAGCAGCGAGGCGTCCAGGGAGACGCCCCTCGCCCCCGCCTCCCGGATCACCGTGAACGGCACCCCCGGGGCGCAGCAGTGCACGATCGGGAACGCGCCGGCGGGCAGCACCGCGCGGAGCCGTTCCGCCGCCACCGGAGCCTCCACCGCGGGCAGCCGCCCGAACCCCGAGGCCGTCGGCACCGTACCGGCCAGCACCCCGGGCAGGCCGGGCTCGTCGAGCTGGACCACGATCTCCGTGGCCCCCGGCACCCGCTTGCGGACCTCGGCCACGTGCGCGGCGAGCCCCTCGGCGAAGGACTCCGCCAGATCCCGTACGGCCCCCGCGTCGGCGAGCGTCTTGTCGCCGTGCCGCAGCTCGACCGCGCCGGCCAGCGTCCACGGCCCGCACACCTGCGTCTTGAACGGCCCCTCGTACCCCTGCGCGGCCTCCTCCAGCGCGTCGAGATCGCGCAGCAGGTGGTCACGGGCCCGCTTGGCGTCCCGTCCGGGCCGGTCGGTGAACCGCCAGCCCGACGGCTGCACCTCCACCGCCAGCTCCACCAGGAGCGACGCGGCCCGCCCGACCATGTCGGCGCCGACGCCGCGGGCGGGGAGCTCCGGCAGGTACGGCAGTGCGGGGAGCTCGCCGAAGACGACCCTGACCGCCTCGGCGTGGTCCTCGCCCGGATGCGACCCGACTCCGGTCGCGCTCGCCTCACCCCACGGAAACGTGTTCACGAAGGTCAGCTTAGGGCCCGTCCGCCCCGGGTCCCGCGAACGGCGACCGGCGCCGGCGCCACGGGCCCCGGACCGCTCCCCTCGCGGGCGCCGCGCCCCCCGCCCGCGGACCACCGCCGCCTCGGCGGCGCCCGGGCCCGGCGGTCCCGCCGCCGTAGGGTGAGGGGCATGAGACTCACCAAGTTCGGGCATGCCTGCGTCCGCCTGGAGAAGGACGGCTCGGTCCTCGTCATCGACCCCGGCTCCTTCAGCGAGGAGTCGGCCCTCGAAGGGGCTCAGGCCGTGCTCATCACCCACGAGCACTTCGACCACGTGGAGCCCGACCGGCTGCGCCGGGCGGCCGAGGCCGACCCGGCCCTGGAGATCTGGACCTGCGAGGGTGTCGCCGCCACGCTGACCGGCATCCCGGCGAAGATCCAGACGGTACGGCACGGCGACGCGTTCACCGCCGCGGGCTTCGCGGTCAAGGCCGTCGGCGAGTGGCACGCGCCGAACCACCCGGACATGCCGATCGTGCAGAACGTCGGGTTCTTCGTGGACGAGGAGGTCTTCTACCCCGGTGACGCCCTCACCCCGCCGGGCGTCGAGGTCCCCACGCTGCTGGTACCGACCAACGCCCCGTGGCTGAAGGCCATGGAGATGGTCGCCTACCTGCGCGAGGTCCGTCCCGCCCGGGCCTTCTCCACCCATGACGGCCTGCTCAACGACCTCGGTCTGGGACTGGTCGACCGCTGGCTGGAGATCGAGGCGGACCGGCAGGGAGCCGAGATCCGCCGCCTGAGGCCGGGCGAGTCCGTCACTCTGCCCTAGGCGGGCCCGTGGCCGGGCGGAGGCGGCCGGTCGCCTGCTGTGCGCCGCCCCCGCCCGCCCCGGCTACAGAAATAAGGGCGCTTTGACATACTCAAGAGAGAAAGCGGCACAAAGAACCACAAACCATGCTTTTCCTGCTTATCGTCCGACTCATCCCGATCAATGGACCGGCCGCCTCCGGCCGCGAAGCCCCCGGCTCAGGCGGGACCGGGCACTGATCCGCCGGCCGGGATCAGGAGGCGGAGGCGATGGTGGCCGAGCCGATCACCGTGTCACCGAGGTAGAGCACCGCGGCCTGGCCCGCCGCCACCCCGGTGGCCGGAGCGTCCAGCGCGATGTGGACCTCCTCGCCGGAGAGCAGGGCGCGGCAGCCGTACACCTCGCCGTGGGCGCGGAGCTGGACCGTGCAGGCCAGCGGCTCGGCGGGCGCGGCCACCGGGCCGTTCCAGACGGGCCGGGCCGCCACGATGGACGTGACCTCCAGGGACGAGCGCGGACCGACCGTGACCGTGTTGGAGACCGGCTCGATGGACAGCACGTAGCGCGGTCCGCCGTCGGCGGACGGGCGGTCGATGCGCAGGCCCTTGCGCTGGCCGACGGTGAAGCCGTATGCGCCCCGGTGGCTCCCGACGACCTCGCCCGACTCGTCCACGATCGGGCCCTCGGCCGCGCCGAGGCGGTCGGCGAGGAAGCCCCGGGTGTCACCGTCGGCGATGAAGCAGATGTCGTGGCTGTCGGGCTTGTCGGCCACCATGAGCCCGCGCCGCGCGGCCTCCTCGCGGACCTCGGCCTTGGTCGAGTCACCGAGCGGGAAGATCGCGTGCTTGAGCTGCTCGCGGGTGAGCACGCCCAGCACGTAGGACTGGTCCTTGCCCTCGTCCGGACTGCGGCGGAGCACGCCGCCGTCGAGCCGGGCGTGGTGCCCGGTCGCCACGGCGTCGAAGCCGAGCGCGAGGGCCCGGTCGAGCACCGCCTCGAACTTGATCTTCTCGTTGCAGCGCAGGCAGGGGTTGGGCGTGCGGCCCGCGGCGTACTCGCTGACGAAGTCCTCGACCACGTCGCGGTGGAAGCGCTCGGCCATGTCCCAGACGTAGAAGGGGATCCCGATCACGTCGGCGGCCCGGCGGGCGTCGCGCGAGTCCTCGATCGTGCAGCATCCGCGCGCGCCGGTCCGGTAGGACTGCGGGTTGGCCGACAGCGCCAGATGGACGCCGGTGACGTCATGGCCCGCCTCGGCGATGCGGGCGGCGGCCACGGCGGAATCGACGCCCCCGGACATGGCGGCAAGCACACGAAGAGTCATAGCCCTCTGAGCGTACCCGCGCCGCGGGGCATTCCGCGGACCGCGCGTGACCGGGCAGCCCGTACCGGCGGCCGGCTGTTGGCACCTGCCTCCTCGGACTGGGAGAATCCGGAGTCATGCGACTGTTCGGGCGCAAGAGCGAATCCGCCGGGGAACCCGTCGACGGCATCGGCGAGTTCTGGGCCTGGTGGACCGAGGCCAGACCTGAGCTGGACGCGATGGTGGCCGCCGGGGAGGCCGACCGGCTGGCCGAGTGGATCGGTCCCGCGGTGACGGTCGTCCACCCCTCCCTGGTCTGGGAGATCACTCCGGGATTCACCGCCGACCAGGCCCTGGTGGTCACCGCCGCGGGCGACGCCGAACTGCGCGCCGTCGCGCACCGCTGGGCCGCCGCCGCGCCCCCCGCCGACGCCCGCTGGGAGTTCCACCCGTCCCGGCGGGCCAACCCCCACGCCATGGACCTCACCCTCGACGTGGACGGCTACGAGTTCGCGCTGGACAAGCTCGTCCTGGGCCTGCGCGCCCCGCACGGCAACCCCCGCGTCGACGTGGTCGCCCACCATCCGATCTTCGGCATCCTCGACGAGGACACCCGGACCGAGGCCGCCCTGCTCGCCCTCGACTGGCTGCTCGGCGAGGACGACGTGGCCCGCTGGGTCGGGGGCATCTCCGCCGTCCAGTTCCCGCCGATCGACGCCGTGCCCGCCGTCCACCTGCCCAGCGTGGTCGCCGACCTCGCCTCCGGTTTCCAGGAGGAGCAGTGGGCGCTGCTGGAGGGCGAGACCGCCGGCGGCGCCCGCCTGATCGCCACCGCGCGCTACCCGCTCCGCCCGGTCGACTACCCCCTGTTCGACCAGCACATCGCGGTCACCCTGCCCTACCTGCACCGCGACGCCGACGGCCTGCCCGTCGGGCCGTCGCTGGACGCCCTGCGCGACTTCGAGGAGCGCCTCGCCGGGCGGATCAGCAGGCTGAACGGGACCGCCGTGCTCGCCGCCCACATGAGCGCCGAGGGCCAGCGGGTGCTGCACATCTACGCCGACCCGGTGGGCGACGCGGCGATCCACGCCAAGGAGCTGATCATCACCTGGGAGGAGGGCCAGCCCCGCGTGGACGTCGCAGGCGACCCCGCCTGGGCCGCCGTCGCCCCCTTCCTCAACTGACGGCGGGGGCACGGGTGAACGCCTCCCCGCGGGGCTCGGCCCGTCTCCGCGAGGGCGTCCCTCAGGCGGGGCGCTTTCCCTCTCCGGCCAGGTAGGCCGAGAGGACGGCCGTTCCCAGGAGGGCCTGCACGGCCAGGAACCCGCCGAACGCGGCGGGTGGGAAGAGCAGTGCGACGACCAGCGGGAGGCAGCCGAGCACGGTGAGGTCGATGCCGGTCATCGCCCAGACGAGCGGCCCGGTGGGGATCGCCCCCACCGGCGTGTCGATGACCGGCATCGAGTGGTCGACGGGCCGCCTGCGTGCCGTCCGCAGGGCTCCCGCAGCCAGGGCGGGCGCGGTCAGGGCCGCCAGCGGCCACCACGGACCGGCGGCGAGTGCGCCGGTCGCCGAGAGCCCGGCCAGGGCGAGGGCCAGCCAGGCCGCGCCGAGCAGTCCCGGCAGCAGCGCCCTGGCGGCCAGGACCCGGCGGGGGCCGAGGCCGAGCAGCCTCGCCAGCGCCGGGTTGTCGCCGTCCCTGCGCGCTCCGGAGGTGCCCGTCACGGCGGCGGCGAGCGCGCCGACGAGGACGAGGCCCGCGGTCAGCGAGGCGGCCGCCGCGCCGGTTCCGGCTTGCCCGGCGAGTACGGCCACGGCCTCCGGGGATCCTCCTCCGGCCCCGGCCGGCGCGGTCGCCGTCCTCGACGCCCCGCCGGCCTGCGCGGCGAGCGCGGGCAGCACGGCGGCCGCGAGCAGCACGACGGGCCGCCAGGGGCGGCGTGCCAGCCTCCGCCAGTCCTGCCAGGCCGGCGCCATCGGGGCGGGCAGCGCGGGCCACCGCCGGGACCGCAGGACCCGTCCCCGCCAGTGCTCGTCCTCCGCGCTCCAGGTCAGGGAGCCCGGGTCCATGGTGACGGCGGAGGCGGCCGCGCGGCCCGTCCTCGCGGTGGCGGCCAGCAGGATCCGGGCCGGGATCCGGTCCAGCGCCACCCAGGCCCGCCGTACCAGCAGGGCGGCGAGCGCGGCGGACACCGCGGCCGCCGCCGCGCCGAGGGTCGGCGGCGCGGTGGCGGCCGCGGTCAGGAGGCGGCGGCCGGGACCGGATCCCAGCAGCGCGACGGCCGCGGCCAGCGCCACGGTCGCGGTGACCACCGGGCCCGCCCACGCGTCCACGGTGCGCGAGGCCTGCGCCAGCACGGCCAGGGCCGTGCCGCCCGTGGCCGCGGCGACGCCGAGGACCACCGCCGCGGCCGACCGTACGGCCGTGTGGTCCGGGGCGCCCAGGACCGCGAGCAGGCCCACGCCGAGAACGGCGCCGGCCGCGACGGACACCGCGAGGAGGACGCCCGCCGGCCGCCGCAGCACGGCCCGCCGGTCGAGCGGGGAGAGCAGGAGCCAGGCGTCGGCGGACGGCGGGGTGACGGGACCGAGCGTGCGGGCGGCGGCGAGGAGACCCGCCCAGGCCAGCATGACCAGCGCGATCCCGGCGCCCGTCCGCGACGGGTCCGCCTCGCGGGTGACCGCGGTGAGGAGTGCGGAGGCGGGCTGGGACAGCACCGCCGCGGTCACCGCGAGCCCGAGGCCGGCCGTGTAGTGGTCGAGCCAGCTCCGCGGCCGGCGGCTCCTCGACCGGACGAAGGCCCGGATCTCCGGAACCGGACTCATGGGGCACCTCCTGGACGGGCGGCCGGGACCGGCTCCGGGGCGCTCTCGAAGCCCGCCTTCATGCGGTGCTCCTGGCCCGTCCGGAGGACAGCACGATCGACCGGGCCCGGGCGGCCGCGGCGAGACCGGGATCGTGGGTGGCCGTCACCACCGTCCCGCCCTCGGCCGTGTAGCGCACCAGGATCTCCGCCAGCCGCCCTCTGAAGCCCGCGTCGAGCCCGCGTTCCGGCTCGTCCAGCAGGAGCAGGCGGCTCGGCCGCAGCAGGGTCATCGCCAGCAGGAGACGCTGCCGCTGCCCGGTCGAGAGGGCCGCCGGCGCGGCGTCCGCGCGGGGCCCCAGGCCGAACGCCTCCAGCGCCTCGCCGGCCTCCAGCCGGGACGGGGTGTGGACGGCGCCCATCAGGTCCAGGTGCTCGCGGACGGTCAGCCCCGGGTACCAGGCGGGTTCGTCCCCCACCAGGGCGACGTCGCGCCAGAAGGCCGGGACGTCGCGGGGCGGCGCGCCCAGGACGGCCAGCTCGCCCGAGTCCGGCGGGCGCAGCCCGGCCAGGCAGCGCAGCAGCGTCGACTTCCCCGCGCCGTTCGGTCCCGTCACCGCGACGGCCTCGCCTCGCACGACGTCGAGGTCGACACCGCGCAGGACGGGATTGCCGCCGAGCGCCACCTCGACGCCGCGGGCCACGATGATCGGTTCGGTCACCGTTCGAATCTAGCCGTCGCGGCCGCCGGGCGCGGCGGCGGAGAGCGCCTCGGTCAGGCGGCCTCCCCGGCCGCAGGGCCCGGATGCAGGGGTCCCGGACCGCGGGGGTCCCGGACCGCGGGGTGCCGGGTCAGGACAGTCCGGCGCGGCGGGCGCGCTCCACGACCAGGCCGATGACGTCGGCGACGCGGTCGACGTCGGCCTCGGTCGAGGTGTGGCCGAGCGAGAAGCGCAGCGAGCCCCGGGCGCGGACGCCGTCGGCGCCCATGGCGAGCAGGACGTGGGAGGGCTGGGCCACCCCTGCCGAGCAGGCGGAACCGGTCGAGCACTCCACTCCCTTGGCGTCCAGGAGCATGAGCAGCGCGTCGCCCTCGCAGCCGGGGAAGGAGAAGTGCGCGTTGCCGGGGAGCCGGTTCTCCGGGTCGCCGTTGAGGATCACGTCGGGGACCGCCTGCCGTACCCGGCGGATCAGCTCGTCGCGCAGGCCCGAGAGCCGGGCGGCGGTCTCGGCCCGGCGGGCCACCGCGATCTGCACCGCCGCCGCGAGCCCGGCGACCGAGGGGGCGTCGAGCGTGCCGGAGCGGACGTCGCGCTCCTGGCCGCCGCCGTGCAGCACCGGCACCGGGTCGGCGCCCCGGGCCAGCAGCAGGGCGCCGACGCCCATCGGCCCGCCGACCTTGTGGCCGGAGAGCGTCAGGGCGTCCACACCGGCGTCGGCGAAGTCGACCGGGAGCTGGCCGATCGCCTGGACCGCGTCGGTGTGGAACGGGATGCCGTGGTCGCGGGCGATCGCGGCGAGCACCCGGACCGGCTGGACGGTGCCGACCTCGTTGTTGGCCCACATGACGCTCACCAGCGCGACGCCGTCCGGGTCGCGCTCGACGGCCTCGCGCAGGGTCTGCGGGTGCACCCGGCCGAGCTCGTCGACCTCGAGCAGCTCGACGGTCGCGCCCTGCCGGTCGCCCAGCCAGTGCGCAGGGTCGAGCGCCGCGTGGTGCTCGACCGCGCTGATCAGGATGCGGGTCGCCCCGGCGGCGCGGCGGGCCCAGTAGAGGCCCTTGATCGCCAGGTTGTCGGCCTCGGTCCCGCCCGAGGTGAACACGACCTCGCTGGGCCGGGCGCCGAGCGCGTCCGCGATGCTCTCGCGCGACTCCTCCACGACCTGGCGGGTACGGCGGCCCGCCGCGTGCAGCGACGAGGCGTTGCCGACCCTGCCGAGGTGGGCGGTCACCGCCTCGATGGCCTCGGGAAGCATCGGCGTGGTCGCCGCATGATCGAGATAGGCGGACTGCACGGCCGCACTCCCCTCCGCAACTTATTTTCAGCCTTCCAAGGGTATCCGCGCCCGTGCGGAGCCCCGCCCCCGCGTTGACCACTGAACCGTCCAGCCGGTACAGTAAAGACCATGAGACGAGAGGAACTGCTGGACGCGGCGGAGGACCTGCTGGCCGACCAGGGATCCTCCGCGCTCACCCTGGCGGCCGTCGCCGAGCGCGCGGGCTGCAGCAAGGGCGGGCTGCTCTACCACTTCAGCACCAAGGAAGCCCTGATCAAGGGCATGGTCGAGCGGCTGATCGAGGAGTTCGACGAACTCGTCGCCGCCCAGGGCCACGACACCTACACCAAGAACTACCTGGCCGCCACGTTCGCCGCCGTGCAGAGCGGCCGGCTGCGGCGCTGGGCGGTGGTCACCGGCGCCTCCGGCAACCTCTACCTGCTCGCACCGCTGCGCGAGGCGATGGCCCGCTGGCACCGCGAGGGGCTGGAGACCGAACCGGACCCGGCGGCCGCGCAGATCGTCCGCCTGGCCTGCGAGGGGTTGTGGGACGTGGCCAGCCACGACCCCGGCCTCTACGACGACGGCCGCTACGCGGAACTGAAACGAGGGCTCCTGGCGCTGCTGCCCGGCTGACCGCCGGCCGCACGGGCCGCCCCGTCCACGCATCCGCGTCCGCCCACCCGGTCACCGGACCCGTCCGGCGACCACCGCCGCATGCCCGGCCACCACCGCATGCCCGGCCGTCCACACCCGTCCGCCGGGCCGTCCGTTCGGCTCCGGCGATGATTACTCTCCGTGAATATTGGTGGTCGCTTCCGCACGCGCGGAAGCGACCGGATTTTCTGTGCCCACCTGACGGCGGCCGGAAACCTCCATAGAAGGGATTACGTCATGACCCGCGACCTGAGGACTGCCCGTAACGGGGCAATCCTCACTTTTGTTCTCGGTGGACTGATGTGTGGATCGATGACCGTGCGCCTGCCCGCACTGTCCGACAAGCTCGGCCTGTCCGAGACGTCGGTCGGAATCTCCCTGCTCGCGTGGGGTCTGGGCGCGCTGGTGACCATGCAGTCGATGCGCAGCGTGATGCGGCGTTTCGGCAGCCGGAGCATTCTGCGGGTCGCCGCCCCCCTCTGCGCCGTCACCCTGGCCATGCTCGCGTTCGCGCCGTCGTTCCCGCTGCTGCTGGTCGCCTCCGCGCTGTTCGGCCTGGCGTTCGGCGCGCTGGACATCGCGATGAACGCGCAGGGCGCGGCGGTCGAGCGCGCCCACGGCCGCCCGCTGATGAACGGCATGCACGCCGGCTGGTGCGCGGGCGCGATCTCCGCGGGCCTGCTCGGCACCGCGGCCATCGCGGCCGGCCTCTCGTTCACGGCCCACCTGACCCTGGTCGCCCTGGTCTCACTGCCCGCGGCGGCCACGCTCAGCCGCACCTACCTGCCCGACCCCGCCCCCGAGCCGGCGGACGCCGGGGCCGGGACCCGCCGCCGGATGCCCCCGGTGGTGTACCTGCTGGGTGCCATCGCGTTCTGCGCCTTCATGGTCGAGGGCACGGTGGCCGACTGGAACGGCCTCTACCTTCGCGACGCGCTCGGCGCCTCCGAGGCCGTCGCCGCGCTCGGCTACCCGGTCTTCGAGGCGGGCATGCTGCTCGGCCGCCTGGCCGGCGACCGCCTCCGGGCCCGGTTCGGCGCCCGGAGGATGATCACCGGCTCCGGTCTGGCCACCACCGCGACCTTCGCCGTGGTCGTCACGGCCTCTTCGGCGGCGGTCGCCGTCCCGGCCATGCTGCTGGTGGGCCTGTCGGTGGCGACGATCTCGCCGATCGCCTTCTCCCTGGCGGGCGAGACGACCGCCAACCCCGGTCCGGCCATCGCCCAGACGGGCGCGCTGGGCTACGCGGGGCTGCTCCTCGGCCCGGTGGTCATCGGTTTCGTCTCCGACCTGGCCTCGATCCGCACCGCGCTCGGCATCGCCGTCCTGCTGGGCGTCCTGATCGCCGTGACCGGCCGCCTCCTGCCCCGCTCCGGTACGGCCCCCGCCGCCCCGGCCGAGGCCGCCGGCCGCGTGCTCACCCCGGCCGCCTGAGGCCGGCCCGCCCGGGACCGGGCTCCGCCGTACCGGAACCGGGCGGGGCGCACACGGGAACGGCGCCGCACGGAGGATCCGTGCGGCGCCGTTCCGGCGGTCCGCGGCCCGGGTCCGGGCCGGTGGAGGACCTACTTGCGCTTGGCGATCTCGTCGGTCAGCTGCGGGACGACCTGGTTGAGGTCGCCCACGACACCGAAGTCGGCGAGCTCGAAGATCGGCGCCTCGGGGTCCTTGTTGATCGCGATGATCGTCTTGGCGGTCTGCATGCCGGCCCGGTGCTGGATGGCCCCGGAGATGCCGGCCGCGATGTAGAGCTGCGGCGAGACGGTCTTGCCCGTCTGGCCCACCTGGAACTGGTGCGGGTACCAGCCGGCGTCGGTGGCGGCGCGGGAGGCGCCGACGGCCGCGCCGAGCGAGTCGGCCAGCTTCTCGATGATCGAGAAGTTCTCGGCGGAACCCACGCCGCGGCCGCCGGAGACCACGATCGCGGCCTCGGTGAGCTCGGGGCGGGCGCCCTTCTCCTCCTTGACGCGGTCCACGACCTTGGCGCCCTTGGCGGCGTCGGAGACGGCGACGGAGACCTGCTCCTCGGCGCCCGCGCCGGCGGAGGCCTCGACCGGGGTCGCGTTCGGGCGGACCGCGATGATCGGGGTGCCCTTGGTCACGCGGGACTGCACGTTGACGCCGCCGCCGAAGATGGACTGGTCGGCGACCAGGCCCTCCCCGATGCCGACGGCGTCGGTCAGCACACCGGAGTCGGTCTTGATGGCCAGCCGGCCGGCGATCTCCTTCGCCTCGGCCGTCGCGGCGACGAGCACCGCGGCCGGGGACGCGGACGAGACGAGCTGGGCGAGCAGCTCGGCCTTGGGCGCCACCACGTAGTCGGTGATGTCGGCGGAGTCGGCGACGTAGATCTTCTCGGCGCCGTACTCGGCCAGCTTGGCCTTGGCCTCGGCGGAGTAGCCCGGACCGGCCCAGACCGCCGACGGCGCGCCCAGCCTGCGGGCGAGCGTCAGCAGCTCCAGGGTGACCTTCTTGACCTGGCCGTCGACGTGCTCGACGAGAACGAGAACCTCGGACATCTCAGTTGAACCCCCGTTCTCAGACGAACTTCTTCGACGCGAGGAAGTCGGCGGCCTTCACGCCACCGTCGCCCTCGTCCTTGACGACCGTGCCCGCCGCGCGCGGCGGGGCCGCGGCGAAGTCGGCCACCTCGCTCCACGAGCCGGCCAGGCCCACCTGCGCGACGTCGATCTCGGCGTCGGCGACGCCCAGCTTCTCGACCGGCTTCTTCTTGGCCGCCATGATGCCCTTGAAGGACGGGTAGCGCGGCTCGTTGATCTTCTCGACCACGGAGACGACGGCGGGCAGCACGGCCTCGACCTTGTCGTAGCCGTAGTCGGTGACGCGCTGGATCGCGATGGACGTGCCGTTGACCTCGACCTTGTTGGCGAAGGTGAGCTGCGGCACACCCAGGCGCTCGGCCAGCATCGCGGCGAGCACGCCGGTGCGGGCGTCGGTGGACTCGGAGCCGAGCACGACCAGGTCGAACCCGATCTTCTTCAGCGTCTGCGCCAGAGCGTAGGAGGTGCCCAGGGCGTCGGAACCGTGCAGGGCGTCGTCCACCAGGTGGACGGCCTTGTCGGCGCCCATGGCCAGGGCCTTGCGGATGGTCTCGCTGGCCTTGTCGGGGCCCATGGTGAGGACGGTCACCTCACCGCCGTGAGCTTCCTTGAGCCGCAGCGCCTCCTCGACCGCGTACTCGTCGAGCTCGTTGACGACGCCGTCGGCGGCGTCGCGGTCGAGCGTCTTGTCATCGGACCTCAGCTTGCGCTCGGTCGCCGTGTCGGGGACCTGCTTCACGCAGACGACGATGTTCATGGCCGGTGGCCGACCTCCCGTGTTCGCGTGCGCCACCGCTTCGTCGCGGCCGGCGCCGGATGCTCGGTACGCGCACGCGGGGCACGTGCGCGTGGTGCCAAGACTGCCAGGTGCCCGAGGGGCTTGTGACAGCGGGTGGCCCGGCCGGGATCGTGCCCGTCCTGGTCCCCCGGCATCATGTTACCCATCGGTAGCTTAGGCGCAAACCACCGGCCCGTACGGCATGCGCCGACGGGGCCGGTCGTCACCCGGCGAGCCGTCCTCCACCATACCGAACTATGTTCCGGAAGCGGCGGGCGGCACTCCCCCTCCTACCCGCGGACCGGGCGGTCAACTGCTCAGCAGGAGCACGACCAGGACGAAGACGACCGTTCCCAGCGCCAGCCCGAGGGTGAGCGGGCTGAAGAGCGCGCCCAGCACGGCCCACAGCGCGATGGACCCGCCGGCGCCGGCGAGGTCCACGGCGAGCCGGGAGCGGTTCTGCCGGGCGAACAGGGCGACGCCGCCGTCGACGAGCATGACCGAACCGTAGATCGTCAGCAGCAGCAGCGAGGCCTCGGGCAGCGGGCTCCTGGCCGCCGCGGCGGCCAGCGCGACGAGCAGGCCGGTGCCGACGACCCAACGGCGGTGGACCACCGCACGGCGTCGGGCGCGGACCTCATCCGGCGCCGCCGCCCCGGTGCCGCGGCCGCGGCCCGGGCGCCACTCCCTGGTGGTGAGGCTGTGCACCCCGCCGCGCGGGACGCGGCGGGCCGCCGTCTCCTGGACCGGCTCCCGGATCTCGGCCGCCGCGAAGGCCGGGTGGGACTGCGGGGCCGCCGCCCGGACGACGGGGGCCGCCGCGCCCAGCCGGGCCAGCAGCATGCTGGCGGGCGGCCGGGCGGCCGGGTCGCGCACCATGCACTCCCGGAGCAGCGACTCCAGCCAGGGCGGCACGCCGTCCAGGTCGGGCTCGTGGTGGACCACCCGGTAGCCGACCGCGGCGGCGGGGCCGGTGCCGTACGGGTGCCGCCCGGTGGCCGCGTAGGCGAGCGTGGCCGCGAAGGAGAAGACGTCGGCCTCGGGCCCGGTCTCGCCGCCCTCCAGGATCTCCGGGGCCAGGTAGCCGGGCGTGCCCAGGACGGCCCCCGACGTGGTGACCGAGGCCGAGTCGAGCATGCACGCGATGCCGAAGTCGATCACGACCGGCTCGCCGTCGGTCAGGATCACGTTGCCGGGTTTCAGGTCCCGGTGGATCACTCCGGCGGCGTGGACGGCGGACAGCGCCTCGGCGAGGCCGCGCGCCAGCCGTACGAGCTCGTCGCCCCTGATCGGGCCGTCGCCGGAGACCACCGCGGCGAGCGGGCGGCCCTGGACGTAGCGGGTGGCCAGGTAGGGACGCCCGCCGGTCAGCGAGGCGTCGAGGATCTCGGCGACGTGCGGGCCCTGGACCCGCCGCATGGCCTCCACCTCTCGGGCCAGGCGGGTCAGCGCCCCTTCGTCGGCGGCGACGTGCGGATGCAGGATCTTGATGGCGACCGTGCGCCCCTCCGGGTCCAGCGCGAGGTGGACCTCGCCGAAGCCTCCCGCCCCCAGGGGCGAGAGCAGGCGGTACGGGCCGAGCCGATCACCGTCCGGCGCTCCCATGCGACTCCCTCCGGCCTGTCCCCCTCATCGTGCCCCAGACAGGGCCGTCTCGCACGGCGGGATTACAAGAATCCGCCCGTTCACGGACACGGAACACACACGGGGCGCTCCCGGTCTTCCCTCCGGGCGGACCGGCTTGAAGCCGACTTGAGGTGGATCGCCAAGAACCGCCCAAGATGTCGCGGCGAACCTGTCACCATCCACCCCTGCGAAGGAGACGGCGATGACCGCGACCCGCCACCCCGGCGTCCCTCAGATCGTGCTTCCCGGCCAGGCCGCGGCGGTTCCCGGCCCGCTGGACATGACCAACATGTACCTGGCGCACTACGGGTTCCGCCGCGACCTCGGCCGCCTGCTCGTCGCGGCGGGCCGGGTCGGCCTGGCCGACCGGGCGCGGATCACCGCGCTGCACGAGCACCTGACGTGGGTGCTGCTGGTGCTGCACCACCACCACACGGCGGAGGACGAGACGGTCTGGCCCCGCCTCCGGCGGCGGGCGCCGGAGGCCGCCGAGGTGATCGACGCGCTGGAGGCCGAGCACGCCGAGGCGGACAGGTGGATCGGGGAGAGCGAGACGGCCTTCGCCGCGTTCGCCGCCCGCCCCACCGAGGAGGGCCGGGCCCGGCTGGTCACCGCGCTGCGCTCGCTGGGCGACGTCCTGGGCGCCCACCTGGCGCACGAGGAGACCGAGGGCATCCCGCTGATGATGGCCCACATCACGCCGGAGGAGGACGCCGAGGGGCACAAGGGCATCCAGAAGGAGTACGGCCTGTCCGGCATGCTCAAGCTGGTTCCCTGGATCACCTCCGACCTCCCCCCGGAGGTCGAGGAGCACCTGCGCAGGACCGCGCCGAAGGGGCTGCTCCTGGTCAACCGGCTGGTCCGGCGGCGCTACGAGCGGCGCATGGCCTACCTGTGGGGCTGACCGCGCCGGCCCGGCCGGGAGACGACCGGCCGGGACCGTTCTCCGGAGCCGGCGCCGGGGGCGCCCGGTCCCGCTAGGCGAGCTCGGCGGCGATGAGCGCGACCAGGGCGCCGGCCCCCATCTCGCGGGCCACCGCCAGCGCGTGCCCCCCGTGCCGGAGCGCCGCCTCCCGATCGCCCAGCGCCCGCGCCAGCAGGAACAACGACCGGCTCATCGGCCACATGACCGAGCTGAGGCCGCCCATCACCATCCGGTCGGCGTACGGCAGCGCCTGCGCGTACAGCTCGGCGCACGCCCGCTCGTCACCGAGCGCCGACCAGATCTCGGCCCGCATGCCGAGGCGGTGCAGGAGGAGGAAGGTGTCGGGGATCGGCCGCTGCCGCTCCCACGGGCCGATCGTCCTCCTCGCCTCGTCCGGCCGGCCCGAGGCGACCTGGAGCGCGGCGCGGGCCTCCCGGATGACCTCCTCCAGCGGCTCCGGCCAGTCGCCCGGGGCCTCCAGGGCCTCCAGGGCACCGGGGGCGAGGGTGCCCTGCCGGGCGCGCAGCAGTGCGACCTGGTGCGTCCCCGCGGCGATGGTCACCTCCGCCCCCCACATCGAGGTGGCCTGGTGCTCGGCCGCGGTGGCCGCCAGCAGCGCCTCGGCCCCGGCCGTGTCCCCGCTGCCGGCCACCACCCCCAGCCTCAGCCAGCCCAGGATGATCCGCAGGTACGGCAGCTGCGAGCGCTCGACCAGCGCCTCGGCCTCGGCCAGCGCCCCCAGCGCCCGGCCCACCCGCAAGGTCTCCAGCAACGCCCCCGCCAGGCAGATCAGCCCGGTCGCCAGCAGTTCGTCGTCCCCCGCCGCCCGCCCTGCCGCGACCATCTCCTCGGCCGCCTCGATGCGCTCGCCGACCGCGTCGGCGTTGAGCAGGGCGGTGAACCGGGCGAAGAGCATCCGGCCCAGCAGGGTGGCGTCGTTCTCCTTGCGGGCCAGTTCCACCGCCTCGCGGCTCCACCGCTCCCGCTCGGCCGGATCGGGGCCGGTCCGGTAGTAGGTCTCCACCGCCAGGCAGGCCAGTGCCCGCGCCCGGGAGACGGGGTCCAGCCCTTCCTCCGCGCCCTGCCGCGCCGGGTCCGCGCCGTCTCCCCCGCCCGGCCGCGGGACCCACCGGGCGGGTCCCGCGCCGTCCGTCCGGACCAGCTCGTGCAGCTCGCCGACCAGCTCCGTGTTGTAGCGCCCGTAGGTCTCCCAGGGCTGCAGGATGCGGCCGCCGTACCCGGTCGCCGCCGCGATCCACCGCCGCCGGTCCCCCGCCCGCCGCGCCAGCGCCCGGATCTCCTCCAGCACCAGCCGCTGCCCCCGCGCGTCCCCCGCCCCGATCCGCGCATCGGCCAGCGCGAACAGCACGTCCATCCGCTCGGCCGCGCTCAGCTCCGCGTCCCCGGCGGCCACCGCCGCCGCCCGCTCCAGCAGCCCGGCCGCCGCGTCGTAGGCGCGCAGCCGCATCGCCTCCCGGCCCGCCCGCACCGCCGCCGGCCACGCCCGGCGCACGTGCCCGGCCGGCACCGCCAGCAGCCAGTGGTGCGCCACCACAGCCAGCCCGTCGGCTCCCGCCCCGGCGCTCCCGGTGCGGGCCTCGATCGCCTCGGCCACCCGCGCGTGCAACCGCGCCCGCCGCAACGGCGCCACCGCGTCCGCCAGCGCCTCGGCCACCAGCGCGTGCACGAACCGGAACCGCCCCGGCCGCCCCTGCACCACCAGCGCCGCCGCCAGTGCCGGCTCCAGCCGGTCCAGCACCTCCTCCGCCCCCAGCCCCGCCACCGCCGCCACCACGGGCGCCTCGAACTCCCGCCCGACCACCGCCGCGATCCGCAGCACCTCGGCCGCCGCCTCCGGAAGACGGCCCACCCGGCCCAGCACCACGTCCCGCACGCCCAGCGGCAGGACCCCCCGCACGCAGGATCCCCCCGGCCCCGCGGCGGACCCCGGCGCGGCCCCCAGATAACGCACCAGCTCGGTGGCGAAGAACGGGTTGCCGCCCGTGCGCTCCCGCAGCGCCCGGACCTCCTCCTCCGCCAGCCCCGGCGCCAGCGCGGCCAGCTCGTCCGCGCTCAGCCCGGCCAGCGGCAGCCGCACGGCGTGACGACGCGCCAGCGACTCGAACGCGTCCGCCAGCGCCCCCTCGGCCGACGGCAGGTCCCGGGCCGTGCCCACCACCAGCAGCCGTCCCTCGCCCGCCGTCTCGGCCAGATAGCCCAGCAACCGCAACGACGACGGGTCGGCCCAGTGCAGGTCGTCCAGGACCACCAGCACCGGCCGTACGGCGGCCGCCGCCGCCAGCACCCGCGCCGCCGCCTGGTAGGTCCGGAACCGCGCCCCCTCCGGATCCGGCCGATCGGCCGACCCCGCCCCCGGCAGATTCGCCCGCACCGCCTCCGGCAGCGGCTCCACCACCTCGGCCAGCCGCTCCAGCACCATCGTCCACGGCCAGAACGCCGGCGCCCCCTCGATCGCGGCGCACCGGCCCACCGCCACCAGGTGACCGCGCGCCCGCGCCCGCGCCGCCAGCTCCTCGGCCAGCCGGGTCTTACCGATCCCCGGCTCCCCGGTGACCAGCGCGAACCCCGGCCGCCCCGCCTCGGCCCCGGCCAGCGCCTCCTCCAGCGCGGCCAGCTCTCCCCGCCGTCCCGCCAGCACCCGGCCGGCCAGCCCCTCACCGGCCGCCGCTCCGAGTCCTCCGGCCGCCGTCCCGGAGACGACGGCCGCGCCGAGGCGCAGCCGCGGCGACTGCGCCAGGATGTCACGTTCCAGCCCCCGCAGCTCATCACCCGGATCGATGCCCAGCTCCTCGGCCAGCACCCGCCGCGCGGTCCGCAGCACCGCCAGGGCCTCCCCCTGCCGCCCGGCCCGGTACAGCCCCAGCGCCCGCAGCCCCCACAACCGCTCCCGCAGCGGATGCTCGCCCGTCAGCGCCTCCAGCTCACCCAGCACCTCGTCGTGGCGGCCCTGCTCCAGCACCGCCGCCACCCGCAGCTCCCGCGCCCGCTCCCGCGCCTCCTCCAGCCGCGCCTGCGCCGCCAGCGCGTACTCCTGCCCGTCCAGCTCCGCGTACGGAGTCCCCCGCCACAGCGCCAGCGCCGCCGCGGCCTGCCGCTCCGCCACGACCGGGTCGCCCGCCCGCCCGGCCTCCGCCACCAGCCGTACGAACCGCGACGCGTCCACCCGCTCCGGCTCCACCGCCAGCGCGTACCCCGCCGGTCCCAGCACCAGCGCCCGGCTGGGCGTGCGCGGCCGGCGTCCCGGCTCCAGCGCCCGCCGCAGGTTCGACACGTACGCGTGCAGGGAGGCGGTCGCCTCGGCCGGGGCGTCCCGGCCCCACAACCGGTCGATCAGCACCGCCGGAGCCAGCGGCCGCCCCTCGGCCAGCGCCAGCACCGCCAGCAGCATCCGGGGCTTGAGCGGGCCGACCGCACGGGGGCGCCCGTCGTCGCCGATCAGCTCGGCCGGGCCCAGTACCCGGATCTCCACAGTCCGGCCTCCACCGGGAGAAGCACTACTTCCAGAAGGTCAGGAACCCGAGGCCGACGCTCTTCAGCAGGTCGTCCACGAGGCCTCCGACGAGGTCCAGCACGCCCATCGCGCTCTCGTGCGCCTGCGCCCGCCACTGCGTCGTCAGCCTCTCCACCACCTGGGAGGGGGGCTCCCAGGGGGCGAAGGACGGGACCATGCCCAGCGCGGCCATCACCGTGAAGAAGGCGATCGTGCCCAGCACGATCGTGGTCACCATGGCCGCGCCCGGGCTGCGGATCGCCCCGCTCAGCACCCGGGAGACGGCCTTGCGAGGCTTGCCGCCGCCGGGCAGCACGAACAGCCCGGCCACGAAGGCGCCGGCCGCGTAGGCGGCGGCCGGGTCGGTGTCCATCTGCCCGATGTAGACCAGCGCGCCCCAGACGCACATGCCGAACATCGCGGCCAGCGGGCCGCTGACCAGCGTGGCCGCTCCGGCCTTGACCAGCGCCCACGGCGTGCCGATCAGCGCGAGCAGCGGGTCGGAGGCGCTGCTGCCCCGCACCGAGCGGCGCTGGGCCAGGTCTCCGAAGAGGTACTCGCCCACGCGCAGGCAGACCGCCGCGACCAGCGCGAAGGCGCTGACGACGACGGGCAGCACGCAGGCCAGCGCGACCACGATCGTCAGCAGCAGCGCACCGGCCAGCGGGTGGCCGGTGCGGTACGGAGGCCTGTCCTGCCGGGGCTGCCGGTCCTGCCGGGGCTGGGCCGGAGGGGTGAAGGGCCGGGGCTGGGTGGCCGGAGGCGCGTACGGCCGGGCCGGGCCGGTCGGCTGCGGCGCCGGGTACCCGGCGACCCGCTGGTCGGCGTAGGGCGGCGGCGCGAAGCCCGGCTGGCGGGCGCCGGGCGGGGCGGGCACGTACGGCGGCGGGGTCGCCGGGACGTACGGCGGCGGCGCGGCGGCCCCGGCCTGCCCGGCGCTGCCGGGCCCGGCCCCGCGGCCCGGCTCGGCCCGCGGCTCGCGGGCCCTGCGCTCGCGCCGGTCGGGCTTGGCGTACTCCACCGGCGGGAGCAGGTCGGAGTAGGTCGCGTCCTGCGGCAGCACCTGGGTGCCGTTCGCGGGCGGCGGCGGGACCTGCCCGCCGGGCGGCGGCGGGGCGTCGTTCTGCGCCCGGGTGCCGTCCGGCTGAGGCGGGGCGCCGCCGAGCACGCGGGTGCCGTTCGGCGGGGGCGGCGGCGGGCCGCCGAGCACCTTCGTCCCCGGGTCCAGCACGGCCGTCGGCGGCGGCTCCTCGTGGAAGGCCGTCACCGCCGGGTCGAGGGCGCGGGCCATGCGGTGCAGCTGCTGGGCGCTCGGCCGGGCCGCGGGGTCCACGTCCAGCGCCTGCCGGAGCCAGCCGCGCAGCCACGCGGGGGCCAGGTCGATGTTGGCCCGGCCCTCCATGATGTTGAAGCAGACGACCTCGAAGCTCCCGGTCCCGAACGGCGGCTTGCCGGTCGCGCCGAAGAAGACCGTGGAGGCCAGCGCGTGCACGTCGGCCGCCTGGGTGATCTCGGAGTCCCGGATGATCTCCGGGGCGAGGTAGCCGGGGGTGCCGACGAACATGCCGGTCTGGGTGAGCCGGGTCGCGTTGACCAGGTGCGCGATGCCGAAGTCGATGACCAGCGGGTCGCCGTCGACGAGCATCACGTTGGCCGGCTTGAAGTCGCGGTGGATGACGTCGGCGGCGTGGATGGCCACCAGCGCCGCGCACATGCCCTGGGCCAGCCTGATGAGCCGGTCGGCGGGGAGCGGGCCGTCCTCCAGGACGGTCTCCTCCAGCGTGCGGCCGGGGGCGAAGCGGGTCACGATGTACGGCTGCGCGCCGGTCAGCTGGGCGTCCAGCACCGCCGCGACGTGCGGGCTGCGCACCCGCCGCATGGTCTCCACCTCGCGGGTGAGCCGGTCGCGCGCCTTGAGGTCGGCGGCCACGTGCGGGTGCAGGACCTTGACGGCCACCTCGCGGCCGTCCTCGTCGAGCCCGAGGTGGACGGCCCCCATGCCGCCCTCGCCGATCTTCCTGAGCAGCCGGTACGGCCCCAGCCGCTCCGGCGTCCGCGTGTCCCCCGTCATCGCGCCTGCTCCCGTAGGTTCGTCAGCTCGGTCACCACCCTGTCGACGTCGACGGGTGTCCACGTCGCCTCCCGCGCCCGCTCGCCCACGGTGCCCACGGCGAGGAAGACCATCAGCGCGGCCACCGCGCCCAGCGCCGCGGCCGTCATGATGGCCGCGCTCCGGGACGGGAGCAGTGATGCCAGCGTACGTCGCATCTGGCGTCCGGGGCCCTCGACGCCGGGACCCGCGCAGACCGTCCACAGGGCGACCGCCGCACCCCAGCTGAGCGCGTTGGTGACGGGCATGGCGGGGACCAGCACGGTGAGCAGCAGCGTCACCGGCAGGCCGAGGATGAGCGCGTACGGCACGAGCGCGGCGGTGACGCCGACCGACTTCAGCAGCGCGCCGGGCCGGCCGAGCACCCGGAGCACGTCGGCGGCCGCGGCGCCCGCCGCCCGGCGGGTGTTGAGCACCGGCTGGGCCATGTCGGCGGCGCGCAGCAGGATCGCGACCGGGACCGCCACGGCGGCGACGGCGATCGGGGCGATGACGGCCGCGACCGTCACGGCGACCAGCAGCAGCGTGCTCGCCACGCCGTACGCCTTGGAGCGCTGCAGCGCGTGGCCGGGCCGCTGACCCGGGTGGAGCCCGGGCGGCTGGTGCGCGGGCGCCTGGTGCGGCGAGGCCTGCGGGTGCGCGTACGGGTAGGGCGGCGGCGAGGCGGACTGCCGCAGGTGCGGCGCCTGCTCGTAGGAGACGTGCTGCGGGTACGGCTGCGCGTGCGGCGGGGGACCCGGCTGCGCGTGCGGCTGGGAGTACTGCTGCGGCGAGGACTGCGGCCGGGCGGACTGCGCCGGCCCGCGGCCGCGCAGGTGCTCGGGCAGCTCGCTCGGGCGGACCCGCTGGGTCGGGATGTCCCCGTCGGCCACCGGCGCGGTGGCGCCCAGCTCTCCGGTGATGCCGGAGCCGGTCCGGGCGGACGCCCCGGAGCCGGGCTGCCCGGGTGCGCCGGGGCCGGTCCGTGCGGCCCGGTCACGGACCCGGCCGGTCGGTATGTCCTCCGGGTCCAGCATTCCGGTGGGAAGCTCGTGGGAGGCGGGCTGGGCGCCGGGACCCTGAGCGCCGGGAGCCTGGGCGCCCGAAGCCTGAGCACCGGTCGCCTGGCGCAGTTCCTCGGGGGTCACCCTGCGGGTGGGCCAGGGGTCGGGCGCCTGGTCGTCGAGGAGCGAGACGTACTCGCGCGGCTGGACCGCGGGCGCCGGGGGCCAGGGCGTGGCCGGTGCGGCCCCTGCCGGGCGGGAGGCCACCGGCGTCGGCACCTCCCCCGGGTCCGGCGGCAGCAGCGATCCCGTGCCGTACCCCGGGTTCCCGGTACTGCCGTGACCGCCCGTGCCGCCGTGACCGCCCGTGACCGGCCGGCCGGAGTCGTCGAAGCGCGGGACGGTGGTGATCTCGTCGGGGACGCGGGGCCGGTTCTGCCGGCCGGCCGGGGGCATCAGGCGTCCCACCTGGGCGGCCAGCTCGGCGGCCGGGGGCCGCTTGGCGGGGTCGCGCTGGAGCGCGGCGCGCAGCACCGGCTGGAGCTCCCGGGGCGCGCCGGCCACGTTCGCCTTGCCCGCGGTGATGTTGTAGAAGATCATCTCCAGCGTGCCCTTGCCGAAGGGCGGTTCGCCGGTGGCCGCGAAGACCAGGGTGCCCGCCCAGGCGTGCACGTCCACCTCGGGACCGGCCTCGTGGCCCTCGATGATCTCCGGGGCGAGGTAGCCGGGCGTGCCGATGAACATGCCCGTCTGGGTGAGCCTGGTGGCGTCCACCGCCTGCGCGATGCCGAAGTCGATGAGGACGGGCTCTCCGTCCAGGATGAGCACGTTGCCCGGCTTGAGGTCGCGGTGGATGACCCCGACCGAGTGCACGGAGGCCAGCGCCGCGGCGACCCCGTAGGCGACCTTGAGCAGCGCGGGCAGGTCCAGCGGGCCGTCCTGCTTGACGACCTCGTCCAGCGGGCGGCCGGGGACGTAGCGGGTGACGATGTAGGGGCGGTGGCCGGTGACGTCGGCGTCGAGCACCTCGGCGATGTGCTCGCTGCGCACCCGCCGCATGGTGTCCACCTCGCGCGAGAGCCGGCGGCGCGCGACCTCGTCGCCCGCCACCTCCGAGCGCAGCACCTTCACCGCGACCTGCCGCCCCTGCGGGTCGACGGCCAGGTGGACCACGCCCATGCCGCCCTCACCGAGCCGCCGCAGCAGTCGGTATGGACCCAGTCGGTCGTCCTGATTCATGGCATGAAGCACCATACCGGCTTAAACCCCGCTTACGAGATGAACCATCAGGTCACATTCCCCGTCTGAACAACGTCTGGCACACCTCAACGGTTTCCCAAGCGGGGGTAACACGCAATCTCAATTCGGCTTCAGTTTGCCAGGCGCAGGACTTCCACGCCGCCAGGGCACGCCCGGACACGCCCGGCCACCCCGGCGGACGGAGCCTGCTGCCCTTCCCTCGCGACGGTTCCCGCGCCTCCGGCACCGGAGGCCGGCCGGGAGGCTCCGGGCCCGGGCGGGCGCATCCGGCTAGGAGGTCGCCGCCAGGGCGCGCCGGTGGAGCCCGGTCACGGCGCTGCGCGCGGACTCCATGGCCCCGGCCTGCCAGGCGACCAGGTGGGTGAGCCAGTCTCCGGCGAAGTAGACGCGGCCCGCCGGGCGCTGCAGGAGGGCGAAGCCGCCGTCGTGGGACGGCCAGCGCACCCACCCCCCCTCGGCGTACGGCCGGCGGTGCCAGGCCACGGAGACGCTGGACCGCAGCTCCGCCCGGTACTTCTCCCCGTGGATCTTCTTGCCCTGGGTGAGCGCGCGGCGCAGGCGGTCGCGGTGCGGAAGCGCCCCGTAGGCCTCCGCGGCCTCGTCGGTGTTGTAGTAGCCGACGATCAGGCCGCTCCTCGCGTGGTAGCCGTGCGACGGGTACCAGATGTGCGTGATGTCGAGGTCGGTCTCGGTGACGCCGCCGTAGATGCGGTCGTCGGCCTCCCACCAGCGCCTGCCGTACTCCAGGCCGATCTTGCCCGCGGCGGCCGGCACGGGCGTGCGCAGGGCGGCCGCGACCTGCGCTCCGAGGTTGTGCCGGAGGCGGGCGAGCAGGTGGGGCGGGAGCGTGGCGATGCAGTAGTCGGCGCGGACGACGCCGCCGCGGTGGGTCACCTCGACGCCGCCGGGCAGGTTCCTGATCCCGGTGACGGGGGCGCCGGTCACGATCCGGTCCCCGCCGACCGCGCGGGCCAGCGCGGTCACGATCGCGTCCATCCCGCCGACCGGCTGGAACATGGGCATGGCCTGCTCGAAGCCGAAGTCCATCGTGATCGCCCGGCCGGTCCCTGCGGCGAGCACCTCGCCCAGGGAGGACGGCCCGGGCAGGGGGACGCCCTCGGCGCCGCCCGGGTAGGCTGCGAACCCCCGGCGGTCCGAACCCCGGTAGGCCAGGTCCTCGCCGATGTCTCCGAAGCGCCGCAGGAACTCCAGCAGCCGCTCGCGGTCCTCCCCCGTCAGCCGGCGGTCCAGCGCCCCCGCGTCGGTGGCCTTGGCGAGCAGCTCGGCGACGTATCCGTACATGTCGGCGCGGGCCGTACGGGCGCGGACCGGAGCGCTCATGCCCGCGGTGTAGACGTACGCCGAGGCGTTGTTGTTCACGAAGACCTCGACGGGCACGCCCAGCTCGCGGCAGTAGTCCATGGTGATCATCCACGGTGCGATCCGCCCCGGTCCGGCGTTGAAGTAGGTCTCCTCGCCGAACCCCGCCGTCTGCGTCTCACCGCCCAGCTCGGTCAGGCGGTCCCCGCCGCGCACCGTGAGGTTCCTGCCGCCGATCCGTTCGGCGGCCTCCAGGACCGTGCAGTCGTAGCCCGCCTTGCCCAGCTCGTAGGCGCAGGTCAGCCCGGCTATCCCGGCCCCGAGGACGACGACCTTCGCCGCGCCCCGGCCCTGCAGCGCGAAGTCCGAGCGCTGCGGCGGGGCGAACGACTTCTCCTGGGAGCCGGGGGCCAGCCCCAGCGCGCCCATGGCGGCGAACATCGCCCCCGCCCCTCCGGCCGCGCCGACGCCGACGAGCAGCGCCCGCCGCGTCATCGCCCGGCCGCCGGACCCGCTCCCGCCGCCCGTACGGCCGCCGCCCCCCGCCGCCGCGGTCCCGGCGCCCCCCGCCCCCGTCCCGGCCCCGGCCCCGGCTCCGGCGCCCGCGGTCCTGGTCTCGGTGGACTCGTCCATCGTCAGCCGTAGATCCCGCTGCCGCAGGCGACCTGGCCGCCGATCATGGCGAAGATCCCGAACAGGGCCATGATCTCGCCGAAGTCACCGGTCGTGAACTCGGTGTGCCGGGGACCGGTGGCGCGCACGCCCGGGATCACCGCGCACCCGGCGGCGATCGCGGTGGAGTTCCACTCGACGGCCAGCGTGTAGGGCGGCTCGACCGTGTACGGGCGGAAGTCCGCCAGGCGGCCGAGCGCGCGGGAGGCGGCCTCGCGGATGCGGGCGTGCGCCACGGCCGGCGGGAGGAGCTCGGCGGAGAACCGGTCGATGCCGTTCTTGACCGCCACGGTCTCGACGTCGCCGAGCAGCTCGCGGGCCTCCTCGCAGACGGCCTCGTCCCCGGTCACCAGGGCCACCGGCACGCCGAGCGCTCCGGCGAAGGCCGCCACCAGACGGGTCTCCCCGCAGATCTCGCCGTTGAGGTAGACGTTCTGGATCTCCTTGCCCATCCAGGTGTGGTTGAGCACGCCGTGCTGGACCCCGGCCCGCGCGTGGTACCCGGCGAAGCAGGCCGCCGCGTAGGTCCCGTCGAGGCCCTGCCCCATCCGCATCGGCTTGCCCGGCCCCCGGATCAGGGTGGCGCGCTCGTCGAGCAGGTCGATCCTGAGGTTCTTGGTCGAGCCGTGGGCGTCGTTGACCCGCACGGACTCGGCCCCCGCGTCGAACGCCCCCCGCACCACCGCGTTGGCGTCGCCGGTCATCAGCTCGCAGCCGCGCTCGTAGCCGCGGCCCCCGGCGTGCATCTCCTCCGGGTCGGTCAGCCCGGTGGCGCCCTCCATGTCCACCGACACGTACACCTTCACGGCAGCACCCCCACGACGGCGCCCCTCACGGCGGCGCCTCCTCCAACGGCCTCTCTCACGGCCGCGCCCCCGGCGGCCGCGCTCCCACGACGGCGCCCTCCGACGGCCCCCTCATGACAGCCCCCACGTCTCGACGCGGCGTGCCTCATCCTCGCTCATGAAGCCGACCTCTTCGGCCATGAAGTCGTGCACCTGCTTGCGCCACGGCTCGGGGACCTCCTCGACCGCGGGCGGGTAGCAGCGCTCCAGCCAGGCGGTGGACTCCTCGGTGGCCCGGAGGAACTCCGCCGCCTTCGCGAAGACGGTCTCCCCGATGCCCGGCACCCGGGCGCAGCCGTACTCGATCATCTCCTGCCCGCCGTACGGCGGGGGCTGCTGCCACTTGCGGGCGACCCCGCGGTCCGCGGTGATCGCGGTGCGCAGCGGGCGGCGCTCGATCGCGGCCTGGATGAGCTCCTTGTAGAGGCACTTGCCGCAGGTCCCGCAGGGACCGCCGGTCCCGCGCAGGCACCAGCGGACCTGCTCGCGCAGGGCGGAGCCGAGCGCGAGCCGCATGGTGACCGCCTCGCTGACCCCGCCGACCGGGAGCACGATGTGCAGGCCGGCCGCGGCGAACGCCCCTCCCCAGGCGCCGTGCGGGGACCACATCGGGTTGTCGGGGGTGTACCTGTGCAGATAGCGGCCCCCGCCCAGCCAGCGCGAGCCCATCTCGTAGCCGAAGGCGAGGCCGCCCAGGTCGAGCTCGTCGGCCAGCAGCAGCGCCCCGGCCGCCACCGCGTGGTGCTCGGGGTATCCGGGCCGCGGCTCGGCGATCGTGAACTCCAGGTCGGAGCGGGCGATCACCAGCTCGCGGCCGGTCTCCCCGGCCAGCCTGGCCAGGACGTCGGAGCGGTAGTGGGTCCAGCGGTTGGGCACGCGCGGGTGCGGCACCCGCTGGAAGTGCACGAACGGCGCGTCGGGCAGCATCGCCGCCACCGCGGCGGAGTCCGCCCCGCCGCTGTAGGAGACCGCCAGCCTGCTGCCCGAGCGCGGGGCCCCGCCGACCGGACCGGCCCCGATCCCCCAGCCCGTCTCGATCGCCTCGGCCAGCTCCGCGGAGACGGGCCGGTCGAAGACGACCCGCCGCCGCGTCCACGGTGCGACGACGGTCCACGCGGCCAGGGCGAGCAGGTCGGGGTGGATCTCCCGCGGCTCGCGCGGCAGCTCCACCCGGAACGAGTTCGTGGCCAGCTTCAGCGCCTGGCCGTCGGAGCAGTGACCGGTGATGGAGTCCTCCGCGTCCAGCCGGAAGGCGAGCCTCCAGACCTTCCCGTCGGGCTCCCAGGCGACCCTCACGCCACGCTCCCGGAGGGCAGCGCCCGGTCCCCGGCGGCAGCCGCGCCCGCGTCTCCGCCGCCGTCCCCGGACAGGCGGTCCACGGCCTGCCAGAGCAGCACCTCGTTCTGGAGCAGCCGGTCCATCGCGGCCGCGCTCTCGGTGGCCAGGCGGTGGGCGTCGTCCCACCGCCGCACCTGGGCCGCCTCGGCCCGGACCCCGGCCGCGCCCCCGCTCCCCGCCCCCTGGGCGCGGAGCCGCTCGACCTCGGCACGGAGCGCGGTGACCTCGCGGCTCAGTGTCCGGACCTCCCACAGGGCGTCCCTGATGTCCTGCCGGTGGTCGGCCCGGGAGATGTACCGGGCGTCGAACCAGCCGCGGACCAGCCGCCGCAGACCTGCCGGAATCAGAGCACGCTTCGCCAACCGCACCATAAACGTGCACGATACCGGTAAACCATGATCTACCAGGACAGATCAGCAGCCAGGAAGCTCAGCGGCCGGTGAACTTCGCCCGGGTCTTCTCCGCGAAGGCCCGCATGCCGATCGTGGCGTCGTCCGTGGCGAACAGCGCCGAGAACTGCAGCCGCTCGATCTCCAGGCCGGTGTCCAGATCGGCCTCCAGGCCGTGGTCGATCGCCTGCTTGGCGGCGCGCAGGGCCACGGCCGGGCCGCCGGCGAACCTCGCGGCGTAGGCGAGGGCCTCGGTGTACACGTCGGCGTCCGGGACCACCCGGTCGACCAGCCCGATCTGCAGCGCCTCGGCGGCGGTCACGTGACGGCCGGTGAAGACGAGGTCCTTGGCCCTGGCCGGTCCGACCAGCCGGGGCAGGCGCTGGGTGCCGCCCGCGCCCGGGATGATGCCGAGCAGGATCTCCGGCTGCCCCAGCTTGGCCGACTCTCCGGCGATCCGGATGTCGGCGCACAGGGCCAGCTCGCACCCGCCGCCGAGCGCGTACCCGGTGATCGCCGCGATGACCGGCTTGCCGATCCTCGCGACGGCGGTGAAGCAGTCCTGGAGCACCGCGGAGTGCGCCGCCATGTCGGCGTAGGACATGTCGGCCATCTCCTTGATGTCGGCGCCCGCCGCGAACACCCGCTCGCCGCCGTAGAGCACCACGGCGGAGACGGCCGGGTCGGCGTCCACCTGCCGGGCGCACTCGCCGATCTCCCGCTGGACCTGCCCGTTGAGCGCGTTCATCTTCGGCCGGTCGAGCCTGATCGTCGCCACCCCGCCGGCCGCCTCGACCCGCACGAACTCACCCATGGCAGTCCCTTCCGCTGTACGGCGGCCACGGCGCCGCCGGATGCCGTCACCCCAACATAAGGCCGTCGGGAGCGACGGGCAGCGCCAGGTCCAGGTCTCCTCCCCCGGCCTTTCCCCCGGCCGCCGCCACCCGGCGGTAGACCCGCTCGTACCCCCTGGCCATGACCTCGACGTCGAAGTTCCGCCGGACGTGGGCCCGGCAGTCCTCCGGCCGGATCGCGCCGACGGCCCCGATGGCCGCGGGGAGGTCCTCCTCCCGGCTCAGGACGAACCCGGTGACCCCGTCCACCACCACCTCGGGCACGGCGCCCCGGTCCAGGGCGACCACGGGGGTCCCGCAGGCCATGGCCTCGATCATGACCATCCCGAACGGCTCCGCCCAGATGATCGGGAAGACCAGGCAGCTCGCAGCCGAGAGCAGCTCGCGCTTGCGGGCCGTGCCGGCCTCGCCGATGTACTCGACGCCGGGGCCGAGCCGGGGCCTGACCTGTTCGTCGAAGTAGTCCTTCTCGACCTGTTCGGTGAGCTTGCCCGCCAGCAGGATCCGCCGGCCCGCCGCGCGGGCGGCGTCGACGGCCAGGTGAACGCCCTTGTCCGGGTTGAACCGGCCGAGCCACAGGACCCAGTCCTCCTTGTCCTCCCGGAAGGGGAAGGACGCGGTGTCGACGGCGTTGTGCACCACCCCGGCCCAGTTCAGGTCGGGGGCGGCCCGCCGCTGGGCCTCGGAGATGGCGACCACCGCGACGTCGCGGCCGAGCGCCCGGTAGTACTCGGCGAGTTCGCCGTCCACGTCGCCGTGGCAGGTGACCACCGTCGGCGCACCGCGCGCGGCCGCGGCCAGCGGCCCGGCCGTCGAGTGGTCGTGGACGATGTCCGCCTCCAGCTCCGCGGCCAGGCGGCACGCCTTGGCGGCGTGCACCACCTCGGGCATCGACTCGCCGATCCGCTCGGAGGGCGGCGGGTCGTAGGTGGGCAGGAAGCGCGCGGACGTGCCCGGTCTGCCCGCCCCGATCAGCACGACGTCGTGGCCGCGGCGGGAGAGTCCCTCGACGAGGTCGGCCAGCATCGACTCGATGCCTCCGTATCCCCGGGGCGGCACCTCGTACCAGGGCGGCGCGATCATCACGATCCGCATCCCGCCGGACCCCCGGGGGGCCTCTCCTGCCGGAACGTCTGTGGAAACCATCTCAACCTCACCTAAGGCCGCCCGGCCCGCCGGGCGGAGACGGCCAGGGGACTACCGCAGGGCCGCGGTCACCGGCCTGCGCGGTTCGTTGAACAGGGTCACTCCCTCCGGCAGCCCGGAGACGGCGACCCCCTCGTCGCCGACCTCGATCGTGACCCGGGAACCGGCTATCTGGAGGCCGGAGATCTTCAGGTTCTTCAGTCCGACGGGATCCAGCCAGACCTGGCCGTGGGTCACCCACGGGTCCAGGCGGAGCAGGGTGCGGACCAGCTGGATGGGGGCCGCGGCGGCCCAGGCCTGCGGGGAGCACGAGGTCGGGTACGGCACCGGCGCGGCGAACTCGGTCCGGTCGAACCCGCAGAACAGCTCCGGCAGCCGCCAGTTGAACGCCTTGGCCGCGTCCATCAGCCCGAACGCGATCCGGCGCGCCCCCTCCGCGAAGCCGTACCGCATCAGGCCGGCCGCGACCAGGGCGTTGTCGTGCGGCCAGACCGAGCCGTTGTGGTAGCTCATCGGGTTGTAGGCGCCCATCGTGGAGGCCAGGGTCCGCACGCCGTAGCCGGTGAACATCGCGGGCGAGAGCAGGTGCTCGGCGACGTGCCCCGCCTTGTCCTCGTCGACGATCCCGGTCCACAGGCAGTGCCCCATGTTGGAGCCGAGACCGTCGACGGCGCGCCCGCCTCCGTCGAGGCCCATCGCGTAGTACCCCCGCTCCGGCAGCCAGAACCGCTCGTTGAACGCCTCCCTGAGGCGCGCCGCCCGGGAGGCCCAGCGCTCCTCCTGCTCGTGGTCCCCGGCCTCGGCGGCGAAGTGGGAGCGGGCGATGTAGGCGGCGTAGACGTACCCCTGGACCTCGGCCAGCGCGATGGGCGGCCGGGCCAGCGTGCCGTCGGCGAAGTTGATCCCGTCGTAGGAGTCCTTCCAGCCCTGGTTGAGCAGGCCGTGGTCGGTCTTGCGGCGGTAGTACAGGAACGGGTCGGCGGAGCGGGAGATCCAGCCGAGGGCGGCGTCGGCGTACGGCATGAGCTCGTCGACCGCTTCGTTGTGCAGGCCCCACCGGCGCAGCTCGCCCAGGAGCATCACGAACAGCGCGGTGGAGTCGACCGAGCCGTAGTAGGCGTGGCTGGCGAACGGCGTCGCGCCGGTCTGCGCCCCGAAGCGGATCTCGTGCAGGATCTTTCCCGGCTCCTCCTCGGTGAGCGGGTCGTCCACGGTGCCCTGCAGCCGGGCCAGGCGGCGCAGGGTGCCCAGCGCCAGGGACTGGTCCAGCGGGAGCGCCATCCAGGAGGTCAGCAGCGAGTCGCGGCCGAACAGCGTCATGAACCACGGCGCGCCCGCGGCGATCGACGGCAGCTCGCCCGGCTTGTCCGGTTCGAAGATCCGCAGGGAGCCGAGGTCCTCCCTGGACTGGCGCAGGATCTGGGCCAGGGTCCGGTTGGAGGTGGTGACGACCGGGCTGAGCCGCTCCCAGTCGGCGCGCCGCCGCGCGGGCTCGGCGTGCTCCAGCGGGTGCTGGGTGGAGAACCAGGCCGGCGACTCCTCTCCCTCCAGGATCGGGTTGACCTGCACGGTGACGAGCCATTCGCCGCGTGCGGGCACGACCGCCCGGAAGGTGAGCAGGCCCGGCGTGGCCGCGGGCATGGGGTCGGTCACCACCCGCGCCCCGCGCGCCCGGCCGGCCGCCATGATCAGCAGCCCGGACGTGTCGGCCGACGTCTCCACCCCCGAGACGTGCTGGACGTGGCCGCCCTTCACCTCGAACAGGTCGGCCAGGTCGGAGCCGACGTGGAGGGTGACCACGCATCCGGCGGCCTCGTCGGACATGTTCCGCAGGGTCACGTCCTCCCGCAGGCCGCCGCCGACGTAGCGGTCCCTGATCACCAGCAGGGTGCTCTCCGCCTGGCCCGGCCGCGGCCGGGTCCGGCCGAGGAACGTCGCGTGGTACGGCTCGGCCGGGAGCACCCGGAGCGGCTCGACCGGGGACTCGTCCACCCTCAGCTCCCAGCGCGACAGTAACCGGGTGTCGGCGTGGTAGATCCCCTGCGCCCCGCCCGGCACGATGTCGCCGCTGCTCGCGCAGACGCAGAAGGAACTGCCCTCCACCAGCGTCACCGCGCTGTCGCCCAGCGCGCCCGGCTGGGTCTCGAACGTCCATGCGTTCACGGATCTCCCCCGAGATGTGAGTTTCCGGCACCCTCGTCTCTCCTTCCCCTCCTTCGGGGGAAAGAACGGAGATCAGCATGTTTCGCCTCGTCAGCGCGGCGCAGGCGGCGCTTCCACCGCCGGGCGGGCCCCGCGACGGCCCCGCCGGAGGGCCCGGCGGAGGGCCCGGCGCGAGGACGCGTCCCGGGCGCCCGGCGGGGCCGCGGCGGGCCCGGTCACCCGGCGAAGAACAGCACCGGTCCCTCGACCGTGACGCCGACCCGGTCACCCGGCCGGTGCGGCACGTCGCCGCGCGTGCGGGCCCGGATCACGGTCCCCGACTCCAGCGCCACCGTCACCGCCGCGTCGTGCCCGAAGAACTCCACCCGCTCGACCACCCCGCCCGCGCCCTCTCCGGGCGCGCCGAGCACGAACTGCTCGGGGCGGAGCGCGACCCGGCCGGGACCGGACCCCCCGCCGGAGCGCCGCGGCAGGCTGCCGAGCTCGCACGAGACCGTGCCCCCGCCGCCCCCGCCGCCCCCGCCGTTCCCGCCGCCGGAGGCCGCCAGGACCACCGCCTCCCCCACGAACGTCGCCACGCCGAGGTCGCGCGGGGCCGCGTAGACCGCCGCCGGGGTGCCCTCCTGGACGATCCGGCCCTCCCGCATGACCGCGACGGTGTCGGCCATGGACAGCGCTTCCTCCTGGTCGTGCGTGACGAGCACGGCGGTGGCCCCGGCCCGTTTCAGCGCCGCCCGCACCTCGTCGCGGACGCTCACCCGCAGGGACCTGTCCAGCGCGTTGAACGGCTCGTCCAGCAGGACCACCCCTGGCCGGGGCGCCAGCGCCCGGGCCAGCGCCACCCGCT
Source organism: Thiemannella venezuelensis (assembly GCF_014203605.1). GTDB lineage: Bacteria > Actinomycetota > Actinomycetes > Streptosporangiales > Streptosporangiaceae > Planomonospora_A > Planomonospora_A venezuelensis. The sequence goes on along the minus strand of NZ_JACHJJ010000006.1, from coordinate 30,451 downwards.
GCTGCTGCCCGCCGGAGATCTGGTGCGGCATGCGCTCGCCGTACCCGGCCAGCCCGACCAGCTCCAGGCACTCCTCGATCCGCGCGGCCCGCCCGGCCGCGCCGCGCGGCAGGCCGAACCCGACGTTGCGGGCCACCGACAGGTGCGGGAAGAGCGCCGCCTCCTGCGGCACGATCCCGACCCGGCGCTTCTCCGGCGGGAGGCCGGCGACCTCGCGGTCGCCGATCCGCACCGACCCGGCGTCCAGTCCCTCGAAGCCCGCGACGATCCGCAGCAGCGTGGTCTTGCCGCAGCCGGACGGGCCGAGCACCGCGGCGAGGTCGCCCTCCCCGACGGTGAGCGACGCCCCGCGCAGCACCTCGGTCGCGCCGAAGGACTTGCGCACGTCCGTGACGGTGAGCTTCACGAGGCCTCCTCGAGAGAACGGCGGCCGAGCACGAATCCCGGGACGGCCGCGAGCAGCATCAGCAGGGCGGCGTACGGCGCGGCGGCGCCGTACGCGCCGGAGCCGGTCTCCGTCCACAGCTCGGTGGCGAGGGTGTCCATGCCGGTCGGCCGGAGCAGCAGGGTAGCGGGCAGCTCCTTCATCGCGGTCAGGAACACCAGCGCGGCCCCGGCGAGCACGCCGGGCAGGGCCAGCGGCAGGGTGACCTCGCGCAGCGCCCGCAGCGGGGTGCGCCCCAGCGAGCGGGCGACCTCCTCCAGGACCGGCGGCGACTGCAGCACCGAGGCCCGCACCGCGCCGACGGCGGCGGGCATGAACAGCACCGCGTAGGCGACCACCAGCAGCGGCCAGCGCTGGTAGACCGCCGGGACGTAGCGGACCGCGAAGAACACCAGGGAGAGCGCCATGACGATGCCCGGCAGCGAGTGCCCGACGTAGGTGGACTGCTCCAGGAAGGCCGCGGTGCGCCCGCGGTAGCGGGCCGCGACGACGCCCACCGGCACGGCCAGCGCGGTGGTGAGCAGCGCCCCCGCCGCCGCGACGCCCAGCGTGGCGGCGACCGCCTCGGCGAGCGCGGCCGCGTCCACCCCGGCGGAGGAGCCGTCGGCCAGCCAGTAGCAGATGCTCGCCAGCGGGAACCCGACCGCGAGACCGGCCAGCGCGGCGCACCAGGCCGTCGCCGCCGCGCGGGCCGCACCGCCGAGCCGTACCGCCGGGGGCCTGCGCGCCGGGGCGCCGCGCATGGCGTAGGCGGCCCGTCCCCGGGTGCGGGACTCGGCCGCCACGACCACCAGCGTGACCAGCACCAGCAGCAGGCCGAGCACCGCGGCCGGGGTGCGGTTGAAGCCCGCCCGGTACGAGGTGTAGATCTGCGTGGTGAACACGTCGAACCGCATGATCGCCACCGCGCCGAACTCGGCGAGCACGTACATGGCGACCAGCAGCGCCCCGGCGGCGGCCGAGGGCCGCAACTGCCGGAGCACGACGCCGAACCTGCTCCGCCCCAGGGAGAGGGCGACCTCCTCCGCCGCCGGGTCCATCCGGCTGAGCGCGGCGGCCACCGGGAGGTAGACGTACGGGTAGCTGCAGAGCGTCAGCACCAGCACCGACCCGGCGAATCCCTCGATGTCGGTCGCGGCCACCCAGGTGTAGGCGGCGACGTAGGACGGCACGGCGAGCGGCAGCGCCGCCAGCACCCCGAAGACCCGGCGGCCGGGCAGGTCGCTCCGGACGACCAGCCAGGCCAGGGAGATCCCGATGGCCGTGCAGAGCACGGTCACCGCGGCGGCCAGGCCCAGGCTGCGCAGGGCCAGCTCCGCCGTCCTGGCCCGCAGCAGCGTCGCGGCCACCCCTCCGGCGCCGCCCTCGCCCGCGCGCACCAGCAGGTACCCCACCGGCAGGAGCGCCAGCGCCGCCGTCACCCCGGCCGGCGCCAGCAGTCCCGCCGGGATACGGCGAATCGTCACGTCAGACCAGGCCCACTTCTTGCAGCAGGGTGATGGTCTGCTCGATCGAGTCGAGCTTGGACAGGTCGACCTCGGGGCCCTTGAGCGAGTCGAACGGCGGCAGTCCGGCGGCGGTCGCCACACCGGAGATCAGCGGGTACTCCTTGGTCGTGTCGGCGAAGTACTTCTGCGCCTCGGTGCCGAGCAGGAAGTCGACCGCCTTGTGCGCGGCGGCGGCGTGCTCGGAGTCCTTGAGCACGCCCACGCCCGCCACGTTGACCAGCGCGCCCGGGTCGCCGCCGGGCAGGTAGGCGAGCCGGGACGGCACGCCGTTCGCGCCCCGCTCGGCCACCTTCTCGTACCAGTAGTAGTGGTTGATCAGGCCGAGCTGGAGCTTGCCCTCGTCGACCGCGTTGAGGATGTTGACGTTGTTGGAGAAGGTCTGGGTGCCGTTGGCCTTCATCGCCTCCAGCCACTGCCGGGCCCTGTCCTCGCCGGAGAGCACGCGCAGCGCGGTGACGAAGGACTGGAAGGACGCGTTCGTCGGGGCCCAGCCGACCTTGCCCTGCCATCTGGGGTCGGTCAGCTCGAAGACGCTCTTGGGCGGGGCGGTGACGGTCCGGGGGTCGTAGACGATCACGCGGGACCGGCCGGAGAGGCCCACCCAGGTGCCGTCGGACCCGCGGTACTCGGCCGGGACCCTGTCCAGCGCCGCCGGGGCGATCGGGGCGAGCATCCTGTGCTTGCTCAGCGCCCCGAGCGCCCCGGCGTCCTGCGAGAAGAACAGGTCGGCCCGCGTGTCCGCGCCCTCTTCGAGGATCTGCGCGGCCAGTTCGGCGCTGTCGCCGTACCGGACCTGGACGTCCAGGCCGGTCGCGGTCCTCAGCTTCTCGATCAGCGGGCCGACGAGGTTCTCGTTGCGCCCGGAGTAGATGACGAGGGAGTCGTCGCCGAAGCTCTCCCCCTCACCGCCTCCGCAGGCGGACGCGAGCAGCGCCAGAGGGATCAGAGCGGCGGCGACCAGCCTGCGCAGCGACATCGGTGATTCTTTCCTTACTGGGTCATTCGGTGGAGGGTCACTCGGAGGAGCTGGAGGAGCCGGAGCCGGAGCCGCCGTCGTCCTCGTTACCGCCGCCGCAGGCCGTCAGGCCGAACGTCAGCGCTCCGGCCAGGGCCAGCACCGTCGCGGTCACCCGGATCGGGGTCGACTTCATGCGTTCTTCCTTTCGTGAGGTACGGCGTGCCGTACGCGATCAGAAGGAGGGAGACCAGGACCCAGCCCAGGTGGAGCGGCCAGAAGCCGTCCCAGCCGAGCCGGTAGTCGGGCAGCACCGGGCGGACCGCCCGGTAGAGCGGCGAGCCGACCTGCTCGAACCCGCTGACCCAGGTGATCCGCACGGCGTAGCCGTCGGCCAGCAGCCAGGCATGGTTCACCAGCCCGGCGAGGCCGAGCACGAGGCCGGCGGGGCGGAGGCCGGGCCGGTCCCGCAGGAGGGCCAGGACGAGCAGGAGGGCGAGCGGGAGCACCACCACGGTCTGGCGGCCCGGCCACCAGTGGCCGTTCATGGTCAGCGCGACGAAGGTCGCGGTCAGCCACCCTGCGGCCAGCGGGAGCAGCAGCGCGGCGCTGTGGAAGGCATCGCGGGCAACCGCGCGGGAAGCGCCGTGGGAGGTGCCGCGGGAGGTGCCGGCCGGGGCGTCGCCCGGGACGGCGGGCCCGCCGGAGCGGCGCCGGCGCAGGGCGGGCAGGAGGCCGTACCCGACGGCGGGCAGGAGCAGCAGCCAGGCGGGCTGCCAGGCGGCCAGGCCGTACCCCCGGTCGGCCATCAGCCCGACCAGCCGTACGGCGCGGCCCGCGTAGTCGGGATCGAAGCCCATCACGCCGAACTCGCCCGACGCCTGGAAGTGGTCGCCGCTGGCGTAGACCGTCCAGCCGCCCCAGACGAGGCGGTGGACCGCCAGGTAGGCGGCGCCCATCGCGGCGAACCCGCCGGCCAGGGAGAGCAGCGTGCCGCGGTCGGCCCGGAGCCGCCACAGGCCGAGCAGCGCGAGCACCGCGGCCACCGGGGCGTACTTGACCGAGAGCCACGGCAGCGCGGTGATCAGCAGCCCGAACACGGCGACGTCGCGCCGGATCCGCGGCGGCCTCTCCGCACCGCCCGCCCGCGCCCCGCCCGCGAAGGCGGGCCCGGTCAGCACCGCCAGCGCGGCGACGGCGGCCAGCGCCGCCGGCAGCTCCGGGTAGACCTGCTGGCCGTAGACCGCCAGGGGCGGGGACGCCGAGGCCAGGAGCACGCCGCCGGCGGCGAGCCGCACCGGGACGGCGAACCTCCGGACCGCCGTCCACAGGGTCAGCGCGGCGAGCGCCCCCGCCATGAGCGCCATGGCTGCCTTGGCCGCGATCCACCCGCCCAGGCCCATCGGGACGGCCAGGAGGATCGGGAGCAGCGGGTCGTGCGGGCTGATCTGCGTGCCGTCGGCGAGCACCTCGGTCTGCACGGGCAGCGCCTCGGTCCCGGCCCAGGGCGCCCAGCGCCGCTCGGCCAGTTCGTCGGTGATGTCGAGATCGAGGTCCTCGAAGATCGACAGGGCGGTGAGCAGGTACTGCGGCTCGTCCACGGCCACGTGCCCGCCGAACCGCGCCCGCACGCCGATCCCGAGCAGCGCGGCCGCCGTCGCGACCACCGCGACCAGGCCGATCGCCGTCCGCACGGCGCCGGACCGCGCCGCCCCGGGACCGGCCGCGCCGGCTCCCCCGGGGAGGGGGTCCGGCCCGGCGGAGGGAGCGTCCGCCGCGCGGGTCTCCGGCGGGTGGTCGGCGGTCACGTCGCCTCCACCAGGGGATGCGCGGCGGCGGCCTGGCGGCGGACGAGGCCGCGCAGGTCGGTCTCGGGGGACCAGCCGATCAGGGAGCGCAGGCGGCGGACGTCGGCGAGGGAGGCGCCGGGCTCGACGGCGGGGGCCGGCTCGACGGTGAAGGAGACCTCGGTGTCCAGCGCCTCGGCGACGGCGGCGGCCATCGCGCGGAGGGACTGGCCGCGGCCCGTGCCGACGTTCACGGCGCCCTGGGCGCCCGCGGCGGCCAGATCGGCCATGGCCCGGGCGGCCTGCCGCACGTCGGTCACGTCGCGGGTGCGGTCGAGCGAGCCGAGCACCCGGAGCGGGCGCCCCTCGCGGGCCGCCGCCAGCCAGAGCGAGAGCGCCATGTCGGGCCGCTGGCCCTCGCCCGCCACGGTGAACGGCCGGATCACGGTGGTGCGGCCGCCGCGGGCGAGCCGCTCGGCGCACAGCCGCTCCAGCGCGGTCTTGCTCCGGGCGTAGCCCCCGACGGGCCGCAGCGGGTCGGTCTCGTGGCTGGGGCGGCCGCCGCGCGCCCCGCCGTACACCGAGCTGGACGAGGCGACGAGCACCGGGACGCTCCGCGGGACGGTGGCGAGCACCCGCGCCCCGGCCAGCACGTTGTCGCGCCGCCTGCGCCGGGCGACGTCGGCGCCGCGGTCCCGCACTCCGGGGCAGCCGGCGAGGTGGTAGACGACGGCGGCGTCCTCCAGGGCGGCCCGGACGAGATCGTCATCGGAGAGGAGGTCGGCGGTGAGGACGGTCAGGCCGGGCCGCGGCGGCTGGGGCGCCCGGTCGATGCCGATGACCCTCTCCCCGGCGGCGGCGAGTGTCTCGACCAGCGTCCGGCCGATGAATCCGGCGGAGCCGGTGACGACGACTGACACCGCATCCTCTCCTCACGCTCAGTAAAGGTAGCCTAACCTCACCAAGCGAAACCTTAAAGGACCCTGAGTGCCCGCTCCGCACCGCCTCCTCGCCGAACTGGCCCGGCGCTCGCTCTCCCCCCGCGCCCGCCCGTCCGGGAGCCCTCCTGCGTCCGGGCACGCGTCTCCGTCCCTCCTCAAGACGGTCCGCCGCGTCCTCGGCCTGGCGGTCCTCGCCGCCGCCGTCGTCTACCTCACCCGGGTCGTCTCCGGCCCGGACCTCGCCTCGGCGGGCCGGGCGCTGCTGCGCGACCCGCTCGGGGTGCTGCTCGCCCTCGTGATGTACGGCTGCGCGTTCGCCCTGCGGGCGTGGTCCTGGCGCCGGGTGCTGCCCGGCCTCTCCCTCGGCCACTCCTGGGCCGCGCTGCACGTCTCCCTGCTCGGCAACCACGTCCTGCCGTTCCGCCTGGGCGAGGCCCTGCGGGTGACCACGGTCCTGCGCCGGACCGCCCTGCCCGCCGCCCCGGTGGTCGCCTCCACCGTCACCCTCCGCTCCGCCGACCTGCTCGCCGTCGCCCTCCTGGCCCTCGCCGCCGCCCCGGCCCTGGTCACCGCCCTGACCGGCCCCTGGATCCGGCCGCTGGCCGCCGTCCTCGCCCTCGCGATGCTCGCCGGGGCGTTCTGGCTGGGCCGGTCGAGGTGGACCGCGCTCCCCGTCGTCTTCGCCGCGGCCGCGGCGGCCTGGGTGCTGGAGGCGGCGGTGGTCTACGAGGTGGCGCGGCTGGCCGGGGTGGGGCTGAGTCCCGCCGAGGCGGTGGCCGTGACGGCCGTGACCATCGCCGCCCAGACCGTGGCCGTGACCCCGGGCGGGTTCGGCTCCTACGAGGCCGCGGCCACGGCCGCGCTGACCGCGCTCGGCGTCGCCTCCGGCCCGGCCTTCGCGGTCGCGCTGCTCACCCACGCCCTGAAGACCGCCTACTCCCTCGTCGTCGGAGGTGTCGCGCTCGTGACTCCCACCAGGCTCAGGCTGCCCCGCGTCCTCCCCCCGCGCCCGCAGCCGCTGCAGGTCGCCCCGGACGCGCCGGTGGTCGCGTTCATCCCGGTCTTCGACGAGGAGGAGACGGTCGCCGAGGTCGTCGGGCGCCTCCCGGCCGAGGTCGGCGGTCGCCCGCTGGTCACGATCGTGATCGACGACGGCTCCTCCGACGCCTCGGCCGCCCGCGCCCGCGACGCCGGCGCGACCGTGGTCGCCCAGCCGCACAACCTCGGCCTGGGCGCCGCGGTGCGCCGCGGGCTGGCGGAGGCCGTACGGCTCGGCCCGGCGGCGGTGGTCTACCTCGACGCCGACCTGGAGTACTTCCCCGAGGACATCGAGGCCCTCGCGGGGCCGGTCCTGTCCGGCGAGGCCGACTACGTGGTGGGCTCCCGGTTCACCGGGACCATCGACCGCATGCTCCCGCACCGGCGCTTCGGCAACCGGGTCCTCACCGCGTGGGTCCGCTGGATGACCCGGCACGACGTCACCGACGGCCAGAGCGGCTACCGGGCCTTCTCACCCGGCGCGGCCCGCGCCGCCGAGGTGATCCACGACTACAACTACGCCCAGGTCCTCACCCTCGACCTGCTCGCCAAGGGCTACCGCTACCACGAGGTCCCGATCCGCTACGCCTTCCGCGCGAGCGGCGAGTCCTTCGTCAAACTCGGCCGCTACCTCCGCAAGGTCGTCCCCGCCGTCCACCGCGAACTCAACTCCCCCTGATCAGTAGAGGATGTGCGTCTCCGGGTGCGCTCATCCGAAATAGCGTGGACCTCGTGAGCAGCGCCTACGAAGAAGTACCGCTCAGCGAGTTGCTCGACCAACTGGAGCATGACGGCGCAGTCGTCGGCTTCACCGCCGGTCTGCTGGCCGGCCTGGTCCGGCCGGGTGACATCGGGACGGGGCAAGAAGCGCTGCGCGAGGCGTTGCCCTGGGTCTCCTTCCTGCCCGACGACGACGCCGAGGCATTCCTACGCGAGCTGGTGGACGTGACTCGCGAAGCGACGGCATCGGACGACCTCGCCCCCGTCGCGGTGCTGCTGGCCCAGTGGCACCACACCGCCGAGGTCTATGCGGACCCTGCATTGCACGCGCTGATCATTCACGAGCCCGAAGGCGATTTCGGAGCGACCCCTTTGCCGGAGACAACGGAGTAAGTCCCAAATACAGTGGCATGCGGTCTTCCGGCACACATATGGTCCACGGCATGGACGTGATCGTCACCGGGGAGCCCGGTCGCTGGATCGCCCGCCGCGGCGAGGAGGTCATCGGCGAGGTCACGGCTTTCGCACGGCCGGATGGCCGGTGTCTCGTCCTCTTCCGTTCCTGCCGCGCCGAGGCGTACACACCGCTCGTGCGGGCCGTCGCAGGGCACTTCCCCCGGGACCTCCACACCGAGATCTCCGAGTCCGACGCCGAGGCATGCGAGACTCTCGCGGAGTCGGGGTTCGTGATCGGACGGCGGGATCACGTCTACACCGTGCCGACCGATCCGGCGGTCACCGGACTGGCCGGGGTGACCGTGCCCGTGGGGTTCGAGCTCGTCACCGCCGACCAGGTGGAGGAGGACCGGCTCCGGGAGCTGGACGACGAGCTGCGGCAGGACGTCCCCGGCTGCGACGGCTGGAGATGGGACCGGCAAGGTTTCCGCGAGCAGACGTACGGCTCCGCGGCCTTCGACCCCGCCGTCTACCTCGTCGCCGTCGAGCGGTCGACCGGCCGGTACGCCGGACTGGTCCGGATCTGGAACGACCCGGCCCGCCCCCGGCTCGGCCTGATCGCGGCGGGGCGTCCGTACCGCCGCCGCGGGCTGGCCAGGGGCCTGCTCGCCCAGGTGTTCAGCGTCCTGCACGACCGCGGAGTCCCCGAAGTGGCCGCCGAGGCCGACGTCACCAACACGGCCTCCGTCACACTCCTCACCTCCCTCGGCGCACGCCGTACCGGAGGCTCCCTTGAACTCGTCCGCCCCGGTGACAGAAGACCCCTTGGACCCGAGCACAGGAAGCGTGCGTTTCCCGGAGGATGATCACCGGGAGCGGGTCAGGAGAGGGCTTGGGCGAGGAGGGTGCCGCACCAGGCGGCGCCCAGGCCGCCGGCGATGCTCGCGGCGACGTTGAGGATCGCCCGCAGGCGCTCGCCGTTCCCGGCCAGCCGTACCGTCTCGTAGGCGAAGGTGGAGTAGGTGGTCAGCGCGCCGCAGAACCCGGTCCCGGCCAGCGCCGTCACCCAGCCGTCGACGGGGAGCGCGAGCAGGAGGCCGAGCAGCGCCGATCCGGCCGTGTTGACGGTGAAGGTGCCCCAGGGGAAGGTCGCGTCGTGGCGGGCCTGGACGGCCCGGTCGGCCAGGTAGCGCAGCGGCGCTCCGACCGCCGCGCCGAGCGCCACCAGCAGCGCGCTCAAATGCCCTCCTCCATCGGCCACGCTCGCGACGCTGCTGCGCCCACGGCTCGCTCACTCCGCTCGCTCACGCCGCCTCCCCAGCCGCCGGGTCCGTACGGCGGGGCCGGGTGATCGCGCGGGTCCCGGCGGCGGCCAGGTGGACGGCGGCCACCGCGGCGAGAGCGGTGGCGGACAGGTAGACCAGGGCGAGTCCCGGGGCGCCCTCGGCGGCCAGCCGCCCGATGTCGGCGATGTAGGCGGAGAACGTGGTGAACCCGCCGAGCACCCCGGCCCCGAGGAACGGACGGGTCAGCCGGTGGGCCCGCCGGGTCTCGGTGATGAGCACCATCAGCACGCCGATCAGCGCGCACCCGGCCGCGTTGGTCGCGAACGTGGCCCAGGGGAAGCCGCCCGCCGGCCGCGGGAACGCCTCGGCGAGCCCGTACCGGGCCAGCGCCCCGATCACCCCGCCGACCGAGATCGCCGCCAGCGTGCTCCACGGGGCCTGGCGCAGTTCGGCGCGCTGCCGCGGGAGGTGGAGGTCCACATCGGGGTCGACCGGCGGCACCGGAGGGTCGTCCGGGCGGTCGGCGGGTGTCTCGGTCATGGGGAATCCCCGCCAGCATACCGAGCGCCCGGCCCCGCGCCGGGTGCCTTCAGGCGTCCGGGCGCTCGCCGGAGACCGTCTCCGCTCCGGCGGACGGAGCGGGTGTCCCCGGAGCATCGGCGGCGACCAGGCGCGGCCCGTAGCGGTAGCCGACGAACACCGCGAACACCAGCGGGGGCCCCACGAGCAGCGGGTTGCCGAAGAACGACTGGTCCCAGCTTCCGGCCGGCGCGATGATCGCGACGATGAACGCGACGGTCGAGAGCCCGCACGCGCAGGCGCACACCATCCGCGCCGCCAGGGGCTGCCCGACCAGCCCGGGCGCCGCCGCGGCCATGATCATCGCGACGGGCACGGCCACGATGAGCCCCACGACGGCCCCGACCGCGGCGCCGATCGCCCCCAGCTTCACCAGAGCGGCGATGGCCAGGACCACCGCGGTGGCACCGGAGGAGTCGGACGAGCCGGAGCCGGAGCCGTAAGCGGAGCCGGGGCCGTCGGCGCCGGAGGGCTCGCCGTCCCCGGAGAGGATCTTTCCCACGAGGAGGACGAGGATGGGGAGCGGGGTGCAGATCGCGCCCGTGGCGGCGCCGCCCGCCAGGCCCGCGAGGAACGTCCTGCCGACGACACTCCTTCGTTGAACGCGTTCAAAAGTCACCCGTCCAATATCCACCAAAGCCCGGCCGATGGCCAGAGGCCGGAATCAGTCCTCGACGACGTGGGCGGAGAAGCGGGCGCGGGCGGCCCGCCAGGCGGAGGCGTCCCAGCCGGTCGCGGTCAGGGCGTCGACGGCGTCGTAGCCCATGGCCATGGCGTGGTGGGTGTTGTCGTGCGCGAACAGCCCGAGGCGGCCGAAGGTGGTCACGTTCGGGACGGTCGCGGCCCAGGCGTCCAGGCCCGCCAGGTGGGCGGCGTACCCGGTCGCGTAGACCGGGTAGACATGCGGCACCCGCCGTACGACCAGGTCGGCCAGGTCGACCGGGGGCAGGCCGGAGGCGGCGAGGGTCTCGTCGACCAGGCCGGAGAAGTCCTCCGTCGCCCAGATCCCGTCGCCGGCCGCGCACGGGATCTCGAAGCAGAGCACGGTGCGGCCGGCCGGGTCGTCGGCGCTCACGCGGTAGTTGGCCGGCTCGGAGATCCGGGTCACCGGCGTGTCCGGGCCCGGCAGGTAGTGCGCGTCGTACGGCGTCCACCGGCCGCCCTCGTGCACCGCGTAGACCAGCACCATCGCCCGGAACGCGAGCCGCCCCGCCGCCCGGACGACCTCCTCCGGCGGTCCGGGCTCCACCAGCCGGGCCAGGGCGGGCATCGGGATCGTGGAGAACACCCTCCCGGCCTCGATGCGCCCGCCCGCCGTGTCCGGCCCTGCGGCTTCTCCCGCGGGCCCGCCCGCCGCACCTTCCGTGCGGCCGGGCGCGGCCTCCGGCAGGGCGGGCCCTGCGGACGTGCGCAGGACCACCGAGCCCTCGGCGGGCTCGATGCGGGTGCAGGCCGTACCGAGGCGGATCTCCGCCCCGGCGGCGACGGCGGCCTCGGCGAGCGCGTCGACGATCTGGCCGAACCCGCGGCGGGGGTAGTGGAAGATCTTCCCCTGCCCGCCCGGCTGCCCGCGCAGGATCCTCTTGGCGATCTTCCACGGGCTGTCGGCGGTGACCCGCCTGCGGGCCTGGTCCCCGTCGATCTCCTCGCCCGGCAGCCCCCAGAGCTTCACCGCGTAGGGCGCGTAGAGCGCGTCGTAGAGGGCGGGGCCGAGGCTCGCGCGCAGCGCCCCGGCATAGGTGTCCGCCCGGTCTCCGCCCCGGACCGTACGGCTTCCGCCCCCGGGCGCCTCCGGAAAGCCGCGGCCCCCGCTCCGCAGCGGCGCCGTCACCGCGTCCCGGGCCACTGCGGCCAGCAGTCCCGGAGGAAGGCGCCTGGCCAGTTCCCCGGCCCGCAGCGGGAAGCCGACGAACCGCCCGGCGATCCGGAGGCGGCCGTTGCGCGGGCGGGTCTGCAGGTCGTCGCCGAGCAGGCGGCGCAGGTCCGCCAGCAGGTGCGGCGGGGTGGCCGGATGGAGCCGGTGGCTGCCGTGGTCGACCCGGATCCCGGCCACCTCGAAGCTCGCCGACAGCCCGCCCACGTGCCCGGCCCGCTCCAGCACCGTCACCGAGAGCCCGCGCCGGGCCGCCCGCCACGCCGCCGCCAGGCCGGACGGTCCGGCGCCCAGCACCACGAGGTCAGCACTTGTCCGCATGGCGGAGAACCCTATCCGTCCCGGAGGACGTCCTCCGGCTCAGGCGCCTGGAGACCGTCCGGGCGCAGCAGATCCGGCCGCCGAACGGCCGGCGACCAGGTACGGCCCGCGCCAGCTTCCGAGGCCCGCCGCCGCCACCACCGGGACCCAGGGAGCGGGGTGGGCTGCGAACCACTCCCAGGGGGCCGTCCCGGCAACCAGCATGATGATCACCCCCGTCAGCACGACGGCGGCGACCGCGCACGCGGACGCGCACACCAGTTGCGCCCGCACCCGGCGTACGGCCAGCCAACGGACCGCGAGCGCCATGACCGCCGCGACGGGCAGCGCGGCGACGACCCCCGCGAGCAGGCCGAGCACGATGGAGAAGAAGCTCGTCTGCCACAGCTGGGGCAGCATCTCGTCGAAGTCGAGCAGCCCGAGGTCCCGCAGCAGGAGGCCGGTGAGCACGAGCATCACCAGTCCTGTCCCGGCGCCGCCGAGGGCACCGGTGACGATCGTCCTGCGCACGATCTCCGATCGCCGGGCATGATCCGCGGTCATACCCGGCATTCTCCATCACGGTCTTCGCCGCTGCGGAACGACCGGCCGCGGCCAGGCCGGGTCGGATCGGGTCAGCGGCTGCCAGGCACCGAGTCCGCCCGGTCGGCTACCCGGTGGCTCCCATCAGCGGAGGGTGCCGTTGGTCATGCCGGCGGGCTCCTCCGGCACGGCGATCAGGCCGAGCTCGGCGGGGGCCGCCATCAGATGGTGGGCCGGGACGGCGCGGACGGTGTAGCCGAAGGCCCCGGTGCGCTCCAGCGGGATCGTGCCGGTGAACACGGCCCTGCCGTCGTCGCCCTGGGACTCGACGCTCAGCGGCGCGTAGGCGGGCGCGACCAGCTCGTCGTGGAGGCCCACCCGGCCGTAGGCGGCCTGGACCTGGATGTCGCCGGGCTCCAGCTCGCCCAGGGCGATCGTGGCCCGCAGCTCCAGCGCGGCCCCGACCTCGGGGGTGTCGCCCAGCCCGGCGGCCTCGACGTGCTCGACCCGGACGCCCGGCCAGGCCCGGCCGACCCGGAGCTTCCAGGCGGCGAAGCCCTTGGCCTGCTCGTTGCCGTCGGCCGTCAGGACCCGCGCCGACTTCGCGGCGGGGACGTAGAGGCCGACGACGTAGTCGCGGAGCATCCGGCCGGCCAGGACCTTGGGACCCAGCGAGGACAGGGTGTGGCGGACCATCTCCAGCCAGCGGCGGGGCAGGCCGTCGGCGGGCCGGTCGTAGAACCGGTCGGCCACCTCGTGGTCGATCAGGTCGTAGAGCGCGGCGGCCTCCAGCTCGTCGCGGCGGTCGGGGTCGGCGACGCCGTCGGCGGTGGGGATGGCCCAGCCGTTGGTGCCGTCGTACCACTCGTCCCACCAGCCGTCGCGGATCGACAGGTTGAGCCCGCCGTTGAGCGCGGCCTTCATGCCGCTGGTCCCGCAGGCCTCCAGGGGGCGCAGCGGGTTGTTCATCCACACGTCGCAGCCCTGGACCATGAGCTGGCCGAGGGCCATGTCGTAGTCGGGCAGGAAGACGATGCGGTGCCGCACGCCCTCCTGGTCGGCGAACTTCACGATCTGCTGGATGAGCTTCTTGCCGCCCTCGTCGGCCGGGTGCGCCTTGCCCGCGATCACGATCTGGACCGGCTTGTCGGGGTCGAGCAGGAGGCCGCGGAGCCGTACCGGGTCCGAGAGCATCAGGGTCAGGCGCTTGTAGGAGGGCACCCGGCGGGCGAAGCCGATGGTCAGCACCTCCGGGTCGAGGGCGTCGTCGATCCAGCCGAGCTCGGCGGTCGAGGCGCCGCGGTCGATCCAGGAGCGGCGGAGCCGGACCCGGGCCGCCTCGACGAGGCGGGCGCGGAGCCTGCCGCGGATGCCCCAGATCTCCTCGTCGGAGATCTTGCTCACGCCCTCCCAGCCCTGGGCCCGGTCCACCAGCGAGGGCAGCTCCCGCCCGGCCAGCTCCATGATCTCCCGGCCGACCCAGGTGGGGGCGTGCACGCCGTTGGTGATCGAGCCGATCGGCACCTCGGCCACGTCGAAGCCCGGCCAGAGCCCCTGGAACATCTCCCGGCTGACCTCGCCGTGCAGCTCCGAGACGCCGTTGACCCGCTGGGCCAGGCGCATGCCCATCGCGGCCATGTTGAACTTGCCGGGCTCCTCCTCGGCGCCGAGCGCCAGGATGCGGTCGACCGGGACGGTGGGCCAGGAGTTCTCGCCGCCGAACTGGCGGGCGATCAGCTCGGTCGGGAAGCGGTCGATGCCGGCGGGGACGGGGGTGTGGGTGGTGAAGACGGTCCCGGCCCGCACGGCCTCCAGCGCCTCCTCGAAGGAGAGCCTGGCCTCGGTGAGCTCGCGGATGCGCTCCAGGCCGAGGAAGCCGGCGTGGCCCTCGTTGGTGTGGAACACCTCGGGCTCGGGGTGGCCGGTGATCCGGCAGTAGGCGCGGATGGCGCGCACGCCGCCGATGCCGAGCAGCAGCTCCTGCTTGAGGCGGTGGTCGGTGCCGCCGCCGTACAGGCGGTCGGTGACGTCGCGCTCGGCGTTGTCGTTCTCGGCCACGTCGGAGTCGAGCAGCAGCAGCGGGACCCGGCCCACCTGCGCCACCCAGAGCTGGGCGTGGAGCACGCGGTGCTCGGGCAGGCCGATCCGGATCCGGACGGGCGTGCCGTCCTCCTCCTTCAGGAGCGTCAGCGGCAGGCCCCCGGGGTCGAGCGAGGGGTAGTGCTCCAGCTGCCAGCCCTCGGGCGAGAGGGACTGGGTGAAGTAGCCGTGCCGGTAGAGCAGGCCGACCGCGAGGATCGGCACGCCGAGGTCGCTGGCCGCCTTGAGGTGGTCGCCGGCGAGGATGCCCAGGCCCCCGGAGTACTGCGGGAGCGCGGAGGCGATGCCGTACTCCGGCGAGAAGTAGCCGATGGCCCGGGCGGCGTCCGGCATGGACTGGTACCACCGCGGGGCGGTCATGTACTCGCGCAGGTCGTCGGCGGCGTCGGCGAGCCGCCGCAGGAACCGGCGGTCGGCGGCCAGCTCGCGCAGGCGCTCGGGCTCGACCGCGCCCAGCAGCGCCACCGGGTCGTGGCCGACCCGTTCCCAGGTGACCGGATCGACCTCGGCGAACAGGTCGAGCGTCTCGGGGTGCCAGGACCAGCGGAGGTTCTGCACGAGCTCGCCGAGAGAGGCCAGCTCCGAAGGAAGGACGGTTCGGACGGTGAACCTGCGGATTGCTCTCACGCTGCCAGACCCTAGTTACTCAACGCCACGAGGGCGACCAGAATGCTCACGCGTCTCCCCCTCACCGCTATCGCACCGGTCCAAACACGACGCGCCGGGCGCGCGGACCGACGAAAGATCTGCTCCGAAAGGAAAGGGCGGCCTCTTCCGCGGGCACGCATGAAGGGCGACTATTGGGGCAACCCAACCTATGAACACCGACCTGTCCCCGGGATCCGGCCGTCCACACGGGGACAGTGCGCCGTCATGCCCCGGGGCCGGCCAAAAGGATGCTTGAAGAAGCAAGGGTCTTTCTTGCCCGAAACCTCCCGGCGGTACCGGGTGTGCCGTCGCTACCGTGAGACGCGATGATCGGACGAATCCCTATCCAGGACATTCACCCCACCGTCGAGGGCGGGCGCCGGCCCGCCAAGGCCGCAGCGGGTGAGACCTTCGAGATCACCGCCGTCGTGTTCCGCGAGGGACACGACGCGGTGGCCGCCGGCGCCGTGCTGATCGGCCCGGACGGCGTGCGCGGGCCGCTGCTGCGCATGCACGAGCTGGCCCCCGGAACCGACCGCTGGGGCGTGGAGGTGACGCTGCCCACCGAGGGCACCTGGAACTTCCGCGTCGAGGCGTGGAGCGATCCCGTGGCCACCTGGATGCACGACGCGGGCATCAAGATCCCGCGGGGCATGGACGCCGACCTGATGTGCGAGGAGGGCGCCAGGCTCTTCGAGCGCGCGGCGAAGGCCGTACGGCCCGCCGACTGCGCGGCCAGGTACGGCGAGGCCGACGAGGACGAGCCGGGCGGGAACGGCTCGCACGCGAGCGAGAGCACCGGGCACTCGGGCGGCGCCGGCCACCGCAACGGCGGCGGTAACGGCAACGGGCACCGCAACGGCAACGGCGCGTGCGGGCACCGGGCGGCGCTCCAGGCGGTGGCGGCCCGGCTGCGCGACGAGGCCATCGACCCGCGGGCCCGGTTCGCCGTGGCGCAGCTCCCGGAGACGGCCGAGCTGCTGCGCGCGCACCCGCTGCGCGACCTGGTGACGAAGTCGCCCCGGCACGCGGTCGTGGTCCACCGGCGCCGGGCGCTGTTCGGGTCCTGGTACGAGTTCTTCCCCCGTTCCGAGGGGGCGATCGTCGAGCGGGACGCCGCCCCGAAGTCGGGGACCTTCAGGACCGCGACCGAGCGGCTGCCCGCCGTGGCGAGGATGGGTTTCGACGTCGTCTACCTGCCGCCGATCCACCCGATCGGGCACAGCTTCCGCAAGGGGCGCAACAACACGCTGACGCCCGAGCCGTACGACCCGGGCTCGCCGTGGGCGATCGGCTCCGAGGAGGGCGGGCACGACGCGATCCACCCCGACCTCGGCACCTTCGAGGACTTCGACGCCTTCGTGGGCCGGGCCCGCGAGCTCGGCATGGAGATCGCCCTCGACCTGGCCCTGCAGTGCTCGCCCGACCATCCGTGGGTCAGGGACCACCCGGAGTGGTTCAACATCCGCGCCGACGGCTCGATCGCGTACGCGGAGAACCCGCCGAAGAAGTACCAGGACATCTACCCGCTCAACTTCGACAACGACCCGGAGGGCATCTACGCCGAGGTCAAGCGGGTGGTGAAGGTGTGGATGGACCACGGCGTGCGGATCTTCCGGGTGGACAACCCGCACACCAAGCCGGTGGCGTTCTGGGAGCGGCTGCTGGCCGACGTCCACACCACCGACCCCGACGTGCTGTTCCTGGCGGAGGCGTTCACCCGGCCGGCGATGATGCAGGCGCTGGCGAAGGTCGGGTTCCACCAGTCGTACACGTACTACACGTGGAAGAACTCCAAGAGCGACGTCGAGAGCTATCTCAGCGAGCTCTCCCACGAGACCTCGCATTTCATGCGGCCGAACGTGTTCGTTAACACTCCGGACATTCTTCACGAATACCTTCAGCACGGGGGTGTTCCGGCATTCCGCATCAGAGCGGTCCTCGCGGCACTGGCCGCGCCCACCTGGGGCGTGTACGCAGGCTACGAGCTCGCGGAGAACGTCCCGGTCCGTCCCGGCAGTGAAGAATACCTTGATAGCGAAAAATATCAGTATAGACCGCGTAATTGGGATGAAGCGGAACGAGAAGGGCGAAGCCTGGCGCCGTTCATCACGCAGCTGAATTTGTTCCGAAGAGCCCACCCGGCCCTGCAGGAATTGCGTAATCTACGGTTCCACAGCGTCGACCACCCGGATCTCGTCTGCTTCTCCAAGCGGCTCCCGGGCTCCCACGACACGGCCTCACGACGGCACGGCCTGGGCGACGTCGTTCTGGCAGTCGTCAATCTCGATCCGCACCACACCCACGAGGCGACGGTGTCCCTGGACATGCCCGCCCTCGGTCTCGACTGGCATGCCGAGTTCGTCGTCGACGACGAGCTCTCCGGCGAGTCGTACCGCTGGCGGCAGTCGAACTACGTGCGCCTCGATCCCCACATCCACCCGGCGCACATCCTCACCCTGCGCCCGGCGGCGGGCCACAGGTAGGCCGGCCGGGCGTGATACGGCAGAGCAGCGGGGAGTCCTACGTGAGTCATTTGTCCGAGCCCATTCCGAACACCTTCGACGAGGAGGAGCCGCGCGATCCCTACTGGTTCAAGCGCGCGGTCTTCTACGAGGTGCTGATCCGGGGATTCGCCGACTCCAACGGAGACGGCACCGGAGACATCCGCGGCCTCATCCAGAAGCTGGACTACCTCCAGTGGCTGGGTGTGGACTGCCTGTGGCTGCTGCCGCTGTACGAGTCCCCGCTGCGCGACGGCGGCTACGACATCGCGGACTTCATGAAGATCCTGCCCGACTTCGGCGACCTGGGAGACTTCGTCAAGCTGGTCGACGAGGCCCACAAGCGGGGCATGCGCGTCATCGCCGACCTGGTGATGAACCACACCAGCGACGCCCACCCCTGGTTCCAGGCCTCCCGGCACGACCCCGAGGGCCCGTTCGGCGACTTCTACGTGTGGAGCGACACCGACGAGCAGTACAAGGACGCCCGGATCATCTTCATCGACACCGAGACGTCCAACTGGACCTACGACCCGGTGCGCCAGCAGTACTACTGGCACCGCTTCTTCCACCACCAGCCGGACCTCAACTACGAGAACCCGGACGTGCAGAACGCGATGCTGGAGGTGCTGCGCTTCTGGCTGGACCTGGGCATCGACGGGTTCCGGATGGACGCCATCCCCTACCTGTTCGAGGCCGAGGGCACCAACTGCGAGAACCTCCCCCGGACCCACGAGTACCTCAAGCGGGTCCGGGCCGAGGTGGACCGGCTCTACCCGGACCGGGTGCTGCTGGCAGAGGCCAACCAGTGGCCGGCCGACGTGGTCGAGTACTTCGGCGACCCCGCCACCGGGGGCGACGAGTGCCACATGGCCTTCCACTTCCCGCTCATGCCGCGCATCTTCATGGCCGTGCGCAGGGAGTCGCGCTACCCGATCTCGGAGATCCTGGCCCAGACGCCGAAGATCCCCGAGCACTGCCAGTGGGGCATCTTCCTGCGCAACCACGACGAGCTCACGCTCGAGATGGTGACCGACGACGAGCGCGACTACATGTACTCCGAGTACGCCAAGGACCCCCGGATGCGCGCCAACGTGGGCATCCGGCGCCGCCTGGCGCCGCTGCTGGAGAACGACCGCAACCAGATCGAGCTGTTCACCGCGCTGCTGCTCTCCCTGCCCGGCTCCCCCGTGCTCTACTACGGCGACGAGATCGGCATGGGCGACAACATCTGGCTCGGCGACCGCGACGGCGTGCGGACCCCGATGCAGTGGAGCCCCGACCGCAACGCCGGGTTCTCCGACTGCGACCCGGGCCGGCTCTACCTGCCGGTCATCATGGACCCGATCTACGGCTACCAGGCGATCAACGTGGAGGCGCAGCAGAAGAGCAGCGGCTCCCTGCTGCACTGGACCAAGCGGATGATCGAGATCCGCAAGCGCCACCCGGTCTTCGGCCTCGGCGACTTCGCCGAGCTGAACTCCTCCAACCCCAGCGTGCTGGCGTACGTGCGCGAGCTCGGCAACGACCGGATGCTCTGCGTCAACAACCTCTCCCGCTTCCCCCAGCCGGTCGAGCTGGACCTGCGCCGCTTCGAGGGCTCGGTCCCGGTGGAGACCATGGGTGGGGTCCCGTTTCCGCCGATTGGCGAACTTCCGTATCTTTTGACGCTTCCTGGGCATGGGTTCTACTGGTTCACCCTGCCACCCGCGACTCAGGAGGCGTAGGCCATGTTGACGGAGCTCCTTACCGGATGGATGACGCACCAGCGCTGGTTCGCCGGTAAGGGGCGTCCGATCGACGGGCTCGCCGTCGACTCCGACGTCGAACTCGCCCCCGGCCTGCGCCACCTCATCGTCTCGGTCCGCCAGAACGGCGCCCGGGACCGCTACCAGATCCTGCTCGGCTGCTGCGAAAGCGACCTGCCCGACAGGCTCCGGCACGCGCAGATCGGCGACGGCCTCTACGACGCCGCCCACGACGCCGACCTGACCGGCGTGCTGCTGGAGGCGATGTCCGACGGGCGCGACATCGGCCCGCTGCGCTTCCGCCACCTGGAGGGCGTGCACATCGACAGCTCGCCGCGGAGCCTGGTGCTCGGCGCCGAGCAGTCCAACACCTCCCTGGTGTACGGCGAGACCTACATCTGCAAGCTGTTCCGCCGCCTGATCCCGGGCGTCAACCCCGAACTGGAGATCGTCAACGCGCTGGCGCTGCGCAAGGCGGCGCACATCGCGCAGCCGTACGGCTGGATCGAGACCGACCTCGACGGCGAGCCCACCACGCTCGCGATGACCCAGGAGTTCCTCTCCAACGCCAACGACGGCTGGGCGCTGGCACTGGCGAGCGTGCGCGACCTGTACGCCTCCATGGAGGAGTCGGCCTCCGACGCGGGCGGCGACTTCAGCGCCGAGTCCTTCCGGCTCGGCACGGCCACCGCCGAGGTCCACCACGAGATGGCCGCCGCCTTCCCGACCGGCGTGATGGACGCGGCCGAGGTCAGGCGCATGGTCGACGACCAGCGCCGCAAGCTGGAGCAGGCCGTCGCCGAGGTCCCCGAGCTGGCCGAGCACGCCCACGTCGCCGAGGAGGCCTACCGGCGGGTGGCCGCCGTGGCCCACGACGTCCCGGTCCAGCGGGTGCACGGCGACTACCACCTCGGCCAGGTGATGCGCACCCCCACCGACTGGATCGTGCTCGACTTCGAGGGCGAGCCGGGCCAGCCGCTGGCCGAGCGCCGCGCGCTGAGCTCTCCGCTGCGCGACGTGGCCGGGATGCTCCGCTCGTTCGACTACGCCGCCCGGCACCTGCTGGCCGACCACGACGCGGCCGAGGACCTGCTCCCGCGGGCGGTCGAGTGGGCCGAGCTCAACCGCTCGTCGTTCCTGGCCGGCTACTCGGCGGGCGGCGGGCGGCTGCGCGGCGAGGACGCCGTCCTGCTCCGCTCCCTGGAACTGGCCAAGGCCGTCTACGAGGTGGTCTACGAGGCGCGCAACCGCCCCTCCTGGCTCCCCATCCCGCTCGCCGCCTTCGGCCACTGAATTCACCCCGCCCATCATCACGGAAACCATTACTCTTCGCATACGAAAGTACGCGACGAGTAAAGGAGCCGTCATGGGGCGAGGCCGGACCGCGGTGGCGCTCGCGGGCATGGGAGTGCTCGCCCTGGCGGGATCGCTCCTCCTGGCCGCCGGCGACCAGGGGCCGCAGGCCGCCCGCTCCGCCCTCCGGCCACCGGCCCCGGGAGACCCGCTGACCGGCGACGAGATCGCGCGGGCGGGCGAGATCGCCTCCGCCACGCTGCGCACGCGCATGTCGACCGGGCGGGTCGAACTCCTCTACGTCGAGCGCGACGACGACAAGGCCGCCGCCCACCTGCGCCGCGCCGACGCCTACATCTACGACTACGGCACCGACCGGCTCATCGTGCGGACCGTGGACCTCGGCCGGGGCGAGGTCGTGGCCGAGAGCGCGGGCCGGGGCGTGCGGCCTCCCCCGTCCAGGACGGAGGAGGCCAGGGCCGCGGAGCTGCTGCTGGCCGACCCCGGGCACGGGAAGCGGATCCGGGCCGCCTACGCCGAGGCCGCGGGCAGGCCCCTGCGCTCGGCCTCCGACCTGGGCCTGCGGGCACTGGTCTACACGCCGCGGCGGCACGGCGCGGCCGCGGCGGCCTGCCGCACCCACCGCTGCGTGCGGCTCTTCGCCCGGCTTCCGGACGGGACGTGGCTGGACACCACCCGGATCGCCGTCGACCTGTCCGCCAAGAAGATCATCGCCCTGGAATGGTGACCGTGCGGCTCCCCCTGACCCTTCTCCTCCTCGCGCTGGCCGCCGGCCTGGCGGGCGTCCCGGCCGCCGGCGGCGCCACCGCCGGCCGTGAGACCCGCGAGGCCCGCGAGGCCCGTGAGGCCCGTGAAGTCCCCTCCGGCACCGGCACCGCCCCGGCGGGCACCGTCCCCGCCCGCGCGGTCCCGCCCCGTACGGCTCCCGCCTCCCGCACGGCCCCGGCCCGCCCCGCGTGCGGCGCGCCGTACCTCGTCGACCGCAGGCTGCCGAACGGCGCGCGCTGGCGGCTCTGCTGGGAGATGCGGACCATCGAGGGGCTCACCCTCACCGACGTCGCCTACACGCCGGCCGGCGGGCGCGAGACCTCCGTGCTGCGCAGCACCGCCCTGGCCCAGATCCACGTGCCCTACGACAGCGGCGAGCCCCGCTTCCACGACATCGGCACCCTCGGCGAGATCGCCGTCCCGCTGCAGTCCGCCGACTGCCCCGGCGGGCAGCGCCGCGGGCAGTACGTCTGCGTCACCACCCGGCCGCGCGGCCACGCCTACCTGAAGTCCCGCTTCGAGGAGCCGGCGCTCTCCGCCCAGGGCCACGACCTGGCGGTCTACTCCGCCTTCCAGGTGGGCTGGTACACCTACCTGGTCGAGTGGGCGTTCTCCGACGACGGCGCGATCACCCCGCGCGTGGGCGCGACCGGCTCCCTGTCCGGCTTCACCGCCGAGACCGGGCACGGCTGGCCGACCGGGACGGGCGGCAGCCACGTCGAGCAGAGCCACAGCCACAACATCTTCTGGCGGCTGGACTTCGACGTCGACGGCAGGGAGAACGACGTCGTCGAGCAGTACGACTTCACCGGCTCCGGCACGGCCGCGCGCACGCTCGTCCGCACGAGGTTCACCAAGGAGACCAGGGCGGTCAACGGCCGGACCCGGTGGTGGCGGGTGGTCGACACCGAGAGCCGCAACGCCGACGGGCACCCGGTCTCCTGGGAGATCAACAACTCCGCCAGCGCGCAGTACCGCGGGCCGCGGGACGAGGCGTTCACCAGGGCCGACCTCTACGTGAGCCAGTACCGCGCGTGCGAGCGGCTGGCGACCAACAACCCCTCCCCGGACTGCGCGCCGAGCGTCGACCGCTACGCCGGCTCCGAGCGGCTCACCGACCCCGTGCTCTGGGTCAACGTGAGCTACCACCACGTCGCCCGCGACGAGGACGCCGACCCCATGCCGGTCCACTGGCAGGGCTTCCGCATCACCCCGCGCGACGTGACGGCGGAGAACCCTCACCTCCGCTCCCGGGCACGGTGATCTCCCCCTTCCCGGGACGGTGTACCGAAGCCGGTGCAAAGATCTTTCCTGGCATGCCCCGAATCGCGTGGGTTGAACGCCCACAAGCGGGCAGGGTTAGGGGATATCCGACTTACGGGAGTGGACTCACCCATGAGCGTGCACCTGGACCTGGATCTCGACCGGCTGGCGGGCGGAGCCCACCACGATCCCCACTCGATCCTCGGCGCGCATCCGGGGCCCGGCGGCGTGACCTTCAGGGCGCTGCGGCCGCTGGCGGAACGGGTGCAGGTGGTCGTGGGCGACGAGGCCCACGACATGGAGCACGTGGCCCACGGGGTGTTCGCGGTGACGATCCCCGGCCTCGACAAGACCCCCGACTACCGGCTCCGGGTCGTCTACGCGGGCGGTGAGCCGTACGAGACCGCCGACCCCTACCGGCACTGGCCCACGCTGGGCGAGGTGGACCTGCACCTGATCGGCGAGGGGCGGCACGAGCGGCTCTGGGAGGCGCTGGGCGCGCGGGTCATGCGCCACGAGGACGTCGAGGGCACCGCCTTCACCGTCTGGGCGCCGAACGCCCGCGGGGTCCGGGTCGTCGGCGACTTCAACCACTGGGACGGGACCGGCCACCCGATGCGCTCGCTGGGCCGCTCCGGGGTGTGGGAGCTGTTCGTGCCCGGGCTGTCGGAGGGCGACCGCTACAAGTTCGCGATCCTCGGCTCCGACGGCGTCTGGCGGGACAAGGCCGACCCGATGGCCCGCCGTACCGAGGTCCCGCCCGCGACCGCGTCGGTGATCGAGCGCTCGGTGTACGGCTGGCAGGACGCGGCGTGGATGCGGGAGCGCCCGCAGCGCCGGGCCCTGGAGGAGCCGATGAGCGTCTACGAGGTGCACCTGGCCTCCTGGCGGCCCGGCCTGTCCTACCGGGAGCTCTCGACCGAGCTGGTGGACTACGTCCGGGACATGGGCTTCACCCACGTGGAGCTGCTCCCGGTGGCCGAGCACCCGTTCGGCGGCTCGTGGGGCTACCAGGTGACGTCCTACTACGCGCCGACGGCCCGGTTCGGCTCGCCCGACGAGTTCCGCCACCTCGTCGACAAGCTGCACGAGGCCGGGATCGGGGTGCTGCTCGACTGGGTGCCCGCGCACTTCCCGATGGACGACTGGGCACTGGCCCGCTTCGACGGCACCCCGCTGTACGAGCACGCCGACCCGGCGCGCGGCGAGCACCCGGAGTGGGGCACCTACATCTTCGACTTCGGCCGCCGGGAGGTGCGCAACTTCCTGGTCGCCAACGCGCTGTACTGGCTGAAGGAGTTCCACATCGACGGCCTGCGGGTGGACGCGGTCGCCTCGATGCTCTACCTCGACTACTCGCGGCGCGAGGGCGAGTGGACGCCCAACCAGTACGGCGGGCGGGAGAACCTGGACGCGGTGGAGTTCCTCAAGGAGATGAACGCCGTCTGCTACCGCGAGGCCCCGGGCATCGTCACGATCGCCGAGGAGTCGACCGCCTGGCCGGGAGTGTCGAGGCCCGCCTACCTGGGCGGCCTCGGCTTCGGGTTCAAGTGGAACATGGGCTGGATGCACGACACGCTCGCGTACCTCAAGCACGAGCCGGTCTTCCGGCAGTACCACCACCACCAGATGACGTTCTCCCTGATGTACGCCTACTCCGAGAACTTCGTGCTGCCGCTCTCGCACGACGAGGTGGTGCACGGCAAGGGCTCGCTGCTGGGCAAGATGCCCGGCGACGAGTGGCAGCGCTTCGCCAACCTGCGCGCGCTGTACGCCTTCATGTGGGCGCACCCCGGCAAGCAGCTGCTGTTCATGGGCGGGGAGTTCGGCCAGGGCTCGGAGTGGTCGGAGGAGCGCGGCCTCGACTGGTGGGTGCTCGACTTCGACGGGCACAAGGGCGTGCAGAGGCTGGTGCGCGACCTCAACCGGGTCTACCGGGAGACGCCCGCGCTGTGGAGGGTCGACAACTCCCCCGAGGGCTTCCGCTGGATCGACGCCGACGACGCGCCGGGGAACGTCTTCTCCTTCCTGCGGCAGGCCCCCGACGGCTCGACCCTGGCCTGCGTGGCCAACTTCTCCGGCGGCCCGCACGAGGACTACCGCCTGGGGCTGCCCTTCCCGGGCGCGTGGGAGGAGATCGTCAACACCGACGCCTACGACTACGCCGGCAGCGGCGTGGGCAACATGGGCACCGTGGAGGCCGTCGAGGAGCCGCACCACGGCCTGCCGTACTCCGCCGCCCTGCGCGTCCCGCCGCTGGGCACCCTCTGGCTGCGCCGGACCCCGGTCCCGGAGACCCTGCTGACCACCGACGAGATCGAATAGGCCCGCGCCGTACGGCGTGCACGCGTGACCCCGCTTTTCCGGCGCCGTCAGCGGACGCAGTCCTGCTGGGCCTGGGCCACGAAGTCCGCCCGGCCCAGCACGACGTCCACTTCGTCACCGGTCTTCTCGTCGTGCTGCCGGATCAGTATGAGTCCCGGCCGCATCCTCCGGATCGCATCCGGGGTGAACTTCACCGAGCCGAACGTCCTGCTGTTCGCCTTCGACCACACGGACACGCTGTAGGTCTGGCCGGGATCCAGTCCGGGATCCCCGAAGGAGATCCTCCAGCCGTCGGCGGGGGCTTCGAGACTCACCGAAGCGAATCCACCCCGGAGGGGAGGAGACACGTACTCCGCGTCAGCGATCAGCACCCCGGCCTCGGGAACCCTGTGGACGGAAAGGCCGTCGGGCGCCGCGCCGCACCAGGCGACATTGGTCAGCAGCCGCCCCTCATCGTCGACCGAGACCCCTGTCATCCCTCCCCTCTCCGGGGAGCAGGCGGTCACGAGAAAGAGCACCGCGCATACAGCGAGCCACCTCACCGGGGAAGGCCGGCCCGACAGGGCCGCTCTGTTCGCACCAGGCACCGTCATCCGAAGTGCCCGCACCGTTCGGGGTCGAGGAAGAAGGCGGATATCAGGGCCGCCGCCGCGACGAAGGCGACCGGCACCGCGACCAGCCCGGCCAGGCCCGCGAAGACCATCCGCTCCGGGAGTCGCTTCTCCGTCGGGGGCCGCAGCACCTCCAGCTTGATCACTCACGAATGGTGACACACGGGGCCGATAGGGCGACAGGGTGCGCAGACGACCGGCTTGCCGTACGGCGTGCGCGGGGAGTCAGGGTGGTCGCCGAACGGCCCGACCAGGCGGGTGACCGGATTTCAGGTGACAGGCCGCGACGACATGGATACGGTGAATGCGCCGCCTCCTGATGGGGGGAATGGAAGTGAGCCCGGGTGGACCGCCGGACGACGGGAGCCCGGGCTTCGCGCCGTCCAGCTCCAGTCCAGGGAAGAGACCAAGGAGGCGGGATGATGACGGACTTCCCGAAGTGGTCGGACATTCGTGCTGACCTTGTCGAGCGTTCCGGTGGAGAGGAAGCCGTCGCCGCCGCCGGACAGCGCAACCAGGAGTACATCGACAGTCACCTGTCGGCCGAGCCGATGGCCCACCGCCCTCCCCGGCTGCGGAGCACTTCGACGTCATAACCCGCCTCCGCCTCTTCGGCGAGGCGATCGACCAGGTCGTCCGTGACCGGCACGCCACCCGAGGCAGAAGTGCGCAGTTCGTCCTTGTTCAAGGATTCCCCTCCTCTCACGGCGACAGGTCGCGGTGTCTGGTTCCCGAACTGTCCGCCGAACCATCCGAGAGCGCGTGACCCGGATCAGTCTCTTTTTCGGGTCACGCGAAGGGATCGGTTCCCAAGTAGCGGATCACAACGGCATCCGGCATGGTGTCGTGGAATTCCCAGACGATCAGCCAGTCGTCGATACGGTCGCGGACCGGGATGCCCCACAGACCGTCGCGGAAGGAGCGGCGACGGACACGTGCATCTCCGGGATCCTCCTCCAACAGGTCCAAGGCGTCGTCGATACCTGCCAGCAGGTCGGAGCTGACACGTTTTTCCAGCTCGGTATAGACGACGTAGGGTTCGGAGTCGAACCTGACATCGGCCATCAGTCAGTGGTCCTCCGTGAAGCGCGGGGTGGCCTGGGACGCTGACGTTCGGGGTGGCGGCGTCCTTCTTCGATCTGGGCCATGATCTCGGCAGGTAGCTGGTATTCGGGGACCTCGTCGTTACCCTTGGTGAGCTTCTGATACTTCTCAATGGAGATCACTACGGCGACCGGTTGCCCATAGTGGGTGAGAACAGTCTCTTCCTTGGCGTAACGCGCCCGCCCGACCACCTCGCCAAGGTGCTCGCGGGCCTCACTGATCGGCATCTCACTCATACCCAGGATTGTACAACTCTTACAGCTAATGATCTTGATTTTGGCTGAGTTCGGATGGACCGCTGGACACCCCTGTCAGCCATCCCCGTAGAGAGAGTCCAGGCTGATCAGGCGAAGGCGATCGTTTTCTACCGCGGCCGTCTGCAGGTCGTCGGTGAAGCCTGAGCCGCTATAGCAGGCCAGGACCGTCTCGCGGGTGTCGTAGCCCTTGCCTGCGAGAAGGTCGCGGGCCCGCGCCAGGCGTTCGACGTGGTGGCCGTTCATGGTCTCGCCCCACTTGGCCTCGCCCAGGGAGAGGACCCGGCGGGGGCGGCCCGGCTCCTGGGCGGCCAGAACGACCACGTCGATCTCGATCCGGGTGCGGTTGGCCGGGTCGCCGACCACTCCGGAGCCGACCTCGGAGGGGAAGTCCCCGTACAGGTTCTCGTCGGCGTCGCGGGCGAAGTCCCGGCACAGCGCCTCGAAGTGCGGACCGGCGACCTGGGACAGGAAGGCCGGGCGGGCCGAGCGCCAGACGCTCTCCGCCCGGTAGATCTCCAGCTCCGACCAGCGGCGGCGCATGATCGCCTCATAGAAGGTGATCAGCGGTTCGACGATGCGGTAGCGGGAGCGGCCGGAGCGGAAGAGGTCGGGCTCCCGGACGACCAGGCCGCAGTCCTGGAGCACGTTGAGCGGGTGGGTGAGCTGGTCGGACGTGCGGCCGACGTAGTCCGCGATCCCGCCGTTGGTCGTGTTGCCGCTCGCGATGGCGGCCAGCACCGAGTGGTAGAGGGCGGGGTCGCGGATGTCCGGCTCCTCGGCCAGAAGGTAGCGCGCCTCGCGGAAGAGCGGCTTCTGCGGGTTGAGGACGGTCCTGACCACCCAGGAGTCGAAGTCGTCGAGGTCGGCGGGCACGTCCCCTTGGGTGAACTCGTGCCGGTAGGCGGGGGTGCCGCCGACGATCGCGTGGACCAGGACGGCCAGGCGCGGGTCCGTGATGCCCCAGAACTCGGCGGCGTCCCGGTAGCGGAAGGGGCGGATGACGAGTTCAAGGCCGGCCCGTCCCCGCAGGGGCGCCTGACCGGCCAGGAGGCCGCCCATCACGGACATGGCCGAGCCGCAGAGCAGCAGCCGCAGATCGCTCTCCCTGCCGCTGCCGCCCGGCCCCAGCTCCCGCTGAATGATCGAGGGCAGGCCGGAGGTGACACGGGACAGGAAGGGGAACTCGTCGATGACCACGGGGAGCGGCCGGCCGCGGAAGCTGCGGAACAGGTGGCCGATCGCGTCGTTCCAGTCCCGGAAGGGGTGCTCCGGGACCTCCCGGGTGTGCCGGGTGAGGGCGTCGGCGAAGAGTCGGAGGGATTCCGCCTCGGTGGCCTCGGTGGCGGCGAAGTACAGCCCGCCCATCTCCTCGGCCAGCGCCTGGAGGAGGAAGCTCTTGCCCTGCCTGCGGCGACCGCTGACCACGCCGAGGGAGGCGCCGCCGGGGACCGCGGAGGGCGGCACCGAGACGAACGCGGCGAGCCCCTGCCACTCCCGCACCCGGTCGAAGATCCGTGCCGGCTTGCTCGCCATCGGGCTCCCTTGATCACTCAAAGATACAGAACTATACTTCCCGGAAGTATAGTTCTGTGAACTGCACCACATAGAGGGCAGGCGGTTTCCGGCAGAGATCGCCCTGGTCATGCGGGAGGCCGGGGCGTGCGGGCTTCCGGCGGGCGACCGAGTTCAGGGCCAGGCGGGGAGTTCGAAGAAGACGGACTTGCCGTACGGCGTGCGGGAGTAGCCCCAGTTGGCCGCGAGGATCTGGATCAGGGCCAGGCCGCGGCCGGACTCGGCGGTGTCGGCGGGCGCCGTGACGACGGGAAAGAAGATGCTGCCGTCGTAGACCTCGACCACCAGGTTCCCGGCTTCGCGGTGCACGACCATGCGGATGGTCACCCGCTCGCCCCGGTCGTCGCCGGTGCCGTGCAGCAGGGCGTTGGTCACCAGATCGATGAGTCCGTGCTGCACCGCCAGGTCGGTAGCCGGGAGACCATGCGCGGGCAGTTGGAGCACCTGCTGGAGATCAGCGGCCCGTCGGTCAGCGTGCAGGTGCTTCCGCTGTCCTGCGTGCGGATCGGCCTGCTGGCCGGTTTCGCGATCGCCACTGCCGAGGACCGCAGCGAGGTAGCGTATTTCGAGACAGCCGTGCACGGCATCACCACGGGCGATCCGTCCGAGGTGGCCGAGGCCGCGCGGTTGTTCGACGCCATCCGAATGGAGGCGCTGCCGGTCAGCATGTCGGCGGCCCTCATCGAGAGAACGGCAGAGCAGCGATGGACCTGAACGACCTCACGTGGCGTAAGTCCAGCCTCAGCGGCAACAACGGCGGCGACTGCGTCGAGGTGGCCGAACTCGCCCCCACCACCCCGCGGCCCACCCACAAACCAGACGCCACCTACGCCCTTCGCGACAGCAAAAACCCCATCGGCCCAGTCCTCTACTTCACCCCATCTGAATGGCAGGCTTTCCTCAGGGCTTCGAAATAGCCAATTTTACCCTCATCACGA
Organism: Thiemannella venezuelensis; assembly: GCF_014203605.1. Taxonomy (GTDB): domain Bacteria; phylum Actinomycetota; class Actinomycetes; order Streptosporangiales; family Streptosporangiaceae; genus Planomonospora_A; species Planomonospora_A venezuelensis. The sequence continues at coordinate 928 of NZ_JACHJJ010000006.1, read as the reverse complement.
GAGGAAGAGATCCGTAACCACTCACGTTCCTTGTGATCAGAGTAGGTCCCTCAACCCGGCAACCAGAACTTGGTCATGTTTGAGTGCGTTGACCAGCCCAGAGAAAGGATGTCCGCAGTATGCCGACGAACAGTACAGGTGCCCCGACGATCCAGCAGCGTATGCCTGCTTCGATACCTTCATTGGTATGCTCGCCATTGCCCTGAATTTCAGGCGCGAGCATAGAGGCGATCACCGGCAGCAGAAGCAGCATGGCACCTGCAAGAACGAGTGCCGCGCTGGCCATGACCGACTGCCCCCTCCGATAAGGGCGCGCTACGAGCAGAGTCAGAACTGTAGCGCACACAGCAGCAGGCAGCATTACTTTGCCGGTCCAGTGCAGCAGCATCACCGGCCCGTACCATCGCTCATCTGAGATCGGCTCCTTAAAGTACACCGCAGGTGTCGGTGGACCAAGGAGGTCCCTGACCGTACCTAGCAGGCCACCGCCGATCAATGCGCTGATAAATACGGCCCATCGCCACCCGACTCGGGAGCCATCTCCCAGGAGAATGGCGACGCCAACGGCAGCGAGCATGCCGAGCACTACACCCTTACTCGCCCCGTTAGCGAACGGCACCCATTTATTCCAAGGGTAGTTTCCCACTGTGAAAGCTGTCCACACGCCCACAGCACCCCACATCAAGACACCGACGGCGATCCCAACGGACAGCACATCCCTGATGCGTTCAGTTTGGGCCACACCACTGTTTCCTCTGTCGACCACGTGAGGCTCGCAAAAAATAGGTCCATCCATGGATTGCCATCCTAGCGGAACGAACTAACCGCAAGACGGTGACTGTTCAGGTTCCGTCTTCGTGCATGGCCTGCGCATGACCCCGCCCGTGGGATGATCTCCGAGTGACTTCGACCGGGGGTGGGCGGCCGT